>CAVXNX010000017.1:0-393375 GCA_963763215.1 uncultured Bacteroidales bacterium
TCACAGTCTTGCTCCAGCCTCCGGCGTCGGCGATATCCCTCCCGCTGAACGTCACCCTGAATTTTGCCTCATCATAAAAGTCCGATGACGTTAAATTGTCGATCAGCGGTCCCGTCCATTGACCGTAACTTTCCGCACCCGCAAAGGGCGCATTATGAGCATCGGAGCCCCAGACCTCGTTGCCGAGCTCCACGATGATGCCTTTTGAACCGGAGATCAGCTCATGATACCCTTCCGCTTCCCGGAGCGCCCCCATGGGATTTCCGGGGCCTGCGCCCAGGTAATCCACGAACCGCTTCATGGTAGAGGGATCATTGAAATAATCGGTGTACGATGCGGTGCCGATAGTGATATTGCTGTAGATCCCAATATCGTTGCACAGGCTCACATAATCGGCGATCGTAAAATTGCTGTAGGGAAACCCGGTTGAACATTCATGACTTCCTCCTGGCTCGCCTTCCAGACTGTATTCATTGGCCGTGAGGGCGCCCCACCGTATCGTCGCCGGATGCAGGTCCTTTAGCAGCTTCATCATTTCAGAGGAGAACCTGTCACCCCGTTTATCGGGAAGCCGGTGAAGCTGGATGTCATCGAGGTACAGCGTGCCCCCGGCGAAAAACCGGAGATCGATGGTCTGCGCCGTGGCATTATTGCCGTCGAAGGTGTAGGTATACACCTGCCAGCCGGTGGTCGGCTCTTGGGCCGGCGTTTCGGCCAATGCACCGAGCTTGACTGAAAACAGGCCGGTATATCCCGGGTCCTTCTTCAGGGCGAAAGAAAGTTCATACTGCGCTCCGCTATGCAGATACATCGAATATCCCGGCTGGCACCTGACAATGGCCGGATCGCTTACCGTGCCGTGGCTGACGATCGCCGCCGACTGCTTTCCCTGGAAGGGCTCGTCAGTATAAGCCGACCATTCACAGTTGATGCGCTTCCAGACATCCGACCTCGACAGGTTGTGCTCGAGACCCGATCGCGGAATGTAATTGGATATCAGACCGCTGAAATCCCATCCGGGATAGGACCGGATGGATACATTCAGCCCGATCCCTTCGGAATGAGCGATGGCGGTATCGCTGAAACTTACGGTGTTCTGAGAAAATCCAGTCACCATGGCAAGCGATAGCATGCTGAGGAGTAAAAATGTTTTCATATCAGTCCTGGTTGGTCATCCGGGGATGAAGATAATGAATTTCCGGTGGTTTTGAAATCATCATCCTCCCCCTGCAGCAACCCGGAATGTTTTTACCCGGTGTGGCTCTCATGTTTCCGTCACGCCTTCCGAAGTGTTTCCCATTCGCCCTTGCCACCTCGTGCACATTTCGTAATTTTACACAAAAACCTGATTCCATGAGCAAAAAAATAGTCGTCCTTGGGGCCGGGCTGGTCGGCCGGGCCATCGCCACTGATTTGAAAAACAATCTCTTCGACGTGACCGCCGTGGATGTGAACCACGAGGCATTACGGACCCTTCATGAAGAAGCGGACATCCGGGTGGTTGAGGCTGACATCTCCGACAGTAAGATCCTGGCGAAAGCTATCGGCGATGCATCCCTGGTCGTGGGCGCCGTTCCAGGCCATCTGGGTTATGCGATGATGAAGACGGTGATCAATGCCGGTAAGGATCTGGTCGATATCTCGTTCTGCCCGGAAGATTACCTGGAACTCGATGATCTGGCCAGGAAGCACAATGTCACGGTTTTGCCGGACATCGGCGTTGCTCCCGGGCTCAGTCACCTGATCTGCGGATATCACAGCGTCCGGATGCAGATCGAATCCTTCAAATGCATGGTGGGCGGTCTTCCGGTCACCCGGGAATGGCCGATGGAGTACAAGGCTTCATGGTCGCCTCACGATGTTATTGAAGAGTATACCCGGCCGGCGCGGCTCATGGAGAACGGTAAACTGCTGGTCAAGGAAGCGTTGTCCGACCCTGAAATCGTCAACTTTGCCGGAATCGGATCACTGGAGGCCTGGAACTCCGACGGCTTGCGGTCGCTGATCAAAACCATGCCGGAGATCCCCGACATGGTCGAAAAGACACTCCGCTACCCCGGAACAACGGAATATCTCCGTGTTCTGCGGGAGCTCGGTTTTTTCTCGGCGAACCGTATCGATGTTGACGGGATGAAAGTCAGACCGCTCGACGTGACGGCGAAGCTTCTCTTCCCCCGGTGGGAACTGAAAAAGGGAGAGAAGGAGTTCACCGTGATGCGGGTCGTCATCAATGGGAATGAAAACGGCAGGAGCATGACGTATTCGTACGACCTCTATGATACCTCCGACGAACGCACGGGGACAAGTTCGATGGCCCGGACAACCGGTTTCACCTGCGCAGCGGCTGCCTCCCTGGTCCTTGAGGGCGGTTTCAACCGAAAAGGCGTGATCCCGCCCGAGATCGTCGGCCAGGACGACAGGGCCTTTGAGTTCATCCTCGATTACCTGAAAATACGGAATATTTCACTGGAGAAGAAGGACCGGGAAAGAAAACCCTGAAAATCCAGCCCATCATTCCTGCCATACCCTGAAAACTTTCGGGTGCGTCCCAGGGTTATACCCTAAAAAGTGACTCCCCGATGGCTCTGTATGTCAATACCCCGAGGCGCACCAGGTACTTCACGTCTGTCCTCATCTTCGTCCTCTCGATCCTTGCGGCGGGATGTGCCCATAAAAACAGGCAGATCAATCGCTTCGGGGAGTTGTTTGCCAGGGTGCAGATGTCAGGTGTCTTCCCCGATTCCAAAACCTTTCCCGATTGCATTCCGAAGTACGATACGGCACAGATCATCGCCGACTACAACCGCCTTGCAGTGAAACGGAATTTCGATCTTCACGCTTTTGTCCTCAGCTATTTCCGCCTTCCGGCACAAACCACGACAACGTATCACTTCGACTCTCTCCGGACGGTTCCCCAACACATCGACTCGCTCTGGAAAGTCCTGACCCGGCATACGGATAGCGTCCGGGAAGGGTCGCTCATCCCCCTCCCCTACGACTATGTGGTTCCCGGCGGCAGGTTTCGCGAGGTCTATTACTGGGACAGCTATTTCACGATGCTTGGGCTGAAAGCCTCCCGGCGCGATGACCTGATCCGGGATATGACCGGAAATTTTGCCTACCTGCTGCACCAGTACGGCTTCATTCCCAATGGTAACCGCACGTATTACCTGTCGCGGTCCCAGCCACCGTTCTTCTCCATGATGGTTGAACTGCTGGCCGGCATCGACGGCGACTCCGTTTGCCTTAAGTACCTGCCCGCGTTGAAAACCGAATACCGTTTCTGGATGGATGGAATGGACAGTGTTTCTGCAAAACGGCCGGCCTACCGGAGGATTGTCCGGGTAAACGACACCCTTTTCCTCAACCGCTACTGGGATGACCGGGCCAGGCCGCGGCCGGAATCGTTCCGGGAAGATTCGGGCCTCGCTCTCCGCACCCCCCGGGACCCGGCGGATCTTTACCGGAACCTCCGGGCAGCCTGCGAAAGCGGTTGGGATTTCAGCTCCAGATGGCTCAGCGATCCGGACAGCCTGGGGACGATCATCACGACACATATCCTTCCGGTGGACCTGAACTGCCTGCTCTGGCATCTCGAAACGACGTTGGCCAGGGCCTGCCGGATCAACGGACAGGCCAGTGAAGCCCGTGACTACCAAAACAGGGCATACCGGAGAAAAGCCGCGATTCAAAGCCTCTTCTGGGATACAACCGAACATTTTTTCGTCGATTACAATTTCATGTCCAGCAAACTCACGGGCGTGACCAGTCCGGCCGGAATGTATCCCCTGTTTTTCAGCCTGGCCCGGAGAGATCAGGCCAGCGCCTGCGCGAAGGTTCTGATAGACAGTCTCTCCTTCCCTTACGGCATTGTGACATCCCGCCACCAGACCGGCCAGCAATGGGACTATCCCAATGGCTGGCCGCCCCTCCAGTACATGACCGTCGAAGGATTGAAGCGGTATGGCATGGATCACCTGGCCGGTTCGATACGGGAACATTTTACGCGGTACGTGCTGTATTACCTGTCAACGCGACATAAATTCGTCGAGAAGTACAATGTGGTGGAAGGACTCGCGGGGAAGGGAGGCGAATACCCGGCGCAGGACGGATTCGGCTGGACCAACGGGGTCATCATGCAGTTCCTGGATCCCGCGTATGATACAATCCCTATCGAAGATCTGAGAGTCCTGAACGAACTTCCCTGAAATAGATCCGGCGGATGACCGGACGCTCCCCTGGTATCTTTCCCTGGCTAAAAGATAACGGGATCAGGCAATGGGCGGACAGGGAGTTATCCAAAAAAGGTTACTTCAGGAAGGTCTTATGAAAGCCGGCCGGTTGAAGTGCGCATGCCGTGTGAATGATTTTCCCGGGGAGAGCGCCTTACGTTACCCGGAATTCCGGGGATGAAAGCTGTGGACTGATCCACCGATAGCGGGGCGGTCACCTGACGCGGAATTCCTGTTCGCGCCGGACGATCGTTCCGTCGCCGGTCAGGCCGACCACCGAAATTACGTATTCCCCGGAAATATCGCTCGTGGAAAAGTGCAGCGTTGTCCCGTGTTCTCCCTCGCTGAGGGTCACTTCAGGCTCCCAGCACAGCAGGTACCGCAGGTCCGGTTTCCTGGTCGAGGCCGGTGCAGCGCTGACCCCGCCAGACACATAATCATACTGAGGGATGGCGCCCATGGGGTACATCACCCGGATCATGCCGGGCATAAGTTTTACATCGTTGAAACGTGCCTGCTTGGTGTGGATATCCACAATACCGCCGAACGTGAAGTCCCTGTAGTAATAGGTGTGATCCACCACAGCGATCTCATCCAGATCGTCGACCGGGATGCCGGCAATCTGGTGACAGTCGGGATAAAGCACCCCGTCGACGAAGATACCCGGTTTGTCTTCTAAGGGAAAAAAGGTGGTCGGATTGATGACTTCGATCGAGCATTCGTCCTTTCGCTGGATGAAACGCGCCGGGGGGACGAGCTCCCAGAAGTATTCGGCGAGGGAATCCAGGCGGATGTAATCGGCCGAACGGATCTTCAGTCCCGGATTGGTGTAAAATGTCAGGTTTTCATTCGGGGTGATCGAATCGGCCTTGCTGTCCTTCCTGAAATTCGGGCTTTTAAACCTCCGCTGCAGCTGGATCAGGGCAAAGCGTTCTTTCAGGAATTCGACCGAGGCACTGTCGGTCGACAGTTCAGCCGGTGGCGGCGGATCACGAAAACCGTTCCAGAATGATTCGTCGAGAGTGAGCCGGTCACCCGGGCCGGGCAGGGTAAAAACGACATCCTTGTCCCCTTCCCCGGGCTGAAGGAGGAAATTAAATTCGCCGTCTTTGTCTGTCGTGGTGCTGTTGATGCCGGTCCCCGGACCGGGATAGGAAAGGATCACATTTTCGTCGGTGACGGGAGTCCCCGATGCACTGACGAGGTGACCGGAGAGCCTCACGCCCAGGTAATCGGGAAGGTAAGAGATCTGATCAGGCTGCCGGATTTCTTCCGGAAAGCCCGTTTTTTCTCCACCCCGGATCAGCCCGGGACTCTTCCGGTAAACAGCCACGGAATAGATCCCTCCGGTATCGCGCGTATCCCGGATATTCACGGTGACTTGCTCCCGGGTCGCGTACATCGATTTGTCGGTCGATACGGTCACGAAGGGATATGGATCCCCAGCCGGAAGTTCAACGGCCTGAGGTGTTTCCGGAGCGAGGGTGTCAACTGCCGGGAGCTGAAGCTGTTCGTCGGGGTTGATGATCGTCAGTGCCTCTTGGAAGAAGGCCCCCTCACCGAAATTTTTCATCCAGTTCGTATAGGCCAGGACATGGTAGATGCCGGTTTTAAAATCGGCAGGGATCATCATCTCGCCCCTGCCCTCTCCATGCGTGAGAAGGATCTTTTCCCGGATCACCGAGGCATTATCATCATTGACCAGTTCGATGTATGCCATCCGGCTGAGTTCGACCGCAGGAAACAAAGGAGATGTGCAATAGATCTTAAACCAGACCACTTCTCCCGTGAACGCGCAGGTATGAGTCAGCTGAACGGTCATTTTTTCAACAGGATACCTGGCATTCTCCTTTGCGGAGGCTACCTGTGAAAACAGGTCGTTTCCCGGTGAAAGGCCCAGAATCAGGACAGCGATAATGAAAATTCGTTTCATAAATGGTTTTATCTGCAGTCTTTTCCCTCACTAGAGGTTCAGACTAAAAATTCAAATTGTAGGTTATGGTCGGGATAACCGTTCCGAAAATAGACAGTCTGTAGGCATCGAAGGTCGCTCCTTCACTTTTGAAATAGACTGAATAGGCGTTCTTGCGGCCGGTGACATTGTACAGCGAGAAGGTGAAGGTCCCCCGGGCAAGTTTACGCGCTTTCAGGCTTCCGTTGAGAGTCACCGACAGGTCAACGCGAAAATAATCGGGGATCCGGTACTCGTTGTATTTGGAATAATGCAGGAAAACCTGGTCACCGAGCTTGTACTGCGCCACCGGGTAGGTGATCGGCCTGCCCGTTGAGTAATTGAGCGTTGAGGAGAAAACCAGCCGTCTGTAAGCTTTCAGGTTGGCCAGTACGGTCAGGTTATGCGGCTTGTCGTAATTGGCCGGGAAATATTCGCCGTTGTTGACGATTTCCTCCCTGAATTTCGTATCGGATTTGATCAGGGTTCTTGAGTACGTATAATTCACCCTTCCGAAAACCCTTCCCCCTTTCTTCTCCAGCGAAAATTCCACCCCATAGGATTTCCCCAGACCGTTGAGGACCTCCGTCTCGATATGATCATTCAGGAGCAGCTCCGCGCCGGGTTTAAATTCCTTGATATTGTAGATCCTCTTGTAAAACACCTCGAGGGAGGTCTCCAGCTTGTCATCGCTTAAATTCCTGAAATATCCGGCCGAAACCTGCCTCCCGGTTTGGGGTGCCAGGTAGGTGTCGCTGAGTTTCCAGGTATCGGTGGGTGAAATGGCCGTGGTATTGGAGAGCATGTGGATGTACTGGGCCGTTTTGCTGTAGCTCAGTTTCACACTGCTGTTCCGGTCGAGGGAATAATTTGCCGAAAACCGGAATTCGGGGTTCACATAATGCGACTGAACCCGGTTGGTCGGGGTGATGAGGGTATCGATGATATTATCGGTCGTATAGGGCATCCCCGGCGCATAGACGTACCTTTTCCCGTTTCCAAAGCCCAGCATCCCCGAGAAGCGTAAGCCGCCCTCGACCCTCAGCCGCCGGGTCAAACTGTACTCACTGCCTGCATAAACGCCAAATTCAATGGCCTTCTCCCGGTTGATGCGGAACGAGGTGATGTCTGACAGGTTGCCGGCGATCCGCTCACCGGGATTGACCGAATAATGATCGACATCGGCGCCGAAATTAAATTTCAGATCCACCGTGGGGGAATATTCAAAATTGCTCTTCAAGCCGATATCCTCGAGTGAATGGGTAAGCTGGAAGGCCTGGTTGACATTGGTCTCATTGGCAATGTTGTAGCCGAAACTACTGTATGACAGCCCCGTCTGCGACTTCACATGTTTGGAAATCGTGTGCCGCAACATCACCGATGCAATGGCATTGTTGTAATTGTAGACTGAATCGCTGTTTAGCTGGAAACGGTCGTTGCTCTTGTAAACATCGATGGATAGGGCATTCTTCTCGTTGAGGTTGAGGTTGGTTTTGATCTGCCCGTCATAGAAGCTGACCTTGCTCTTGTACAATTCAGGCACCTTGATGGCATTCAGGACCCAGTTGGAGTAAGTTGTCCGGAAACTTGCCAGGAAGGTTGAATTTTTGGCAATGGGTCCGTCGATGTGGAACTGAGTCGAGATCGGACTTATGCCGGCCGCACCTTCGATCTTTTCCTTGTTTCCCTCGATGGTATTGATCTCAAGCACCGACGATAGCCTTCCGCCGTATTTCACCGGCATGCTGCCTTTGTAGAGGACGGCATTATCGACGATTCCCGAGTTCACCGCCGAAAATATTCCGAAGAAATGGGAGGGGTAATACATCGGAGCCTGGTCGAGGAGAATCAGGTTTTCATCGGTTTTGCCACCCCGGACGTTGAAGCCGGAAGTTCCTTCCCCCACGGTCTGGACGCCGGGAAGGGTGAGCATGCCCTTAATGACATCGGGCTCGCCGAAAAGTGCCGGAATGGATTTCAACATCTGGATATTGATCCGTTCCAACCCGCTGTGGATCTCACCGACATTGCCCTCGCGGCTGGCCGTCACCTTCACATCGGCCAGGGCATTGATCTGCGTGAGCAGTTCCACGTCGATGGTGCCGTCGGAATACAGGTTGACGATCCGGCGTGTCGGCTCCATCCCCACACAGCTGAAATTCAGGATGTGGTTCCCCGTGGGAAGGGTAAGCCGGAAATACCCCACCCGGTTTGTTGAAGCGCCCTTCTGGGTTTCTGCAACGTAAACGTTGGCTCCCACGACCGGGTCGCCTGTCTCGAAGTTTTTGACGTGCCCGGTGATCGTGGCAAAGGAGGATGTCGATTTGCCCGGTGTGCCGATATTGAAGATCTGGTATTGCAGACGGTTCAGCCGCTCCCGGGTCAGCTTCTCAGGCGACTTCTTTTCTTCCTGCACAGTCACGGCCATTTCCGGGAAAAGGCTTTTCATCGCGGCTCCGCTATAAATGATGATGCGGCCAGAACCGGCCATGTAATAGTGGAGCAGTTTGCCTCTGAAAAGCTGATCCAGGCAGTCTTCGACCGGGGTATTTTCAAATTCCGCGGTCACATAAACACTGTCGGCAGAGATTTCATCATAATAAAACCTGACTGGGTATCTCTGCTCAACATCGCGGAAAAAAGTTTCCAGCGGAACCCCCCGGTAGCTGCCGGAAATACGTATCGAACCCTCCTGGGCGTAAATACCGCAGAGCGGAAGAAGAAGAAATGCCGATATCCAAAAAAAACTTTTCATATATCCTGTTGTATCTGCGCGCCGGCCGGCTCTAATTCTTATTCACCGGGGCATTCCCGGTCTCCAGCTGTTCATAGTACTTCACCACCCTGACGACATCGTCGTAATGGCGGATGTTGATCTTGATCCTGTTCTTCCGGATGAACTTCTTCATCTCGTCGAAGTGATCATCAAGGAGGGCCAGCAATGTACGCCGGTTGCGGAATGACCCGAAACGGTCGCCCACGATGAGGTATAGCCCGACCCTTCGGATGTAGTCGCCAAGGAATCCGTTCTCGATCCGGCTTTTGGTGGTGACTTCATGCCTGATGAGATATTCAACGTTCCTGCCCTTCCAGGCAATTTCGTATAATCGCTTCTCCTTTGTCCCGGGAACCAGTTCAAATTCAAAATGCCTCCTGACCCCCGTCATGCTGTCGGTGTAGGTGAAACCTTCCAGGTAATCCTTTCGGGGAAGCACATATTTTTCCTTGCCCTTTTCAGGAATGAAAATGATGAACTGGTCGGTGTAAAGATCATAATTCATTTTCACCCCGGTAAAATCCTCCCCGTGATACCTGATCTCCGCCAGGGGCCAGTATTTATCCGAGAGAAAAGGGTTGCCGCGGTATTTCATTTCATAAACCCACTTCACGCCGTTGATGATGTCCTTCTGATGCGAATACAGCGGGTTGTCCGAAAGTTCTTTGGGAATCCCCTGGGGAAAGGCGACCGTCGGTAATAAAAGCATAACGGCGACCAGCAAAAATGCCCGTTTGACGTACTTTTCTGCCCGCGATGAACGATATAGTGCCTTTATGATCATGTTGTCAATTTCTCTGATAGGAAATAAAAACTCTCAACTTTCAAAATCCACATAAACATACTCTTTATTTCAATAGTATCGTAACATATTATAAAATAAAAGACATTTATATTACATATCCTTTCGTTCATCGCACAAAAGCGTTGACTTACCAGAAATCCGGTTTAATCCGGGTCCCCCTGACGGTACAATCCACACAATAGCGGTTGTCGCTCCAGACTTTACGGCCGTCATAGGTCCCGTAGAGATAGAGCCTGACATAATCAGCAGGGTCGGTGGACCAACCGCAACCGTCGAACGCATTTCCCGGGGTGACATGGTGGTCTTCAGGCAGGATAAAGATTCTTCGTGTCTTCATTCCGGAAGCCATAAAATAGCCCAGGGCCTTCTCGCCGGAGCTGCAACAGGAGATGTTACCGAAAACCTGCCCGGGGTTTGTGGAATAAAGTCCTGCGGTTTCAACATTGGCATCTCTCAACCTGCGCAGGATCCCGTAGACTTCCTTATCGATCGCATACTGTCTGACAAGTATGCTGTACCGGATATTCAGCTTGTCACCCGGCGGACCGATGGATTGCAGCAGAAAATGTTTCACGGTCCGGTCCGGGTACCCGGTAGTGGAAGTGACGAGGATCTTCCTTGTCGGTTCGGTGATCCAGCATTTTTGTTCATTCGCGGCATCAATGGTGATGGTTTCCCATGAAGGCGGTTCGTAAGAGAATACATTTGGATTTGGTGGCCCATGGTCCACCAGGATGCGTGTGGGCATATGGAACTCCCACGTTTCGTCACAATCCCAGCGGAAATACATTTCCTGGTCAGCAGGTTTGCTGTCGGCAAGGATGTTGAGCCAGGTCTCCGTGACCGGCTTATCTCCTTCGAAATGCGTTATTTCGGTCTCCTCAAAATAGACGGAATCGATATCCGGCACGGCGGTGAGCAGTTGAGGGGAAGATTCGTACTCTTTCCCATCGGCAGTGGCAATGGTAAGGATGTAGGTATTCCCGGTATCGCCTTTCAGATCTTCTTCGGCCGTCCGGTACCAACCACCGGTAGACTCCAGAAGATGATAATCGTGCCCCTTGTCGTCGATGATGTGGACATCGGCGCCAGTGACAGGCGGTTCACTTTCGTTGACGCTCAGGTTATTGAAAATATCGACGGATTGGGTCAGCTTCACCGAAAAGGGTCCCATCGCGTCGGTGACCGTTCCCTGGACCACCAGGATGGGTTGTGTATCTTTCACATCGATGACGGGCCGGTAAGGATCGACGCATGCGGGAATCGTCAAAATACCGGCAGCCAGGCTGACGGAGATTGTGTAAACACGGAATTTCATGGCCTTCATCATATATCCGGGCGCTTTCCATCGTACCGGAATGGACGAACCAACGGAGGCCCGCACATTTCGACTGGCCGTTGCTTCGTGAAAAATGAGAACGATCCGGTTGCCTAATAACTGATCCATCAGGCTTCTATTGCCAGAAGCCGGGTTCAACACCCGAGCCGTAAATCCGGCAATCGGAACAATACAGATCCTGGGTGTACACGGTTTCCCCCGTCCCGATCGAAGTGCCATAGACAAAAACAACGACCCGGGGATTGGGGTGGGTGGTGTAAATACACCCGGCATAAGGACTGACCGATTTCATGGTTTGATCCCCGGGATTGATAAAGATCCGTTCCGACCTGACGGCAGAGGCACCGAAATATCCCAGGGCTTTCCCGGCCTGATCGCACCGGTCGATATTCCCGAAGGTCTGCGCCGGTATCCGGTCGTACATCCCTCCCGTCTGCTCATTGGCCTCTTTCAGCATTTTCCAGAACCTGTACATTTCCTCGCTCAGGGCATATTGTTTGACTAAGATACTGTATTTGACATTAAGCCGGTCATCTCCCTGTTTGATCGAGGTGAGCAACATTCCGCTCACGTTGTTCCGGGGGTTGTTCTTACCGGTTCCGATCAGGATAGATGCGGAAGGTTTGGTGATCCAGCACTTTTCCTTTATCCCCGGGGCAAGGTCAACGTTCATGTTGACGATGGATCCGGCCGATTCACCCGTTTTCACCCGGATGTCCTGCTTGTTCATATGGATCTCCCAGGTTTCACTGTAGGTCCATTTCAGGAATTCCGGAGATCCGGCGGAAGGTTTCGAATCGACGTAGATATTCAGTTGTTTCCCGGTCACCTCGTTCTGGTTTTCCAGCGAAGTCACGGCTTCCTCCCTGAAGTAAACGCTATCGATGTCCGGGGCATCGAGCATGCGGACGGGAGTGGATTCGTACTGCTGACCATCGTCGGTGGTGATATTCAGGGTATATGTTCTCCCTGGCGCGCCTTTCAGGTGTTGGTCGGCGGTTTCGTACCACCCGTTTTTGGTATAGGAAAGCTGGAAAATCGTCCCCAGGTCATCGATGATCCGGACGTCGGCTCCCAGAACGGAATCCACCTGGATCTGGGGCTTATTAAGGGCTTCGGTGCGGGAAAGTTTCACGCGGAACGGACCTTCCTCATTGGTGACTTCACCTTCCACCACAAGCACAGGAGAAGCATCGCCTTCATCAATCCGTGGCATGTAACTGTCGACGCATGAGTTGGCCAGGGCCAGCACGAAAACCAGCAGCAGGAAGGGCTTAAAGATGATTTCTTTCATAGTTGTCATACCATTGCTAATCCAAAACAGGAGGATTCCCCGTCTTTTCCTTTCAAATCCATGGTGAAGGTACTATTTTTGAAAGGAATATTACATTACAAACGATAAATAAGTGAAATTATTAACATAACCTTTTGGTTTGACGGATTGGTTTATGGGGCAGGAAATCTTCACGGGTGATCTTTAAGGTGGGTGATGAAGGTCTCAAATGGTGGAGGGTGAAGCGGATAGAAGGGGGCGAAATAAAATTTTCAAATTAAGTTTTGCGGTTCTAAAAAAACATGTATTTTTGCAGGGCATTTGAGAAACACAGCGTGTTGATCAAAGCGACCCGGTTCGGTAGTTCAGTTGGTTAGAATGCCGGCCTGTCACGCCGGAGGTCGCGGGTTCGAGTCCCGTCCGGACCGCCAAATAAGCCTGAAAGTCATTGATTTTCAGGCTTTTTTGTTATTACGCAACCCATTTCCCTTCAAAATAAACAACCAAATCTGATCATTCAACCCATCTTTTTTCAAAACATGTCCTCATATGCCATTTGTAATTTACATTTTGTAAATTGCAGAATCGTCATATTTTATTGTTTACTACCCTCTTAAATTGCAGACGTGTGTTTCCGAAATTGATCAGCAATCCGGTTTTCATATCATAAGCCTCAAGATAATTGATCGCCTGGGCAAGATCCCGGTCCGTTAATTCGGAAATGGCTTTGATTTCAACCATGATCTTTTCCATCACGAAAAAATCCACCCGCCTGGTTCCTACATCATGTCCCTTATATTTCAACGGCATGGTTTTTTCCCTTTCATGCAGGATATCATTCATATCCATCTCAATAGACAACGCCCTTTGGTATACAACTTCCTGGAAACCGTTACCAAGAATGCGATGAACTTCCATTGCACATCCAATAATTTTTCCCGTCAATTCGGAATCGGGGTATTGGGGATCGATATAATCTGACATATTCGATATTTTATAACTGTGATGGAAATGATTGCATCATTCAGGTTCGAACTATGATGGAAATGATGGAATGATGGACTATGTTACCCTCATTGATTTTCGAACTATGATGGAAATGATGGAATGATGGACTATGATACCCCCATTGATTTTCGAACTATGATGAAAATGATGGAATGATGGACTATGATACCCTCATTGATTCAGCAATTTCTTCAACATCATAGTATTCATTTCATCATTCATATCAAATCAATTTCTTCAACATCATAGTATTCATTTCATCATTTAATCATAGTCCAAAAGTCGTCGTTCAGTTTCGAACTATGATGGAAATGATGGAATGATGGACTATGATACCCCCTTTAATTCAGCAATTTCTTCAACATCATAGTATTCATTTCATCATTCAATCAATTTCTTCAACATCATAGTATTCATTTCATCATTCAATCAATTTCTTCAACATCATAGTATTCATTTCATCATTCAATCAATTTCTTCGACATCATAGTATTCATTTCATCATTCAATCAATTTCTTCAACATCATAGTATTCATTTCATCATTCAAGTCATAGTTCAAAAGTCAATCGTTTCAGGTGCGAACATCATAGTATGGATTTAATGATTGAATCATGGACTATGAATACGTCATTCAGTTTCGAACTTGATGGAATTGATTCGAATGATGGACTATGATACCCCATTTCATCATTCAGTCAATTTCTTCAACATCATAGTATTCATTTCATCATTTAATCATAGTCCAAAAATCGTCGTTCAGTTTCGAACTATGATGGAAATGATGGAATGATGGACTATGATACCCCCTTTAATTCAGCAATTTCTTCAACATCATAGTATTCATTTCATCATTCAATCATAGTTCAAAAGTCATCGTTCAGGTTCGAACTATGATGGAAATGATGGAATGATGGACTATGATACCCCCATTGATTCAGCAATTTATTCGACATCATAGTATTCATTTCATCATTCAATCATAGTTCAAAAATCGTCATTCAGTTTCGAACTATGATGGAAATGATGGAATGATGGACTATGATATCCCCATTGATTCAGCAATTTATTCGACATCATAGTATTCATTTCTTCATTCAATCAATTTCTTCAACATCATAGTATTCATTTCATCATTCAATCAATGTGTCTTCAACATGGATAGGAATGATGGACTATAATACCCTCATTATTCAAGCAATTAATCTATCAACATCATAGTATTCATTTCATCATTTAATCATAGTTCAAAAGTCGTCATTCAGTTTCGAACTATGATGAAAATGATGGAATGATGGACTATGATACCCCCTTTGATTCAGCAATTTCTTCAACATCATAGTATTCATTTCATCATTCAATCAATTTCTTCAACATCATAGTATTCATTTCATCATTTAATCATAGTCCAAAAATCGTCATTCAGGTTCGAACTATGATGGAAATGATGGAATGATGGACTATGATACCCCCTTTGATTCAGCAATTTCTTCAACATCATAGTATTCATTTCATCATTCAATCAATTTCTTCAACATCATAGTATTCATTTCATCATTCAATCAATTTCTTCAACATCATAGTATTCATTTCATCATTCAATCATAGTTCAAAAGTCGATATTCAGGTGCGAACTATGATGGAAATGATGGAATGATGGACTATGATACCCCCATTGATTCAGCAATTTCTTCAACATCATAGTATTCATTTCATCATTTAATCATAGTTCAAATTGTATTCATTTCATCATTCAATCAATTTCTTCAACATCATAGTATTCATTTCATCATTCAATCAATTTCTTCAACATCATAGTATTCATTTCATCATTTAATCATAGTCCAAAAATCGTCATTCAGGTGCGAACTCTGAATTTCTCCGGCTTGCTTTTATCCACAACAATCAAACCTGCCGCTTTCTTGTACCGGCGGACATTTTACGCTCCCGTAGGAGCAGAAAACACAACAATCCCCTTTCTTCGGCCTCAGGATTTTTTTACAATTGGGGCATTCGTAAAAAATCTGACAGGCATCTGTTGGCATGGTCGTAAGATGGCTAAATCCGCAATATGGGCATGTTATGGTTGACTGCAATTCAATTTTCATTATTCTCTTTTTAGAAATCTTATCAATCAAAGCTGAGACCTGCATCCCCTGGCTTCATGAAGCCCCGGACACGGCAGGTGGTTCTCATTTCAGTGTATAACGGCACATCTTAGCCATATTGATATTCACACGTCGTTGAACCATCAACCGACAGGAGAACGCCGGCCGGTTGCGACCAAATCCTTGATGCCGGCAAATTCGCCAAAACGACAATGGAAAGAACCAGCAGTTCTCCTTTTAAATTAATTATCCGTGCCATACTGTTTTTCTCATTTTATTCGCTATGGCATCCGTTAGGGAAAAATAAAATTACGAAATCATCAGTGTATTGCCATCCTTCAGAGGATATATTTCACAGCCGAAGGGTTTCTCCGTCGTTTTTCGTATTTTTGGCCAGGATGCCGCCTTCCGGGCCGAAAAAAACAGGCATGCCGCCAGCCCTTCAGTTAAGGGTGGGGGACGGCACCTCTGGCCGGCGTCCTCACCGGATGGAGAGAAAAGACACGTCAATGAAGTCCGACATGGGTAAATGGCTTATCGTCATCGGTGTGATCATCATCGTCATCGGATTGATCCTTCAGTTCGCCCCCTTCCTGGTGAAATGGTTCGGGCATTTACCCGGCGATATCAACATCCGGAGAGGAAATACCCGGATCTTTTTCCCCGTCACCTCGCTGATCCTGGTTAGTGTCGTGGTGACCATCATCGTGAACCTGGTCAGGTATTTCCGGAATCTTTAGCCTGACGACGGAACCCTTTGAGTTCCCTCACGGATGGTCTGTCCCTGCCTTCCCCGGAAATGGGCAAAAAGGTGTTTTTACCTCACGCTGTACAATTTTTCATTCAGGAGTCAAAGGGTGATAAAATTTCCCTAAATTTGTTTGAGAAACACGGAATGCAGGGATACTGTCAACAGCGTTTCATGCTGCAAAAGGTCCTTTGCCTTTTTCTGTTGACTGTTTTCTCGGAGTTTCAGAGGGAGTGATCGAAGATGGCAACCCGTGCTGCGTCAACGAAAAACCATATTTACATTCGATGAAGTTCCTTCTGTTCTCCGTATTCCTGGCTTTCACCGTGTACGCATCCGGAAAGGATGTGCCGGTCGACCGGGCCAGGACCGTCGCCACCCGGTTCCTGCTCATCAACCAGCCGGGCCGGTTGAAATCGGGACCGTCCTTCCGTCTTGAACTCGTTGAAATGCCCTCCGGGTCGCCCGGAATGACAGCCCTCAAATCGGCACCATCCGGTCAGCCTGTTTACATTTTCAACATCAATGCACAGGACGGTTTCATCCTTGTTTCCGGCGATGACGGCGCGGTCCCCGTCCTCGGCTATGCCCTGAGCGGCACCTTCGATCCCGTCCGGATCCCTTCCAACTTTAAAAAATGGTTTGAAGGGTATAAGGAACAGATCCGGTATATCCGGGCGCATCCAGGTGAAGTGACCCGGGAGGTCGAAACCCTGTGGGAAGAGCTGTCCTCCGGCATTTCTTCCCTTCCAAAAGTCCAGGCCGGCCAGGTCGGCCCCCTGCTGACGAGCCAATGGAATCAGAGCCCCTATTACAATGCCTTATGTCCCCTGGACAATGAGGAGGGTGAACGGACAGTGACCGGTTGTGCAGCCACAGCCATGGCGCAGATCATGAACTACTGGGAATACCCCGTGCGGGGCAGCGGCTTCCATTCCTACCAGCACGACACCTATGGCAACCTGTCGGCCAACTTCGGGTCGACAACCTATGACTGGTCCTCCATGCCCGACAACCTTACCGGTCCGAACCTGGCTGTCGCGACCCTGATGTACCATTGTGGCGTCAGCATCGATATGGATTACGGAACGGCTTCGAACGGCGGCAGCGGCGCTTACCTGGTCAGCCTTCGGAGTCCGGTTGAAAATTGCGTGGAATATGCCTTGAAAACCTATTTCGGTTACAAACAGAGCCTCCACGGGATCGTCCGGCAGAACTATACGACATCAACCTGGATCGCGGCCCTTAAAACAGAGCTCGATGCCGGCAAACCAGTCGCTTATGCAGGTTCGGGTTCTGAGGGAGGACATGCCTTCGTGTGCGATGGCTATGATTCCAATAACTACTTCCACTTTAACTGGGGCTGGTCGGGTTATTACGACGGCTTTTTCAGCCTTGATGCCCTCGATCCGGAAGGAACAGGCATCGGCGGGGGTTCCGGAGGTTATAACAGCAACCAGCAGGCCCTCATTGGCATCGAGCCACCCGACAATACCGTGAATTACGATCTCACCCTGTATGCTTCTCTCACGATTTCAGAAAACCCGGTGAGGTACACCAGGGCTTTCGACCTGAAAACCGATGTAGCCAACTTCGGCAAAACAACATTTTCAGGAGATATGGCCATCGCCATGTTCGACGAGAACTACCGTTTCGTGGAATTCGGAGGCCTGATGGAAGGACTGTCTCTGGGTAGCAACATGCATTTTAGTGAAGGGCTGACGTTCTCAAACCCGGGATCGGTGACGCTTCTGCCGGGGAATTACCATGCCATCACTTTCTTCCGCCCAACAGGAGGGGACTGGACGGCGGCCGGTGACGGTTCCTTCACCAATAACCTCCCGTTTAAGATCTACTACACCAGCGACATCGAGCTCTATGATGATTTCGTGATCAGCACCGGTGACGCGATCACCAGCGGCCAACCCTTCACGGTCACTGCCGATATCCTCAACAACGGCACCCAGGTGTTCAACGGGGATTTTGAAGTAGCGCTCTACGATATCGAGGGAAATTATGCGGCACCCATAGAGACAGTCAGCGGCGCCGACCTGCAGCCCGGCTATTATTACGACGACATGGCGTTTCATTCCGAAGGGCTCACCGTCACCCCCGGCACCTATCTCCTGGCGCTCTCGCACAAACCCGCCGGCGGCGAATGGATCCTCAGCGGTTCATCAAACCATGCCAACCCGGTGAAAATCATCGTCAAAGCCGCTCCCGTCGGGGCCGACAAGTATGAGAACAATGATACGGGAGAAAAAGCATATGCCTTTAACCTGGCTTTCACGGGAAATTCAGCCTCTGCGACCACCGACGGATCGACGATCCACCTGGGAACGGACGTTGATTTTTACCGTATTTCACTTCCCGGGGGTTATAACTATGAGGTGACAGCGCGGGTGCATGACTCATACAACAGCGGGAACGGGCAAACCTATACCGATGATGTCCTCTGGACATGGGACACCGGCAACGGCTGGTCGGAGGCTTACGACGATATCATGGAAGGAACGATCCATGTCGGCAACGGCGGTCAGATCCGGTTCGGCGTGGCTCCGTTTTATGAGGGTCAGACCGGGACCTATCTCCTCGACATCCGGGTGACGCGAACCGTGGCCAACACCCTGGACCCCTTGCACGACAATGGAACGAAGGTCTATCCCAATCCGGCCACTGACAGGCTGACCATCGAAGGTGACGGGATGATCCGGTCGGTTGAGATCACCGATATGCAGGGCAGGACGGTCCTTGAGCGGGAGGCCGGCAAAGCCGCGATCACAATCGACATTTCAGGACTGGAAGCCGGCGTCTATTTCGTGCATGTCATCCGGGAAAACCAGGTTATCGTTAAAAAGATCCTGAAACCATGAAAAGACTGTCCATTTTCCTCCTGCTTCCCCTCATCTTTTCCTGCCATGCCACCCGGGACCCCGGAACGGCCTTCCGGGCCATGGCACCGGTCATCATCTACAAAACGACGGCCGATTATGAGCATAACGTTCCGGTGATCCTGAATGCGGAAAAAGACCGCGTAGTCTCCTACCCTGCCCCGGCCGATCTTTTCATCAATGGAACCCTTTCCCTGCCGGTACATCTTTCCGGGGGATACCTTCTGGACCGGAGGGGAATCAATGCGAATGCCGCCTTTACGAAGTATACCTATGACGAATATGCGCGGCTGAAGGAAGCGCCTTCCCCGGAGGCCCTGCTCGAAAGCATCATCGACAGAGATCCGTTCGAATCGATGTATTCGTGCGGAAACCAGGGAAGCTATGATCACCTGGTGAGGGAACTGAACCGGAAAATCAGGCATGGGATGGAAACCTGCAAACTCCTGACGGGACGCTGATTTTCCGGGGGAAAATAAGAAACTCGTCATTCGTTCTCCCCGGAAGGGAAATGAATGACGAACCGGAACCGGTGAAGAAAGGGATGGCCCGGCTGGTTCCGTGAATTGTTCGATAATATGGCCACACCTCTGAAATCCTCTATTTGCCGGAGAAGATAACTGATCTCGAGATTGGCGAAACGGTCATGACTGTCTCCTGCCCCGGTGCGTTTACCGAACAGGTCCTCGGCTTCCTCGAAGATCAGCAATGCATCGGCACGCTCGGCCGCATTGAAGAGCCGGCGCAGGTTTTTCTCCGTCTCACCGATATATTTACTGACCACCTTCTGCATATCGACGCGGTAAAGTGAATGCCCGAGTTCCTGGGCGAGCAGTTCGGAGGCCCGTGACTTCCCGGCCCGGCTCCTGCCGGTGAACAGGATGGCCACTCCCGGCACGGCGGCACTCCTCCGGTGCTGGCGCTGTTTATTTTGTGATTCGGAAATTTTTTTGATCTGCATGCCCAGTTCCCTGACACGGGAAGGATCAATGTCCGTTCCAGATGAAATCCTTTTTCCCGGGGTAATAGCGAGATGGCGATTCGTGATTGGTGTTGAAGACGAGCGACCGGACACCCATTGTCCTGCTACCGGCAGAGACTTCCGGCGAGTCGTTCTGAGACTGCCCATCATGTCGACCGGTTAACGGTTGATCTCCCGGAGCCTTTTCCTTTGGATTCTTTTTCATCATGCCTGCTTTTTTGGTGAAAGAAGACGAACTAAATTTCGGGTATCAACAAACAATCTTCGTAAAAGCCCGTTAACTGATTTTCAGCAGAATTCAGCGAAGATACGGATATTGAATATCGAAATTCAAGTCCCGGGTACGACCCGGGGCCATATTAACGTTTAATTAACGATTAACCGGGATGTTGCAATGCGGACATCTCTCCGTCAATGCCGCCAGTCATGGGTTTTTGGGTGATCTCACAGGGTAAAGCGGGAGGGGCTCCGGCCAGGCTTCTGCTGCATTTTACCGGAGGAAATTATCGGAGCAGGATATCCGTTGAAAATTTGTGTATATTGGGTGACCGTTTTTAATATCTGTTCACAGGAAGCGGCATATTTCAGCTGCCACTATTCAGAAAGCTGACATCCTTGTCCGCTGGATTTTAAAAATCGTGTTATCCATGGGTGTCGGGTTAAAGAAATGATAATGATAAGCGATGCACGATACGATCCGTTATCCATGTGGTGCTCGGTTAGTGCTGTGCTCATAAACACAAACCGGATTTACTGCCTTGTATTTTTTTTACCGAAGTAATGATTAATTACTGTATATTTCATTTATGGCATTATACTACGAATCGTTGTAAATTTATTCTATAGTGATCCATACTGATCAGCCGATGAACCTAAACCAATACAAACGCAGGGATTTTTTCAAATATCTCGGGATGGGGTCCGCCGCTTTCGCCCTTTCCGGTTTCAGGGCTCCTGCCGCCGGGCGACAGGGGAATGATTCCACCGAGCAGGAGATCTGGAACAAAGTGTTCAGCACCCCCATCGCCGACACGCATGAGCACCTGCCCGACGAAAAAGAGAGATTGAGTGGAAAGCCGGTCATTGACGGGAAGTGCAACGACTGGACCATGCTCTTCAGTCATTATATCGATTCCGATATGCGTTCGGCCGGAATGCCGGCCGAAGATTACGACCGCTTCTTTTCGCCCGGGGTCGATCCCCTGGATAAATGGAAAATTCTGAAACCCTGGTGGCCGTACATCAAACAAACCGGCTATGCATGGGCGGTGCGTATTTCCATGAAGGAACTTTACGATATCGATGAACTGAATGACGCTACGATCAAGGACTTGCAGTCGGGGTACCAGAAAATGGTCCATCCGGGATTTTACAATGAGATCCTGAAGACCCGGGCCAATATCGAATCCTGCCAGGTCAACGGCTATCCCCTCATGAAATCGTCCGATCCGGGGTTTCTGATGACGGATCTCTGGGCCGATAACCTCATCACCACTCCGGGAGCAGCCGAATATAAAGATCCGGCCGGCATTGAGGTGAAAGAACTCGAAGACTGGCATGCCGTCATCGACTGGTGGTTCCGGAAATACGGGAAATACATCGTTGCGGTTAAAATAGGCCTGGCCTACCAGCGCAACATCGATTTCAAAAAGACCGATGCCGGCGATGTGAGGCGGATCTGTCAAGAACTACCTCAGGGGCCGTGATCTCAAAGGCAAAGACCGCAAAAAGATGGAGGATCATCTTTTCTGGTACGTCGTCGGAAAAGCCACCGAATACCAGCTGCCGGTAAAGCTCCATACGGGCTACCTCGCCCAGTGGAAAGGAAAAACCGACAGGATGCAGCTGAAAAAAGTACGCAACAACCCCGTCGATGCCTGTTACCTCTGCGACCAGTCGAAAGACACGAAGTTCGTATTCTTCCACCTGGGTTACCCCTACTACGAGGAGATGCTGACGGTGGCCAAACAATATCCCAATGCGTACCTCGACATGTGCTGGTCCTGGATCCTCAACCCGGTCGCATCAAAGGATTTCCTCAAAAAATACCTGGTCACCGTCCCGGCCAATAAGATCCTGACCTTCGGCGGCGACTATGTTCCCGTGGAACCCGTGCTGGGCCATTCCGTCATCGCCCGGAGCGGCATCGCTTCGGTACTCACCGACCTGACCGATGAAGGCTTCATGACCAAGAAAGAGGCCCTCACCCTCACCGACAGCCTGCTCTATGGAAACGCGCACCGGATCTTCAGGCTCGATGAGAAACAGAAAATCCTGAAGGGACTCGATTGGTCGAAGATTTAGGTGGGGACGTGGGTACGGGGGTACGTGGGTACGTGGGTACGTGGGTACGTGGGTACGTGGGTACGTGGGTACGTGTAGTGGGTACGTGGGTACGTGGGTACGTGGGTATGTGGGTACGTGGGTACGTGGGTACGTGGGAAAGTGGGAACGTGGGTACGTGGGTACGTCGGGTACAGTGGTACGTGGGTACGGGGAATGACACGAACGTAACGATCTTCACGTAAAAAAGCATAGAATTTTACCATAACCGGTAAATCCGGTCCCTGAGCCGAAGGGCGGGGGTACGGGGAAAAATCAGACCTTAAAAACCACCGATCCGATACATGATGCTATATCCCCGGGAAAAGCCGTTCGGCATTTTTGTGATAGATCTTGTCGATGACTTCTTTGGGCAGGTGGAGACCTTTGAATCCCCCGCCGACCTTCCATGAGCTGAGGGTGTCGGACGTGGCGAGATATCTCCAGTTCTTCTGCCACTCCTCGTGGGTGGCCTGCTTGATGCCATCGGGGGTTCCATTCCAGCCTTCATAATCCCCCATATCGGTCCCGTAGAGGATCCGGTCCTGGTATTTGATAAAGAACTGGCGAACCTTATCGTAATCCTTCAGACTCTGCACTTCGAGGTGACCGAAACGTCCGGCCATATCCACCCAAAGATTGGGAAATTCGTCGAAATGTGCGGCGAGCATATCCACACTCCATTCCATGCTGCCCAGGTGAGCTCCCATAAAATGCAGGTCCGGATGTTTCTTCAGCATACTGTCCCTGGCCTGGATCTGATCTTCATAGGAAGGATACTCCGGATGCAGGTACATGTGATATTGGGGATATTCACGGTAATACTTCTTATCGTCATTCACTTCCATCTGGTCCACAGGCAGCCAGCAGTCTTTCGGTTCTCCGAGGTGACCGCAGATCGGTTTCCCCTGTTTCACGATGTAATCGATGACCGGGTCGAACTGCGGATTATCGATCATGATAAAGGTTCCGTTTTTGTCCCTGGCCACCATCCCGATGTTCTTCCATACCTTGACCCCCAGTGCGCCTTTCTTAAACGATTCGCCAAGGTAATCGATCGTTTTCTGCTGCCAGCCCGGATCATCCCACCCGTCCATGGAAAAGGTCGTGAGGTAATGGATGCGGCCGGGAAAAGCCTTCATCTGGTAGAGGGCGATCTCCTGTTGCTTTTCAATGGGGACGGTATCGAAGGCATCGGTATTGATCGTGAGAATGCGGAAATTGTCTGCCTCTGCCTGTTGAAGGAAATAGGGGCGTTTCGAGTTAATATGACAATGAATGTCGATCTTATCCGCCTTGCCGAAATCGTCCATGGTGTAAAACGTTTCACTTTTACCGGCATTCCGGTTACATCCGGTTTGAAGGACCGTTACAGCAGTCCCCGCCAGGAGAGCAATGAACAGCGGAATTCGATTTAGTCTTTTCATATATACGTCTTTTGATTTTAAAGGGATACTGCCACCGGCTAAAAGTTATCATGAATGATGGTCAATGCATTGGAAACAAACCCGGAACACGTATTTCAGATGAATTGCCTTCCGCATCGGTGACCTCGAGGGTCAGGCGGTATAAGCCGAACTCCGTTGGATTGACCGTTGCGCTGAAGCGGAAGTCGTTTGCTACGCGGTCGCCGTTAAGGCCATCATCATTCAGGGCGACGATGAAGGATTTTTCACCCTTGCTCTTATCCAGGGGTTCATCCCAGGAATTGGCCTGGTCGTCATCCCGGATCAGTTTCGCCTCCACCCTGCCGATCTTTCCTCCGTCGAACAGCCACGCATGGATGGTATTGTCGCCGCTCACGCCGGCTTCCCTGACCACCGGCGGCGTCGTATCTTTGCCCCTGACCGGCAGCCTGACGATGCCCCGGGTGATGATGTGATACGGATAGTCAGGGAGCCAGTATGTGGCCAGCATCTCGGCGACATGTCCCTCAGGGGTTTCGGAGGCTAAGAGTGGGACGGAATATTTTTCGGAGGCCCCGACATGGTCGTAACTTCCCCAGTTGTCAGACTTCCTGATCTTCACACCGTGGGGATTGATCCAGGGGTCGTTGACCAGGATTTCCGTCCTGTGGTAAATGCCATGATCTTTCACCAGAATGACGACAGACTCGCCCGGGTTGGCAATGCCATCGCCGTTTCCCTTCCCCAAAAACAGGGATGCGGAGTCGTTGCCGGCGGCCGCCACCGTGAAGGTCCTGCCGTCGGCCACCACGAAATCCTTAAATTCAGGCACATCGGGTCTGACAGGAAGTTCGAAGGTGCGGGTCCATTTCTTCCCGTTTTGGCCGGAAATGACCAGCCGGAACTGTTCCACCAGCGCCGAATCATTCCGGATGAGAAAAATGAAGGGCTTTTCAGAGGAAACGACGGCACCCGTGTCAATGGTTCCGAATCGGAGACGTGGAGTTTCGGAAACTGACATCACCGTTGTTGGAATAAAGGGTGGCCCCGACATTCGAAGCTGCAGCATGCCCCTTGTTCAGAAGGCTGACGTTCAGCCTGACGGTTTTTCCCGGGGTGAGCCAGCCCATGTTTTCGGGTCCGGCCGAAGCGAAAACAATCTCGGGCCCGTCATCCGGCCGGTTTATGCCGATTTCATGAAGGTCGCCGTCGAGACTGATCCGGATCCGTCCCTCCGCGTCGCTACTGACCTCATAATTCCGTGTCTTGTGCGTTGAAAGGTTCACGTCATTCACCAGGTAAGCCCGGTTCTTTTCGTACACCGGGGCGGTGACCACCAACATTTTCACGAAGGGCATCAGTGAGCCGTCGGGCAGGAATTCCCTGACGGAGGTCCGGAAACCATGTTCGTTCACATTCTGAAGCAGGGTGAACCCGGGATAATGCCGGTCGGTGTTCACGGTATAATCCCATACTGTGAAGGTCGGGTAAACATCGATATGGTTCCAGATCTCCGGTTTGGCAGGCGGGTTTTCAAAGGTCTGCATGATGAAGTCGAACATATCGCTCAGTCCGCAGGTGGAATGTGCGGCATGGTAAACCGCGAACTGGTAGTTATCCATCACACGGGTCCAGATCTTGTTCATATCGTGATGGTAATCACGGATGAAATCCTGGTCGCCGTAATTGAGCCGGACGTTCACGCCGGCATAGTTGCCGTACATATCGAGGTGCCGGTATTCGGCGGGAAAGCCGAGAGGCCCGGCTTCAAACTCGACCGATCCGCAAAAGTCCCCGGCGGCGCAAACCATGCCGGGATATTTCCCGGCGATCCATAATGTCATGAACCCGCCCATCGACAGTCCGGAAATTGCCCGGTGGTCGCGGTCGGGGATCGTCCGGTAGGTGGCATCGATATAGTGGACGATTTCGGGAAAATACAGCGGGAACTGCCGGTAGGTCTCCACCGGACCGACATTGTATGGTCTCAGGTAATACGGTTCATCCGGTCTCCGGTTATAACCGTCGGGTTTGACCACGATCACATCGTGACTGGCCACGTAGTTGGCGATATTGTCACCCCCGTTGCTCTCTCCTTCATCTGCATCCGGCACATAGATGCTCCCGAAATAGCGTTGTGACCAGCCATGGTAGAAATAAATGACCGGGTAATGTTTATCCGGATTTTCGTCATAGCCCGGGGGAAGGAAGATCCGGTAATTGCGGATTTCCCCGAAAACCCGGCTGTAATGATGACCGTCGATGATGGTGATACCGGCTGCATGTACAGCGGGCAATGCCACTGCGGCCAGAAAAACGGCCGGAAGTGCTCGGATGACTCTCTTCAACAAATGCTTCATAGAACGCGGGATATAAGGGCCGGAGACAGGAATCCCCGGCGGGATTCATTTAACATTTTTAACATTCAACTTCATGATATAAACCTGCCGGCTTCCGTTCCGTGTCGAATTAAAGCCGATGATATCCCCTTCCGGGCTCCACCGGCAATGGAGGTCGCACCTCCATCCGCCCTTGTATTCAGGAGGTTCAGGGAAGCGACCGAGCGAAAGGATGGCCTGCGTCCTCATGTCCATGAGAAAGATTTTCTGTTCGTTCATACCGGCGCTGGGATAGGTATCGGTGACCATCCACCGCCCGTCGGGAGAGAATGTTCCATGGGCATCAAAATCGAGGGCTCCGTTGCCGAGACGGAAATAATCTTCTTTTCCGACGGTGAACAGGACATGGGCATACTGCAGGGCATCGTATTTGGCGGTGACCATCAGGTGATCACCGTCGAGCCAGTCGAAGTGGGATCCTTCCCACCCGTCGGGGAAACAGCGACGGAGATCCGACCCGTCGGCGTTGACGGTGAAGGCTGTCGTATTCCATGTGGGTCTGGCCCGTGCCAGCCAGAACACCTTGCTGTCATCCCGGCTGAAAAGGGTATGGTTAAAATACTCCAGGCCCCCGGGGGGAACCGCCGGGACGAGGTCCCTGATGCGCGATATGGGAACAATGAGGGTCGCCTGACCGGTTTGCAGGTCGATGAGGGAAATGCCGCCGTCGGAGGGGAACTGAACGTCCGCTTCCGGATCCTGTCCGCCGCCACCATACCCATAATCGGGCCGTGTCATGCGGATCCTTCCGTAATTGAGACTGAGCGCCTTCCGGCCGTCGTGCGATACGGCGCTCACGGGATAAGGGATCACCTTCTTCTCTTCCCCGGTGTGAACGTTGAGAATGACTGAGACAAATTTGCCCCCGCGCAGATCATTGTAAATGATGAGCGAATCGGGAGAGGTCCCGAGCCAGTGCGCCATGCATCCCTGCTGGAAGTTCCAGGCCGTTGTCCGTGCCACCGGCTTGAATTCATGGGTTTCCAGATCGACGAGTCCCAGGACGGCAGTGTCTTTTTCATCGGGTATCCGGAATTTCACATCCGTTTCCAGGACGGTGGCATATTTTTCGGACGCGCTGAACGAATTGATGCCATAATAACTGGCATACAGATGCTCCCTGGCATTGTCCGTGATCTGAACGGGTCCTGACACCTCCGGGAAATCCACGGCATTCCGGCTTCTCTGCCGGTTACACGAGGCCAGGAGAAGAAGGGCAGAAAAGAGGAAAACGCATGTGTTTCTCATCGACATCTGTGTTTGGTTGACCTGGTCTGTTGAAAACCGGGAAACCAGGTCCGTGAATGTTTAACAAGCGGCCTCTTCCGGTCAGCGCGAGAGGAAAATTTCCCTGTTTCGGTCCAGATTGACCTCTTTCCGGGCCTTGCCTGAAACGACCGTATACGGGGAATACCCGGTGACGGCGTTTCCGTCCACATACCGGTCGGGCAATTCAAGGGTTATCCGTCCGTCCGGATCCGTTTTCCTGGTGGCCACTTCTTTCCCGCCCTGATCCGTGATTTTCACTTCAGCCCCGCTGACGGGCCGGTCATTTTTGTCGGTGACATTCACCGTGAGGGTATTGTACAGGTAATACGAGTTTTCCTGGTCGGTGGCATTCACCCCGAAATCCCAGCCCACGAAAACGTTCGAACGGAACTCCACATGATCGCAGAGATAGTCGGGCTGTTCATGGGAACCCAGCCGCAAGGGCAGCTGTCCCGCCGGCGATCCGGGGGCTTTTTCGATAATATTGCGCGACAGGACGGTGCCTGTGGCCCTGCCGTAACTGCTTCCCACCCATATGGGGGTCACATTGGAAACGATCCGGTTATGATAGAGTTTGCCTCCTCGCGCGTTCCCGATAAAAAAAGCAAAGGCTTCGGCATCGGTTCCCGGATCCTCCTGGTTCACGACGATCGTGTTGCCGAATACATCATTTTCACCGGCGCTGGCGCTGAAGAAAAACGCCGATGCCATGGGGATGTAGCCGGGATATTCCGGGTATTTTTTCCCGGTGATATAGAAGGTGTTGTTGTACACCCGGTTTCCGTAGCTGCCTGTGGGAGATCCGGGTTTGGCCCCGTAATCGGCCAGCCGGATGGCATTGGTGCTGTAATGTTCATTATACTCGCAACTGGGCGGCGCGGCCTTGATGACAAAGACATTGTCGAAGATCAGGATGTTCTTGTGACGGAAAATTTCAAGTCCCGATCCGATCTCCGGTTCAAACCGGTTACCGAAGACCTGCGAACCGTCACCCATGGCCATGACACTGTAATGGTTGGTCACGGTCTGATGGTTCACAAACAGGTTATGGTAGATCTTTGAATTCAGGCCCTTAAACACCAGGCAGCCCTGGCCCCCATAAAATTCCGACGAAGAGACCTCGGAAGGCTGCTCTCCCCTGAGGTCCACCGCATAAAACTGTGAACCGTGCCGGTTGATGAGAAAAGGATTGGTGATCTCAAACCGACAGTTGGTGATCGTTGCCTGGGGAACATCCACAGCCGTGGTATTAATGCCGGAAGAAACGATACGGACATTGTCGAGGATGACACTGACGTCTTCAGCGGTGGATTCAATACCCCACGACATCACGCCGACCGTACCGTTTTTGATGATCCCGTTTTTGATGGTTACCGTTCCGGGACCCTGAGCAACAGGGATCCCGGGAAGGGGCCTGCCGGTTTTCACATCAGCCGTATAGTCAAAAAAGGCGCTGTGAATGATATTGTAGAGATGATCGTAGTGTCCGTAGGGATCCGTTTTCTCAACGATGCTGATGCCGGCGTCCATGGCCGGGCGGATATCCACCTGATCGACAAGGCAGTCATTCTCCGCCCTGACCCTGATCCGGTATTGGCCTACCGGGAGGTTGTTGAGATGGGCGAAAACGAACCCTCCGCCGAGCCGTGCCGACCGGTTGATGACCGGGCAGCTTTGCATCGTCGTGTCGCCGTATGCCGTGGTGCATTTCACTTCCCTGCCCCGGGCGTCTTCCACGTATATGCTCACGCGCATATCCTTGCTCAGGTCTCCCCCCATGTCGTT
This sequence comes from uncultured Bacteroidales bacterium, assembly GCA_963763215.1. Lineage (GTDB taxonomy): Bacteria > Bacteroidota > Bacteroidia > Bacteroidales > DASQZK01. The sequence goes on from CAVXNX010000017.1 coordinate 29,294, forward strand.
GTAATAGTTCCCGGTCACACCGCACATGGCGAAATACGACCGGTTGGCCACCGGGAGTGTAACGTAACCCGATACGATCTCATCGCCTGTCTTGAGACTCATCAGGCTGTCGCCAATGAATTTATGATCTTTCGTACTCCGGATCTGCGCCCCGGGAGCCCCGGAAACATCCCATCCCTTCATCCCCTCTTCAAAACCGTAGTTCGGAACGTGCCCATAGTACCCGTCGGCATAGGTCAGGGTGTAGCCATTCAGATCGAGGGTGACATTTTTCCCCAGGAAAACCGTGCTCCGGTCCGAGGTGATGTCCTGGGTCAGCATGTAGGTCGTTCCTTCTTCCCCATAATTCCCGGGTTTGCTGACAGGTACGATCCCGGGAGGCAGATTCCGGTGTCCGGCAGGTTGGTACTGGGCCTGGAGATTCATATTTAATAAGGTTATGAAGCTTCCTGCAAATAGGATGTATGAAAAATTAAACCGTTTCATACTTATGGGAATTAAACCGGTAAGCGGTTAAAGTTGAATGTAAAACCGTTGAAATCCGGAGGTGAAAACTTGAACTCTGAATGGTTAAAAGTACATAATTTTCACGATTCTTTCCATGAGTTTTTGAGAGAAATGAATAGAAGGATAAGATAATTTTCCTTCATAACCTTTTATTGAAGTCGAAATACCTGGAAATGTAAAATAATGAAATTCTCTGTAAAAGTTTTGAAAGACTTCATAATTTTTGTTAATTTCCCATGCTGGTATTCCAGTCCGATAAAATCACAAACCACATGAAAAGGAGAAGGTTCATTGGCGCATCGACCCTGGCCATTGGCGGTCTGGGAATGATGCGAAAAGTCCCGTCCCCGGGCCGGGAGGTCACAGATGGGCTGGATCCCCTGCTGACAGGGCCGGATGGCAACCCGATCAACACCCTTGGGGAGTGGAAGGTAAAGCGCAAAATCATTTATGACCGTTGGGCCGGCTACCTTGGGATGCTGGAACCAAACCCGGCAAAGCCTGTATTAAAGGTGCTGAAGGAGGAGCGCGGGGGAGGGGTGATCAGGCAGTTGGTGGAATACGAGGGGGAGCCGGGCATCACTGACATCGGCTACCTGCTGAAACCGGAAAAGGTGACCGGGAAACGGCCTGCTATTGTCGCCATGCATTCCACGAGTGATTTCGAGATGAAGTACATTGCCGGTGTGGAGAAGGGAAAAATTCTTCCGTTTGGCTATAAATTTGCCCGGCAGGGATATATCGTCTTTTGTCCGCAGTGCTATTTGTGGCACGACGGGAGGCCCCTGAGTTCAGGTGAGGAGACGACCCTTCAGTTCATGAAAAGGCATCCCGGATCGAAAGGGAATGGCCAAAATGCTTTTCGACGCCCAGAGGGCAGTGGACGTTCTGCTAAGCCAGGACGAGACAGATCCCGGCAGGATCGGTGCTACGGGTCATTCCCTGGGAGCAAAGGAAGTGCTTTATCTCGGCGCCTTCGACGACCGGGTCAGGGTGATTGTCAGCAATGAAGGCGGTATCGGGATCGATTTTTCCAACTGGGATGCGATCTGGTATCTCGGAAAAGAGATCCACGAATTTGGCCATCAGCAGCACGAAGTCCTGTCGCTGGCCGCACCGAAACCTTTTCTGCTGATCGGCGGCGAATCTGCCGACGGTGAAAAAAGCGTGCCCTATATTGAAGCGGTCCGCCCGGTCTACGAGTTATATGGTAAAGATCCCCGGAGGCTGGGATTCTACAATCACGGAACCGGGCATTCGCCCACACCGGAAGCCGAGCAGATGCACTATGACTGGATGAAAAAATACCTCTGAGATATCGCCCGCCCGGCGATGTAACACGATGACAAAACGTACAGCACTAAAAACAAAATCCATAGCCATGCGAATCAACAAAATTTTTCCCGGAACCCTGTTACTGGGTTTGGCGCTTTTCTTCGCCGGATGCGGGAGCACGACAGTCAAAGAAACGGCCGGAGAGGACTGCTGGCCGGCAAACAATATGCAGGCTTACCTTTCGAGGGTAGCCAAAGACATCACCGATCATTCCCTCGATGGCATCAAGAGCCAGGATGAATGGGAAAAGGCCAGACCCGAACGATACCGTGAATTCACCGAGATGATGGGGATCCAGGACTACATCGACAGTGAACGCACGCCGCTGAATGTGAAAGTCACGGGGACCATCCAGCGTGATGGTTATCACATCGAGAAACTCTATTACGAGTCCCTTCCCGGCCTGTATGTCCCTGCCAACCTCTATGTTCCCGACGGTATCAAGAAACCCCGGGCCGCCATTCTTTATGTATGCGGTCACTCGCCTACACAGCAGGTCCATTACCAGCCTTTCCCGGCAAAATATGCCCAGCTGGGCTTTGTGTGCCTGATCATCGAGACCATCCAGATGGGCGAAGTCAAAGGCTATCACTGGGGTGAATATGCAAAGGGATGGTTCAACTGGTACAGCCGTGGGTATGATCCCGCCGGGGTGGAACTGTGGAATGCCATCCGCGGCCTCGATCTTCTCGCCGCACGTCCCGAGGTGGATCCTGATAAACTCGGGGTCACCGGCATCTCGGGCGGAGGTTCACAAAGCTGGTACATCGCCGCCGCCGATCCCAGGGTCAAAGCCGTGGCCCCGGTTTGCGGCGCCAGCACCCTGGAGGCACAGATCGGGACGCGGACCATCGACGGGCATTGCGACTGCATGATGCCCATCAACACTTATGACATTGATTTCCAGAACATCGGCGCTCTGATCGCTCCCCGGCCCCTTCTGATCTGCCAGGCCGATCGCGACGGGCTCAATACCATCGAGTCGGTCCGGCGGCTGTATAAAGACATCAAAGGTGTCTACACGGTTTTCGGGCAAACCGGATAATGTCGGGTTCATTGAAACACCCGGTGGCCATTCATACCACCGCCTTTCCAGGGAAGGGATCAATTCGTTCTTCCTGAAAAACCTGATGGGCAAAGACGTGGCGCCTGAACAAACCGGCGACAACGATACCACGGCAAGCGACCTGCTTTCGGAAGAAGAATTGAACGTCTATGTTGACGGTCCGCCGGCCGATGACCGGACGACGACGATCCAGAATTCGTTTGTCAGCCTCCATAAAGTTCCGGAAATCAACAACGAACAGGATCTGAAATCCAGCCGTGAATCGGTGCGGGAATTTCTCAGGAAGGAAACCTTCGGCGCTTTTCCAAAAACGGAAGTTCCCTTCGATTCGCGTATGGAATTCCGTTCGGCTGATGGCGGGAAATACGGCTGGAAAATCTACAGTTTCGTTCCTGAAGAAGGCTGGCGCCTGAAAGTCGATTTCCACTGGAACCAGGACACCACGCAGAAAAAGCCGCTGGTGATCGTTCTCCGGAATTACGACGAGGAACGATGGGCCTCGGAAGCCTACGTATCGGCCCACAGCCGTGAATGGAACATCGCCTATTTTGATGTTCGCGGCGTGGGTGAGACCGGATGGGACCCGTCCCTTCAATGGCACATCCGCCGCGCAGCCGCGTGGACCGGCAGAACCATCGCCTCCATGCAGGTTTATGATCTTCTCCGGTGCATCGAATTCTGCCGCACCCTGAACGGCGTCGATCCTTCGCAGATCCGGATTGCGGCCCGCAATGAGATGGGCGTGGTTGCCTTGTACGCCGCCCTGATGGACGGGAACATCAGCCAGCTCTACCTGGAAAATCCCCCCGCCTCACAGGATATGGCCAGCGACCCCGACGGTAAAGGAGCGGCGACCGAGATGCTGAACTGCCTCAGGGCAACCGACCTGGGGGAAATTCCGGCGCTGATCAGCCCCACACGGACTGAATTTATCGGGACCATGCCCGACAGCTACCAGTGGTCAGAAAACGTTCTGAAGAAGCTGAACCGGGATGATATCTCCGTGGCCGGGAAACTGTAATCTGAATCCGAAAATACGGCGGGCGGCCACCCGCCTTTAATACCAGGAGTCATGAACAGAAGCCATAATTTACTCCGTGTCCTCACCCTCCTCCTGGCGGTCGTGCTTTTCCCCGGCCTGACTTCCGCGCAGGAAAGCCGGGAAGACCCGGCCCGGTATACCCCTGTCTGGATCAGGAACGGTTTCGCCGATGCAGGAGCAACGCACGAACCCTGGATTTTCCAGGTCAGGCGCAACAGCCCGAAATTTAACCAATGGCAGAAGGAACAGTACGATGACCAGATGGCCGAACCTTTTATCAAAGCCCTGGCGGAGTCAGGGGTCACGGTTTACCACGTGAGCTGTTACAAGGGATTCGGCTTCAAAGCGGAGAAAGAAAACATGGACAAGGTGGCCAAAGCCATTGCCATTGCCCATAAATACGGCCTGAAGGCGGATACGTACGTGCAGTGGAACACCATGGCCTACGAAACATTTTTTGCCGAGGTGCCGGAAGCAAAGACCGACCTGTGGTACCAGGTCGACGAGAATGGCAAGCCGCTGATGCTGACCTATGGCTACCAGCAATCCTTCCGTTACAGGCCCTGCTTCAACAAGGAGGCCTACATGGATTACTTTAAGAACCGGATCCTGCGATACGTGGTGGACTCGGTTAAAACTGATTTCATCCATTTCGATAATTTCGATTATAACTATCCCCCTTCGGCCGATTTCAATCCGGCAACCATCAAAGCTTTCCGGGATATATCTCACCCAAAAGTACACCCCGGAACAACGGCTGGAACGTTTCGGGTTCACCGACCTGTCGTATGTCATGCCTCCCATGTGGAACGATGAGAATCCGGCGGAAAAGCAGCTGACGGTCGATGACCCGGTGGTCCAGGAATGGGTGGATTTCCGCTGTTGGACCTTCACCTCCCGCCTGGCCGAATGTGCACGCTTTGTCAGAAACCTCAACAAGGAAGTGGTCATTGAGGTCAACCCCCACGGACTGGTTGGAAGCAACAGAGCCTGGGAAGCCGGGATCAACCACCCCGACCTGATGCAGTACACCAACGTGATCTGGACCGAGGATACGAACTACCCGCGGTTGGGAAGACGGCGTGGCGATCGGTAAATTCAGGCATTACAAGCTGGGGCGCACCACACACAATTTTATCATGACCGGCAATCTGAAGGACCGTGATTTTGCCGAGAATCTCGCCCTGAACAGGACAATCGGATCTCTCGGGCACGGCATTCCGGAAGGTCCCGGAAAAAAATACCTCGAATTTCTGGCTCGCTCACAAAGACCTTTACAACGGCATGGAGGGCGCGGAGAAGGTGGCTGTTCTCAGGAGTTATCCATCCATGGCGTACAATAATTATGACACCCAGATGGCGGTGAACATGGCCGAACAGGTGTTGCAGCAGCGGCAGATCCCTTTCGACATCATCTTCGACCAGCAGACTCGGCCACTTCGATAATTATGAGGTCCTCGTCCTGGCCGACCAGGAGAGCCTTGCCGATTCGACGATTCAGGCCGTGGAGAAATTTGTGCAGGAGGGCGGCGGACTGGTCCTCACCGGAAACACCGGCCGTTATGACGACTGGAGGCGGCTGCGAAGACGAAGCGTTCCGGATGAAATGTACGCCACCAGCACCGGCATATCCGGTGATAAAAACATCCTGTCGGACAATGAGTCCGTTTCCTTTGCTTACGGCAAGGGCCGGGTGATCTATATCCCCCGGCTGATTCAGACTGCCGGGGAGACCAAACTGGGCTTTGAATCGGTATGGCGGATGCCCGAAAATGCCGGTGAGCTGGTTGCCGATGTGCGGTGGGCGGCCGGCAGCGATCTGCCCCTCGAGGTGATTTCACCCGAATGGGTCGGCGTCTCCCACGATCATGACACGAAAAACCGCCGGGATATCATTCACCTGTTCAACTACAGCGCCAGTCCCGCCGCGGGGATCACCCTCAGGTACAAAGGGAAAATCAGGGCGGCCTGGGCGGTCTCGCCCGACCGGAAGGGCAAAATGCAGGTTCCTTACCAGGTAGAGGATGGCTTCACCGTGCTCCGGATGCCGAGGCTGGACGTCTATGAGGTGATCGTGCTGGAACGGTGACCCGGATTCATTGCGCTCCTGGTTGCTGTTCTTCGTCACCGCACCTTCAGGGTCACTTCCGAAATGTCTTCTTCAAGTCATAACGGGTCTTTCATTGATATGTTGGATAATGCCTGTCGAATTTCCACGGGAAGTGACTAGGAAGTAAGAAAGGCACCGGAATTTCCTCCATGTGGCATGTCTGATCAATTTTCTTTCATTTGAAGGGCGTGGTCAGGTACCCTTCGATATCGGTCCAGTGGGCGAGCATGATCTGCCGCTTCATTTTCAGCTGATGGATGAGGTCGCCGCCCAGAAGGAACGTATCTTCAGGGAAAGGTCCGCTGGCATGCGAAATGAGTTCCATCCCTCCATTTTCAAGGATCGAAATCAGTTCCTGGGTATTGTCGAGTTCATCGCGCATGATGGCATTGAAATCGAGAAGGTCCTGGTCGCCCGTCCAGGTCGGGGTTTTATCGGGAAGATGGACAGGTCCTGCCAGTTCGGCTTTATGCCGGTTCCGGATCATCTGGGCGTCGTTGAAGTTCCCGCAGCTTCGCAGGACACTGGCATAAATGCGCAACGACATGGCAAAATGGTTGAGGTACTCCTGTTCGGGGGCGTTGGTGATCTTTTCCAGCGAAGCGGCCACATTTACCAGTCGCCGCGCAAAGCATGCCGCCGATCCGGCCGGAATTTCCCGGTTGCCGCCATGGATATCCATGTAATCATTTCGGGCCTCATCTTCCGAAATATTGAAAACGTAAGGAAGAAAATAGGATTCTTCGGCAGGGCTGAGCCGTTCCGGGGCAAAAACCAGCGGCCGGGTGATATGGCGGGTCGACACTCCCCAGTACAGCGTGCTGAGTCCCGGCGTGGCGATCCTCCCGGAGCGAAGGGCATCATCAAAATCAACAAATGCATTCATCAGCCTGTCGGCATTTTCCTCACCACCCCATTTTACGCACAGGTTCCGGAGCGACGCTAGAACGTTGATCTCTCCTCCTCCCCGGTAGGGCGACTGAAAATAATCAGTTCAGGATATCGACGACTTTCCGGACGGTTTCAAGATTTTCCGTACTGCGGTGGTAAGCGCCCGCAAAGCCCGAGATTGAAGCGGTGGGGAACAGAAGGATCGGCTTTTCCAAGTTCTTCCATGATGGCCAGCGGGTTGATGAGTCCTTTCACCGGATAAGCCGCCCATATCATGCTCGAAATATCAATGGATTCCGGTTCATTGCGCTTTTCCAGAAAGCACCTGTCGGGAAGTGCCGGGGCCAGATGATCGAGTTCCTCATCGGTGAACATTCCCCTGAGGATAGATATCGATATCGTGGCCGGCTACTTTTTTGGCTTCATCCTTATAAATATTCAGAAGGGTAAATGATAGCAACATTCTTATCCGTGTTTTTGCACGATGCCGGGCCGTTGGGCCCTGTGTAGAGCCAGTCATCCCAGCAGAATCCCGATCCCGCATCATTCATGCTGAAGCTGACCGTGCGGATCTCCGGGGCATCCTTGAAGAGCTGGCCCACCATGTTTTTATACATCTCACGTGTCCCTTCCTGGTGCATGCAGGGTGCGAAGGCCATCTGCAAGCTTCGCCGGGGGTGGTCAACGCGTGGTCCGCGAAGCTCAGGATATTTTTCGAAGAATGCTTCGGGCAGGTAGCGGGGCTCATTGCTTCCGAACTGGGCGTCGAGTCCGTAGGAACGGAGGACTTTCAGCTTGGCGTCCATCAGCTGGCGGTTGGCTTTCACATAATCGGCAGGGACGAACGGGGCGATCTTCGGATCGGGGAAAAAAGCCGAAACTGCCATATTGTAGGAGGCGTATTCATGCCACGGCCCACCGATATCAAAGGTGGCGTCGAGGGCCGGCATATTGATGCTGACATCGATCCTGCCGTAAGGTTTTAAACGGGCCAGCTCACGGGCATAAGCCGTGAAATCGCCGATATTGGTTATGGCATCCCTGACGACAAAAACAGAGCCTCCGCCGGCAAAGCGGAATCCGGTGTTTGAGACTTTTCACTACCGGGCATATCCCGTGGCGCCTTCTGCACCCGCATTCAGCCCCGGCAGGATGGTCAGTGCCAGTAGTGGTTATCGATCGTGTGATTTGTCGCATCTGGTTTGATATTTTTGGATTGCGTGAATTGTTTTCATGAAAAGACGCCGTCCGGATTCATGTGCCGCATCCTCATTTTTTCGGAAAATACAGCCATACCTTGTCATGCATGGTGTACAAGCAGGTACTTGTTTCCGTCCCATACCAGGATCGGGCTGGAATGATCGCCGGGAACAATGGGATTCCCGGGATATTTGGTCCAGTGGACAAGGTCGGTCGACATGGCCACATTGGAAGTCCATAGGGCATTGGAATTCGGGATCGGCCCAGTCGGGATTGGTGGAGCCATGGTAGTAAAGGTAATACCGTCCCTTATACTTGATGACCTGGTTGGCTGCCAGGGCGCCGGCATCGTATTTTCCAGGACCTTTTTTGATCACCGGTTCATCCTGGATATTTGTCCAGGTGATATGGTCTTTGGATTCAGCAAGCCAGATCCCGTTATCATCCCGTTCATAGAACAGGTACCAGTGGCCGTTTTCAATCCAGACTGTGGGAGTGCCGTAGGGTCCGGGGATGGAATCCCCGTTTTGCATATGCATCCTCAGGTCACCCTGTTCCTCCCAGTTCATTCCGTCGGGGGAAGTCAGCATATGGGCTACATCATTTTTTCCCTCGGCATACATATAATAGGTTCCGTCATGCTTCATGACAAACATGTCTTCGGTCCATTTCTTGTCGAATATCGGGTTTGCACGTATCGCGTGTCCAGTTGAATCCCGTCATCGGAAGTGGCATACCCCACGTATTTGGGATCTGTATCCTGCGCCGCTGATACCCGGTATACCACATTTTAAAGATCCCGTCTTCGTGGAGGATGTACCCGCGTTCCCTGATGCTGTGGTCCCATGTGTCCCCGCCCGTCCCGCTAAAGACCGGGTTATGTTCGTAGGGTGTGAAGGAAACCATCTCCGGCGGGAAAGCATCCGATGAAGAATCCGACGAGGTGTTCCCCGTGATTTTTCCGGTTCCCGCAGGCGGAAAGCAGCAGGATCCCTGCCAGCAGAATGGACCTGACCGGTAACGTTATGCCTGATATGTTTTAAACTGCTGCATTTTGGGATGACTTTAAAGTTTATTATTCGTGATACGTATTTTGACTGTCTTCAATTTGCTTTGTCAGCCAGGGACCCACTTCAAAGATCCGGCTCGGTCTGTCGGTGGCAAAAGGGTTCTTTAGCAGGGTGAAGGTATTGTTCTCAAAATTGACGGTCATGTTGACATCCCATCCTGAATTATAAGAACAGGTCGTTACTGAAGAACTGGTTGTCGTGCACATCGGCTGAATATTTCCCCGGATCCGCCTCTCCTTTGGTCATGGCAATCAGCATAACGGCCGTAGCCCATTCTCCGGAATCGCCATAATCGCCGTGCCGGGTCTTCTTATAGGTGGTGATCCCGATGAAGGTATTGTTGTAGATCTCGTTCATGGCATTCGGATCATAACAGGCGATGTTCAGAGGGGTGGGTGCAACGTATTTCCAAACCATATACACCGAATATTCCCCGGGGCGCGCATTCTCCAGTTTTGCATAGAGATTCCGGCTGTCGCTGCTGTCGATGAGGACGGGAGGGCAGATCGGGAGAATACTTCAGGTAATAATGTCTCCACCGGTCTTTTTCCCAGTTCTGACTGTCATCCGTTAGTGCCGTTGCACTGATACCCGTTGCGGATGAACGGATGTAAACCCCGTTTTCCATCTTGTTGACCGGATCGCCCATGCCGCCTGAATCCACCGGCTGCTCCTGGGTTATCCTTACAAAATTGTTGTAAATTTTGCAGTTTCTGGCGCGCGAACCTTCGAGCTTAATGCCGTGAAGCTCGATCATGCGGTGATGAAATGGACGTGTCCGTTCGGGCAGATCGCTGAGGGTCATGTGACCCCTGGTATCCAGGTAATTATCATGCAGCACGAATGTTCTCCTCAGTCAGATGGATGCCCCTTCCGGTGGACGTGATCTTATTATCATGGACATCGGCGTTGGCGCAGGGTGAGATCGCATAACCGTTGACATACTGCTGGTGATGCTGGATGTCGTTATGATCGATCTCCACATTTTGTACCGTTCGGCTCTGTTCCTTCACCACAATGCCCCAATGGCAGCCTTCGGTGAGAAGGTTATCGTGGAGGTGGATGTCTCCGCCGTAAGTATAAACGCGTAAGCAGGACATTTCCCGGGTAATGGCGGCATTCCAGTTCGGTGACCCTGCTGTAGATGTTATTATGATGGACTTCGAGCTGGGCGATATGCGTGAAATTCATCGGCCAGGTATCCTTGAGACTGCACATCGGTGCTGATGCCGCATATTTCCGTCCTCGCCGGCCGTTCGAAGGTCCGGTCCAGGCTGGCAACAGCAGCGCTGTAATCGAACGACCTGGCCCCCTGCTCGATGGTCCCGTTGCACAATTTACTGCTGTCACGGCTGGTCAGCCTGACACCGTAGACCTGTTCCGGGGTGTTATCCCCGAAGGTCACGGTATGGCCGTTGAGATCAAGGGTGGATCCCGACCCGCTGAGATGAAGGCCGAACCATCTGCTCTGATATCGCGGGTAAGAACGTAACAGGTATTCGGTTTATCGAGGATGTATGGCGGCTCACCGGTGAGATCATCGGGAACATGGACGGCGCCGGGGATCCTATGGGGCTTGATCTGAAGGATCTCACTCTCCGTTTTTGCACCCGTAGCCGGATCAACATTCACCATACGATAATAGACCGTTGCCCCTGTCTTCAACCCGGTGAGACGGTGAAACTGCGACCAGCGTGGCTTTTTGCTCATGGCGGTCTTCTGCCCTAACTTCCCCGAGGACCCATATTCAACATAACTCATCGCCGATTGACTGATATCGGGAAGTTGCCAGTAGATCACCGCCGAGGTTTCCGAAACATAAGTCCATCTCCGCTGAAACAGGCCGGGGTTTTCTCCGGAACTTTCGTTAAGGGCTGTTAGCGTGCTTACCGCCGGCGAATTCCGTAAAGGTAAATCCGGCCAGGACACCAGCCGTGAGAATAAGGACCAGGAAAACGACTTTCTTCATGACTTTCTGAGCTTTACCCGGGTGAACAGAAATGGGGCCATCAACAGCAGGGGAAGGATCCAGATGGCGGCATAGGAGAAATTCTCAAAGTGATGGTCCATCGTATAAATGTGGTTCCCGTCCTTTTCGTATTCATCGATGATATCCTGCGTATGTTTGTGCTCTTTAAGGGCGGGGGAATAAATCTCATCCTGGTTGCTGTAGGCTTCCCTGACAATTTCCGGATCTTTTTCAATGGCCTTCATGCCGAAAGGCACGATGTGCCCATAATCGGGATCCAGGATGTATGCCTCACCGTTACCGAAGGTGGCTTCGACCACAACATGACCTTTTATGTCCCACAGATCAGCCTTGATCCCGTTTTTCTGCAGAAGATCCTGCAAACCGATGCATGGCTGGGAGCATATTCCCACCCCCCGTTCCAGAACTTTCCGGTAATTCCGGAATTCGTATTTCCTGTCGCCGGTCAGGACCTGCCTGAGCCGGATGATATAGTTTTCCCGGTAAGGCACAAGCATGTTGTACTTCCGGATCCCCTCGTCGCGCCAGTAATGCGCCATGGAATGGTTAAAGAGCCAGGTTGCCCGGATGGCAAATTCCCTGTCGGTCTCTCCCTCCTTACGGGACCAGTTCTTACGGGCTTCAGGGAACGGTACTGAAATATCATCCCGGTAAGGTGTTTTTTCCGAATAAAGATCATCGTTCCGCAGTGACCGGAAAAGTCCCGTGATATCCAATGCCAGCAGGAAAAGTCCGAGGATAAAAAGTCCGGTTTTCAATGTCTTCATGGATGATAAACGATTTCTCAACCCTAAAGGTAGAAATGTTTTACAAGATTTCGAAAATTATTTTGGCAAAATACATAAACATTAGAAAGTTTTAATACGAAAACATGTTTTGTTTTCTTGCGGAAAATCACCTTTCGCAGAGAATAATCATGCTTGAACCACTTCTTTCCTTCCCCTTCCCTATTTGAAGGGTGTGGCAAGGTAATTCTCAATATCCGTCCAGTGAGCCAGCATGATCCGGCGTTTTTTCCTGAGCTGGCTGACCAGGTCGGGACCCAGGAGAAAGGTATCTTCATCGCCCGGATCGGTGGCGTGGCATATCAGGTCCATTCCTCCGTTTTCGAGGATCTCAATCAGGTTCTGGGTATTATCCAGTTCGTTACGCATGATGGCGTTGAACGCCAGGAGGTCGGGATCGCCCGTCCACGTCGGGGTTTTGTCGGGCCTGTGCGGCGGCTGGTTCAGCTGATCCGCATTGCGGTCCCTGATGGCCTGGGCCTCACCGAAATTTCCGATGCTTCTCATGATGCAGCTGTAGATCTTCAGGGCCGTGGTCATTTCGTGGATGAATTCCGCCTTCGGCGCGGAATCGTCAACCGTTTCCAGGAGTTTCACGGCATCATTCACCTTTGAAAGGTACCTGTCCATGGCTCCGGGTTGAATGGTCCGGTGGGCGCCGTGAATGTCGGTATAGTCCATCCGCGCTTCTTCCGTGGAGGGATTGAAGACATAGGGAAGGAAATAGTCCTCTTCCTCGGGTCTCAGCAGCCGGGGTTGGATGACCAGGGGCCGGGTGATCTGCCGGGCGGTGACACCCCAGTACATCGTGCTGACCCCGGAAAGCGCGGCACTTTTATATGACCCGGCTTCTTCCAGCGCCAGGAATGCCTTGAACAGGTTATCGGCCGAATGGCTTCCGCCCCACTGTTCACAAAGTTTATGCAACTGCTGCAATTCCGCCAGCCGGCCAACCACGGCCGGTGCCCCAAGATAATCCACCAGCATGTCGAACATCCGGTCCATGGCTTCAGGGCTTTCATAACCGCGATCATAGGATGCCCGGAAACTGATAAAAACCGTCCCCGCGTGTTTCCCCGCGAGGGAATTGATGTTCCGGAACACGGAGAGGGGATCGAAAAGGCCCCTGACGGGGTAGTTGCTGACGATCATGCTGCTGACCGACCGCACTTCGTCGGAGCTGTGACTCTGAAAATGGCAGCCTTCAGGCAGATGGTTAAAGATATCCTCTTTCTCGGCATCAGAAAACATGGAACCGGTCAGGTAGATCGAGATCTCTTTGCCGTCTCTGGCGGCCCCTTCTTTGAAGGCGTTCATCAATGTGGCAATCCGCTCGCCCATCGAACGGTTTTTGCAGAAATCCGGCCCGTTGGGTCCGGAATAGGACCAGTCGGACCAGCAAATTCCCGAGCCGGCATCATTGGTTTTGAAAAAGAAGGTATGGATCTCGGGCACATTTTTCAGTAATTCAGCCACCATCCCGGCGTACATCTCCTGGACCTCTTTGCGGCTGACGCAGGGGGCGAAAGCCGGTACGAGGTTGCGTCGCGGGTGATCGACCCTGGCGCCGCGCAGGTCCGGATAAGCCTCATAGAAGGCTTCCGGGAGAAAATTCGGTTCGTAACACCAGAAGGCAGCTTCAAGACCATTTTCCCGGAGGATCTTTGCTTTTGCCAACAGCAGTTCCCTGTTTTTCCGGACGAAACCCTCAGGTATGAACGGGGCAATTTTCGGATCGGGGAAAAACTTGTACGGCGTAGGATTGTTGCTGGCGTAGTCGTACCAGAAATTGTTGCCTGCCGGTCTCTCGTAGGTGCTTCGCTCAGCCAGCGCACTGATGTTCACCTCGACCCTTCCGAAGGGCTTCAGCCGGCTGGCCTCTTTGACCAGATGCCTGAACTGGTCCAGGTCATGCATGGGGGCATGGATGACAAATACCTTCTGCCCGCTGTCATTTTCAAAGGTGGTCACATCCGCAGGCCGGAGGCCGGAGGCATAGTTAGGCATGGAAAACAGGGAAAGGCATACCACCATGATGAAGGCGGGGATCAGCCGGTATTGCATCTTCATTTTCATCCTTTTAAACTCTTCAACTTAAACCGTTCAACAACTCCGTTCAATTCACTTTTACCGTGGCGGCTTCACCCGTATTCCATTGGTTATCGACAGCCACCACCTTGTAATATTTCCCCCGGGGAACTTCCGGCAGGACATCGGTGATGCCGGTTTTAAGAACCGACCGGATAAGGGTTGTGTTGTCGCAGGTAAAATCCGGGCTGTCGCCGCAATAGACCGAGTAATGGTGGAGGTCTGCATCAGGATTTGCCATCCATGACAACCGGACCTGTTTACCGCTGACCATAGCTTTCAAACCTTTTACGTGTTCCGGGGCAATGGCATCGGCGGGATAGGCGGCCTGGGGAGTGAAATCCTCCTGCGTGAGCAGAACGAGATCCAGCTTCAGGTTATCATCCGGGGACGAAATGTGGAGATCAGCTGACGAATCCCCGGCGTCACATGATCCGATTTTCACCCATGTCCAGTCGTCGGCCGAAACCTTCACCGGACCCTCTCCGGCGGTCCAGGAGCCCTGGCCTTTCACCCTTCCCCACACCTGGTAATGGCCCTGCGGCAGGTTACCAAGCGGAACGGTCACTTCACCGGGTCTGGCCTGTTCTTCATCCGATTCGGCATTTATCCTGACACACTGAAAATTCGTGCAGTACCCGTCGAAAAAATGTCTCGCCGGGGGGGTCAGCTTCATGTTTTCCGCTTCAAAATAGAACGAACGCCCGCCCGTTTCAGCAACTTCTGCGGAGAACGGACTTTCCAGCCCTGAATGTTCAACGGAAGTTATGGCGTAGTATTTCCACTGAGGATCGACGGTAGTATTCCAGGCCAGTGACCGGTTTGGCATTGATCCGTGTGAAATTTCTCCCGCTGGTGTTGGAGCCGTAAATGTTATACCCGGCCGTTTCGAGATGTCGCACGGGCAATGACCAGGTCAGGGTAGTTGCCTGCCAGCCTGACATCCCCGGGGGCATCGGGTCTCCTGACATAAACCATGTAAAGTTCCGTATTACCGATATCATTGTCATTGTAAATCAGCTTTGTATAATCGGGAGACGGCCTGCTGTAAGTGGTCGATGTCCAGGAAAATTTCGTAAAGTAACGGGCCACACGCATCACGGCCCCCGGGTCGGATGAAGGGATCATGAGGTGCTGATGGCTGACATCGCCCCGGGTCCCGTTAGTGAAGTTATACTGATTGTCTATGGTCAGGATGCCATAATCCGTGACGATATCATTTTCCCAGTTGGCCCAGACCTTGATGCGGTCACCGGGGGTAAACGTCCTTCCGATGTCTCCAGGAACAAAAACATTCAGGTGACCGCCAAAATTGGCCACCATCCCGTTTTCTCCCCAGCTGGCATGTCCGGCGCTGAATCCGGGAGCCAGGCCCTTCTCGCCGGTTTTAAGATTCCACCAGATCCGTTCATAGGTATAACAGTTGGCCCAATCGATCACCTTGTCATCGTCTGTCACTTCCACATCCTTCAGCCGGGTGGAAAGTTTGTAATACCGGGCTTCATTGTTGTGGACATCAATGATGTAAAGATGGGGCGTTTCCCGGAAGCCAACGATGATATTGCCTTTGGGGGTGAACCGTTTGAATTCGACATACGACCCGATTTCCGGTACGGTGAAATGGGCGATGGGTTTTTCTTCCCGGGTCTTTTTGTTCCATGATGAGACATAGAAGGTCATTCCGTTCTTTTTCATGAGATAGATCAGATCGGGATCCGTCTTGCTCCACATCCGCCAGCCGGCACCTTCCGGACCGGGGATCACGCGGCCTTCGCCGGGCACGAAGATCGGGATGCCCCCGATCTGGCGGCTGCTTTCAAATTTGACGGCACTTCCGTCGGCCGACCAGATGCCTCCTTCTCCGAAATAATCATCGCCGGGCATATCGGTGAGCCGTGTCGTGATGGCACCGGTGGCGTCATCGCGGAAAATGGCCATCTCTTCGGCATCCGGGTGCGGAAGGGGAATGTTTTCACGTGCCTTCAGGGCTTCGAGGGCGTGGTAAGGCCGGGGATTGAGATGTTCGTCCCTGATCTTCAGCCCGCCGCCGATCAGTCTTTCCTTTTCGGCACCGGTCAGTTCGGAGACAAACTTCAGGTCATCGAGGGTCAGGTAGGTATGATTGTCCTGCATGTCGATGCCAAAATCGACCGGCCGGGTTCCATGGATCACTGGGATCATCATAATCCCGGAGATCGATGGCGGTGATACCCGTGGTATAACCGAGCTTGGTGGTAAAGCCGTTGATGTCGAAATAACTGCTCGAACCCTTGGCTCTCACATTCAGCACAACATAGTGGTATTTATCGAGATCCACCACGCCGTAGTTTTTTCTCAGGTTCGTGCAGGTGTCGATGGTGCTTGTAATCCAGTCCCATTTTTCGGCCGCCGATTCGAGCGTCCTGAATTTATGGTGGATGATCATGGCACCGTCACTGATTTCCAGTTTCACCACCGGCGGAACGGTGTCCCCGGCAGAATTGACCTCTTTCCACCCGAGTGTATCGGAAAAATCGTCGGAAACGCCGATCCGGTTGCCGGAACGTCCGCAGGAAAATGTGGCTGCCAGGATCAGTCCGGCGATGATAAGATTGTTCAGTCTCATGGTCTTCACTTCTTTTTGGTCACCAGTTCCCGGGCCGTTCCCGGAGAACCATAGTTCGTGCCGGGGAGGAACCGGGAGTACGGCATTGTTTTTCTTCCTATTTTTTTCCCCCGACGGTGATGGTGAAAGTTCCCCAGGTGACCTTTCTGTCAATGGTCAGCCAGTCTTTGATCTCATACCTGGCCAGGAACCGGATTTGGTGTCCCGGGGGACAGTTGTCGGCGATATGCACGACCGACGATACGGTATAGCCGTCACCCCATTTATCGGGCTGCACTTCGGTGTATAGGCGTTCCCCGTCGACATAGGGATCGTCGTAATAAAGACGGGTCCGGTTGCTGCAGTTGGAGATCTCGTAGACCATGATGTATTCACCCGGTTCGGCGATGTTGTTGCCGTTCCCGCTCCCGAACATTTCACTGTCGCCATCGTCGATCCCGATCCGGGTGAAGGCCGGAACATCGTAGAAAACGGGGGCGTCGAAATCATCATTCCAGGTGTTGCCCTTACTGTCGGTGACTGTGATGTAGAACCTGACCCGGAAGGGTTTCCCGTTTGTGGTGGGCTGGTTGTCGGCTTTGATCCGGAATTGCGGCGTCAGCCAGGTCAGTTCCCCGGAAGCGATCGACGGATATTCGACCGTCGGGTTGATGATCTGAACGCCCTCGGTTGTGGTGGTCAGGGTAACCTTCAGATCCCTTTGCCGTCCTGCCTCCGCGGTTCAGGAGCCGGATGTTCAGATTACATTCCTGATGATGGGGCAGAAAATGCGTCGAATCATCAACGATGTAGGAGACGCAGCTGATATCGGCCGGATCATTTTTTGCGAAAATACCGACCTGGTGCATTTCGTGGTTCACGGTGAAATGAACCCTTCCCTGTGCATCGGAGGTAACAGGGGAAGTGGTCATCGAATCGCGCGTGACATTATAATCGAGAAGCGTATATCCGGCAGCCGGTTTATACCGGGGGGGTGTAGCGACATGGATGACAGTGCCGGGGATGAGAACGCCGTCGGGTTCCCACTTTTTCGTGGTGATCTCCATACCGCCCCTGGTGACGCCATGCATCTCGATGTACCCGGGCTGGTCGAGGTTGCTCCTTACCTGGTACCCCCAAACATCAAAATTGGGGTAGAGATCGGCGTGGTTCCATTGCACGGGATCGGGCAGCGGATTTTTGAAAGACGCCACCACGAAATTGAACGCATCCGTAAACTGGTCCTCCGTCAGGTGATGGCCGCCTTCATAAACATGGTACTGGTAATCGAGACCTTTTTCACGCAAGGCAGCCTGGTGGACTTCCTTGTTGAGATTGACCAGTTCCCCATCGGTGCTGTTGTCGAAGCGCAGGCGGATCCCATAAAGGTTCCGGAACATGTACCTGACCCGGTAGAGGGTGTGGTTGTCGGGATAACCGATAAAGAATTCGGGCGAGCCCTTGTCGTTCACCGCGGTACCGATCATGTCGGGATATTTCCCGGCCAGGAAGAACGACATGATACCGCCCATGCTGTGGCCGATCACGGCACGGTGAGCCCGGTCGGGGATGGTGCGGTAGGTGCTGTCGATATGCCCGACCAGCTCGAGGAAATAATCCTTAAACTGAACCTGGTAATTGATATTCGAGTGATTCCCGATATTGTATGGCCGCAGGTCGGAGTCGACCGAACGGCCGTTCCAGGCGACCAGGATCACCTGGTTTTTGTTGACCAGTTCCGGGACATCCGGGATGCTCAGCCTGTGATCGCCGGTGTTGCCGTGAAAATAGTAAATGACCGGATAATTTTTCCCGGACGTTTGATAGTTGTCGGGAAGAAAGATCCGGTAAGCCTTCTCCCGGTTGAATGTTTTGCTGAAATGTGTCTCATCCTTCTGGGCAAACAGGCCCGAATGGAAGCCGGCGGCCAGGAACACCATCAATGCCAGTACCGGGAATCTTTTTACGTGTCATCATCTCCTTTTTGAATTTTGTATCTGAACGGTGCGACTTAACTTTTCATAATATGAAAATATTTCGCATCCTTTATTATCTTCGAAATATTTGCTAAAATAATAAGTTTTTGAAAGAAACGCCATATCCTGATCAAAGAAGTTTATCCCCGGCATTTTTCAATACCGTGAATTGGCGGCAGGGGGCCGGTTAAGAAACGGGAAAGGCGGGGTTTTGATTGTGCAGCCGAAGGGGGGAATGCGACAGGAGAGTTGCCTGAAGGAAAAGAGGGAGAAAGCAGGACAGGAGAGACAAGGCCAGAAGGAAACTGAAGAGCGAAAACTGGCGGTCATTATCGGGTCCGGATCGGGCATTCGCTTGCGGCGGCGGGTTTGCGATGTTTTGCCCGCAAATAAGGACCGCTTTTTTTACGACCAGTTTTGCAAGATTATCAATTAATAGTTATTTTTGAATACTTATCATATCATTTCTTTTTTATATAATTGTACTTTCATTTTCTTTTCTTGCTTCATTAAACCATACATTTATGAAAGATAGTAAAGCCTATTCTTCGTTGCAGCTGACCACACTGGTTGTCCTCCGGATGTTAATCGGATGGCATCTCCTGTACGAAGGGCTGTCCAAGTTGTTCACTCCCAACTGGTCATCGCTTGGATTTCTGCGTGAATCGCAGTGGATCATGTCGGGTTTCGCCCATTGGGTGATTGCCAACAAGGGGGTGTTGCATGTGGTCGATTTTCTGAATACCTGGGGACTGATTGCCATCGGCATCGGCCTGATTCTCGGCTTATTTGGCAGGGCTGCCGCAATATTCGGGGCGGCGCTGGTGTTTATATATTACCTGAACAATCCGCCGCTCATCGGTTTGACGTATTCCCTGCCGACGGAAGGCAGTTACCTGATCGTCAGCAAGACGCTTATCGAAGCGGTGGCATTGTTTGTCCTGGCCATCTTTCCGACAAGTCAGATCGTTGGCCTGGATATTTTTGTATCACGAATCAGAAACCGAAAAAATCAGTAAAAGAAGTCAATCATGGCAACAGAAAACGACAAAATACAGAATCCTGAGGAATCACATGAAGGTGAACAAAAGAACAAGCTTCAGCGCAGGACCCTGCTGAAAGCGCTCATCGGTGTGCCGGTTCTGGGCGTCCTGGGTTTTGAGGCCCTGAAGAAGAACGATTACGATTCTCATAAACGAAACAGGGTGATTGAAGAACTGGGGCTCGAAGACATCAAGACGCCCAATATGGCCGCAATGACGGCACCCTCCAAGGGTGAACTGTTGCGGATCGGGATGATCGGGTTCGGTAACCGCGCCCAGGCATTGGCCAGCGGACTCGGTTTTCTTCATCCTTCGGAAATAGAATCCCTCAAAAAGAACAACCGGCTCGGCGATTGGATGCAGCAAGCCGATTTGAATGTCGCCATCGTCGGGGTATGCGATGTCTTCGATCTTCATGCCGAGCGGGGACTGGAGACGGCCAGGACCGATCTGAGGCCGGGCGGCGGCACGGCTGCAAAACTGCCGGTCAAACGTTACATGAGGTTCGAGGATATGCTCAATGATCCCCAGATCGATGCGGTGGTGGTCGCCACCCCCGACCATCATCATGCCGAGATCACCATTGCCGCTGCAAAGGCCGGGAAACACGTCTATTGCGAAAAAAGTATATCCCGGACGATGGATGAGCTTTACGACGTCGTAGCTGCCGTCAAGGAGAGCGGCATCGTTTTCCAGCTGGGCCACCAGATCACCAAGAATGTGGTCTTCCAGCAGGCAAAGGAAATCGTCAAAAAAGACATCCTCGGTCCCGTCACCCTCGTGGAAACAACCACAAACCGCAACTATGCCGGCGGGGCATGGATCAGGCATCTCGATGACAACGGCAATCCCAAGCCCGGATCGACGAAAACCATCGACTGGATGCAGTGGCTGGGTTCAAGGCCCTATCATCCGTTCAGCGTCGACCGTTATTACAACTGGACTAAATGGTTCGACTACGACATGGGGATGATCGGTCAGCTCTTCACCCATGAATACGACGCGGTGAACCAGCTCCTGAATATCGGCATCCCGTCATCGGTGGTTTCTTCCGGCGGGATCTATTACTGGAAAGACAACCGCGAGATTCCCGATGTCCTGCATTGCGTTTTCGAATATCCCGACAAGAACATGACGCTGATCTACAGCGCCGACCTGGCCAGCAGCAGGGATCGCGGCCGTGTTTTCATGGGTCATGATGCCTCGATGGAGCTGGGCGATTCGATGAAGATCACCGCCGATTACGATTCCACCAAGTACAAGCAGCAGATCAAAAGCGGGATGATCGACACCCACGGACCGATGATCTCCATCAGTCCGAATTCGGGAAGCATCGATGCGGTCACCACTCCGACCGAGCAGTATTATGCTTCGAGGGGCCTGACGACCACGAACATCAACGGCCGTCATGTCGATGTGACCCACCTCCACATCAAGGAGTGGATCGACGTGATCCGCAACGGCGGAACCACTGCCGCCAATATCGACCGCGGATGGGAAGAAGGCGTGACCTGCCAGATGGCAAATATCTCCTACCTCGAGAAACGACGCACCGAATGGGATCCGGTGAATAAAAAGATCATCTGATCATTCCAGGACCCCTTCAATATACGGAACAGACAGACCAGGCCGGCTGTCTGTTCCCTTTTGCAGGCTTCCGGATCCGGCCGTTCCTTCTGACATCCTTAAAAACATGGGTCATGAAAAATTCGTACAAACTGCTGATTTTACTGGTTCTGCCTCTTATCGCCACGTCCTGCCGGCAGAGTAAAGCTCCTGCCTCCCCCTTCACTTTTAAAGGGACAATGCAGGGCATCGAATTGACAGAAAACGGAAAACCGGTGTTTTTTTACCAGAAGGAACCCAGAAAATCCACGACCGGGGATTACATCTGTGAAAATTACCTGCATCCGTTGTTCACCCCGGGAGGCGACACGCTGACCGAACTTTTTCCCGCCGATCATCCTTATCACACCGGCATATTCTGGACCTGGCACCAGCTTTACCAGGGTGATCACAGCCTCGGCGACGGCTGGGTCATGGACGGGATCACCAAAGATGTGGTCAGTGCCAGCACGGAAACGGATCAGTCTTCGGCCACTCTCAAGCTGGATGTGCTGTGGCGATCGAAATACCTTGGCACGGAAAGCGATAGCTCATTTATGGATGAGTACACGACCATCATCGTTCACAAATCCGGCAATGGGATCCGGAAAATTGATTTCACGATCATCCTGAAACCCCTCATCCCCGACTTCAGTCTCGGCGGCTCCGACGATGCCAAAGGTTACGGCGGACTTTGTGCGAGGGTCAAACTCCCCAACGACCTGACCTTCACCTCAACCGGCGGGCAGGTCATCCCCCAGACGCTCCAGATCACTGCCGGTCCGTGGATGGACTTTTCGGGAACCTTTGGACAGAATTCCGGTAAGAGCGGGCTGGCCATCCTCTGTCATCCCGGCAATCCCAACTACCCGGCCCCGTGGATCCTGAGGCAGGTCACCAGCATGCAGAACGTCGTTTATCCCGGCCGGGAAAGAGTCAGTATCCCCATGGCCAAACCGGTGATCCTGCATTATCGTCTCATCGCTCATGACGGTGATGCCAGCCAGCTCGATCTCACGGCCCTTCAGAAGGAATATGCCCAGATAAAATATTGACGGACAGCGATCGGGTGATTGTTTTTTCTATCCTTGGATGCTGTAATCATCTTCCCGTACCTGCGTACCTGCGTATTCACGTTTCCACCAAGACGGGCGGGTCGCGACCCGCCCTTACGGGACCTTATAAAAATATCGGTTTGACTGACTGTCCCATCACCCATCACTCCATCACCTCATCACTTCTTTTTTTCTTTACTTTCTTTTCAAGGGCAAAAGAAAGTAACAAAGAAACCCTCCGCGATTGACAACCCTCTCTCGCCCTTGTCGCACAGGCCAGCATCACTGGGGCCGGGCTCGTTCAGGTTCGCACCAATCGCGGGTTGCCATCGCGCTCTGCTAAGATTTTACTTCGTGAATAATGGCGAATGAATTTTTAATGGTGTTGGTGGAGGAGCGTACTGCCAGGATGATCGCCTGTACGAATTCATTCTGATTGCCTGTCAAGGTATTGACGACGATTATCGTCCACACGTCGTCCCGTACCCACGTACCCACGTACCCGCGTACCTACGTACCTACGTACCCACGTAACTCACTCTTCCAGCCATTTCTCCAGGTTCGCATGGACGAAGGCATCGTCATTCAGATGCGGGTAGGCCTCGTAAACCCGGTCGATTTCCTTTTTCTGGGCCGGGGTCAGGATCTCATCTTCATCCAGCGTCCATAATCCCTCGAGCAATCCCTGCCGCCGGAGCACTTCATGAAGTCCGACGATACATCCCTTAAACCGGTTTGCCGCATCAAAGAAGGCGGCGTTGCTGTCGGTGATCTGGTGGGCCAGGGTCAGGGCCTTCCGGGTATCGTGGTCATACTCGCCGTGATGGATACGTTCCAGGAGGGTAACCGCAGACCTTGTCCAGACGGCCCAGTGACCGAGAAGTCCGCCGGAAATTTTCTTTTTCACCATTTTGCCATTCACCGGGAACGCGTATTCCGATAACAGGTCGACGAGGATATTGTCGTCGTTTCCGGTATAGAGTGCGATTTCGTCTGACCTGCCGGATTCGATCACGCCCCTGACCACGTCGAGGGTCTGGTAGCGGTTGAAGGGGGCCATCTTGATCGCGATCACATTATCAATGCGCGCAAATTCGCGCCAGAAATCAACATCGAGCCGGCGTCCGCCCACGTCGGGCTGAAGGTAGAATCCCACCACGGGGATCACTGCGGCCACTTTCCGGCAATGCTCCAGCAGGGTGGAATTATCGGCATCGGGAAGGGCCGCCAGGCTCAGCAAAACGGCATGATAGCCTTTTCCGAGCGCCAGTTGAGCTTCGGAGACGGCCTGGACGGTTTGCCCGATAGCTCCGGCAATCCGGATCAAGGGCTTTCCGGATATCTTCTGAAACCGGTCAAACTCCTCGGCGGCGATTTGCAGGACGGGTTCCAGGAGCCCGACTTCGGGAAGACGGATCCCGAACTGCGTGGTATGAACGGCGACAGCCACCCCCCCGGCTCCCGATTCGAGGTAATAACGCATCAAAGCCCGCTGCCGCCTCGTGTCGAGCATACGCGAGGCATTCAGTGCCAGGGGAAGGGCCGGAATGACGGCGCCCTCGTTTAGAATCCGTAAAATTTCCTGTGGTAATTCCGAACGCTTCATGATTGTGTGATTTTTAGTATTTTCCGTCCCGCACTTCGTAATGCGTGGGTTTTCCCAATAATTTTCCATTTTCCTTCATCCATTCGGCGGTCCATTGGATCACCCTGTCGATCGGTACCTGAGGCTCTCCGAAGAGCTTCACCGACTCGGAAGGATTGCTCAGCAGGGCGGTCCTGGCTTCCGTGTTGACGAAGACGGGCTCCACCCCGAAATGCCGTCCGAATGCCTTTGCCACTTCACGCACCGAAATAATGTCCCGTCCGGTGATATTCAGAACCCTGGCCGGGCTGGAGCACAGTTCCAGCGAGCGAATGACCATATTGTTCATGTCTCCCTGCCAGATCACATTGAAGTAGCCCATGGAAAGATCGACGGGTTCACCCTTTTTGACCTTGACGGCGATGTCGACCAGGACACCGTAACGCAGTTCGACGGAGTAATTCAGCCGGATCAGAGCGACCTCAGTCCGGTGCAGGTTGCTGCCATATTCGAACATCCGTTCCCGGCCCAGGCATGACTGGGCGTACTCTCCCACAGGCTCCGGCATATCGGATTCCTTCGATCCTCCCGATTCCAAGGTCACCAGCGGATAAACGCAACCTGTGGAAAAGGCGACAATCCTCGAATTCCTGAAATGTTCCACCACCATGGCCGGCATGTACGAGTTCACCGCCCATGTCAGCGCCAGGTTTTCCACCGATCCGAATTTCATCCCGGCCAGGAAGAAGACATTCTTTACTTCGGGCAGGCTCTGCACAAATGCGGGATCTAGCAGACTGCCCTGAAGGATTTTTATGCCCTGCTTTTCGATATGTTCGCGTGCCGACTGGTCTCTGAACTGGGAGACACCGAAGATCTGCTTTTTCACGCCGGCTTCCTCACAGGCCCTCCGGGCCGTCTGTGCAAGGCTGGGTCCGATTTTCCCCGCTATGCCGAGAAAAAGGATATCCCCGTCGAGTTTGGAAAACATCTCCACCGCTTCGGCCGAGGGCCTTGACAAGAGCTCCTCCAGCTGGTCTTCATTCGTGATCTTATCAGGTAAGTCTGACATCATGTGTTCCTCCATTTTAAAATGATCTGCTGATAAATTTGTTCAGCCTGTCTGATTTTGGACAAATCGCAATATTCATCGGTCTGGTGAGCCATGGCCGGTTCGCCCGGACCAAGGATCATCACCGGGGCGCCGGGATAAAGGTGCTGCAGTACCGATCCGTCGGTGACATATGGCAGGGCTAGCGGACCATCCGTAACAATGCCCTGTTCGCGGCACACGGAATAAACCGTACTGACGAAAGGATGCCTGACAGGGGTTGAAACCGGCTCAAGGTCGACGAGTTTCTCCAGGACGATGTCCGGTCCAATGGTTTCGGCCAGGAAGGCGATGATCTCGTCATGCCCCAGACCTTTGGTCGAGCGGACATCGATCGTAAATTCGGCATGGTCGGGGACCGAGTTCAGGTTCATTCCGCCGCTGATCTTCCCCACATTGATCGTCGGAAAACCAAGCAGTTCATCCTTCCCGGCGGGGAACCGCATGCCGGAGATGGCTACAATGCCGCGTGCTGCCTTATATATGGCGTTGATCCCCTTTTCGGGCATCGAAGAGTGAGCGGTTTTTCCCTGACAAACAGCCCGGAAATAGATCGCCCCTTTATGGCCTACTGCGGGCAGGTTCCCTGTGGGTTCACCTATGATGACTGCACTGGCACGGCCCGGGTTTTCGTATGTTTTGGCCAGGTCCGCAGCCCCCTGGCATCCCAGTTCTTCACCGGCTGTGAACATCAGTCGGATTCCTCCCTCCGGAAGCGCGTCCGGGGGTGTGTTTACCGCTGCACCGATCATCGCCGCCAGACCGGCTTTCATATCGCTGGCTCCCCTTCCGTAGAGCCTGTCGCCCCGGATCACTCCCGTAAACGGATCGGTGTTCCACGGCGCGGCACCCAGGGGCACGGTATCGAAATGCCCCGACAGGACCAGTGCCGGAGTGCCGGGCTGAATTCCCTTTCCTGCCACCAGGTGCAACCGGTTCTCCCCGAAGGGAACCAGGTCGGTCTCAAAACCGTGCCGGCTGAGAAGTTCAGCTGTGAATTCAGCAATGGCCGCTTCCTGACCTGGTGGATTGACCGTATTAAATGTGATGAGTTTTTGCGTCAGTTCGATGACATTGATTCCTTCCATATCCAGCATCATCTATTATACAGAGCCCAGGAAGCCGATCAGTTTATGATACATGAAATACACCATGATGCAAATCACGATGAAGCCGGCGACGGCGAGAGCATTCTGAAGGATGTTATTTTTGAGGCGGCCCATCCGTTTTTTATGGTTGAGCATCAAGAAACAATCCGATGGCGATCAGCGGGACGGCAAGGATGGAAGAAGCCTGGGCCATGATCAGGGCATAGATCACATCACCCTTGAAGAAAACGGCGATGATCATTCCCAGAAGCAGGATCACGATGGTAAACAGCTTGGGCATGCGCTCATTCATCGACCGGCCCAGACCAAGACCGTCGGAGAACAGTCCGCCGCCCATAACCGCATTGACCATGAGCGATGAAAATGCAGCGGCACAAAGCCCCATGCTGAAAATGATCTTGGCGAAACTGCCGAACAGCGATTCGAGCTGCAGGGCCATATCGGCTGCCGAGCTGACCACAATGCCTTCCGGCTTCAGCGCCGCAGCCGAGGTGGTGATGACAATGGCGGAGATCATGGCCAGCATGAAAATCCCGATATAGGTATCATTCAGGCTTTTTCTGAGATTTCCTGGCTTCCACCCTTTGTCCTGCGCGAGATACGACTGGTAAATGGCCGCCTGGAGGGAAAAGGATGTGGCGATCAGCGCGATCATCACATCCAGCTGCTTCATGGAAAAAGCATGGGGGACAAAACCTTTGGCTACCGCGCCCAGATCGGGCTTCGTCAGGATGAGATTGATAAAAAAGGCAATGATCATGACGGCCACCAGGACCATCATCAGTTTCTCGATCAGCCGGTACAGGTTTTTAGCCCAAAAGATCAGTGCAATGCCCAGGGGGGTGAAGATCAGGGGCCAGACCCGCTCACTGATGCCGGTGATCCCCTCCATGCCGATGGCTATTCCGAGATTGTTTCCAAACTGGAAACTCGATGCCGAGATGAATGCGGATATGCCGATCAGGACAGCGAACCACCGGCCGTAAGTTTCGGCGATTGACTGGAGGATGGACCGGTTGTTGGACACCCCGAACCGCGTCCCCATTGAGGTGTAGGTCACCATGAAAATGGCCGAAAGCAGAATAACCCATAAGAACCTGTACCCATATTCCGAACCGATCCTCGAGGCCACGGTGATACTGCCCGGCCCGAGAACCACTGAGGCGATGATAAATCCCGGTCCGACCGATTTGAGCGCTTCCCTGATTTTTGTGAACATAAATAACTGACGTTTTTTGGATCGAGCTCTCTGTCCCCGCCGTCCAGTTTTACTTCTCTCTTCTTAGCCCAAATGAAACGTAATAAAATATTTAAATGATAAAGATAAGATGAAAATGCATGAAAACAAACATTACGAAATAGGTTGAGGAAATTTATTAAGATTTCGAAACAAATGAGCCGGATAAATGCCTGACCATGAATTTTACTTCCATTTCATGGTTTATGAAGAAATATCCCTATTTTTAGAAAAAACAGAAAGATGACACGAACAGGCGTTGAAACGTTCCTCACTTAAATCCATAGCCATGACAACAACACGACGTGAATTTATCAGGAATGCTTCGTTGATCGGCACGGGCCTTCTGGTCGGGGGAAACCGGGGGTTCAGCATGAAATCATCGTCCGGAGGTTTTCTCGACAGGATCGGGATATGCACTTCCATTACAAAAAGCCATACCCCAGCCGTGGCAGGGTATGCCTACATTGAAGAAGGGGTAAGAAATTTCCTCATTCCACAGGATGATGAAGCCGCTTTTGAAAAAAAACGGGTACTCCTGCAGGAAGCGATGTTGCCGGTGGAAGCCTGCAACTCATTTTTGCCGGGAGAACTTAAGAGTGTGGGACCGGAGGCGGTGCATGACGAGATCCTGAAATTCGCCGAAACTGCTTTCCGGCGGGCTTCGGTTGCGGGGGTCAAAACCATTGTCTTTGGCAGCGGCGGATCACGGACGATCCCAGACGGCTATTCAAGAAAGAAGGCCGAGAAGCAGTTCGTCGCCCTCGGCAAACGGCTGGGCGACGAGGCCGGCCGTTACGGCGTGGTGATTTCCCTCGAACCCCTGAACAAGGGAGAGTGTAACTTCATTAATTCGGTGAGTGAAGGAGGGGAGCTCGTGAATCGGATCGACCACCCCAATTTCCGTTTGCTGGCAGATATTTACCACATGAAAATGGAAGACGAGAGTCCCGAACATCTGATTGAGTGCGGGCCCTTACTTTACCATCTTCATATTGCAGAAAAGGAAGGCCGTTCGGCCCCGGGTGTTCATGGCGAGGATTTCACGCCCTATTTTGCCGCCCTGAAGAAAGCCGGTTTTACAGGCCGCCTGTCGATCGAATGCCGTTGGGAGGACCAGGAAGATCAGGCTCCCGGTGCTCTTCGCGCCCTCCGGGCCCAGATTCCTTCAGCATGAACAACTTCAATGAATCAATATTTAACCTCATTTAATCTATCGTATGAAAACAAACCGACGCTCTTTTCTCAAAAGCTCGACAGCCGCTTCGGCCGGCATCATGATCGGAGGTCTCGGCATGAGTGCCAAAAGTTACGGCCGTATTCTCGGTGCCAACGACAGGATCAGCGTGGGAATCCTCGGATTCTCCGACCGTTTTAACGGCGTCACTGAAAAAAGCCTTTCACAAGTATTCCGACGAAATGAATTTCGAATTCACAGCCCTGGCCGATTTATGGAGCCGGAGGCGTGAAGAAGGTGCTGCCGCCATAAAGGATCTCACAGGGAGGAGCATCCGCGTGGCCCGGAATTCCGATGAATTATTCGAGAAGAAGCCCGATGCAGTCATCATCAGCACGGCCGATTTTCAGCATGCCCTCCTTCTCGCCGAGGCAGTGAAAGCCGGATGTGACGTGTATTGTGAAAAACCTTTTGCCGAAACCATGGATGATGCCATCGCCGGGCTGAATGCCGCCAGGGCATCCGGGAAGGTGATCCAGATCGGTTCACAGCGTCGCAGCGGACCCAATTACCAGGCGGCACATGATTTCATTCAGTCGGGGAAATTCGGAAAGATTACCATGGTCGAAATGACATGGAATGTCAATCAGCCCGGACGCTGGAGGAGACCCTCACTGGTGGCCGATATCCGGGAACAGGATACCGACTGGAAACGTTACCTGATGAACCGGCCCCAGGAATCCTGGGATCCAAGGAAATATCTCGAATACCGACTCTTCTGGCCTTATTCCTCGGGGATTCCCGGACAATGGATGTCCCACCAGATCGATACGGTGCACTGGTTCTCCCACCTTCCCCATCCCCGTTCGGTCGCGGCCAACGGTGGCATCTATGTCTGGAAAGACGGACGTAAGAATTTCGACACGGTCACCGCAGTATTCGATTACGGCCCCCTCGACAACCCGGATGAAGGCTTCCAGGTTGTTTATTCCTCCCGGATGCACAATTCATCGGGAGGCACCAAGGAATGGTACTTCTCCAACGGCGGTAAACTCGACCTGGCCAACAACAAGATCGATTCGGATGGCGGTCTGACGGAATCCTTCGCTTCAGATATGGGCATGAAACCTTTTCTGCTCGATGAGGTTGAACTTCCGCAGATCAAGGTGGAGACCAAGGCAAACACCGGGGCGGATCCGCTCACCGATGCTCATATGCACAACTGGATGCAATGCGTCAGGGACAGGAATGTCAAAACCCACGCCCCCGTTGAAGCCGGTTTTAACCATTCCATCGCTAACATTATGGTTACCGCAGCCCTCAGGACGGGCGAAAAAGCCACGTTCGACGAAAAGACCCAACAGGTCATGGCCGGCGGGAAGGTATTTAAGTATTAATCCTCAGAAGGCGCCCCGGTTGTCAAAGGCATCTGGGGCGCGCCTCCCCTCATTCATTTCTTCTCCGGATAAACGCCAGGGCCAGCAATGCACTGACCCAGGCGGCTCCGGCTGAGATATGGCAGATATTCCGGAACGCGTCGATAAACGACGCATGGATGATGTGACGGACCTCCCCTTTACTTTTTGCCGGGACTTCCTGTGGAACCCGGGTTGCCGCAAAATCGGCGGTATTTTCCATAAACTTGTGTATGACCTCCTTCGACAGCCCCGTTTGATGGATTTTATCCGAAGCCGTGCTCCTGAAATGATGAAGGGCATAAGTGCCCAAAAGGGCAATGGCCAGCAGACCGGCGATGCGCGAAACAGAATTGTTCACCCCTGATGCGGTTCCGCTGTTTTTTCTGTCGACCGAGCTCATCACCGTCGTGGTGAGCGGTGCAACGGTAATGCCCATTCCGGTCCCCATCAGCAGAACAGGCAGAAAAAAGGTATGCCAGAACATGCCAGGACCCGAGGTCTGCCCGATCGTTCCAAAAATAAAAAATCCCGCTCCGGTTATGGCAGGTCCCACGACCAGGAAGATCCGTGCACTGAATTTTTCGACCAGGCGTCCCGCCAGGGGTGAAAGCAGCGCGATCAGCAGGACCATCGGGAAAAAGACCAGTCCGCCCTGCCATTCGGAATACCCCTGGATCTGCACCAGGTTCAGGGGCAGGAAAAAGGTCAGCCCGCTGAGCGCCCCGTACAGGAAAAGGGTGAGACCGTTTGATGTGCTGAAATTCACCGATTTAAAGAGAGCCGGAGGCATCAGTGGGGTGGACGTTTTCAGCTCATACACCACGAATCGCCGCCAGAGCAATCACCCCGAAGGCGAGGCAAACCAGGATGAAGGCATGGCCGAATCCCTTTTCCGACGATTCAATAAAACCGTAGGCCAGTCCCGAAAGGGCAAGCGTGATCAGCAGCGCCCCGGTATAGTCGGGTTTCCCGGCATGATCGTTCTTCGATTCCGGGACTTTCGAGGTGATGATCCACAAGGCCGCCGCCGACAGGGGGATATTGATAAAAAAGATCACCCTCCAAAGCCCCGATGCCGAAAGCCATCCTCCCAGCAGCGGCCCTGCCACGGAGGTAAGCGAGGTGAAGGTTGACCACAGGCCGATGGCTCCACCCACTTTTTTCCCTTGAAACTGCGTCGTGATGATCGACAGACTCCCGGGTGTCAGCATGGCCCCTCCCACACCCTGGACAAGCCTGGAGATGATGAGCTGGACAGGCGAAAAAGACAGTCCGCAGCTTATGGAAGCCAGGCTGAACAGGATGAGGCCCGACGTGAAGATCTTGTTCCTCCCCAGTGTATCACCCAGGGAACCTCCCGCCAGCATGAGCGAAGCCAGGGTGAGCAGGTAGGCATCCATGACCCATAACAGTCCCGGACCGCTGACATCAAGATCAGCCTGGATCGCAGGCAGGGCAATGTTCACCGTGCTGCTGTCGATGAAAACCATGGATGAGGCCAGAATGGTGGCCGTCAGGGTGAATCTTTCTGTTTTTGTGTATGCCATCGGCCGATAGAATATCCCGTCCGTTCAGGTTCCGTTTTCAGGGACCACTGCAGAAATAACCTTGAAGGACGCGAAAAGTTAAAAACAGGGCGATAAAGTCACGCCGGTGAACGAAATGACCCTCCGGTTTAGCAGCCGGGGCTGAATTGTTGTTTTTCATTCTGCCAAAAAAAACCCCGGACACCAGCATTGAGCTGATGGCCGGGGATATCGGGCAGATTCTTCACGAATGTGAATTACAATACGATCAGTTTGGTCAGCGCGGTGACATCCTTCCCGGTGATCCTGAGAAGATAGGTTCCCGGTGAAGCGGTGAGTTCAATGTCGCTCCTTCCTCCCTGTATCATCCGGTGAAGCACCACCTTGCCCGAAAGGTTGGTGACCGTGACAAGGTAACGTTCACCGGGATGGGGCAGGATGAGGTTGAAGAACCCGCCGGAGACGGGATTCGGGTATACTTCCATGCCTTCCGGCAGAAGGTCGCGGACCCCGTTTGTTCCGGCTTCCTGGATGATCATGATGCTCCTGGGTCCGTCGCACCCTGTGAGGATAACCTCACCGGTCCTTTCGGTTAAACCCGTATTGGCGGAAATGCCGACTGTGACCGTGTCTGACCCTCCCTTGCTCACATTCAGAAAATTTTCGTTGGTACTGGCCGTGTAATCCCCATTGGTCTCCACGAAGAAACTTCCCTCCTGTTCTTCACTGCTGAACCATAGCGTGTCGGCGGCAGGTTCA
The DNA here is from genome assembly GCA_963763215.1 of uncultured Bacteroidales bacterium. Lineage (GTDB taxonomy): Bacteria > Bacteroidota > Bacteroidia > Bacteroidales > DASQZK01. The sequence continues at coordinate 61,563 of CAVXNX010000017.1, forward strand.
AAAATGCAGGGGGCTGCTGCCTGCTCGAGGGTGACATTGACCGATTCGTTACAGCCATAGATGGTCACTTCGCCCGATCTTTTGACGGCCCGCGGATTCACGGGGACTTTTACCGTGACCGCCTGGTCTGTCACCCCTGTGTTGAAGAAATCGCCGGTTGTCGCATAGAGGCTGAATCCCTGATATGCATCCACATGAATGACCTGCGAAGAGGCCGACGCGTCGAAGATCAGATTTAACGGGTCGACAGTCAGCTGGCAGGGTTTCGAGCCCGCTTCCAGAGCGCCGGCATCGCGTTGCCCGATAGGTTCTTTCCCGGCCATATCGTAAAGGAAGGGCCCGTCGGTTTCCCAGGTGTAAAGTTCACCGATCGAGGTTTTCGCATCGGAAAGCAGACCCCTGGATATCCTGAGGAAATCGATTGACCCCCTGAAGAACCGGCCGTCCGGACCTTTACCGACAAGCAGATCGGCGGTATTGTCCAGTGAAACATCGTTGCCCGGAACGGCGCCGGAAGCGTCTCCGTTTGAAGGTTGACCGTCGATATAGATATTGATGATCCCGGCACGGTTGATCTCGGCCAGCACATGGTGCCAGTCCCCATCGTTGATGGCTGTGATCCCCTTGCGTGACGCGGCGACTCCTCCACCCGCATACAGGGTGATCACAGGACGTCCCTCATCGTCCACACCCAGCTCGTACCCGCTTCCCCCGTCATGTTTGGACACCATGACGCCGCTGACAAAGGCGGTATCGGGCCTGACGAAGAGTTCAAGGATGAAGTTGTTTGTGGTCATGTTGACGTCGTTACACAAGGTTACCCGGGTGGAAGCGTCGGGATCACTGCAATACGTTGAAACCCCGTCGAACCAGAGAGCCCCGTTTGTCCAGTCCTCCAGTTCACCCCTCACGAAACTCGTATCAGAGAGGTTGTGCACGGTGAGGTTGTTTTTGGGGATATCCTGGTAGGTGTTCCTGTCGGAATATTCGGAGGTCATATAGAAATTATCGCCCATGATCACCGCCGGATTGGCCGGATGCCTGAGGAAATGCCATTCACCCACAACGGCGCTGAGCGGGAAGGGAGCAAAAAATTTCACTCCCCTGTCGATCCCTTCGCCATCGGCTTTCAGCCGGAAGTCATGCGCGGCAGCATCCTCCAGCACCGGCATGGCGGAATTCCATCCTGTCTGGGTGAGCTGGCTCCGGTATGATTCCAGGTCCGTCCTGAAATCGGCCAGGTTCATTTTCCTGCCTTTGTTTTCGAGTGAACCGGTGAAGGGGAGTGAACTGCTGATATTATGCCCGTATGATTCGAAAGGGATGTAAGCGGGATCCATCTGGTGGCTGAAGAAGGTGGCGACATTATCGCCCACGTTACCGAGATAGGCATTGTAACCGTTCAGTTCCAGGTCACCGGTGGCCGCGTCGAAAAACACGTTTGTATTGTAGGCCGTATTGTGGGCATAGATGTTGTAAAACCCGAGCACCTGCATGATCGATGCGGCATTCCGGGTTCGGGAAACACCTGCGGCGATGTTATTGAAGACGGTCTGTTTGAAGGCTCCGTCGAAATAATAGGCATAACCGATCGACTGGTTATTGTAATGCTTAAAACCTGAGGCATTCAGGGAGGCATTGTTGAAGTAAAATGCCGGTCCGCCCTGCCAACCTTCAATTCCGCCGTAATCATTGGTGCCGATGAGGGTATTGGAGGCCTTGTTCTGATACAAAAGTCCCCGGATAAAAGGGACATCGCGGTCGTCGCCACTGCTTTTTCCCCAGAAGAAATCGAGGCCATTGCCCCACGACACGTCAACGATATTCCCGGCGACCTCCCCGTCACGCAGCTGGCCCAATATGGCAGGTATGGAACTATACCAGCGGCCGCGTTGCCGTGCCCCGTTATCGTGTACCCGGTTGCGCATGATGCTGACATCCCTGAAATACACGCCGTTGTTCTCGGCGAAAATGACGGCAAGGTCATCGACCACATCAAAGTCATTATCGGCAACACGGATCCCGGAAGACGACTGGTATTCCGACGAACTGTTCTGGGCCGAAATCCCGCCGTTGACATAAACAAAGCGGTTATTCCTGATGTCGATGTTGCTGCAGCTGCCGGTCAGGCGGATGGCGGGGCGGGTATCGGCGTAGCCGTAGCGTATCTGGCCGGACGTGGTGAACCCGAACGTCAGGCCGCTGACCGTGATATCATGTTGACCGCTGATCCCGAGAAGCTGGCTGGTTGTAGCCACTTCTATGGTCGTGGTATTCGGATCTTTTTCACCTTCAAGCCTGACAAAAAGCCGCCCGGCATTCTGATCGAAATAAAATTCATTGACCGTATCGAGAAGGAAAGGCGTATTCTCGATGAAGTAATGGGATTTCACGCCTCCGAAATTCTGATCGGTCACCTTCACCTGGTGCTGCGCCGGGTTATAATCGGTGATGGTCTGACCCCAGACGGTGCACATCACGATGGCATCTTCCTGGCTCCAAACCGTTCCGCCGCTTGTAGTACCCAATCTCGGGCTGGGTGAGATGTTTGCTGTCACTGAGCAGGAGCCCACCATCGACTTTCGTCTTTCCCGTCCAGGTATACCAGGTTTTCAAAGGATCATCGGGTGTATCCTGGAAATTGGGTGTGCGTGCGATCCGGATGCGTGTTATCTGATCCCCGGCCGTTTCGGCTATGACGTTTGTGGCGGGGAGATTGACATCGCGGTACCAGACCTTCTCCGGATCGGGAATGTTGGGGGCCGTGGATGGCATCGGCCTGGATCCACCCGCTGGTGAACGGCACGGATCCGTAAATGCAGGCTTCCCCGCTGCCCCAGGAGGGATCGGAGGTCAGCCGGACAGGATTCCCGGGTTCTCCCGATTCTTTCGCGTTGAGTGATCCGCGATAGATCACCCCTCTTTTGAACACATAGGTCCGGATTCCCGATGCACCGGCGGCATTGGCTGTTGCTTGAGGATCCCAGGGATGGTGCTTCCAGGGGGTGCCTGCCGAGAGGCCGTCGCTGGTGTCGTCGCCATTTTCAAAATCGATGTAACGCACGTCATTTCCGGCCTCATATACAAAAGGATGCGGTGTCCACTCCAGGTCCCCGTCGGGAAGAACCGTAGCCTGTTGTTTCTGCCAGTCGTACCGGAAATCAGCAGGGAGCGGATCGAGGGTGACCGGCAATGGGGAGCTGGCCGGGGATGCATTGTCGACAAGGTCAACGGCAACGACGGTAAATTCGGTGGTGGTGCCGGGGCTAAGGTATTTCAGCTCGGCGGAATTGCCGTCCACGGTTTTCACAAGGATCCCGTCCTGGTAAATATCATACCGGGCAAGGCCGACGTCATCGACAGAAGCATCCCAGGCGAGGCCGACGGCATTGAAGGTTTTATAGGTCACACGGAGCCCCGAAGGCGATGAAGGCGGAGTATTGTCAACCCCAACGCCGCTCACCGTGATGTCGTCGAAACGGACAGCCTGTGTTTTGTCGGTATTGTGGAATTTCAGGCGGAGGTCCGGAACGGAAGGAAGACTGGCACCCAGGGTGACGAATCCCCAGGATGCATCCCCATAGTGACCGGAAATCACATCCTGGTCATCGATCGGAGTCCAGTTGGTACCGTCGGTGCTGTAGGTAATGTCGATGAAACTGCTGGCCAGGCCATACCAGGTGGCCGCTCCGAACGACAGATGGATATTCGAATAGCCGTTGGTATTGATGCCGCTGATGACCATCAGGTCGAGGACATTGCCCCCGTTGTACCCGCACAGGGCGAAACCCTCGCCTGATGCGCCGGGATAATCCGACCTTGGATCCCAGTTATGAATGCCGATGGAGTCGGATGAAAACTGGGAGGCATCCGAACTAAAGCCTGTGTAGCTATTGGCCGGTCCTCTGAAATAGCCGGAGGTCCCGAAATTTTCATAAAAGATATTTTCCTGGGCACTGGCCATAAAAGTGAGCATAAAAGATAGCAGGAGAAGCAGATTTTTCTTCATGGATGGAATGTGTTGGTTAGTGGTTCCAGGCTGAAGATAGGTATAATGACCTGGAAAACCCACCGGAAGGGCGATTTAGAATAAATCCAAATGGTGACCAAAGCACGTTGTGATGATCCGGCATTCAAGGGTTTCAGCCATGAACACGCGGCTTCGTGCGCTTCCGGTCGATATCAGGCCGGTCGACGGGATGGAATGGCGGCTGTCCTTTTCTTACCGGATCGTTATCTTTCCGAGCAGTGCGATGTCCTGCGAATTTTGGCCGACAAGGATGTCGAAGTTTCCGGGTTCAACCATCCAGGTGCCGTTTCCGGGGTTCCAGAAGGCGAATGAAGATTTGTCGAGGGTCATGTGCACAGTCCGGGTCTCACCCGGTTTCAGGTTCACCCTGGCGAAGGCTTTGAGTTCCTTCACCGGACGTTCCACCGAGCAAACCGGGTCGGCAACATAAAGCTGGACGATCTCCGTGCCTTCCCTGTTGCCTGTATTTGTGACATTGACCTTTACGGAATAATCGTACTTGCTCCGGTCGGTTATTTCCATCTGGCCGAACCGGAATGAGGTATAAGACAGGCCATAGCCGAAAGGGTACAATACGCTTTTGCTGTTCTTATCGAAGTAGCGGTAACCCACAAAAATACCTTCATAATAAGGTTGGTTCAGGGTGGTGTCGCGGTAGTCCCAGAGTGCGTAATGGCCACTGAGTTGCCGGATATAGGAGAAGGGCAGGCGGCCCGAGGGGTTAACATCGCCGAAAAGCACGCTGGCAAGGGCATTGCCCGTTTCCTGGCCAAGGTAGAAAGGCATCGATAAAGCATGGCACTTTATCGATCCAGTCAGTGACCAGCAGGGGCACTCCTCCGTTGATCACCACGATGGTATTCGGATTCGCCCTGGAAACACGGCGGATCAGCTCATCCTGGTTAGCCGGCATGTGAAGGTCGACATCGTGCCCCTCCCCTTCCAACTGTTCGTTGAGCCCGGCGAATACGATGGCCACATCCGATTTCCGGGCGGCTTCCTCGGCTTCCCTAAGCAGCGGTTCATGGTCAGTTTTCACGGAAGGGACATCATGGTCCCAGGCCAGGCGGAAGCTGGCGCCCATCTGGATATCATCGTATTCGATCTTCAGGCTGTGTGGCTTGTTCTGATCCAGAAAGACGTGAAGGGTGTCCACGCCTGCCGAAGGATGACCCCACCGGTCGAGGAGCAACTTCCCGTCGAGCCAGAACCGGACCCCGTCGTCATGATTGACAACGAGTTTGTAGTCCCGGGGTACGGGTGAAACCAGGACACCCGTCCAGCGGATCGCGAAGTTATCTTTCGGCTGCCCTTCCACGGCAGGCTGGTCGCCGAAATCAAAATCCAGGTTTTTATCCGTTCGCACCAGGATGGGCCTGCCTTTGAATTCAGTGTTATCAAAATATTCCCCTTTCAGTCCGGGGGTGGATTTTGATGCATCCGTAAAGAAATATTTTTCCGGGATCGCCGGCAATCGCTGCCGTCGGGGAAAGCGGTCACCTTCGGCATAAATCACGTTGATGTTTCCTACTCTCCGCCGGATCCCTTCAAGCGGGGAAACGCTGTAGAAAGGGGTGACATGGGAGCTCCCGCCACCGCCCGTTCTGGCCAGCGCCGCATTGGGGCCGATAACGGCAATGCTCCGGATTTTAGCCGGATTGAGGGGGAGCAGATTCCGGTCATTTTTCAGAAGGACAATGCCTTCTGACGCCGCTGTCAGCGACAGTTTTTGATTTTCGGCCGAATTGACCAGGGAGGAATCGGGAGCGATTTGCCGGTCAAACAAACCGGCTTGAAACTTCACCTTGAGGATCCGCCTGACTTTGTCGTCGATGACAGCCATGGGAACATTCCCGTTTTTGACGGCTTCGATCAGCTTCTCGCCGAAAAATACAGGTTGTGGCATTTCGATATCCAGTCCCGCCTTAGCTGCAGCAACGGTGCTGTGATTGGCATCCCAGTCGGAGATGACGATGCCTTTGAAATCCCATTCCCTGTTAAGCACGGTATCAAGCAGGTAAGCTATTTTCCGAAGCGTACTGTCCGTTTATCCGGTTATAAGCCGACATCACCCCCCATGCACCGGCCTCAGTGACCGCCGCCCTGAAGGAGGGAAAATAGATTTCATGCAGCGCCCGCAGGCTCACCATGCTGTTGACCCGCATCCGTTCCCATTCGGCGTTGTTACAGACAAAATGTTTAACAGTGGGAATGATGTTCCCCGACTGGATTCCCCGGATACAGGCCACGGCAAGCCGGGAGGAGAGGTACGGATCTTCGCTGTAACTCTCAAAATTCCGCCCGCCGAAAGGCATCCGCTGGATGTTCACGGTGGGCCCCAGGATAACATCGAGTCCTTTGCCGTGCATTTCGCGTGCAATGGCTTTTCCGACGCTATTGAGAAGAACGGTGTCCCAGCTTGCGGCCAGGGCCACACCGGCAGGCCAGGCTGTGGCTTTTCCGGTTCTCACACCCAACGGCCCGTCTGACATCCTGAACCCGGGGATCCCCAACCGTTCATTGGCAGGTGTCTCCAATCCGTCGCCGGCCAGCTGTGCCACCTTTTCCTCCAGCGTCATCCGTGATAAAAGATCTTCAACCCGCCTGTCGACGGGGAGCGCAGGATCTTTGTAGGATTTATCTTTATTCACACACCCGGCAGCAGATAACAGGATAAGGATGATTACGGCTGATGTCAGGTGGAAAATTCGCGGTGGCTTGTTTGGTTGTAAACTCTTCATAGAAAAAAATCTTACGGTGCAACGCATTCCGGTTTCCTGCCTGAGGGGGGAGGGAGGACAACAGGTCAGGATTGCATTTTGAGATCCAAAAATAGACATTCTATCCTAATTTCAAAGTCTTCATGTCAACTGGACGAAAATCATTACATTTATCATGACTATTGCCCGATTTTTACACCCGAACTTTTGAATGCCAACATTTTAACCCACATCGTCATGAAACCGCATCGTTTACAACATCACCGTATTTTCCCGATTGCCTTCATTCTGCCGGTCCTTCTTTTCATCGCCCTGTCATGTGCCGGGCCTACACATCCGGCGATCCGGCTCACCTGCTACCCCGACAGCACCTTACAGACCATGGAAGGTTTCGGAGCGTTCAATACGCTTTCGTTCTGGAAGAATGAAAGCTACGATAACAAGCTCGATATGGTCGTTGGCGACCTGGGGCTTTCGATCCTCAGGCTGGAGTTACCGCCGACGTTCCATGCTGTTCGGGACAGTGCCTATAACCCCGACGGGTGGGTCTTCGGCGGCCCGACCCTGCAGGATAACTTCAGGGATGTGAGAGAGCTCCACAAGCGGGGTGTCGATAAATTTATCGCCACCATCTGGAGCCCCCCGGCATGGATGAAAACACCAAATTCCAAGGGTGAAGGCCCATCAACGGAATCCGGCGGCAGTCTCCGCGAAGACATGTACGGCGCTTTCGCCGAATACTGTGCAGCTTATTGCCGGACCTTCAGGGAGCAGACCGGGGTAGATCTCTACGGCATCGGGCTTCAAAATGAACCCGAATTTTCGGAACCCTATAATTCGTGCATCTACACCCCGGACCAGATGCGTGAAGCGTTGAGGGCAACCGGACGCAAGTTCAGGGAAGAAGGGATCAAGACCCGGATCTACCTGCCTGAAGCCCTGCCTGCCCAGCACCATGTGGCCGACTTTTTCAATGCCGTAAACGGCGATGAAGAAACCAGGCGTTATGTCGACATGTTTGCCATCCATAATTACGATAAAGACGGAATGAACGTGGGTGGGGCAAGTGCCCGCCAATGGGAAGAGTATTACCATCTTGCGCAATCCACACCTCCGGCCAAGGAGCTCTGGATGACAGAAACATCAGGGCATCCGAACACCTGGGCCGGGGCGATGCTTCTCGCCGCGAACATCTATAATGCCATTCAGTATGGACATCTTAATGCCTGGGTATGGTGGGCGCTTGCCGACCGGAAATCGTCGGAGGTCTATGCCCTCATTGTCGATGGTCAGCCCACCGGAAGATACTTTGCCTCAAAACATTATTACCGGTTTGTCAGGCCCGGAGCGGTCAGGTTCAGGGCGGAAAGCAGTGATGACGATGTGCTGGTCCTGGCGTTTCAAGGATTCCGGGGATTACAGCTTTGTTCTTGTCCTGATCAATAAAGGTGATGTCGCCAAAGATGTCCGGATACCGAGGCTGAAACCCGACCTGGAGCGGAAGATGTACCTGTCGGGTGACAGTCTGCGGTGCGAGATTCAACCGGATCAGAATGGAAAGACCGTGACTCTTCCGGCACAGAGCATCGCTACGCTGGTCTGGGAATAGGACGAAAAGAGAGCGGAGGCATGATCCGGCGAAAAGTGGACGGTTAAACCGGTGTCGCTCTTTTCATTTCCCGTCATACCAGAATCCTCTCAGCCAGGCATGGTTGTGCAGTCTTAAGATGAGATCGGCGGGAAGGTCTTCCAGTTCCGAAACCTGCGCATTCATGATGGCCTGTTCCTTGTTTCGCATTCCCGGGATCACGGTGCTCACTGCTGCCGGGGAAAGGGCGAATTTAAGAGCCGCTTCGGGCAGGGAGAACGATGTTCCCTCCAATTCCCGCCGGATTTTCCCGGCTCGTTCCACCGCCCTGCGCGAGCCGGTCACCCGCGAAATACCGGCTGCGAAAATCATCCTCGGGGAACGTGTCGCCGGCCTTGTATTTGCCCGAGAGCACTCCTTCATCCAGGGCGACCCTGACGATGATGCCGGTGTTGAATTCTTCGGCCACGGGAAAGAGTTCAGCGGCGGGTTCCTGGTCAAAGATATTGTAAATGACCTCCACGACATCAACCAGACCATTGCGGATCAGCCCGATCACGCTGTTCTGATCATGCTCCGGGGTGGAAATGCCGACGGCCCGGATTTTCCCTTCAGCCTTCATTTTCTGCAGCAACTCGAGCGCGGCGGCTGGCGGTTCCAGGCCCGTGTCCAGGTATGAAGCAGGAGGACATCAAGGGTCTCCGTTCCCAGGTTGCGGAGACGTTCATGGACATTTTCCCGGAGATAGTTCTCCGGATAGCGTTCTTCGATCTTATCATACGGTGTGGGAGGCCACGCGCCATTTAACGGAGGCGTCTTGGTACAGACAAAGATGTCTTCCTTCCTGTTTCGCAGAACGCCGGCGATGATGTGTTCACTTTTGCCATTGCCGTATCCGGCTGCCGTATCGATGAAGTTCACCCCTTCGTCGAGGGCGGCATTCAGGGCTTCCACAGAATCTGACTCACGTTGTTTCCCCCAGCTTCCCCCGATGGCCCAGGCTCCGAAACCGATCTCCGAAACCTTCATCCCCGTATGGCCGAGTTTCCTGTATTTCATGATGCATGTAATTTGGTGATCAGATGATGGCATTTCGACCGTCACCCATCCCTGTCGCCAGGTGCGCGAAGGGATGACAGTGAATATAACCCTGAAGCGGGCTTCATTGTTCCCCTGCCGGTGGAATTCTTCCTTAAAATGGAACCTTCGGAAATGACCCTCATCTTTTTAAACCCGGAGATGTAAAGCCAGATCAGGAAGGGAATGAAAAGGAGGAGCATGAATGGCTCCTTCGACATCAGGATAAAGTCATAGGCACCGTGAAGGACGAACGGAACAGCAAAAGCCCTGGCCAGGTATGCGTTCCGCCGGGCCGGGTCCATGTGGGCGATCCCGAAGAAATACCCCATGGTGATCCCGAACAGGGCATGTGCCGGAACGGCTGTAACGGCACGTGTCAATGCCACTCCCGCGCCGCCGCTGCTGACGTACATGATATTTTCAATGGCGGCAAAACCCAGGGATATGAAAACGGCATAGACAATGCCGTCGAATTTCTCATTGAAGTTTGGATTTTTCCAGATCAGCAGGTAAAGAGCCAGAAATTTGAACAATTCCTCGGTGAATCCGGCGACCAGGAAGGCATTATAGCCAAGCTGCAAGAGGTATCCAGAGCCAGGCATCATCCCGATTAAAAAAGATTCCATTAGCGGAAACGGGCAAAACGATGATCGCACCGGCGACGAGTGCTTTGATCAGTAAACCCAGGGGTTCTTTCTCATACTTATCCCTGAAATACACATAAATCAGGATGATGAAGACCGGAGCGAGGGAGAGGAGAAGAAGATTCATGTTTACGGGGTTGAAGGGGCCGGGGGTATATGGGCCGAACGCGTTATAGGGATTAAGATAATTGTAAGGTTGCTGGCCCATCCGAACGGATGCACCGAAGGTGAAATGTTCGCCGAGCTTTAGCTCGGAACCGACGGTAAAACTATCACGGTAGTATGGGTTGAACGGCATCATCAAGGGCGGATTCCCGAAATGTTTGACACCGGTGCCGTATACCAGGATATGGTCGTTCAGACGGTAGGAAGCAGAACCAAACACCGATACCATGCCGGCGGCAGGGTTCTGCAAGCCTGGTTCCATCGATAGCATCCCTGCCGGGCTGTAAAACCGCGTGAGGGTGGCCCCGGTATGAAGGGAAAGCCTTGACGTCAGCGGAAGGGAAAGAACCGGGGTGACGGAAAGCCCGGTGAAGGCGCCAAATTGCCGAGGAATACATCATGTTACTTCCCAACGTGACGTTCCATGTGGGTTTCAGGGGTAAATCGCGAACAGATAACGCCCTGTTCCGGCTGACTTCCCTGCCGGGTGATTTCCCTTCCGGAATGGTATCATTCTGAGCCATAAGGCTACTGGCGGAAAGGAAAAACAGACAGACTAATACTATGTAATTCCTCGGTTTCATCCTGTTCAAACAACGTTTTTTTATACCGTAATGTTTTTTCCAGCCGACATTTATTTTTGACAATTCCTGGCCTGGCGGAATTTCTATGATCCGAATTTCAAAAATAAGCTAAATACCTCAATCCTCCTTTTATCAGAGCCTTTTTTTTACCTGGGTCTGACAATGGCCACAAATCCTCCGCCCGGCGCCATCCTGACGGTCAATGCCGATGATGCGCCGGTTGTGCCGGAGCTCTTTACCAGGTTCTCAGCCCTGACATCGGCATCCGGGGCATCCGCCCAGCTCTCGATGGTATACTTCCCCTTGCCCAAGAAAGTCCATCTTCAGATCTGTTTCCCGGGCCACGCTGTTGTTCATGACGCCGATATACCAGACATTCCCGGATTTTTTGGCGACAGCAACGTATTCTCCCGGGGCGCCTCCCAAAACCCGGATATCGTCCCAGACGGTGGGCACCTCTTTCAAAAAATCCACTCCCGGCTGTCCCTTGTAATGATCGGGATCATCGCAGACGGTGGTAATGGGACTATCGTAGACAACGAACATGGCCAGTTGCTGACACCGTGTATTCATCACGTTGGCGGGGACCCCGATCCGGAAATTCTCCGGCGTCCGGTTGAGAAATCCTCCGGGGGTATAATCCATCGGACCGGCGAGCATCCGGGTAAAGGCAAGAGTGACATTATGCTCGGGAGTGATCCGGGTGGACCATTTGCTGTATTCATTGCCCATCACGCCCTCGCGGGTCATCAGGTTGGGATAGGTCCTCCGGAATCCGTCGGGTTTGTAGGCGCCGTGAAAGTTGATCATGAGGTGATGATCAGCCGCTTCTTTCACCATCGTGTGGTACCAGTTCACCATTTCCTGGTGGTCGCTGGCCATGAAGTCGATCTTGACACCGGCGATACCCCATTTTTCATAAAGCGGGAAGGCATCCTTGTATTGCCTGTCGGCATCGGTCCAATAGAGCCACAGCCAGCACCTGACATTTTTCTCTTTGGCGAACCGGAGCACTTCCGGCATATCGACAGCGGGATTCACCGTCGTAATATCCGATCCGGGAGTATTAAAGGGACCATACCATTGCCAGTCGATCAGCATATAAGGAAATCCCATATCGGAGGCAAACTGGATGTATTTTTTTATGGTTTCCGTATCCATTTTCACCTCACCGCTCCACCAGTGATCCCAGGCGCATTTTCCGGGCTTTATCCAGGAAACATCATCCAGTGCGCAGGGAGCATTGAGGTTCATGATGATTTCCGATTCCACCAGCGCGCCGGGACTGTCGCCCAGCATGACCACTCTCCAGGGCGACCAGTTTTCTCCCTCGTAGGTGACCTTCACCGACTTTTCGTCCTTCCCGGGGGCAGGCGCCAGCCGGGTATGAAGGGTCACTCCCTGGGTATCCGGGGTATTTTTCCGGGCGAGGTAAAAGCCGGCCCAGTTGGTGATATTCGCCTCCGTGATGGCGGCGTAACAATTCCCGGCCACCTTCACCAGCATGGGCAGCCCGATGAAACTGTTCTCACCGGCATCCGAAAGATTCATGGGACGGAAATCGGCCTCCTGGTGCGTATAGTATCCTCCATAATCGGCCATCCACGCCTGGTGATCGGCAGGAAAACGGAAGGTTGTCAGTTCCTGCGTGATGGACGGAACCAGGTTGTGCTGTTGCGGGTAAAGGTAACGAAAGGCGACACCGTCGTCATACGCCCTGAAAACCAGTTGCAAGGTCCGTTCGGGGAAAGCTTTTTCCCGGAGCGAAACCCGGAGCTCATTATACCGGTCCTGAATACTTTTATGGACTCCGAAAACCGGTTCCCACGAATCGTCGTGCGACACGGTCTGGCTGCCGGTGATCTCCATCCCCTGTCCAAGATCCGGCTCCTGGCTGAAAACAAGGCCCATTCCTGAATTTTCCAGAACAGGGATATCGTTGAACCAGACGGACCAGGAAAGATTTTGACCGGATGAGAATTCGAGGCGGATAGAGCTGTCGGGCGACCGGAGAACAAGATCAGCTCCGAAAGTAACGGCACTGATCCAGGGTAGGAGGAGAAAAAGGCATTTCTTCATCTCTGGAAGGGTATTTTGGATTCAAAACCGAAAATAAAGAAAAAGATGAACAAAAAGCCTCTTTCGGAAATTAATATTCAACAAAATTGAACGGGATCCCGATTTTGCTCTGGATGATTTCACCCAGTTCCAGAATTTCGGGATCATCATAATCGAAATACCAGTTCACAATGACCGAATGCCCCTTCGTCTGTGGAATATCTTTGAGATCACTTAAAATTTCAAAAACATATTTCACGGAGGCCGTATCAATGTAATCGAATTTCAGATTTACTTCTGTCAATTTCTCGGGTTTTTTGAGGTAATCCCTCACCCAGTTTTTAATGGGGGTAAAGAAAACCTTGGGGTCGTTGGTGATTGAACAGCCGGTAAAATTCATTTTTCCGGCTATACAACTGACTTCAAGTGTCTTAGCGGTTTTGTCAATACTCAGGTTTTTCATTCCAGTGGCTTAGCAGAGTTTTCAAAATAAAATTAACTATTAAACGGTGAATAAAGTTCATTTAAAACATATTTTGACAAGCGTCATTATTTTATAGACAATCTACGAATATTGCTATTTCAATCCACTTTTTGCCAAAAATCTCATCTTTCTGTCTCATCAGCGGGAAGGACTTTTCCCTTTTCCGGCAGAAAAAATCATTTGGCCACACTTTAAGCATATTGATCAAAATCGGGAGCTCCGGGAGCCTGAAAACCGTTGAAAATAGCCGAATATTTCGGAACTTGCATAACAAATAAGACAGCCTCAAACTGTTGTTATGAGCAAAATAATCAGCAAACTGAAGGATTACAGGACCAACAATCAGGGCAAGATTAAGCTCTTTCTGGATGTGATTGAATTTTTGGCCGTCATCTTATCTTTTCCGATTTCCATCCTGATCGTCAAGGAGATCTTCATCCCTTCCTGGGAGATCAACATTTCCACCACCTGTCTTTTCGGGTTTTACCTGATCGTTTCATGGTATGTGCTTTCCCGGATCACGGCGATGGCCAAGGTCCCCAGGACCCAGCGTTACATGACCCTCATTTTCCAGTTTATCCGGGTGAATTTCATCATCCTTCTCGTGTTGCTGTTTATCAAGGTTGCCTTCAGGCTGACTTCCATCCCGCTTGTATTCATTTTCACCTATGTCTTCCTGTCACTTGGCTCAACACTTTTCCTCCGGCTGATGGCCTATTCCTTACTGAAAACCTACCGGGCCAACGGTTATGACCTCCACCAGGTCCTGATCATCGCCGATTCATTTTCCGACGGGATCATCGAAAGGCTTTTCAACCAAAAGGAATGGGGGTTCCAGATCAGGGGCATCATCACGAATTCCAAACTGATCCGGGCCAAATTCGGGAAGGATATTGCCATCATCGACTGGCCTTCCGACATCAAAGGACTGATCGACAAGAACATCATCGATGAGGTATTGTATTGCAAGAGCAATATTGATGACCAGCAGGTCAGGGAGATCGCCGAGATCTGCGGTGAGGTCGGTGTGATTTTCCGGATGCAGTCTTCCGTTTCCCCGCTGGATCCGCTGCAGCTCCAGCTGAAGACGCTCAACAATTCGGCCGACCTGACCCTCGTCGACATTCCCTCCAACAACATTTCCCTGATTCTGAAGACGATCAGTGATATTTATTTTTCCGTATCGGCGCTTCTTCTTCTGCTGCCTGTCATGATCTTCATCGGCATACTCATCAAGATCGAGTCCCGCGGACCGGTATTTTTCAGGCAGGAAAGGATCGGCCTGAGAGGACGCAAGTTCCAGCTGTTCAAATTCCGCACCATGGTTGTCAACGCCGAAGAGATGCTCGAGAAACTGAAAGGTCAGAACCAGGCCGATGGGCCCGTCTTCAAAATCAAAAAAGATCCGAGGATCACACGCGTCGGGTTGATCCTGAGAAAAACCGGGCTTGACGAACTGCCCCAGCTTTATAACGTGCTCCGTGGCGAAATGTCGCTCATCGGCCCCCGGCCGCCCCTCGAATCCGAAGTCCGTTCCTACGAAAGATGGCAGCTCAGGCGACTCTCCGTCAAACCCGGAATCACCTGTACCTGGCAGGTCATTCCTAACCGGAACGATGTCAAATTTGAAAAATGGATGCGCATGGACCTCAACTATATCGACAACTGGTCCCTCATTAAAGATTTCCAGTTATTTTTCAAAACCATACGAACCATATTCCTTGCCGGAGGACACTAAAAATCTTTTTCATCTCCTCTATTTTCATTATTTTTCCAACAACGGGCCGGACATCCTCTCCGGCCCGCTTCTTTACATGCCGCCTTATAACTCCCTGAAAAAACGGACATTCATCCTCTTTAACATTTTTTAACACAGAACACGCCGCCCCCTCTTGAAGTGATGGCAAATTAATTGTTGTAGCAATGAAATACCACTGCGCTTCTGTGAAAAAAACAAGTGATTATGAAAAGGTATGGTTATCTCATCTACGGATCATTCATAACTCTCATCACGCTGTTCTGCTTTCTGCCCGCCGCAAATGGCCAGTACTTTGGCCAAAATAAACCCACCTATAAGGTCTTCCATTACAAAGTCTACCAGACTCCCCACTTCGAGATCTATCATTACCTCAATAATGATTCCGTTCTCACCCAGCTGGGGTATATGAGTGAGGAATGGTACCGTCAGCATCAGGAAATTTTCCGGGACACGTTTCGTCGAAGAAATCCGATCCTCTTTTACAACAACCACTCCGACTTCCAGCAGACCAATGCCGTCGGAAGCCTCATGGGTGAAGGCACCGGCGGAGTGACCGAAGGCTTGAAACAACGTGTGATCCTTCCCCTGACCGCTTCATTTGCCCAGACAAATCATGTCCTGGGACATGAACTCGTGCATGCCTTCCAGTACAATCTTACTGATCAATAAAGATTCGCTCAAACTTTCAAGTGTGCAAAATATTCCACTATGGATGACCGAAGGGATGGCCGAATATCTTTCTCTTGGGCAGCGTCGATGAAAATACCGCCATGTGGATGCGGGATGCCGTGATCAACCATGACATCCCGACACTGAAGGATCTGACACAACAGTAACAAGTATTTCCCCTACCGTTACGGACAGGCGTTCTGGGCCATGATCGGAAAGACATTCGGTGATTCGTCGATCGTCGTTCTTTATAACACAACCGCCCGTTTCGGCTATGAGAAGGCAATAAAACGCATGTTCGGGATGTCGGCAGAGGATCTCTCCAAAAAATGGAAACAGGCACTGGAAGATCAGTACAAGGCGATCATGCCCGACACCGTGGATCATCCCAGGGGAGAGAAGATCCTCTTTGCCGAAAATGCGGGAAATATCAACGTCTCCCCTTCCCTGAGCCCCGACGGGAAGTACGTCGTCTTTCATTTCCGAAAGGGATATCTTCACCCTCGATCTCTTCCTGGCAGATGCCCACACGGGCAAGATCCTCAAAAAACTGACTTCACGGATAAACCATAACGAGATCGATGCCCTGAGTTACCTGGAATCTTCAGGGACATGGTCGCCCGACGGCAAATATTTTGCTTTCGTCGTTTTCAGTGAAGGCGTGAAAAAACTGATCGTTATCGATGTTGACCGGCGAAAGGAGGTGGACGAAATTGAATACCCCGGCGTTCCTGCCATCAATAATCCGTCCTGGTCACCCGACGGGAGCAGCATTGTGGTCTCCGGCCTGGTTGAAGGGGTATCCGATCTTTACCTTTTCAATGTGAACACACGGAAGATGACACAGCTCACCCATGACGCCTGGGCCAATATGCAGCCCACCTGGTCGCCCGATGGCAAATCCATCGCTTTCGTCACCGACCGGCCCATTCCCGGTCAAAACACAGAGTTCATCCACAGCTTTTATAACCTGGCGATCATTAATGCTGACGATCCATCCCGGGAAACGCTCCTGCATGTTTTCCCCGGCGCGGAAAATCTGAATCCGGTTTATGACTCCGACGGCAAGAGCCTGTATTTCCTGTCCGACCGCGACGGTTTCAGGAACATCTACAGGACGGACCTCGGTACCGGGAAAGTCTACCAGCTCACGCACTACCTCACCGGGGTTGCAGGGATCACCCCTCTTTCGCCGGCCATCTCCGTGGCCAGGGAAAAAGGGAACCTGGCCTATTCCTATTATAATGCCCATAAGTACTCCATTTACTCAGCCAATCCGTCCGATTTCACGGAGGAAGCCGTCAATCCCGATTCACTGAATTTCACCGCGGCAACACTTGCCGCCTTTGGAGCATGAAGCCTCCAACATCGTCGATCGAACGCTCTATGCCCATGAACAGCCGACGCATGTTGACACGGGAATTTTCCGCAAGGTCCCCTACCGGCCCAAGTTCAAACTCGATTATATCTCGAATGTCTCGGCCGGAGTGGCAACGAGCCGTTTCGGAACCGGGATCGCCGGGAGCGTGGCAGCCATCTTCAGCGATATCGTCGGCGATAACCAGCTTTACCTTAATGCTGCGTTAAATGGTGAAATCTATGATTTCGGGGCACAGGCCGCATTCATCAACCAGAAACACAAGATCGACTGGGGTGCCTCTCTCTCACATATCCCTTACTATTTCGGAGGCAGTTCCATATCGCCCGACACACTCTACCCAGAATGGCGAACCTCTTCCGACGACCAAATTAAGCCTCGATATCATCCGGATGTTCGAGGAAAAGCTGGCTTTTTTTGCCTATTATCCCCTCACCCAGACGCGAAGGATCGAATTCGGTGCCTCCACCGCCTATTACCACTACCGGTATGACCAATATAACACTTATTACGACGACCGGGGATACGTGATCGGGACCAACCGCCATAAACTGGACGCTCCGCCCGGTTTTCCGTTGCAGGAACTCGACGCCGCCTATGTTTTCGACGATAGCCAGTTCGGGATGACCGCCCCGGTTATCGGACAACGTTACCGGGTCTCGGCGACAAAATTCTTCGGTAAAGTCGGATTCATTTCCACAACGGTCGATTACAGGAAATATTTCTACATCAAGCCCTTCACAATCGCATTCCGGGCCATAAATCTCGGCCGCTGGGGGAAGAACGCGGATCAGAATCTTTTCTATCCGCTTATACCTGGGATATCCCTGGTATATAAGGGGATATGATTATTCCACCATCTATACCTCCAACCCTTCGCAGACAACTTACGTGGGGAATCTCTTTGGGACCGACATCACTATTTCCAACCTGGAACTCCGGATGCCCCTTTCGGGTCCCAAACGGCTCGCCTTCATCAAGTCCAAATATTTCCTGACGGATCTCAACCTGTTTCTCGATGGCGGACTGGCGATGAGCAAGGGCTACGCGCTGGGAAAAGACTGGTTCAATCCCGGCCCGAATGAACGCGTCCCGGTTTTCAGCGCGGGGGTATCCATCCGGTTCAATGTCTTCGGCTATGCTGTCCTCGAACCCTTTTTCGCCATCCCGGTGACACAGAATTTCAGTATTAAAAATGGTTCGTTCGGCCTGAATTTCTTCCCCGGCTGGTAACTCACCGATTAACGTGACAGGGGAAAAGGATGGGGGTCCTTCTTCACGGGGATTTTCACCGAAACTGCATCCGATGAAGGTTCAGCGGATCCCGGGTCAGCGATGACTCAGCCTTATGGGTTTCTGCCCGTCGAAGACAAAATGTTCCACGACGTTTCCGTCGAACCGGACCGGTCCGGATTTCATTCCTTCGGCCCGGATGCCGCTCCGGTCGCCCGATATCATGAGGTCCAGGTGCTTTGCAGCCACCGGGCTGATGGTCACCTCCATTTGCGTTCCCTTCACATACCCGGAAACTTCAACCCCCTGCGCCGTCCGGATTCCTTTGAACTCAAGCCGTTGTCCTTCCCAGGCCGGAAGCAGGCAGGGAAAAAGGTCGGTAAACCCTCGCCAATCCTGGACCACCGCATCAGTGAACGTTTCCAGATAGAGGGCCATCATGGGGAAATAGTAGGCTTTGTTCATGTGCCATCCGGGCCAGAAACTGGATTCGTAAAACTGGATCCAGCGCGGATCGGCGCCATGACAGGGTTGGATCGCCCATAAGTCCCTCTCCAACTGGGCCGGGTCCTTCATCCGGCAGGAAGTCAGGGCGAATTCGCCAAAAGTCCAGCCCAGATGTCAATGGTTTTTTGGCGTCCTTTGTCAGTTCATAACGGTTTTTCCAGGCCAGTTCCACCGGTGATCCTTCACCGGCCAGATCAGGCATGGGCAGGTAAGCGACGGGGTTCAGCTGAACGGGATGTTTCTGGCTGTTCAGGGGCCGGTGATCGCCTTCATAAGTGGCGTACCATCCTTCCGGCCGGAGGAGGGTCTGGCGGGTGTACCCCGAATGCAGGATCCCGGAAGCCCGGCGATGCAGGGAGGTGTCGGCGATGCCAAGGATTTCACTGGCGGCGAGGTAATTGCGCGTGGTGTACTCTGCACTGTAGGAAGCTCCCAGCAGGTTTCGCAGCTGTCCGGCCGTGGAAGAGGCCTCATCCTGTCCCCGGGCAAAACGGTGATAGATGTCGAAGGTGCCCTGCGGGTTCCTGAACGAGATATTGGTATAGAACCGGCATACCTCTTCCAGCACGGGGAAATATTTCCGGAGGAATTCACGGTCGCGCGTCACCAGGTAATACTGCCAGACCATGGCCGCCACGTATGCCGGGTTATGAAGTTCATAGGAGTCGGGAGCTGACCACCCCGTTTTTCTCATAGTCGTCCCAACGGGTGAAGGGAGGTGTCCAGGGATAGTAGGCCCCTGGCACCCCGATGATCCGCCTGCAGTATGCTTCCGCCTCGGGAAGGACACTGAGCCAGTATGAAAGGGCTTTTTCAAACCGGTCGTTGAGTCCCAGGCGAGGGAAGCGTCCGGGCGACATAGTAGACATCCTGGGGAAAGGTAAAGCCCCAGATGTTTGAATTCAGGCCGGTTGGCACCATGGGCCGTTCGGGGATGGGCGGAAAATTCGAAATGGCATAGTACTTCATGCGGGTCCAGATCTTTGCCTCCCGCTGCGTCGGAAAATCGATCCACGACGCCTCCCAGTCCCGGTGCCAGATCTCCGCATGACGGGCGAGCAGCTCGTCGAAGGAACGATCCAGTATCTCCTGACCCGGGCAGTCGGGCCGTTCGATGAAAAATTCCACCAGGTTATCCTCCTTTTCCAGCGGGATGATGACCTCGTGACCGGCGGTGCTGACCGGGTTGTTCGATTTAATGATCCAGTCGGTCACGGAAAGGTCGGTGGACGACCGGATAAAAGCCATGGAATCCCGAACCTCAAAATGAAGACCGATCGGGTCGACAGGCCATCCGAAATGGTTGTTCTGCGATTTTGATGTTTCGCAGTTGATCCGCAAAACCAGCTTTTTTCCAGGGGCTGAAGTCTTCCTTTTTATCCGCATCACGAAGAGATTCGGATCAGCCTGACTGGCGAAGGCCTTTATCTCGACAGGGCCGTACAGATCATAGCTCGTTGTAAGTGTCCCATCATAGAGATCGAGGACCTGGGAATACCTTTTGCAATCCATCAGGTTTAAAACGGAACTTCCATCGGCAAATTCAGCCTGGATAATGGCCAGGGGAAACTGGATCTGGCGTGAAGATGTATCCCGGTCATAATTCCCGATATACCCGAAAACGGTCCTCCCCTGCGGATAGCCATAATCGGGCGTGCTCTGAAATCCCATCTGATCGAAGCATCCGCCGACAATGCCATTGGA
This sequence comes from uncultured Bacteroidales bacterium, assembly GCA_963763215.1. GTDB lineage: Bacteria > Bacteroidota > Bacteroidia > Bacteroidales > DASQZK01. The sequence goes on from CAVXNX010000017.1 coordinate 82,166, forward strand.
AACCATCAGGGGCACATAGGGATCGCCCGTCTGGAAAGAGTCGAAGGTATAAACGATGTTGCTTTTCCGGACGACCGGGAGCTGCGGATCGCGGACTGTCATCCCGGGGGGATTCATGGGAGCAGGAAAAAAATGAAAAAACAATGAGCAGAAGAAAAAAAGGAAGGAGTTGTCGCCGCATAGGTGTTTTCCGTTTAAAAGAAAGATACGGGAGCCCGGACCGTTTCGGTGGCCAGGCGCATGTTTTTTGAATCGCGCTGACGCGGACGTCGTGTCGACCAGGCAGGTCAGACCTGTCCATAATAAGCATCCTTGCCATGCTTTCGCTGGAAATGCTTATCGAGGAGGAATTTCTCCAGGGAGCGGTTATTTCCAAGGGCGATGGTCCGGTAGGCCATCCGGGCAACCTGTTCCAGGACGACGGCATTATGAACGGCATCCAAGCGGGCTGTCACCCCAGGCAAAAGGGCCATGACCGGCCACCAGGACCGCCGGCATCTCCATCGGGTCCAGGTCTTTAAAGGTCTCGATAATGACTTTTCCCGTGTTGACCTCATAATTGTTGATGACTTCATCCTTCCGGAGAAAGCGGGTGCAGGGAACCTCACCGTGGAAATAATCGGCATGGGTGGTCCCGAAGGCAGGGATGAAACGCCCTGCCTGGGCCCAGCTGGTGGCCCACTCCGAATGGGTGTGGACGATGCCTCTGATATCTTTGAAATGCCGGTAAAGTTCGATATGCGACGGGGTATCGCTCGAAGGTTTCAACCTGCCCTCAACGACGTTCCCCCCGAGGTCGACGACAACCATCTGTTCGGGGGTCATTTCTTCATAGTTGACGCCGGAAGGTTTGATCACGACGAGCTGGCTTGCCGGGTCGAACCCGCTGACATTTCCCCAGGTGAATATCACCAGGTTAAAATTCACCAGTTCCTTGTTGGCAAGGTAAACCGTATGTTTCAGATCACTCAGCATAGACACGTTGTTTTAGGATACATCACCATCTATTTCTGCAAAGGTACGTCTTGCCCGACATATCTCAAGAATATTTCCGGTTAAAACCTTGCTTTTCCTTACCAGAAATAAACATAAAAGGCCACAATCACGGCGACGATGATCAGCGAACTGATAACATCCCACTGATTCCAGCTGGCACGGGTGATAGCTTTCTGCTCCGGGCTGGCCGATCCGAGGTACAGCCCCTGAATTTTGGAGGCATCCATCTTTTCGGTGAAGAAGCTGACGACGATCATCAGCAGGATAATGATGACGAAGAGGGCGATCTCATAATGCAGCCAGTTTGGTGCGACGATGAGCTTGTAGAAAAACCCTTCACCGGTTGTCTCACCATAATAGACCTTCATGCCGAGCCTGAGCATACCCAGGAAAAATCCCACGACGAGGCCGGTAAACCCGGCTTTTGGCGTGGTCCTTTTCGAAATGACGCCGAGGAGAAAAACAGCCGCTATGCCCGGAGCAAGGAGGGATTGCACATCCTGAAGGTAAGCATAGAGGACTTTCCCCAGATTTTTCATCACGGGGATCCAGAGGATTCCCAGGATAACGATGACGATCGTGGCCAGACGGCCGACCATCACATAATGGCGTTCGGTAGCCTTGGGCCTGTATTTTTTGTAGAAGTCGACGGTGAAAAGCATGGCCGAGGAATTGAAAGAGAGCCGCCAGGGAGCTCATCAGGGCGGCCAGGATCCCTCCAACCACGATTCCGGTGAAGCCCCTCGGGAGGAGTTCTTTCACGAGGGTGGAGAATGCGGCGTCATTCGACGCCAGTTCGAGCATTGGCTTGTGGGTGGCCGGATCAATTTTCTGGGTCAGGGCGAAAGCGATCATCCCGGGGATGAGAAAGATGAACACGGGGGTCAGTTTGAGATACCCGCCGAAGATCGCCCCACGGCGTGACTGTTTCTGGTCACGGCCGGAAAGGACACGCTGGACGATGAACTGGTCGGTACACCAGTACCAGAAACCGATGATGGCCGATCCCAGCAGGACCCCGGTCCAGGGAAAATCCTTATCATGCGCCGACCGGATGAGGCTGGTCATATTGTCACCGGCATGCATTGACGGGGACGGCGCGGCAGATCTGCATCATCTCCGACCAGCCCCCGAGTTTGATCAGGCCGATAACCAGGATGGCGATCGAACCCAGGAGGAGGATCGGCGTCTGGAGCACTGAAGTGTAGAGTACGGCTTTCATTCCCCCGAAGGTGGTGTATATTCCCGTGATCAGGACGAGACCTATAGCGCTCACCCAGAAGAAATCGATCTGCCAGTTCCAGATCCGGATGGAATCGATGCCAAAGACATCTTTAAAGACGACGCCCCCGGCATAGACCGTCACGGCAACCTTCGTCAGGATGTAACTGACCAGGGAGATGATCGAAAGAAATGACCTTGAATGTGAATTATACCGCCTTTCAAGGAACTCGGGCATGGTGAAGACGCCGCTTCGGGCATAGAAAGGAACGAAGACCCAGCCAAGGAGCAGGATGAGCCAACCGTGCATTTCCCAGTGGGCCATGGCCATGCCACTGGAGGCCCCGGCGCCGGCCAGTCCGACGAGATGTTCCGATCCAATATTGGAAGCAAAGATGGACGCCCCGATGGCGATCCAGGTGGCATCGCGGCCGGCCAGAAAATAATCCGAAGTGTCTTTATCCTTCTTTTTGAGAACCCATAAGATGATGCCAACCAGGCCCAGACAAAACAGGCCCAGGACGATCCAGTCGAGTGTAGCCATGTAGAGGTCGTTTTAGTCGTTGAAGTTTTCGAATGTCCGAAAAGGTCCAAATTGCAGGTTTGAAATTAAGCGGATAGTCTGATAAAACAATGGGGTCTACTAATTTAGAATTATTTCAAACAAATTCACCCGAATTTATTTCCCTGTTAATCAGCATATTTCATAAACGATCTAAATCCTGCCCCGAAAGGCTCCGGATGCCCGGGATGTTGGAAAAATGGATTTAGTTCATACATTTGGAAGTGAAATTGAAAAAACATCCTGATTAACCTTTAAATAACCTCTGCGCATGAACACATTCAACCTGACCTGGATCGATTATTCGATCATGCTGGTCTATATTGCCTTTGTGCTCGGTATCGGCTGGGCGTTGAAGCGGTATATGAAATCGTCGACCGCCTTTCTTGAAGCCGGACGGTCCATACCGGCCTGGATCACCGGGCTGGCCTTCATCTCCGCCAACCTGGGCGCCCTTGAAGTCATCGGTATGGCTGCCTCAGGTGCGAAATACGGAATGATGACCGTTCATTTTTACCTGGATCGGAGCCATCCCGGCGATGATCTTCCTCGGGATATTCATGATGCCTTTCTATTACGGATCGAAGGCCAGGTCGGTGCCCGAATACCTGAAGCTGAGGTTTGATGAAAAGACCCGGGGGCTCAATGCCTTCTCCTTTGCCATCATGACGATTTTTGCTTCGGGAATTTCGATGTATGCCCTGTCGATGCTGATGGAGACTCTCCTGGGTTGGAATTTCACCCTCAGCCTCGTGATCTCGGCCATTATCGTCCTGGTCTATACTTACCTTGGCGGACTTTCGTCGGCGATCTACAATGAAGTCCTCCAGTTCTTCCTGATCGTCATCGGCTTTTTACCGCTGGTGATCCTGGGGCTGATCGATATCGGCGGCTGGGAGCGGTCTGATGGACAAGCTCACCAACATCGCCGTGAATAACGGTCATAGTGCAGCCTATTATACAAGTTCGTGGGCGCTCACCGGAAAACCCGGGTCCAATGCCATGGGTGTCGACTGGATCGGGGTCGTCATGGGACTGGGATTTGTGCTCTCCTTCGGTTACTGGTGTACGAACTTCCTGGTCGTCCAGCGGGCGATGGCTGCCGATTCGCTTTCCGCATCGCGGCGTACGCCTCTCATCGGTGCCCTTCCCAAGATGTTCATCCCTGTCCTGGTTATCGTTCCGGGGATGATCGCCATTGTCCTGATGAACATGAATCCCGGATTCCTGCCCACCAAAGTCGGATCGGGCGATATCAACTACGATATGGTCATCCCGCAGCTGCTGATGAAGTATTTCCCCACCGGTGTTCTGGGTCTCGGGCTCACTGCACTGCTGGCATCGTTCATGTCGGGTATGGCCGGCAACGTTTCTGCATTCAACACCATCTGGACCTATGACATTTACCAGAGTTATATCCGGCCGGGCAAATCCGACAAGCATTACCTGCATGTCGGACAGCTGACCACGATTTTCGGGATCCTGGTCAGTATTCTTGCCGCCTATGTTGCCCGGATGTTCAACAATGTGATGGACTTCCTCCAGCTGATCTTTGCCTTCATCAATGCGCCCCTGTTTGCCACCTTCCTCCTGGGGATGTTCTGGAAGAGGGCGACCGGGCACGGCGCTTTCTTGGGCCTTTTCTCAGGGATCATCGCTGCGGCCATTCATCACGGCCTCACCCAGCCTTTCGGCGCATCCTCAGTGATTAAAGGCGGCTGGCTTGGAACCGTGGTGCACATCTATCCGAGCGAAATGGCCCAGAACTTCTGGACAGCCATCTATGCTTTCGTCACGGCATTTGTTCTGACCGTTGTCATCTCGCTGTTCACCAAACAGCTGAAAACGGACGGTGAACTGAAAGGCCTGGTTTATTCACTCACACCGAAGCCGGAAGACGATTCAAAGCACTGGTACCAGAAACCCGTCGTTATGGCTTTCATCGTCGGTGCTATTGCCGTCACGTTAACAGTTATTTTCTGGTAATCTTAAAAAACGAAATACTATGGGCTTAGATATAAAAATTCCGATCGGGCTGATGTTTTCCATCTTCGGAATCCTCCTTACCGCCGTGGGAGTCGTTCACCAACGGGAATTCGATGTATAACATGTCGATGGGCATTAACATCAACCTCTGGACAGGATTGGGCATGCTGGCCTTCGGAGCCTTCATGCTGCTGACCTCAAACCTCGTGAAGAAAGGAAAAATTCAAAAGGATTACGGGATTCCGGTGGACGAGGATAAAGAACCCGTTTAAGGATCCGCGAACACAAACCTCCCAGATATCCCTTCCCCTGACCTCCTGTCCGGATGCATGTCTTTCAGGCATTTGTCCCGGCACGGAGGTTTTTTCATGGTCTTTTCTCCCTCTCCCGGGGCCGGATGATGAACGGAAATCTCCGGGACGGGAAACCTCTTCTTTAACCGGAACTCCCGCTTTGATGCATTTGGATCAACGGTCAGGCTCCCGTTTACGCCGGCTCATGATCACGATGGAAGCCCCGGTAAAGACAATGGCAGCTCCGGCGATGCTCAGGGTCGTGAAATGTTCGGGAGCGATCCAGGTCACGGAAGCCTCGGCCAGTATGGCCATGGCAATGAAGGTGATGACCGGGTTAAGGGTGATGATCACGCTGATCTTGTTGGCTTCTGCATATTTCAGGGCCAGCGCCAGCGATCCGTAAGCCAGAAGGGTGTTCAGCCCGAGGAAGATGAGAAGGAGCCAGTCACCGGCATGAAGGGTCGGAAATTTGTCAAACTCCACAAAAGGCAGGAACATCAGCGAGCAGAACCCATAAATCATCAGGTTCAGAAAGTTCGGGTCCCATTTCCTGACGAGGGTTTTCTGGATCACCGAGAAAACAGCCCATGAAAGGCCGCCGAGGATTACCAGGATGATCCCTTTCGTATATCCGGCCGTGGCAACCGCAGGCTCCCCGGCCTGTTCGGAATAAAAGAGAGTGAACCCGGCGAGAAGAAGGATAAAGCCCGCGGCATGCTTCCAGTTCAGTTTTTCCCTGAAGATGAAAATCCCGGCGAAGGCCAGGCTCACCGGGCCAATCTGGATGAAGACCTGAGCATTGGAGGGGGTGGTGTAACTCAGGCCCGTAATGAAGCCCAGGTAATTGAAGCCCAGGAAAGCCGCCGCAACGAATATGGGCCAGGGCGGGCGCTTCAGTGACTTACGCCGGAGATTTCCCGTGAAAAAAAGCACGATCGCCAGGATAACGAAGGCCACTGTGAACCGGAACCAGACCACCGAAACCGGGTTCAGGTCAGACAAGGAGACCTTTAGCGCAATGGCAAGAAATCCCCATAACAGCGCCGTCAACCCGGCATAAAGAAGTCCTTTGGTTTGATCTCTCATACAAATTGATGCGTTGAAGCAGGCAAAAGTAATGGAATTTTTTCCCTTATACCGACAATAAAAAATAAATTGACTAATTTCATCCGTTCACAGGATGCCGGGATTTCGAACGGAAGACAGACCAGATGACCGGGCGGCACAAAAGATAAAGTGGAAAGAATAACCGGCAAACCACAGCGGCGCAAATGAATCACTTAAAAATACAGGACATGAACAGAACATTTTCAGGTATCGGCATGGCGATCCTCTGCCTTGCCGCCACAACCTCATGTAACCAGCCGGGAAAGGCCGGTTCAACGGAAAAAGACACCTCAACGGATGGATGGGTCTCCATGTTTGACGGAAAAACGCTCAACGGATGGCATTCCTTTCAATTCCGACTCGGTGAGCGGCTGGGTCGTTTCAGACGGATGTCTCACCGGGCTTGGGGAAGGCAGCGACCTCACGGGCGACCTGGTGACAGATAAGACCTATGGCAATTTTGAACTGAGCCTCGAATGGAAAATCGCCCCGGGAGGGAACAGTGGCATCATGTTTCATGTTATTGAAGATGGAAAGCACAAGACGACCTACGAGACCGGCCCGGAATACCAGCTGATCGACGATGCAGGCTATCCCGGCAAACTCGAGGAATGGCAGAAGACAGCAGCAAATTACGCCATGCACCTGCCTGAGAATAAAGTTCTGAAACCCGTCGGGGAATTCAATACCACACGCATCGTGGTCAACGGCCCCCACGTGGAACACTGGCTCAACGGGAAGAAAGTTCTCGAATATGAGATGTGGACGGATGACTGGAAATCACGCGTCGAAAATGGAAAGTGGAAAGATTACCCGGATTACGGGAAAGCGGCTTCCGGCCATATTGCTCTCCAGGACCATGGCAGTAAGATTTGGTTCAGGGATATAAAAATCAAAGAATTGTAGGATGACGAGTGGACGTTCCCACCTTCTGCTTCTGACCGCGTTTTTGTTTGTCATCTCCGTTTCCTACGGGCAGGAAAATGCATTGTATATTCCGAGGGATATCCAGGCTGCCTATGACCGGGGAACCCGTTCGTACGACGGGAATCCCGGCGGGAATTATTTTCAGAACCGGGTGGATTACCGGATCTCTGCCGATGTCGACCCGGTGAACCATACCCTCAATGGCCGTGAAATGATCACGTTTCATAACAACAGCCCGGTCGACCTGAAGGCCATCGGACTCCGCTTCTATCAGGACATTTTTCTGAAAGGCGGAACCCGAGGCCGGAAAGTGAATCCCGGCGACCTGACCGACGGTGTCAGCCTGACCTCCCTGACGATCAACAATGTCCGTGTCGACCTCGGTAAAGATGCTGACGTCATTTACGAATCGCAGACCAATTCCTTCTACAAGATCAAAGCCCCGGCGGGATCGGTCAATACCATTGAGGCCACCTGGTCGCTGACCTTCCCGTCGCACAAGGAAGAGAGGATGGGCGGCATCGACGACAGTTCCTTTTTCATTGCCTACTGGTTCCCCCAGGTCGCTGTCTTCGATGATGTCGACGGCTGGGATACCTTCGACTATAACAATGTCGCTGAGATGTACAATGAATTCGGCGATTTCGACGTCACCATCCGGGTGCCGGAAAAATTCGTCGTCTGGGCAACCGGTGAGCTTCAGAACCCCGACAGTGTGCTGAGCAAAACCTGCCTGGAGAAATACCGCAAGGCCAGGTCGGGGAAGAAAATCATCCACATCATTGCGAATAAGGATATCCGGAAAGACAATGTCACCCGGAAAGGGGAAAATGCATGGAATTTCCGGGCCTCCAATGTGAGCGATTTCGCCTTTGGCATCAGTGACCACTATCTTTGGGATGCGTCGATGATGAAGGTGGACAGCGCCCGGGAAGTGTTTGTCCAGAGCGCATACCTGGCCAGTTCAACCTACTATAAACCGGTGGCGGAGATGACGCGGTTTGTCCTCTCCGAGCTTTCTGACAGCATTTACGGTACCCCCTTCCCCTACCCTTCCATCACCGTTTTCAACGGGGATGACGGTATGGAGTTCCCGATGATCGTGAATGATGAAGAAGAGGAAAGTGAAGCAGGAACATGGTATCTCACCGCCCACGAAGTCTCGCACACCTACCTGCCCTTCCTGGTCGGAATAAACCAGCGAAGATACGGCTGGATGGATGAAGGAATGACCACTATGGTCGGTTGTGAAATCCACGGGAAAAAGACCAGCCTTTACGACCTGAGAGGGATGTACCTTCGTGTCTATCCGCAAATTGCCGGTACGCAGGAAGATGTCCCGACGATCGTGAACTCCAGCTACCTCTCCGATGATATCTTCCAGCAGCATGAATATATGCGTCCCAGCATGGCATTCTGGACACTGCAGGATATTCTCGGCCCGGAGATGTTCAAAAAATGCCTCCATGGCTTTGTCACGCGCTGGGCTGGAAAACACCCCACGCCGTATGATTTTTTCTTTACCTTTAACGATATCAGCGGTGAAAATCTCAACTGGTACTGGCAACCCTGGTTTTTGGGTTTTCATTACCCCGACCTGGCCATCACCAAAGTTGACAGCTCGGGTGGTGAATATGCCGTCACCCTCGAGAACAAAGGAGGGATGCCGTTCCCTTCAAGTCTCGAAGTCCGGTTCTCCGATTCCTCCACACGGATGATCCCTGTGGATGCCAGGGTATGGGCGGAAAGTAACACGCATATTATTAAGCTGGACAAAAACAAAACGATATCCGCTCTTGTTCTTCACACGGAAGGTTACCCCGACAGTGACTCCGAGAACAATCATTACCCCTCCCAGGATGAATAGAGGGTAATCTCCAGTGTTAACCCCATTCCCAAACGAAGATGAAAGTAGCGATATTCAGCACCAAAACGTACGATCAGGAATATTTCGATCGGTTCAATAAGAAGCAGCACGAGTTGACCTATTTCGATGTTTCCCTGAAATCCTCCACCGCCAAACTGGCATCGGGTTTTGATGTCGTGTGTGCCTTTGTGAACGACAGGATCAATCACGAGACCATCGCCGAGCTGGCTTCGCACAATATCGGACTGATCGCCCTGCGATGTGCGGGCTTCAACCAGGTTGACCTGGAAGCGGCAGCGAAATTCGGCATCCGTGTCATGCGTGTTCCGGCCTACTCTCCCCATGCCGTAGCCGAACATGCCGTGGCCCTGATCCTCAGCCTGAACCGGAAGATCCACAAGGCCTACAACAGGGTCAGGGATAATAATTTCAGCCTTGAACGTCTCGTCGGGTTCGACCTGTACGAAAAAACCGTCGGTGTGGTGGGCACGGGAAATATTGGACAGGGCTTTCGGGAAAATCATGCTGGGCTTCGGATGCAAGGTGATTGCCTATGATGTTCACAAAAATGCCGAGGCGGAAAATGACGGCATCATCTACACCGACCTGACCACCCTTTTCCAGGAAGCCGACATCGTCTCCCTGCATTGCCCGCTCACGCCATCAACCTACCAGCTCATCAACAAGCATACCCTGGAAATGATGAAGAAGGGCGTCATGCTCATCAACACCAGCCGCGGTAAGCTCATCAATACGGCCGATGTCATCGAGGCTCTCAAGGAACGGCATCTCGGTTACCTCGGCATCGATGTCTATGCAGAAGAGGAAAAACTCTTCTTCAGGGACCTTTCCGAGCGGATCATCGACGATGAAATGATCATGCGGCTCAATACCTTCCCCAATGTCCTCATTACGGCCCACCAGGGGTTCCTTACCCAGGAGGCCCTGGAGGGGATCACCCGGACCACGCTTCAGAATATTTCCGACTACGCTGCCGGCAGGTCAACGATCAATGAAGTATCTTTGGAAAAAGTCGATTCCAAATGACGTTCGGAGAACACGTTACAACGCTGCGGATGGAGCGGGAACAATCCTTTGTATATCCGCTATCACGATCATGAATGGGGCGTGCCTGTCCATGATGAGATCCGGCATTTTGAATTTCTCATGCTCGAATCGGCACAAGCCGGCCTGTCCTGGCTCACCATCCTCCGGAAACGGGAAAATTACCGGGTAGCATTCGACGGGTTCAACCCGGAAAAGATCGCCCGTTATGATGATCGGAAAATCGCCGCCCTGCTCCAGAATCCGGGAATTGTCAGGAACAGGCTGAAAATTAAATCGGCGGTGAACAATGCCGGGAAATTTCTCGATATTGCCGCGGAATTCGGAAGTTTTGACCGGTACATCTGGCAGTTCACCGACGGAAAACCCATCATCAATCATTTTCACGATCTGGGTGAAATTCCGGCAAGCACGCCGCTTTCCGATACCATATCAAAAGATTTGAAAAAGAGAGGATTCACTTTTACGGGTACGACCATTATCTACGCCCACATGCAGGCGACAGGTATCGTCAATGATCACCTGGTGACCTGTTTCCGGCACCGGGAACTGTCCTGATTTCAGTCAAAGAGCTCTTCATCCCTGATCAGGAGAAGGATGGCCGAATGCGGGATGATCAGGTATTTCTCATTGTTGAATTCAATTTCCCAGCCGCTGTTCTGAAGGTAAACTGCCAGGTCGCCTGCTTTTGGCTGAAGGGGGACATATTTCACGTTTTCACCGGTCGCCTTCCAGGGTTCATCACTTTCGCTGATGACCGGAATGGGATAGCCCGGACCGACTTTAAGCACATAACCGCTGTGGATCTTTTCATTCTCCGTCACATTGGGGGGAAGATAGAGGCCCGATTTCGTTCTCATCTGATCGCTCTTGGGTTTGACCAGGACCCGGTCGCCGACAAGGATGAATTTATTCAGATCTTTTTCGTCAATATTGAGGATCATAAGTGCGGTTTTCATGGCATCAGTCAAAAAACCTGCCGTTCTCCCGTTCTGTCAGTTTTTTCCGTTTTTTTTGGCTCAGCGGCCTGAAAACCGGCAATAATTTCAGTTATGCCGGGTGCGGACCGACGATGATGTCAGTTCCCCATACCGGCGGATCCCTTCCTGTCAAGGAGAACCCCTGGTTCAGTCGCAAAACTTTACCTTGAAACTATCGGCTATCTGATCAAAGTGTAGTAATTTTATCCCCAACCTGACGAACCCGAAAAATCTCTTACATCCATATGATATCCAGGCTATTTGTGCTCTTTGTTCTGCTCATTTTCCCCGTCTTTTCACTGACCGCCCAGACCCGATACGCTGAGACGGCCACGGATCGGGTTGATCCTGAGCGGTGGGAGCGCCAAGGGGCTCGCCCATATCGGTGTGCTGAAAGTCCTGGAGGAAGCCGGTATCCGCCCGGATTACATCGGAGGAACAAGCATGGGAGGTATCGTCGGCGGACTTTACGCCATCGGTTATTCAGCCGATTCCCTTGAAAAGATCGTCAAAAATGCCGACTGGGGATATCTCCTCGGTGACCAGGTTTCCAGGAGAAGCCTGACCCTCGAGGAGAAGGAAGACAAGGATCGCTTTGTCATCTCCTTCCCCATCAAGGGAAACAAGATCAAAATCCCCTCCGGGGTGATCAACGGTGAAAATATCGAGGAACTGCTCAATACGCTCTGTGCGCCGGTGTATGACATCCGCGATTTCGAAAATTTCCCCATCCCCTTTCTTTGCGTGGCAACGAATATCGAAACGGGCAAAGAGGTGGATTTCACCTCAGGTTACCTGCCCCTCGTCCTGAGGGCAACCATGTCCATCCCCAGCATTTTCAATCCCATCGAAATTCAAAACGACCTTCTGGTCGATGGCGGACTGGTCAACAATTTTCCCGTGGCCAGGGTGAAGGATATGGGCGCCGATATCCTGATCGGGGTGAATGTCGGATTCCAGTACTATAAGAAAAACCAGCTGAATTCCATCCTGAGGATCATCGAACAGTCCATCTTTTTCTACGGTGAGGCGTTGAATCGATACAATATGGAACTATGTGACTATCCTCATTGAACCGGACCTGGAGGGCTACAATTCCACCAGTTTCACTTCGACCGACAGCATCATCAGACGGGGAGAACGGGCGGCGCGGGTTTTCCTTCCCCAATTTAAAGCCCTGGCCGACTCTCTGAAAAAAATCGATCCGGTCATACGGTCCGCACCAGGTACTCCCCAGGCTCGATTCCCTCCTCCTGATGGAGATCCGGGTCCGGGGCCTGGATCAGGTATCGGGAAAACTGCTGACCGGTAAGTTGCAGCTCGAAGTACTGCATAAGGTCACTCCCGGACAGATCGAGGACGCCATTGAGCGACTGTATTCCAGCCTGTTTTTTGAGAAAGTCGATTATGAGATCGAACCGCTGGAAAAGGGTATCCGGCTGATAATCAATGTCAAAGAAGCCAAGGGGGGCCAGTTCAGGGTCGGGTTGCATTACGACACGAACTACAAATCGGCCATTCTGCTCAATACCACCTTCCGGAACCTGCTCTTCGACGGGTCGAAATTGTCGGTGAGCACGGCCCTGGGAGAAAATCCATTTCTGGAAGCATCATTCTTTAAGAACAATGGATGGAAACCCGGCTTCGGCTTTAATTTCCAGTCGAACAGGTCCAATGTTTACCGGTATGAAAAGGGGAAAAAGACCTCGTCGTACTGTTTTCCGGGACAACCACCAGCCTGTTTACCCAGTCGATCATCAATAACTCGTATGCCCTGGGAGCGGGTATTGAATATGAGGCCTCACGGCTCAAATCCGAGATCAATCCGGTGCCTGATTTTCCGGCCAGCACTCAGGTGTACTTTAATTACTACGGGTTTACCCAGATGGACACGTATGATAATGGTTTCTATCCCAGGAAGGGCATTCAACTCGATGCGAAGTTTAAACTGGTCACCAATAAAATCATTGACCCGGTTGCCTTTTTTGCCGGTGCGTTTCAGCCAGGCCTTCCGGATAAACGACCGCATCACTTACATCAATCATCTGTACGGCGGATCGGTTAATGGCATAACCGTTCCCTTCCAGTATATGTTTTATGCTGGCGGACTCAACCCATCGAGGTATAACGGCCTGATACCTTTCGCCGGGCTGAATTACATGGAGGAACCGGCCCGAAATGCGCTCGTTCTGGCGGGCGACCTGCAATGCGAGGTTTTTCCGGATATTTACCTGATCGTCAAGGGCAATGCCGGGAATTTCAAGGATACCTTTAAAAATCTCTTCACGGTCAATAAAATTCTGGGAGGGTATGGCCTCACAGTGGGGTATAACAGCTTCATCGGGCCTGTCGAGCTTAGTGTTATGAAATCCGCGAACCGCGGAGGATTGCTCGGTTTTGTCAATATCGGCTTCTGGTTTTAACAGCGTCCTGATAGGCTGAAGATACCCGGTCTCACATCTTAACGAACTTCAGAACATAGGACTTTCCAGGGTATTTCAGTCTGATGAAATACAATCCCTGGTGGAGGTCGGATAAGGATATCGTGATCTGGTGGTTTTCCATCCCCGGACTTTTTAGCGTGCGCATCTCCTTGCCGGTCATATCATAAATAGCGATCAGCGAGGGTGGCGACGAGGCCGGTGAGTCGAGATAAAGGACATCCGAGGCCGGATTCGGGTATATTCTCGGGTTCGGTGTTCCGGTCTGATTCCCAGACGGAGCTGGGTTCGCTGACCGCGATTTTCCCTTTCATTCCCAGGGAAACATGATAGGAGCACACGTAATAAACGGTATCGGCCTGCATGGGAACGAAGACTCCGGAGCCGGTAGTGAAGTCAAACCCGCCGGTGAGAGGGTCAGTGCCATCGGCATACCACGTTGCCATGCTGACCTGCCGGGCGGTATGGGCAGAACCGACATTAAAAATGACGGTATCGCCAACCACAACATTCAATTCTGCCGGGACAAAAGAGTAACCCGAAGAGGTGATGGTGTATGTGTCTTGCGCCCGGATTTGAAGCACCGGGCAAAAGACGGTTATTCCCAACAAGAGTAAAAATTTTTTCATTTCAATTTTTTTATAATAACAATTTGGAAATGAAAATGTTGATGTTTCGAAGCCATGAAAAAACAGTCAAATTTGCAGTACGGCATCACGCATTCCGGCGCCTCTCTGAAAAAAATTCGTATTTTTGGGAAAAACTCCATTTATCATGAAAAGGATCGTTGTCATTCTCCTTTCCCTCCTGCTCACCGGAGCCTATCTCGCTGCACAAATTCCGAACACCGCAGATTCGGCCGCCAGAGCACAGGAACGAAATGAGCGGCAGTATAAAAACTGGTTACGTATGAAAGATGACTGGGCAGACCTGGCCCGCTATCACGAAGCAAATGCGGAACTTGGGCAAACCGGAAAAAGGAACCCAAACGGGTGGTATTTATGGGTAATTCCATTACCGACGCATGGATCAACGTTTCTCCCGGATTTTTTGAAGGCAAAGATTATGTTGACCGGGGAATCAGCGGTCAAACCACTCCTCAGATGCTGATCCGGTTCAGGCCCGACGTGATTGATCTGGATCCTTCACTCGTTCTCATCCTTGCCGGAACCAACGACATCGCCGGCAACACCGGCCCCTCAACCCTCGAAATGATCGAAGGAAATATCGCCTCGATGGCCGAGCTGGCGAGGGCGAACAACATCAAGGTCATTCTCTGTTCCGTGCTCCCTGCCTTCGACTATCCCTGGAAACCGGGGCTCGAACCTGCAGAAAAGATCGTTGAGCTGAACAAGTGGATAAAGAAATATGCCAAAAAGAACAAGTTCACCTACCTCGATTACTATTCATCCCTGGTGGACAACCGCGGGGGAATGAAAGAAGAATATTCGCGAGATGGCGTCCATCCGAACAAGGAAGGGTATGCCGTCATGGAGGCAATTGCGGAAAAAGCCATTCAGAAGGCCTTGAAGAAATAACACGTCCTCCAAAGGGGGAATAGCAGGTGCGGCACATTTTTTATCGATGGATGGAAAATGTGCCGCATTTTTTTATTTGGCAGGTTCAGGACTTGCGCACCTTTTGATTCCGGGTGGCCGCATCGATCATTTTCGTCCAGCTGACCTGTCGCCCGTCTTCCAGGGATTCATAGACAAGCCCCTGGTCTGTTTTCACGATCCGGCAACGGCCGAGTTCATACCTCATGGCCTGAACCAGATCACCCTCCTGAAGAGGACTCCCGTCGATATCGGCAAATTTCAGCTCATCAGCGGTCGTGGTTTTTTTTCTGAACAGACTGAACATGGTGCAACGTTTTTTTCAAAGGTAATCAATCTCACCTAAATATCCAGCACTTCCTTAAGACGCGAAAGCCCTGACCGGCTGACAGGTACCTGGCGGCCGTCGGTTAAAACCAGGATACCGGCCGATTTTTCATAGGGTTCAATTTTCCGGATCCGGTCGATTTTCACCATAAATGACCGATGGACCCGCAAAAACCGCGAATGGGTCGAGATGATCCTCAAAATATTTCATGGTTTTCTGCTTCAGGAATTTCTCCGACTCCACGTGGATCATCACATAATCGTCCTGGGCTTCGAGACAAACGATCTGGTCGACCGGGATAACCCTGATCCCCGTCCTTGTCCGGACCACGATCCGGTTCAGCTTCCCGGGGTTTTCATCCAGGTGCATCTCCAGCTTCCTGATCATCCCGGATTCCGCTCCGGACTCGAGTCTACGAACCGCTTTCCCGACCGCATCATCAAACCTGTCTTCAGGGAAGGGCTTCAGAAGATAGTCCACGGCATTTTCCTCGAAAGCCCTGATGGCATATTGATCATACGCCGTGGTGAAAATGATGGCGGGTTTTTGATCCATCAGTTCTATCATCTCAAAACCGGTGAGTTTAGGCATCTGGATATCCAGGAAAACAATATGGGGTTGGAGCTCATTGATCGCTTTCAGACCGGCGAATCCATCGGCATATTCACCGCAGATCTCTATATTCTCATGCTTCCCGAGATATTCCTTTACGATTTCCCGGGCATACAACTCATCGTCGATAATCAGTGCTTTCCACATTTCAATCTTTTTTTAAGATGATTCTTCAGCAACCTGTGGGATGGTAAGGTTTACGGTAAAACTCCCGCCTTCCTTGCCGTAAGTGATGAGATCCTGGCGTCCATAGTGCAACCGGAGTCTTTCGGAAATGTTTTTAAGCCCGATGCCAGCTCCCGTGCGGGGTGTGGCCCCGGGATCGAAATCATTGGATACCAGGATCCGGAGTTCGCCGGGTTCCTTCCACATTTCCAGACTGATCCTGACAGGTTCAGTACTCTCATAGACACCATGTTTGATGGCATTTTCAAGCAACGGCTGAAGGATCATACCGGGAATTTTACTATCCAGGAGCGATTCCTCATAAAGGCTTTCATACACCAGCTTTTCGCCGAAGCGGATCTTTTCGATGTCGAGGTACCGCGTCATATTCCCCAGTTCTTCCTTCAGGGTAGTGGTTTCCTCCGTATTGAACCGCAGGGAATAGCGGAGAAATTCCGACAGCTTAATGATCATCTCCCTCGCCTTTGCCGGATTTCGCATCGTCAGGAGGCTGATGGAGTTCAGCGAATTAAAGAGAAAATGAGGGTTGATCTGGGCTTTCAGGGCATTGAGTTCGGCTTCCCTGACCAGCATTTTCAGGTTACTTTCATTGGAAATCTTCTCCCGCAGATTACTGCTGTAAACCATGAGGGAATATACCAGGACAAGAACGATATAGAACAGGGCATCGGTGATGATCCTGTAGGGAAGGGAATCATTGAGGAAACCGATGAATTCCGGTTCGCCGGCGTAAAATCCTTTCAGGATCAACCAGGTGGCGCCGACCCAAACGAATACCGTCAGCAGTCCGGTAGCGGTGATATTGATCAGGGGCGTGAAGAGATTTCGTGAACTGACCGGGTTAAACCGGACGGGGTACCAGACAGCAAGGCCGGAAACCATATGGATGATTTGGACCGTGAAAGCATCAGCAAAAGCATGGGTGATTTCCAGCCCGAAATAAAAATGCTCGATGCCCGCCTGGAGAACAGCGATGAACATCCAGGTGAGCACGTAAGCAATGAAATAGACCCTGTTTGTCGTGATCGGATTCAACATATCCGTTAAATGCTGGTTATCTCACCTCCCCCAAACATTGACACTCCCTTGATGATCAATCTCTTATCGGGCGATACGGCAGTGATCACCCTTTTATCGCTGAATCCGCCAAAAATGGCCACAATTTCAATCTTAATATCCCAGTCCGCAGGCACGATGAGCTTGCTTCCACCGAAAACATTGGTCATTTCCAGGATATTTCTTCCGGGGGCAAGGAGAGCCTTGCGCAGATCATATTTCCCGCCGCCGAAAACCGAGACGATGCTACCTCCCCGGAATGACGAGGACGTGATTATTTTATCATGCCCGCCAAAAACATTGATATCATCCAGAAAGTCATCGTCGGTGCCTTCGATGTCAATGGATCTGCGGTGCCTGAAGGTCGCCCCGAAAATAAAAGCGACACCGATGATGATCAGGGTAACGGGCCAGAACAACCGGCGCCATTCATAGGAGACATTGAAGATTTCCGGGATAAGGAAAAATCCGCCGATGAAGATGAGCACGAAACCGGTGGCTTTGTTGTCCTTCCGGGTTACGAAGATGATCCCGATCAGGATCAAAAGGCTCTGCCAGGTAAACAAAATATGCCTCAGGTCCCAGGGGATGAGATTAAACTGGTTGCCAACCAGTACGAGTCCGGCGATAATGAGGATGAGTCCGAGCAGTCCGCGCCTGCTTTGGCTCTGATGATGTTTTTCCATAATGACGTTCATGTTTTGGTCCTCCGTTTTGTTTTGATATGATGGTTCAAAAGTACCCCATACGGAAGGACCACGGAACAGAAAATCGGCAAGCTGTCTGTTTTTACCGGTGAACGGCAGATCGGCAGGGTGAACGGTCGACGCTCATTCAACCGTGAAATCATAGGGAATGCCAAGCTGGTCGTAGAGCTGTTTGCGGGCTTCCTTATCCACCCTCAGCACTTCATGGGCAGCTTTAGCCACTTCAACGGCACGCTGCCGCGGCACAACAATAACGCCGTCACCGTCGGCCACGATCACATCGCCCGGATTGATCAGGACACCACCGATCACTACCGGTTTGTTCACCGATTCCAGTTCATTCCGCCCCGGCCGGATCCCCCTGCCCCTGTTGTCGATGTTCATATAAACGGGGATCTGCTCCTTGATGATCTCATCATTGTCGCGCACGCCCCCGTTGGAGACGATGCCAACGGCCCCTTTGGTCTTCCAGATCATGGAGTTGTTCGACCCGACCGTTCCGACATCATTATGCCCGGCATTGTCGATGACGATCACGTTCCCGGGGGTTATGGAATCGATGAAAGGCTCTCCCGAAAGGTTCGTGTACCATTCATCCCTCCATTTCTCGTAGTCTTTTCCCCGGAGGTTACTTGGGAATTCCCGGTTGGTGGGAACATATCTGACCGTCAGGGCAATGCCCCTGAAAATGTGGTGGAAATTTTCAATATCCTTCCAGAGTGCTTCGATCGACTGATCCATGAGTCCCTGGTCGTGAAGGCCGATGTAATCCATACCGTCCGAAACATCTGCCACCCGGAGCCCGTCATAGAGTTTCAGGATCTGGCTGTCGGTCAGCTTCTGTCCGAAAAGCCCGGTCCCGATGGCCAAAAGGAAAAAGGATTGAAAAATCACAATGTATTTTTTCATGATGGGAGGTATTAGGTGAAAATATGAAGCCTGTTAGTCAAACCCCGAATTGCCAGCCTGGTTGCCTGCAACCTTGTGGAGAAGAGCAGCGGGACCGGGAATGCCCGGCAATCATTTGTCGTCGGCATAATACCGGCCGAGTTCTTTGATGATCACCTTACGGACTTCGAGGGGATTGATGCCGCCGCTGTGCCTGTAGATGACCTCGCCCCCCGGCTTGATGATCAGGGTATAGGGCAATGAACCCTGCCAGTCCTTGTCGATGGCTTCGATCATCCGGTAATTGTCGTCGGAAGCAAATATGTAATTCGGGTTAGATGCCTGGTGTTCCTCGAGGAAGCTCTGCACTTTATCCCTCCGGTCGGGCTTATCGGCGCTGATACTGACGAACTCGAAGTCACGGCCGTTGTACATCCGGTAGATCTTAACGAGCTCGGGAAATTCAATGACACAGGGGCCGCACCATGTGGCCCATACGTTGACCATCCTGAGTTTTCCGCTTTCATTGGCCATGATCTGACCGATCTCATTGACATCCACCGGTTGAACCGTGACGGGTTCCTTCGCCCAGTCCTCCAGGAGCTTCTTTGTCCATTCATTTTTCCAGGCCCACTTGATGGAGCAACCAAAGGTTTTGGTTGTCTTCACCGTCACTTCCTTGCCGGCGAGCATCTCATCGAGTGCATTGCGCAGGTCGGTGGTTTTAGGCTCGACATAGGGATTTTCCGTATCATCGATCCTCCCCCTGTATCTCAGCTTCCGCTCCTTATCAAAGACGAAAGCATGAGGAGTCGCCTGTGGCCCGTAATTCATCGATACTTCCTCGTCTTTGCCGTCATACAGGTAAGGGAAATTAAAGTGCTTGTCCTTTGCCCGGATCTTCATGCTTTCAAAACTGTCGTCGAGATCGGAATACCCGCATTCGGCCAGGCTCAGGGCGGAATCATCATTGGGAAGAATCGCCACGACGGCCACGCCCTTCTCCTGATAATCCGAGGTCAGACGGATGATCTTATCTTCGTAGGCCTGGGCCGTGGGACAATGGTTGCAGGTGAAAATCACCACCAGGATATCCGAGCTGTCGAAATCGTTCAGCGAATGCTCATTTCCATCCACACCGGGGAGATTGAAAAAAGGGGCTTTTTGACCGATCTCCAGCGGCTTGATTTCGGGATGTTGCTGTGAATAAGCGACTTTAGCGCCCTGGAACAGCAATAGTGCCGAAATGGATAAAAGGATCAGTTGTTTTTTCATCATGGAGGCTTTTTGTAAATATAAAAATAAGAATTGAAATGGGAAATCAAAATCACGTCCGGCATCCTCCTCCTGAAAGACGCGATGTACAATCTGTCGTGGTACCTTCACCCCGAATCCGGGGTGAAATGATGGCTATTTAACCCAAAAAAAGGGCCTTTTTAGTGAATTTAGTGTCAAAAATCCATTGATTTTATCGATGGAATCATTTTGCCTCCTTGAGGTTCTCTTCCGGTCGATTCAGAAATATTCGCTATTTTCGTACGCACAATTGTTTCCAAGATCCATCTCATGAAAAAATCCGGAATACTTACCCTTTTCAGTTTATTAACCTGTCTTCATTTGGCAGCCCAGGAGAGTCAGATCGTTTATCTTTCGGGAACAGGCAGTGACCGGACGGTTGACTGGGATTTTTACTGCACCGGTGGTCAAAACAGCGGCCGATGGACCACCATTCCCGTTCCCTCCAACTGGGAATTGCAGGGTTTTGGAAATTACAACTACGGGACGGATAAGAATAAAGCCGATGAAGAAGGACTCTACCGGCACCGTTTTTTCGCACCTGCCGGCTGGAAGGGCCAAACCATTGAGATCGTCTTTGAGGGCTCCATGACCGATACGAAGGTGAAAATTAACGGGAAACCGGCAGGGCCTGTTCACCAGGGCGCCTTTTACCGGTTTTCATATGACATTTCAAAATGGATAAAACCGGGCAAAGAAAATCTTCTTTGAGTCACCGTCAGCAAAATGTCGTCGAACGCTTCGGTCAATGCCGCGGAACGTTATGCCGATTACTGGGTCTTTGGTGGAATTTACCGTCCGGTATACCTGAAGATCATGCCTCCGGAGCATATCGAAAGGATGGCCATCGATGCCAGGGCGGACGGATTCATCCGGGCAGAAATCCGGACGGCGGATCTTCAGAATGCCGACAATATCCGGGCCGTGATCACCGCGCCCGGAAGCGGCGGAAAGTCCTTCATCCTGTCCGGACCGGTCGTCAACAAACGCTGAATTTCAGGCTCTGCAGGGAGAAACATCGTCGCCGTTATTGTGGAGCCCCGAGTTTCCGAACCTTTACACCATGCAGGTCGAACTGAGAAATGGCGACAGGGTAATCCACAGGGTCACGCAGAAGTTCGGCTTCAGAACGGTCGAAGTCAGGGACCGGGATGGATCTACGTGAACGGAAACGGATCATGTTCAGGGGCGTATGCCGCCATTCCTTCTGGCCATCAACCGGGAGGGCTCTCAATAAATCGATAAGCATTGAAGATGTGGAACTCATGAAGGACATGAACATGAATGCCGTCCGCATGTCCCATTATCCGCCCGATGCGCATTTTCTGGATGTCTGTGATTCCCTCGGGCTTTTTGTCCTCGACGAACTTTCGGGTTGGTCGGTTCCTCCATACGATACCCTTATCGGGAAAAAGCTGGTGAAGGAAATGGTGACCCGGGACGTCAACCATCCCTGTATCGTTTTGTGGGACAATGGCAATGAAGGCGGATGGAACAATGCCCTGAACGGGGAATTCGCGAAATACGATCCGCAGAAACGGAAGGTGATTCATCCATGGGCGCTTTTCAACGGGATGGACACCCAGCATTACCGCGAATGGAATTACGGTCAGGATGTTTTTTTCAATGGAAGGGATATTTTCTTCCCGACGGAGTTTCTCCACGGCTTGTATGATGGCGGCCTTGGCGCCGGCCTCGACGATTACTGGAACCTGATGCTCGACCGTCCTCTGTCGGCCGGAGGGTTCCTCTGGGATTTTTCGGATGAAGGTGTGGTGAGAACCGACATGAACGGGTGGATCGACACACAGGGAAATAAGGCCGCCGACGGGATTCTCGGTCCTTACCGCGAGAAGGAAGCGAGTTATTATTCCATCCGCGAGATCTGGTGCCCCGTTCACGTTGAAATGGAAAATCTTCCGCCCGCGTTCAACGGTCAACTCCCGATTGAAAACCGGTATTTTTATACGAACCTCAGCCAGTGCGTCTTCTCCGTCGGCCTCATTGGTTCCCCCGGTTTTGGTGCGGAGAAAACCGACACCGCCTTCGATATCCCTTCACCCTCGAGTCGCCCCGGGCATGAAAGGGACGCTGGACCTCAAACTTCCCGGCACCTGGCGCCATGCCGATGTCCTCCGGACTCACGGCGCATGACCCGCACGGACGGGATATCATGACCTGGACATGGCCCGTGAAGGATCCGGTCTCAGCCGCCAGCAGCATTCATCGGCGACACCGCGGAAAAAAACGTGAGCAAAGATGAAAGTCCAACGCAGCTTATCCTGAGATCAGGACATACCTTCTGTTATTTCAGGAAAAACGGAGGTCTCCTTGATTCGGTCATCACTTCGGGAATCCGGATTCCTTTCGGAAACGGTCCCGTGCTTGCCCATGAAGATGCGGTGTTCGACACCCTCTCATGGTCGGAACACGACGGGGTTGTCGTTATCGCGGTCAAATACAAGGACAACGAATTGAATTTCAACTGGATCTTCCACCCTTCGGGATGGCTGCAGCTGGATTACACTTATCATATGAAAGGAAAATATCCGTTTGCCGGCCTGGATTTTTCCTTTCCGGAAAAGGAGATCGCTGCGGTCAGTTACCTGGGCGACGGACCTTACCGGGTCTGGAAGAACAGGATGAAAGGCCCGCAATTCGGGATGTACCACAAGACCTACAATAATACCGTCACAGGAGAGTCCTGGGACTATCCCGAATTCAAAGGCTACTATTCGAGGCTGTACCGGGCGAAATTCATCACCAGCTCAGCGCCCTTTTATGTTGTCGCGGCCACCGACGATGTCTTCCTGCGGCTCTTCACCCCCGATCCGCCCGCAGGGGCTTACAATGGTTACACCTCTCCCCCATTTCCCGGCGGCGACATCTCCTTCCTCTCAGCGGTCAGTCCCATCGGAACCAAGTTTACACCGCCCGAAGGCACAGGGCCACAAGGAGGACCAAATTATTTCGCGCCCCACAGCATGGCCCCCTACCGTCAGGGAACCTTGTATTTCTATTTCGGAGAAAACGGGGATTAAACCGGAAAGAACGACAAGGCCGGCTGGGACATGACAGGGGTGCGCCATCACCCTCCTGATGGGATATCTTTCCGGATCAACACCGAAACCCGGATGAAGATCCGGGCCGGAAGATCCCCCTGCCTGCCATAGAGTGCATCGAAGATTAAAATGCAGTGAAAAATGCGAATAGTCCGGGAATATTCTTATTTTTGATTTTGCCGGAATAACATCCGGGACCACTTAACCTGAAAGAGCGTACCAACAGAACATAAATAACTGGTGGATAACAGATTTTTTCCCCTCTGTTAAAGACAATGGTCTTCGAAACCCGTTATTTATGTTCCAAGGTGTGCTTTTTTTGTTGGCTGAATCTGACAATGCATTTGATAACCTTAAAACTGTCACATCATGAACAACCACGATTCACGGTCCCTTAACCGGCGACATTTTTTCAGGCTTGCCGGTGCCGGCAGCCTTGGACTTTCGCTCTCTTCACTAAAGATCAACGCTTCAGAAGCGAAGCCGGCAGACGAAAAACCTTCAACCAACATCCCGGACGCGTTGAAATACCCCCGGGGGAAGTGGTCGATGCCAGGCTTGTTTCCCGGTAAAGTGGTTAAAGTGGACTGCGACCATTGTGTCACAAACGATGAACCCGACGAAACAGCGGCTTACGAAATGGTGGGACGGGCCATGACCGAACTGACGGGCAAATCGTCGGTTAAAAAAGCGTTCAGGATGTTTTTCAATACCCGCGACAGGATCGGGCTCAAGGTTAACCCGGTTGCGGGAAAGAGCCTGGCTACGAGTCATGCGGTCGTCAAAGCGGTCATCCGGCATCTCAATGAATCCGGAATTGACAATGACCGGCTCCTGATATGGGACCGGCGGGAATTCCAGCTTTACGAATGCGGATTCACCCCGGAGAATTATCCCGGCATCCGGATCGCCGGAACGGAGCGTAAGGAAAATGATTCGTTCTACGGCCAGGACGGCAGATTGCTCAGTGAGAAAATGATCGACAAGAACTGGTTTTTTCATGCCGACGTGGAAGGGGAATATGATGAGTACACCATGCCTTACATGGTCAATGGCGGTAAATATTCCTACTTCACAAAGCTCTGCACCACCGAAGTGGATAAAATCATCAACATCCCAATCATGAAGAATGCCGGCGCTTCCATCACCATGGCCATGAAAAACCTGTCGTTCGGGGCGATCGGCAACACCGGCAGGCTGCATTCCAAACTCTGGGCCGAGACCGTGGCCCAGGTCTGTGCCTTCCCCCCGCTGCGGGACAAAGTGGTCCTGAACATCGCCGATGGCATCAAGGGTTGTTTTAATGGCGGACCCGCCGCCAATCCACAGTTCTTTACTTTTTACAGGACGGTCCTGGCCAGCACTGACCCGGTGGCCATCGATCGAATCGCCTATGACATCATCCTCCGGAAAAGGATTGACGAAGGTCTTCAAAAAGCCGACGTCGAATCTGCGAAGCAATTTATGGTCCTGGCAAATGCGCTCGGCCTGGGGGAATGTGATCCGGAAAAGATCGACTGCCGGATCGTCACCGTTTAAATGCGGGAGGTTTGAATGCCATGAATGTCCAGGAGGCCATCAGGACGGTCCACCCTTTCGGCGTGGATGTTTGCAGCGGTGTCCGGACATCCGGGAAGCTCGACCCGGAAAAACTCAATGCGTTTATGGCGGCTGTCCGCTAAAGGCTTTTACCCGGGGACCTTTTCCGGGCCTGTTCTCAAGATATGATTATAATACATAAATCGTTCCTGCTCCATGAAGTACATCATCATCACCCTGATCTTCCTCTTACCGGCATTTTCCTCTTTCAGCCAGGACAGTCTCACCTTCACCCCCGACGATGTTCCCGGTCTCACCATCCTCAACCGGAAATATTTCACCGGCAGCAACCTGTGGGGACATATCGACGGGGCCGCCGACCTGTTCCTGGAGTACGGATTCCGTGATCTCCGTTATTACCAGCTGGACGTGAAGGGCACAAAACTGGATGTGGAGATCTACCGTTTCCAAAATCCCTATGAGTCACTCGGGATATACAGTGTCAAAAAATTCGGCTGTTTGCAGGAGGATTCCACGTTGAACCCCATGTTTTGCAAAACGCGTTACGCCCTCAGTTTCCCGGTTTCGGATTTCTATGTCACCATTGCCGGATCGCACGGAACGAGCGAGGAACAGGAAGCCGAACGCCGGATTGCCGATGCCCTTTATGCCAAACCCGAGAACAAGGGCCTGACGATGAAGGATATTTATCCTCCCTCCACCGGCGATTTCACCTTCACCGATTATAAAATCATCATGGGGCCCCTCGGATTCCAGAACGGCCTGCCCGACTGGTCAACCCGGTTTGGCGACTACAACGGGTATGTCTGTATCTGGTACTCGGTCAGAAAAGGCGACAAGGATATCGATGTCTTCCTGTTTAATTTTAAAAGTCCGGCGCAGATCGAACGGATGCTGAGAGAAAATGGATGGCGGATGACGGCTGAAGAGATGACTATCGAAGGTACGGCCAACTGGCTTATTGCCAGGAGAGGGGACATGCTGATGATCCTCACCGGTGAAGTCAGCGTCGATGTCTTAAGGCAACTGAAAACGATGGAATAGGCGAACCGTGGCCCAGCGTGCCAGGAAGGTCATTTTCCCAGCGTCAGACCAGTATTGGTTGTAAAAAGCTTGATGGCGATAGCCAGCAGGATGATGCCGAAAAATTTCCTGACGATATGCAGCCCGCCCGGTCCAAGGATCCGCTCAAACACATCGGTAAGCCTGAGCACAAGGTATACAAAGACCATGTTCAGCACCAGGGCGATAAGAATGTTGATGGTATGGTATTCAGCCCGCAGTGAGAGCAGCGTTGTGATGGATCCCGCACCGGCAATAAGTGGAAAAGCCAGCGGCACGATGGAAACGCTGTCCCCGCCGGCATCGTGCTTGAATAGCTCAATGCCCAGGACCATCTCGATGCCGAGGAGAAAAATGACAATGGAACCGGCAATGGCAAATGACGAAATATCGACGCCGAACAGCCGGAGCAGCGGTTCGCCGATATAGAGAAAACCGATCATGATGCCGAAGGCTACCAGGGTGACCTGCCGTGAATTTATTTCACCGGTTCTCTGTTTAAGGTCGAGGATGATGGGAATGGAACCCAGGATGTCGATGATGGCGAAGAGCACCATGAACGAAGCCAGTATCTCGACAAAATTGATGTTCATCTCAGAAAATTTTGCGCAAAAATACGGAAATTTTACGCATTACTGGCTGAATTGCCGGTTTATCCTGAAAAGCCCGTGAAAATCATCAACCGGGGTACTGATCTGCCGGGAAGGCAAAGCACAAATTCCGGGGATTTCCTGCCTTGTCATTCACTTTTAACAGAATGATTCAAGGCCATGAGTGCATAGGAGTTCATGTCGTTGGCTTTACCTTTGAATGATCCTGACGTACTGTCTGTTTACAAAATTAAGCAAATCTTACCCACCATCTTGATTTCTGCAGATGATTCCTTCATTTCGCGGAAAAATCTCCTGCCGCCTCCGGCTTGCCGGGTATTCCACGGTCCACATTCCCGGTCAGTCATTTGGAAAATCTGCCGTGAAACGATACCTTTAAAACGCCGCATGGGCAGCCTGTAAGGGATGGATACCCGGGAGATCTTCACCGCCCGGATCTCCCGTGATTCAACAGGTCCATACCCTGTGCGGATCGAATGGATGAAGGAAAATCAACATGATGAGAAAATTTCAACTTTTGGTTGTTTTGATCACTGTCACCTGGATGGCAGCCGGGTGCACGCAAAAAAGGCCGCGTTTTCAGCTCACTGCCGCTTCGGCCATGATAAAGGTCCCAAAGGAACCGGACCAGCCGGTCCTGCTCACCGACACGGCAAAGATCTCGGCTGCCGGCGGGGAGTACGAGTCTTTCCAGGTGATCATCGCACCATCCGACAGCATGGCCTTGAAAGGTGTCACCTGGAAAACCAGTGACCTGGCTGGCAAACCGGGGCGGATCACCGGTACGACTATCCGGGTGAATCCGGTGGGTTACGTGCAAACGACCACAACATCGTCCTATTATCCCAGTCAGCTGGGGTGGTGGCCCGATCCCCTTCTCCAAAAGGATACCATTGACATTCCCGCCGGGGAGCGCCAACCCCTCTGGGTGACGGTCTATGTCCCAAGGGGAACCGGCGCAGGAACCTATTACGGACATATTACCGTGACCTCCGCCGACGGAGGAACGTCCTCCCTTCCTGTCGAAATCCGCGTCTGGGGTTTCAACATCCCTGAACGCCCCAGTATCAAAACCCTGACCTGGGTGGGATCGATGAAAGCCATGGGCGACACCAGCCGGGAAGCCCGCAAAGCCATGTATGATCTCCTTCTTGAACACCGTCTTGGCCCCGGCGGAAATATTGAACTCGACGAAGATATGCTTGGTTTTTGTATGAAAAAAGGGATGAATGCCTTCATCCTCGACAATATCCCAAACCTCCGGCGCATGAAAAAAGACCGTTATTCCCCGGGGTATATCGACAGTTTGCGAAGCAGGCTGAAAGGTTACGTCGATGCCTTTGGGCCCCGGGGATGGCTCGACGGGATGGCCTATGTGTATAACTACGATGAAGTCGACAAGCCTCACTGGCCCCTGGCAAAGGAGATGTATACCCTGGTCAGGCATGTCAGCCCGGAGCTGAAAGTGATCCAGTGCCTGAATATCCCGGAAGGTGTGCAGGCCCTTGCCGGTTACGCCGACACCTGGGATGTTTATGTGGCACAGTACGAGGAATCCGGCGTCGACAAACGTGTGGCTGCCGGTGATGAAGCCTGGCTGGCGGTCTGCTGTTATCCCTCGGTCAGGCCCAATTTTTTCCTCGAATACCCGGCCATCGACGGTCGGTTGATCGGCTGGATCTGCTACCGGACCGGTGTCACCGGCTTTGAATACTGGAGCCCCAACCATTGGAACGGGAACCATTCAGGTCCCGGACTCCGTGGAGGATGGAAGGCCAATACCTTCAGCAATTATAGCGGGGACGGTTACCTCACCTACCCCGGACCCGGGATCCGGCCGCTTTCATCCATCCGGTTGGAAAACCTCAGGGACGGTTTCGAAGACTATGAATACCTTCATCTGCTGAATTCTCTTGGCGGAGACATGGACAACCTCACAAAGGTTGTCTCTTCACCCGGCTCTTTCACCTCCGATCCCGCCATTCTTTACCGCGTGCGGAACCAGATGGCTGAAGAAATTGAAAAGCGGATGGCTCACAAACAGACGGAAGCTGTGACCGGACATTGATTGCGATACGGAAAGCCGGAAACTCGAAATCCTCTGGATACCGTGTTTCCGGCCTGATTTTCCATTTATCCTCATTGTGATGATCGGCAAGCCTGTTTACCTTCCCGGTATGTCCGGATCATTTTCCAGAGTGTCTCAGTCTTTGATCTTTTTCCCATTTTTATCAATGGAGATCCAGTCGCCCTTGTAAAGCACAACCGCTTCGCCCGTGTAGGAAAAATCGGTAGCTTCCTCATATTTCGGGGTAATGATCACACGACCTGCATTATCGATATATCCATATTTCCCGCTGAGTTTAACCACCGCTAGAGGAGGGTTTATCTTCCCATGGTCAACTCCAGGCCGGCATAATAAAACCCGCCGTTGAACCCGAACTGGGTCACGGCCGTGTTGTAGGGAAATCTTCCGTAGTTCTGCAGGACGGCATTGTTTTTTTCGGGATAGACATTGAAAACGTTGTTGGCGCCAATGGTCAGGTCCAGGGAAGGCAGGATGCGATAGTCCAGCCTCACATCGGTGAGCCAACGGGGACTGTAATCCTGGTCCCTGGCCAGTTCCGCCGCGCTGGTGTCGATACCCCGGTAGGAAACCTGCCCGAAACGGATCGTCCGGCCCGTAAGGGTCAGCTTTTTCCAGACCCATGTCGCGGTGAGATTGATCTTACTCAGGGGTTGGGCCAGTTCAAGCAGAGCCCGGTCCTGCCTGTTGAAAAGGTAGTCTTCAAGCCCGCGCGACTGGATTTGTGTGGACGCGTGGACGTTTCCGGTCACATGCGTCCGGTTCAGGTTAATCCCGGCACTGAGACCCAGGCTGCCTGAATTCAGGGGAGTGAGGTG
This sequence comes from uncultured Bacteroidales bacterium, assembly GCA_963763215.1. GTDB lineage: Bacteria > Bacteroidota > Bacteroidia > Bacteroidales > DASQZK01. The sequence goes on from CAVXNX010000017.1 coordinate 111,442, forward strand.
GGAAAAGACGATATCGGCCCCTTCTGTCCGGGTGTCGACAGCGTTGGTAAAAAACTGCGCTCCACCGACCGAAGGCAGCGAGGAAAGCAGATCGTAGACTTCGGGAATGAACGTATAAAATGTTCCGGAGAGAACGATCCTGTTACTGACATCGACACGGTAAACATCGGCGGTTATGGTGGTGTTGGATGCCGGTTCCGACGTCAGTCCGAGGCTGTAGCTCACGCTTGTCTCTTCCTTGAGCGGCGGAATGCCGAACGCATCGGCGACGCGGCTGTTATTACTGGCGGTGAGAACTTCAAAAAGACTGCCGCCGAAATAATACGATCCGGTACTGCTGTAATAGATCTGGTGCAGTGAGGGAGCCCGGAAACCGGTGCTGACAGATCCCCGGATATTGAGGGGAAAATTGAATTTATAGCGGGCCGCGATTTTGCCCGAAAGGTTGGTCCCAAAATCGGAATAGTCTTCAAACCTGCCGGCAACATCAACCAGGAAGGCCGGGGAAAATGAAAGACCTGCATCACCGTAGAAGCCGATGTTATAACGCGAGCGGTCGGTCTGGTCCACCGGCTGAAATCCGGGGAACCCCTGTGCCCCGGGATAATGCACCTGATCTTCATTGACCCATGAAGACCGTTTTCCCGGTAAAATTTTATAATTCTCCACCCGGAATTCACTTCCGAAATTCAGGTCCACCGCGGGGATAAATAGGACACCGGTGAAATGGCGCGAGAGATCGAGGTTGGCCGTATTCTGTGAATAGCGCGTTCCGCCCGATTCAAACTGAGTCGGACTCTCCTTTCCCATCGAGGCATTCGCGGAATGGGAAACATAGAAATCGATGCCATTGGATCCGTAGGTATTGCTGAAATCGGCATCCCATCCGCCGATCGTTCCACGCAGACCGGCCGAGACGAAGTGATCGGTCAGCCGTGCATTAATGTATGGAAGAAATCCATTGGGGTAGAGATCGTAATTATTTCGGGCCGAGTCATTGGGAAGGCGGAAATCACCGGCTGATTCACTGTAGCGGTAATTCATTCCACCAAAGACATAGAATTCGGCATGCCGGTTCACGGGCACCATGGCATTGAGAAAGACCTTGCCATCGCCGAGGGCAGAATTTCCAAGGTGAAGGCGGAAATCATCACGGGTCAGACCCCGGCTGGCCAGGATCTGGTTATCCAGAGCCAGATTCTGATCGAAAGAAAGCCCGTCCTGCCCTTCAGTCCTGAATATCAACCCATTGTAAATTCCTGCACGGTTCGTTGCACCCCGCTGGTTGAATTCGCCGGTCAGATTAACGTAACCACCCTTCCCGATGCCAAAGCCATAGTTGGCGGAAATGTCCTCCCGCAGACCGTCGCCTTCATAGGTCTGCCCGATCCGCGTCCGGAGCGCGAGACCTGAAGTATCCTGTCTGAGTACCAGGTTGATCACGCCGGCGATGGCGTCGGAGCCATACTGCGCGGAAGCTCCGTCACGGAGGATCTCGACCCGGCCAATGGCCTGTGAAGGAATGGTGTTGAGATCATTGATCACGGATCCTTTACCGACAACGCTGAGCAGATTGACAATCGCTGTGGGGTGATGCCGTTTTCCATTGACAAGGATCAGCGTCTGATCGGGGTTCATGCCTCTCAGCGTGGCGGGGTCGACGTGATCGGTGGCATCGGAATAGGTCATCCGGGTGGAATAAAACGATGGCGCCAGGGTATTGAGTTGCTGGCTCAGATCGGTATTTCCGCTGTTCCTGAGCACCGGCGCGGGAAACTGGTCGACGGGTACCGCGGAATTTATAACGCTCCGTGGGGCATTCCGGTTGCCAACCACGACGACTCCATTGGAAAAAGCGATGAGGTCACGATTGAGACGAAAGTGAACCGGCTCATGAAAACGATCTGAAAGATTCAGTCGGATGCTATCGGTCCGGTAACCCACATACGAGGCCACAATAACGCGGGTTCCACTCTCAAGGGAAAGGCTGAAATGGCCATCTTTCCCGCTTATCGCACCCGTTGCGCCATCTCTTGTATACACAGATGCACCAATGAGCGGTTCCCCTGTCGCATAATCCCTGACATCACCCTCTACGTTCACGGACTGAGAAAATACGATTTCAGAAGAGATGAGCATCAGTATCCCTGCGAGGATGAATCGTTTTGCTTTCATAGAGGGATAGTTTTCAGGAATTGCTTTCGGCACGAGTCAATTCCCTTTCATTCAGGCTGCAAATTTAATCGGAATAAAATAAAATGAAAGTAACAATGGCTTTTTAATTACAATTCATCAATTTTCGCAGCCAGTATAAAATCATTCTCCGACAGGCCGAGAATGGCATGCGTCCAAAGTTCAATCTCGACTTTCGAATAGTAGATATGGATGACCGGATGGTGGTGTTCCGCTTCAGCGAGATTGGCAACCTGATTGGCAAAGTTCATACACTCCCAGTAATGGTGGAAATGGAACGTTTTATTGATTTTCATGCCGTCGACAACGGGCCAGGGTTCAATGAGCTGACCGTTGTATTCCCGGATTTCTTCCTCAGTGAATTTTGCAACACCACCTTCACACGGTTTACATTTCTTTGTTGTCAGATCCATTTTTGGATGTTTTGATTACAAACAAATTCCAGGGAGGATGGTTCAGGGATGAAGCCGGGGAATGGCCCGGGAAGCGAGTGGCGGTTGCGGACCCGGTCTGAAGGACTGCCGTTTGAGTTTGAATTCCGGGGTCCAGTTTGCCGGTTCTGTTCCTGGCATTTCCGGGGAAGGCGATTTTCCAGTAATTTTTCGGGGGAATCATGGAGGGGATACAACGTTATTGGGAATTGGGCACAGGAAGGGGCTCTGTCTTTTGGATGAAGTCTTTCTGCTTAAGAGGGCCCTCCCGCCCACCTCTCGCACCATCCGCCCCTTAATCGTTCCAGCCCTTTCGATCTCAGCGTTCGCTTTTTACCTTTTTGACGAAAAGTTATCAACTCACCTGAAATCATGAGGACCATTTTGATGAATGAAGCTTCTGGCATTGAAAAAAAGAAGGTCACTGAAATACTATTTCAGCAGAATTTTGTATGCGATCAGGGATAAGTGAAGAAAAGGGTGAAATCCATCCCAAACCCGCACATGACAAGCCACTCTTCAACCATCATGGTGAAGAGGCGAAAAAACCAGAATTCGCATACATGCCAATGAATGAGAATATAACCGGCCGCTCCGTCAACTCAATACCTGTTCAACCACCGGTATCTGCGGGCATTATCGCCGAACTTAACGGCCAGCATGATCTCATGCGATCCGAAAGTCCGTTTCATGATACTGCTCAATGTATAATCGAAGGAATAGCCAAAGAAAAATTTATCGACACGCACCCCGCCCATAAAGATCAGGGCCCCGCCGGTGCGGTAAGAAATCCCTCCCCAGTATTCTTCGTTGTAAACGACCTTCGTATTGATGTCGAGCTGATAGGTCCCGTTCTCGGAAGCCTTCAGCAGGAATGAGGGATCAAGGCTGAAATCATCATTGATATCCACGTCGTACCCGCCTGTCAGGTAATAATATCGCTTCATCTGGTATTGCGCGTATCCCTTTGCTCCCAGTTTAAGGGCCGACTGGAATAACTGCGAGGCTGAAAAGCCGGCAAAGATATGAGGGTCGGAATAGTATACCCCGGCACTGGCATCGGGGACGAACACCGACTTGGCCGCATTCAGGTATGTTTCATCATTGGGATCCTCCAGGTTTATTTTACTGTCGTCGATCGAAAACTGGTAGGCGATGCCTGAAAGTCCGAACGACAGCTGTGAACTTCTCATCCGGATATGATAGGCATAGGTCAGCTGCAAACCGGTCCTGCTGATCGGACCATTTTCATCGTTAAAGAGGTAACCGCCCAGTCCGACATTCCCGCTGCGTGTGCCCATCCGTTGCCGTCTTCTTACCGAAGCGTTTTTTGAAATGTAACTGTTTTTGAGCATCCTGGTTTGTCCACTGATCGCCTGGGTCTTGGGGGCATCTTTAAGCCCGAGCCATTGTTCCCTGACGGTCAGATTGATGGCTGTGTAACCCTCGCTTCCTGCCACGGCTGGATTGAGCAGGAATCCGTTCATCATGTACTGGCTGTACAGGGGAATCTGCTGAGCTTCAGCGCCTGAGATCAATGAGAGCATTGCCACAATTCCTATGAAAATCCTTTTTATCATTTTTTTGGGTCTCTCCCCACCTTTTTTCTGAACCTTTAATCGTTTTTCATTCATTTATGAGTGATCCCGTTTCCTCCTGAACACAATTCCGGAAAATGCCCGACATCACTTAATCAGGGTTACGGTGCCAGATATCGGCTCTGAGCTGCCGTCGTGAAGGTCGATGACAAAGTAGTACGAATCCATCGGCATGGTTCTTCCGTCGGCCGACACCCCGTCCCACGGATCGGAATAGCCGGGTTCCGATTTGAAGATCATATCTCCCCACCGGTCGTAAATCTCGACAGTGGCCTGCGGGAAAGCTGCCAGCTGCGGAATATTCCAGACATCATTCTTCCCGTCGCCATTGGGTGTGAACGCCGTCGGCATATTTTTGAACCGTTGATCCGTTTGACAGGGATCGATCACGATCGTATCACCCGATACACAGGTGTATTCATCGGTGACTCTTACCCAGATGGTTTGAGCCCCTGATCCCACCGTCATTTCCCTGCCCGTCTCTCCGCTCGACCACAGGTAATCGATGCCATCGTATCCGGCATCCAGCGTGATGGTTTCATTGCCGCACAACGAGGTATCCCGACCCAGGTCTACTTCAGGAAGCGCATGCACTGCCAGGTACAAACTGTCGGACCGTTCACAACCCTCTTCATTGGTGACAGACACGCGGATATACCCCTGGTCGTGACCTGTAAAATAAGAGTTTGTCGATCCGTCCTGCCACAGGAACGAACTGAAGGTGCCTTCCGGCCGGATCTCAACCGACTGACCCCGGCAGATCGAAATATCATCCCCCAGGTCAATGTCGGGCGCCGAAACGTTTACCTTTGCCGTTACCGGAATGGCCGGACATCCATACTGTGAAAACTCCTGGACCCGGATGGTATAAACACCCTGAACATCTCCCCAGTTCACACTGACTGAATCGCCCCAGTTATTCCCAATGCTGCCGCCCTCTACATTCCATACGAATGTCGATCCGGCCGTGCCCTTCACCCGGTAAACCACTCCGGTATCTCCCGCGCACACCGTATTGACATACTGTGCCCGCAGCTCCGGGATGATCCCCAGGAGGATCAGGAAAATCCATATGTAGCGTTTCAATAGCATATACTGATCTTCATTGCAGCCTTAATGGCTGGTCCTTGTCCTGGAAGTGAGCCCTCAATGGCTAACTTCCCGGTGTTCAGATTTTTTTATGATCTGCAGGCCGGCCTTTTACCGGCCTGCAGATTTTTTTAAGCATCACTTCTTAATCGGCCTTTTTTATCTCCGGGTCAGGCTGTTGTTGCTGCTGATGTCTCCGGTTTCAATGGTCGGATGTACGGTGATGGTATAGGTAGCGTCGAGAATGGTACCCGTACCCGTAAAACTATCATTCATTTCAGTGATCGTAACAATATAGGTCTGATCAACGGTTGAACTCGTATTCACCAGGTTAGCAGGCATGAGCAATCGTTGACGTTGCCGTGGTAATCCCGGTAACAACCTGTTCTGCACCTACGTTTCCGTCAAGATCGGTAATGGTGTATTTGTAATCAAAATTCGGCGCGCCGGTGAAGGCAACGGTAATCGTTCCTGCGGTGGCATCACCCGAACAGATTTCTAATCTGCATCCTGAATGGCAATGGTCGGATTACTCCAGAAGTCAATATCGAGTGACTGGATCTTGCTGGGACACTGAATGGACCCTGAAGCGACACGCTGCTGGACGGAGACATTTCCGGCAGTGGATGTGATCGTATTGTCATCAGCATCCCACTGCACCTCGATCGAGGTCAACCCGGCAGTGAACGGAACAACCCAGGGGTCAATATCCGTACCCGAACCGGTGACTCCGGAAGCAGGACTGGTGACTGTACCTCCCACGATCTGCCAACTGTATTCATCGGTTGCCGGTCCGGGAACCGTGTAGGTGCTCAGGGAACCTTTGCGTTCTTCAATGGCCGTCTGATCCACCGTTGAGGTGGTGACAAACTGCGCCAGAAGTGAAGGGGCGGAAGCAATCATAAAGAATAATACAACAGCGATTTTCGCGATTTTGGAAGTGATTTTTGTTTTCATGACATTTTGATTATTAAAGGTTATTTTCAGAGTTATTGATTTCATCGTCTTGTTAATTTTTGATTTGATTGAATTTCAAATATTTCAGGTTGATCATAAATTTCAAGGGTATGAACTGCCGAAGTCCCGCTACATCCTGTTAGAACTGTCGGTTACCGTCACCTGTACACTTCCGGGTCCTGCCAGGGCATAATCGACACTCAGCTGGTCGGTTGTAGTGCTTCCCGATGCGTGTTCCACCAGTTGACACTCCATGAATAGGTAAAGGTTGCATTTGCGGCTGTGGAGAAGAGTGCCGGACCCGGGAAGGCAAACCTCATCAGGTCCTGTGATTGTGGGTGCCGGGTTTGGATTGACTGTGACGGTGACAGACTTTGATGCGGAGTTCCCACAATCTGCCTCAAAACGGACGAAATAACGTGGTTGTCACAGACGGTGCGGCCACTGTTATACCGTTTCCTGTACCCACAAGAGTAGTAAATGTTGCGTCACTATACCACCTGGCTTCTCCCCCCGTTCCTGGATTACCGCCGCTGTAACTGAGAACGATATCTCCGTCCGAGGCACATATTACAGTGCGGTCGACGCTGGCTGAGGATGGAGCTACGGGTATATCCTTGATATTGACCGTCACGCTCTGTGCGGCGGTGGTATTGCAGTCGCCTTCAAAGCGGACAAAGTACGTTGTGGTGGCATCGGGGTGGCCAGGGTCAGGTTGTTGCCGGAGCCAACATTGGTTGTGAAGGCGGCATCGGAGTACCATTCTGCCGTGGCATTGGTGCCAAGGGTTCCGCCTGAGTAACTCAGAACAATGTTGCCGGTTGAAGGGCAAAGGTCGTTGACGGTCCACTGTAGCTGAAGCCGGGGCAACACTGATATCCTTGATATTGACCGTCACACTCTGTGCGGCGGTGGTATTGCAGTCGCCTTCGAAGCGGACATAGTACGTTGTGGTGGCATCGGGGTGGCCAGGGTCAGGTTGTTGCCGGAGCCAACATGGGTTGTGAAGGCCGCATCGCAGTACCATTCTGCCGTGGCATTGGTGCCAGGGGTTCCGCCGGAGTAACTGACAGAACAATGTTGCCGGTTGCAGGACAAAGATCGTTATGGTCCACTGTAGCTGAAGCCGGGGCAACACTGATATCCTTGATATTGACCGTCACGCTCTGTGCGGCGGTGGTATTGCAGTCCCCTTCAAAGCGGACATAGTACGTTGTGGTGGCACCCGGGGTGGCCAGGGTCAGGTTGTTGCCCGGTGCCCACATTGGTTGTGAAGGCTGGCATCGCTGTACCACTCTGCCGTGGCATTGGTGCCGGGGTTCCGCCTGAGTAACTGACAGAACAATGTTGCCGGTGGAAGGGCAAAGGTCGTTATGGTCCACTGTAGCTGATGCCGGGGCAACACTGATATCCTTGATATTGACCGTCACGCTCTGTGCGGCGGTGGTATTGCAGTCCCCTTCGAAGCGGACATAGTACGTTGTGGTGGCACCGGGCGTGGCCAGGGTCAGGTTGTTGCCGGAGCCAACATGGGTTGTGAGGGCCGCATCATGTACCATTCTGCCGTGGCGTTAGTGCCGGGGTTCCGCCTGAGTAAGACAGAACAATGTTGCCGGTGGAAGGGCAAAGGTCGTTATGGTCCACTGTAGCCGATGCCGGGGCAACACTGATATCTTTAATATTGACCGTCACGCTTTGTGCGGAGGTGCGTGTTGCAGTCGCCTTCGAAGCGAACATAGTACGTCGTGGTGGCATCGGGGTTGCCAGGGTCAGAGATTGCCGGAGCCAACATGCGTGGTCAGGGCCGCATCGCTGTACCATTCTGCCGTGGCGTTGGTTCCAAGGGTTCCGCCTGAGTAAGACAGAACGATGTTGCCGGTGGCAGGGCAAAGGTCGTTATGGTCCACTGTAGCCGATGCCGGGGCAACACTGATGTCCTTGATATTGACCGTCACGCTCTGTGCGGCGGTGGCATTGCAGTCCCCTTCAAAGCGGACATAGTACGTTGTGGTGGCACCCGGGGTGGCCAGGGTCAGGTTATTGCCGGTGCCAACATGCGTTGTAAAGGCTGCATCACTGTACCATTCTGCCGTGGCGTTGGTGCCAAGGGTTCCGCCTGAGTAAGACAGAACAATGTTGCCGGTGGCAGGGCAAAGGTCGTTATGGTCCACTGTAGCCGATGCCGGGGCAACACTGATATCCTTAATATTGACCGTCACGCTCTGTGCGGCGGTGGCATTGCAGTCCCCTTCAAAGCGGACATAGTACGTTGTGGTGGCACTCGGGCGTGGCCAGGGTCAGGTCGTTGCCGGAGCCAACATGGGTGGTCAAGGCCGCATCACTGTACCATTCTGCCGTGGCGTTGGTGCCAAGGGTTCCGCCTGAGTAAGACAGAACGATGTTGCCGGTGGCAGGGCAAAGGTCGTTATGGTCCACTGTAGCCGATGCCGGGGCAACACTGATATCTTTGATATTGACCGTCACGCTCTGTGCGGCGGTGCTATTGCAGTCCCCTTCAAAGCGGACATAGTACGTCGTGGTGGCACCCGGGGTGGCCAGGGTCAGGTTGTTGCCGGTGCCAACATGCGTGGTCAGGGCCGCATCACTGTACCATTCTGCCGTGGCGTTGGTGCCAGGGGTTCCGCCTGAGTAAGACAGAACAATGTTGCCGGTGGAAGGGCAAAGGTCGTTATGGTCCACTGTAGCCGATGCCGGGGCAACACTGATATCTTTAATATTGACCGTCACGCTCTGTGCGGCGGTGGTATTGCAGTCCCCTTCAAAGCGGACATAGTACGTTGTGGTGGCACCGGGGTGGCCAGGGTCAGGTCGTTGCCGGAGCCAACATGCGTGGTCAGGGCCGCATCACTGTACCATTCTGCCGTGGCGTTGGTGCCAGGGGTTCCGCCTGAGTAAGACAGAACGATGTTGCCGGTGGAAGGGCAAAGGTCGTTATGGTCCACTGTAGCCGATGCCGGGGCAACACTGATATCCTTAATATTGACCGTCACGCTCTGTGCGGCGGTGGCATTGCAGTCCCCTTCAAAGCGGACATAGTACGTTGTGGTGGCACCGGGGTGGCCAGGGTCAGGTTGTTCCCGGTGCCCACATGGGCTGTGAAACCTGCATCACTGTACCATTCTGCCGTGGCGTTGGTGCCCAGGGTTCCGCCTGAGTAAGACAGAACAATGTTGCCGGTGGCAGGGCAAAGGTCGTTATGGTCCACTGTAGCCGATGCCGGGGCCGTGCTCTGCGTTTTGATGGTCTCAGTTACGCTGGCCGCAGCGGTGACATTGCAGCCTTCAAACCTGACATAATATGTCGTCGTGGTAATGGGCGTGGTGAGAGAAAGATTATTACCCGTACCGACGTTCATCGTAAAACCGGCATCACTGTACCATTCCGCGGTTGCCCCTGAACCGAGGGATCCGCCAGCATAACTCAGAACGAGGTTGCCATCGGCCGGGCAGAGATTGTTTCTGTCAACTGAAGCGGATGCGGGTGCAACACTTGTTGCCGTGATATTTACCATTACACTAACCGTTGGCGTGGTATTGCAATCCCCTTCGAAGCGGACATAATAGGTTGTGGCTGATGCCGGCGTCGGAAGTGTCAGGTTATTGCCTGTACCTGCATGAGCTGTACATGCCGCATCGGTATACCATTCCGCGGTGGCATTCGTTCCGGGATTGCCTCCTGAATAACTCAGGACGATACTCCCATCGGCGGCACACAGGTTATTCCTGTCGGTGGTGGCGGAATCAGGCGGCGTACTAAATGTATTTTCGGTTACAATCTCTGGTCCGACTACCAGTGTCGTGGATGATACGACCATTTCGAGAGTATAACTTCCGCCGGTTGTTGCTGTATAGGTAAAGGTATTCGCTCCGGTGATGGGAGCACCATCCAAATACCACTGATAACTGCTTCCTTCATCCGGTACAGAGAGAACCACCGAGCCGCCCGTACAAAAAGCAGAGGATCCCGAGGTAGAGATCGTATAACCGCCCCCTGCAAAGAAATTAAAAACGGTATCCGTTGTCAGATCGGTGGAATCGCCGTAGCCACAATCGGGGTCACACTGCAAGTCGGTGTAACCGCTTCCTGTTTTAATATCTCCCGGATTGAAGATGTAAACGGTTCCGCCGTCAATATCAAAGGATCCGTGGCTGTCGGACCCCGATTGATTGAATGTGCCGGTGACGATGAGGTAACCGCCTGCCACAACCGAAACATTGTTTCCGGATGTATAATTTCCATAGACGATAACGATACCTCCATTCGCAATGACAAGGTCTGCATTGCTCCCAAATGAAACATTACCATATATGATAAGGGTATCGGTTACGGTCAGCGTACCAGTATTAAAATCAAGGTCACCCATCCTGGTCACGAATCCATTAATATGAATATCGACTTTAAGATTAGAAGTGTCGGGGCTTGACCCATCTGACCAGCTGGTGTCATCCGCCCAGTTGCCCGTGTGGTTATTTAATGTGGATTCCTGTGAAAATGCTGTCGCGGAGAGGAAGAGACTGAGGAAAAAGAAGCAGTACACAAAGGGAAGTAGCGCAAGCCGACGCACCACTTCCCTTTGTCCACCTATAGCAATCCTGTTATTACTGTTCTTTTTCATTCACTCGACAGGCAAAAGTAGAAAAGGCATTTTGTTTACAGGTCATTAAGAATTGAGATTTTCTACGACTTATCAACAGTAAAAGTTGCGATCGGCTTTTCACGGAGATTAAGGGCCAGTGTATATTTCCGGCCTGGAGGGGCCGGTTTTTTCATTTTGTAAAGAATTGAAGATGTAAGGATTAGTCTTCTCAAAGGCGAATACGGAAGTTCATTTCCCATCAATCATCCGCCAGACGGGCCTTTCAACCCTTATCTTGCTATTCGGATATTCATTGAGTTCCATAACCCCTTCACATAAAAAAACCGGAGTTTGATCAATAACTCCGGTTTTGGATAAAAAAAAATTAAAATTTTCTTCGCCCTATAAACTCTTAATCTCTGTAATGAGCTTCTGCAGACTGTCTTTCGCATTACCGAACAACATTCGCGTCTTATCGTCATAAAACAGATAATTTTCAATGGCGGCGTAACCTTTTCCCATTCCTCGCTTCATAACGATAATGTTCTTTGCTTCAAACGCCTTGATGATGGGCATGCCATAGATCGGGCTGCCCGGGTCATCGTTGGCCGCCGGGTTAACCACATCGTTGGCACCGATCACCACGGCAACGTCGGTATTGGGCATTTCCGGATTGATCTCATCCATTTCGACGAGTTTGTCATACGAAACATCGGCTTCGGCAAGCAGGACATTCATATGACCAGGCATACGCCCGGCGACAGGATGAATGGCATATTTCACATCCACGCCGTTGGCTTCGAGCAGCGATTCGAATTCGTGGCAGAGGTGTTGCGCCTGGGCAACAGCCAGCCCGTAGCCGGGAATAATGACCACCTTGGCGGAATAAGCGAGCAGTACGCTGGCATCGTTCACTGAAATTTCCTTGATGGCACCGTGTTCATGCTCTGCTGAGGCACCTCCGCCTCCAAATGCGCCGATGATGACATTGAGGAGTGAACGGTTCATGGCCCGGCACATCTGGATGGTCAGGATGGTCCCCGCGGCTCCCACCAGGATCCCGCCGAGGATCATGGCTTCGTTTTTATAAATGAAACCGGCCATCGCTGCGGCGATACCGGTGAATGAGTTGAGCAGCGAGATGACCACAGGCATATCAGCCCCGCCGATGGGCAGAACGAAGGTGATCCCGTAGATAAGGCTGATGGCCAGGAGGACATACACCAGTATTTTCTGGGTGGAATAGTCCAGTCCTGCTGCCATAATAAATACGACCATAAAGACCACCACCAGAAGGATGAAAATGTTCAGGTAGGTCATGAACCGGTCAAAAACATCACCCACCTTGCCGTCGAGCTTGCCGTAAGCGATCATACTGCCGCTGAAGGCAATGCTGCCGATGACCAGTCCCAGGAGGGTCACCAGGGTGGATTCATTCTGGGGATTGGAAAATTCAATCAGCGCGACGAGCGCAGATGCTGCCCCACCCGTGGCATTAAAAAAGGAAACCAGCTGCGGCATGGCGGTCATCTTGACTTTCCGGGCGACAATGGCACCGATGATGGTGCCGGCGATGATCGTAACCACAACCACTGCCCCGTTGAACCAGGAAATGGTATGCCCTTCCGGGTCCTGGTGAAGGAAGAGGGTGGTGATCATGGCCAGAAGCATTCCGGCCCCGGCCCAAAGGTTACCCCGCCGCGCACTGACCGGCGTACTCTGAAGTTTCAGACCGATGACGAAGAAGATCGCTGCAAGCAGATAACTGTATTCGAGAATGATTTCACCTGAAGAGGGATTAATGATCGATGTATCCATGATTTTTTAATTTGCCTTCGTTTTTTTTAATCGCCATTTCACCAGGTTCCCCATCATGCTCTCTGAAGAGGAAACCCGGAAGGGGCTCATTTCTTTTTCTTCTTTTTGAACATCTCAAGCATCCTGTCGGTCACAACAAAGCCACCGGCCACATTGAGGGTGGCCAGAAAGACGGCCAGGATCCCCAGGACCCACTCCAGCGTGGTATCCGCATGCCCGACCAGGATAATGCCTCCGATGATAATGACACCGCTGATCGCATTCGCGCCTGACATGAGGGGTGTATGAAGTACCGAAGGGACATTTGAAATCACTTCAAAACCAAGAAACACGGAAAGCACAATGATGAAGATCATATCCTTGTGCTCCCAGAAAAACAGTAATACCTTTTGCATGTCGGTCAGATTTTATGATTGATATGACGCTTTAATTCTTTCATGAACGATTTCCCCCTCCCTGGTCACGCAGGTGCCGGCCACGATGTCATCATCGTAATTGAGATTGAGTCCGCCGTCTTCTGCAATGATCAGCTTGAGAAAATTGATCACATTTTTTCCGAGCATCCTGCTCGCATCGGTCGGTAAGCAGGGACGGATAATTGGAATTGCCGATGATCTTGACCTGTTTATGAACGACCGTCTCATTGTCTTTGGTCAGTTCACAGTTCCCGCCTGTTGATGCGGCAAGATCGATCACGATGCTGCCAGCCTTCATCATATCGACGGTCTCCTTTTTCAGGAGGATCGGGAGCTTTTCTTCCGGGGATCTGGGCCGTACAGATCACGATATCGGATTTCACGGCATGATCGTGAACGGCCTGTTGCTGCTTCTTCTTATATTCTTCCGATTGTTCAACGGCATATCCTCCGGCCTGAACATCTTCTTTGGCACCTTCAACCTCCACGAATTTCGCCCCGAGACTTTTGACCTCTTCCCTGGCAGCTGTTCTCACATCGAAAGCTTCCACCACGGCTCCGAGTTTACGTGACGTAGCAATGGCCTGCAGACCGGCGACACCGGCACCCAGGATGAGCACCTTCGCCGGTTTGATGGTCCCCGCTGCCGTCATGAACATGGGCATAAACTCGCCGAGCTGATTCGCTGCATCGAGCACAGCCTTATAACCCGAAACGGTAGCCTGGGAGGAGAGGATATCCATGGCCTGGGCCCGGGATGTTCTCGGAATGACATCGAGGCTGAAGGAGGTGACGCCCCCTTTGGCGAGTGCCTCCACCGTCTTTTTATTAAAATAGGGGTTCAGAACCGCAACAACAACCTGTCCCTTTTTCAGCTTTTTCAACTCCTCACCGGGAAGGGGGTGAATCATCACCAAAACATCGGCTTTGGTTAAAAATCTTATCCCGGCTCTCTGTCTTTGCACCGGCGTCTTCATATTCTTTGTCGGAAGCAAAGGCAGACATTCCTGCCCCTTTTTCCACCAGCACTTCAACTTTTAACCCGGTGAGCGTTGCCACACTTTCGGGCAGCGATGACAACCCTGTTTTCTTCTGAGGATTCCTTAAGAATACCTAATTTCATAGTCAAGAATATTAGAATACGTGTTGAGAAAAGTCTGAAAAAGCACAAATATAAAAAAAATGAAATGAAAGGATCACTATATTTTTACGACATCCCTTCCATTTACGTATCCCGGTCAGGAATTTCGGCAAATGATCCTGAAAGGCCACGTACATGCGATAAAGACCTTCCGATATTAAACAAACCGGGCATTTCAGATGTTTTAAAAGCTGAAAATATGTTCTGCACAACATGTTTAGGATAAACCTGTGACATACACAAAAGTTTACTATTTTTGATGTCAAAAGCCCTGAGGACCCTCAATTATGGATGATCTATCATTTTTAGGCAATGGAGAGATTAATGCGATTGAAGAACTTTTCGAACAATATCAGAAAAACCCCGGACTCTCTTGATCCCACCTGGCAAAAATTCTTTCAGGGATTCACATTTTGCATTGAAGAATGCCCACAACGGCGAAATTCATTCTGAAACGTTTGACAAGGAGTTCAGGGTGATCAGCTATATCGATGCCTTCCGGAAACGCGGCCATTTATTCACCCGGACCAATCCGGTGCGTACCAGGCGTAAATATTTTCCGACCCTGGACCTTGAAAATTACGGTCTGTCCGAAAACGATCTGGACCTGGAATTCCATGCCGGCCGTGAACTGGGCATTGGGAAAACGACCCTGGGAAACATCGTGGACTATCTCAACCAGACCTACTGCGGGTCGATCGGCTCGGAATACATGTTCATCCGGAGCCCTGAAAAAACCCGGTGGCTTCAGGAACGGATCGAAACGAACATGAACCGGAGCGATTTCTCTGTGGAGGAGAAAAAGGAGATCTTCATGCATCTTAAGCATGCCGTGGGTTTCGAAAAGTTTATCCATAAAAAATATACCGGGCAGAAACGGTTTTCGCTGGAAGGGGCCGAAATACTGATCCCGGCCCTGAATGCCGTGATCGATCATGGGGCGTTCCTGGGAATCGATGAATTCACCATCAGCATGTCACACCGCGGACGGCTGAACGTCCTCTCCAACGTTCTGCAAAAACCTTATGAACGGGCCTTCAAGGAATTTGAAGGTGAAGAGTACGAGGCAGGCATTGCCCTCGGGGATGTCAAATACCACCTTGGTTACAGCAACACCATCACCACCCGCGGGGGACGAAAGGTGCAGACTCAACATGGCCCCGAACCCCTCCCACCTGGAGGCAGGAACACCGGTGATCCAGGGGATCTCCCGTTCTAAAATCGATCATGTCTACAATGGCAACGAAAACAAGCTGGCCCCGATCATTATCCACGGCGATGCAGCCATCGCCGGACAGGGAGTGGTTTACGAAGTGATCCAGATGTCGGAACTCACCGGTTACAAAACCGGGGGAACCATCCACCTGGTGATCAATAACCAGGTCGGATTCACCACAAACTACCTCGATGCCCGCTCCAGCACATACTGCACCGATATCGGCAAAGTCACCAAATCACCCATCTTCCACGTCAACGGCGATGACGTCGAGGCCCTGATCCATACCATCCGGATCGCCATGGAATACCGGCAGACATTCCATACCGATGTATTCATCGATATCCTGTGTTACAGGAAATACGGCCACAATGAAGGGGACGAGCCGCGATTCACCCAGCCACTGCTCTACAAGGCCATAGCCAAACATCCGAATTCCAGGGACATCTATGCCGAAAGCCTGATCGAACAGCACATCTACACCCGGGACGAAATCGATCGCATTGAAAAGGATTTCGAGGAAATCCTCGAAGCCAAGCTGGAAAAATCACGGCAGCTTAAAAAGGTGAGTATCCCCCAGTTTATGAAGGAAGAATGGGCCAAATACAAGTATGCCGAGGAAGAGGATTTCAAACAAAAAGGTAATTACCGGCGTCACCCGGGAAAATCTCCTCGACCTGGCCCACAAGATCAATCACCTTCCTGCCGACAAAAAATTCTTCAAAAAGATCGTCAGGCTCCTGGAGGAACGGACCCATATGGCCGAAGAAGGCCGTGTTGACTGGGCTATGGGCGAACTGCTGGCCTATGCTTCACTTCTCACCGAAGGCCATTCGGTACGGATCAGCGGACAGGACAGCATCCGTGGCACCTTCTCCCACCGGCATGCCGCGATGGTCATCGAAGATACGGATCAGCAGTATTCCCCCCTGAAAAATCTTTCAGCCGACCAGGCCAGGTTCGAAATTTATAATTCCCCGCTGAACGAATATGGCGTTCTCGGGTTTGAATACGGCTATGCCCTGGCCACACCCGCATCACTGACCATCTGGGAAGCCCAGTTCGGTGATTTTGCCAATGTGGGCCAGGTCATCGTTGATCAGTACATCAGCTCTGCCGAGGAAAAATGGGGCCTGATGAACGGACTGGTGATGTTCCTTCCTCACGGTTTTGAGGGCCAGGGACCGGAACATTCCAGCGCCCGTCTCGAACGCTTCCTGGTCCTTGCCGCACGGGGTAATATGCAGATCGTGAATCCCACCACGCCGGCCAATCTGTTTCATCTGCTCAGGCTGCAACTGAAACGCAATTTCAGGGTGCCGGTCATCGTCTTCACCCCGAAAAGCCTTCTCCGGCACCCGCAATGCATCTCTGATCTGGGTGAGCTCGAACATTCGCACTTTAGCCCCGTCATCGATGACGACAATGCCGACGTGGATGAAGTCCGGAGACTGGTCCTCTGTTCGGGAAAGATCTATTACGACCTCCTGGCCAGCAAAGAGGAATTCAATGCCCGCGATATCGCCCTGGTCAGGGTTGAACAGCTTCATCCCTTTCCCAAGGATGAAATCGGGGCCCTCCTTTCAAAATACAAGAATAACCTTCTCACTCTTTGGGTCCAGGAAGAACCCGAAAATATGGGCGCCTGGTATTACATCCAAAACATGCATGAAGGGCAGCGGGATCATCCCTGTCACCACGGCAGCCCAGCGGAAGTCCCGCAGTCGGCCTGTATAACCTTCATGAGATCCAGCAGAAGGAAATCATTGACAAGGTCTTCAGAAGGTGCACCTGCGAATTGCACAACAAATACTGCGGGCTTCAGTGCGTCGTGGGCAGTTCCAGAAAAGAGATCCTCAAACAGCATCATTATTTTGAAGAATAACCAGAAAATAAACCAGGAAACCACTATGGCCATAGAAATTAAAGTGCCCAGTCCCGGAGAATCCATCACGGAAGTGGAAATCGGCAGTTGGTTTGTCAAGACCGGCGATCATGTGGAAAAGGACCAGGAGATTGGTGAAATTGAATCTGAAAAAGCAACATTGCCCCTCATGGCCGAGGAAAGCGGTGAGATCACCCTTCTCAAGGAAGAAGGGGAAACGGTCCCGGTCGGTACCGTTGTCTGCACCATCGATACCTCTAAAGCCGGCGCCGCCACCCGCGAAGCCGTACCGGAAAAACCCGCGGTAAGCCAGGAGAAGGTGGCGGAGGAAGTCTCCGCTGCTGACGGAAAAGGCCCCTCCACCCGAAACCCCTGAAACCGAAGCACGAAGAACCGGAAGTAGCCGGTGAGGAAGAAAAGCAGAAAGCCGCGACCCCGGAACCGGAAGAACAAAAACCGAACGCCCGGGCACGGGGAAACACCTGCCGGAAGAAAGCGCTGCAGCCACCGAACACGGTAAGATTAAATCCACCCCGGTTGCCAAAAAAATGATGGAGGAAGAGGGGCTGGATGTGGAGGATATCATCAAGGGACTTCGCAAAATCACCAGCAGGGAAGTGAGTGCGGTCCTCCGGTTGCCGGCCGAAAGCGGCACGAAGACCGGCTTCGGCGGCCAGTGCGGAGATCAGCCGCGAGGAGCAGCGTTCGAAGATGACCAACCTCCGCCGGAAACTCGCCCAACGACTGGTGGCCGTAAAAAATGAGACGGCGATGCTGACCACCTTCAACGAAGCCGACATGAGTGCGATCATCGCCCTGCGAAAGAAATACCAGGATTCCTTCGTCAGCAAACATGGCATCAAGCTGGGGTTCATGTCGTTCTTTACCAAGGCTGTTGCCCTGGCTGTCAGGGAGTTCCCGAACGTCAACAGCCGGATTGAAGGCGATGAACTCGTGATGCCATCCTACTGCGATATCGGCATTGCCGTGCAGACCGATAAAGGCCTCATGGTCCCCGTCCTTCGCAACGTTGAAGCACAAAGCCTCGCCGACATCGAGAGGAACATCATGGAGCTGGCCGGCAAAGCCCGTAAATACAGGATCAGCATCGAAGAGATGAGCGGCGGAACCTTTACCATCACCAACGGAGGGATTTTCGGATCGATGCTTTCCACGCCGATCATCAATCCTCCCCAGGCCGCCATCCTGGGGATGCACAATATCATCGAACGGCCGGTGGCTATCGACGGTCAGGTGGTCATCCGGCCGATGATGTACCTCGCCCTGTCGTACGACCACAGGGTCATCGACGGGCGCGACTCGGTAAGCTTCCTGGTGAAAGTCAAGGAATATATTGAAAACCCGGTCCGCATGCTGATGGGCGGACTTCATCCCGAGAAAACGCTCCTGGATATCTGAAACTCCGGCGATCTTTGATCGTCCGGCGGCTACGCGGCATTCTGGAAATTCACCCCTTCATCAACCCATTGATCTATGGAGATAAAACTGAAAGATAAAACGGCGCTCATCTTTGGCGCCACCGGCCTGACCGGCAAAGCCCTTGTCGACCAGATCCTGGCCGATGACCGCTATTCCACAGTCAGGATCTTCGTCCGCCGTCCGGTCGGGATCACCCATCCCAAACTGGAGGCCGTTATCGACGACCTGTCCGATCCCGGTAAGATAGCCGGGAAAATCAAAGGTGACGAACTGTTTTGCTGCCTGGGAACCACCTTGAAGAAAGCCGGATCAAAAGAAGCATTCACCCGCGTGGATCTTGGCCTTCCGGCAGCACTGGCGAAGATCGCCCACAGGAACGGCGTGGGTAAATTCCTGGTGATCTCTTCCGTTGGGGCAAATCCCCGTTCGGGCAATTTCTACCTGCGAACGAAAGGAATGATGGAAGAACAGGTGGGACAATACAATTTCAGGCAACTTTCCATCTTCAGGCCCTCATTTCTCATTGGTAAACGCGATGAATTCCGCTTTGGTGAAGAAACCGGCAAAATCCTGTTTGCAGTCCTGGGATTTCTCCTGGTGGGACCGTTGAAAAAATACCGCGGCATCAAGGTGGAGACCGTCGCCCGAGCCATGGTAACAGTGGCAAACAACATCCCTGCAAAAAAGGTGTATCAGTCGCATGAAATTGCCCGACTGGGTAAACCGGACCGTCAGTGAGAAAAGCCCGATCAACCGGTTTAGGAAAATATCACTTCCCTCTACTTTTCTTTCGCCTGTGTGGCAGCCTGGTCGATGACCTTACGCAGCTCATCGAGCATATTCTTCTGATCTTCGGTAAGTTCCATTTTCCCGGCTTCGGCGATAAAGGCGTTTGCCTGGTCGAAATTCCCTTTCATGCCGTTGATATAGGCGGCGAGAAGGACATTCTCGAATGACCTTTTCAACCCAAGGGCCTTGTTTACCCATGCCAGGGCAAAAGTCAGGGCATCATCACTGTAACTGTAATTATTGGCGATCTCGTAGGCTTCAGAATACAGGAACGTATCATCACCCTTATGCTCTGCATCGTATTTCCGGTTGACCAGCTCCCCGTATTTTTCCCACTGATCGGTGTTGGCGAAATAGATTTTCTTCGTGATGTAGGCTCCGGAGGCGATGTCGGCTGGTGTGTCGAGGTAAACGGGAAGCAATTCGGTGATGATGCTGTCGCGAAGGGCAACATCCTTGCTGGCAATGGCTTCGCTCAACGTCCGGTTGAAAATGCTGCCGAAAAGCTTGTTAAGGTCTTCCTTGCTCCAGCTTTGTTCAAATTTCGCCTTGTTCTCTTTCAGCACTTTGAAAACCTTGCTGTTGATATCGGGTGAAGATGCCAGGATAATGTCCTTGTACTCGGGGTTGAGGATATCTTCCTCGGTCAGCGAGGGAAGGATGGCTGCGCCGACCTCGTTGGCTTTCTCATCCTGGCCGAGGGTTGTCAGGATCGCCTGGTATTTCTGAAGTTCCTGGAGGCTCAGCGTATTCATGGGAAAGTTTTTGGCGTAATAGGCGATTTTATCTGAATTTTCTTTCACCGTGCGGCCAATTTCCAGTAAAGGTCCGGCTTCGCGTACGCCCACGATTTTGGCGATCAGGTCCGCGGAGGATGTCAGGAAAAACATGGTGGGATAGGCTTCGAGCTGGTGTTCGCGGGCAAAGGTGGCGCCAAAATCGGTTTCTCCGTCCATCTTGGCATTCACATACATGGCATTGTAATACTGGCCGAGCTGTGGGTCGGTGTAGACATTCTTTTCGAGGTATTTGCATGGTCCGCACCATGTGGCATAGACATCGAGGAAAATGAGTTTCCCCGATTTTTTCGCTTTCTGGGTGACCTGGTCCCAATCGGAAGCACTGGTCACCTCGGTGAACTCGATCTGTGCGTATACTCCTGGTGCAGCTATCATGATGAATATCATTGAAAATATTGCAATCACTGTCCGTTTCAATTTCATCTGGTCCTTGTTTGTGGATAAAAATCCTGATTTTACGAATCCGCTGATCCCCCTGCGCCGTATATCGTTCTTTAGGGCTGATTGAAGTTTATACCCGCTTTGTTATAAAGGTTTTGCAGTCTTATTTGTTCATTCTCCCAGCACAATTCCCGTGCCGCGATGGCCGCATTCTTCTTCCATTCGGTTCGGCGCTTTTCATCGGTCAGCATCAAACCGATCATCCGTCTGAGTTCCGTCGTATCGGCCGGATCTTCAATCGTCATTCCGACCTTCCAGGTGTCGACCACTTTTTTCATTTCGGGAAATGCCGATGTCAGAACAGGAATGCCGGCGTGAAGGTAGGAAAAAAGTTTATTGGGGAGGGCATAATAATAATTCAGCCCTGCATTCAGTTCGCAGGAAATGCCCAGGTGAGCCGCCCTGGTGAGGGTACGCAGGTTTTCAGGCCTGATCCTGCCGGTGAGGATGACCTTCCCGGAGAGGTTGCCGCGAACGATCAGCTCCGTGATCTCGCCAACGATATCGCCTGTCCCGGCGACCAGGAAGACCACATCGTCCATGGGCGCCACTGCCCGGATGACCTGTTCAATTCCCCGTCCGGTATTTACGGCGCCCTGATAGATCACGATCTTTTTGCCTTCCGCCTGTGGTGGCAGATCGTAAGGTTGATCAGGCTGGTGTATTTCCGGAACATTCCGGATAACCTGGAAAGGGGTGCCATACTTTTCGCTATAGATGCGGGCGATGGAATCATTGACCGTGCTGGCCAGAGCAAGCCGTGGTACGATGATTTTTTCCAGGAACAGCCATACCGACCGCACAAAGCGACGCCCCTGGAGTTCCGGCACCTCGGTGAAAAATTCATGGCTGTCGTAAACAATCTGCGTCCTCCTGATCCTGGATGCCAGGAAACACGCCGGGAGGGTGTCGAGGTCATTGGCGACGATCAGGTCCGTCTTCCGCCTGGTCAGCAGGAAGAGAAGGAGCCGGAAATTGAAGCAGGCATAGAAGAGAAAACCTTTCGTGAAAAGCAGCCGGAGCCGGCGGGTCTGGTAGGGTCTCTCTCCTGTGGCAAGGGATCCCGGAAGTTTCCGGCCTATCAGGCACACCAAAGCGCCGCCGGAGGAAAGGACAGTGGCGGTCCGGTTCACCCGCTGATCGGTGACCAGGTCGTTGGTGACGGTTATGTATATTTTTTGACCCACTTTGGCTCCAGACCTGACGAAGGTAAAAAATAAACAAGAGATTTCTTATATCAATGCAGGGCTTATGCTATCTTTGTTTTAACAAAACGATCATGACGGCCATCCAAGAAAATTACCCCCTCAAAATCACTCAATAGTTTTGGATTTGATATCAGGGCACGAAATCCTATATACCCTTTCATTCCACTGCCGGGATCCTATGAGTTCCTGCAAAGGCTACAGCCTGGAGCCACAAAAATTCATGATCCTCGGTGAAGGCAGCAACATTCTGTTCCCCGGCGATTATGACGGCATCATCCTTCATCCCCTGATCAGGGGGGTGGAAATCGATCCGGGAAGATGATTTATATGTTGATCTCAGGGCAGGCGCCGGTGAAAACTGGGACAGGTTCGTGGGTGTACTGCGTCAACCGGGGGTATTCAGGGCTCGAGAACCTCTCCCTCATTCCGGGTCAGGTCGGCTCTGCGCCGGTTCAGAATATCGGGGCTTATGGCGTGGAGGTGAAAGACCGGGTACTGTGGGTGGAAGGTATGGACCTGGAGAAGAAGGAAGTCGGCGGATTTATGCGGAAGAGTGCCGCTTCGGGTACCGTCAGAGCATCTTCAAACAAGAACTGAAAAATGTATTCATGATCACCCATGTCTGCTTCAGGCTCGACAAACATCCCCGTTTTGAGCTGGGATATGGCATCGTTGAACAGGAATTCAGGAAAAAAAAGAAACAGGATACGGCTGCATTGCGCGAGACCATCATTGCGATCAGATCGTCCAGACTTCCCGACCCGGCCATAACCGGCAATGCCGGGAGCTTTTTCAAGAATCCGGTGCTGAGTGTGAAGGAATTCGGCGATCTCAGGGAGAAGTATCCCGATCTTCCCTCATTCCCGTCCGGCGAAAACATCAAGATCCCCGCCGCCTGGCTGATTGAGAGAGCCGGATGGAAAGGTGTCCGTGAAAAGGATACGGGGACCTGGCCTTCAGCAGCCCCTTGTCATTGTCAATTACGGCAGGGCGACGGGAGACGACGTGTTCCGTTTTTCCGAGCAGATCCGGTTGTCTGTGAAAGCCATGTTTGGCGATCGAACTGGAGCGGGAGGTCAATGTGATCTAAGAAGACATGATCGCCTCGTACCCCGATTCGAGCAATTCCTTTGCTTTTTCCTCGACGGAGCCTCAGCATAAGTTCTCAGGATGGGTTCCGTCCCGGAAGCCCGGATCATAAACCAGGAATCTTCATTGAAAAAGTATTTAAACCCATCGAGGTTTTCCATCCGTTCGACCTGGTGATTACCGAAAGTGTGTGAATTTTCCTTTCTGGCATTTATCCAGGACGCGGTTTTTCAGGTCTTTCTCAATATGAAGATCGGACCTGGCAAAGCTGAAACTTCCGGTGATGGAATAGATCTCATGGATGAGTTCACTGAGACTTTTGCCCGATTCATGCATAAACCGAAGGATGATCAGTCCCATCCAGATACCGTCGCGCTCGGCAATATGCCCTTTAACGCTGATGCCGCCCGACTCTTCACCCCCCACCAGGACATCTTCTTTCACCATATGCCTGGAGATTTCCTTGAAACCGATTTTCACCCGCTTTACGGTGAGCCCATAATGCCTGGCCAGCGTTTCAATCTTCACCGTGGAGGAAAACCCTGTGATCATGCTTCCTGTCAGGCCTTTGTACCCGGCCAGGAAATGGATGAGCAGAAGGATAATATGATGGGAATCGATGTAGTTCCCGTTTTCGTCGACCAGGGCGATCCGGTCTGCATCCCCGTCAACGGCAATGCCGAGCTTAATTTCCGGATCGTTTCGCACGAAGCTGAGAAATTCGCCAAGGTTTTTTTCAAGGGGCTCGGGAGAAAGGTTCCCGAACGCATAATCCTGCTTCTGGTGAATGACTTTGATGCCGGGAAGGATGGCACCAAGGATATTCTGCCCGCTCCCGTACATGGGATCGAAAGCAATGGAGCCGGCATATTTTCGCAATTCGGCAAGGTCAAAATTTTCGCTCACATGCTGAACATAATACTCCTCGATATTCCCAATGGTCAGGATATCGCTTTCAACGAGGTTATCGATCCGGATCATGTCGAGATCGAGCTGGTTCTCATAATCGATCATATTTTCGATATCTCTCACATCTTCATCGAAAAGCGGGCCTCCGTGGGTGCCCTTCAGCTTGAAACCATTATAATCGGGCGGGTTATGGCTGGCCGTGATCATCACTCCCAGTTCGGCCTTCATCATGTTCACCACAAATGATACCACCGGAGTCGATGTAAACCGGTCGGTAAGGATCACCCTGATGCCTTTCGAACCGAAGATCTTGGCGGCCGTTTCTGCAAACATAGGCCCTCCGAAACGGCAGTCATAACCAATGACCACAGTCGCTTCCCTGTATTTTTTTAAGAGCCATGTGGAGCAGGCCAGAGCTACCCTGGCCACGTTCTCTGTGGTGAAATCACGGGCAATGACCGCCCTCCACCCATCCGTTCCAAATTTGATCCTGTTCATAGGATGAAATTACGTAATTCTGTTAAATTAATAATGACTATTTGAATATTTTCCGTTGATTGAGGGCCTGCTGGTATAAACGTGCGTTTTTGTTATGTTGAGCAAGTGTTCTGCGCAAAATTATGGTACCCTGAAAAGTCGGGTTTCGCACAGAAATACAGATAATTATGATCCTCATAATTCAAGACGGCATCGATGGCCGACTTCGAGGGAATACAGATCGGTCCCGGGAGGAAGTCCGCGATGGCGATAGGTATTGTACGGTGAATCGACGGCTTTCTGTTTATTCAGCACCCGGTGGATGTTGAAAGTCGTGAAAGGCAAAGATCAGCGTGGGATCCGACTGCAGAGGGATGCCTTTTTCCAGCCGGTTGATAAAAACCCCGGCGATCAGCGGATTTTCATCGCTATGCAGGGATTCCTGTTCAACAATGGAAGCCAGGATGGAAACTTCTGCGGGCTTCAGCCCTTCGTTATCGGCCTTTTGCTTGCGCTGCCCCTCCGACCAGAAAGCAACGTATTCGCTTTTCATCCTTTTCACGAACTCTTCCGGTGTGTTGTTCCAGTAAAATTCATAGGAATCGGGAATGAACATCACCGGGAAATTCTCGTGGGTGAACCCGCTTTTTTCAGCGGTTTCCGGATCATGAAAACAATTGGCAAAGGCAGCCGAATCCGGTTCAAGCTGACCGGCAACCACGGAGGCCAGTTCGTCCAGTGTCCGCAGATTGTTGAAAGTCACCATGACAGGTTCCTGCTTCCCCGAACGGAGCATGTTGATCAGGTCATTATTGCTCATGTTGGCGGTGATCACGGTACCGGCCGGGATGAATATGAGCCGGGATACTTCTTCTTTTCTGCCAGCCATTCGAAACTTTTCCTGTCTTTGATCAGATCCCTGCCCGGTGAGATCGTTCACAACGGAATCGTAAATCGGCCCCGGTATGGACATAGAAATCACACTTCCACCTCCGGGAACCTGGACCGACGGGGCTGAAAAGGACATGGTAAATCCTGACAAAACCCACGATGGCAACGACAATGGCCGCAAAAACCAGCCATAGCGAAATCTTCATGAATCCCGGGGTCTTCCTTGAAATTTTGCGTCGAACCATCCGTCTTTCGTCAAAGATGAAGCACAAAATAAAAATAATTCTGTTATCCTGTAAAACGGAAAATTTGCCGCTGAAGTTTACCGACAGGCCAAAAAGTGGCAGAATGGAGCTTTCCGGGAGCAACGGAGGACCATGAGACCGGAGGAAAAAACACTTCTGTACGGGTCCGGACCATCCGGCACCGTACAGTTTGCCTTCTCAGGGATCTTTTCTGTGTCCTTCCTATTTCAATGCCTTCAGTGCATCACGCAGCCGGTCCATCGCCTTTGTCAGGTTCTCGTCGGAATTGGCATAGGAGATCCTGATATTATCGGGGGCTCCGAAGGCCTCCCCGGGAACGGTGGCGATAAGTCCCTTTTCAAGGAGATACATGCAGAGGTCCATGGAATTGGTGATCTTCTGCCCGTTGGCTGATTTTCCGAAAAAAGCACTCATATCAGGAAAGACGTAAAACGCCCCTCCGGGGGTGGCACATTTGATCCCATCAATTTCAGCCATTCGTCCCAGAACGAGATCACGGCGTCTTCTGAACGCAGCATTCATTTCCGATACGCAGGCCTGGTCACCCTCCAGGGCGGCCAGTGCGGCACGCTGGGCGACCGAAGTGGCGCCGGAGGTCATCTGTCCCTGGAGTTTATTGCAGGCCTTGGCGATCCATAACGGGCCACCCAGATAACCGATACGCCATCCGGTCATGGCATAACCTTTGGAAACGCCATTCACCACAACGGTGCGTTCCATCATCCCCGGAAATTCGGCGATACTGACATGGTTGCCGACAAAGTTGATGTGTTCGTAAATCTCATCGGAGATCACGATAACCTCCGGGATGTTTCTTCAGGACCTCAGCCAGACCCTTGAGTTCCTCATAAGTGTATACCCCGCCGGTGGGATTGGAGGGCGAACAAAGAATAAGGGCCTTGGTCTTCGGCGTGATGGCTTTCTCAAGCTGGCCGGGGGTCATTTTGTATTCATTTTCAAAAGTGGTGTCAACAATGACATTCACACCTTCGCCGATCTTGACCTGCTCCACATAACTCACCCAGTATGGCGCAGGAACGATCACTTCATCCCCCTTGTCGATGAGGCAGAGCAGGACATTGGCAATGGAATGTTTTGCGCCGGTCGAAACAACGATCTGTTCGGGGGTGTATTCCAGGTTATTTTCATCTTTGAATTTCCTGCAGATGGCTTTCCTGCAGATCCGGATACCCCGGAACAGGGGCATAAAACGAATAGTTGTCATCTATGGCTTTTTTGGCCGCCGTCTTTGATATGATCGGGAGTTGGGAAATCGGGCTCACCAACACTGAGGTTGATGATGTCCAGACCCTTATCCTTCATTTCACGACTTTTCTGATTCATCGCAATGGTCTGCGATGCAGATAAACTGGCCAATCTCTTTGAAACATTTTCCATAGGTCGTAAATTTGATGTGCAGGAAATCCGGTTTATTATTCGTACTTCGCTTCAAAATTACTTTTTTTATTATAAATTGATAAATTTATTATTCCTTTCCTTTGAAAAAGTTAAAAGTAAGGGAGTCGGAAGTTGGAAGTCGGAAGTCCGGAGTTGAAAGAAAGGATAAAAAACGACGGTGCAATTTAAATTTAAAAAACGCATTATTTGGCAAAGGCATTGGATTTTGGCGAAAGTAGCCCGAGGTCGGACTTCCGACTTCCAACTTCCAACTTCCAACTTCCGACTGATTCACTACAAAAATGATAAACATGAACGAAATTCTTGAAATCCTGAAGTATACCATTCCGGCATTGATCGTCTTTCTCACGGCCTACCTGCTGATCCGGATTTTTCTCAGAAATGAAGACAAACGACGGAATTTTGAGATCTCGATGAGCCGGAAAGAGAACACTTCCCCTCAGGCTGCAGGCCTATGAAAGGCTGATTCTTTACCTGGAACGGATATCGCCCGACTCGCTGGTCATGCGGATGAGCAGGGCCAATATTACCGTGGCCCAGTTTCAGAATGAAATGATCGCGTCGGTCAGGACGGAGTTTGAACATAACCTGGCGCAGCAGACATACATCAGCTCGCCAGGCATGGGAAAAGGTCAAGTCGGCAAAAAACAGTATCATCAAGCTGATCGGCGAATCCTCGGCAGATATGAGCCCCCAGGCCAATGGCCTCACCCTGGGAAAAAAGATCCTCGAGAATGCCATGGAACTGCCGGCCTCCCCCACCCAGGAGGCGATTGAATTTCTTAAGAAAGAGGTGAGGGAAATGTTTTAGTGTTTTATGAAGTCGCCCGGCAGTCGATCAGGCGAGATCCACGGGTTTTCCCGAACGGCCTTAGGATCCATCACGGTGATTCCGCATGGCGGGTCGCGACCCGCCACTGCGGGTGGCCCTGAACGATGTTCTTACGCCCTTCATAACTTCCTAACTCCATCACCTCATCACCTCATCAACTCCCTTTTTTTCTTTACTTTCTTTTCAGGGGCAAAAGAAAGTAACAAAGAAACCCTCCGCGATTGACAACCCTCTCTCGCCCTTGTCGCACGGGCCACTCAACACTGGGGCCGGTCTCGTTCAGGTTCGCACCAATCGCGGGTGGCCTGCGCACTCTGCTCAGATTGTATTTGGAAATTCCTGACAAAATAGTTTTAACAACGTTCGTCGATTGCGTATTACGACGCGCCCCCAAGCAGTGTCCTTACGATAAGCCATCGGTAACTCCTTCCTTTCGCCTTTCGCCTTTTGCCTTTTCTTACCTCATCACCCCATCACTCCATCACCTCAGTCACCTCATCACTTCTCTCACTTAATCAGATCCACGCTCCTCTTTACAAAATTAGTCAGCGCTTCGCCCGTGAGCATATTGTTGGAAAGCAGGGCCAGATCGATCAGCTGACGTACCAGTTTGTTCTTCCCGGCATATTCTTCAAGGGTTTCCCTCCGGGTCTTTTCCAGGGCAGAGATATCCTTGTTGAGTTCTTCCAGCCTGTCCCTGTCTGCCTGTGCGATCTCTTCCTCTTTCTTCTTTTCGTTTTCCTTATTGATCTTATCGTTTTCCCGGTGAGAAGATCTTTCTTCTCATTCAGACTCGGTGAGCTTCTTAGAGAGCTTTTTATCCTTGTCTTCGAGCAGCTTTTTCACAAGCGCATGGTCGGTATTGACAACCAGGTTGTAACTATCGGGCATGCTCCCGTAAAACGAATCCATTCCCGACATGGCCGACATATCTTTCATCCGTCGCATGAATTCCGACTGTGTGATGATCACCGGGCTTTCCGTTTCACCAAGGGATTCGAAGGTGACCATAAATCTGTTTTTCTCCGGAACCTGGGATTCGATGATAGTTGAAAGGTCGTTCTGCTGATCTTCCGGGAGATCCGTTGTCTTTAACATCCTCTTTTTCAATGAGTTTGTCGATCACATCCGCATCGACCCTGCTGAAACGGATATCCTTCAGCTTTTGTTCCACATGATTGATAAAATGCGGATCCAGCTGTCCGTCCATCAGCAGAACATCATAGCCCTTCGACCGTGCCTTCTCAATATAGCTGTGCTGTACCTCGAGGTCGGTGGCATACAGGTAGATCAGCCGTTTTGTTCTTGTCGGTCTGGTTGCCTTTGACCAGCTCTTCATATTCCTTCAGCGTAAAATATTTACCGTCGGTGTTTTTCAGAAGGGCGAATTTCTCGGCCCGCTCGTAGAATTTTTCATCCGTGATCATCCCGTAGGTGATGAAAAGTTTCAGATCATCCCATTTCTTTTCAAATTCATCGCGTTTGTCTTTGAAGATCTCCTCAAGCCGGTCGGCAACCTTTTTGGTGATGTGACTGGAAATCTTTTTCACGTTGGAATCGCTCTGCAGATAACTTCTTGAGACATTCAGGGGAATATCGGGGGAATCGAGCACACCGTGCAGCAGCGTCAGAAATTCGGGCACGATCCCTTCAACCGAATCGGTCACGAAAACCTGGTTGCTGTAGAGCTGGATCTTATTCTTCTGGATCTCGAAATTACTCTTGATCTTCGGGAAATAGAGGATGCCCGTCAGGGTAAAGGGATAATCCACATTCAGATGGATATTGAACAGCGGATCGCCGGCAACGGGATAAAGTTCATGATAAAATTCCTTATACTGTTCATCGGTGACATCGACCGGTTTTTCCGTCCAGAACGGTTTGGTGTTGTTGATGATATTGTCCTTCCCGGTTTCCACTTCTTTGCCATCCTTCCATTCCTTTTCCTTTCCGAAGGCAATCGGTACCGGAAGAAACTTGCAGTATTTGTTGAGGATATCGCCGATCCGGCTTTCTTCAAGAAATTCCTTCGATTCCTCATCGATATGAAGGATAACATCGGTCCCGAAACTTTCTTTTTCGCATCTTCAATCGAGCTGTATTCCGGGCTTCCGTCGCAGACCCATTCACGGCCGGGGATCCTTCCTTGTAGGATTTGGTCACCACTTCGACTTTGTCGGAAACCATGAAGGCCGAATAGAATCCCAGCCCGAAATGTCCGATGATGGCGCTGCCGGCGTTTTTGTATTTGTCGAGAAATTCTTCGGCGCTGGAGAAAGCGATCTGGTTGATGTATTTTTCAACTTCTTCGGAGGTCATCCCGATACCCCTGTCGGAAACATTCAGCGTTTTTTTCTTCCGGTCGAGGCTCACGTGGATGGTCTGGTCGCCGAGTTCACCGCTGAATTCACCGAGTGAAGCAAGCGTTTTGAGTTTCTGAGTGGCATCGACGGCGTTGGAGATCAGTTCCCTGAGGAAGATCTCATGATCCGAATACAGGAATTTTTTAATGATCGGAAAAATGTTCTCGGTAGTGACATCAATTTTTCCCTTATGCATAGTTATAGCTTTTTAACGTTAAACATCTGCGCCTGGACTTTCAAAGCCCGTGCCATTGGGAATCGACTGACAATTCGGCAGGATGGTGCGTGACAGGATCAGTCATTCCGGGCATCGACATCTTTCTGAAAGACGAAATCCCCATCATCGAAGGTAAAACCGTCGTATGAGCCGTCTGGACTGTAAAAACGGTAATTGCCTTTGAAAATAGGCTGAAAAGGTTCGAGATGGTCGAAGACAATCATATTGAGATGTGGATTATACCGCATCGAGATGACCACATCGGCGGAATACTCAAGGATAAAGCGCCTGACCGTCTTTTTTTCCAGGACGAAATCCCCGCCGAATACGGGATGCCCCTTCCGGTCGAAAGTCAGACACGTCAAGCAGCTTTTTATGTGAAAAGCTATTATTGAACTGGTACCCGAAGAGGACATACCAGGTGTTTTTTCGTTTTTGGAACGACCGGATCCCATAATAAAGGCAGCCATACCAGTGGGAAGTATCGAGCCGGGCCGCCTCACCGGGCTTGCTGATTTCGCGGTGATGATCCTCCAGTCCGAAAAGTGAAACCTGTTGTTTCGATTTTTTACGTCCGGTGAGGTGCTGGATGAACCCGTAGTAGGTGTATTCCCCTTTCGCGTTTTCAAGGTACCAGGTATAAACCCTGACTTTATTGTCCTGTGACCTGAAGATCCCGACATTCTTAAGCTTGTCCCATCCAAAGAAAAAACTGTCCCATGAACGCAGTGATTCCCGCAAACCCCCGATGATGGCGGTGTTAAGTGAATCGCGGGAAGGCGAGGCCGGGAGGGTATACAGCTGGTCGAACTCCTGCGACAATGTCATTTTCGGCCTTAATGAGCTCCGGGAACCGTGTCTCCTGGGAAAACACACGACAGGAGAGCGCGGCGAGAACGAGGATGAATGCGAGATTCTTCACAAAGGTCATCATTTTGAAGAGAACGAAGAATTCCGGGGTTTATTGACCTGCAGCTTTATTTATTGCCGCATTGACCATCTGGCAGGCCTCCTGGATTTCATCGGGGGTGATATTGAGCGGAGGCGAAATGCGGATGGCCGTGTCACAGAACAGGAACCAGTCGGTGATGAACCCTGTTTGCACACCCTCAGCGACCACCTTATGCATCAGATCCCTGTCGCCAAATTCCAGGGCCAGCAGAAGCCCTGTCCACGGATCTCCCTGATCGCCGGGTGAGTGAGACCGGACCGGAAGAGTGCTTCTTTCCCGGCCGCTTCTTCCGCGAGGTGGTCTTCCAAGGATCACCTCGCAATGCATCCATTCCGGCGGCACAGCAAACAGGATGACCGCCAAAAGTCGTGATATGGCCGAGTGCGGGATTGTCGGTCAGGGCCGACATCATCTCTTTCGAAGCGATAAAAGCGCCCAGGGGCATACCTCCGCCAAGGCCTTTGGCCAGGACAAGAATATCGGGGGTGATCCCGTATTTCACAAATCCGAACACGGTTCCCAGGCGTCCGAAGGCCGTCTGGATCTCATCGAAGATCAGCAGGGTCCCGGTTTCGTCACAACGTTTCCTCAGTTTTGCGAGGAAATGGTCCTGAGGGGTGATCACGCCGGCTTCGGCCTGCATGACTTCAGCCACCACACAGGCTGTGGAGGTGGTGATCTCATCGAGGTCTTCGGAATTGTTGTAACTCAGCAGGCGCGTACCGGGAAGCAGGGGCCTGAAGGCCGATTTGTAGGTATTCGTCGCCCATGATGCTCAGCGCACCGTGGGTGCTCCCGTGGTAGCCATGGCGGAAGGAGAGCATCTCGCTTCTGCCGGTGACCTTCTTGGCCAGTTTCAGAGCGCCTTCAATGGCTTCGGCGCCGCTGTTCACAAAGTAAACGTGTCTGAGATGTGATGGAAGATGACCGGTCAGCAGCCGTGCGTAGTCCACCTGCGGTGACTGGATGAATTCCCCGTACACCATCAGGTGCATGTGGCGGTCGACCTGTTTTTTGACGGCCTCCAGGATCACGGGATGGGCATGACCGAGCACTGAGACATTCACCCCGGAGATCAGATCCATATAGCGTTTGTTCCCGGGGCCATAAAGATAGATCCCTTTGGCCGATTCGATCTCGATCATCATCGGTGAAGGGGAAGTCTGGGCGATATGGTTCAGAAACAGGATCCGGTTTGAAACCATCTCAGGATAAATTAATACCTATTTGATAATCAAATTGATATCTTTCATTAATTTATCCTTGTATGATTTCCCGATGGGTATGCTTTTGGAACCTTCTTCAGTCTTGATGATGACCGAATTGTCCTCAATCACGTCAATGCTGCTGGTATTGACGATATAGGACCGGTGCACCCGGGTGAATTTTGCCGTAGGAAGTTTTTGTTCAATGGCCTTCATCGTGAAGTGGATGGTATACTTTTCCTTGAAGGTATTGAATATCACGTAATTTTCAAGTGCTTCCACCCAGAGGATATCTTCGTATTTGAGCCGGACAAGGGTGGAGTTCTTCTTGATGAAGATCTCGTCCTTGCCGAGAATATTCATTTTATTCCGGTCGTACCGGGAAGCTGCCTTATCAACAGCTTTATAGAAGCGGGAATAGGTTACGGGTTTGAGCAGATAATCGGTCACATCATATTCAAAGGCGTCGATGGCGTATTTGCCTTTGGATGAAAAGATGATAATCTGGGGAGGGTTTTTTAAGGAATTGAGGAAGTCGATACCGCTCATTTCGGGCATCTCAATATCAAGAAAGATCAATTCGATGTCGTCGTCCTTCTTCATGACATTAATCGCCTCAACCGCATCTGAGAAAGAATATCTCAGAACCAATCCCTCTGTCTTTTTAATGAATTCTTCGAGAATTCTCCGTGACAGTTTATCGTCGTCAATGATTATGCAATTCATTAAGTTCCCTATTTAATGGAGAAGAAAAGAAATTTAATCAACAGAAAATACTGTTTGGTCAAAGATAAAAAATTATACGGATTTTCAATAGCGGGGTTTCAATTTTAACTAACGGGAATTATTTTTTTTCGTTTGCAGAAATTGACGCTCAATAAATTGGACATTTTTAATGGATTTCCTGAGCCATTGAAGTTTCAGGTGTCTGTTGTTCAGCGTGGCTCATTTTCCAGTTTATATCAGAGTCCATCGAAGTCGGCAGACGAGATTTTGGAGGACAAGGGCGACGGAGACCGAGATATTATAGCTTTCGGTGAAGCCGAACATCGGGATGTTGATAAATTCATCGGCCTGGTCTTTGAGGAGTTGGGAGACGCCGGTCAGTTCGGTACCGAAGAAGAGGGCAGCCTTACCGTGGGTGAGGTCGAAGTCGCCGAGGGGAACGTCCCTGCTATGGGGGCTGGTGGCAACGATGCGGTAGCCCTCGCTTGCGGAGCTGATTGATGGCAGCGGGGGTATTTTGGGGAGTGCCGGTATGGCGGTGGATGGTGAGCCATTTCTGGGCTCCGAGGGCCACTTCGTGGTCCATTATAAAATCATGCTGATTTTCAATGATATGGAGATCCTGAATGCCGAAGCAGTCGCAGGTCCGGACTACGGCGCTGGCGTTTTGTGACTGATAGATATCTTCGAGGACGACGGTAAGATAGCGCGTCCGGAAGCCAAGAACCTGTTCAAAGCGGGCCAGGCGCTCCGGGGTGACAAAGCCTGAAAGATAGCTGATCAGTTCGTCCATGGCCTTGAAAATCGATAAAAAAAGGGAGCATTGAAAGGCTCCCTTCAAGGTAGGACAAATATTTTTTATTGAACAGCGTCACCCAATTCGCTACCAGCTTTAAATTTAACCACTTTTTTGGCACCGATGGTGATGGGAGCACCAGTTTGAGGATTTCTACCGGTTCTTGAGTTTCTTTTTGATACGGAGAATGAACCAAAACCTACCAGTGCAACGCGATCACCTTTTTTCAGGGCACCGGTTGTTGTTTTAACGAAAGCATCTAAAGCTCTTTTAGCATCAGCTTTTGTCAGATTAGCCTCGGCAGCAATTGCATCGATTAATTGTGCTTTGTTCATAATAAAAAATTTTTAGGGTTAGTAATCATTAAAGTGTCAAATCGTATACAAATATAGAGTATTTCTGATGTTTAGCAAATTTCAGGGTAAAAAAATGCGGTTTTGTTGATAAAACTGCAAATTGATGGCAAAAAATGGTTGAAATATCCGAATTTCGTGTGCTGACAAGGGATTTCGGATGTTAGGAGGGGGTAATTTTTAAAATTCGGAAGGCCCCGTTTTCAATTAAAAAAAATGTATTACTTTTGCGCCCGGAGGAATGGCAGAGTGGTCGAATGCGGCGGTCTTGAAAACCGTTGTCCGCTTGCGCGGACCGGGGGTTCGAATCCCTCTTCCTCCGCAGCCTCAAAAGCCCAATTTTGCGAAAGCAAAATCGGGCTTTTTTCATTCCTGCTGCCAGTTGAAAATCCCATTTTCAAACGGGCAGGAGAATGAAAAAAGCCCGTAAACCCGAAGCGCAGCGGAGGGTTGGGCTTTTAAGGCTGCAGCTCTCCCCCCGGGGATCAGCGAGCGCAGCGAGCTAATCCCGGAAGAGGTTGATTTGTTTATTTGTTGATGTGTTGATGTGAGAGTGAATGTTCTGGCTTTTAAGAATGAATTTCTCCCCCCGGGGATCAGCGAGCCGAGCGAGCTAATCCCGGAAGATGTTGATTTGTTTATTTGTTGATGTGTTGATGTGAGAGTGAAGGTTCTGGCTTTTAAGGCTGAATTTCTCCCCCCAAGGGATCAGCGAGCGGAGCGAGCTAATCCCGGAAGATGTTTATTTGTTGATGTGTTGATGTGTTGATTTGTTGATGTGAGAGTGAATGTTCTGGCTTTTAAGGCTGCATTTCTCCCCCCGGGGATCAGCGAGCGCAGCGAGCTAATCCCGGAAGAGGTTGATTTGTTGATGTGTTGATTTGTTGATGTGTTGATGTAAGAGCGAATGTTCTGGCTTTTAAGGCTGCATTTCTCCCCCCAGGGATCAGCGAGCGCAGCGAGCTAATCCCGGAAGAGGTTGATTTGTTGATGTGTTGATTTGTTGATTTGTTGATGTAAGAGCGAATGTTCTGGCTTTTAAGGCTGAATTTCTCCCCCCGGGGATCAGCGAGCGGAGCGAGCTAATCCCGGAAGAGGTTGATTTGTTGATGTGTTGATTTGTTGATGTGAGAGCTAATCCCGCTTCGTCCGCTGGAATAAAGCAATATTTTGCAAAATCCTGAAATCAGTCTGATTTTCAGGCGTTTGCATTTTTACCCACAGCAAACTTTAGCACCGAAAAGAAAGCTTAAGCTGAGTTATCCGTTGGACTTTTTTATACCCTGGATTGAAGTCCACCGATTTCGGAAACTTTGCACTGATATCACAGATATAAGTACGCCTTGGTTCCGGGCAGCCTGAACTGAAAGAAATCTGTAACTGTCGAAACGCCGACAAACGGCCATAATTGATCATTTGCCGCCAGGCGGTCATTGAACGATCCTCCCAGCCAGACAAGGTTGGCATGAGCGCCAATGTGGTTAATCCGGGTATCTCGGTTAGCCCGGGAAGTGATGAACAGCACCTTTTCATCCGCTTTTGCTTCGAGGGCATTTTTACTGGTCAGGGAATTCATTTTCCCATCGATATTCATCAGAGAAACAAGCCGTCTTTGAATTTTTGGAAAATGGTGTTGATGGAGTGACAACAATACGATGAATGAGTTGTTACCGGTTAATGATGAAGAAGTAAATTTTCAAAAGCCTTATGAAGAAAGAAGATGATCCGAAGATTGAAAAGGTAACCGGTGACGCAAATAATGACTCTAAAGCCTCTCACTCACCGGATAAGATGAAAATAGAAAAGCAATTCGTGCGACCTCTGGAACAGGAAACGCCTCACTTATACTTTTCGTCCCCCTGCCTGATGGCAGAGATCGAAGATGACGAAGGTATTTTAAATCAGTGAGATAGACCTTCACCTGGCTCAGGAAGCGCTTACCCAAGGAAGGATATCCCTCACTTTCCGGCTCGCCCCTGTCTTCTCCCCTTCCTTCTCCGGGTGAGATCGAGTATGCCATTGATGAACGTCAGTGGGTGAACAGGATTCCCTGCGACGTAAAGATCGGCCTTGTACCGGTTAAGAAAACTTCGATCCACAGCCGGACTGTCTGCAAAGATCCCTCCGCTGATGGCATCCGTTCCGGCGAGAATAATGATTTTGGGTTCCGGAATAGCCTCATAACAAGACTGCAGCGGTTCTGCCATATTGATGGAAATCGGTCCGGTGATCACAATGCCATCGGCATGACGGGGAGATGCCACGAAGTCGATACCAAAACGGCTCATGTCGAACTGGACATTGTTCGTAGCATTCAGTTCCAGTTCGCAACTGTTGTCGCCTCCGGCGGAAACCTGCCGCAGCTTCAGAGAATGTCCGAAATGCCGGTAAATTTCCATCCGTACCTGTGAGGGATCCACCTCAACCGGATTTTCACGTCCTTCATGGATGATCAGTCCTTCCCTGACATTGGAGGAAAGCCTGTAGTCGGAAGTGAACCTGATCTTTTCCGGG
Source organism: uncultured Bacteroidales bacterium (assembly GCA_963763215.1). Taxonomy (GTDB): domain Bacteria; phylum Bacteroidota; class Bacteroidia; order Bacteroidales; genus DASQZK01. Next base: position 148,470 of record CAVXNX010000017.1, read on the forward strand.
TACCTTATCGCACACTCACCACAGAAGGTGCATTTGCCCAGGTCGATGCGCAATGGCCGCGCTGAAATGGCCTTCATGGGGCACAACTCAACGAGCGCCTGTTCATCAACATCCCCCGCTGAGATAACAGGCCTTCCCCTGAAAATTCCCGGGACCACTGCTGCGGAAATATCAGGAATATATTGCCTTCCCTGGTGCCAAACGATCTTCAGATTATTAAACATAGCGCTTACGGAATGTCTTATTGTTGGTTTTCAAATGTTGTCCTCAATTGATAAGCGGCCGGTTTTCCATCCCCTGCTACAAAAAACGGGTGGGAGGTTCCCGGACCGGCAAGTCTTATAGGTCATGTCCGCAATACGAGAGGTTGAAGCTCTTATTGCACACCGGGAAATCGGAGATCTCGTTATTCCTCACGGCAAGGGCCAGTGCCATCCAGTTGTGGTGGGAAGGATCCTTGATCTTGTAGAGCAGCAGGTTGCCTTCTTCGTCGGTGATCGCACAATGACAGATCTCACCGCGCCATCCCTCTGTCAGCGAGATGCCGAATTTCCCACGGGCAGGAACCAGCCCCGCATCCACAGGCTCTGCAAATTCCGGTATACCGGAGAGCAGCGCCTTGCAATACCCAATCGACTGTGCGATCTCTTCCCTTCTTAACTGCACCCTGCTGAACACATCTCCCCTGGTTTTTATCACGGGTTCATGGATGAGGTTCCCGCCGTAGAGGTCATGGGGATGGGAACAGCGGATATCCCTTTGCAGACCGCTCGATCTCGCGGCCATCCCGACTGCGCCTGTCTCCAGCGCCTGGTCGAGGGTCACCGTCCCGGTCCTCTCCATCCGCGACAGCGCACTGGGAAGGGTAAATAATAGTTCCGACATCTCATGAAATTCCGGTTCATATTCGCTGAATATCCTCAGGAGTCTTTCTGCCAGTTCATGCGTAAAAGGGAAATTGAACTTCCCCGGCCTGATGAGTCCCTTTGCCAAACGGTTTCCCTCCCACTCCTGAAAAAAATTGATGATCGGCGTCCTCAGTCTGCCATATACTGCATTTCCAAGCTGATAGGCAATGTCGCCGCATATCGCTGCCAGATCGCCGGTATGGATCGCGATCCTTTCCAGTTCCAGGGCCAGCGTCCGGGTAAACTGAAGTCGGGGATCAGGCGGAAAACCACAAAGGCTCTCCCATAGATTTGAAAAAGCCGTGGTATGGCCCACTGTGGTATCTCCGGCAATGTTTTCAGCCAGCGTTGCCCGTTCCAATATTCCGGTCTTCCTGAGAAACAGTTCCTCTATGCCCCGGTGCTGATATCCGAGCTGGATTTCGAGGTGCATGATCTGTTCCCCATTGCATATAAAACGGAAATGTCCCGGCTCAATGATGCCGGCATGAATCGGACCAACCGCCACCTCGTGCAACTCATCGCTTTTTACCTGGTAAAACGGGTAAGCGCCAACTTTCATCTCATCGCCGGCCCGGTTGAACGAAAACCGGTATGGCTTGAGCCAGGGATGACCTGTATAGCGGAGTCCAAAATTTTCATGAATTTCCCTTTCAAACTTTTCGAATTGATGATTGATGGCCGTCAATGCGGGAAACTCTTTATTCCCTTCGGCAAAGGCGGAGGATACGAAAATCTCATGGGTTTCGTCATCGGCAATGCAGCAAAAGAGCAGTATGCCGTTTTCTTTCTTTAAACCGAAATAATTGACACAATGCCTTTCCGGGTGATGATCAAGCAATCCACAGTTGGTCTGCAGGAATTTTTCATATTCCAGGAGCGGGATATCTCCGCAAGGTACGGTTTGATTATTATGCAAGATGATCGTTTCCATAACCCGCTATTGAATGAGATGTGTTGCATCCTGAATTAATCTGACGAATGGTTCCGGGGGAAAATAGGCGAAATAGACGGCCAGCGCCAGCAGGAAAAATTGCGAAAGTGATTCACTGCCGCTTATGGCAGGAACTTTATGCTCATCCTGCATCCGCGGCTGAGCGAAAAGGAGCTTGAAAATATTGGATCCGAATCCCCAAATGATCATGGTAAGAAGGATCAGGACAAAAATCAGGATCATCAGATGATGTGCTTCAAATAAGGACTGGAAAATCATGAATTCACTCACGAAAAGCCCGGAAGGCGGCATGGCCGTCGCAGAAATAAAAGCCAGCAGGATCACGATCGCACCCACCGGATTGAATTTGAAATACTGTCCGGCATCGTAAATGCTTTTGCTCCGGTAAACCCTGTAGATCTGGTTGTACTGGAAGAACAGACTGGGTTTGATAAAAGTATGAAGAATGAGGTGAAGGATGGCTGCATAAATGCCGATGCCTCCCACAGCAAGTCCCAGCATCACGATGCCCATATGTTCAATGCTTGAATAGGCAAACATCCGCTTGATATTTTTGATATGAGTCATATACACAGTGGCCACGAATATGGAAAGAAGCGCGGAAACCAGCATGAGGACCGATGCCCAGTGGGCCACCTGGGTATGGGAAACGATGCCGTAGACCCGGTAGATCCCTATAAAGCCCATATTCATCAGCACGCTCGAGAACAAAGCTCCTGCCGGCGCCGGGGCTTTATCCTTTGCATCGATTCCGGCGGTGTACATCGGCACCAGTCCGATCTTGGCGGTAAATCCTGTAAAAATAAACAGGAAGGAAAGCCTGAGCCAGAATGGGTCCAGCCGGTCGTAGCGGGCATTGATCTTATCGAAACGACATATCTGTGATACCGGCGGGTTTCATGGACAGGCTGAGGAACAGGATGCCGATATAGATGAAGGTGATGCTGATCGTACAAATAAAAACATATTTCCATACCCCTTCAAGGGCCCTGATATTCCTGTGATGATAGATCAGGGCCGAAGCAGACAGGGTGGTGATCTCGACAAAGATCCAGGTCACTGCGATGTGATTGGACAGGTAGGCCATGCTGATGGCGGAGATCAGTAAGATCATGGCCGAAAAGAAGATGGCCCGCGTCCTGGGCGTTTCATCATGAGAGGAAATATACCTGTGACTGTGATAAAAAGCGGGAATACTTACGATGCAGGTCGCCGAGAGTAACAGGATGCCTATCGAATCGGCCCTGAAAAAACCGAGCTGCACAACATTCATATGCTGGTACTCGTACAGTCCGAGCGCCCATAACAGCACGACATAGGCAATGACCAGTGCGTCATTGATCACCCTGTTCCTGTTCAGAAACAATGCAATGCAGATTACCAGCGTGCCGGTGAGAAAATAGCCGATCATAGGATTAGTCTTTTAGATTACGAAGAAGATTGACATCCGGGTCCTTCAGGTAATCTCCAATTTTGTTAAAGAATATACCAAGTATGAGAACACTTGCGAAAATATCGAGCATGATGCCGAGGTTCACGAGCATAGGGATCTCATTGCCCGCTGCAAGGGAAAGGACAAACACGCCGTTTTCGATCACCAGGTATCCGATGACATGGGTAATGATCTTCTTCCTGGAAACGATCAGGTATAGTCCTGTGAAAAGATTGGAAAGCGCCACGACGAAAAAAGTCTTATCCAGATTTCCATCCCTGATGGAACCGGCAAGAATGATGGTTATGATGATAATCAGGGTTACGATAATAAGGGAGATAAAATTCGGCAGATAGGGTTCCGCCTCCCGCGTAATATTGTTCCTTCTGATGACATATTTCAGAAAGGCCGGGACGGCAAGGGCTTTGAAAATGATGGTCTCCAGCATGATCAGCACCAGGTTCAGGGTGTTGATCTCTTTTAGTGTAAGATAGGTGATCCCGAAAAGCAGGAATCCCTGGAAAATGAGGATGTTCAGATAACTGAAAATCCTGTTGGCAATGCTCATAAAGAGCAGCGTGATGGCAAATATGATCAGTAAGATATCAGTCATTGTATTTAAATGAATTTACCCACGGCCAGCAGAACCCCGAAAAAAATGAGCAGCGCAACGGAGGTGAGCAAAAAGATGAACTGCGGATTATGGCTCATCCTGAACCTGGCCGTAAAAGATTCAAGGATCCCGACGGATACTGCAAATACGAACTGGATCCCGAAGAACAGGGGAACAGAGTACTGCAGCGGAAGGGAGCCGGTGAAAAAATCGGCGATTATGGCTCCGAACATCGCGAATTTCAGCAGCGTGGCGTACATGATCACTCCAAGATCGAAACCACTGTTATCCAGGATCATAACCTCATGAATCATGGTCAGTTCCAGGTGGGTTTTCGGATCATCCACAGGCATCCTGCTGTTCTCGATCATGGCAGTGAGCACGAGGACGAAGGCTGCGAGAATGCCGATAAGGTAGGATACATAGGAACCATAATTCAGCGAAGAGAAAATGGCATAAAAAGAGGTATGGCCGGTATAGAGCGCCATGGATCCAAGCAGGATGAAAAAGGCCGGTTCGGCAAGCATGGAGAATAAGGCTTCACGGCTCGCTCCCATCCCTTCAAAACTACTGCCTGTATCCAGTGCTGCGATGATCATCATAAATTTCCCCAGGGCAAGAATATAGGCAAACATGACAAAATCGCCGTCGAATGAAAATACCCCGGGCCGGCTGCCATGGGGGACCATAAGCATAGCCATGACCACGGAGGCAAAATACACCACAGGGGCAATCCGGAATACCGGGCTTGTCACCCTACTGTATACGGCACCTTTTTTCCAGAGCCTGAAAATATCTTTCACCGGCTGAAAAATCCCCGGACCTTTCCGGCCTGACAGGAGACTCTTCGTCCTTACAACCACCCCCATAAAAAGAAAGCCCGTCAACACTATAAGAGCAAAGCTGATCATTTTATATCTGATTTAGGAAGCCGAGGAATACGAGAAATTTAGAGATAAGCAGCGGGATCACCATGACGGCAATGATGAAAATAAATCCATAAAAGATATAAGCCTGAATGTTCCCGTTCTGCAGAAAAACAAACCGGTTCAGCCCCTGCTGTAACCAACTGACGGGGCGGTCTATGAGAGTATTTTCCAGCTTGTCAAGCGGGTGCGTACGATGTTCTATCCTTCCCGGATATAAGCCTGTTGCCGTTATCTTTTTCTTTTTAATCAAAAGGGCAGGTTCCACCAGTTTTCGATAGCTTCTCACATAAGATGAAGCGGTATACTGCGCTTTTCCGGTATCACCGGTAAAACCGCATCCCCAGGTTTCCGCCGAACTTATAACGCTTCGTTTTGTAAGCAGCCTCCTGACGAAGAAAAGAACGGCGGTCAGCGCCATAAACGCGGCAGAATACAGCCCGATATTCGTCAGGATTCCCGGGCCGTTGCTGAAAAATTCTGGTTTATCCGCTCGCTGCCCGTGCCGAACAGGCTGATGATCCTCTCCAGGGATGAATTAAAAACAAACGGAAAAATGCCAATGAAAACCATCGCGGCTCCGATAATATATAGCGGAACAACGCCCCGGGCCTGTTCGCCAGGTTCGCTGTCAGGAAGCACCGAACGGGGCCTTCCGAGGAAAACCACGCCAAAGGCTTTGGTAAAACAGATCAGTGCAAGTCCACCGATAAGTGCCAGGGCGAGAATAGAGAACAGCATCACCAGGGTGAACATAAAATGTCCTGCGCTCAGCCCTTTGAACAATCCACTGTAGATGAAAAATTCGGACACGAACCCGTTAAACGGCGGCAGGCCGCAGATGGCCAGCGACCCGATGAGGAAGAGCCAGGACGAGTGGGGAATTCTGCGGATCAGTCCTCCCATCGCCTCGATGTTCATGGTATGCGTGTTCTTGTAAACATTGCCGGCACTATAAAAAAGCAGCGATTTGAAAAGGGAGTGGTTCAGCGTATGAAGGAGCGCACCGCCAAAGCCTGTTACCATCAGCCATTCGCTTGAAGTGCCGATGCCCAGGCAGCCGAGTCCCATGCCAATCCCGATGATCCCGATATTCTCAATACTGTGGTATGCCAGTAGTCGCTTCAGGTTATGCTGAATAATGGCAAGCATCACTCCGTAAATCCCGGTGATCACCGATACCGTGAGGATTAAGTATCCAATGGTCGTATAATCAGCCCGAATGAAGGTGATCATCCGGAGGATTCCAAAAATGCCAATCTTAATAATGACCCCGGACATGATCCCTGAAACATGTGCCGGTGCAGCAGGATGTGCCAGGGGAAGCCAGGTATGAAAAGGGACAAAGCCGGCTTTGATGGCAAAACCGATGAACAGGAAACAAAACAGCCCGAGTCCCATTGCGGGATGGGAAAGGGTATAGGAAGGAATCGAAGCAAAATCAAAGGATCCCGTTTTCACCTTCGTCCAGATGAATGCAACGGTAAGAAACAAGATGGAAATATGAGCCTGAACCAGGAAGTTGATGCCGGCCTTCAGTGTCTCCTTCTTGTCATGTTCAAAGATGATGAGCACAAAGGAACTCAGCGCCATGATCTCCCACAGCACCAGGAAAATGAACGCGTTCTGCATCAAGCACAGGTCAATAAGAGAAGTAAAGGCAAGGACAAACGCGATGGCATGCATAATCAGGTTGCTGCCCTGCTCCCTGTAATCCCTGAGGTAGTGAACGCCGTAAAAGCTGCCCGTCACAAAGGTAAAAACCATGATCATCATGAACCAGGCCGACAGTGGGTCGATTCGAAGCGGTATGTCACCTGTGAAATACGATCCTGGAAGAATGTATTGGAATGTGCCGTGCACCAGGCCCCATAGCGCCAGGGGTGCGATGGTTACCGACTGCAGAAGGATAAGGCTGATGCCCCAACGGGCCAGTTGCTTCGGCTTCAGCCAAGGGAAAATGACTACCGCGGAAACCGCCAGCAGATTAAAAACCACTAACATGTACTTTTCCATCCCAAAGATCATTCTAAGTAGTGTCAGAAAGAAAACTCATGTTTTTTAGCCGTGCTTGATAAGAAAACGTCAAGAGCAAGGCTTGCGATGACTGAAAAACAGGAGTTTACTATTCGTAAATGACTGTTTTGAAGTCGAGCATAACGCAGCTATTGGCGTTTTCTTGCAAGCACTAAGTATAAACAGATGCCGGATCGGGTTCAATATCCTTTCATCTGAGCGCCCTGACAAGAAAAATGACAGGTTCGTGGGGCGATAGGTGTCTTTCCGGATGCAAAATTATAAATTTTACAATTCGCTGTTACGAATCGCATTTTTTTAATTCCAGGAGTTTCACATCTGACTGAACCTGATTTTTGGGTATGTGAGGGACCGGTCAATTCGATGAACGAAGAACTTTTCGGATGGTGGTAAGGCAGGCAAAAGGCCTTATGTGTAAATTTAAAATTCAGTGACTTTCGCAAGAAGGGTCTTTTGCCTGCCTTACCACCATCCGAAAAGATTACCCTCTTGAATGAAGTCACCGGTCCCTAAGCGCAGCCGAAGGGTCGTCGAGTTTTCTTACAAATGCTAGGTAAGGAAGACAAATGAATTGACGAAATTTTCAAGAGTTATCAATTGGTTTGTAATTTAAGGTCTGGAGGTGAGAATAGAATAAATCCCTGCACCATTTTTCCGGAGTATTCTGAAGAAATTTCATCTTACATTTTTTTCCCCATATACCATATCAGTTTCGTTTTTTCGAAAAATTTCATATCTTCATATTTCGAAAAAGTTTTGTTTACGGTGGGAGCAGAAGATAAACGTCAACGGCGTCATCGCAAATTGCCCCGTAAATACTCCTGTAAAGCCTGAAAATACAGGGATCTGGTAACCATTTATACTGCCTATGAGACACTTCGTCCTGACCATGCTATGGATGGTCTGCATCACTGTTTCCGCACAGGCCCAGAATCATCATGATTACAACCGGGAATTTTCAGAAGTCGTAAAAACGTATAATGCATTCGCGTTGAAGCCTCTCAGGGCCGGGTTCTGCGACCCACAAAATTCAAATCCGATCTGATCCGAGCTCTCGATCCCGGGCAGGTGATCTTCAGTGCATCCGATATCCTGAAGATCAGAAAAACAGATCCCCTCACCTTTCTGGATCCATCGGGTTCGTACAACCTGGAAAGCGGGAACCTTGTCAATATATATACCCGGAGCCTGGAGAACTCTATAGAAATCCTTTGTGAACTGGAATCAATAAGGCCAGGTCTCATGGAAACCGATTCCACCGGGAATCCTTACACATGGAATGAGGATTACTATTCCAGGGATAAAAAGGAAAGATGGCAGGCGCTGCTCAAATATAAATTACTGAATAATCTTTATGATAAGACCAGGAGAGATTCAACCATCCTTAATGCAGATATTCCCGACAGTTCCCTGATGAACGTTCTTTACATGATCGCAAGGATTGAAAAGAAAACGCTGATGGAAATTCTCAACAGCAAACAGGGACCGGAACGAAGGGTTTTCGATGCTTACGCGAACAGCATGTTATTGCAGGCCGATCCGCACAGCTCCTATTTTTCACAGGAAAGTTTTACGGATTTCAGGGATCACCTGTCTTCACAGTCGATGTCATACGGCATAAAGCTTGAGCAAAAACCGGATGGCAGGTTTGTGATCGCGTCCATTGTTCCCGGTAGTTATGCCTGGAAAAAAGGACAAATCCGGGTCGGCGACGTTATCACAAAACTCGGTATCCCGGGTTCCCAATCGATGGAACTGGATTTTGCAGGCTACAGGGACATCAGCGATTATATAGGAAATCCGGAACCTTCTGAACTGACCCTGACGATCCTTGATGGATCGGGAAATCCCAAAGACCTTACATTTCCCCGGGAAGAGAACGCTGAAAGAGAGAATTCTGTGAGAGCCTACATTCTGAATGGCCCCAAACGGGTTGGCTATATTGTCCTGCCGGCATTCTATACATCATGGGATTCAAAGGATTCTCCCGGTTGTGCCAAAGACGTGGCAGATGTTCTCTACCAGCTGAGGAAGGCAAAGATCGATGCACTGATTCTCGACCTTCGCAGCAATAGTGGCGGATCACTTGAGGAAGCTGTAAAGTTGGCAGGGCTCTTTATTGATTTTGGGATTCTCTGGATCCAACGGGATGCGAACAACCAACTGGGAGCGATAAAAGACATGACCAGGGGCGCGATGTATAATGGCCCTATGGCCGTACTGGTCAATCAGTACAGTGCGTCTGCTTCTGAAATGTTGGCGGCTGCATTGCAGGATTATAACCGGGCTGTCATCATTGGAGATACAACCTTTGGTAAAGCTTCCGCGCAGATCCTTGTCCCTGTGGGCACAGATGGCAGGAATGATCTTCCAAAGGATCCGGAAAACTGTGATGTTGTGAGAGTGACTGCGGCAAGATATTACAGGGTTACCGGCCGGTCTTACCAGAAAAACGGTGTGGTTCCCGATATCCTTTTAACCCGGATAAAAGATCCCTATAATGTATCGGAAAGAGAATTTAAAGGTGCCTTCCCGAATGATACTCTTGAGAAGAGTGCCTACTTCAGGCCGCTTGATCTTATCCATGTTGAAGAGCTTAAAAAACGATCCGCAGAGAGGGTGGATACCTGCAGAAAATTCAGGGAGATCAGCCGGATTGACAGTATCGGCATTGGTTATCTGAAGAAATATACCTTCATTCCGCTTCAACTTGAAAAATTCAAAGCCGGCAAAGATGAGCAGGAAATGCTCCTCAATGAGATCAACGCCCTTGCATCGGACAGCAGCCGGAATTTTACGGTCGAGAACATCAGGGCGGACCAGCGCATGATGAGAATGAGTGAGTATCACGCAGACTTCCTGAGACAAGAATCCGGATCCCTTATATCCGATCCTTATCTCGAGGAAACCTGGTTCATCCTTACAGATTACCTCGAATTAAATAAATGATCAAACCATGAATACTTGTAAAAATTATTTGCTCATTATCCTGCCTCTGTTCCTTTTCAATGCATTACCATCGGCACTTGAAGGACAGAGTCCCGCCGAAGCCTTTGCATATATGAATGTCATCGACGGTCAATACCAAAACATCCGCAATGATACCTGGGATTATACCAGTACCATGGCGCACAGCCGGAGTGCACGAAAAGTTGAAAAAAAACGGACCGACCTTCTTAATACCATTAAAGAGTCCATCCAGGTGGTCAGGCGCCTGCCTGCATTCAACAACGATGTTTCACTCCGGGATTCTACCCTGTCGTACCTGAAGATGAATTTCTATATCCTGAACAACGATTTTGCAAAGATCATCGATATGGAGGAGGTGGCCGAACAATCATACGACCTGATGGAAGCTTATCTCCTGGCTCAGCAGAAGGCAGGTGAAAAACTCCAGGCTGCATCGTCCGTCATTGATGAGCAGTATAAGGCATTTGCCGGCAGGTACGGGGTAAACCTGATCGAAAGTCACGACCGTGTTACACAAAACCTCGAAAAAGCAAATGAAGCGCTTACGTATTACAATAAGATTTATCTCATTTTTTTTAAAGCCTACAAGCAGGAAGCATACCTGATCGATGCCATGAATAAAAAGGAAGTCAGCAGCATAGAACAGAACCGGAATGCGCTGTCGGAATTTGTGGATGAGGGTCTTGATAAACTGGATAGCATTCCAAATTTTAAAGCGGATAATTCGCTTCATACGACATGCAGTAAGATGCTGACCTTTTATAAGGAAGAAGCTGATCAGAAGATCCCGGTAATCACCGATTTTATGCTGACTGCCGCCGGCTATGACAAGATGGTTGCACTATTCAACGCGAAAGACAAAACGCTTTTAACCCAGGATGAGGTGAACGAATATAATAGAACGTTAAATGAATACAAGAAAGGAATAACCCAATTCAACAGTACGAACAATTACCTGAATTCGAGGCGAAGTAGTTGTACCACGAGCTGGAATAATTGCGTCAACTCATTTATGGCGAGGCATATACCTCAAAAATGAAACAGGGATGAAATGGATTTAAGTGGTTAATTCCTGTATTTCATTTATAATTTGGATCGAAAGAATTTTTAGGATATCCATATTGAATTAATCCTTAAATCCTTTTAATCAGGTAAATCAAATTTCGGACATTTATTCATGTTTTTTTAGCTCTCCCTTTTTATCCTTCTCATTTTATTCTTAGATTTACTTCAGTCCGGGACAGCCGTTTAACAGGAATGCCGGAAGACTGGTAAAAAATCTTCGACCATTGGTTGCAGGTGGTTTGGGGATCGTCATAAGAATCGGACTACCATGCGGCGGATCTCCTCCCCGGACCTGGGATGAAGGTGGGATTGCCATATAGTTTCCTGATAATTTCAGGATCATGCAGATAGTAATGAAAGGTTAAACCTGAAACCTGGAATGCTTTACAGAATATGTAATTTTTATCAGATGAAATTCAAAATAATTCTTCTGATGCTTATTTTCCCGGTCTTCTGTTCGTCGGCGCAGGAGTACGAAAAGTATATTACAGAACTGGAATCTGTTCTTGATGACAAAAGTACCTACATCCAACAACGGGAAGAACTTATTCAGCAGAAAAAGGAGGAACTTCATACATTTGAATCTTCAAAAGAATTTGAAAAACAGATTCAATTATGCCTGCAATTGGTTTATGAATACCAATCCTATATTTATGACTCGGCCCAACATTACATAAGTCAGGCGAAGAAAATTGCTTACCAGTCGAATAATAAGTCTTTGATAGCACATGTTAAAACCAGAGAGGGGTTCGTGTTGCTGTCTTCAGGGCTTTTTAAGGAAGCAGTTGATACCCTGACTTCAGTCAATCCGGAATATTTAAGTGATTCATTAAAGAGTAATTTTTTTTCCACACTCGCCCGGGCATATTATGATCTGGCCGATTATGGCCGCGATCCGGTCTTCATGCCTCACTATATCATGCAGGGGAATCTTTACCTGGACAGCGCATTACGATTTCGTCAAACCCAATACCAATGAATTCTGGGCAATCGAAAGCCTGCAGCGCATGAAAGAATCTGACTGGAGCGGGGCCAAGTTCGCCTTTCAGTACTGGATGAACAATTTTGATCTTCCGAGACATTACTCTGCCATTGCCACTTCAAGCCTGGCCTATATCTATGATATGACAGGGTATACCGACCTGTCCATTGAATATTTTGCCCGGGCCGCCATTGCTGATGTGAAAACGGCCACCATGGAGACGGTGGCGCTGAGGAACCTGGCTGGCTTGTTATTTCAGAAAGGAGATGATAAGAGGGCTTACCGATACATCATTGAAGCCCTCAATGATGCATCCTATTATAATGCAAGACACCGGAAACTGGAAGCCGGAGAAATATTGCCGATTATTGAACGGGAACGGATGAGTGTCATCAAGGGACAGCGGGACCGGATTATGGTTTTTACGGCTTTCATTTCGGTCCTGCTGATTTCCCTGCTCGTCGCTCTTGTCATTATCTGGATATCCTTTAAACGGTTGAATGCTGCACGTCAGACCATTCAGGAATCGAATGAAAAGCTGACAGATGCAAACAAAATCAAGGATGAATATATTGCCTGGTTTTTCAACCAGAACTCGGAATACATAGAGAAAATTGAACACTTGCAGAAATGGGTCAAACGGAAAGTGGTCGCCAGGCAGTTCGAAGGACTAAAAAAACTTTCCCAGGATCTGAGCGTGGATAAAGAACGGACGGCTCTCTATGAGAGATTCGACCAGATCTTCCTGAAGCTGTTCCCGGATTTTGTAGAAGAGTTTAATGATCTCCTCAAGCCAGATGAACGAATCGTGTTGAATGATGATCAGCTGATGAACACCGATCTGAGGATCTATGCGCTGATCCGGCTGGGCATCCATGACAATGAAAAGATCGCCAGTTTTTTAAATTATTCGGTCAACACGATCTATGCCTATAAAACAAAAATAAAAGCCAAAGCGTGCTGCCCTTCCGATCAGTTCAAGAAGAAGGTGATGGAAATTAAATCGATCTGAGAAAGAAATCACAAGGAACACGACGGATAACGAATTTCAACGGATTTAATGTCACCAGAGGAACGGCGATGATGATGGGTTAGAGAATTGAAGATGACGATGATCAGGTGATCGAAATCCAAATCTACTTGACAGATCAGGGAATAATCACTTTCGCAGACTGGCTCTGGTTCCATCTGACAATGTACAATCCCGGATGAAGATGATAGACAACCAGGGAATTATCCTCCAGGGAGCCCTGGTAGCATTTCCTTCCCCACAGGTCATAGACCGAAACAAGAGTGTCTGGTTTTCCGGAAATATGCAGGTTCCCGTCCAGGGAGAACGTCCGGATAGCAGGGGATTCCTGGCGGGAAACGGATACATTATTGCAGTTTTCGGTGAATGAAAAGGACGAAGGGATTGGATTGGTATTGGAAGAAGCTCCTATATTTTCATACTGAATATTGCACCAGGTGCCCTCCCCTTTCGGGTTGGAGAAATAGATTCCATACCGTCCGGTTCCATCGATGTTGATGTTCTGCAGTGCAAGGTTAATGATCTTGTGAATGGTGCTTCCAATGAAGATGGCATCATTCTTCGAATTGTAAAAATCGATATCATGAATATAAATATTTTGCAAATCATACTGAGAACTGCTGTTGATATGCAATGCTCCCTGCTCATTTCCCCATAGGTCGCCGCCAACACCCACAGGACCGCTGGCCACTCCCCCCTTGTAAACGGAAATGTCATAAAATTCACTATAGCCGTCATTGCTGAAAGGCATTCCCGGGAAATCGCATGTAACGCGGAATCCGGCTTCCATCGGGTCTTTTATCACAATATGATATGCTTTGTTTTGTTTTCCGCCGAAAAAGCCCAGTCCTGAGGCACGCCAGTTGTTTTCACTGGTACAGTAGCGGAAGGTATTCATTTCGCACATGCGGTCGGCACGCGACCAGGAAGCCATATCGTCGTCTCCGTTATTGCGGAAGCTGGAATGTTCCACTACGGAATTCTTACATCCGTAGGACAAATTTATTCCATCAGCGTAGTTGTTGCGAAAACGGCAACGCTGCACGATCAGGTTTTCTGAACCTTCAATCCAGCCGCCGCATTCAAAATGGTCTATCCACAAATGACGGATCACCGAGTTGGATCCGAAACTGCCCATGAGGCCTTTGCCTACCTGGTAAACAGGATCATTGTTGTAATACCGTTTATTATTGACCGTATTCAGGTACAATCCCTCCAGGGGCACATTGCTGCTGTTGGTCTCAATCCCGCGCTTGTTATAGGTGCTTTTGTCATCTGAAGATGCGGAGAAATAAATTTCAGTATACCACATTCCTGCCCCGATGATCCGGGTTCCGTCTCCGTTGATCGTGATGCGGCTGGAAACATCATATTTACCTTCCGGGATATAGATGGTTTTACCCGCGTTTTGTGAAATAAACAGCGGTAAGCTCCCCTTGTCAGGCGAATAGGATATCTTGTTTTCATCCGGGATATCATCAAAGCTAACCGGAGCAGGGACATCTTCCAGCTCCACGAAATCAACCGTATAGGGAACTTCGTTATCATCGGCCTTCTCAAGTCGAATGGTTGCATTTGCCGGTATTTTACTCTCCAGCTTCAGATGGATCTCATCAAAACGCATTCTGGGAAACCTGGTTGTTTCATCGGGTGTATTGTCGGGATACTTACTGCCCGACTTTAGGATATACTGCCATGCCCAGTATGAGTTCAGATTAAGGGTATCCACCGGTACGCCATTGACCACGCAGATTAAAGTACCCGTTGTGCCTTTTCCCGTATGTATCATCTGGCAGTGAGAATCGCAGCGTGAGACCGTCGGCTGCTTCCGCATTTGTCCATTGAACCCATTCTCCCTTTGCAATGAGCTGAACAGCAATCTGATTCGATGCTTCAGATTGTATTTCACGCTGATCAAAGGTTGGGGACAGGAAGCTTCCGTTCGTCTCACAATGCCCGGGCTCAGCTTCATACCTGAGGTATGGGTGATCAAAAAATCCCCTCTGTATTTCATCATCCGCAAAGGAAACATTTTGAGCATTCAGGTTTGCCAGAATGAAAAGCAGTGAGCCAATCAGAATATTTTTTTTCTTCATAACCGGGTCATTTTCATACATTCAATTATCCGAAATTACGAATTGATCTGAAATTTTCGAAATCCATACTTTTCCAGGGCATGTTTTTAAGCCCTTTTCAGGGGATATTTGGGTGGAAATTCCCTTTTTAAATCTATATTTTTTCGTGCCTGAGTAAAATTATTTCATTGATTATCTGTTACTTAAATCAAATGTAACATCGATATTATTCCTGAAATTCTCCTTTCGCTTTCTTCAACTTACTAATTTTATACTATTCATTAACTAAATGTTAAGCTTATGAAAAAATTTACTTTGCTTACCGCATTATTCTCAATGATTGCGGTCATTTCACATTCACAAACACTTAACAATCCGAAGGATGCCGATGGCTATTACATTGTTAAGTGGGATTGTTCTACTGATTCCTTTGCAGCTTCAAATGACATTGAAGCAGACGAAACGTTCACCTTCGCGGTGGATGTTACCGGAACTCCCTGGGAAGACTGGTTAAAAGCAACCCCGACTGCAGCCGGTGCAACCCGTGCCATGGCGATCAACAAATGGACGAATTACGGGGATGTCAGTGGCGGAACAAACCGGCTCAAGCTGATCAGGGATAATATCTATGGTGCAACCTGGAATATTATTCAGATGGCCACTACGATGGATGTATCTGCAGCCACCGGAATTGACTCTGTCGTTTATATTTATGGTCAGGTCTTTGGCTTTGAATATACAGCCGATAATCCGGGTGCCGGATGGTGGATGTGGCCTGATGCCATCCCCGCAGGTACAGCCATCGATCCTGGCACGGGGTGCTATTTTCAAAACGCTTCCTTATACAGGGACCAAAACCAGCCCGGAGATCTGGAGTGATGATGTTGAAGGGGGCCTGTTTTTCTCTAACAATACCCCGGAAAAAGGTTATAGCCTGCCATGTGCACTGCACACAGGGATTTCCAGGGTGATCCGCAGTGATGCTGAAATCGTCGGTCATGAGTATTATAATGTCCTGGGGGTAAGGTTGCCGGTAGAACCGAAGAAAGGGGTTTTACATTCACCGGATATTAAGGTCAGACGGCACTTCAGAAGTGGTAAAAGAGTTCAAACTCATTGATCAATAAGCATTGCTTCTAAAGAAAAGCGAGGTGTAGTGGCTTCGCTTTTCTTTCTCTTTTTCTGTCCGTTTTAAAATGCTATACATCTCCATTTCATGAAAAACTGGAAATTATTCATATCCTCTCTGGGATTTGTTTTATTTTTTCTGCCGGCCGCCCATGCCCAGCCCAATAAAACCATTACCGGCAAAGTCACCGACACCAAAAATGAAGCCGTCATCGGTGCAACGGTCACGGCAACACTTTCGGATAAAATGGTTGCCGGCACCATCACCGATACCAAAGGGAATTTCCAGATTTCGGTTCCCGGTGGGCAGTACCCTGAAGGTTTCTTTTATTGGATACAAACCTCATCAGGAGCAGGTGACAGTAGAAAAAGATGTTTACAATATCGTACTGGAGGAAGACGTAGAAGTCCCTGGATGAAGTGGTGGTGGTCGGGTACGGAACCCAGAAACGATCCGAATTAACAGGCTCAATTTCATCGGTGAATGCTGAAGATATTCAGGATTTTTCATCCAACAGTCTCGCCGAATCCCTGGGAGGTCTGGCTGCCGGGGTCATGGTAACGAAAGGTGAGGGCACGCCGGGAAGTCAAGCGGATATCATTATCCGCGGTGCAGGTTCTCTCAATGGCATGGCTCCCTTATATGTTGTCGACGGGGTCCCGCAGGATGCCGGATTTAATTTTAACATGCGGGATGTGGAGTCGGTCGAGATTTTGAAAGACGCGGGTTCGGCCGCCATCTATGGGTCGAGGGCAGCGGGCGGGGTCATTCTGATCACGACCCGGAGGGGCAAGGAAGGTCAAAAACCGACCATAAACGTTAATGCACGTTCCGGCTTCCGGAATATCTATACAGACATTCAGCTTCTGGACACCAAAGAATGGATCCGGGCCCGGGATGCATTTGGAACAAGCAATACCCTCGATGTTCTCGGGGCAAAGAGCATTAATGATCTTCCCAATACCAACTGGATGGATGTCATGTTCGGAACCGGAATTGAACAGGAATACAACCTTTCCGTGGCATCCGGCACCGATAAAACCAACTTCTTTCTTTCGGCCGGTTATATGGGAGAAAAAGGCGTTTACCTGGATACACGGGCCGATCGTTTTTCCTTCCGGAACAACATCGATTACCATTTCAATAAACATATCACAGTTGGTGAATCCATTTATGGCAGCACGGTGAAAACCAATCCGGCCATATCTTCGTCGATTTATGATCATACCATTCCGTTCCGTACCGTTCCGGTTTCTCCGGTCTATGATGAGAATGGAAATTTTGCCAAAACAAATGAAAAGGTAGGAAGCGGACCCAATTTTGCCGGTCTGGAAGATGCCTTCCATGTCTTTCATGATAATAACTATAACTTAAATGCCCAGGCTTACCTTAATATCAGCTTATTTGAGGCATTGACCCTGAAAGTTACCGGCGCCGGTGAATTCACGGGTTTCTCAAAAAATGCATTTACCGAATTCCGTGATTTTGGTCCTGTTCAGGTCAGTCCGCAACACCTTAATTCCGATGGGGGCACGATGCAGAACCTGATGTTCAATTCCGTTCTGACCTATAGCAAACAATTCAACGATCATCATCTCCGGCTCATGGCCGGCACCGAATACTGGAAACGTGACGGTTATAACCTGAGCGTCACCACCTACGATTTTGCCATTCCGGTGGCCCAATCCATCGCTTTAGGATCCTCGGGGCCCACCAAGGATGCCTCCGACAATTTGCCCCAGGAGCGCCGGGGTTCCTGGTTCGGCCGGATCAACTACAATTACCGGGATAAATACCTGCTTACAGCCAATTTCCGGGCAGATGCCTCAGACCGTTTTGTCGGCAGCAACCGTTGGGGCTACTTCCCTTCCGTTAACGCCGGATGGCGGATCAGCAAAGAAGACTTTATCCAGACATTTTCGGAAAGCTGGCTGTCCGATGCCAAGATACGTGCAAGCTGGGGGATCCTCGGCAACGATGCCAGCGTCCCGCAATTCATGTACCAGTCGACCTGGTCGGGAACCGGGATCAGTCATTCATTCGACGGGACCTCTACTCAGCAGGCCGGATACTGGCTGGCCGTCTTTGGAAATAAAGATCTGAAGTGGGAAGAGATGACCCAGATCGACCTGGGGCTGGATTTGAGCTTCTTCAGAAACCGGCTGACCTTTTCATACGATTACTATAACCGGCAGACCAGGGATATGCTCTACCGTGGAGATCTTCCGCTGTCATCAGGAATGAGCTACTATTTCAGCAGTGACGACCCTGCAAACACGGTCCCGGTATATTTCAATGCCGGGCTGGTTCAGAATCTGGGACATGAATTCACCATCGGCTGGAAAAACAGGAAACGCGACTTTTTTTACAGTATCGGCGCCAATGCCTCATTTAACTCGAACCTGGTCAGGCGGATCGGGGATCAACCGGGGGCAAACCCCATTGATGAGGGATTGAACAATACCTGGAATTTACTGACACGTACCCAGGATGGTCATCCCATGAGCATGTACTATGGATACAAGGTCCTTGGCATATTCCAGAACCAGGACCAGGTTGATCAGTATAACCAGGCCGCACTGGATAACTGGAGGGCAAATAACCCCGATCATACCAGTTTTGATCCGGTAACCGGTCAACCGTTGAACGTGGATGGCCAACCCATCGGGATTTACTACCAGACCAAACAAACGGGAGTGGGTGATTTAATTTTCGATGATAGCGGAGAAGGAAGAGTTACCCCGCTTTCACGCACGTTCATTGGAAATCCCTGGCCGAAAATGGTTTTGGGTCTCAATGTCAATCTGTCATATAAAATGTTTGACCTGAGTGCGGTCTTCCAGGGCGCTTTCGGTTTCGACATTATGAACCTGGTCAAACCCTACACCCAGATGTTCAGTTCTGACAATACAACAGCTGAGATTTTCAAAACATCCCTGTTTGGCACCGGTAATGATAAAGTCACCGATTATCCCCGGGTGGGATACGTCGATCAGAATGGATCATTTATTGGCGACGGGGCGGCCAATAAAAATTATTCAACCGTCTCGGGGTACATGGTGGAAAAAGGGAATTACCTCAAATTGAAAAACCTGTCACTGGGCTATAGCCTGCCGGAGAAGATCGGTCTGAAAGCAGGAGTGAAAAAAGCCCGCCTGTACACCAGTATTCAAAATGTTTTCACCATCACCGGATATACGGGTATCGATCCGGAAATCGGCGGCGGAGTGCTTATGCGGGGAATTGACAATCAAAATCGCTACCTCCCGTCCCGTTTGATTTCTTTTGGAATCGATCTGACGTTCTAGAGGAAGTGATGAAGTGATGAAGGTGATGAGTGATGAAGGGCAGGGAAGAAAGGCGATGACCGGTCCCCGGGTGTAGCTGAAGGGGCGTTAAACGGAGCCGAAACCATATAACCCCAGCTGAAATGCAAATTTTAATAAATGACCAATAAAGCACTATGAAAAAGATAATATATATTTTACTGCTGGTTTTTATAATGTCATTTGTGGGTTGCACGGATTTCTATGATATTTCGAACCCGCAAACTTTATCGACCGATAATTTTCCGGCGACCCTGGATCAGGTGGATCTTGTCCTGACTTCAAGCTATGCAGGTCCCTACGGTATCGGACTCTATTCTTTTTACTGGTTTCCCATGGGGATTTACCTGTTCGATCATACCACCAATACCTATGGTTCTTACGACGAACGTGGCACCCAGATGGATAATTATACCGACCTGAACAGCCGGTATACCACTCAGATGTATGTCGACATCTGCAAATGGGCGAATCTTTCGACCACCGCCATCGAGGCCATCGATTATTATGAGCAAAACCATGCAAAAACAGAGGAACTGGATCAACTCAGTTATATGCGCGGACAGGCACTTTTTAACCGGGCCCTTGCCTACTGGCATGCTCAGCTGTTTTTTGAAATTGATCCCGAAGGCCTGGGGTTTCCCGATCTTCGATGTGGTGGCATCCGACCTGGAGGGCATGAAAAGAAAGCGGGCGACTGTAACCGATACATGGGATTTTGTCATTAATGACCTCGAAACGGCCATCCCTCTTTTAACAGGCCATCATGATCAATATCGCGCTTCGGAATGGGCGGCCAAAGGTTTACTGGCAAAAGTCTATATGCAGTCGCTTTCTATCTTTCCGGAAAACAGGGACAAGGCTAAAGCAACTCATGGAAGACATCATTCAAAACAGCGGAAAGCAGTTGGTCCCCTTTGAAATTTATCAGGATATGTTTTACGGAAATGCGTTGAATGAATTCAACAACGAATCCTTGTATGAACTCAGCATGACCACCAACTGGAACCAGAATGGTCCCTGGGCGGGCTATACCACCGGCAGCGGAATGCCCATGGTTATGGCTCCCTGGTATATGGACCTGAATATCCGTTTCAGGCCGGGTGTTGAAGGAGCCGTTGATCCGTTGACCCGGGCACTGGATGTGATTACCTCAAAAAAGAGCAGCGAATGGGGAAATAATTTCATTCATGATGCCAATATCAAACGGTTCGGATTTCATGGTGTAGGCGGAGATACCGTGCCCAGAAGAACCCTGAACCCGGATTACAGTCCCACCCTGCCGCGTTCAGTGCGATAATTATCCCTATCGAACACAGGATCCTGCCTACCGTGAAAAAAGTCTCACCCTGAAAAACAACAAGGACCTCGTGGATCCACGCCTGATGCTTTGTTCAGGTCAGCCCTATGTGGATGAATACATCGACGACAAAGGGGACACGACCTACTATGACCGGTCATTGGAGGTCAATAACCGGCCCGATCTGTTAACCTGGCAACACCGGAAATTCACAAATATCCGCGGGGTGGAAATGGGACCTGCCCCATATGGGAAAAACCAGAGCAGCGACGCGAATTATCCCATCATCCGGCTGGCAGATATTTATCTTCTCTATGCTGAACTGATCAAAGATGAAAATCCTTCCCTGGCACTCGAATATATTAATAAAGTTCACCGAAGGGCCTATGGTTACCCGCCGGATTCTCCCAGCCCTTATGATTATACCAGTTTGAATGACCGGACCAAAACCGCCGATGAGAATGATCATCTGGCACACGATGTCCTTGAGTATGAACGCTGGGCCGAACTTTTTGCCGAAGGGCAATGGTGGTGGGATGTCAGAAGATGGAAGATCGGCCCGAAGGAGGCAGATTATTACAAGGAAACCAGGCATGGAGAAATCACCTGGAAAGGCGATGAATCCTATGTCCAGCCCATTCCACAACTTGAGCTGGAAAGAAATGAAAATATCCAGCAATCAGCAGGGTATCCGGGGGTGAGGTAGTTGGGGGTAGTTTGAGAGTGGTTTGAGGGTGGTTTGAGGGTGAGTTTGAGGGTGGTTTGAGGATGGTTTGAGGGTGGTTTGAGGGTGGTTTGAGGGTGGTTTGAGGATGGTTTGAGGGTGGTTTGAGGGTGGTTTGAGGGTGGTTTGAGGATGGATTTGAGGGTGGTTTGAGGATGGTTTGGCTTTTGGATTTTGGCATGTAGACTGACCGGAATCGTAATGCGGATTTCTCTCTGAGAAGGTAAAACATAAACAAATAAATGAAAAACAGGTTATTAGCTATTGGTTATCTTTTCATCATGTCAGGTTTCTTCGTTTCATGTGGCACGCATCAGAACCGGCAGTTACAGGTCAGTTCTCCGGACAATACCATCCACGTCATCTTCTCCCTGGTCAAAGGGAAACCTCAGTACATGGTAACCAAAAACGGCAAAACCGTCATTGAGCCCTCAACCATGGGATTTGAGATCAGGGATCATACCGACGGTCATACCCGCTATAAGTTGTTATCGTACGATGAGGATTCAAAAAAAGAAACCTGGGAACAGCCCTGGGGGGAATTCCGGTTTATTGAAGACTGGCACAATGAGTTGACCCTTCATTTAAAGCGAAAGGCGGAAAGAAAATCTTAATGGATATTCATTTCCGGGTTTTTAACGACGGAGCGGGTTTCCGGTATTCCTTCCCCGAACAGCCCGGTCTTGATCCGGCAATCATCACCGATGAACTGACTCAGTTCACTTTCCCTGAAGAACACCAGGTCTGGTGGATCCCGGTCCATTCGGAGAACAGTTACTATGAAAGTCTGTACCGCAAAAACCGGATTGGCGAGACCGATACGATCAACACCCCCGCCACTTTTGAAACCGCCGATGGTCTGTACCTGGCTATTCACGAGGCCAATCTGACCGATTTCGCTTCCATGACCCTTCGAAAACTTAATCCGAAGCAATATGTAAGCCAGCTGGTCCCCTGGTCAGACGGAGTAAAAGTCTATGCGCAAGCGCCTTTTGAAAGTCCCTGGAGAACGATCATCATCGGAAAAAATCCCGGTGACCTCGTTACATCAACATTAATGCTCAATCTGAACGAACCCTGCAAACTGGACGATGTTTCCTGGATCGAGCCCTCCAGGTACATCGGGATCTGGTGGGGCATGCACCTCGGGAAATATACCTGGGGACAGGGGCCTCAGCATGGAGCAACCACTGAAAATGTAATGAAGTACATCGATTTTGCGCATGAAAACGGATTTGACGGCGTCCTGGTGGAAGGCTGGAATTATGGCTGGGATGGCCAATGGTCGAAAGACGGATCCGGATTCCGGTTTACCGAAAGTTATCCCGATTTCGATATGGAAAAGATGACATCCTATGCGGCGGTCAAAAATGTTCGTTTGATCGGTCATCATGAAACGGGGGGTGCCGTCACAAATTATGAAAACCAGCTGGAGGCGGCCTTTGCATTATACCAGCATTACGGAGTGAATGCGGTCAAAACAGGCTATGTCAATCCATATCTCGACGGCAAAGAATGGCACGACAGTCAGTTTGGCGTCCGGCACTACCGGAAAGTCCTGGAAACGGCTGCAAAATATCATATCATGATCGACAATCATGAACCGGTGAAGGGAACCGGGTTGCAACGAACGTACCCAAACCTGATGACACAGGAGGGCGGAAGGGGACAGGAATACGATGCCTGGTCGCCCGATGGAGGAAATCCTCCTTCACACACGACCATTCTTCCCTTTACACGAATGCTGGCCGGACCCTTCGATTTTACCCCCGGTACATTTAATTTCGACTATTGCGTGGTCAAAGGGACACGGGTGAATACCACCCTGGCCAAACAGCTGGCCCTTTATGTGATCCTCTTCAGCCCCCAGCAAATGGCATCCGATCTGCCGGAAAATTATGAAGGAAATCCGGCTTTTGAGTTCATCCGGCAGGTTCCGTGTAACTGGTCCGATACCAGAGTTTTGAATGCTGAGATCGGAAAATATGTGACCATTGCCCGGAAAGACCGCAACAGCGATGCGTGGTACCTTGGAAGTATTACCAATGAGGAGGCGAGAACCATTGAAACGGATCTCTCCTTCCTGGATGAGGGCAAAACCTACAGGGCTGAAATATACGCCGATGGTGAGGGTGCTGATTACCGCTCCAATCCTGAACCGGTGAAAATGACCACCCTTACGGTTGATTCAGGAACGCGTTTGAAACTTGAACTGGCGCCGGGAGGTGGTACGGCCATTCGTCTGGTATCTTTGCCATGAAGAGGCGTGCCTGATCAGTGCCGGTTAAGCAATTGCAGTGAGAAACTCCTGTTATAGCGAATTTTGTCCGCAAAGTGGATTGCAGGAAGGCTTTTTTTATGCACTTTTTGCCTGTATGGATTTAAGGTGCCCGCATGGATACCCATAAGATCACATTCGGTCAATGAATGTATCTTCAAAATCTGTTTTTTCTGATTGCTTTCAGCACCGGAATTTGTATTTTGGGGCTTTCTTTGTCACATCTCAAACAAACAGTCTTCAGACCAGCTTCAAAATTGGAACTTTTTTGTTCCTCATAAATGTCCCGGCATGTTCTCAAGCGCTGACCGTTGGCATAATCCATAAATTAAGAACCAAACCGATGAAACACTTATGTGTACTTGTATTTGCATTTATTTTCATTTCATTTTCGTGCGATGATCATCATTCAGCAAACAGCGTCATTATTAAAATCCCGAAGCTGGATGATATAAAAGTCGACGGTGATATGGCTGACTGGGAGGCAAAAGGATTACCGGTCAAATTATTCGCAGATTACCAGGGTTCAATGCCCGACACTGGCGATCTTCAGGCCGGTATGCGCCTGGGATGGGATGATTCAGGTATAATTTTGTTTCTTAAAATTAAAGATGATACACTTTATGAACCGGAGAGCAGGAATGGTAACGAAATCCTGAAAGGTGACGCCGTGGAATTGTTTCTTTGCAACAAAAGTGGGGGCATAAATATGGTACAGTACATCATTGGACCGGGGGTTACAGCGGCCCAACCCAAATTACGTGTGGTGAAATGGGATTCCCGCGGAAGCCGGGAACTGGCGGGGTCTGAAATCACGATTGAAGCCAGATCGAAAGCAATGCCCGGTGGTTACGTTCTTGAAGCCAGGCTGCCGTTTTCGAATGTGGGCGTAAAACCGGAACCGGGTGATGAAATTGCCCTCCAGGTAAACGTAAACGATGCCGACGGACCAGGTGATAACAAGCACAGGAGCGTCCAATTGAATTACATCGACGATGCTTACCTGAACACTTTTGCAACCCAACCTCTGGAACTCGCCATTTCTCCCGGGCAGCCTGTGATCTCTGCCGTCAAATGCTACATCAGAGATTACGATACGGCAGTATTTAAAATTTTCGCTGAACACGAATTACAGGGAAAAGAAGTCGTGATCCGGGATTCGACCCACGAATTATTCCGTGGAAGGTTAAAGGCCGGTTCGCCATATGTAACACGTATCGTTGAAATTCCGGTTTCGAGGATAAACAATGATTTTCGTCCCGTAGAGGTCTCTATCGACGGAAAGCTGGTTTCAAGGATTGACGTAGGCATTGCCCCGCTTTATTTTGTAAATAAACACGGGTATCCATTCGAGGAAAGCATCAGGGTATTCAAATTGAAAGATCATTTGCACAAACCGCCCACTCACCCGGTATTATTTGTCGGCCATTCACAATTCCGGTACTGGCATACCCTAAAGGATGACATGCCGGGAATGACGGTCCTTAACCGGGCCTTTGGCGGTTCACAGGCGAACCATGTCAATCATTTCATGAATGATGTGATATTCCCGTATTCGCCAAAGACGATCGTTTACTGGGAAGGGGCCAATGACTTTGCAACCGGCAAACCCGTCGACGTGTTCATGGAGCAGGTCAGGACATTTGTTGACAGTGTGCAGGCCAGGCTGCCAAATACGAAAATATACATACTTACACCTTATTACAAGGCAAGTGAAACGAAGTACACGGAAGCAAACAGACTGATGAAAGCGTTTGCCGCCGGAATGCCCAATGTGACCTATATTGATGTTATGCCCTTATTTTCACAACTGACCCCGGACATGTACCGTCCCGACGGCGTCCATCTGAATGCAAAGGCTGATGCCCGGCTGGCAAAAATAATCAGGAAAGCGTTGAAAGCAGATTAGGAATGCTTAGCCTGTTTTTGGTAGACGGGATGGATATTTGAGGGTTGTTAAAGGATTGATAAAAAAAGGTGTACGGTCAGTCGGATTGCAGGCAGGTCATTTAAAAAAGTACGGACAGGTCAAGACCTGTTCCGTATTCCATCTCAACCCGGCTGATCCTGACACGGTAATTTTCATACCACTTCTTTTTCCCCTCCTGCTTGGCAAGCTGGTGTTGGGCATTTCCAGCCCAGTTCTTAATCGAATCCATGTCCTTCCAGTAGCAGACCGTGATACCGATCTCTTTCCTGGCGGATTCCATGCCCAGAAAGCCGGGCTGCTTTTGGACGAGATCTTCGATGAGATCCGACATTTCGTTGTACCCGTTATCTCCTTCTGTCCTCACCGAGGTGAAAATGACGGCGTAATAGGGCGGTTTGGGTGTGGTTGCATACATGTTCACAGGTATTTGCCGTAGAAACAACTTACAGCCCGGACTGTTCTCAGCCGCCTGAAAATCCCTCATCACTTTCATACCGGAGGTTGAAGGTTTACGGTTTCTCATGCCCATCATGTAGAGACTTTCGAATGTATAAATCGGTTCCTGCAGGACTGGTAATCGGCGCGCTGACCGATTCGCGTTGGGGTTGTCTCCCCCACCCGTTTCTTCGCTCCCTGAATTCTAAACCGAAAACCAATAACTCAGCTTGACCAGGAATATGTTCCCGGGACAAAGATTAAAAAGCCGTTTACCCGAATCGGTGAACGAGCATCCGGGATCACTGTAATTGCCTGTCCTGTCCGACGACCAGATAAAATAAACAAACGACCCGAGACGGTATTCCCATTTGATCACCAGGTTGGAGCGGAACTGGCTGAAATCGAAATCCGGGTTACCGATCGTGTAATCCGCAAATATGATCGTTGTCTTCATCAAACTGGTAGCGGCCACCTGAGGTTTGCATGTTGTCAAGCAAGGTGAAACGACCGGAATAAACTGCCGACTCCGGATCGGTCACCCGCTTAAATTCGGAATACTTTCCCTTTGAAACGAAAGGACTGCCATAGTACCGCACCGAAAACTGAGGGGTAATATTCAAATCCATCCTTAAGGTCAAACTGAGCGTTTGCTGGTCTATCCGGCCGAGGATATACCTGTTCTCTCCCGAATAATCCGTCGCCGTAACATACTGAAGATTGTCGCCATTCTTCATATAATCTGGTCGACAGGCCAATTTTCAAAACATTGACGGGGCGGATGGACAGCGTAAGGCGATAACTCGTGTACCATTGCCGAATGGTTGCCCCGGATTTCATAACTGTCGGATGATACCGGCCACAACCACTTTTGAAGGATCGGTACTTAATCCCACGGTCATTCCGACGGAAGCCGGCATTCTCATGGGATATCCCCCTCTGAGAATCCTGGTATCCAGCGATTTTGAATTATAATGCATTTGAAAATTAACATGCCACAGATTTTTGAATTCGGAATAAAAGGAAAAATATCCGCCCGAGCCCAGGTGATCCCCGTTAAAATTGAAGGTATTGTATTGTGACAAAGAGATATCAAAGGTTCTGAATACGGAAACCGGATGAACGATGGTATAGGAAAGATTATTCTCCTGGTTGATCTCATCGGCCCTGTTGAGATAGCCCAGGTCGTTCAGCTCCAGTCCGGGAGAGAACCAGGTCACCCCGGTTGAATACTTCCAGGCGTCCACCGGCATTTTTACCGATCATCAATTTCCCGCCGTATCCCGACAGGGATTGGGCCGTCGTATCATAATCCAGGTAGTCGGCCCCCGGCCGCTGGTAATATCGGGCTGAAGACTCCTCCAGCGTTCGGATCGACTCCGTTGATCCGTTGATCGTGCTGCCGATCAGACGGGCTTCCAGGTACCAGGTTTTGTTTTTCCAGTGGTGAAGCAAATCGAGTCCGCCGGTATAGGCATTATCGCTTAGAAATGCCGGACTGTTCGGTCCCTCCGGACCGGTTGGTCGAAGTCAGTATCCCCCCGATTACCGTATTACTCCCGTTATAGCCTTTTTTAATCCGGGCTACCGTGTAACTGGTCAGGGGTTCGGTTTTTTGCCGGGTGATCACCCCCGCGGAGTCGCTCAACCGGGCAAATTCATTGTCCGTAATGCTCTGGATCAATCCAACCGACAGGTCATTGGAGGTGGTTCCGCTGATCTTGACTGCACTTAGTATAGAGGTCTTCTCGGGGGCGTCAGTAAAACCGTTTTTACCGGGCGTCACCGTTAATGACGGGTGCATGGCCGATACGCCGGGAATAGAAAAGGCTCTGATCGTCGAACTTATCGTCAAATATGGTCAGCCCTTCCAGGAAGAACGGACGTTTCTCTGCATAGAACGTCTCAAAAGCCGAAAGATTCATCACCGAGGGATCCGATTCAACCTGGCCGAAATCGGGGTTAACGGTGAGATCAACGGTGAAATTGCTGGAAAGTCCTACTTTGGCGTCCAGCCCGGTGTTTCCATTCCATTCCCGCCCGTTTTTCAAAAATGGATTTCCCGGCTCCCGGGCGCCAGTCGTGAGATTTCCCGAGGCGTATGGCATGATCTCCATCCTTCGCGTATGCTTTAACCCGCTGATGCCCTTCAACTCCCCGAAGCAGAAGAGCATGCCCGGCCCTGTCCTGGATTGCTTCTCCCAGTCACTTTCCTCCTGGTAGCGGTTGATCCACCGCCACACATGCATGCCCCAGACCTGTTCATCCCTGGTGCTGTACCGCAACTGACTGAAGGGTATCTCGTATTCCGCCACCCAGGCTGAATCCTCCATCCCGGTCCTTACACGCCATACGGCATTCCAGTTTCCATCCCAGTCCATCGGGTTAAAAAGGATAAGATCAATCTTCTGTCCCCAGGCAGTGACCGAAAACTCAAATCCGGTGCGGTGATCATGATAACTGTCGAAATTCACCCCCATGATATCCCCGACGAACTCATCGCGAAAACCGGCCTGTCGCTGGATTTTTTCAGGCTCACCATCATACCCCCGCAGCGCAACATACAGGTTTTTGTTATCATAGAGGATCTTAAATTCCGTGGGATAGGAAGGCTTTGCCCCTTCATTCGGAATAAACTGGGTAAAGTTCCCTCCCCAGTTGCCGGATTTCCAGCATTGATCATCCAGTTTCCCGTCAACAACCGGCTTGTCATCCATAAGCCGGGTGGCCGTATAAACCGGCTGCTCCACAACGCGTTTTGAAGCTTTTACGGAATCACCAGGCAAAAAATCTCCTTCCGGGTTTCCGGCGGCAGCCTCAGCATAACCCGTGAAACACAAGAGGAGGATCCCTTGAAAAAAGATCGCAATTTTGAACATCCGGGAAATTTTAGTTGATCAGACAATGGCTGATGAACAGCACGCCGGTTTCAGCAATAAACCGGGACCATGGGGTGGAGAATGAATTTTTCATCGTGGTTGTCAGGTTCGTTTTCGTCAGTCGTTCAGATTTTTGGTATCCCAAAATTAAGGATAAATTTCAAGTGTCCGATCATCGTCTTCCTGATTTCCTCTCCAGGGAAAAGTAAAATGGAAAGCGAGTAGAAAGAATTCAAAGAACGAACCGGATGGAATCGGGTTCCGGACGGTATTGATCATCAACTACCGGTTTTCCGGATCCCGACTTAGAGGACCTTCCGGTTTATTTCATTGATCGGCCCGGGAAGGACAATATCCGGCACCATCATTACCGGGGCAAGACATTTGTGTTCGGCCGGTATTTCACTCACCACCTTTGACGACCAGCATCGCTTCCCCTGACATTCCCTCATTTCGTTGTGCCAGGGTATTGATTCGATCCCTCTCGGCAAGAACGCCATCGCGGTCGCCCAGTTGGTGCTTGCAGAACATCCGTGCTCTGAGTGCGGGAATATTGTTTGGCAGGTAATTTACGGCCATATCAAAATACCTCAAAGCCTTTTTTGGTTTCTTCCTGAGGTAGAGCAAAAAGTTGCCTTTCTTTAGGCAATCCTGTGCCAGTTGCGTAAAGTCGGTCGACTCATTGATCTTATAGACAACAAGAATTTCCCGGTCTGAAGGAACAGGAACGCCATCGACCATAGCAGGTGTCCACCTGCCTGAGCTCATTTTTAAAGTACCGATGACACTGCGATCGATATCGTCAGAAACACTGTTAATAACCCTGAAATTCCTGAGCTCGCCACTCTCTGTCACCTGGAACCGGATCACCTCAGTGCCCTCGAATCCCCATTCTCTAGCTCTAACCGGGTAGTCCAGGTTTTGGCCCAAAAAGTCATAGATCGAAGAATAATTTACCTCGGAATATGACGGTACATCCGCATCTGTGAACAAATGCAATTGATTTTGTCCGAAATTACTTAAGGTCAAAAACAAACCAACAAACAATGCAACAAATGATTTCATGACGAGAACTTTTTAATTTGACATAAACCTAACAAGGCAAAGTTCCGCCAACATCTGTTGCAGTGCTGAACAACCATGTTCTGAATCTTATCACATTCCGGTGCGACAATAAAAATTATGTTGAATGCATTGCAATGATGTTGCAATGCCTGTCTTCGGGGAAACAAAAGCGACAGGTCAGATAAAAAAATCCGAATTTTTCAGGAGGATAACCAACAATGACGAATGACCTTCATGGTTTTACGTCATTTTCACTGATTGGAGAAGCAAAGCCTTTCATGGGATTTAAGAAGTTGGGCAATTTGAAGGTGCTGTTTTCTGTAATCCTCCTCAGCCTGTTGCAAGATCTCCTGAAAGGCCGGTTCATCACGGATCATGTCAAATGCCGGATTGGATTTCAGGGTTGACAGGGTAAGGGCATGACAGGTTGTGTTCTTCCGGAGACAGGTGATGGCTTTGTCTCTGTCACCCAGAGTAGAATAAAGAGCTGCAAGTTTGATAAATGGAAAATTTGACTGGGGAAAAACGTGGGAACGAATGCGATCCTTAAAATAAGCGAATTGTTTATTTGTAATCTGGTTGGCGAATTCCTCCTTACCCGTCTTAATGAAGGCATATACCGGACAAATTTCCGGATCAGACGAAGGATTTGCAGCAAGGTACTTTTCGTAATAGCGGCATGCATCATCATAATCGCGTTTAAAATAGCTTGCCCATGCCATCGGCCAGCTTACTGAATTCGGGTGTCTTTTCAAAAACGCATGTCCGATGTCCAGGGCGGAATCAAAATGACTGGAGGCCAAGTGAAATGATCATACGCGTTTCAAAATGGCTCATGGTATCATGATCAATGGCCAATACTTTATCGGCATATGCCTTGCTTTCTTTTTCGAAGCCAAGCATAAAAAACAGTTTACATAACGATTTGAGCGTCCATAGATCGGGTCTTTCCTTGTCCTCCATGTCCAGTTCTTCCTGGCGCAAAGCATATTTTACGGCTTCGACATAATTGCCGTTTTCAAAATAGATTGAACTTAACTGCCTGTAACCACCAGCGGAAAGTCCGGGCTCGCTTCACGGAATATTTTAGGGTAAGTTGTTGCGCCTCAAGCGCCTTTTTATTCTCGCCGGTGTGTTGATATAAAAAACCCAGCAATCCGTACCCGCCCGGATAGGTCGAATCCATCGAGATCGCCTTACGGGCAAAAAAGAAGGCGGAATCGAGAAATTGAGGATCCATGTCGCGCCGGGAATAAAAAATATAATAGATCCACCCCATCTGAAGCATTGGCCAGGCAAAATTGGGATCGGCTTCGATGGCTTTCCTGAATTTTTCCATGGCTTTTGATTCGAGGGCGATCGTATTCTCTTTGCTCAGCTCAGCCTGGTGATGTAATTCGATTCCCTGGAAATAATTGTTCAGAGCAACAAAATTCCGGGTTTTAATACTTTTGTACCAATTGATGTCGTTTGGTTTAACCGTGGATTCGATTTCCGCGGCAAGCTGATAAGCGATCTCACGTTGCAATGCGATAAAATCGCCGACCTTTTCTATTTTACGGATATATTGCTTTGAAAGCAGGGGCTTGTCTGAGTCAGCCTTCACCAGTTGAATGTTCAGTGCTACCTCGTTGCCGTATTTTTGTCCGCTGCCTTCAACAATGTAATTCACCCCCAGGGCTTTGGCGATCTCGGGCAGTGAAAGGTTTGTTTCCCGGTATTTTTCGACACTGGTTCGTGAGCGCACGGCAAATCCCTGTATGTTGGCAAGATTATTCAGGATGGATTCCGCCAGCCCGTTGATAAAATACGAATTGGAGGAATCCCTGCTGTTATTCCTGAACGGCAAAACCGCCATTGTTTTTTCGCCGTCGAGCCGGACATCGAACCGGACCGATGCCGCAGGACGATTGCTATGCTCAGGGTGAGAATGGTAATGACAGCGATAACGGCCGCAACAGTCAAGTAACCGTTTCACGGCCATCCGGACATTGCTTTTCCGCCGGTTTCCCGGTATTCCCGGTCAACCGACCTGTTTTTGACATCGCCCGGTGAAAATCCGTAGTGGTCATGAAAACATTTGATGAAATAGGATATGCTGCTAAAGCCCACCTGCCAGGATACTTCAGAAACGTTTTGGGATGTTTCCGTGAGCAGGATCAATGCATTTTCAAGGCGTACCTTGCCGGATATACCGGCTTACCGAACAACCTGCAGCATCCTTTATCCGTCGATGGAGATTGGACCTGCTCATGCCCAGTTCCTTTGAAAGTTCCGCGACCCCGAAATGTGGATCATCCAGATGGTCTTCGATGATCCGGCGTGAGTTTACCCAGAAACTCCTCTTTCCCTGTTGAACCGGTTTTCATGTCCTGATGGTGAATGAATGAAATCAAGGACTTTACGCCTGATCCCCGCTCCCGGTAAAACCATAAACTTCACGCCCTCAAGTGAATGAACCGTGAGATTCATCTTTTGTTCATACCATGAACAAACGACCGTTAAAACACTACCACCCTCAAACAATTCTCAAACTATCCTCAAACAACCCCCAAACAACCCTCTAACCACCCCCTACCCCCACCACACGATTTATTTTTTTTGCGGTTGCGGGGAAAACAGCATTTTCCGTACCCGATCGCGTTTCAATATAATACTCAAAATCACCGGTAAGCAGCCGGGAGGGAATGGTCACGGCGAAAACATGCGCGCCGAGCTTTTTGAAATCTGTCGTCTTATAATTCCTCGTTCCCAAAAGCCGGTAATACAATTTCCCGCTGATGTTGTCGGAGGAAGATAGCACCCTGACGCGCAGGTTGAAATCTTCACCCCTGTTGAGTAACGAAATGTTGCTCGTGACGATGATGCGCATCCTGCCCGTATAATCCTTTTGGACAATTGCAGCTTCCGGAAGGCCGGTTTTAAGAACACGTTCCAGGTATTCATCGTGGCCGGTCAGACAGCCGAGATCGCGGATGCTGTGCATCTCGAGATTGGCAATGGTTCCGAGCTCCCCTGTCGTGCTCACGAAAGAGAGCAGGATCTCATTCATATGCTGCCATCTTTGGGCAAGTTCAATGCGCTTGGGAAGGGCACGTTCCGTTGCGATTCTGGCGATAACACCGGGTGATGCTTCATTCTTCATGCTGTCGATAATGTTGTTCAGCTCGATCTGTGCTTTGGTGGTTTCGAGCACAGCTTTATTGAATTTAAAAACATTCAGCCAGTAGTTGAACCGTTCGCTGTTGCCTGCTCCGTTGATCGCGGGACGTAATGCTTCCATTTTTTCAATAAACACATATGTGCCAATACGTTTCGAAATATCATCCAGACTGTTATGTATGGGAAGGGCGCCCGGACCGTTGATCCATTCCGATGCGTTCAGCGGTGCCTGACCCTTGTGGCCTTCTTCCCCGGGGACAATTTTACTGTCGAGATTTGTGAAGATCCTCACGAGACCCGTATCGTCGATCCCGAATTCAGACCGCGTCCAGTCGGAATAAAAATCACCGACCGGCAGCGCCCTTCCGGTATCCGGCTGTTCATAACCATCGCATTCCCAGGTAGCTTTTGCCAGCGCACTGACATTGGGACCGATGATCCGGGTCCGCCAGTGAATGCCGAAAAGTCCGTCGCATCCGTACTTCCATGAATCGACGGCATCCTTCCGCGTTCGCCCCGCCCAGAGCTGAACTGTCAGCAGGTCGGGGTCATCTTCCATCCAGGGGATCGACCATTCGGAACGGTCGTTGATGGCTCCGAAACCTTTTTCCACCGGTGAATATCCGAGTCCCCTGTTAATACAGCTGAAAGGCATATCTTTCGGCAATATCCGGTCAAATTCCGTCCGGTCCTCCGGAGGACCAAGCACCCAGCCGCATGTTGCCAGGCTGAAAGGCGCCCCGGCTTCCTCAAGGGCACGATGAGCGATCAGGATATCCTGTTCTGTTTTTTGCACTTCGGCCGCATCAGCTCCCTGCCAGGTCCAGCTTTCCGGCGTCCAGAGCCAGTAAAAATCGACCGGCATCGTCTTCATGATCCGGGTAAACATGCCCCGGTACAGTTCATCTGTTATCTCCTTCGAATCTTTTGTAATTCCATATCTTTTTTTCACGGTCTCCGGAATGACCAGTGGCGTTTCCGTTCCGACACAGACTTTAACCCCCAACTCATGGGCCATGGTGAAGGCTTCCGAAAACATCTTTCCCGATTCGTTAAAGATCCGGATATTTTCTTCAGAAGTATGGGGCCAGTCTGAGACGGATTTCATATAATCGGGGCCAAAATGTTCCGTCTCGAACAGTTGGGAAGCTCCGGATAAAAACGCCGGGGTCTTTGTCGGACGGTATCCCCAGGTACTGTCGTTGGTGCTGAAATGAAGAACGGGATAAGCCGATTTTACGGTACCATCAGGGTTTATATCTTCTGGTTTCCCGATCCAGACCAGGGGTTCAGTCTTATAGCCGGTACCACTAAATCCGGCCTGGAATGGATAGCAATGGAACCCGATGAAGTTCATCTTCATTTTGACCAATTGCTGAATGACCGTTTTGTAATCGTTTATGTTCCACCAGTCGGGGCCTTCCGGAAAATCGTGAAACGGCAGTATTCCCCTGAGTTTGAAAACCGGCTTCTTATGAATATCCAGATCCGGTATCGTAAACGCCATTTTTTGATCGGGAATCACATCACCATGAAGATAAAACCTGACTCCCAATTGTTCGGCAAATTCATAGGCTCCGTATAAAACAGCCAATGGCGTACCTCCCGATATAACCAGCCTGTGCCGTTTTCCGTTGTTCCCGGTTTTCAGTCTGAACTCCTGGTCTCCAAGCGTACTGTCAACCATGAGGGATATCAACGATCCGCGGGAGATATCCGCCGTTCCCGTCGCAATCTCCGGAAGCTCATCACACCTGAGGTAGATGTATTTTCGCAATTCGCCGGCAGCCAGTGTTTCCGTTTTCCCGGCATCCAGTGGCAGGGTGATGATGATCGCGGGATGCTTTGAACAGGATGAAAGGACGAAGAGAATCCCAATAAGGAGATGGAGCGAGCGGTTTTTCATTTCCGGCAGTGTTTAGTGTTTAGAGTTTTTGAATGAGTGATGTGCCCACGGCGGTATGTCAGCGATCCCCGTCGGGCATCATCCCGAAGGAATAAATATACAGAAAAAAGAAACCGGTACACCGGATCCCGTCAATCCCATTTTTTAACCGGACGGACCAAGGGGCGATGGAAAATCAGGTCACCGGGACGACCTGTAATGACCGGTCCCTCGTTTTCTCTACCGGCCATGTCACGTGGATGCTTTTTTCACATCGATTGAGCCATTTTTGACAATTTGTGTTCAGAAAGCAACAATTTCTGAGAGAAAGCTCCCGGGAAGTACCAAATCGGGCTATTGAGAAGTGGGGGGACGTCCTGCGGGCCGTTATCCATGTCGGGAAGCAGACTGTCGTTAACGGGACTGAAAAAGCAGGGGGATAATTCCTGCAAATTCGTAGGCTGAACTATTGAAAATCCCGATCTTTAACCTTTATTTCAAATCTTCTGACCCATGCGATTGATTTTTGTATCACCGTACTATCTTTTTGCCGTTCTGGCCGGCGTAGCATCCGGCTGTCATACGCAGGGAAAAACCACGGAGAAGGCTGTTGCTGTTGAACGAACCGATACCTGTGCTCCCGACCCGGCACACACCTATGAAGTATTCATTCCGGGTCATAAGGAATCATCTGGAAATTTACCCTTGCTGGTAGCCATTGATCCGCACGGATCGGGGAAAACGGCTATGGAGCATTTAAAGGAAGCGGCCTCAAAATACCCGGCGATACTGGTGGCATCCAATCTCATACAGAACAACGATCCCCGATACATGCAGGAACTGGACGAACTCATCGCCGATGTGAAACGCCGTTATCCTGTTGCAGACCGGACTTATCTTGCCGGGTTCTCCGGCGGCGGACGCATGGTCCTGGGTTACGCGATGAATCATCCCGCCCTTGGGGTTATCACCAGTGGTGCTTTTGCCACCCCCCAACAGCTTTCTGCCATAAAATGCCCGGTCGTCGGTCTGATCGGGATGGATGATTTCAACTTCCTGGAAACGGTTCAATACATTCTTAAGCCGGAGAGCCTGCCCTCCGGCGCACATATCGAACTCATCAAAGCCTCGCATGAATGGCCGGAGAAAAATCAGCTTGCCGACGTTTTCGGTTGGTTCCGGTTAGCTGACGGATCGAACAAAAATGCCGGTCAACACCAGGTACAGCAATATGTCAGGGAGCAACAGGGGCGCATCGATTCGCTGGCCGGTGCAGGCGATTTCATACAGGCCGTCTGTATCGCACGGACCATGGGGTCGGTGAGTGCGTATGAAAAAGCGGGGTCTTTTCATTCCATTTTAACGGCCCTCACCGATAAAGACGCTTACCAACAACAGATGTCGCGACTGACCGAAAGCCTTCAGTATGAAATCAAGTGGCGTCAGATCTATGGTCAGGCTTTAATGGAAAAAGATAAAGCCTGGTGGGAGAAAGAGATCCGGACCCTGCATGAAAAAATGAATTCGGAACACGGCGACATGATGAGGATGGCTTATCAACGGCTTAGCGGATTTATTGGCATTGCCTGTTATTCGTATGCACGGCAGTTCGCCGCCCAAAAAGATATTCCCCACCTGGAACAGATCCTGATGGTATACCGTTTGGCGGAACCGGAGAACCCGGATTTGAAGCAATTTGAGGAAGTGCTTGAAGAATTATGAGCACAGTGATTTGAAGGCTATCCATCGGACAGGTCGCGACCTGTCCCTACGGGTGGATGCTACGGGGTTATCAGGATCTTCACCTTTTTTCCTTTTGCCTTTGCCTTTTTCCTTTCAATATTGGACAGGTCGCGACCTGTCCCTACGGGTGGATGCTACGGGGTTATCAGGATCTTCACCTTTTTTCCTTTTTCCTTTGCCTTTTTCCTTTTGCCTTTTTCCTCCCTTCCCTCCTACTCATACCTCAATGCCTCCACCGGGTTTCGTCTCGCCGCCTTCCATGTCTGAAAAGATACAGTCAACATAACAATACCCAGTGCCATCAACCCTGCCAATGCGAATACCCACCAACTCATTCTTGTCTTAAAGGCAAAATTCTGAAGCCATTTATTTACAGCGTACCATGCAATGGAGCTGGCGATCATGAAAGCTATTACTACCCATTTTATAAAGTCCTTATTGAGCATGATCATGACTTCCTTTATTTTGGCGCCGTTAACCTTACGAATAGGTGAACCGCAATCAACTGATCCTTATCGAACCCCAGGTCGTGATTCTTCATAAACCGGACCTGGTCCCAGATCAAAATAACGCTGGCAATCATCGTGATAGCGATCCCATTCTGAAAAGTGACGAGAGATTTTCCGAAAAGATTGAAATCGCTTTTGCTGCCGTCTTCCTTCTTCAGGATCCTGTAGGCGGGATAGATTCCGGCTATGATCCCAAAAGCGATGAAAAGCACGGACAACGGTAAGAGCAACCTGGCAATGGAATGCCAGTTAAACTGCTTTTCAAAAAGATGATTGAACTGCGGTAATAGCAGTTCAGTCAGGACAAGCGCCAGAATTGCTGCCAGAATTGATGTCAAAACGGATTCCGTCAATACATGGATCAGTATCCACTTCCGGCTGCATCAATCCTTCCCCACCCTCCGGTAAACCAGCTCAATTCCCGCACCGGTACCCAGGTTTCGCGAATATTGCTTGTCGGCCGGGTTATTCCAGTGTTCCGTGACCCCGAGGCTGGTCAGCCGCGTGCCGTCACGTTCAGGATCATACACAGTTCCCGAGGGGGGATCAGCCGCCAGAGCACTTTCCTCCAGGTAATAATCGCTGTACATCAGGTCCGGGGCATCCGGCCATTCCGCCAGGACGAAATCCAGAACAACGGCGTCGATCGCAACGCCGTCCTGAGAGGCGAAAAGACTGCAGGGCCAGTCGCCGTTGAAGGGGGTCAGTGACCATTTGAAGGCGGGAACACGGTCGACGAACTTGTTGCTGTAAATGCCGTCGATCAGAAACAGCATGGTCTTGCCGCCCAGGTCTTTATGCCCCAGGTAATCGGAAAAGACGGAATAGGTGCGCAATCCCTCCCTGTTCTGACTGAAGCCAGCTGAATGCGCATTCTTATGCCAGTCGTCCTCGATGCTGGTGCAGCCGAAAAAATTCTTGGCGCACAGGGTTACGCCCTGGCTGACATGACCTTTCATCAAAGCCAAATCAATGATATAGTCGGCCCCAACCATGCATGAAGCGAGTCCGGTGGCCACCTTCCCGTTATCGACGGAATAGGGAATGGCATCTGCCACAAATGTTGCCCTTTGGCGTCCGTCGCCGCCGTTATGATCGACGTACTTCACATCCGGGAACGCCGCATGGCATTTGTCATAAATATTGTCCGTCAAAAAGCGGCTCGGATCGGTCACCGTGATATCCTGCTGTCGGATTCCGGCCGTGTCCACCAGGCTTTTCAACAGGGAAAGGATCAGCTGTGGGTTGGCATTGATTTCATTCGTGTTTTCGTGGGAATGCGTATTGTTCAGGTTAACCTTGATAGCGATCTTCTCCCCCGGGATGTAGCCGGCATCAAGGTTTCTCGTTTTCCGGTTGAAAAAGCGGAAGAGAGCGTCCCACGATTGGCCTTCATCCCGGATGCCGGTCAGGGTAAAAAGGGTTTGGGAGAAGAGCCGGTCTGTCCCGGGCTGGTCATTGAAGCGGTCTTCCCACCAAAACCCGGTCTTCCCGTCCCATGTGGCGATACCCGGATTGTGACCCCAGGCCACGCGCCCCGGATGCATCCCCCCGGCAACGCCTAGAGGCATATTGGGTTTATACCAGATGGTGAGACCGGAAGCTTTCGTCGGTTTCGCGTTCTGAGCCAGAAAAACGGAACCGGCAATGATGCCCAGGAAGATAAAAACGACGGCGCCGGCACGGTTTGCCATCCGCAGCCGTCTTTTCGCGTTCCTGAAAGCCACTGCTGCCCCGGTGAGGGAGAGGATCCAGACGACGAATCCCGACATCACCGGCGCTGCCACCTGCATACACGGGTAAGTGGCCCGGGCCGGTTTGGGAATGACCCGTATCAGGAACCAGAGTGTCGCCAGAAGGGAAATGACAATATAGATGAGCTTCACCGGAATCCGCTTATCTTTGTGAAGCGCACAAAGCGGTTGATCCATTCAGGGAGTTTACGGAGTCTTTCGTCCTGGTTCATTTTTTTTTTTTTAGTCGTTTGAGTGGTATTTTCCCGCAATCCGCCAGAAAACCGATATTCAGGGTTAACGTTGAGTGTATGCAGCGTGCGGGAGTTCGTGGCCACTTTACTATCCATCGTTACTGTCCTTTTCAGCGGGCCCAGAACTTGCAAATTGCTCTGAATCCTGTATGAAGTATACCCTATGTTTCACAGTTATTTTTTTTTCTAATCGCATAACCTACAAATTGACCTTTAGCTGTTAATTGAATAGATTTTCGTCTGTTGTCGGTATCGTCCTTTGAAGTTGTTACAAGTCCAACAGTTTCTAGATCTTTAACATGGGGTCTCATTGCTGGAATACTATTGAATCCGAATTTCTCAAAATCACTTGGGGAAAAGCTACTACCTTTACTAAATATTTCTTTAAAGAGCTTGATTGCACGTGGTCTTAATTGTGAAATTACTGCGTCATAATAATCATCAGATAGCCTTGTAACCCATTCTAAAAACATATTCTCTTTTTCATCATCGGATTTTGGTGTAGTACTGTCATCAAAAATTCTCATACAGTATTCATTTGCATAGCTTAATGTGTTACGAATGTTCTGTGAAAGTACATCAAACAAGAAGGAAAAAGAATCAGCATTGATAGGAATATAATAATCACTATTTGTTTTATAATAATTAATTC
The DNA here is from genome assembly GCA_963763215.1 of uncultured Bacteroidales bacterium. Lineage (GTDB taxonomy): Bacteria > Bacteroidota > Bacteroidia > Bacteroidales > DASQZK01. Next base: position 188,467 of record CAVXNX010000017.1, read on the forward strand.
GGCTTTCAAAAATTTCTTTAGCAAACTCCTGATTAATCCCAAAGATTTCAATTGGGTCATGCAAAAGACCTTCGAGTCTTGGAGAGGCTGCAATGCTTTTAACAATCCCAAGAGCACCACAAAGAACCCATCTTATTCCAGAAAAATTAAATAATGTGTCACGTAATTGTTCTAAAGCTTTTCGAGCGTTATCAGAGGTTTCTAATATTTCCAAATTATCTATAATGCAAACAACACCACCATTATAACCATTAGGGAAAATTTCTTCTAACCAATTTCTGACGGTGTTTCTAAAACCACTCCTTTCAAAACCAAGCGAAGTATTTGTTTCAGTATTCTTCCCCAGTCCAACTGGCCCCAAAGTCGCTTGAAACGTTGATTTATATGGAGAGTTTAACCAGCTGTTTATTTCCCTTGAGTTATCAGGTATCGGTAATCCTAAGTTTTGTAGTTCCTCTGCTCTTCTTATTAGTGTTTGAGAAACTTCTATAAGAACTTCATCCATAAAATCTTCTGGGTTTTTATCTGAACTAAGTTGAAAAGTGCGAATGCATGGAATGTATAATGTATCAACCTTCTGATTAAAAAAATTTTCATAGCAATCAAACATTGAAACATTTACTAGGCTCGTTTTGCCAACGCCATTTAATCCTTCAACTGTAACCAAAGAAGGAGGATTGAATACTCGTGTTAAAATTCTTTTTATTTCACTTTTACGACCAACTAAAAGTTGCTTACCTTCTTGATCTGGTTGTAATGGTGTTGTTTTAAATGGATTATCAGAAAAATTCCATGCTTTATAAATATTCATATCTTAAATTTTGTAGTTACTTATTTCTATAATTGTGCACAACAGCGAATGTACAGATTTTTTTTGAATAGGTAGAGAAAATCGGGATGGGAAAAAAACATCCGCCGATTCATTCTTCATGAGAAGAGATTGACGGAGTGAATCTTCGTATGAAAATCAGTGGAGCAGTGCCCATAATCCTGTGGAGATGCATTTCAAACTGCCGGCAAAGCGTGATCACTTACGGAGAAGCACGTAATTTTTAAATTCGCCCAGCCTGGTTCCGCCGAGGATATTTTTCTCCACCCATGAAACCATCCGGTATTTTGTCCGGTCATGTTTGTTCTTCAGCGCATTGATGCTGCGGGAAGGTCCTGTATACCGCAGCTGGTCGTTCCAGTTGAAACCGGCGATCCATTCCTTCATCACCGCAGGATGGGTGCCGTGAAGCTGGGAAGTTTTGAAAGATTTCCGTAGTCATAAAGCTGTGAATACATATGTTTGCGGTCGAGCTCCATCACCGATGCCTTTCCGCGGTGATTGATGCTGAAGGCCTTGATCTTGTTCTGCATCAGCCGCGGCGGTCTCACCCATCCGTAATGGTAGATCCAGGCATCCACGGGTGCCACCTTCAGCTTAAAGGTATTTTCCTGCTGTCGGTAATGCAAACCGTCGAAACCGGGAATTCTCCGGAACGACTGCGCCGATTCCCAGGAATGGATTTCAGGGTCGTTCCGGATGATCCGGATCTCATGCCGGTACCAGCAATGCCCGTCCTGGTAATGCTCGTAATCGCCCCAGAAATGCCGGTAATTGAACAGCAAACCTTCCACTTCCCTGTCGTCCTTGAGTTCTTCGCATCGTTTCTGAATCACCGGCAGGTATTTTTCATGGACCACTTCATCCGATTGAAGGTAAAAGAGCCAGTCGCCTGTGCAATGGCTTTTGGCGATATCGGTCTGATGGGCATGCTCCATGCCCCGCGGGTATTTCTCAATATCCCATACCGTATCGATGATGCGGATCTTTTTACTGCCGATGCTTTCAATTTCTTCCCGCGTCCGGTCATCTTCATCACTGTCGCCCAGTGCCACCACGAATTCATCCACGATGGGAAGGATGGACATGACAGCCTGTTTCATGGGATAATATAACTTCAGGGCGTTCTTACCCATCGAAAAACCGCTGATTTTCACTTTCCCGCTCATGCGCTAATACATCTGCATCTTATGTAATTTCTTGTAGGTTCCCCCGCTGATCTCGAGGAGTTCCTCATGCCGGCCCACTTCGACGATCCGTCCGCCGTCGAGGACGATGATCAGATCGGCATGCTTAACCGTTGAGAGACGGTGGGCAATGACGATGGATGTACTGTTCCTCATCAGTTTGATGATGGCATCCTGAACAAGCCTTTCCGATTCGGTATCGAGCGAAGAGGTGGCTTCATCGAGGATCAGGATGGGCGGATTTTTCAGTACGGCCCTGGCGATGCTGATGCGCTGCCTCTGGCCGCCCGAAAGTTTTCCTCCGCCTTCCCCGATATTGGTGTAATACCCGTTGGGCGTTTCGCTGATGAAATCATGGGCATTGGCCACCTTTGCGGCGGCAATCACGTCCTCTTCGCTGGCATGATCCATGCCAAAGGCGATATTGTTGAAGAAGGTATCATTGAAGAGTATGGACTGCTGGCTGACGATCCCCATCATCGCCCTCAGATCCGAGAGCTGGTAATCTTTGACATTGATCCCGTCGATCAGGATATCTCCTTTCAGGACGTCGATGAACCGTGGCAGAAGATCGACCAGGGTCGATTTACCCGACCCCGAACGCCCCACCAGGGCGATCGATCTGCCCTTTGCGAATGGTCAGGTTGATGTTGTCGAGGACGATATCCTTATCGTATTTGAACGAAACATTCCGGTATTCGATGGATTCGGTGAAACTCCTTTTTGAGCGACGGGGTTTTTCCGTTCCCTGATCTTGATGTCGGCATCCAGCACCTCATCGATCCGGTCGGCCGAAGCCAGCCCTTTCAGAATATTGTAATAGGCAGTGGTGACATTTTTGGAAGGGTTGATGATCTGGGAGAAAATGGCGAGGTACGTGATCAGGATCGCCGGGGTCATCTGTCCTCTCCCCTCCAGGACCAGGGTTCCGCCGTACCACAGAACGATGACCAGGACCGAAACCCCGAGAAATTCACTGAAAGGGCTGGCCAGCTGCTGGCGGCGGAACACTTTCATCAGGATGGATGTGTAAAGATTATTGGTGCTCTCGAACCTCGACTGCATCTTCGCTTCGGCATTGAACGCCTTGATGATCCTCAGCCCGCCGAGGGTTTCTTCGACGATGGACATGATGAGGCCGAGCTTGCGCTGGCCATGGAATGAAGTGGAGCGCAGTGTCTTTCCGATCCGCCCGATGATCAGCCCGCTGACGGGCAGAAGGACCAGAACAAAGAGCGACAGCCTGGCGCTCATCGATGAACAGGGCGATGAGAAAGGCAATGATCAGGATGGGATCCCTGAAAAGCATTTCCAGTGAACGCACCACGGAAACTTCAATTTCCTGGACATCCTGTGACATCCTGGCCATGATGTCCCCTTTCCGTTCCTCCGAAAAATAACCCAGCGGGAGATCGATGATCTTGCTGTACATCTGGTTCCGGATATCTTTCACGACGCCCGTCCTCAGAGGCACCATGTAAAATTTCGAGAGATACAGGAACACATTCTTGAAAAACGTCATCCCGATCACCATACTCCCGACGATGATCAAGGGCATAGACCTTGCCCTGGTTGATGATGATCTCACTGAGCATGTAATTGAAGTTATGCGTCAGCGATTCGGCAGAGAAGCTGAACGGGACCTGATCGGTGACCAGTTCCGTTTTCCCGAAAAGGATGTTCAGAAACGGGGCAATCAGGGCAAGGCTGAAAACCGAAAAAAGCGCCGTCAGGAACATGAAGGAGATACTCAGTTACAGCCAGCCATTTATAGGGAAGGATATATCTGAATATGCGAAAGAAATTTTTCATTAACCAAGCTTTTCCGGTTCAAACTAAAGAAAATTCATGAACAATACCTAAACACCAGTGTAATTTTTTGGTGAAATGCTCCTCAACTCCTTTTTCACGTCCTCATCAATGTCCAGACTATCGATAAAATCAGCAATAGCCTGTTTGTCAATGAATTTATTTGTGCGGGTGAGCGCCTTGAGCGCTTCGTAGGGTTTTGGGAATCCTTCCCGGCGAAGGATGGTCTGGATAGCCTCGGCCACCACGGCCCAGTTTTTTTCCAGGTCATTTTCAATCTGTTCCACGTTAACGATCAACTTTCCGAGACCTTTCAGAAGGGATTTCATGGCGATCACGGTATGGGCGACCGGAACGCCGACGTTCCTGAGGACGGTTGAATCCGTCAGGTCTCTCTGCAAGCCGTGAAACGGGCAGTTTGGCCGACAGATAGCTAAATATCGCATTGGCAAATCCGAAGTTTCCCTCGGCATTTTCGAAATCAATGGGGTTGACTTTATGGGGCATCGTCGATGATCCGACTTCCCCATCGCGGATCTTCTGCCGGAAATATTCCATGGAGATGTAACTCCACATATCCCGGACAGATCGGTCAGGATCGTGTTGATCCTGGCCATGTTATCGAACAGGGCGGCCAGATTGTCGTAATGTTCAATCTGGGTGGTGGTTTGCGACCGTTTGCAGACCGAGGGTGTCATTCACAAACCGGTTTGAAAAACCGATCCAGTCTACTCCGGGATAAGCCACGTGATGGGCATTGAAATTCCCGGTGGCACCGCCGAATTTGGCCGGGAAAGTCAATCCGCGTAATTGCTTGACCTGGATATCGAGCCGTTCCGTGAACACCCGGATCTCTTTCCCGAGCCGCGTTGGTGAAGCCGGCTGACCGTGCGTCCTGGCCAGCATCGGGATATCGGCCCACTGCCGTGAAAAATCGTCGAGGGTCGACAGAAGCCTGCCGGTGAGCGGAATATAGACATCGTTCATCGCCTCCTTGAGCGACAAGGGCGTGGCGGTATTGTTGATATCCTGGGAGGTCAGGCCAAAATGGATGAATTCTTTCCGTGAGGACAGGTCCAGGATCGTCGAATTTTTCTTTCAGGAAGTATTCGACCGCTTTCACATCGTGGTTGGTGACCTGTTCGATTTCCTTGATGCGGCCGGCATCAGCGACGCTGAAGTCGAGGTAGATGTTCCGGAGACGTCCGGCATCTGAATCACTGATACCCTCCAGACCTTTCAGCCCGAGGCCACAGAGGGAGATGAAATATTCAATCTCAACAAGCACCCTGTACCTGATGAGGCCGTACTCGGAAAAGTACGGTGACAAGTTCATCGGTTTTATCTCTGTACCTGCCGTCAACAGGAGATATAGCGGTCAGATGGTTCAGATCCATATGTGGTTCAGATTTGACGAACAAATTTAAGAGAAATTTTGCCAATAGTTAAATAAACAACTGATTTGTCTCTAAAACATTCTTTTTGTCGCCTTATTTTGAAACATAAATATTTACTTTAGGCCAAAATTTTCTGAATGAAAGAGCTCAGAGTTTCGGTCGTCAAATATACAAATTCGGTACCGTTTATTTATGGCCTTGAAAATCACCCGATAAAACAATCCATCCGTCTCTCTCTTGACACACCTGCCGAATGTTACGAGAAGCTGATGCGTGACCGGGCCGACGTCGGCCTCGTGCCCGTCGTCATTCTCAACAAGCTGGATTATTCCAGTATCATCTCGCCCTACTGTATCGGGGCCCGGGGAAAGGTCCGTTCGGTCATCCTGGCCAGCACGGTCAGGCTGAAGGATATCCGCAGGATCTATCTCGATTACCAGTCGAGGACATCGGTGAAGCTCGTTCGCGTTCTGGCAAGGAAATTCTGGCAGATTTCCCCCGAATTCATTCAGGCTTCGGAAGGCTTCGAAACGCGTCCTCTGGAGGAGGGTGAAGCGGCCGTGGTGATCGGCGACCGTGCCTTCGGCTTCTACGACCGGTCTTACCAGATCTTTGATCTCGGTGAGGAATGGTATCGTTATACGGGCAAGCCGTTCGTCTTTGCCTGCTGGGTTGCCAACAAACCGGTCGATCCCGGTTTTGAGTCGGTCTTTTCCGAGGCCCTGCACCACGGGCTGGAAAACCGGAGTCTGCTCGCCGGGCAGATGAATCAGGAAGCTGCATTTGAAAACGTCGATCTGCACGAGTATTTCTTTGAGAATATCAATTACAATTTCGGACCGGCCGATGAAGAGGGAATGAATTTATTCTTAAATTTAATGCGTATAATTCACAATCCGTAAACAATGTTCAAAGGCACTTTCCAAATCATGCGCACGATGATACTGCCCATTGTGCTGTTTTTCCTTTCTTCGGCAACGACCGGAGAGGGAGAGAAGAAAGTGCTGGTTTACAAGTTCAACATCCACGAAGAGATTGCAGCGCCTGTTTGGCGGCTCACCCAGGAAGCCTTCCGGGAGGCGCGCGAAAAGAAGGCTGACGTGATCATCATCGACATGAACACCTACGGCGGACTGGTGGATATGGCCGATTCCATCCGGACACGGATCCTCAACAGCAGCATCCCGGTTTATGTTTTCATCGACGATAATGCCGCTTCGGCCGGCTCACTGATCTCCATCGCCTGTGACAGCATTTACATGAAGCCCGGCGCCAAAATCGGGGCGGCCACTGTTGTCAACCAGACGGGACAGGCCATGCCCGACAAGTACCAGTCGTACATGCGGGCCACCATGCGGGCCACGGCCGAAGCCCACGGAAAAGATACCATCATCAACCATGGCGACACGACCTACCGGTGGCACAGGAACCCAAAGATCGCCGAAGGGATGGTCGACCCGTCCATTTATATCCCCGGGGTTTCCGACAGCGGGAAGGTCATCACCTTCACTCCCGAAGAAGCTGTCCGCTACGGTTACTGCGAAGGCATCGTCAACTCCATCCCCGAAGCCCTGAAGAAAGCCGGCATTGAGAACTACGAGCTGGTTGAATATTCGCCGACCGTTGTCGACAGCCTCATTCACTTCCTCCTGAATCCTATCGTACACGGCCTGCTGATCCTGATCATCATCGGGGGACTCTATTTTGAACTCCAGACACCGGGCATCGGCTTTCCCCTGGCCGCCTCCATCATGGCCGCCATCCTGTTCTTCGCCCCGCTCTACCTTGAAGGCCTGGCCCAGAACTGGGAACTGATCATCTTCATCCTCGGTGTCGCTCTCCTGGCGGTCGAGATATTCGCCATACCGGGATTCGGCATTGCCGGGACCAGTGGCATCGTCCTTATCGTGGTCGGTCTGACCATGGCCATGGTCGACAATTTCGTCTTCAAAAGCGGCGATCTGCCGCTGATCCTCAACACGGTTCTCAGGTCGTTCAGCATCGTTATCGGCTCGCTCGTTCTGGCGGTGATCCTTTCGCTGTTTACCGCCCAAAAACTTTTTACTTCGGGCGTGTTCGCCAAACTGACCCTCAAGGATACCCAACGGAAGGAAGAAGGATTTCTCAGCGTTGAAGGCAAATTTGCCGGCCTGGTGGGAAGCGAAGGCATTGCCCACACCGTCCTCCGCCCCTCGGGAGTCGTGGAGATCAACGGCGACTATTATGATGCCAGGGCGGAATTCGGTTTTGTTCCCCGGGGAACAAAAATCAAGGTGACCCGCTACGAATCCGGGCAGCTCGTCGTGGAAGAACTTGCTTAATCATATGGATAAGGATCGAAACACCGTCATCAGGGATTACAGAAACGAAGATTTTCCGCTCCTCCGGGAGCTATGGCAGGAGACCGGTCTGGACAGCCCGGAACGGGGCGATGATGCCGGGACCATCGAAAGATGCATCCGCCAGGGAGGCAAACTGCTGGTCATGACCAACCCGGAGAACACCGTGCTGATCGGAAGCAGCTGGATGACCTTTGACGGGCGCAGGATCCACCTTCACCATTTCGCCATCAAACCCGCTTACCAACGCCAGGGCTGCGGAACCCGGCTCATCATCGCCACCTTACACTACATCAGGGAAAAAGGATACCAGGTCAAACTGGAAGTGCATAAGGAAAATGCGGTCGCCAAAAAACTCTACGAAAAATTCGGTTTCTTCGCCTTCCGCGATTATGACATTTACATGATCAGGGACACCGGCGGCATTGCCCTTCCCGGCGACTGACCCCGGCCCCGCTTGCCCACGGGTTCTTGAAAACAAATGCCATTTGTCAATAAGTATTTCCATTTCCCCGTTTACCTCCCTGGAGATTTAAGTATATTTAAAATCTGAAAGCTTTACAGCCTCCGGGGTATCAAGGCCGGAGCACCTAATGAGGGATGATGTTATGAACAGATGGTTGACCGGCTTTATTTTTTTCCTGCTGACAGCTACCCTGCAGGCACAGGATAAAGACCCCCTTCAGGACTGGGATCAGGCGGTGATATCGAAAGCCAATACAGCAGCTGAGGCGGATTACCTGACCGAAACAGAAAAACGGGTCATCCTTCTCACGAACCTGGCCCGGACCAATGGCCCGTTATTCGCCCAAACGTTCTTGTCGGAATGGATGGAAGACAAAAAACAAACCCGGTATTCAAGATCACTGGAAAGGGAACTGAAGAAAATATCGAACCTGCCCCTGCTGGTTCCGCAAAAAGATCTTTATGATATCGCGTTTGGACACGCCAAAAAATCAGGAAAACGGGGCACCACCGGCCACCAGGATTTCGATAAACGGTTCAGGCCGGTAATGGGTACTTATTCTATGGTCGGTGAAAATTGCGCTTACGGTTACAACCGGGCCAGGGACATTGTGATCGGCCTGCTGATCGATGAAGGCATCCCGGATCTTGGCCACCGCAAAAATATGCTGAACCCGGAATTTAATTCAGTCGGGGTTGCCATTCAACCCCACAAAACATATCAATACAACTGTGTGATGGATTTTGGCAGAAGATGACATTAACGCTTCATATAATCAAAACCTTGCCATGCCCAACATTGAAATTATCCAACCCTCCGAGGCCGACGGTTACATCAGGGAAGTCTATGACCAGATCCTCGAAAGCCGCGGAAAGATCGCCGGAGATTTATAAAATCCAGAGTCTGAACCCGCGATCGATCATCCGGCATCTTGATCTCTACATGACCCTGATGTACGGCAAATCCCCTCTCAGCCGGGAACAGCGTGAGATGATGGGAATCGTCATTTCGTCGGTCAACAAATGTGAGTATTGCGTCGAACATCATTCCCAGGCCCTTCTCCATTACTGGAAGGATGAGAAACGGGTCGGGGCCCTCGCCAGGAAATACAGCACGGCCGGACCTTGGGGATAAGGACCTGATGCTCTGCGAGCTGGCTGTCCTGTCGACCTCCACACCCCACAGCCGGAAAATCGGTGGTCTGATCCGGAGGATGAAGAAAAACGGTTTCACCGACCGCGCCATCCTCGATGCCACACTGATTATCGGTTACTTTAACTTTGTCAACCGTCTCGCCCTGAACCTGGAAGTTGAACCTGAAAAGGAACCAGGCGGTTATAAATATTGAAAGGAGATATGATGTTACGTCATGAAAGATCGCATACCAAGGTCATTGCCACCCTGGGCCCTGCCTCATCCGACCGTGGGGTCCTGGAAAAGATGTTCCTGGAAGGCATCGACGTATGCCGGCTGAATTTTTCCCATGGCACGCACGACGATCACCTTCGGAACATTACCCTGATCCGGGATCTGAACCGTGAAATGGGGACCAATGTGGCCATTCTCGCCGACCTCCAGGGCCCCAAACTCCGGATCGGGGAGATGGAAAACGGCGTCGTTCTCACCGATGGAAGCGAATTCAGGCTGGTCACCACCAAATGTACCGGCGATTCCGGCCGGGCATACATGAATTACGAATTGCTGCCCAAAGAAGTCCATACCGGTGAAAGCATCCTGATCGATGACGGGAAAATCAAACTCGAGGTCACCGGCACCAACGGCACGGATACCGTGATCACGAAGGTGATCCATGGCGGACCGCTCTCCTCGCGCAAGGGTGTGAACTTCCCCCACACCAAAATATCCCTCCCCTGCCTGACGGAAAAGGACATCGACGATGCCCGTTTCGCCCTTGCCCAGGATGTCGACTGGCTCGCCCTGTCTTTCGTGCGTTCGGCACACGATATCAGGGACCTGCGGGAACTCATCCACAAGGAGAAAAAGACCGTCCGCATCGTGGCGAAGATCGAAAAACCGGAAGCCGTCGGGGCGATCGATGACATCATCGATGCTGCCGATGCCATCATGGTGGCCCGGGGCGACCTGGGGGTCGAAGTGGATTTCGACCAGGTGCCGATGATCCAGAAATCCATTGTCAGGAAATGCATCGACCGTTCCCGCCCGGTGATCATCGCCACCCAGATGATGGAAAGCATGATCACCAATTTCAGGCCCACACGCGCCGAAGCCACCGATGTCGCCAATGCCGTCCTGGACGGAGCCGACACGCTGATGCTCAGCGGTGAAACATCGGTGGGCAACTACCCGGTGGAGGTCATTCACAGCATGCAAAAGATCATCGACTGGACGGAAGCCAGCGAGTCACGGTTCTTCCGTGATCATCCCCCAAAGAAAACCTCGCGGACCTTCCTCCCCGATTCCATATGTTACAATGCCGTGCTCATGGCCCAGCAAACCGGGGCCAAAGCCATCGTAACCTTTACGCACTCCGGTTATACGGCCTTCAAAATTTCATCCTTCAGACCGTCAGCAAATATTTTCGCCTTCACCACCAATAAAAGCCTCCTGCCCATGCTTTCGCTGGTCTGGGGTGTCCGCGCTTTCTATTCCTCCGACCACGGGAACATCGAGGATTATATCAACCATTCCATCGCGTTTCTCCGGGAGAAAAACCTGGTGCATAAGGGTGATGTGATCGTCCATGTCGGAAGTGTTCCCCTGTTGAAGAAAGGCAAAACCAATATGATGAAGCTGACGGCTATCTGAAAACCCGCGGTGATGGAAAACAACCTGGAACAAACGGAAACGAAATGGCGGGATGAGTTGTATTCCCGGGTCAGGACCCTGTTTGCCGAAAATCCCATGCCTTCACACGATCACGATCATCACCTGAGGGTCTGGAGGTATGCCGCCGGTCTCATCCGTGAACTGGAACATGCCGGGATCCCTGTCAGTGCGGGCGATACAGAGGATCTTCTGTTGGCCTGCTTTTTCCACGATACGGGCATGATCCGGGATAGCGGTCCGGAACACGGGCATCTGAGCCGGGAGATCTGTGAAGAATACCTGGATCAATCGGGAAAAACGGTCCACGACCGGGAAAAGGTGCTTCGTGCCATTGAAAATCATGACGATAAAACCTATCGTGGTCACGTCGTCACTGACCGGCCCCAACGGGCTGAATATCCTGAACGCCCTGGCCATCTGCGATGACCTCGATGCGTTCGGCAGAACCGGGGTTTACCGCTATGCGGAGATCTATATCCTGAGGGGTGTGCCCCTGGAAGATCTCGGGCTGCAAATCATGGCCAACCTCTCCGGGCGGTTTTCGCATTTCATCTCCACCTGCTCCTTCCTTCCGGAACTCATCAGGACCCATGTTCCGAGGCATAATGTGACTGAAGATTTTTTCAGGAATTACAACCTTCAACTGCGGAAGATCGCCAAAGACGCTTCGCGGACCGACACAGGACCGGTCGGGGTGATCAGGGAAATTTTCCGGCAGACGATGGCCGGGGGAAACAGCATCCCCGAAATCTGTGACCGCGTCATCAGTTCATCCGGCGATGGCTTTGTACGTCAATTCTTCACCGAACTAAAGGATGAAGTGGGGCCGGATCGCTGATCCTTTCACTTGACTTCGAAATCCAGCAACTTTTCTTCCCCGATGTAACCCTCGAGACGGTCGCCGATCTTCACGGGACCGACGCCGGCCGGGGTGCCCGTATACATCAGGTCGCCGGTTTTAAGGGTCATAAAGCGTGATACATAGGCGATAAGGTCGTTGACATGGAAAATCATATCGCGGGTATTCCCCACCTGGACGGTTTGACCGTTGATATCGAGCCTGAAATCGATGTTGTCGATATCACCGAAGCGGTTGAGAGGGACAAACCGGCTGACCGGGGCGGAATAGTCGAAAGCCTTGGCGATTTCCCAGGGAAGACCTTTCTTCTTGCATTCAGCCTGGAGATCGCGGGCCGTGAAGTCAACCCCAAGTCCGATCTCCGAATAATACCGACTGGCAAACGAAGCGTCAATGGCCTTTCCAACCTTGTTGATCTTTACAACGATTTCAATCTCGTGGTGGACATCCTTTGAAAAAGACGGGTAATAGAACGGCCTGTTCCGGATGACGAGGGAAGAGCCGGGTTTCATGAAAAAAACCGGTTTCTCGGGCACCGGATTATTGAGTTCCTTCGCGTGATCGATGTAGTTGCGACCGATACAAATGATTTTCATGGCAATGGCAAATTTAAGGACCGCCGGGTTCTCCCGGGGTCGATCATAATCTATTTCTGAAAAGACCTCAACTTGATGGCTGTGAGCACTTTCTTGGTATAGAGGGGAAAGTCGCCCTTCATCATCCATCCGTAATAACCCGGGTCTTTCTGAAGGACTTCTTCGACGGGTATTCCTTTATATTTTCCAAAGTTAAAGACCTCGACCATCTTTTCATCATAGATGATCCGGCCGGCGAAATCCACGTTGTTGGTGTGGGACGAAAATTCGGACAGGGAGGCCATATCGTTTTTCAGGGACGGATACCTGTCGAGCTGGGCCTTGAGGATCTCATAAGTGGCAAGGGTGTCGGCTTCAGCCGAATGCGCCCCGTCGAGCACCTTTTCGCAGTAAAACTGGTATGCGGCAGAAAGGGTTCGTTGTTCCATTTTCATAAAGATGACCTGCACGTCGATGAATTTCCGTTTGGAAAGATCGATGTCCACACCGGAGCGCAGAAATTCCTCGGCCAGCAGGGGGATATCGAACTTATTGGAGTTATACCCGGCCAGGTCGCAGCCTTCGAACTCATGGGCCAGGTTTTTGGCGATCTCCACGAAGGCCGGGGCATCCCTGACATCCTCATCGCTGATACCGTGAATGGCCGTAGCCTGCGGGGGAATGGGCATGCCCGGATTGATCAGGTATGTCCGTGATTTTTCATTGCCCTGCAGATCGACTTTCAGGTAAGAGAGCTCAACGATCCTGTCGTTGGCAACATTGATCCCTGTCGTTTCCAGATCGAAAAAGATCAGCGGATTTTTAAGATTTAATTTCATAACCATTTAACATATTAGCTTCGTCCTGAACATAACCAGACCGCAAAGCCCGCAACGATCAGGGAATGTCAGACCTGCTTCGCTGGTCTGGCGGTCCCGGGTTGAAAACGGGTCTTGCGGTCGGCTGTTTTTTTCCGGTCCTTACAGGGTAAGAACAGGATCAGGCATTAATCATCATCGGCATCAAAAGCATCAGGACATCTTCGTTTTCATTGTCGGATTCGGCGGGCAGGATGAGGCCTGCGCGGGTCGGATCCGAGAGTTCGAGGAAGACATCCGTACTGGCAATGTTCGACAGGATCTCGATGAGGAAGGTCGACTTGAAACCGATTTCCATTTCATCGCCTTCGTACTGGCAGTTGAGCCTCTCGTAGGCGGAGATCGAGAAGTCGATATCCTGTGCCGAAATGGTGATCTGGTTCCCTTTAAGTTGAAGTTTCACCAGGTTGCTTGCCTGGTTGGAGAAGACAGACACCCTCCGGAGGGTATTGTAAAATTCAACCCGGTCGATCGTGAGTTTGTTCGGGTTGTCGGTCGGTATCACAGAATTATAGCTGGGATAATTCCCTTCAACGAGACGGCAGACCATCCGGTAATTTGACAGCGTGAAGGAGGCGTTTTTCTCGTCGAATTCAATCCTCACCGGGTTATCCTGCTTGGGCAGGATATTGCGCAACAGGGAGGCGGGTTTTTTCGGGAGGATGAAGGTGGCGGATGAATCGGCCTTCCCGTCGGTCCTTTTGTATCTCACCAGTTTATGGGCATCGGAAGCGACAAAGGTGATGTCATCGGGGGAGAGTTCCATAAAGATGCCGTTCATCACGGGACGGAGCTCATCGTCGGCCGTGGCGAAGATGGTCTTGGTGATGCCCGAGAGCAGGAGATCGGAATCCACATCGAGGGTGGCTTTCTGGTCATCCCGGATCACCGGCATGCGCGGAAACTCATCGCCGGTCTGTCCCATCACGGTGAACTGCCCGTTTTCCGACTGGATGACCACGCTCAGGTTATCGTTATTGATCTCAAAAGTCAGCGGTTGTTCCGGAAACTCTTTGAGGGTATCGGTCAGGATCCTGGCGGGAATGGCAATTTTACCGGAGTCGGTGGCATTCTGCAGGGTAACTGTCGTGATAAGCGTCGTTTCGAGGTCGGATGCGGTAATTTCCAGCTCGTCCCCTTCGAGGGAGAATAGAAAATTGTCGAGAATGGGTAAAGTGTTTTTTGAGCTAATCACCCGGCTGATGGACTGCAGGTGGCTTAGCAATTCAGTACTGGAAACAACAAATTTCATACGTTTATTATTTATTTTAAAGGTTGTCGGCCCAAGCGGGGCTTTGAAGCTGCCCTTTCCGGAACGGATTTCAGGTCAGGTTCAGCGTATTTTCATCCGGCCATGCCGGTTTCGTCAATGGAAATCTTAACCCCTCCCTGCCCGGGACCGATGCCGGCATCCTGTTGTGACGGCAGGGAAACATGATGGTCAATGCGTCGCGGCAGGAACATGAAGCATTCCGGTAACCCTTTTTCTTTCAGTCTTGTAATCCCGACCCTGTCCGCTAAATTTCCACTACCAATAATACGAAAAAAAGTTCAGATGCTAAACCCTGCAATGATTTATTTGACGGTAAAGTGTCCGAGGGTCTGACGCAACAAGTCCAGTACAACATACCTGACGACCAGGAGGCGGTTTTCATTGTCGAATCTTACCAGGGCCCTGAACACATCGGTTTCGCCATTCTTCTTCCTGAGAGGGTACATGTCGAGCCGGTAAGTCACGCCTTTTGTATCGGTCACTTCAATGGTGTAGTCGGGGCTGCTGTCGGGCAAGGATTTCGCCGGAGTCCCCGGCCCTGTAAGTCGAATCATAGAAGATCTGGCCGAAATAGCTGGTATACATCAGCAGGCGTTCATGATCGACGACGGGAATCGGGGACGACAACACCCTGCAGGGTGCTCAGCAACAGGCTGTCGCCCTGTCTTTCGATCACGAATCCCCTCCCCCATTTTTCGGCCGGGACGACCTTTATCCTGCTGATCTCGTCGGGCGCCAGGCTGATGAGCATCTTGTCTTTCCAGTAGGCGGGACGGTCACTGGTGATCTGACTGAGGTCGGCTGCCGGAAGGCCCGAAACCCCTACCCGGTAAACCTTCACGGAGCCTCTGTATTGCATCAGGGGAACCCGGGCAGAAGGATAATACCGGAGGCGTTTGACTTTCCTGCCTCTCCAGATCAGGATGCGCCTGACGGGAAGGTTTGTCACATCTTCCCCTTTCATCATTCCATTGATTTCCAATCTTTTAAAGGCAAAGAGGAAATTATTCACCGCCGTGGGGTCGGCCTTGTACCGGGAATTGACCGTCCAACCGTCGGCGGTCCGGCGAAGATCGACGGTATCGTTCCCGATGATCTGGATACGGGAGACCAGGCTGGTGTCGGAGACGACAAAATCCGCACGACCACCGGTCAGCTTTTCAAACTGGCCGGAGAATACCAGGATAAAGACGCAGACGATGATCAGCACGAGGGCTGCATAAACGAGGTTCTTCCGGTTCATGTGGATGATGTTGTCGTACCGTATTTCTTTCTCCTCCGGAGGTTAAAGGCGATGCCCCCGAGGAGAATGACGGCTACGGGCAATAAGGTATTAATGAGCTGCCATTTGATCTGTTCCTTCTTCAGGCGGATCGCGGAGCGATTGAGCAGCCGCAGTTTGAAATCCCTTGCGCGCAGGCGGATCAGCCCCATGTCATCGGTCATGTAATTGATGACATTCATGATAAAATCCTTGTTGCCAAAAGTCTGCCTGGTATCGCGGTCGTAACCGAGCGGCAGGGGAATGGTATCCATGGCCGTGATCCGGACGTCATTGCGGATCATGTCGCCATCGCCGGCGACGAAAATCATGGTTTTTTTGCTCGTGTCCAGAATTTTGACATCCGCAGGTTTTACGCCTTCGGGGACGCCATAGTTCTTATAAAAGGAAGGGAAGGTTCCTTCGGCCAGGATGGCCACGGGAAGATGCGAGCTGGTGTATTCCCTCGGGTTGATCTTCCGGGTGATTTCATCCATGGAGATATACACAGGATTCTCCACCAGCGCCGAGGTGTCTGAAGAACTGAGCAATACGGTCCGCTTCACCCCCGGCATGGGTGCGGGAGTGGTGTCGATGGCACTGGCAAATTCCGATTCGATGTAGTTCAGTCCCCGGGTCAGGAAGTTATTTTGCGGCGGACTGAACAACGGGTAGTACACCCAGGGGAGAATGACCGGCCGTCGGGCTCTGCCCCCCGGTCGTTGTTTCCACCTTGATGTAATTGCACTGCACGTCCTTGATGAGGTTATAGTCGATCCGGAAGCCATATTTGAAGAGCAGATCATAAATATTGAGATCGAGGAACGAGGTGAAAGTCCGGCCGTTGACCAGGCTGTCGGCATTCGACTGGACGGGATCAAGAAAGAAGAGAACCCTCCCCCCGCGCATGATGTACTGGTCCAGCACGAATTTGTCTCTCGGCGCGAAAGGCTTAAGCGGCTGTGCGATCACGAGGGCCTTATAGGGAAGCACCTTATCCAGGTTGCCATCGATACTCAGCCATTTCACATCGAAGAACAGGCTCAATTCCTTGCCGATATCATAGGTTTGCAGGAATCCCAGTTCACCCTGTCCGCGGATGAAGCCGATCTTATCGATTTTCTTCGTGGTCAGACTTTTGATTGCCCGGATGAATTCGTATTCGAGGGCCTCCATGGAGTTGTTCAGGTTTTCCTGGTAGGGCAGCCCGGGATTGTTTTTCAGGAGGTTAACCGGGAAATCAATGCCTTTGTAGCTGATAATGGCTCCCGGAAAGATCATTCGGGTGGTGAAGCCTCCTTCCTTGTCCTTAATCCTGACATCGGTGGGTTTGAGACCCTTGGAGGCCAGTTCCTGCATCACCTGATTGCGGGCCTTGGGATCCTCCTGCGCATTAGGGTTGATGAATTCGTATTCGATATTTTTACCCGCATAGGCCCTGAACTCTTCAAGATCCTCCTTGATGCTCTGGCGGAAACGGATCAGATCGGCCGGAAGGTCACCGTCGAGATAAACGCGGATATAGACGATATCATCGAGGTTCCGGAGGATCTGGCGGGTTTCTTTTGCCAGGGTGAACCGTTTTTCGGAGGTGAGGTCGAGCCTGAAAAAACGGAAACTTCCGAGCACGTTTACGGCCACCACCAGCAGGAAGGCCAGCAGGAGCTGGATTAGATGACGTCGTTTTAACACTCTTCTGTTCATGTTCCCTACCATTTTCGGCTGACCAGGACAGTGCGGGTCAGGTACAGAAAAAGAAAAATCACACCAATAAAATAGATCATATCACGGCTGTCGATCACTCCCCGGGACATCGACTGGTAATGATAGTCGATTCCGAGGGTTTCGATGATGTGCACCACTTCCCCGGTCTGACCGGCTGAACCGATAAAATTGAAGCCGAGATAAAAAAGGAAGGAAAGCAGCACGGCCAGGATGAATGCGACGATCTGGTTTGATGTGAGTGATGAACTGAAAATGCCCACCGCCGCGTAGATCCCTCCCAGGAAGACAAGCCCGATATAAGATCCCCAGGTTCCGCCGGTGTCGATGTCTCCCCTCGGACTTCCCAGCAGCCATACCGAACCGAAAAAGATGAGTGTTGGAAGAACGGAGATGAGGACGAGCATCCAGGCCGCCAGGAATTTGGCCGTCACGATACCCAGGTCGGTCATGGGCCGGGTGAACAGGAGTTCGAGGGTTCCCGCCCTTTTCTCCTCCGAGAACATCCGCATGGTGATGGCCGGAACCAGGAAGAGAAAGACCCACGGCGCCAGGACGAATAAGGTGTTGAGACTGGCATAACCGCTGTCGAGGACATTCATGCTTCCGCTGAACACCCACATAAATAAACTGTTCAGGAGAAGGAATACGATCACGACCACGTACCCCGTGAGTGAGCTGAAAAATCCCCGGATCTCCTTTTTATACAATGACCACATAATGTCTGATCTGATCAGGTTTTGCGAAGTTAAGCAAATGAACGGTTAACGCAAGATTTATCTGAAAGGTTCGGGAAGCTCCGAGTCGGGAAGTTCATTCAGGTCGGTCACCGTCACATTGTTGAAGTAGTAACGCAGAATGTCGGAATAAGAGTATCCCTGCCGGGCCATTTCCATTGCGCCCTCCTGGCTGAGGCCCACACCGTGTCCATAGCCCCTTCCGCTGATCACCAGTGAATCGCCCACGAGGTTCATATCGAAAAAAGCCGAATTCAGTCCCAGGTCATCCCGGATGACCGACATCGAAAGGGTGTCCTTCCCATAGATAAAGGATTTCCGGCGGTGAGGCTGACGGATCATCAGCTTGTCGGTATCGGCGTCAGCGACGTCGAAGCCCTTGGCCTCGAGATAGCCGATCCAGATCTTCGGGCTGATGGTCTGGCTCCACTTGTCGTGCTTTTGGTTTTTGGAAAACGGATCAATGATCGCCTGGAGATAGTCTTTATCGACGGGCCAGACATCGGAAGCTCTCTCGGTTTCACCGCCGCTGTTGGAATGAAAAGCGGGAAGGATCAGCTGGCTGTGCTGGTCGGCCACGATGATATTGTGAGTGGCCAGCACAGCGGTATAAATATGCGGGTTCTGGTTGCTTTCGCCATGGTATGCCTGGCAATGCGTATGGTCGCAGAGGTTGAATCCTTCTCCGGCATGCCGGTCCCAGTTGCGAAGGGCATAGGTCCGGCAGAGCACAGCCTGCGCCTTGAAAAATTCATCCGGAGCTGAAGGTCCGGCCTCCGTCTCCACCACACCGGCCAGGTACCGGTCGAAATCGAGCTGGTTGACCATCTGCAGGGTTTGATGCGAGATTCCCGCTTCGATGGATCCGGAATAATCGGATGCCAAGCGGGAAGGCTCCACGGCCTTGATCCGGCAGTGGCCTTTCAGGAGACGGTCCTTGAAAAGAAGGTCCAGGAAAGGCCCGTACGTCGAGGTGCCATCATTCACATACAGGCTGTCATGGACAAGGCTGATGTAGTAAATTTCACCGGGATGCACCATGAAACGGCTCCGGCCATCGGCCATAAGATCATATTCCCCGCTTGTGCAATGGAAGGTGAAGGCCTGGATGAGTTGTTCATAAAAAAGTCCGACACGGATATCCTGTGCGAATATCCCTGCCAGGTTCAGCAGCAGTATTCCTGCGATGATCAATGCTTTCCGCATCATAGAACTCCTAAAATTTCAGTCATCCTGGCGGCCACACGTTCCGAACTTCCCGGGCCGCCCAGGCTTTCAATTATTTCGTCGTACCCCCTGATCATCTCTGCCCGGCAGGCATCCCCGTTGAGAATGTTGCCGAGTTCCGCGATGATCCGCTCTTTCAGCCGGAGCTGCAATAATTCCTTCACCACTTCCCGGCCGGCTACCAGGTTCACCAGGGAAAAGAACCGTATTTTCACGATGCGCTTCCCGATATGGTACTGCAATCCCCCGGTTTTGTAGACCACCACCTGTGGAACCCTGAAAAGGGCCGTCTCCAGGGTGGCCGTGCCGGAGGTGACCACGGCTGCGCTGGCGATGCTGAGAAGATCGTAGGTCCGGTTCCTGACGAGCTTCACATCCGTACCCGCGGTGTACTTCTCATAAAATGCCGGATCGATGGCAGGGGCTCCTGCTATAACGAACTGATAACCGGGATATTTTGCTGCCGCCGGTAACATTTCGGGCAGGCACCTCATGATCTCGTGTTTCCGGCTCCCGCTGAGCAAGGCGACAACCGGCCGGTCACCGAGGGCATTCTCCTTCCTGAATTTCTCCGGGTCGTGCCCCTCATTTCTGAACCGGCTTACGGCATCCATCAGGGGATTGCCGTAAAATTCAGCTTCAATGCCATTTTCCCGGAAAAAATCCACCTCGAAGGGAAAAATCAGGAACAGCCTGTCGACGAAATCGTGAAGCTTCTTCACCCGTGATTTTTTCCATGCCCATACTTTCGGGGAGATATAATAAAAGACTCTCAGCCCCTTCGCTTTGGCGAATTCGGCCATCCGCAGGTTGAAACCGGCATAGTCCACCAGGATCAGCACGTCGGGATGCCACTGTGCAATATCCTGTTTGCACAGGTTCATGTTCCTGCCGATGGTCCGGATATTGGCCACCACATCGACTATGCCCATAAACGCCATTTCGCGGTAATGTTTAACGGGCTCCTTTCCGGCCAGCCTCCGCCATCAGGTCGCCGCCAAAGAACCTGAATTCAGCCGCCTTGTCGAATTTCTTCAGGCCTTTCATCAGGTTTGATGCATGGAGGTCTCCGGATGCCTCCCCGGCGATGAGGTAGTATTTCATGGGCGGTCAGGCGAATTTCAGGATGATGATGACAATCCCGGTAATGAACATGGCAATGATGACCCCGCGGGCACTGGATAAGCTGTTTCTGCGGATGAATGCAAAAAAGAGCAGGAGGTTGGGCAACAGGCAGAGACTAAGCAGCCGGGGAGCGGCGCCGACCTCCTTCAACATCCTGAAATAATCCCCCGGGCTGTGTTGTCCTTTTTTCAGGAAGATGATGAGAATGAAACACACCGCCGGAAGAAGGACGCCAGTGAGGATGCCTGTGGGGATTGAATTCAGTTTGTTTTGCTTCATGCCTGGGGCTGGTTGATCTGATTATGCGTTCATCCTGCCGGATACCGGCCTAGAGTGAATTAAGGTTCCAATTGTCAAAATGCGGCCAGGATTTGTAGGCGGTGAGATCCACCTGGATGGGAACGATCGATACATACCCCTGTCTCAGTGCATACTCGTCGGTATCTTCCGCTTTCTCCTCCTGGTTGAAATAATTGCCCGTCAGCCAAAAATATTCGCCGTTATGCGGATCGATCCTTTTGACAAATTCTTCCTTCCAGTATCCCCGCGTCTGGCGGCAGATTTTTATCCCTTTGAGGGCTTTCAGGTCAATTGCCGGAATGTTCACATTCAGGCAGACTCCCTCAGGAAGGTTCCGGTCGATGATGTTCTCAATGGTTTTTGTCACGATAACCTGGGCGGCAGAGAAATCCGCGTCAGGGTCATAATCGAGCAGCGAGAAGCCGGCAGAAGGGATGAGGTTGATGCAACCCTCCATGGCTGCCGCCATTGTACCGGAATAGACAATGCTCGATGAAGAGTTTGATCCGTGATTGATCCCCGACAGGACGATATCGGGCCTCCGTGCCGTAAGCTGGTTCAGGGCCAGCTTAACACAATCCACCGGCGTGCCTTCACAGCTATAGATCACCAGATCCTTTTCCTCCCTGATCTTATTGACCCTGAGGGGGTTTTTAATGGTGATGGCATGAGACATCCCCGACATGGCATGCGAGGGAGCGGCAACAATCACCTTCCCGTAATTCCGTGCAGCCTCGACCAGGCATCTCAGCCCTTTCGCATCGATGCCGTCATCATTGGAAATTAATATCAATCTGGATTCTTTCAACCTCTTCTGTTTTTATGAACTACAAAAATATTGATTTCAGCTGAACTTACAATGGGAAATCCGCGCCTTTCGGAATGTGGCGAATTTATCAACATCTTGGATGTTTTGAGGTTTATTTGCTATTTTTGTCGTTCATGTTTTAAATGAATAAAAATGAAGATATCCTACAACTGGCTGAAAGATTATATCGATCCCATACCCTCACCCGGAGAAACCGCTGAAATCCTCACCGGCACGGGTCTTGAGGTTGAAGCGGCTGGAAGAGCGGGAATCGGTGAAGGGAGGCCTGAGGGGTGTGGTCATCGGTGAGGTGAAAACCTGCGAGAAGCATCCCAATGCGGACAAGCTCAGCGTGACCACCGTGGATATCGGCCAGGACCGGCTCCTTCCCATCGTTTGCGGAGCTCCCAATGTCAGGGCCGGTCAGAAAGTTGCGGTGGCACTCGTCGGGACAACCCTTTACATGGGTCAGGAAAGCCTGACCCTGAAAAAGGCAAAGATCAGGGGTGAAGTTTCCGAAGGCATGATCTGTGCTGAAGACGAACTTGGCCTCGGCACCGGCCACGAAGGGATCATGGTCCTCGATCCCTCGGCCAGTGCTAGGAATGCCGGCTGCCGAATATTTCAACGTGACCGTCGATCATGTTTTCGAGATCGGGCTGACACCCAACCGGATCGACGGAGCTTCGCATTTCGGCGTGGCACGCGACCTGGCGGCTTTCCTCAGCCAGAGCCAACATGTAAGCCTCATCAGCCCTTCAGTGGATGATTTTCACATCGATGATACCTCCAATCCCATCGAAGTGATCATGGAGGACCGCCAGGGTTGCATCCGCTACTCGGGCATCACCATCTCCGGCATTACGGTAGGCCCCTCACCGGAGTGGCTGCAGACAAAGCTGCGGGCCATCGGCCTCAATCCGATCAACAACGTCGTGGATATCACCAATTTCGTCCTGCATGAAACCGGCCAGCCCCTGCATGCTTTCGATGCCGACAGGATCACCGGCAACAAGGTGATTGTCAAGACCATGCCCGAAGGAACACCTTTCATCACCCTCGATGGAGAAACACGATCGCTTTCAGGCGAAGACCTGATGATCTGCAACGAAAAGGAAGGCATGTGCATTGCCGGCGTTTTTGGCGGACTGGAATCGGGGGTTAAGGACGAAACGACAAACATCTTCCTCGAGAGCGCCTGTTTCAATCCGGTTTATATCCGGAAAACCGCCCGGCGCCATCTCCTGAACACCGACTCCGCCTTCCGTTTCGAACGGGGATCGGATCCCAATATCACCGTTTATGCCCTGAAAAGGGCCGCCATGCTGATCCGGGAAATTGCCGGAGGCAAGATCTCGTCGGAGATCGCCGATATATACCCCGAACCGGTGGCCGATGTTGAAGTCACCCTCGACATGGGAATACCTCGACCGGCTGATCGGTAAAGTATCTCGATCGCCGGCTGGTCAGAACGATCCTGAATTCTCTCGATATCCGGATCGAAAAGGAATCAGACACGGCACTTGCATCTCCGGGTCCCGCCCTACCGCGCCGACGTGCAGCGACCGGCGGATGTGGTTGAGGAGATTCTGCGGATCTACGGCTATAACCAGGTGGAGATCAGCCAAAGTCTTCATTCCACCCTTTCCTCCGTTGAAAAACCCGATAAGGAAAAGGTCCTTCAGCTGGTTGCCGAACTCCTCTCGGCCAACGGATTCAATGAGATGATGTCCAATTCCCTCACCAAATCGGCCTATTACGAAAACGAGGAAAACGGCGACCGGACCCTCGTCCGGATCTTCAACCCCCTGAGCTCCGACCTCAATTCGATGCGGAAGACCCTGCTCTTCGGCGGGCTGGAAGCCATTGCCTATAATACGAACCGCAAGAATCCGGACCTCAGGCTGTATGAATTCGGGAATGTTTACGCCCTCGATCCGTCAGCCCGAGGGCGAAGCGCTCGACAAGTACCACGAGGAAGAACATCTCGGCCTGTTCCTGACCGGTGAGAAACTTCCGGTCAACTGGACCACAGGACATTCTCAAACGAGCTTTTACCAGCTGAAGGCATTCGTGGGCCTTGTGCTGAAAAGACTGGGCTTCGACACCGCGAGTCTCCATACCGCCGACCATAACAACGCTTACCTGGGCGAAGGGATCCGTTACCTTTACCACGACATCGAACTTTGTCAGTTCGGAAGCGTTGATAAAACAGACACGCCAGATGTTCGACATCGATGAGGAGGTTTATTACGCCGATTTTAACTGGAACGCTGTTCTGAAGAGCATCGACACGAGGCCGACGACCTTCACCCCTCTTCCCAAATATCCGGAAGTGCGGCGTGACCTGTCGATGGTTCTCGAAAAGCAGGTCCGATTCGAAGATATTCGGAAAACGGCATCCAAAGCGGAGAAGAGGATCCTGAAAAATATGGATATCTTCGATGTTTACGAGGGAGACAAAATTGAAAAAGGGAAGAAATCGTATGCGGTCAGCTTTATCCTGCAGGATGAGACCCAGACACTGACGGACCGGTACATCGATAAGGTCATGAATGCCATTGCCCGGGCTCTCGAGAAAGAGCTCGGAGCACAAATCAGAGCCTGATCATGGAACGGATTCATCTTCGGAAAGGAGACATTACAAAGATGGAGGTAGATGCCATCGTCAATGCCGCCAACAAATCGCTTTTGGGCGGTGGCGGCGTCGACGGGGCTATCCACCGGGCCGCAGGACCCCGCCTGCTGGAAGAAACCCGGACGCTTCATGGCTGTGAAACCGGCGATGCAAAGATCACCAAAGGTTATAACCTGCCTGCTCAGTATGTCATTCATACGGTCGGACCCGTATGGAGAGACGGTGAGCATGACGAGCCGCAACTGTTGGAAAGCTGCTATACGCGGAGCCTCGAAGTGGCCCGGGATAACGGCGTCCGTTCAATCGCCTTCCCCGGCATCAGCACCGGCATTTACGGATTTCCGAAAGATAAGGCGGCACAGATCGCCGTGGATGCCGTCAGAACTTTCCTGGAGCATAATGAACTGCCCCGGGAAGTGTATTTTGTGGCTTTCGACGATGAAAGCCACCGGATTTATGAAAAACTCCTGAGTTAACCCATCAAAAGAAATTTATGCCGGCTCTGTTAGCAGAAGAAGGAAGTGTGAAGAAATACATGTCGATGGTGAAATTTGCCCACACCATCTTTGCCATGCCGTTTGCCATAACCGGCTTTTTCCTCGGCATACATGATGCGCACGCCCCGTTGAGCTGGCGGCTTCTGATCCTGGTCGTGATGTGCATGGTTTTTGCCAGAAATGCCGCAATGGCTTTTAACCGGTATTCCGACCGTCATTTTGATTCCAAAAATCCGAGGACTTTGGGCCGGGAAATTCCCCGGGGGGTCATCAGACCTTCTTCAGCCCTGTTCTTCGTCATTCTAAACTCCATCTTTTTCATCGCCACCACCTGGTACATCAACCGCCTGACATTTTACCTCTCGCCGGTCGCTCTCCTGGTCATCCTGGGTTACAGCCTGACCAAGAAATACACCAGCCTCTGCCATTTCGTCCTGGGCATCGGCCTCTCTCTGGCTCCCATTGGGGCATACCTTTCGGTGACGGGTGAATTCAGCCTCCTGCCGGTGTTCTATTCCATCCTGGTGCTATTCTGGGTCAGCGGGTTCGACATGCTGTACGCCCTTCAGGATGAAGATTTCGACAAGACCATGAACCTCAAATCGATGGTGGTTTTTCTCGGGCGCAGAGGAGCCATCCGGCTGTCCGTGATCACGCATATCGTCTCGGCTGCCATGGTCATCGTCATCGGCTATTTCGCCGGCTTCGGCATCCTTTACTGGATCGGCTCCTTCATCTTTGCCGGGCTCCTCGCCTACCAGCACATGATCGTCAGCCCCAATGATCTCAGCCGGCTCAACGTGGCATTTTTCACCCTCAACGGCATTGCCAGCCTGATTTTCGCCGCCTTTAACATCTCGGATCTCTTTTTCAAATGAGGGGATTTTTTGTAACTTTTTCGGTCCGGACCGGGTACAATTCCTGTAACTGACGATATAGCGCACCCGAAAATTTCAAAACACCTCAGATCCGTCATGAGAACACCAATCCTGTTATTGAGCTTTCTGTCACTCTCCGTCAGCCTCTTTTCCCAGACGGATCCTTATCTTATTCAGAGCATCCGGAAAGGCGATGAAGTGAACTGCGTGGCGTTCTCCCCCGACGGGAACAGGATCATCGCGGGGTACAGCGACGGATCGGCCAAAATCATCGACTGGGCCTCGGGAAAGGTTGAAGTTGAAGTGAAAGGACACTGGAAGGCGGTCAATGTTGTGGCTTTCGATCCCAAAGGAAGGTATTTTATGACCGCCGGCGACAACACCATCAAAATCTGGTCGCCGGAGGGGCAACAGATCTACAACCTGAAGAACCATACCACCACCATCGTTTCAGCCGATATTGATACCTCGGGCGAATTCATGGTCAGCGGGGCCATCAGCCATATCTTCAAGCAATGGAATGTCCTCAAAGGCGAAATGATCCGGAATTTTGACGGTCATACCGATGTGGCCATGGCGGTTTGCTATAGCAGGGACGGCAAGAAAATCGCCAGCGGGTCGGGCGACCATACCATCAAGATCTGGGATTCGCGGCACCGGCGCTGCAGCTGATGACCCTCCCCGGTCACGAAAGCGATATCTATGCCGTGAAATTCAGTCCCGACGGCAATCTCCTTGCCAGCTGCGGGAAAGACAAGACCATTCATCTTTACGACCTGCGGGAGGGCAAACTCCTCAGAACGCTCAAGGGCCACTCCAAATATGTCATCGACATTGCCTTCTCACCCGACGGACTTCATCTTCTCAGCGCGTCTCTTGACGAGGAGATCCGGCTCTGGGAAGTGGCCACCGGCGCCACCCTGTATTCGTTTATCGACCATGAAGGCCCCGTGACCCACGTGACATTTTCTCCCGACGGGAACATTTTCGCTTCTTCCTCCCTCGACAAAACCATAAAAATCTGGCGATTTTCGAAGGAAATTATCGCCGATTTTTACTACAGCCCGCAGATCATCGAAAAAATGCGGAAAATGGATGTCTTCCTTCCCAAACAAAAAGGGGAAAGTTCATCCGATTTCAAGGCCAGGCAGGAAAAGGCTGAAGCGGCCCGGAAGGCCATTTACGAGGAATTTTACAACACATACCTGGACGACCTGAAGAAGGGAACCCTCCCCGGTTCATGATCATGCTGTGAAACAGCACGGATTTGCTGGCTTTGCCGTCTTAAGTCCTTAATTTTGCAGGGTATTTCGAACCCGGCAGAATGAACCCCGATTCCAAACATATCTGGCTCAATATCAAAGACAGGGATGCTTTTTAAGCGCTTCCCTCCTTCGCTTTTCTCCCTTCTCCACCAATATTCTTATATTCAATTTTAATGCTGTTACAGGTATGGAATTCCCATTTGCAGAACCCTACAAGATCAAGATGATTGAAGTTATCCGCCAGAGCTCGCCCGGTCAGCGTGCGGAATGGATTGAAAAAGCCGGGTACAACCTCTTTAACCTGAAAAGTCAGCAGGTGTTTATCGATTTGCTGACCGATTCGGGGACCGGCGCCATGAGCCAGGAACAATGGGCGGCCCTGATGACGGGCGATGAAAGCTATGCCGGATCGGCATCGTATTACCAGCTGAAGGAAGCGGTGAAGGAGATCTTCGGTTTCGACTATTTCCTGCCGGTGCACCAGGGCCGTGCTGCCGAGAATGTGTTGTTTTCAGCGCTGGTCAGGGCGGGCGACCTGGTGCCGGGAAATGCCCATTTCGACACTACCAAGGGACATATCGAATTCCGGAAAGCCGTGGCCGTCGACTGCACCATCGATGAAGCCACCGACACCGAATCCCTTTTCCCCTTCAAGGGCAATGTGAACCTCGCCAAACTCGAAAAGGTCCTGGCGGAAAATCCCGGAAAGGTCCCCCTGATCATCGTGACCGCCACCTGCAATACGTCTGGAGGTCAGCCCGTTTCGATGGAAAATCTCCGGGGAGTCCGGAAACTGGCCGACACCTATCACATTCCGCTCTACATCGATGCGGCACGTTTTGCCGAAAATGCATGGTTCATCCGGGAGCGTGAGGAGGCATACCGGGACAAACCCGTGGCCGCCATCGTCAGGGAGATGTTTTCCTATGCCGACGGGATGACCATGAGCAGTAAAAAGGATGGCATCGTCAATATCGGCGGGCTCATCGGTCTGCGTGATGAAAAGACATTCCGGGAAGCTTCGACCTTCAACATCATGTTCGAAGGTTTTCTCACTTACGGCGGCATGGCCGGAAGAGATATGGCCGCCCTGGCCGTCGGCCTCAGGGAATCGCTCGATGAAGCCTACCTGGCTTCCCGGACCGGCCAGGTCAGTTACCTGTCGGGGGAGCTGACACGTCACGGCATCCCGGTGCAGCAACCTGCCGGCGGACATGCCGTCTTTGTCGACGCCACCCGTTTCCTTCCCCAGGTCCCGCGGGAAGAGTTCATCGCCCAGACCCTCGCCGTGGAACTCTACCTGGAGGCCGGCGTCAGAGGCGTCGAGATCGGGGCGCTCATGGCCGACCGTGATCCCGTCACACGTGAAAACAGGTATCCGAAAGTGGAAATGCTCCGGCTGGCCCTACCCCGCCGGGTATATACCCGCAACCATCTCGACTATGTGGCGGCCGGCTTGTGCCATGTCTGGGACAGGAGAGACACCATCCGTTCCGGCTTCAGGATCGCCTGGGAGGCGCCGATCATGCGCCATTTCACCGTTGAACTTCAACGGATACCAGAGCATGGGGAATGATCCCGTTTTCCGGATAACCGGGTGAAGATCGCTCCGGGGGGTAAATGAATAAAAAAAGGACAGCCGGCCGGAACGGCCCATTTTGGCTTCCGATGGATCGCTTTCGATTGCATTCTCCGACGTTTACCCTGCCGTCCCTATGATTAATACGCTCTAAATATTAACTTTGTCTTTTTCATTCAATTCAACGGGTATGCTCAAGTCAATGACAGGCTACGGGAAAGCCGAAATCGTTCTTCCCGATAAAAAAGTGATCATCGAGATCAAGTCGCTCAACAGCAAGAATACCGATATCAACATCAAGTCCCCGACCATCTACCGCGAAAAGGAACTCCAGATGAGACAGATGCTATACGACCGTCTGGTGAGGGGGAAGATCGACGTGACGATCTATCATGAAATGCAATGAAGGGTTGACGGGATCGGGTATCAACAAGGAAGCCTTCAGGTCCTATTACCGGGAAATCCGTGAACTCGCCGATGAACTGGGCATCCAGACCGGTGAAGGGGTCATCCAGGCCATCCTCAGGATGCCCGATGCCATCCGGATGGCAAAAAATGAGGCCGACGAGCAGGAATGGGAACTGATCCGCGACGGGCTGGAAAAGGCCATCGCCAGTCTCGACGGATTCCGGACGCAGGAAGGACTGTCGATGTTTTACGATCTCACCGAGCGGGTCAGCCTGATCCTGACAAACCTGAAAGAGATCGGCAAATATGAGCAACCCCGGATCGTCAGGCTGAGAGAACGGATGGAGAAGAACCTTGCCGAGGCTCCCCTACCCGAAGAGTTCGACCGTAACCGGTTTGAACAGGAAATGATCTACTACATCGAACGCCTGGACATCAGCGAGGAGAAAACACGCCTCCAGAACCATTGCGACTATTTTACCCTCACCATGTCGGGTGAGGAAGCTGCCGGAAAGAAACTGGCGTTCATCAGCCAGGAAATGGGCCGCGAAATCAACACCCTGGGCTCAAAGGCCAATGATTCAGATATTCAGCATCTCGTCGTCAGGATGAAGGACGAACTGGAGAAGATCAAGGAACTGATCGCAAATATCCTTTGACATGGAGGGAAAACTGCTCATTTTTTCAGCCCCTTCGGGTTCCGGGAAAACAACGATCGTGAAGCACCTCCTGGACCGGATCGGCGGTCTCGAATTTTCAGTGTCGGCATGCAGCCGCGAAAAACGACAGGGTGAAGTGGATGGCAGGGATTATTATTTCCTGTCGGCCGATGACTTCCGTAAAAAAATTGAAGAAGGCGCCTTTGTCGAATGGGAAGAGGTTTACCCCGGGCAATATTACGGCACACTGAATTCGGAACTCGAACGGATTTGGAAAAATGGACATCATGTCGTTTTCGACGTCGATGTGGTCGGGGGCCTCAACCTGAAAAAAAAATTTGGATCCAGGGCCCTGGCCGTCTTTGTCAAAGCCCCTTCGCTGGAGATCCTTGAACGAAGGCTTCGCGACAGGTCGTCGGATGATGAGGCCTCCATACGCAAACGTCTTGAAAAGGCTTCCCACGAGATGGAATATGCCCCGCAATTCGACAGCATCATCGTGAATGACGAGCTCGCAAAGGCAAGCGCACAGGCAGAGCAGCTGGTCAAAGAATTTCTCGGTGCCTGAACAGGGCACGAAAACGTTAGCCAATGAAAACGCAGGCACAGGATTTAAAAAGGCTCATAAAAACCGGACTGTTCTTCGGCTCCTTCAACCCCGTTCATAACGGCCACATGATGATCGCCGAATATATCCTGGAATTCACCGATCTCGAACAACTCTGGTTTGTGGTCAGCCCGCAAAACCCATTCAAAAAGAAAGACGCCCTTCTCGACGACCATCACCGCCTGGAGATGGTTTACCGGGCCATTGGCGATGACAGGCGTTTCAGGGTCAGTGATATTGAGTTCAGGATGCCCAAGCCTTCCTACACGGTCGACACATTAAGTTACCTCTCTGAGAAATATCCCGAACGTGAGTTTTCCATGATCCTTGGAGCCGATAACCTGAGAAGTTTCAATAAGTGGAAGAATTGTGAAATCCTGGTCGAAAAATACAAGCGCTATGTTTATCCCCGGCATGGCGTGTCCGATGAGGAGATGAAACGCTATGCCAATGTGGAGCTGGTCCCTGCTCCACGGGTTGAAATCTCCTCGAGTTTCATCAGGGAAGCCATCAAAGCCGGGAAAACGGTGCGGTATTTCATGCCGGCCGCCGTGTATGAATACCTGGATGAGATGAATTTCTACCGTAAATAGTGCTTGCAAGAAAACGCCAATAGCTGCGTTATGCTCGACTTCAAAACAGTCATTTACGAATAGTAAACTCCTGTTTTTCAGTCATCGCAAGCCTTGCTCTTGACGTTTTCTTATCAAGCACGGCTAAAAAACATGAGTTTTCTTTCTGACACTAAATAGAGGCCGGAAGACTGGACCTTCCGTCTGGCGGAATGCTGATTGAAAAAATACCTGTGGGTAAAGAAAAACCTATTTTAAAGGTCCGAAGGGATCGAGGGTAACCTCCATAGCGGCATCGTCATTGTGCCCATTCTTTCGCCGGCCCTCCATCCAGTAGTCGGGATGGAATTCGGTCGTTTCCTGTTTCCAGATGGCCGGAGTTACGTAGTTCCCGTCGGGTGTTTTCAGCCTCCGCTCGTAAATGGCGAAGACGGGGTTGAACACCAGGTCGGTGACCCCGATAGTGTAGGTCCTCACGCCGGAGGCATCCTCGACGGCTGCCTCTTCCGAAAACCGGACTTCAAGGCCGTTATATTCCAGAAGGTTTTTCAGAAATTCCAAGCCTGGATTCCGATGCGCCCTTTTCGATAACCGTGCAGCGGACGCCGTCTATTTCTTCGACGATATGTTTGGCATTGTTGATGGACATCTTCAGACAGATTCAGGTTAAACACCAAAGCTCAGGGTGCGGATGACTTCGAAAATGACGCTGGCAAAACCCGTGACCACGATACCGGCCACGCAGATGTACAACCCGATCCTGGCCGGGACATCGATGGTGAGTTTCGCGATGGGAGCCTCGTTTTTATTGATAAACATAGCCTTGACCACCAGGAGGTAGTAGTAAAGGGAGATGATGGTATTGAGAACGGCGATGATCACCAGGACGTAAAAGCCCTGCTGCGCTGCCGCCGTAAACAGGAAAAACTTTCCAAAGAAGCCGGCAAGCGGCGGAATGCCTGCCAGCGAAAACATCGCCAGCATCATGATCAGGCTCAGACTTTTGTTGGTCTGGTAAAGGCCGTTATAGTCCTCCATCGTTTCCTTGCCGGTGGCCATGGAAATGGCAGCCACAACACCGAAGGCGGCGAGGTTGGAAAAAATGTAGACGAGGACATAATAGATCACCGATGCCATGCCGAGCTGATTACCGCCGATCAGACCGAGCAGGAGGTATCCGGCCTGTGAGATGGATGAAAAGGCCAGGAAGCGTTTCAGATTTTTCTGCCGGATGGCAAAGAGGTTGCCGACGGTCATGGTGAGAACAGCGCTGATATAGACCACTTTCTGCCACAGGTGGATGATCGAAGGAAAAACAAAGAACAGAACGATCATCATGATGAAGACGGCTGCGCCTTTGGACACCACGGAGAGGTAGGAGGTGACATTCACCGGTGCGCCCTCGTAGACGTCGGCCGTCCAGAGGTGGAAGGGCACAATGGAGATTTTAAATGCCAGACCGCTGAAAAAGAAGATGAAACCCAGTCCGCTCAGGGCGCTGTTTTGGAAATGCAGGGCCACCTGTTCGAAGTAAAGGCTTCCGGTCGTTCCGTAGATCATGGAGAGCCCGTAGAGGAGGATGCCGGATGAGAGCGCCGATGAAAGGATGAGCTTGATCCCTGCTTCGGCTGACGTGTTGCGGTACCGGTCGTAAGCCGAAAGTGCAGCCATGGGGATGGTCGCCAGTTCGAGACCGATGTAGAACATCAGGAAATGCCCCGATGAGATCATGAAATCCATTCCCATCAGGGTGGACAGGAGAAGGATGAAAAATTCACTGATCTTTTCCTGGTTTTCTTCCTTTCCGAGCCAGGCGTGGGCCTGGAACATGATGATCAGAACCGCGATGTTCAGGATATTCTTCATCACGACCGTTGTTCCGCTCACCCTGAACATTCCCCCGAAGAGGGTGCCTTCCGGTACCGGTAAAAATCCGGCCGCGGCAACGACGGCAAAAAGGATGATGGCAAAGTTCCGTATGCCCCTTCCGTCGCCCTTCCTGAAAATTTCGGCGACAAGGATCAGAATTACCGATACGGCCAGGAGCACCTCGTGCCTCATCATGGAAATACTTGCTAAATTCATGTTATCTTACCTAAAGGGATTTATACGTCTATATTAAAAAGGACTGATGGCCATGATTTTATGGATGATGGGCGTCAGGCTGTCGCCGATCATGCTCGACAGCCAGTAAGGCGCCAGCCCGATGGCAGCCACGGCAATGATCAAGGTAACGGTGGAGATCCGCTCGTACCAGACGGCGTCTTTCAGATCGAAGTAATGTTCGTTCCTGACAGGTCCGAGCAGCAGCACACCTACCACCCGGAGAATGTACACGGCGGTGACCACGATGGACGATGCAGCCAGGATGGTGACCACACGGTGGAAGGTATCGGGATGCTGGAAAGCGCCGACGAATATGGTCATTTCAGCGACGAAACCGCTCAGGCCGGGAAGACCCAGTGAAGCCAGACCGGCGATGACATAAGCCACGGCCAGGAAGGGGATCACCTTCATCAGTCCGCCCATTTCATTGATCAGCCTGGTATGCGTCCGCCCGTATACCATCCCGATGAGGGCAAAGAAAAGGGCTGTCATCAGTCCGTGTGAAATCATCTGGATCACGGCACCGTTCATGGCGGTCTTGTTCATCATCAGTACGGCAAAAAGCACGAGCCCGCAATGGCTCACCGACGAATAGGCATTGATATATTTGAGGTCCTTCTGGAAGATGGCTCCGAAAGCGCCATAAATCACACTGATGGACGTCAGGATGATGAAGATCCAGGCCATTTCTTTGGCCGCTTCAGGCATCAGGAACATCGCGACCCGGAAGGCCCCGTATCCGCCGAGTTTCATCAGGACCCCGGCATGCAGCATCGAAACGGCCGTGGGTGCCGAGGCATGACCGTCGGGCGACCAGGTATGGAAGGGGAAAAGGGCGCCGAGAACGCCGAAACCAACGAAAGTCAGCGGGAAAAAGATGCCGCTGTGCAGCTCATCGGAATGCTGAATCTTTCGAGATCTCAAGGATGTTGAACGTCAGTGGACCGCCGCCGGGAGCAGAATTGAGATAGATCCCAAGAATTCCCACCAGCAGAAGGGCCGATCCGCCCATCAGCATGAGGGTGAGTTTCATGGCCGAGTATTCCTTCGGTCCGCTGCCCCAGATCCCGATCAGGAGGTACATCGGGATCACCGCCACCTCGTAAAAGAGAAACATGGTGAACAGATCGAGGGAGATGAAAAAGCCAAACACGCCCGTGGCCAGCAGAATGAGTGAAACGAAAAATTCACGGGTCAGGTATTCGACCTGCCAGGAGGCAAAAATTCCGGCAAAAATGACAATGGAAGTCAGGGAGATCATGGCTACAGAGATGCCATCCACACCAATACTGTAATAGATGTGCAGGCTCCTGAACCATTCATAATTCGCGACGAACAGCATTTCATCGGTGTTTCCGGCATGCCGCTGGCCGAGATACATGAAAACAAGGACGCCGGCGACGATCAGCTGCAAGACCCATCCCAATGGCAGAGACGACACTTACCCGCCGGGTGTCTTTCTGCAGAATGATCCCGTGATGGTCAGGACCGGGATGAGAATAAGCAATGACAAAATATTCATGATCTTTATAATTTATTGCTTTAGGTTATCAACTCCACATATAAAGAAGGACGAGCGCCAGGAGCAGGGCCCCGGAGACGAAGACAAAGCCGTATTTCTGCAAGCTGTCCCGACTGCAGCCCCCGGATCCTGAAGGATACGGTCTGGGTGACGCCGCAATGGCATTCATGGTGCCATCGACCACGTGCCGGTCGAACCAGGCCACAGGCCTCGAAATATAATCAAAGATGATCCTTCTTGGTGACAAACAGATAGAGCTCGTCGATATAGAATTTATGATAGGTCCATTTGTAACCGGTTTTGAATAAGGCGGCGACCCTGTCGGGGAGATCCGATTCCTTCCGGTACATCACCATGGCAGCCAGGATCCCCACAGCCCGATCGCGACAGAAGGAGCGGCCACGGCCCAGTCGATATGGCTGACAAACGGAGCGCCGTCGGAGGTGACCAGCCGTGTGAATGGGATGAAACCGGCAAAGACTGAGGCGCAGTCCAAGGAAGATCAGCGGGATGGTCATGGAAGCCGGGGCTTCATGCGGAATATGCTGATGTTCGTA
The DNA here is from genome assembly GCA_963763215.1 of uncultured Bacteroidales bacterium. Lineage (GTDB taxonomy): Bacteria > Bacteroidota > Bacteroidia > Bacteroidales > DASQZK01. Next base: position 223,355 of record CAVXNX010000017.1, read on the forward strand.
CAGCGTTTCCTTTCCCCAGAAAACATTGAAATACAGCCGGAACATATAGAATGCCGTGAGCCCGGCAACGAAATATTCGGTCCAGTAGATGAGTCTTGTTATGTTCGAAGGCGGCAGCCAGGATCTCATCCTTGCTGAAGAATCCGGAAAAAGGCGGAATGCCCGAGATGGTCAGACAGGCTACCAGGAAGGTGATATGGGTAATGGGAAGGTATTTTCGCAGACCGCCCATGTCGGTCATATTATTGCTGTGAACGGCATGAATGATGGCACCGGCACCGAGGAAAAGGAGGGCCTTGAACATGGCATGGGTGGTGAGATGGAACATGGAAGCCATAAAACCGAGTCCTTCATGTCCACCATAACCCGAAACACCGAGGGCCGCCATCATATAGCCGATCTGCGACATGGTGGAATAGGCCAGCACCCTCTTGATATCGATCTGCGTACAGGCGATGACCGCGGCAAAGAGCGAAGAGAAAGCCCCGACATAGCCCACAACCATCAGTGCCGTCGGGCGCGGCGATCACATACAGAGGGAACATCCTGTGCCACGAGGTATACCCCTGCCACGACCATGGTTGCCGCATGGATCAGGGCTGAAACCGGCGTCGGACCTTCCATGGCATCGGGCAGCCAGATGTGCAGCGGGAACATGGCCGATTTTCCGGCTCCTCCCATAAAGATAACAATCAGGGCCCAGGTCATCACCGAGAGGCCCAGGAAAGCAATTCCGCTGCCCTGGGCAATGGCCGCACCGTTGGGATCGGTGAGCGAGACGAAATCAAAGGTCTTGGTCGTGACCGACAGCATCAGGATACCGATCAGGAAGCCCAGGTCGGCAAACCGGGTGACAATGAATGCCTTCTTTGAAGCCCTCACGGCCGAAGGTTTCTGGTAGTAAAAGCCAATCAGCAGGAAGGATGATACCCCTACCAGCTCCCAGAAAATGTACATCTGGAAAATATTCGTGGCCAGCACCAGCCCAAGCATGGAAAAGCTGAAGAGCGAAAGAAAGGCATAGAAACGTTCAAACCCGACTTCACCCTTCATATAACCCAGGCTGTAAATATGAACCATGAGGGAAACCGTGCTGATAACCACCAGCATCATCACCGAGATCGGATCGAGCAGCACCCCCATGTTGATATGCAGCGTATCGGTAAACTGCAGCCATACCATGTTGAAGGGGATGATCTTTTGGTAAGCCCCGTCGACCAGCCCGGCAGAAAAGAAATACTTAAAGGCGGTGATGTAGGACAAGAACAGTCACGACCGAAAGGGCTGCGGTTCCGAGGATACCCGACAGCCTGGCTTTGAGTGTCGATCCGCCGAGACCCAGGATAAGAAACATGATCATGGGAATCAGCGGAATCCAGATGGTATACAGGAAATTTGTCATGATATATAGTGACTGAATGTTAATTGTCAGAATTTCATCTCATCGACATTCTCCACGTTGACGGTGGTAAAACGCCGGTAAATATTAATAATGATCGCGATGGCCACAGCGGCTTCCGAAGCGGCAACCGCAATGACGAACAGACTGAAAAAATGTCCTTCCAGCTCTCCGGGAAAAAGGTACCGGTTGAATGCCAGGAAATTGATGTTGACGGAATTCAGGATGAGCTCCACCGACATCAGGATGGTGATCAGGTTCCTGCGGGTCAGGAAACCATAGATCCCGATGAAGAACATCAGTGTGGCCAGCACGATAAAAAACTGCAATGGAATGCCGGAATTCATATGGATGGCTGTTTTTATGAATTGACTATTTGATGATTTGTCCCTGGAGGGTCCGCCTTTTTTGGCGATGACAATGGCTGAGACCATGGCGGCCAGGAGAAGAACTGAAATCACCTCGAAAGGAAGCACATAGCCGTTCTCACCATAGGAGAGCAGATTTCCGCCGATCACCTGCATGTCGATCGCCCGTGGCCGCTTCAGCACTGGCTGCGAAGGTGTGGTTCAGGATGGTCACGATGCTCAGGATGGCTCCGGCTGCCACGGCAAGGGCCGTAAATACCGATTTTTTCCATTCGATCTTTTCAAACTTATGCCCGATATGGCTGGTAAGCAGGACCGAAAAGATGATCAGCACAACAATCCCCCCGGCATACAGCGCCAGCTGCACAGCGGCGAGAAACTGGTAATTCAGCATAAAATAGAGTCCGCCGGTGGCAACCAGCACAAAGAGCAGGTATACGGCTGCCCGCAGGATCCGCCGGCTCGTCACCGTCAAAACGGAAAAAATGACGATGACCGTGGAAAACAAGCATGAACATGATCTGATGTGCCGTCATTATTTTTCTCCTTTCATTAATTTTGAACCCGGTTTATTCAGGACTTTGACCAGCTTCGACCGGTCGAATACGGCATGCTCGAATTCCTGGGAAAATTCGAGGGCATTCGGATGGGCAGGTCTTCACACACAAGCCGCAGAAGGTGCACATGCCGAGCCGGTAGATATGCTTGTCGATGATCTTCTTTTTCTTACCGTCCTCGGTTTCGATCGTATCGGTGATGATCTCGATGGATCCGTTCGGGCAGTTCATCTCGCATATCCCGCAACCCGTGCATTTGTGCTCGTTATTCTCATTATGCGGCATCACCACTTCGCCTTTGAAGCGGTCCGTCATCTTCAACGTATCCCTGTTTTCGGGATATTGCTGGGTCACAATGGTTTTGGGACGGATAAAATAGGATCCCGTCACCCTCATTCCGGCGATCAGGGACTTTACCCCATCGTATATCCCGACAAAATATTTAATTACACTTTCCATGTAAATCGGTTTTAATTCATGATTAAAAATGCCATCCCATCAGTACGATAAAAGCCATCAGCACGACATTGATCAGGTTCAGGGGAACAGGTATTTCCATTCCAGGGTCAGGAGCTGATCGATCCGGAGCCGGGGAAGGTCCATTTGAACCACATCATGATGAAGATGATCAGTCCGGTTTTCCCAAGGTACCAGATGAACGGCGGGATGAAATCCATGATATGGTTAAATCCGCTGAGGTTGCCGATATGAAATGGCATCCATCCGCCAAGGAACAGGGTGGCCCCGATGGAAGCCACGATGAACATGTTGATGTATTCGGCCAGGAAGAAGAAGGCGAATTTGATCCCGGAATATTCGGTATGAAAGCCGGCCGTCAGCTCCGATTCGGCTTCCGCCAGGTCGAAGGGTCCGCGGTTGGTTTCGGCGGTACTGGCAATGATGTACAGGATAAAGGCGATGATCGCCGGGATATGTCCCTTGAAGATGAACCATCCGTCGCTCTGGGCCTCCACGATCTGGGAAAGCTGCATGCTGCCTGCCAGGACAACGATGGTGATGAGCGAAAGTCCCACCGAAAGCTCATAACTGACCACCTGCGCACCGCTTCGCATCGCACCGATCAGCGAATACTTATTATTGCTCGACCATCCGGCGATCAGGATACCGACCACCCCCATCGATGAAACAGCCATCACGTAAAATACCCCGATATTCAGGTCAATGGCATGAAGGCCCCGTGCAAACGGAATGGCGGCAATGGCCATGAAGGAGGCGATGATCACGATAAAGGGCGCCAGGTTGAAAAGGAACTTGTCGGCCTTCCGGATCGAAACCAGTTCGACAAAAAGCAGCTTGATGAGGTCGGCAACCGTCTGAAAAATCCCGAAGGGTCCTACCCGGTTCGGCCCCACCCGGTTTTGCATAAAGGCACAGACTTTCCTTTCGGCATACACCAGGAAAAGCCCCACGATGGCATAGAAAGTCAGGACGACAATGCCGGCGATCACCATCTCTGTGACCACGGTCCAGCCGGGTGACATGCTGCTGGCTCAGTGAAGAGTGGATCCAGGCGGTCAAGGTGGAAAAATTATAAATGTTAAAAGCCATTGTTCGTTGAATTAATAGCTGTTGATTAACGGTCAATATCGGGGATCACAAGATCGAGAGAACCCCCGATGGCAATCAGGTCGGCGATCTTCATGCCCCTCGAGATCTTATCGAGCACCCAGAGATTCGAGAAATTCGGAGAACGGAACTTGATCCGGTAAGGCGTTTTGTTCCCGTCGCTGATGAGGTACACCCCGAGTTCGCCGCGGGGGGTTTCAACCCTCTGGTAATATTCCCCTTCCGGAAGCCTGATCACCGGTTTCATTTTGGTGAAATGACTGCCTTCCGGAATGTTGTCGATGAGCTGATCGATGATATCCATCGATTCCCGCATCTCATCCATCCGGGCAAGGTACCTGTCGAGGGTGTCCCCGCCACGGTAAATGATCTCGTTGAACTGCACCTTATCGTATGCACTGTAAGGTTGGTGTTTGCGGACATCGCAGGAAACGCCCGAAGCCCTGGCCGAAGGACCTGTGATGCCGTAAGGAGATTGCATCTTCCTGGGAAAGAACACCTACATCCCGGCTTCTTTCCCTGAAAATGACATTGCCGGTCAGCAGACGGTCATATTCGGGGAGGGTTTTCCGGAAATAGGTGATAAATTCCTTCACCCTTTTCTGAAAATTCGGGTGGATATCGTACATCAGCCCGCCGGGGGTATTATAACTCACGATCATCCTTCCCCCGCAGGTCTCCTCAAAAATATCGAGAACCTTTTCACGGTCGCGCAGGCCATAGAAAAAACAGGTGAGTCCGCCGAGGTCCATGCCGAAGGTGGCCCACCAGAGCTGGTGCGACTGGATCCGGGTGAGCTCGGCCATAATGGTGCGGATATATTTCACGCGTTCGGGAACTTCCACTTCGAGGGCATTTTCAACAGCCAGGCTAACCGCTTCATTGTTGATATGGGCCGAGAGGTAATCCATCCTGTCGGTAAGGTGGATGATCTGCGGATAGGTCAGGCTCTCGCACATCTTCTCAATGCCCCGGTGAACATACCCGATATGGGGCTCGACTTTCTGGATGGTCTCACCCTTCAGAGAAACCAGCAAGCGCAAAACCCCATGCGTTGAAGGGTGCTGGGGTCCCATATTCAATACAAATTCCTGGTCTTCCAGAGTGGCGGTTATCATTTTTTTCTTCCATTGAATTATTTCGTAACAATGTTTACTTCATCGACAAAATCCTTGCGCAACGGAAATCCGGTGGCATCATCGAGGAAGAGCCTTCTGAGCCCGGGATGCCCTTTGAAGCGGATCCCAGGAGATCAAAAATTTCATCTTCATGAAATTCGGCCGCTCTTCCAGATATCGGAAACCGTATCGATTTCAGGATTCTCCCTGTCGGCAGTCCGGGTTTTCAGACACCAGTGAATACGATGAAGAGTGGTTGACCGCAGGTGGTAAACCACGCCCAGTTCCTCACCGTAGTCGACGCCGGTCATGCAATAGAGAAAATCAAGTTCGCTATCGTCATTTTCTCTCAGGGCCCTGGCAAGGTCCTTAAGATCCCCGGGAGAGACCGTCACCTCGGGGAATTGTTTTCCCTGAGTGAACTCTGCTTCGGGAGCAAGCGTTTTACCAGGGTTTCCAAATGTTGATAATCCATTATATTCTGTATTAATCCAGAAATTGAATTCGAACGCCTCACTTGCTGTTATGCCCTCCGGTCCGTCTTCTTCCGGTTCTCCCGGTTCTCCGTCTCGATCTTCCGCTGGAGCTGCATCACCCCGTAAAGCAGGGCTTCCGGGCGGGGCGGACATCCAGGCACATAAACATCAACCGGGATCACATGCTCCACCCCTTTGATGACCGAATACGAATTCAGAAAAAAAGGCCCGCCGGAAATGGCACAGGCTCCCATGGCGATGACATATTTGGGTTCCGACATCTGGTCGTAAAGCCGTTTCAGGACAGGCGCCATCTTGTTCACGATGGTGCCGGCCACAACAATCACATCGGCCTGCCGCGGACTTGCACGGTATACTTCCATGCCGAAGCGGGCAAAATCGTGTCGCGGAGCTCCGGCGGCCATCATCTCGATCCCGCAGCAACTGGTGGCAAAGGTCAAAGGCCACAGGGAATTCTTCCTCCCCCAGTTAATCAAATCGTCGATTTTGGTTAACAGCACATCCGTTCCCGACTGCCTGGAGAAGTTCAAGACTGTCATTGTCATTGAAATCTTCCGTTTTCATTCCTTTTATTCCCATATCAGTGCATGTTTTTTCCAGGCATACAACAATCCGAGGCCCAGGATCAGAAAGAATATGATTATTTCCACAAAAGCCACCATCCCGATTGACTTCATCGCCACGGCCCATGGGAAAGATAAAGACCGTCTCAACATCGAAAATGATAAACAGGATGGCGAACAGGTAATACCCCACATTAAACTGAAGCCAGGTGGGCCCGATGGTCGGAATGCCACTCTCGTAAGGCTCAGCTTTCTGGGGATTCGTCGAGGTCGGGGCAATGTATGCGGAAAGAATCAGGACGCCTCCCACGAAAATGAGCCCAACCAGAAAAAACAGAACTAACCATTCTTCATTCATAATATTAAAACTTAATGTTTTTTTCGTCTTTCAATTGTCCCAACCGGCTTTCCCGGTTTCTTTCGCCCGAAGCTTTTTCTTTCCCTGCAGCCGGTTCTTCAGACTAATAATTCTATAGGATTAATAGTATTTGTCGATCTAACCATTTTCAGGAATATTTATTGTCGTTTATTCCTGCATTAAATGAATCCGGGCGCAAAATTGAGGATATTGCCGCTTATTCTCTCAGTCAGCACACGGTTTTCCTTATTATTTTTAGTTGTTCTAAATAAGGAACTTACAGAAACCGAAAAACCAGGAAAATGGAAATTATCCTGGTTTAAAAGCAGCTGGGTAAATGATGCAGTCAGTGTTTGAAAAAGTCTGTGACACCCTGATAATAAATGACAGTTTCTGTTAAACTTCATCACGAATCTCCCCTCCTGAAAAGTCGCGTGAAATTAATCATAATCTTCGGGTCGTGGTCAAAAAATGTTCATTTTTTAGGAAGAAAAGTTTGAAAATGGTCTGCAATGAAGGCATGACGGGAGATGCAGGAATGTTCCCGTCTGGAACCGAAGCGGGAAAACGGTTGAAGGCGGAGGTTAAGCGATGGCCTTTAAGACAGAAAATAGTATCTTTGATCAGGGAGGACAAGGGGAATGGTGAAAGGGCCGTGCAGAGAGGTTTTCTCCCGTTAAAAAACCAGGCACAACCACATCAATGACACAAAACCCACCCACATGAAAACACGATTTTATTTTTTCGACCCTGAGTCTTCGCAGCGGCTGCCATGCTGTCGACGGCCAATTCCGGCGCACAGGGCATCATCCATCCCTGGGATGTCTACCGGATCACCTTCACCACGAATAAGACGTATCCGAATCCGTATGCCGACATCCCGGTCACCAGGGGGAACGACCTGCTTCAGGTGAATTTCGAGGGGACGCGACGGGGAAGCCGCGGGAAAAAAACTCACCCTGGTCGGTTTCTGGAACGGAGGCTCCGAATGGTGCATCAATTTTGCCCCTCCCTGCCCCGGTGTGTGGAAGTACCAGAGCATTTCCCGCGACAAAAGCATGAACGGTAAAAAGGGTCAGATCAACGTCGTGGCATGGACGGCTGATGAACTGGAAGCCAATCCCACCCGGCACGGCTTTGTCCAGGTCCGGGACACGGGTATGAATGCCGGGCATTATTTCCAGTATGAAGATGGTCATCCCTTTTTATGGATCGGCGATACCTGGTGGAACTGGACCAAACAGGATATCCATCTCGAATCGTTCAAACAGCTCGTCGACGATCGTTCAGCGAAAGGCTTCACCATCGGACAGTTATTTGTTCCGGGCAACGGCTGGGGCCCGGAAAGTTCCGTGTTGAGCGATCACTATACCGTTCTCGATACGGAACACATGAAACGTGTGGAAGACATGATCAGCTATGCCAATTCGAAGGGCATTACCATATGGATCCATGCCTGGTGGAGCCGTGAGCATCTCGATAAAACGATCGGCGCGGAAAAAATGGAACGCTGGTGGAGATATCTCATTCACCGTCTTGGTGCCTACAATGTGGTATGGGTCCTTGCCGGGGAATACAATATGTATGATTATGGCGGTATGGGACTGGATTTCTGGAAAGATCTCGGAGCCATGATCGATCAGGAAGATCCCTATAACCATATCATCGGGGTTCACAATACACCGCCGTTCTGGGGCGGCGGTGCCGCGGCGCCGCAATGGTCGACAGCAGAAGTGCTTCACCATGAAGAATGGCTCGATTACAATCAGAGCCAGGTTGGCCACGGGCGGTATGCCAATGAGATGATCCCCCTGGTGGTTTCCGAAGCTTACCGACAGCAACCTCCGAAACCCATTGTGGTGACAGAAGCCTGGTACGAGTTCGTGGAAGGGAACCCACGGGCGATGGATATCCGGTTTGCCGCCTGGAGCGCCATACTTTCCGGAGCTGCCGGGCATACCTATGGCGGCGGGCATGTTTGGCTGGCGGATCTGCCCGAATCACCTTCGGGCGGTGGCGCCTGGCCGAGGGAAAAAGGCTATGAACGGACAACCTACGATTATGCCGGGGCTGTTTCGATGGGATACCTGGCCGGCTTTTTCAGCCACGTCGACTGGTGGAACATGGCACCCCACCCCGAACTGATCATGGACTACCCGCAGCCTTTATGCCTGGCCAGACCGGGCGAGGAATACATCATCTACCTGCGCTACGGGGGGATGGTGAAAATCGAGCCGGACACCTCGGACGTACAGCATCGCTATTCATACTTTTGGTTTGATCCCGGCACGGCTAAAAAATATGACACCCAAACCATAGACAGTCCCGGCGAACTGATCTTCCATTGCCCGGAAAGTTACCCGGGGACGACCCAATACCATGACTGGGTTCTTTATGTGATCAAAAAAGACTGAAGGCCGAGGGAGGAAATGAAATTTTGTCCACCGCCCGTAAAGAAAGAGCCGCATGAGGGCATCCCCGCGGGGGCTATCCTGCATGCGGCTTAAAAGCATTATCGACGTTTCATTTCATTGATGAAAATGAATCACACCGGTCATTGGACGCCGGGGAACGTATAGCCGTTCAGATAGGGTCTGAACAGGTACCGGTCGGCTTCCGGATCATTCACGAACGACTGTTTATCGGGATTCCAGTGAACGGTCCGGCCGAGAAAATAGGCGATATTGCCTAGGTCGCATGCCGAGGCGCTCCGGTGCCCGATTTCGACAGGAGCCACAGGATCCTTCCTGGTCAGTACCGAATGGATAAAATTCTCATGATGGCTTGATTTTGCCTCATAGGCCACTTTATCATCCTTCACTTCGGGTTTCAGGGATTCATCCGACGCATTAAAATAACCCCGCGCCACTTCGATCCAGCCGTCGCTTCCCCAGAATTTGACGCCCTTGGTATCGTCATTGAACTGTTCGATCGTCAGGGGTATGCCGCTTGCATATTCATACGTCAGGTAAGGTGCCCCCTCGTAACCTGCCGGGGTGACCTTCACCGGTCCGCTCCGGTCGACGCCGAGGCCCCACTGGGCAATGTCCATCATGTGGGCCCCCCAATCGGTCATGAGTCCGCCGCCGAACTCTTTGTACCATCGCCAGGCGCCCCAGAACTGCTCATCCTGGGGAGGATCCAGACTTATGGGGGGATCGAGCACATGGTTGTAATGCACCTTCGGTGCGGGCCCGGTCCACAGGTCCCAGTTCAGTCCGTCGGGAAGAGGTTCTTCCGGAGCATCGTAAGGTTTGGGATGAAAGTCTTCTCCAATCCAGACATTGACTTTTTCGATCCTGCCCAGCTTGCCGTCCTGGACGAGTTTGACCGCATGCTGGAAATTCGGGTCGGAACGCTGCTGGCTTCCCACTGCCAGGATGCGGTTGTTATCGCGGACAGCCTTGACCAGTTCGATCCCTTCCCGGATGGTGAATGTCAGGGGTTTTTCCAGGTAAATATCTTTTCCGGTTTTGCAGGCATTGATAGCCATAAGGGCATGCCAGAAATCCGGTGAGGCGATCACCACAGCATTGATGTCATCACGGTTGAGGATATCCTGATAATCCTCATAGACCTGCACATCCATGGCCTCCCCTTTCTCCGTGTAATAATCGCGGGTCCGCTTCAGAAATCGCTCCCGCTTGATGGCGTAGACATCCGCACCGGCAAGGACCTTGACACCTTCGATCTTCAAAAAACTGCTCAGAAGGTACATGGCCTGCTGGCCAAGACCAATAAAACCGAGATTGATGTGGCCGGGTACCCTGTTGCAGGCACCAAGGGGAAGAAGGGAAAGACCCGCCACACCTGCCAGCGATGTGCCAATGAAGGCCCTCCTGGACATGGGATTGGATTGTTGTTTCATCATGGAAAAGAGTTTTCGTTTGGAAGTAAAATTTAGTTGATTTAAAGATAATGGAATTTCAACAGATCCCAAAAAACCCGTCACCGGAAGGCCGGACGCACCCAAAAAAAGCTGCCCTCGTACAGGGCAGCTTCCATTACGTACATCCGTTGGCTGGTGTTGCTCAAAGACCGAACTTATATCCCAGCCCGAATTCAACCGCCATCACAAAACCGTAATTATCCCTGTGAATGCCAGGCGTTTGCGGGGCATTGATCTTATCCAGAGAACCAATATAAGCACCGAATCCCAGGCTGCTATCGAAGCAAATGTTCGAAGACATCATAACCTGCATGCCCATACCGGCATAGTGTTCCATGGTGGCGATCGTCCCCGGGGAAGAAGGCGATTCCAGGGCGGTGGACTTTTTCGCACCGGTTGGAACGAAATCAGGCGTATTTACTTTTGAAGTGTGATAAATGCAATTGTAATGAACATACGGTCTTGAAGATTAATCCATGCGAGGCTGAGGATGTCTCCGTGAGGGCATTTTTACCGAGAAAGAACTTATAGGCAACTTCGCCCCCGCTAATCCTGCCTTGCTCTTCCTGGTAAAGGATTCCCAACTGGAGTGCCCTTCGGCCATCCTGAAAGGCTGTGTTCATTGCAAAACTTGAACCATGACCGCTGCCCGTATACACCTGGCTCAGATCAAAGTTGTAAGACTTATCGGCATTCTCTGAATCCTGAGCCGAGACGTGCGCTGAAGTCGCTAATGCAACAACAAACAAAATAAGGGATGTTCTCATAGCTTCTCACGATTTGTACCTACCTTTTATTACGGGAAAGTTACCTCCGGGTCAGTTCATTTTCAGTGACATTTCTTAATGGGAACAGCTGATCTTTCTTAGGGATTTTGATGAGCCATATAACCTGAAATGGTGATATAGATCACCGGTTTTGAGGCGGTGTGCGGCAATGATCCGTCAGCACTAAAGGATAAAGCTTCAGCGTTTTAAAGGACAGGGGTAAAACAGGATGGAAGCGGAAGTTACCCGGGATGAAATTTATCGGATCAGTCGCCATCAACTAAAAAAACGGCTCCTGTGAGAAGAGCCGTTGAAATTTTACCGGGGATGAGGTAATGGAGCCCTCAAAAGACATCGAAGGTTCCCCCAGCTTAAGGCGCCGGGGATCAGTTTTTCATGACCTGGACTTCGCGGACGATCTCGAATCCCCGCTGTATAGCTTCCTCGTTCAGCGGAATCAGATGATGATGCCGTTCCGGGAGAGATTTTTTCAGTCCCGCAATCACATTTTCCAGCTTCACATAGGGTTTGATCTTCAGGTATGCCCCAGAACGATCATATTGAAGGTTTTGGTGCTGGACATTTTTGCAGCTTCTTCCGCGGCATCACGCGGTAAATGCTGATATCCTTCCTTTCGGGATGCCGGGTGATGCCGTTGTCGTCATAGAGCAGAAGTCCGCCGGGTTTGACCCGGGGTTCAAATTTATCGAGTGATTGCTGGTTCAGGATGATGGCAGTGTCGAAGTAATGCAGGACGGGTGAACTGACTCTTTCATCGCTGAGGATAACGGTGACATTGGCTGTTCCACCTCTCATTTCGGGTCCGTACGAAGGCATCCAGCTGACTTCCATATCCTGCATGATGCCGGAATAGGCCAGGATTTTCCCCATGGAGAGAACGCCCTGTCCGCCAAAACCGGCGATGATGATTTCTTCAGTCATTTTCAGGTTGTTTTTGAGATTCTTTTTTTACCAATTGGCCGTCCACTTTAATATCGCCAAGAGGATAGAAAGGGAACATATTTTCTTCCATCCATATATTGGCTTCCACGGGAGTCATTTTCCATCCCGAGTTGCAGTTGGAGACGATCTCAATGAAGGAGAGTCCTTTTTTTTCCTTTTGATTTTCGAAGGCTTTACGGATGGCTTTTTTTGTCCGCCTGACATTTCCCGGTTTATGAACGGCCTGCCGGGTGACGAAGGTGGTTCCCGGGAGCATGGCCACCAGTTCGGTAATGATCAGCGGGTTACCCATGGATGACCACATCCCTGCCATAGGGAGAGGTGGACGACTTCATGCCGGGGATGGTGGTCGGCGCCATCTGTCCTCCGGTCATTCCGTAAATCCCGTTGTTGATATAAATGATCACGATATTTTCGCCACGGTTGCAGGTATGGATGGTTTCCGCCGTTCCGATGGCGGCGAGATCGCCATCGCCCTGGTAGGTAAAGACGAACTTGTCGGGCCACAGTCTTTTGATGCCGGTGGCCACAGCAGGAGCCCTTCCATGGGCGGCTTCGGTCATATCAATATTCATAAATTCATAAGCCAGGACAGAACATCCCACAGGAGCCACACCGATGGTATCTTCCTGAATTCCCATCTCCTCGATCACTTCCATAATGATCCTGTGGGTGGTTCCATGACCACAACCGGGACAGTAGGAAAGCACATTGTCGGTCATCAGGCTGGTCTTGGAATAGACCAGGTTTTCCTCTTTGATAATCTCTTTGATATCCATAATCAGGATTTAATGATTTTTTGTTCCAGAGCTTCGAGAACTTCATCGGGTGAAGGGATCATTCCGCCGAACCTTCCGAAATGTTCAACCGGTACCTTGCCGTTCACGGCAAGTCGGACATCTTCGACCATTTGTCCGGCGCTCATCTCGACGGAAAGGAATCCTTTGACGCGGCCTGCAAGCTCTTCGATCGGCTTTTTCGGGAAGGGGAACAAGGTGATGGGTCGGAGAAGCCCGGCTTTGATGCCTTTTTCACGGGCCATCTGCACGGCTTTCTGGCTGATCCGTGCACTGGATCCGTAAGCCACGATGATATATTCGGCATCATCCGTCATAATGGTTTCATACCTGACTTCCTGTTCTTCCATTTTCCGGTATTTGGCCTGGAGCTTCAGGTTATGTTTCTCCTGCCGGGCAGGGTCGAGTTCGAGGGAGGTGATGATATTCCGTTCCCGGTCGGCGGTTTTCCCGGTGGTGACCCATGACTGGTCAAATTCGGTAAGTCTGGGCTGCTGTTCGAACAGTTCCACTTTTTCCATCATCTGGCCGATAACACCGTCGCTGAGGATCATGGCCGGATTCCTGTATTTGAAGGCCAGCTCGAAGGCGAGCTTCACAAAATCGGCCATTTCCTGCACCGATGCAGGTGCCAGAACGATCAGCCGGTAATCCCCGTGGCCGCCGCCCTTGGTGGACTGGAAATAATCGGCCTGTGAAGGCTGAATGGTTCCCAGTCCGGGGCCTCCCCTGACAACGTTGACGATCAGGCAGGGCAGTTCGGCGCCGGCGATATAGGAAATGCCTTCCTGTTTCAGACTGATGCCCGGGCTGGAGGATGAGGTCATGACCCGTTTACCGGTTCCGGCGCCGCCATAAACCATATTGATAGCCGCAATTTCACTTTCAGCCTGAAGCACCACCATTCCGGTCCGTTCTTCCGGCCTTTCCGCCATGAGATATTCAAGAACTTCCGACTGAGGGGTGATAGGATAACCGAAATATGCATCGACACCTGCCCTGATGGCAGCTTCTGCAATGGCTTCGTTACCCTTCATTAATCTGAGCTCTTTCATTACTATTCTTCCATTTTGGTTTTGACTTTTACCTGGTAAACCGCGATCACACCATCGGGACAGACAATAGCGCAGTTTGAACAGCCTGTGCATGCATCCGGCAATTCCATGTAGGCGTAATGATATCCTTTTCCGTTCACTTCCCGGGTAAGCCGGATAACATCGGTGGGACAGTTCACCACGCAAAGTTCGCATCCTTTGCACTTCTCAACATCAACGACAATTGCCCCTTTTGCTTTTGCCATATTTATGGGTTTTGTGGTGAAATTTTTCAGATATATGATCATCAAAATTAAAAATTCTGACAAGAAACAGGCTTTTTATTCGACATGAATCGTGAAATATCTTGCCCTGTTTAAGAACACCGATCATGTATGAATTCTGAATATCTGATAGTTACATCGAAATTAAATGGGATGATTTTCTTTGAAGACTTTCAGCCGTTCTTCCAGTTCGGGAAACTGATCTCTTCGCACCTGTGAAACGCAGGCCCTGAGCCCTTCAGTATGCTCACTGCCGGTAATATCGAGAGAGATGGCACTGATCCCATAGTAGAGCAGCTCCCTGATCAGGCTGGTGCCCGAAAATCCCGGATAGGAGAGGGTGAAATAAAACCCATCGGCAATGGGTTCATCAAGATCCTTATCATAAACAATGTTAAACCCGGCATCGGTAAAGAGTTTTTTCATGATTTTGGCTTTTTCGCCATATTCCCTCACATCATCAACAAAATTATACGTCCCGTCATTTACGGCTTTCAGAATAGCTGCCAGGGCATATTGTGCCGAATGACCGGTGCCGGCTGAAATGGCATACAAGGCCCCGTAAATCATGGCATGACCAAATGAATCCGAAGTGTAATACCGTTTCAGATCAGGATACTTTCTGTTGAAAAGGTTATCGGAGATCACCATCATACCGATCCTCTGTCCGGCATAACTAAATGCCTTGGAACTGGAGATCAGCAGAATGTAATTATCGGTGTAGTTGGCAACAGTGGGCTGGAAGGGCGGCTACCCGGGCTTTGACATATCTTTCCTGAAATCCATGGCAAAATAGGCAAGGTCTTCAATGACGATGACATCATATTTGTTGGCCAGCTCACCAATGATCTGCAGTTCTTCCTCGGTGAAACATATCCAGGAAGGATTATTCGGATTCGAATACAGGATGGTGGAAATTTTCCCGGTGGAAAGATAGGATTCGAGCTTATCCCGGAGCTTTTCGCCCCGGTAATTATACACATCAAAACTCTCGAAGTCCTGTCCGAGAACATGGCATTGCTGTTTCTGAACGGGAAATCCGGGATCGATGAAAAGGTTCCCTTCTTTATTCCGGTCGGTGCGGTTGGCCACCAGGAAAGATCGCAAATCCACCCATCATGGAACCGACAGTGGGAATGCAGGCTGCAGGACTGACATCAGACATTCAGGAAATTTTTGACAAACCGGGAAATTTCATTTTTCAGTTCGGGGATCCCTTCGATCATAGGGTATTTCGATGCCACCCCTTTCTGCAGGGCTTCAATTTCGCCTGGGTCCCGATCGATGAAGGATCCAGACCCGGTACTCCCATTTCCATCCGGATAAATTTCTGCCTGTCTGTTCTTCGATATCATTGACAATTCTGACAAGTTCCCTGATGGAGGCATGTCCGATGTCTTCAATCCCCACACTTTGAATAACTTCGTCAACAATGTGACGATCAATGGGTGTTTTTTTATGCATCACTGATTTTTTCCCCAATATTATAAAGTGCAGAGGATTTATCATATGATATAGAAAAGGTAAGCGTTTTCTTCATATGTTATTCGACAGTCAAAGCGCAGGGTTCAGTCAGCTTCCGGTTGTCGATGACCCTGACGGATTTGCCTTCACTTCTTTCAATGGTTTTTGGTTCCACCAGTTTGACCTGCACACTGATTCCCAGAGAACTTTCCAGGTTGTTCTGGATTTTTTGTTTCACCATCTGGAGCTGGCTGATCTTGTCGAGGAAAAATTTTTCTTCCACCTCGACTTCCACGGTCAGCATATCGAGGTTATTAACCCGGTCGACGACGATCCGGTAATGCGGTTTGGTTTCGCTCATCTCGAGAAGTACGGTTTCCACCTGCGACGGAAAGAGGTTCACTCCCCTGATGATCAGCATATCATCACTTCTCCCGGAGCATTTTGCCATTCGCACCAGGGTGCGTCCGCAATCGCATTTTTCATAATTCAGGGAAGTAAGATCGCGGGTCCTGTATCGCACCAGCGGCAATCCTTCCTTGGTAACCGTCGTAAATACCAGTTCACCGGTTGACTCCTTCGGGCAGTACTTCGCCGGTGACCGGATCGATGATCTCCGGGATAAAATGATCTTCATTGATATGCAGACCATTCTGATGTTCACATTCACTGGCCACACCCGGACCGATCACCTCACTGAGTCCGTAGATATCGATGGCTTTGATCTGGAGTTTCGCTTCAATTTCCTTCCGCATATTTTCCGTCCATGGCTCGGCGCCGAAAATGCCGACGCGGATTTTCAGGTTCCATTGGTTATCCACGCCGATTCCTCGATAGCTTCAGCAAGGTAAAGGGCATAGGAAGGGGTGCAGGCGATGGCCGTGCTTCCGAAATCCTGCATCAGCTGGAGCTGGCGTCTTGGTATTTCCTCCCGAAACGGGGATGACAACGGCTCCGATCTTCTCACTGCCATAATGGATACCCAGGCCGCCGGTAAAAAGCCCGTAACCATAGGCGATCTGGATGATATCATGTTTATGGATCCCTGCACACTGCATGGTGCGGGCAACCACTTCCGACCAGGTATTCAGATCCTTCGGGTATATCCCACCACTGTGGGTTTGCCTGTGGTTCCCGATGAAGCATGAAGCCTGACAATCTCACTCATGGGAACGGCAAAAAACCCGAAAGGATAATTGTCCCGGAGATCGTTCTTGGTGGTGAACGGAAGCCGTGGCAGATCATCAATACTCCTGATATCGGAAGGTTCAATTCCCGCTTCCTGCATCTTTTCCCGGTAAAAAGGTACATTGTAATATACCCGTTCGATCATTTCGGAAAGCAACTGTCCCTGCAAGGCCCGCATCTCTTCACGGCCCAGACATTCCCTGGATTTATTCCAAATCATAGCATAAATATATTTATTGCCGGATCATCCGGAAAACGTCGAAAACCTTCTGATGTAGTCAGACCGTTAAAACTCAGAGAGATCGCCTGCCCGGATAAGCTCCATTTATGTTTCGGAATGGCTTCGACGGCCTTTTCCTTATTTTCGGTCCGCATAACAAGGATGGCTTTTCCTTCCACCGAAAAGGCATACATATATTCAATGCTGATATTTTCATCGGAAAGAATCCTCAGCACCCTGGCAAAAGAGCCGGCTTCGGTGGAGGTTTTCACCGAAAGCACCTCGGTCAGGTTAACACTCAGTCCTTGTTCCTTCAGCAGCCGGTATGCTTTTTCAGGATCGGAAACGATCAGCCTGAGGATGCCGTATTCTGAAGTGTCGGCAATGCTCAGGGCAATGACATTGATGTCTTCTTTGCCGAGAGTCTCGAGGACTTCGGTGAGTCGTCCCGATTTATTTTCAAGGAAGATCGATAATTGTTTCAGTGTCATGATACGACTTTTTGTTAATACAGCCCTGTATCCGGAAAATGGCGAATGGCCGGAACCTGTTGCGCTCCCTCAAAAACGGCCTTACCATTAAATTGATACCAAAATGCCAATTCCAGCATCTAAAATTAATTGATTTCGATAAAAGACTTAAAATCCGTTAGCAGTTTAGAATGAATATAGAGAAACGCTACCGGGCAAAATATTCCCGCAGATACCGCTGATGTACGCTGAAGTTTTAAATTGTTTCCGCGATAATCCGCGCGATCTGCGGGAAAACATTAACCGAAGCACTACCAGGAAAAAAATTTCCCGCAGATATCGCTGATTTACGCTGAAGTTTTAGATTGTTTCCGCGGTAATCCGCGCGATCTGCGGGAAAA
The DNA here is from genome assembly GCA_963763215.1 of uncultured Bacteroidales bacterium. GTDB lineage: Bacteria > Bacteroidota > Bacteroidia > Bacteroidales > DASQZK01. Next base: position 241,279 of record CAVXNX010000017.1, read on the forward strand.
CATTAACCGAAGCACTACCAGGAAAAAATTTCCCGCAGATATCGCTGATTTACGCTGAAGTTTTCGATTGTTTCTGCGCTAATCCGCGCGATCTGCGGGAAAACATTAACCGAAGCACTACCAGGAAAAAATTTCCCGCAGATATCGCTGATTTACGCTGAAGTTTTCGATTGTTTCTGCGGTAATCCGCGCGATCTGCGGGAAAACATTAACCGAAGCATTACCAGGAAAAAATTTCCCGCAGATATCGCTGATTTACGCTGAAGTTTTCGATTCTTTCTGCGTAATCCGCGCGATCTGCGGGAAAACATTAACCGAAGCATTACCAGGAAAAATATTTCCCGCAGATATCGCTGATTTACGCTGAGGTTTTCGATTCTTTCCGCGGTAATCCGCGCGATCTGCGGGAAAACATTAACCGAAGCACTACCAGGAAAAAATATTCCCGCTGATAGCGCTGATTTACGCTGAAGTTTTCGATTCTTTCTGCGGTAATCCGCGCGATCTGCGGGAATACATTAATCGAAGCATTACCAGGAAAAAATTTCCCGCAGATATCGCTGATTTACGCTGAAGTTTTCGATTGTTTCCGCGGTAATCCGCGCGATCTGCGGGAAAACATTAAGCGAAGCCTTATGTTCAACCACTACTTCTCCACCCTTATCCTGGCGTCCACCACAAAAATCTGGTCGTCCTTGCCGATCAGCGGATTGAGGTCCATCTCCTTGATCTCGGTGGCAAACCGGAGCAGGCTCGAAGGCGCATGATGATCTCGCCGTAAAGTTCGACATCCACGCCGCGGGTTCCCCTGGCGCCTTTGAGGATTTTATATGATTTCAGCGAGCGGATCATACTCATGGCTTCCTGGCGGGTCAGTGGCGCCAGACCGGAGGAAACATCCTGGATGACTTCGACGAAAATTCCCCCCAGGCCACAGAGGACGACATGTCCGAATTTCGGCTCGTATTTGGCGCCAAGGAAGAGTTCGAGCCCGGAAAGCATGGGCTGGAGCATCACCCCTTTGTACCCTTTGATCTTTTTCATCCGGTTGAACTCGGCGATGAGATGTGTTTTGGATTTTACATTGAGTGTGACTCCGCCGACATCGGATTTATGAAGCGGGCCCATCACCTTCATAACCAGTGGGTATCCGAGCTCCTCCGCCAGGTTTACCGCCGTTTTCCTGTTTTTGACCACGCCCTCCTTCACCCGGGGTATTCCGGCGGCATCGAGCAGGGCCTGAATTTCGTTTTCCGGAATATAGCCCGGACTGACCCGGTCAATGATCCGCCTGATTCCCGGTATATCGACGCCGTCGAGAAAGATCGTCTCATCGGCGGGTTTCGGAGTATTGTATACTTTGGTCAGGGCATTTCCCAGCACCACCTCATCGGGGAAGCTCACGTGTCCCCTGGCCAGAAAACTTTCCACCTCCTTCCTGGCGGTCGATATGGACGGCAGGATGGGGAAAATGGGTTTGCGGCAGGTCAGCATCTTCGAGTGCAGGACTTCATAGGCGTCGTAGACCTCATTCAGCCCGCTGCTGCCAAAGATGACCATCATGGCGTCGATGTTATCAAAGCGGTTCTCGCAATAGTCGATCACCATTCCCAACTGCCCGGCGGTGCCGGTGGCGAGGATGTCGATGGGATTCGATATGGAGGAGCCACGGTACAGGTGCGGCCAGTAACTCGTCGGCTGCAGGGCCCTCGATGCGCGGGATCTTCAGTCCGCCCGACGACAGGGCGTCGGTGAGCATCACGGCGGGTCCTCCGGCATGGGTGATGATGGCGATCCGTCGCCCGGTCAGATCGGGATGCATGAAGATCGCAGGCGACGGTTGACAATTCTTCTCTTCCGAAACACCTGACGATGCCCGCTTTGCGAAAGAGGGCTTCCACTGCCAGGTCGGAGCTGGCAATGGCGCCGGTGTGTGAGGACGCCGCCCTGCTGCCGGCTTCCGAACCGCCCGATTTTATGGCAGCGATGCGACATCCTTTCCGGATCAGGGATGAAGAATGTTTCAGGAGTCTGTCGGGATCCTTTATGCTTTCAATATATAAAATCTTTACCCGGGAACTGTTTTGCGGGATCATAGGTGGCATCGAGGTATTCCAGGATATCCTCAACGCCAAGCATTGCGCTGTTGCCTACCGAGAATACGGAAGAAAACGTCAGTCCTTTCGGGATCCCCGATTCCATGATGAAGACCGCCGTCGCCCCCGAACCGGAAATAAAATCGCAGCCGGCGGGCGAGAGCGTGGGAACAGGAGAGGTGAAGACCCCCTGGTAGTATGGTGTCATGACGCCAATGCAGTTTGGACCGATAAGGGAACCGTTCACGTCTTCAACCAGGTTTCGCAGTTCGGCTTCCAGCCTGGCCCCTTCCGCGTTTTCCTCCGAAAACCCGGCAGAAATGATGATGAAGGCGCGGGTTCCTTTCCCGGAGGTGAGGATGCGGACGGCATCCACGCACATTGCCGCCGGGATGGCCAGGATGGCGAGATCAACATTTGGGATCTGGGCGACCGATTTATACGATTTCACTCCCTGCACTTCATCCTCCCTGGGATTGACAACATAGAGTTTACCGGCGAAATTCCCTTGCAGGATATTGTGAAGGATTTTCCCCCCGGGTTTGTGGAGGTTATTTGATCCGCCAATGACGGCTATGCTTTGGGGTTGAATAAGTGCTTTGACGATCTTGTGGGTCATGAAAAAGGTTTTAAACAAAGATAAGAAAGAGGTTCAGTTCCACAGGCGATTTAACCCCTACCCTGCTGCAAAGCATGAAGCCAGGCGGTTTGGTTTTTGAGGGGTCTGGGAGGGATTTTCGCGTCATTTCCGGTCTGTGGCGGGGTAGCAGGAAGGTGGACGATGAAAACGAACGGGGAATTAAAAAATGGCTGTGAAAAAATGCGGCAGAACGGAAAAAGACAGAAAATGAAGGCACCCTGGCGACCGGAGGGGATTTGGGTAGAGAAAAATGGAGCCGGGAGAGCGGGGTTCTGGGCGAGCTATAGTGGCAATCGGGCATGGGAAGGGGCTTCGTGGAACGGAAGGTGTTAATTCTTTAACGAGGGCCCTCCCACCCACCGGCCGACCGTCCGCCCCTTAATCCCTTCAGCCCCTTTTTTCTCATTGTCCGGTTCCGGACATTTTGACGAAAAGTTATGAACACCCCGGGAAGTCCTGTATCAATTATCTGATAATCAAATTCATATGATATTTTCTATTCAAGAAGAACCTCAGAGAATCTGACCCGCAAAATCACCCTTTCGGGTGAGGAATGCCCGCCCGGCCAAACCCCTGTGCTTGCAATTCATCGTAAAGTCTTACTTTTGTATCTTCCTAACCGGAATAATACCATGAAAGCCATCATCTTTAACCGCTACGGCGGTCCTGAAGTTCTCGAATACACCGATGTCGTTACGCCCCGACCGGGCGACCAGGATCTCCTGGTCAAAGTCGGCGCCGCTTCTGTCAACCCTGTGGACTGGAAGGTCAGAAGCGGAAGGCTGAAGTTCATCACCGGACGGAAATTTCCCAAGTACCTCGGTGGTGAAATCGCCGGGACCGTTGAATCGGTGGGCAAAGATGTGAAAATTTTCAAACCGGGTATGCGGGTGTTCGCCGGATTGAGCTATAAGGGGGGCGGATATGCTGAATACGCCTGTATGCCTGCAAAAAATGCCGTCGTCCTGCCCGATAATGTCTCATTCGAAGAAGCCTGCACTTTTGCCATCGCCGGGATCACCCCACTGCAGGCTTTGAGAGATCATGCCCGGGTTACAGAAGGCATGCATGTCCTTGTAAATGGTGCTTCGGGTGGTGTCGGAACCTATGCTGTCCAGATCGCAAAGATCCTCGGCGCCAGGGTTACCGGCGTCTGCAGCGGCAAAAATGCCGAACTGGTGGCCTCGCTCGGCGCCGACGAAGTGATCGATTACACCATGGATGACTTCACCCTCAATACCAATACTTATGATGTGATCATCGATGCGGTCGGCAATAAAACATTTTCCCTCGTCAAACAATCCCTGCGGCCCAAAGGATACCTCATTAAGCTCAATCATTCCTTCCGGACATATTTTGTCCAGGCTCTGACATCACTCTTCTCCGGGAAAAAGGTTAAACTCGTCCTTCTGAAAAACAACACCGGCGATGTGAAATGGATCCGCGACCAGGTCGCCATGGGCAGGCTCAGGGTCATCATCGACCGGACCTTCCCTCTCCGGGAAGCCCGAAAAGCTCATGAATATAGCCAAAGTGGCCGGGCAAGAGGGAAAATCGTCCTTCTGTCACACGACTGACCGCACTCCAAATAAGGAAGTTAACGACTGCTCAAAAAATCTTTGGCGAAATAAGATTTTAATATACTTTTGTCAAATAGTAACCAAATCAGCCTAATTTCTTACCTAAAACCACAATCATGAAAGTATTGAAGCTAAGCCTTTTGTCACTGGCTTTCCTGTCATTCCTGTGCACTTCCTGCAAAAAAGATGACCCAAAGCCACCTGCCATTGCGTATCAGCAACCTTCCTTCGGAAACAGGACGGATGTCATTGAAGTCCCCGCGGGGCTGAATACTCTGGCGGACAATGGCGATTATAATGCCTATGCCGCAATGAGCTACCTCAACCTGGCAAATGCCATATCGTCGTTTTCCACCTCCTTCTCCGTCCCCGATGACGCCCAGAAGCAATCCGCAAACAGCAATTCCCTGACCTACTACTGGTCATATTACGGATACAGCTACTGGATCACTTACAAGAAAGAATCGGATAAATACACCTGGAAGTGGGAATATGAGTTTCCCGAAGTCTCGCGTTTTACCTATGTTACCGCTGAACAGAGCCTTGACGGCAAGTCGGGCAGCTGGTCGATCTACGACCCCGAAAATACAAACAACCTGGTGTGGACCTACACCTGGTCCCTGGCCACCAACGGCGATTATACCGCCAGCCTGGTATGGCACGATTCCTCCACTGAAAGCGAATCGTTCGATGTGTCCGACAACGCTGATGGCAGCGGGACCTTCACCTATAACCTTAACGGCGTTAAACAGGCCGAAATCATCTGGAATGCCGACGGTTCAGGAACATACTGGATGCTGGGATATGACGGAAATGTCACCGGCAGCTGGACGGCAACAAAATAAAAATACACGCTGCATGGCAGCCAGAATAAGGGGATCCGGCCAAACCGGGTCCCTTTTTTTATGCTTTTTAACATATATTTTACACATTTTATTTGCTATTTCGGATAAGTTTGTCTTATTTTACAGTCGTAAATCGATCCTATCTTGTAAAAAGAGATTGAGGTTTATAGAGAAGAGGCGAGAGACAGGCTCCGTGACCCTCTGGCAACCATCCGCCCTGTGGATAAGGTGCCAAATCCTGTTCAGGCAATGTTGCCTGAAGAATATAAATCCGACAGGCATGAAAAACACATTATCACGTCCCGGTCCGGGAAATCTTCCCGGAAATTTCAACCTTCTGAATTCGTCATATGTTTGTATGATGCAGCATTGCGTTTTCTATATGCGCCACTGAGCGATTCCCCCTGGTCTCTGTCAACACCGATCACCTGACCGTTCAGCTAGCGCTGCATGGCCCGGATGGACGGGAATGCACTGCCACAACGTCATCCTTGACCCAAACCCTTCACGTCAATTCTTCAAAATTCAATATTAACCTGTAAATACAGAAATCATGAGCAAATCTTATCATTTCGACACCTTGCAGCTTCATGCCGGCTATGATCCGGATCCTGCAACAAATTCAAGGGCTGTCCCGATCTACCAGACGACCTCCTACACGTTTAACGATACCGATCATGCGGCCGATCTTTTCGCGCTCAAGAAATTCGGAAATATTTATACCCGGATCATGAATCCGACCACCGATGTCTTCGAAAAGAGGATGGCCGCCCTCGAAGGGGGTGTCGCCGCCCTGGCCACCTCCAGCGGACAATCGGCGCAATTCCTGGCCCTGACCAATATTCTTGGGAACGGCGACAATTTCGTCTCCACCTCCTATCTCTATGGAGGAACCTTCAACCAGTTCAAAGTCCAGTTTAAACGGCTGGGTATCGAAGCTCGGTTTGTGGTCGGGGACGATCCTGCCGATTACGAAAAACGGATCGACGAGAAAACGAAAGCCATCTATGTTGAAACCATCGGCAATCCGAAATTCAATATTCCCGATTTTGATGCCCTGTCAGCCATCGCCCGTAAACACGGTATACCGCTGTTCGTCGACAATACCTTCGGAGCCGGAGGCTACCTCTGCCGGCCCATCGACCACGGGGCGAATATCGTGGTCGAATCGGCCACAAAATGGATCGGCGGACATGGGAACAGCATCGGCGGGGTGATTATCGATGCCGGTAATTTCAACTGGGCCAACGGGAAATTCCCGCAGTTCACCGAACCTTCGGAAGGATACCACGGCCTGGTATTCTGGGATGTATTCGGTGAAAACGGTCCCTTTGGCAACATCGCCTTTGCCATCAGGGCCAGGGTCGAAGGTCTCCGTGATTATGGGAATGCGCTCAGCCCTTTCAATGCGTTCCTCCTGATCCAGGGCATCGAAACCCTGTCGCTCCGGGCCCAGAGGCATGCCGACAATACATTGGCGCTGGCCAGGTGGCTGAAAGAACAGGACTGGGTCACCAAAGTCACTTATCCCGGTCTGGAAGATAATCCATATCATGCCCTGGCCAAAAAATACCTCCGCAATGGTTTCGGAGGGGTTCTGACCTTCAATGTCAGGGGAGGGAAAGATGCAGCCATCGAACTGGTCAACAATGTCGAGCTCATTTCCCACCTGGCTAATGTCGGCGACGCCCGGACCCTCATCATTCACCCGGCCAGCACGACACACGAACAGCTTTCGGCTGAAGAACAACTCGCTACCGGCGTTGAACCCGACGCCCTGAGGTTATCCGTCGGACTTGAGCATCTCGATGATATCAAGCTTGATCTGACTGAAGCCTACAGCAAGGTCAAAACGGGTGCCGGAAAGGTTCATGCCTGAGTAAGGAAAAACCCGGAAAGGTCAACAATACGGACAGGCTCATGACCTGTCCGTATTTTTTTGACCTTTAAAATTCAAGTTTCACCCGGACGTAGAGATTTCTTCCCGGTTCGTATTTGATAAGCCCCCGGTTGGTGGAAAGAAAATTGATGTAGGCCCGGTTGAAAAGATTTTCCACCCCGGCACTGAGGTTCATCGCGGCAAAGCCGAGATCGATGGGCTGGCTGTAGACCCTCAGGTCATAGGTGGCATATCCGCCTGTGGCGGTCTCACCTTCCACGGTATTGGTCTTGGCCGCGGTCATATTGCAGGCAAATTCGGCTCCCGGCCACCCGGAGTTCTCATACCGGATACCCGTCCGTCCGCTCAGGGGCGGGATCAGCGGCAGGCTGGCACCATCGTTGGTCTGGTTGATGCCCCTCACCCATGATGAAGAACCAAAGAGCGTCATCCCGTCGATCAGGTTAACGCTGAAACTCATGTCGTATCCATAAAGAAGGGCTTTATCCACATTGGTGTTGATGAGCGCCGAAACCGTATCCTGGCGGGCCGGGTCGTCGGTGTAATTGTAAATGGCCGTGCCGGGCACGGAAACAATGAGGTTGGTCATGGAATTGATAAAGCCGTCGAGCGACAGGTGAAACCGGTCTTTCCAGATCCGGATCCCGAGATCGGCGAAATACCCGTCTTCCGGTTTCAGGTCGGGTTTACCGATCTCCACTTTTCCCAGGGCCGCCAGGTCGATGTACTTATACCGTTCCTCGATGGAGGGAGAACGGAATGCCCTGGCAAAGGAACCGGCGATGTCGAGGTGAGGATTGGCATGAAAAAGCACACCCAGGTTCGCGCTCCAGCTTCCATTGTTAACGCTGTTTTTATTGAAGGTGATGCGTTGGTTACTGATGGAATCCTGCCTGTAGCCATTGATGATGATGTATTGCGGATCAATGGCTTCGCCGTTTTGAACGTTGATCAGGTCGAGCCGTCCGCCCAGGGTGATCTTTAGCTTGTCCCCGTAAGCATGGAATTCATCCTGGAGGTAAAATCCTCCGCTGGCATAACGTGATTTGGGAATGGGGATTTCACCCCGCACAATGTGGTTCAGGCTGTCGGGAAATCCCGGAACAGGCTGCTCGATGTCCTTGACGCGCTCGGTGCGGAGCCGGCGCTGCCAGAGATCGATCCCGGCGATCATCGAATGGCCGTGTGCAGGAACGATCGATGTCTGAAGCTGGATCCCGTCGGTTGTATGAAACCCTTTTGGGGTAATGGTTGTGGAAGGCGAGGGTTTCAGGAGCACATCGCGAAGAATGTACTGGTGAAAATAGTTGATCTGCACCTCCCTGAATGCCCTGGTTCCGAGGGTAATTTTGTAATTGGCGCTGAACATGTCCCTGAGTTCTTTGGGATATGAGGCGATGCCCTGCTGAGGGAAAACAGCCCCCCCGGGGATCCCGACATCCCTGGCATCATACCGTTGATAATTGAGCTTCAGCTCCTGGTTCACGAAGGGTTTGACGGCCAGCCTGGCAGAAACGTTTTTATCGCTGAACTGGCTGTTGGCCAGCTCACCCTTCGGTGTCATGGCATTCTGCGCATCCTCGCTGGTTCCGCTGAGCCGCATATACCACTTTTTATTTCCCAGGAGAAGGGCGGCATTTTCCGCATGCATGCGGTTGACACCCTGATACATCCCGGTAACATTGCCCTCTGTATAAAACCCATCGTTATAGTGTCCGTCTTTGGTGATGATGTTCACCACCCCCCCGAGGGCCCCTGTGCCATAGAGGGAAGAGGACGCGCCTTTGATGACTTCGATCCGTTCAATATCGTTCACATCGATCAGGGCAAGACCTGCGGCGATGTCGGTTGCCGTCTCCACGCGGTTCCCGTCGACAAGCGTCACGATCCGCTGTTCGGAAAGACCCCGGATATTGAGGCTCGTGGCCCAGATGCCGTCGCGGGCCAGCCTGATCCCCGGTTCGTTCGATAGCATATCCGGAGCGGTGAAGCCGGCGATACGGTCAATCTTTTTGATCGGTCACCACACTCATCGGAATGGCCAGGTCACGCTGCGACTGTTCCCTCCGGGTGGTCGACACGGTCACCTCTCCCACCGACACGGGCGTTGGCTCCAGCCTGACATCGAGATTTTCCGGAATGGAGGCATCCAGGATCAGGGAACGGTACATCCGGTAACCGACATAGGAAACGAAAACATTCACGGCATTTCCATAGCTGCCCGTGAAGATGAATTCTCCCTGACGTCCGGTGATGGCGTGGTCGACCGGCACTGAACCGGGTTGCTGGTAAAGGATACTGTCGCCCCCGTCAGGGGTTCGCCCGTTGAGGCATCGGTAACCTTCCCGCTGATCTGGGCAAATGTGAGGGCGCATACCAGTGAAAGAACAATCGAAAAAACACTTCTTTTCATCTTACAAATCCTTGTTTTTGGTTAGTACAGATTTCACCTGAACACCCTTCAACCGGCCAATCTGGCCGGTCAAAGCGCCAATCTCATCTGTGGTTCCCTCAAGGACGAGTGAAATGATGCTGATGTGCCTGTCACGTAAAGGAAGGCCCTGACGTCCGATGATAATGCCGGCATGCCTGGTCAGTATCTGATTCAGGTCATGGACAACCGTAAGATCTTCGATCATGATTAACGCACTTCCGATTCTCTTCTCCATGGGAAAAAACTTTTGGATCAGGTCATTTCAGTTCAGAATCCTTGAAGCAGAACACCCGCTTCTCAGATTGGTTTGAAGTTCATGACAAAGGTATAAATTTATTGTTATTTAAATAACAGAATAGGATCTTTTTTGAACAGACGCATGCCATCAGGCACTGAAGTTCCCTTTCCGGGGGCCACAGCAGGTATGATTCCGTTCGTTCCGGGTAAAAGGATTGCAAAAATACACGTTCCCGGAACGGCTGGCGCAGAGGATTTTACACCGCTTATACCCGAGAGCGCAGTCGCGAACGATCAAAAAAATCCGGAGACAGGTTGAGTTCCTGCCCCGGGATAAAAAAGCGGCTCCGGACTCTGATGATACCTGACGATACTTATTCCTCTCCGGTTTCTTCTTTTTTCAGATCGGACAGGAGGTAGTACGCCGCATTGAGAACGATCTTCGGCTCGCCGGACACGGGCTTTGGTAGCCTGACCTCGGTATACCCGCCGTCTTCCCGGCCGGTAATGACTTCAACCATCCTGAAATAATCCTTCCTGTCATGATCCGAACCTTCTCCGGAAGCCTCCTCATCACCGGAATGATCCAGGATGAACATATACGATTTTGTCCCTTCCCTGACAATGGCATCATTGGGCAATGTCCGGGTGTAGTGGTCATCGGTATGAATGTGCCCTGAGATGTACATCCCCGGGATAAGATTGCCGGGATTCCGGTCGAGTTTCGCATGCACATGGACCGCCCTTGCATTGGATTCAAATTCCTTACCGATGGCAAATATGGTGGCCAGCCATTCCTCGCCATTGTCATTTGAAATGGCGAAATGAACTTTCTGCCCTTTCCTGACCAGGGCCACGTCATTTTCATAGACCATAAAATCGGCATGGATCGCACTGTTATCCGTTATTTCAAAGAGCCCGTCAGTTGCCCCGGCATACTTTCCGATCCGGGTAACCACCTCGCTGACATATCCACTGATGGGCGACATCACCGATATGGTATTGGTAATGTTTCCTTTCTTCACGGCCTCGGGCGAGATATGCAGCAACCCAAGCCTTGACTTCAGTCCCTCATATTTTGCCTTCGCCGTGTTGTATTCCGAACTGACTTTCTGGAAATCTTTTCCTGCCCCGACATTGTTCTCGAAAAGTTCTTTCTGCCGGTCATAGTCTTTCTCGAGAAAATCGAGCTGATTGGCCGCTTCGGCAAAATTTTCCTGCAGGGTAATGTAATCGGGGTGTTCAAGGACGGCCAGCACCTGGCCCTTTTCCACCCTGTCGCCTTCAAAAACACGGATTTCTTTCACGTTACCCCCGATCACCGCGTTCACCTCTGCCCTGCCCGACGGCGGCACTTCGAGTTGTCCATTGGTTTTGACGACAGTGGTGAGGTTGCGCATGCTGAAACTTCCCAGTTTCATACCAATCGCTTCCTGCTGGGTCCTGTTCAGAACAACCATGCCTTCGGGACGGGACATTTCCTCTTCCTTTTCACGGGGCTCTGATTTCGAACCCGTGCATGAAAAGAACAAGGGAAGGGCGACAGCAGCGAGAAATAATTTCGTTTTCATAATGATCATCTTTATTCGTTGATTTCTGAAATGTACTTAAGCTCTTCCTTCACCTGGTAATAATCGGCCAAACGCTTGAGGTAGTCATCGCGGGTCTTCATGGCAGATTCCATATTCTGGATGAACTGAATGTAATCGATGTTCCCGAGCCTGTAACCCAGATTGGCGGCATTCATCTGTTCCATGGCTAACGGCAGGGCCTCATCGCGGTAATAAGTCAGGATATGCACCAGGGTGTTATAGCGGTTGATCATTTCCCGGTAACTGGCATTGAGCTCCAGCATTCTCTGCCTGTACTGCTGATCCGCGATATCCGCTTCAATCCGGGCGGCTTTCGTCTTTGCCGATTGCGAAAAAAACAGTAAGGGGACGGAGAATCCGGCCTGCCAGCTGTAAAAGCCTCCGAGGCCGTCGACCGACTGCAGGGCATACCCCAGATCGAGTTTAGGGAAATAACCGGTGCGACCGGCTTTCCATTCTGCCCGGGCGATGTCGGGACCGGACCGGTACAATTCCGGAAGAGGACCCGAAACGATTGAATCCTGCACGGGAAAGATGTTCAGGCGGATGCTGTCATCCCCGCAGTTGTCGCAGACATTGAGCCGGGCATCCGGCGGGTACATCAGGTACTGGTTCAGAACAGCCAGGGAGGCACGGTACATACTTTCCGATTCCCTGATCCGGAGCGACAGTTCCTGGTATTTCGCCTTTGCCGCAAGAAACTCCACCTTCGATGTCTGACTGGTCCGGTAGCGCAGCTCAGCAGCCATGGCAAACCTGGCATAAACGGAGTCGAGCTGAAGGTTCATCTGCCATTGCCGCCTGGCGATCCATGCCCTGTACCAGGCGATGCTCACATCGCGCACCAGGGCGCGTCGGGTCACTTCCATTTTTGTAGCGGCCTGTTTTTGCCGGGTCTCCCCCAGACGGTTTTTCGCCGCGATCCCGAACAGGTCGATCCCTTCCTGTGCGACGCCGATCTGATTCCGGACCCCGGGCATGCCATTGCCGGTTTCTTCACTCCCGGTGTATACCGACGTAATGCCCAGGTCGTAGGCCGACTTTTTCAGGGCCGTCTGCCGGTCAATTTCCAATGAGGCTGCTTTCAGGGAAGGATAATGATCTCCGGCTCTTTCCAGCGCCTGCTGTAGGGTGATGCCGGTTTCCTGAGCACTGGCTTTCCCGCTGCAGGCGAGACCGGCGACAATGATGAGAGGCGACAGGGCCGAAGTGCTGATCCGTGAAGCGGACCGCCGCCGGTGATGATTCATCATCCGGTAAAGCACAGGCAGAACGACCAGGGTCAGGAATGTCGAGGTGATCATCCCTCCGATGACCACGGTAGCCAGAGGACGCTGCACTTCCGCCCCCGCCGAGGTGGAGACGGCCATCGGGAGGAAACCAAGAATATCGACCGTGGCCGTCAGCAGGATGGGCCGCAGCCGCCTGACGGAGCCTCTTTTTATGATCTCATCGAGACTCAGGGTCCCTTCCCTCTTCAACGCATTGAAACCATTGACCAGGATCAGCCCGTTGAGCACCGCTACGCCAAACAGGACAATGAAGCCCACCCCGGCGGAAATACTGAAATGCATTTCACGAAGGTACAGGGAATAAATACCGCCGATGGCAGCAAACGGGATGGCAATGCAGATCATCAGTGTCTGGGGGAACGACTTGACGGCAAAAAAGACAAGCAGGAAAATCAGGATCAGGGCCAGCGGAACCACGAGGGTCAGACGCTTGGTCGCCCTTTCCAGATTCTCAAAGGCACCCCCGTAACGGATATAATACCCCGGCGGGAGGTCCAGCTTTTCATTCAGCACCTGCCTGATCTCTTCCACCAGCGACTTCACATCCCTGCCTTCCACATTGATACCCACATACGTCCGGCGGTTGGTATTGTCGCGGCTGATCTGCATCGGGCCCGGACGGTAACTGATATCGGCCACCTCGGACAGAGGGATCTGGCTGCCGCCGGGGGTGTTCACATAAAGGTTGCGGATGTCACTGATGCTTTTCCGGTGACGTTCATCCAGCCTGACCACCAGGTCAAACATCCGTTCTCCTTCATAGATGACCCCGGCGATGCCTCCGCTGAAGGCCGTTTGAACAACGTCGTTCAGGTCCTTGATGTTCAGTCCATACCGGCCGAGTTCATTGCGGTCGTAATGCACGGTTATCTGCGGCAGTCCTCGGGTGGCTTCAGCCTTGACACCGGCCACTCCCCGGATACCGGACACCAGCCTGGAAATCTCTTCAGCCTTGTCGGCCAGGACATCCAGGTCGTCACCGTAAAGTTTCACCGCGATATCTTCACGGATCCCGGTCAGTAGCTCATTGAACCGCATTTCGATGGGCTGCGTGAATTCGTAATTGATCCCGGGCAGGGCGGCGACTTTTTCCTTGACTTTTTCGATCAACTCCTGCTTGGTCCGATGCTTTGGTCCAGCTTTCCCGGGGTTTCAGGATGACAAACACATCGGCGATGTCGATGGGCATGGGATCAGTGGGCAGGTCGGCAACACCGATACGGCTCTGGATGCCCTGCACCTCATCGGGGAAATTTTCCAGGACAATCTGCTCAATGCGTGTGGACGCTTTCCGGACTTCAGTCAGTGACGTACCCGGTTTCAGGAAAGCCTGGAAAGCAAAATCGCCTTCATCGAGCTGGGGAATGAATTCAGCGCCCAGCCGCGTGGACAGGATCCCACCGGATACAAGCAATGCCAGGGCAATGAGGATGACCAGCCGCCCTCTTCGTAAAGCCCAGGATATCAAGGGTTCATACATCTTTGCCAGTCCATCTGAAATTTTCTCTCCCCAGCTTTTTTTCAGGGTTTTCGGGGGCTGGAGGATGAGAGCAGCCATCATCGGGATGTAGGTCAGGCACAGGATGACCACACCGAGTACCGCGAAACCGAAGGTCATCGCCATGGGCTTGAACATCTTGCCTTCCACACCCCGCAGCGCCATGACCGGGACAAAGACGATCAGGATGATCAGCTGGCCGAAAAACGCCGTGTTCATCATGCTGTGAGCCGAATCGCGGGCAATGAGATCGCGTTCGGCAGGCTCCCAGCTTCCTGCCGGTGAAATCACCACGGTGCAGATAAAAGATCATACTCTCGATGATGATGACGGCTCCGTCGACGAGGATGCCGAAGTCGATGGCCCCCAGGCTCATCAGGTTGGCCCACACCCCGAAGAGGTGCATCATGATAAAGGCAAAAAGAAGGGCCAGCGGAATGGTCGATGCCACCACAAGACCACCGCGGAGGTTGCCCAAAAAGATCACCAGCACGAGGATCACGATGAGTGCCCCCAGCGACAGGTTCTCAGCAACCGTCGAGGTCGTACTTTTGATCAGACGGCTGCGGTCCAGAAACGGTCTGATCTTCACGCCCGGAGGAAGGGATTTCTGGATCAGGGCCATCCGGTCCTTCACAGTTTTGATGACATCGTTGGAGTTCTCACCTTTGAGCATCATCACAATGCCCCCGACCGCTTCCCCCTTACCGTTCTTGGTGAAGGCGCCGTACCGGAGGAAGCTGCCGAACCTGACGTCAGCGACATCTCGGATAAAGATCGGGATGCCCGTCACGGTTGGCCACCAGGGTGTTGCGGATGTCGTCGAGCGATCGCATGAGCCCTTCACCCCGGATGAAATTGGCCTGGAAATTTTTTTCAATATAGGCCCCGCCCGTGTTCTGGTTGTTGGCCTCCAGCGCCCCGAAAACATCAGGGATGGTCAGGTTCATACTCCTCAGCCTGTCGGGGTTGACAGCCACTTCGTACTGTTTCCCCCGGCCCCCGAACGAATTGACCTCGACAACCCCGGGAACCATTGCCATCTGCCGCTTGACGATCCATTCCTGCATGGTCCGCAGATCCATATCGTTATATACCGTGTCATAACCCGGCTGTACTTCAAGAGTATACTGGTAGATCTCACCAAGACCCGTGCTGATGGGCGACATGAAAGGCTCGGCAAATCCTTCCGGTATTTTTTCCTTGATCCGGGCCAGTGATTCACTCACCAGCTGACGGGGAAGGTAAGTCCCCATCCGGTCTTCAAAGACGATGGTCACCACCGACAAGCCGAAGCGGGAAACGGAGCGGATCTCCTCCACCCCCGGCAGATTGGCCACGGCCAGTTCCACCTGGTAGGTGACAAATTGTTCGATATCCTCCGTTCCCAAATTCGGCGCGGTGGTGATCACCTGGACCTGGTTGTTGGTGATGTCGGGAACGGCATCCAGCGGCACTTTCGTCATGGAATAGATCCCCCCAATGATCAGGGCAAGCGTCAATAAGCCGATAAGCGCCTTGTTCTTTATGGAAAATGAAATGATCTGGTTAATCATAAGCTGTAAAAATTATTGGGCCGTGATGAGCGACGGCAATGTTTTTACCGGCATCCGGGACGCAGGAATTTCAGGTGTGGGCATTCGGCATGTCCCATCAAGAGGATCCGGCAGATAAAAGGTTAAATGAGGAAAAAATCAGCTTATGACCGGTGGAGCCCGGGATGGAATTTGCCTGAAGACAGGTGAAGACGGCCGGAAAAGGGTGGGGCTGGATACGAAAGAAATCGTCCCTCTTTCCGCGTTTTCCATGGAGGCCCGAGAGTGAAGAAAATGCGTGACGACCACCGGTGAACCGGAGTGACGGTGCCAGATGGCCTGGAGGTCGTCGAATATGGTCTGGTTGAACGCATGACAATGGTACCGGCTGTTGTCGAGCGGGTTGTTCTCCGGGGTGTCATCTCCGTCACCGTGCCGGGTGCAGGCATAGGCAAAATCATAATGGTGGTGGTGCGGGATGATTTGATGGGCAGAGATGATCAAACCAGCCAACAGGACCAGGATTTTGCCAGCATACCTTTTTCTGGAAACCATTTTACGGCGTTCGGGTTTGGAATTCAGGTAGGGCAAAAATAGAAAAAGTTTTGAATTTCAAGGCAGAAAAGAGGAGAGAATCATGATTGGCGGGATCAGGGGCTTTTCTGCCGGCCCGAAAAAAGAGAACGGACCCCGAGCTGGTATGGATAGATGCCGGGATTTCCGAAGATATAAAGCGTGGTCAGTTCCCTGGGCCGGATCTCCACCGTCCCCTTATAGAGAGCGAGGGAAGAGGACTTATACCGGATCTCCACCGGATAGCTTCCCGGGGATAACGCATAATTGCGTTCAGAGGGATGGGGGTACTTCAGGCTGGTGAGTTTGCTGAACTTATCCTTTTTCCGCAGGTAGATATCCAGGTCGGTCAACCCGGGTGCGAGATGGACGATTTTCAGCTTCCCTTCATCCTTGCTCCCCTCGAAACGGTCAAGAAAAACTCCGGTGATGGGCATTCCCGCATTCGGGGAACGGGCCGTTGCCCCTTCAGCGGCCTCTTCCAGGCGCATTCGAAGGGTCCGGGCATTGGGTCCGGGACCGGCGATGCCGGAAATGGTGATGGTGTATTTGGTCTCCTTGCCGATTCCCAGTTCCCGGTGAAGAACGAGCGAATCCCCGGCTGTCATGTAATCGATGGTATACTTTCCCTCAGGCATCCTGGCATACCCGGTGGCCTCTCCGTAAGACAGGGTGAAGGTGGTATCCATTGCCCCGGTAACGTTGATGTTCACCGAACCGGCGGGGAGCAGAAAATCGGCGAACCGGATCCGGCTGTATGACTGTTCCGTCTTTTTGTGACAGCCAAAGAGCATCAGTGCCGCAACGAAGGTCAGGAAAAGGCCGGATCGACGATATGTTAACCAGGGTGTGCTCATTTTCCGGAAGACATTAATTTCAGAAGAAACGGTCTGCCCAGGATCACCAAAAGGGCGATGAAAATCAATCCGCCCAGCGCAACCGGTTTGGTGACGATAAGCCGGAAAAGCAGTGCCAGTCCGATCAATCCTGCCACGACAATACCGACCATCGGGATCCACCGGCGTTTTTTCAGCTTTTTCCAGGCCAGGAAATTCACTGTGCTGAAGGTGATGAGAAAAACCAGGCTGGCGGCCTCGACAAGTGAACTCAGGGATCCGACAACAGCCAGCAGGCCGGCCAGGCATCCGATGAGAATCACAGACCGGTCGGGAATGTCATTTTTGTTCTTATGCCTGAACCACCCCGGCAGTTCACCTTTTTTGGAAATGTGGTTCGACAGGGAGGCGGTGGAATACAGCGTGCTGTTGATGGCTGCCGTCGTGGCAAATCCAGCGGCAACCGTCATCACCACCAGCCCGGTGGTCCCAAGTTGCTTTTTGGCGGCGATCGACAGAGCGATTTCCTTGTACTGCACCAGGTCGAAGGCCCCCCCGAGCATGGCAGCACCGAGAGTGACGATGATGTAGGTGATGATCACGAAAATCACCGCCGACACGATCGTGGGAACAAATACTTTTTCCGGGATTTTTAACCTTCTCATATTCATAGGTCAGCAGCTGGAAGCCCTCATATGCCATGAATATCGCGGCGCCGCCGATAAAGGCCGACCAGAAAGGCCGTGGAGTTACACCGGCCGTGAGCTGATGCGTGTCCCATTTTGTCAGGCCGAAAATACCCAGGGCAAGGAGGATCAGCAGGTTGGCCGATACGATGACAATTTCAACATTGGTCATTTTACCGACCCCGGCCAGATTGAGGATGATCAGCGCCCCCGTGATCCCAATGGCCAGCGCCCGCGTCAGCAAAGGTCCCCCGTGAAAGGCGAAAGACACATAATGCCCGAAAGCATAGCAATATACCGAGATGGTCAGCACGTAACCGATGATCAGCATCCAGGCGATGTTGCCCCCGAGCCGTTCATCATTGACCCCTTCCAGGAATGAAAAGGCACCCCCGCCCTTTGAAAAAGCATTCGACAAACTGGCATAACTGTACGCTGAAGGCAGGGCAACAAAGCCTGTCAGCAGAAAGCCCAGCCACGCCCATTGAGCCGAAGATGCGATCACCACACCCAAAACCGTATAAATTCCTCCTCCTACCATTCCGCCGGCAGCCAAAGCCCAGACGGAAGGTGCTTTCAATGACTGACTCATGTGCTATATGTGCTTATACTTAAGAAAATGTCGGGACACGGGAAATTGTTCGATAAAGAAAAGACGCAACGCTACGATGGTCATTCCCTCAGAGGCGTGGGCGAACTTTCGCTGCCTTTGAACTGTCTATTCTTATCATGGAAACACTTCGGCTGATAAGCCTCATCTCACTCATTACTGCAGGAATCTGCATGCTGGTGATCCTGTTCGACATCCTGGCGGGTCATCCCCAGCACATGATGATCATGAACTTCGTCTATCCCATCACTGCCTTGTACTCCGGTCCCCTGGCGCTGATCGTGTATTTTACCATCGGACGCAAATCGACCCGGAAGGCCATCATGAGGGCCCGTGAAAAGGGCCATCAACCACCTGGGAAGCAAAAACCCTTTTGGCAAAGCGTCATCACCGGGGCGCTTCACTGCGGCAGCGGCTGCACCCTTGGAGATATCATCGCCGAAACGGCGCTCCTCTTCATCCCCTTCACCTTGTTTGGCAGGAAAATCTTCGGGGCCTGGGTGGTCGATTTTATCCTGGCATTTATCATCGGCATCATATTCCAGTACTATTCCATTAAGCCGATGAAGAACCTTTCACCTGCAGAAGGACTGAAGGGCAGCGGTCAAGGCCGATACGCTTTCGCTCACCTCATGGCAGGTCGGCATGTACGGCTGGATGGCCATTTCAACATTCCTGATCTTCGGGCATGAGCTGGGGGCAAACAATCCGTGTGTTCTGGTTCATGATGCAAATCGCCATGCTCTTCGGCTTCATTACCGCATACCCTGTAAACTGGTGGCTGCTCAGGAAAAAAATCAAGGAGGTCATGTGATAAGATCAATTGGATAACAGGGAAATCAGCAGTTCATCCGCCAACGCGGCCGGAGAGCTTTTTGCTGCGTTCCTCCAGGTCTTTCAGATCATTGGGTTCTGTAAATGATTCCCTGGCCATATTGAGGATCATCGAGGCATGCTTGCCGATGGATTCTTTCTGACCGGGCTGTGTGGCGAAGGTTCGAATGGTCACCAGGGCTTCCATCATCCGGATCACGACGGCAGGGACCCGGAAGAAAACTGCCTGATCTGGTTGAAGGCGGCATCGAGCATTTCCTCGAATGTCAGGGTCCGTGCCAGGATCCTCAGGTTGCCCTCCCGGTCGTACCGGTATTTCGAAGGCAGATTCATTTCCGCCAGCCTGGAAAGGGTCGTAGCCAGGTTATCGATACAGGCGATGGCCGAGAAGGGATCGTTGATCCCGGGTGAGAGTGCACGGGCCGCGATCTCCACCATCTCAAAAATGGAATGTTCGACATCCTGTTGCGAACTGCGCGTTCTCCCGACAATGAGCTGAGATTGCAAATGCTTGGTTTGATGATCATCCGGCTTTTCATTGACATAGAGCATCCCGGTTTGTGCGCCTTCCACGAGATAATCACCGGGCTTGCAGGAAAGCTTCAGGAAGCCGCCCAGATCGATGATCGATTTCATCAGGGTTTCACCGTCGATGTACCGCAGGTACCCGTTTTCGCGCGCCTTGATCACAACCCTGGAGGTATAGGCCGATTCGACCCGGTCGATATCCGGTTCCTTTTGATCACCGGGTTCCTCCCCCATGTTCTCCGGGTAGATCGACTGGATGGTCTGCGAAAGCATCTCCGAAATATCGGAGATCACCTGGTCGGCCTGCAGCCGGCTGGCAATATGATGAATGAAAACGATCAGGAGGATGATGTTGGCCAGGGCGATGATGATGGCCATCAGAATGGAAAATGAAGGGATGAACGTCGCATCATGCTTGTTTCCCATGCTGGCATTCAGGATGATCAGGCAATAGAAGTAGGTTGAAACGTACGATCCCAGGACAACCTGGTTGATCCGGTCGAACATAAAATTCCGGATCAGCCGGGAACCAAACTGGGAGGATGCCAAGGTCAGGGCGACGAGGGTAATGGAAAATACCGTTCCCGCCACACCGATCATCGCCCCGGAAATGGTGGTCAGAATACTCCGGGCCGAATCCAGGCTCCCGATATAGATATACCGACCGAGTCCTTCGTGGGAGAAATTCATCCGGCTGTCCATGTATAACCCGCCAAGAGCCAGGAATATGGCAATCAGGATGATGAGAACCGGAATGAACCAAAATGTCGATTTTAACTCACTCCAAAAGAATAGCAGCTTTTTCATCGGATTTTTTCTTTCAGGGCATGTCTGGCTTGTAAACGTTTTAGCCTCATTCCGTGCCCCCGGACAGGTTCCGTTCACCTTAATAAACAAACGGGACCAGCATTTTGGTTCGTTCCGCATAGTCATCATACCCCTTCCCGTATTTTTCTTTGAGGTAGGCATCCAGTTTCGGGGCATTGTAAAAGGCGAAGAAGCAGAAGATGAACACCGGAATGGCCACCGACCACCAGTTGCGCGTAACGAGGGCATAGGCACACACCCACAGGATGTCGCCAAAATAGTTAATGTGCCTTGAATACCTGGAAAAATCCGCCGGTATAGATCCTGCCCTTGTTTTCGGGTTTCTTCTTCCACCTGTCGCGTAACAATTCTCCGCCGGTATTGAGGACACTGCCGGTGACGAAGAGCAGGATGCCCAGGATGTCCGGCCAGCCGAAGGGTTTTGCACAGGGAAGGACAAACAGCGAAAAACCAACGTAATAGAGGGCGAAAGCCACAGGGACACTCACGCTTTCTTCCCAGGGGATCTTCCGCCTGATCAGGAAAAACATGGTATAGGCGATACGAAGGAATACGATGATGTTGAAAATGAAAATGATCACCCGTCTTCCGGGGTTTCCGCCGGCCACCCGGATATTCAGATGTTCCGCCACCCAGATTGTCCCGCTGCCGAAAAGGACCCACCAGGATATCCAGATAAAAACCAGCTCGAGAAGATGAATGAGAACCTTCTGCGGGATACTTGTGCTTTTTTGACCGTAAAGATCCATGTTTGGCCTGTTTTTGGTAAAAAATGCATCAATGTCAGCTTCATTTCATACCCGAAAGGTATCCAAAACTATCGCCACCATTCAGGGAGGGTCTCCCCTTCCTCCCTTTTTTTCTGTTCTTCAAGATATGCTTTCCATCCGTACTGCTGGTATTTATAGGCCGGATAGAAGGAGTCCTTGCCGGTATCGAGTGCGGAAGATTCGGGAATGCGGTGATCGCCCCAGTTGGCAACGAGAACCGTATCGGAATAATAGGGCTGCCAGTCGCCGGCAAATTCATTGTTCGTGTACCCGGGCGTATCCCCGTCCAGATTGTCGTAGTGAAAGGTCCCCTCTTCATCCACATAGAATGTGGTCATAAACCTTCCCCGGTAAACACCTGAGTGAAAACACGTCTGGTCTTCAAACATGGCGTAGTTCCCGCTGGCATAACCCCTGCGTCAGTCCGGGATGTGTCTCGTCGGGAATGACGCCCGCTTCGGTAATGACCAGGGAGCCCTGGAAACTGCAGATATGGTTATCTGTGTTTGTCTTTCCATAGAGGAAATATTCGAACGGATTATCATAATTCTTGATCACGGAAATGAAGTGCACCTGTAAACGCTGATAGTTTTCACCCACGAATCCCAGCCGGGCATCCTGACTCTCGGCGCCCGACCACAGATAGCCGAGGTCGGCATATTCGATATCGCTCACCAGCTGGTCATTCAACGAATCAGACCCTGAGGTTGCACGCTCATTATCCTGGGAAAAAGAGACCAGGGTCAGGGCCGACATCACAAGGAAAACAAGGATTTTATACATAGAAAATTTTTGCTCCAATTTACGAAATAAAATGAATCTGCAAATGCATGAGGTCCAAAGGTGATGTCGCCACTCCATCAACATTTGGACCGGTAGGCTGTTTAATAGAAAAATACATTCCATGAGCCCTACATTTCAACTGGTGAAGGAAAAGCTGGGAAAGCCCTATCACGACCTGGAGTTTCTGCTTCACTGCCTGCAGGAAGTCCTGACGGAGAATAACGAAAGTCATCTTATCCCCTACATCCCGTGGATCAATGACAAGGTGAAGATAAAAAAAGCGTTTCCACCCGGAAAATTCTGCATTTATACGGGCTGATCTTCCAGCTCCTGAACCTCGTGGAAGTCAACGGTGCCGTCCAGAACCGGCGTCAGAGAGAGAATGAGGGCGGACTGAAAAGCATCAACGGACTTTGGGGCAATAATCTGGAAATCCTGAGGCAGCAGGGGCTGGGTGTTGAAGACATCCTTCCCGAGTTAAAGAATATCAGCGTACAGCCGGTTCTTACCGCTCATCCCACCGAAGCCAAACGGCCGGTGGTCCTGGCCGAATACCGGCACCTTTATCTCCTTCTGGTTCAAAGGGAGAACAGCATGTATACGCGGCTCGAACAGGAAGCGGTCCGCGACGACATCAAACTGTCGCTCCACCGGTTATGGCTTATCGATGATATCTTCCTCGAAAAGCCCGATGTCCGGTCCGAACTGGCAAACGTCATTCATTACCTGGTCAACGTGTTTCCCATTGCCCTGCCACTGCTCGACCGGAAATTTATCCAGGCCTGGGAAGAGGCGGGGTTCGACCCCGGCGACCTCAACGACGCTTCGGCCTTTCCCGGGCTCAGTTTCGGCAACTGGGTGGGTGGCGACCGCGACGGTCATCCCCTGGTCACGGCCGAAATCACCAAATATACTCTCAAACAATTGAGGCTGAATGCCTTTGGGTTGATCAGGGAAAATCTGCGTGCCCTGGCCCAAAAACTGAGCTTTTACTCCGAATTCTCGGAAGTTCCCCAGGCCCTCCGACAACGGATCAGCGAGATCAGCATTGAACTCGGAAATTGCACGGGCTACATCATCGACAAATATAACAAGGAGATTTTCAGGCAGTACGTTCATCTTCTCCTGGCCCGCCTGCCCATTGAAACGGATGTTGAGCAGGGTATCTTTCTGAAAGAACGTCCGGGAAGCTACACCCGTTCCTTTCAGCTCATCGATGATCTGACCGTCCTTTCCGATTCACTGCGGGAGATGGGGGCGGCCAAGATCGCCTTCAACGATGTTCGCGATTCCATCCGGCTTGTGCAAACCTTTGGATTTCACCTGGCCCAGCTCGATATCCGTCAGAACAGTTCGTTTTACGAGAAGGCTCTCTCCCAGCTCCTCGAAGTCTCGGGGGTCACCGATCACGACTATCACACCTGGGATGAACCGAAACGCCTCACCCTCCTGAACCAGGAGTTGAAAACCAACCGGCCATTCACCCGCGATTTTGATCTCCTCGGTCCCGAAGCGGGGGCCACAGTCAGCTGCTTCGAGGTGGTGGAGAACCACATCCGGCTTTATGGCCCCCATGCGCTCGGCACACTGATCGTCAGTATGACCCGGTCGGTCTCCGATCTTTTGATGGTCTATCTTCTGGCCCGCGAGGGCGGCCTTACCGTGAAGGACGGAGAGGGTATCGCACTGAAACTCCAGGTCGTCCCCCTGTTCGAAACCATCGATGACCTGGAAAGAAGCGGGGAGATCATGGATCACTATTTTTCACACCCTGTGGTGAAAGCCTCACTTCATTACCAGCAAAAACTCCTCAGCGCCACTCTCCCGACCCAGGACATCATGATCGGCTACAGTGACAGCAACAAGGACGGCGGGATCATTGCCAGCGCGTGGCATCTGTACAAAGCCCAGAAGATGCTTGTTGGCGTGGGGCAAAAATACGGGGTGAGCATCCGGTTCTTCCATGGCAAAGGCGGGACGATCAGCCGCGGCGCCGGACCCATGCACTGGTTCCTGCGAAGCCTTCCCGACGGTTCGGTAAATGGAAACATCAAGATCACCGAACAGGGAGAGTCCATTGAACGGAAATTCGCCAATCGCACCAACGCCGTCTACAATCTCGAACTGCTCGTCAGTGGCGCCGCCGCTCTCACCATCCTGCAAAAGCACCACCATAAGGACGACAACCAGGCCTCGGAGATTCTCGAACTGATGTCGACGGAAAGTATCCGTTTCTACAATGACCTGACCCATGATAAGGATTTCATCACCTTCTTCCGCACTGCCACACCCATCGATGCCATCGAATCGAGCAAGATCGGATCGCGGCCGGCACGAAGAAGCGGGAAAAAGACCCTCGACGACCTGAGGGCAATTCCCTGGGTCTTCAGCTGGAACCAGTCCCGTTTCCACATCACCAGCTGGTACGGAGTTGGCTCCACGCTCTTCTTCCTCAAAAGCAAACACCCGGAGATGTTCGACAGGCTGAAGGAACTGATGAAAACCGACAACCTCGTCAGATACATCTTTACCAACATCGACACCAGCCTGGCCGCCACCGATGAGGATATCATCCGTCTCTACTCGGCGCTCACAACGGATAAAGACGTCAGGGAAAACATCCTGGGAAAAATCTTTCACGAACTGACCCTCACCCGGGATATGATGAGCCAACTCATCCTCAATCCCATGGAGGAACGGCGTAAAAATCATTATTTCAGCACCATCCTCCGCGCTGAGGCCCTCGATTACCTGCATCACAACCAGGTTGACCTGCTCCGCGAGTGGCGTAAACAAAAAGAGGAAGCGGGCGAGCCACCTGAACAATTGCATGTCGACCTGCTCCGGAGCATCAACGCCATCGCCAATGCCATGGGGAATACAGGGTGAGGACGGCGATCACGGGTTTGCCATCGCGGAGGGTTTCTTTGTTTACTTTCTTTTGCCCTTGAAAAGAAAGTAATAAAAAGTGATGAAGGGTTGAATTTGTCTTACCGCGCGCGGCTTCTTGTTTTCTTGCGATCATTATGTACCTTCGCACCGGACAAATCCTCTCTTCCGACGTGAGCTTTCTGATCAAATACCGCAAACTTTTCGGCAGCATCCGCATCCTGCTCGGCATCCTGTTTGTCATCTATCCGTTTTCGCAATACCTGGATGCACACCGGAGCGGGAGCGAAGACAGTTCCAGCTGGATGTTCGCCCTTATTTTCTTTATCCTGTATGCGGTTTCCGCCCTTGCCAACGGTTTCCGCGAACTCCAGGGCAATACGCCATCATTCAGCCTGCTGCGGTTTTTCGAGATCACCCTCAACAGCTTCGTCGCCTTTTACATTCTCATCATTCTTTTCGCCGTGAAGCTCAACGCCATGACCATTTTCCTGCTTTCACTCCTGGCTTTGGTGATCGCGGTATCCACACTGCGCGATATGCGGTATCTGAGTCTCCAGTATTATGAGAAGAAACAGAAACTGAAAAACAGGAACCGGAAATAGCCTGCCAGTTCTGAAATTCGTGCCGGACAGACGCGGAAAATAAATTTTCAGCCATCCGGATAACGGAATCATTTTTCGCATACTTTTGCGCGTTCATTTTTTCAATTTCATGGAGACCCTTTTCAAACCCAAATTTTTCAGCCTTCTGAAGAAGGGCTATTCGCCGCTTCAGATCCGCAAAGACCTGTTTGCCGGCATCATTGTCGGGATCGTCGCCCTTCCCCTGGCCATCGCTTTCGCCGTTGCCTCCGGCGTCTCGCCCGAAAAAGGGCTGATCACGGCCGTGGTGGCAGGATTTCTCATCTCCTTCCTTGGCGGAAGCAGGGTGCAGATCGGCGGGCCTACGGGTGCTTTCGTCATCGTCATTTCAGGAGTGGTGAGCACCTACGGTTTATCGGGACTCCTGATTTCCACGGTCCTTGCCGGGGTCATCCTCATCCTGTTCGGGATCTTCCGCCTGGGGTCTGTGCTCAAATACATCCCCCATCCGCTCATCACAGGATTTACCAGTGGCATAGCCCTGGTGATTTTCACCACGCAGATCCGCGACGCCTTTGGGCTGACGACGCCTTCGCTTCCCGCCGGATTCATCGCCAAGTGGGGCGTCCTGGCCGGTTCCATGCATACCTTGAATCCGTGGTCCCTGGCCCTGACGCTGACAACCATTCTCATCATCGTGCTCTCTCCGAGGGTGATCTCAAAAATCCCCGGCTCCTTCATCGCCATCGTCCTCCTCACGGCCATCGTGAGTCTTTTTCATCTGCCCGTGGCGACCATTCAGAGCGTATACGGCACTATCCAGGGAAAGATCAGCCTGTCGCTGCCTGCCTTTCAGGCCGGGGACATCGTCCATTACTTCCAACCGGCTTTCACCATTGCCATGTTGGGGGCCATCGAATCGCTGCTCAGCGCCGTCGTGGCCGACGGGATGATCGGGGGAAACCACCGGTCGAATACTGAGCTGATCGCGCAGGGAATTGCCAATATCGTCACGCCGTTTTTCGGCGGTATCCCGGCCACAGGAGCCATCGCCCGTACGGCGACCAACATCAAAAATGGCGGAAGGACGCCCATATCAGGAATTATCCACGCCTTCACCCTCCTGCTGATCATGCTGTTCCTCGGAAGACTGGCGATGCTGATCCCGATGGCCTGCCTCGCCGGGATCCTCATCGTGGTGGCCTACAACATGAGCGAATGGCGTTCTTTCGTATCCATCCTCAAAAGCACCCGCTATGACGTTTTCATCCTCCTCACCACATTCCTCCTGACCGTCCTCGTCGACCTGACCATGGCCATCGAGATCGGGATGGTAATGGCCGCCCTCCTGTTCATGCAGAGAATGGCCAAAACCGGCACCGTTCTGACCCTCGACAATGAGTCGGATTTGCTCGAAAATTATTCCGGCATCCCGTCTTCCATCGACATCTATGAAATCAGCGGACCGTTCTTCTTCGCGGCAGCCAAAAAATACAAGGAAATTCTCAAGAACATCAACCAGCACTCGGAAGTCCTGATCATCCGGATGCGCCATGTCCCTTTTATCGACGCGACGGGCATCGATAATTTCAGGGAAACCATCCGTGATCTGCAGTCGGGCAGGACCAAAATCCTTCTCTCCGGTGTGCAGCCGGAGGTCATGACCGAACTCGAGCGCAGCCGCATCGCCTTCCTGATCGGCAGGGCCAACATCTTCGGCCAGTTCGACGACGCCCTCCGGAAAGCCCGTTCCATCGTGGAATCCCGTGAAAACAAGGGCAGGGCTGTTTAGTAAGCCCGGCGGTCCACCCTCGAATTTCCATCTTCTTCAAACAAAAGGATGATCATTCGTGTAAGAAGAGTATAACGTTTACCTTTGGAAAATCGCTAAACTCGCTTGCCGATGCCAGGATCACCTTTATCCACGGGGGAAACCGGGGAATATCTGACCATTTTACGGAGAGAATTGCACCGTCATCCCTCCCTCTCCGGCCATGAAGAGAAAACCGCTGCATTGATCGAACGGCAGTTCATCCCCCTGAAGCCGGATGCCGTTCACCGGGATCTTGGGGGCCATGGGATCGCTTTTGAATTCAGAGGCCCTGAACCCGGGAAAACGGTGATGTTCAGAGCCGATCTGGATGCCCTGCCGATCAGGGAAGGCGGCGACCTCCCCTGGTCCTCGGAAAACGACGGTATCTCCCATAAATGCGGCCACGACGGACATATGGCGATCCTCACCGGCCTGGGAGAACGGATCAGCGGCGACAGGCCGCAGCATGGACGGGCTATCCTGCTCTTCCAGCCGGAGGAGGAGACCGGCACCGGCGCGGCCCGCATCATTGCCGATTCGCGTTATCCATCGCTGAAGCCCGACTATGTTTTCGGCCTGCATAATCTTCCGGGATTCCCGGCCAGGACCATCATCATCAAGGAAGGAACTTTTGCGGCCGCCTCACGGGGAATGGTCATCAGGCTCACCGGGAAGACTGCCCATGCAGGTCAGCCGGAGACAGGCATCAGCCCTGCCCGGGCCATTGCCAGGCTGACCGATGCCGTTCTCGACGGGTTTCCCGCCGGCTCGTTCCACGATTTCGTCCTGGCGACCATCATCCATATCCGGCTGGGCCGTGTTGCTTTCGGCACCGCCCCGGGAGAAGCGGAGTTCATGCTGACGCTGAGAGCCTACCGGAACGATGACATGTCGGTACTGATGAAAAACATGGAGGACACGGCCCTCCGGATTGCTGCGGACGAGCGGCTGCAGGCGGAGATCACGTATACCGAGGTGTTCCCTGCCACCGTGAACGACGACGAGGGTTTTGAGATCCTTGAAACGGCAGCGCGCAGGAACGGATTTATGATCAGGAATCTCAGGGAACCCTTCCGCTGGTCCGAGGATTTCGGTCATTATCTCGAAGGCAGCCGCGGGGCTTTCTTCGGCCTGGGCGCCGGAGAAAACCATGTCGCGCTGCATGACCCCGCTTACGACTTTCCCGATGAAATTACCGGTACGGGCATCGATCTGTTTTTCGCACTGTACAGGCAACTGCTTAAATCCTGAACCCGGAGGCCATCCGTGGCCTCCAAAACCGTCCTGACCATGAATACGACCTGCATTGAAATCAGCCGCGAGGCACTTGAGAACAATATCAAATTCCTTCGGGGCCTGGTTGGCGAAGAGGTCATCGTATCGGTGGTGGTCAAGGGCAATGCTTACGGCCACGGGATCGGGAACGTGATCCCGGTCTTTGAGAAGGCCGGTATCCGCCATTTCTCGGTCTTCAGTTCAGGGGGTGCCAGGCGGGCTTTTCCCCATAAAAGCCCCGGGACCGACCTGATGATCATGGGATACATCGCCGACGAGGATTACGAATGGGTCATTTCCAGCAAGCGTCAGCTTCTTCGTCTTTGAAACCTCGGTTCTCCGGAAAGCCCTGGCCACCGCCCGCCGGCTGAAGATGCAGGCGCGCATTCACCTTGAAATCGAAACCGGGCTCCACCGGACAGGACTGGACAAGGAGGCCCTTGAGGAAACGGCAGCACTGATCAATGAAAACAGGGAATACCTGGAGATCACCGGTGCAGCCACCCACCTGGCCGGAGCGGAAAGCATCGCCAACCATGTCAGGATCATGCAACAGTTCAAGGTTTTCAATAAAAGGATCAACTGGCTGAAAAAGAAAGGCATCAACACCACGGATCTGCCATTCGGCCAGTTCCGCCGCCGCCGTTACATATCCGCAAAGCCGGATGGACATGGTTCGCATCGGCATCATGTCGTACGGTTTCTGGCCAACCCGGGAAACCTACCTCCAGTATATCCACCACCAGTCTGACCGGACCGATCCGCTGCAGCGGGCCATCAGCTGGAAGAGCCGGATCATGTCGGTTAAACATGTCGGCGAGGGTCAATTCGTGGGCTACGGCTTCGGGTACCAGGCACAGCAGGATATGCAGGTGGCCATCGTTCCCGTGGGCTATTCCAATGGCTACAGCCGCCAGCTCAGCAATAACGGGCACGTGCTCATCAAGGGCCAGCGCGCCGATGTGATCGGCACGGTCAATATGAACATGGTCCTGGTCAATACATCCCAAATTGAAGGGGTGGCCACCGGCGATGAAGTGGTCCTGCTCGGGCGGCAGGGCGACAACGAAATCACCGTCGCTTCCTTTGCCGATATGAATAACAGCCTGAATTACGAGCTGTTATCACGCCTTCCCGAACGGATCGAAAGAGTGATCATCTGACGGGGTGGAAACCGGAATGACGAGGTCCGTCTCCTCAGGGAATGCCGCCCATGATCCTTCCCCCGGCCATATTTCACTTCGCCGTGAACCAGGACAGAAAGAAATGTGACTATTCTTCGGAAACATGCCACAAAGACTCCCGGATATTCTGGTTTTTTTTCAAAATTCCCTTATTTTTGCTTTCCCAAAATTTCCATCACCATGATGCGATCATACCGGACATTATTTTCCCTGGTTTTATCCACTCTTTTCATTTTATGGCTTCCCTTGAGAGCGGACGGACAGATTAAGGGTTATGACACGGAATACGGATCGAGTAAAACCACTTCCGACGAAGCCGTTATCCGCGCCACCATCAAGTCTTCCACGATCACCGGTAATATCGCCGGCAGCGTCTATATCCGGGATACCTGGAAAAACGCCGATATCATCATGAATGGCAGCGACGTTGTCATCACCGGGATCCCGGTGAAGATCGATGCGCATCATCAGATCCTCGAGATCATTCATGATGGAAAAATAAAAATGCTGCCTTCTTCACGGGTGAAGAGCGTTGTCATCGGGTCGGAACGGACCACCTACATCACCGAGGTTCTTCTCGGGACCCGGAACCCGAAAGGCTTCTACCGCCTCATCTATAACCACCATACCTCCCTGCTGTGCCATTACCATTCGAAAATCAGGCCTTCCAGTTACAATCTGACCCTTGATATGGGCCAGCGCGACGATGCGGTGGAAATCCTCAAGGATTATTACCTGCTCTATAAAGGGGAACTGATCAGGCTGGAGGGCAACCGAAGGAAACTGGCCCGGCAGTTCGACAGTAAGGATAAGATCCACGATTACATCCTCAGCCAGAAAATCCGGCCCCGGAATGAGTTCGACCTTATGAAACTGGCGATCTTCTGCGATTCGCTGAAAGAAACAACATGACCGTCTATTGACCGGCATGGCAGATTTCCCTAATTTGCAGCCAATTCACCCCTCAAAAATAGCTGTATGAAAAAAACAGGGATCGTTCTGCTGATGTCAATGATGGCCGGATTAACAGCCTGCCATCTCCAGGATAATCAAAAAGACTCCCGGGATGCCCTGAGACAGGCTGATCTGGATTTTTCCGAATATTCTGTTGAACATGGCATGAATGCCGCCTTCCTGGCCTTCGCCGATTCCACGGCGGTTTTGCTCAGGCCAGGCAGTCCTCCCGTTAGAGACCTCGGATCGATCGGCAATCTTCTGCGGCAGAAAGACGATTCGGGCTTCAACCTCAGCTGGGAGCCTGAAGGCGCATATGTCGCTGCTTCCGGAGACCTCGGGTATACCTACGGCACCTACACCATTTCCGCGGGTGAAAAGAGGTCACGGGGCACATATGTCACGATCTGGAAAAAAGATGCCCGGGGCACGTGGAAGTATGTCCTTGACAGCGGAAATTCCGGTCTCGGCGATGAGGACTGAAGTGAAAAAATCCTCCCGAAACGAGCTGGCTTAGCCGTTCATGACCTCGATCACCAGGACCCAGTCGACACCCTGGACCGGCACCTCGAAATATTTCTCATCATCGTTAAATACGCCTTGCTCCGTCTTTGTCCCGTTTCGCGGGTTGAACCAGGAAACTTTGCATACAGGTCCGACCAGCGCGAGTTTGACGTTCACCCCCTTGTTTGCCGGAAGATAGATCAGTCCATACCCCATGCCCCTGCAAGCGACGATCCGGTTGGTGAAACCGCTTTCATCGGCGATGATCAGGGACTGATCGGGGACCCTGCTGAAATAGGGTTCCGACTCCATGAGTTGCCGGAGCCAGATCATTTGCGACGCCCCGGGCAGGTTGAGGTCCTCAGTCCAGGTGTGCCTGGCCGACGTGATCGCGGTGCGCCCTTTGTCGAGGAACTGCCAAATGGAATGGCAGCCATAGGTCACTCCCATGGCCCCGGCGAAAACCGACTGGTAAGCGGCCCGACGGACATCCCACTGGTTGAACCACCCGTTGGCCGGATCCCAGTTTATGGGATGATCCTCGTAATTGGGCTCACCATCCATGCAGGGTTTGACGGGCAACTTGTCGTAATCGGCATGCACCATGTCGTAATTCGCGATGTACCGGCCACTGTGTCCCGACTGCAGCATGTTGAAATCGAGCCACTCTGAATTCTGAAAGCAGGCCGATGAACTGGTCCCGCCCCAGGGATGGAAGGTCACCAGGTGGGTCTGAATCCGTCGATTTGATCCCCATACCCAGAGCATCCCAGACCTGAAAATTTCCACCCCCGCAATTCCGGTCTCCGCCATTGATCCAGATGATGTTCGGAAAATCCTTGTAGCGGTTTCCGATCCACTGCCCGTACTTGTAAGCATTCTGAACGTCAAAGATCACCGGGCCCAGGCCCCACTGCTTGTCCACCTTGTCGCCCCATGTCGGGAGAAGGCCGATGAACAGTCCCTTGCTGCCGGCAATCCGGATGACACTGTCGATGTGGCTGAAATATTTCTCATTGGGTCTGAGAGGATTATCATCCTCAAAGGGCAGATCACCGTTGGCATTGGGTGTGTGAAGGCCATCGAGTTCGGCGAGCATCACGGCCTGAATAACGGTAAAGCCCTTGGACCGCCGGTTTTCAAGATACCGCTCTGCTTCCCGGGTCGTTGGGCGGTGAAACAATTCCCAGGCCGTTCCCCCCAGATAGAAAAAAGGTGTCCCGTCCTCAAACTGAAGAAAACGGTGATTGTCTGAAACGACCAGCCTGCCGTGGCTGAAATCGACGGAAGGGCCGTCCCAGGGCTTTTCCTGGGCATGGACCGGGACGAACATCATGATAAACGCGATGATCATCAGGCAGATACGAATAGTTTTCATGATTCAGGATTTTATGAGTTCCCTAAAAAAGATATCCGTTACCAAAGATAAGAAATTGGTGCCTGTACCGCCATAGTCAGCCCAACTATCTGTCACCGTTGAAGGTGATGACGAAGCACGGCAGTGCGGGAAATGGTCCTCAGCAACCGGTATCGCAATCCTGCTCAATGCGTTCATTTTCGATCTGAAAGGTGGTATGACCGATACCAAACTTATTTTTCAGCTCCTGCTGAAGTCTGCCGATGAATTGATCATCATAACCGTCCGGCATCACGAGGTGAACAGTCAGGGCCACCTGTGTCGTGCTCATGGCCCAGACATGCAGGTCGTGGATCCCTTCGACATCTTTTTTGGAAAGAAGGTAATCCTGGACCTCACCCAGATCGATATGCTTCGGAACGGCGTCGAGCGCAAGGTCGATTGAATCGGTAAACAGCCGCCAGGTCCCTGCCAGGATAACGACGATCACCAAAAAGCTCATCACCGGGTCGATCCACTCTTTTCCCGTCAGGATGATCAACAGACCCGACAGCACAACACCGGCCGAAACGCCGGCATCGGCAGCCATATGGAGGAAAGCCCCCCGGATATTCAGATCGTTCTTCCTGTTTTTCATGAACAACAAGGCGGTGACAGCGTTGATCACTACGCCGATCCCGGCCACCAGCATGACCTTGTTTCCCTCCACCGGTTCGGGGTTTTTGAGCTTGTGAACGGCATCCCATCCGATCGCGACTACCGCACCGAACAGAAGCATCGCATTGAGAATGGAGACGAGGATGGTCGTTTTGCGAAGACCGTAGGTGTATTTGCCCCTCGGTTTCAGCCCGGCCATCCAGGCCGCCGTCATCGCGAAACCCAGGCTGAGCACATCACTCGTATTGTGCCCGGCATCAGCCAGCAGCGCAGACGAATTGGCGATCAGCCCGAAAATGACCTCGATAACCACAAAGGCGATATTCAGGCCGATCCCAATGATAAAAGCCCGGGTATTCATGTTATGATGGGAATGTCCGTGTGAATGTGCCATAATAATCCTGGTTTTTCCAGCCCTTCTTAAGATGTCAACCATCGGGGATCGAATATGTTGAACCGGGGAAAGAGAATTTTCTTCCCCGGAACCCCGGACGCAAAGATAAGGCTTTGTCCTGAATGATGAACAATGGTGGCACCTCTCGGACCCCGGGGCTGCCTGTCAAAAGGAGAAACAGGCCTCCGACGGGAATCAATCCGGAATGGATCCTGTCCCTTCGGCATCGCAATTCGGTTGTGCGGAGCAGGATCATCTTGACCCTGAGCCTCCGGGAGCGTTGTGAGAATCTGGCGTTTCGGCTCCGCTCAACGACCCTCAAGGCAGGCCACGGTGGCCGTTGAGCAAAGCCGAAACGACCCTTCCCCCTACCCGACGACCCGTTTTTCGATATACTTTGAATTCAGGATCCGCAAAACGCCCATATAATCCATCCGGAACTCGATGATATCACCAACTTTAAGATGCCCGGTATTTTCACCGAGGTCGATGACGAACATATCGGAACTCGCACCGACCGTCTCGAGGGTTTCATCCACCGGGCTGACGTGCTTCTCATCGACATCAAGGAGTCCCATATCGACGATGGCCCGCCAGGAGGTTTTGCCAATATCCTTTTCGTCGAACTCGAAACTTTCCCCTTCCACGTTGTGGCCCATCTCACCCGTTGGTACGCGGGGTTTTTCGGTCAGCTCGATGATCTCGGCGAAAAGCCGGAAAACATCGTTATGCATCTCATCGTACACACTTCCGTCGTAAACATTCGTCCCGAGGAAGAGGGTTTCCCCCACCCGGAAATGGTTGATGGCCGCGGGCAGAATACCCTGGTGGATCAGGGGGATGGTCACCGATGAACCGCCGGAAACAAAAGGGATCTCCTTGTTGAACTTGGCTTCCACGAGCTGTTCATACAGACCGAGCTGAATCAGCTTATCCTGGTTGGGGAGCACCCCGTACAGGCACGACAGGTTCGTCCCGATACCCACGACTTCGATGTGGGACAGTTCGAAAACCTTTGCGAAAAAATGGATGAAGTCTTCCCGCATCACACCTTCCCTCAATTCTCCCATCTCGATCATGATGATGACCTTGTGGAGCTTTCCCTGTTTTCCGGCTTCTTCCGAAAGCCACCGGATGGTCTCAAACTCCGTATTGAGGCTGATATCGGCATATTCAACCACCGCCTTCACATAATGTTTGGGCGGTGGCTTGATGTAGATGGTTTCAATGGAGGGATCAAGCGACTTTATGGCTTTCAGGTTGGAAACACGGGAATCGCAGACCTGTTCTGGCTTGAGGGCGAGAAGCTCTTTCAGGTACGATCTGGTTTCCGCTTAAGAGCTTGCTGACCACCGACCACTTGATCCGTGTGGCTTTTAAACAGCCTGTCGAGGTGCCGGTAGTTCTCCTTAAGCTTTCCGGCATTCAGTGTGATATAGGCCATCTATGCGTTTTTCCTTTTATACCGCATTTCAAGATACTTATTGGCTAAATCCGTATTTTTCGTAAAGAAAACGGGCAGGATTATCGGGTTCGACATGCAGGGCAATGTCGCCGTTGGCTTCTTCAATGGTTCTTTCCATCAGTTTCTTGCCGATCCCTTTTCCTCTCGACACTTTATGCGTGGCAATGTAGACAAGAATATTTTCGGGGATATAGCCTTCCATTCCGGTTCCGTTGACCACAACGGCGCCGACCATTTTGTTGTCGCTATGGGCGGTCAGGATAAAACCGCCAAAGGATTGTCTCAGGTTCAGTGCATAGTCAACAGCCCTCCCGATGTCGGGTCTTTTATCCCCGTACTGTTCGAGATGTTCAAAGAGGAAGCTGACGATGGATTCTTTTTCATTGTCACCGGGTAAGTGATTCTGCGTCGTACTTTTTAATGTTAAGCATAGTGTTGATTTTGGTTTATGGTATACCCACATTATACACTTTTTTTTGAATTGACAAAATTTATTTTCCATCGTTGAACACCTCATGCACCTCTTTTCACCATGCCTTTTCCCTGTTCGGTCATGAAAAGGATTTCCGATTCCGCTCCCGTTTCTTGGCCGATCGGACGGGTTACTGTATTTTTGAGTGAATTTATATCCGTCGCATGAGAAATCTTATTTTCTGTTGTCTTTTTCTGGCGATCATCCTTGTTTCCTGCAGGCAGGAACAATCCGGGAAGGGGGTCATCACCACCGCCACCCTGAAGGGGCCTTCGGCCATGGCCATGATGAAGATGATCGGCGGACAGACCGGCGGCGGGCAGTGCATGCCCACCCGGTTCATCATTCGCAATGAACCGTCGCAGGTGCGGACCATGATGATGGAGGGCTCGGTGGACTTTGCCGTTCTGCCTTCGACCATGGGAGCCCTGCTTTACAATAAGACCCACGGTTATGTCCTGGCCGCGGTGCCGGTATGGGGGACGCTGTACCTTTTCGGTTCCGACACCACGATCAGGGAGTGGCAGGATCTGAAAGGGAAAAAGATCAGCCTGATGGGAAGGGGGATGACCCCCGATATCATGTTCCGGTATCTCGCCCGCCGGCATGGCCTGGATCCCGATAAGGACATGATCCTCGATTATTCTTTTCCGACCCATATTGAACTGGCCAACGCCATTGCCGCGGGGATAGCGTAGCTCGGGGTGATCTCCGAGCCCCTGGTATCGATGGTCATGGAAAAAAATCCCTCGGTGCGTCCCCTCATCGATTTCAACCAGGCATGGATCGAACTTTTCGGGGATTCGGTCCCCTTTGCCCAAACGGCACTGCTGGTAAAAAAACAGTTTGCCGATGAACATCCGGCGCAGGTTTCCCGGTATCTTTCCGAACTGAAGAAGTCCATTTCCTGGGTGAATGCCCACCCCGACAGTGCCGCACAGCTCATGGTGAAATATCGGTATTCTCCCCGACTCCGGCGTGGCCGCCAGGTCGGTTCCCCGCTGTAATCTCCGTTACAGTGAGGCATGGCCGGACCGAAAAGGCATTGCGGAATATTTCAAAGTCTTTTATACCTTTAATCCCTTAATCCTTGGCGGCAGCATGCCCGATGAGACATTTTATTACAAAGAACAGGCTGATTAGCCTTGCCGGCATCCTTTTCCTCATGGCAGTATGGGAGGTTAGCCTCCCTGCTCACCGGGTCGGGGCAGATCGTTCCTTCACCGGCAGAGCACGATGGTGGCTGTCGTGCATGTCTTCATCGGCCCCGGCTTCTGGCCGTCACTCACCATCACCGTTCTGCGGGGCCTGGAGGGTTTTGCCATCTCCCTGGTCCTGGCCCTGGCCACCGGGATACCGGCCGGACTAAACCGGAGCTTCTTCCAGTTCATCAATCCGCTGCTCGTCACCATCCGGTCGACCCCGGTGATTTCACTGATCCTGCT
The DNA here is from genome assembly GCA_963763215.1 of uncultured Bacteroidales bacterium. Taxonomy (GTDB): domain Bacteria; phylum Bacteroidota; class Bacteroidia; order Bacteroidales; genus DASQZK01. The sequence continues at coordinate 278,369 of CAVXNX010000017.1, forward strand.
GGCCATCATCTGGCTGGGCAATGACCAGGTCCCGGTGTTCATTGCCATTCTGACCATGTTCCCGGTGATCACCGTCAACGTGATCGAAGGTATCCGGAATGTCGACCCCGAACTGGTGGAGATGGGCCGGACATACCGGGTCAGACCGGCACGGATCCTCAAGGAAATCTACCTTCCGGCCATCCTCCCCTTTCTGACCGGCGGGATCTCCAACGCCCTGGGCTTCGGCTGGCGGGCGATCATCATCGGGGAAGTCCTCAGTCAGCCGGAATACGGCATCGGGACGCGGATGCAGAACGCCCAGATTTTCCTGCAGGTGAACGAATTGATTGCCTGGACCCTTATCGCCATTGCCATCAGTTACCTTTTCGAGATGATCGTCCGGAAAACCGAAACCGCCATCGTCAAATGGAAATGAATCCGTCACTCCGTCATATCACCAAACGTTACGGGGAACCGGAGATTTTCCGCGACCTGACGAGTCACCTTCCTTCCGGGCCGGATCAACTGCATTCTGGGACCATCGGGTTGTGGTAAAACCACGCTCCTGAATATCATCAGCGGATCGGTGAGGCCCGATTCCGGCGACCGGTCCGATTTTGAAGGGATACCGATGTCGTATGTCTTCCAGGATCCACGCCTTCTGCCATGGAAGACGGTAAGAGGGAACATCGCTTTTGTCCTGAAAGACCATCTGAAAGGGGATGACCTGCGAAAAAGGGTTGACCAGCATGTGAAGCGGGTCGAGCTGGAGGCCTTTCGGCGATTATTACCCTTCGCAGCTCAGCGGCGGCATGAAGCAACGGGTGTCGCTGGCCCGGGCCTTCTCCTTCGATTCCGGGCTTATCCTGATGGATGAACCTTTCCAGGCCCTCGACCTGAAACTAAAAAACACCCTGACCCGATATTTCCTCGATCTCTGGCGCGATGACCGCCGCACGGTGATCTTTGTCACCCATGATGTCGATGAGGCCGTGAAGCTTGGCGACAGGATCCTAATCCTCGGGACACCGCCCGAAGGGCTGATCCGTCTTCACGATAAAAGGGACAATACCGATCTGAAAGCCCTGAAACAGGAGATCATACGGCAGATGGCCGGATGATTGGCGACGGGGTCAGAAAATCAGTTCACTTACCGCACGTTTGTCGCTGGCGAGCTGCCGGCCGATCATCATCGGGTCCTGCGACGCCAGGCTGTCCCTGATCTTCTTGTGAAAGCCAATGGTGACAGGCTTCCCGTTGAAAGCCTCCTCCTGTTCAAAGGGATGGAACTCGATGGCTGTCCTTTTGCTGAGGAGATTATTGACAATGGCGTGACCGCTGACACTCAGCATTCCCCGGACTTCAGTGGCCGCAGTGCGGATCCGTACGGCATAAACCCCATCTGGAGGTATGAGCTTGGTGGCATCATCAATGCGGATCTCAAAGACCGGCATGCCATAGTCGGCTGAGTGTTTCCCGTGAAGGGTGGAAAATCCCGAAAGGGTGTAATAGTGATCGAGGTAAGCATTTGCCCGCTGGATGTTGCCTTCCGCGATCGCCTTGCGGATGCGTGTGGAACTGACGCTTTCGTTCTGAATGTCCTGTTCGGGGATCTCTTCGACTTCAAAATGATGTTTCCGGCTCAGATTATAGAGGTACTCAAAATTTCCCTCGCGATGATAGCCAAAATGATGATTGAACCCGACGACAATGACCCGGGCATGCAACCGCCCGATGAGGATCTCTTCAACGAAGTCGTGAGAGGTGATGTCGTGAAAATGCAGGGGTGAATTCGAGGATGAGAAGATGATCGAGCCCGGCCATTTCAAGCAGACCGGTTTTTTCCTGTTGCGAACAGATCATCATCAGATCCTTTCCTTTGGTTTCCGGGTACAGCACCCGGCGGGGATGCGGATGAAAAGTGATGAGGACCGATTCGCCGCCGATATCACCGGCCAGTTTCCTGAGCCTCCGGATGATGGCCTGATGACCGATATGCACACCGTCAAATGTCCCGGTGGTCACAACGGGATTGCGTAACGGCCCGATTTCTTCAAGACTGTGGTATACCTTCATGATCCCGGCTGAATTGAACGGCCGAAATTAGTGATTTTCTGAGGAAGTGTTGTTATGAATTTTGACAAAATAAGCGACTTTCTCGAGGGAAGTGATCATGTCGTATTCCTCCAGATAGACATTTGACGGGCACGTTCAGAGGCATGGTGGTGAAGTTCAGGATCCCCTTGATGCCGCCCTGAACAAGCTTTTCAGTGGTATCGCCGGCAGCATCGGCAGGGACGGTCAGCAGGGCGATGGAAATATCGAGTTCGTTGACGATTTCCGGAAGCCGCTGCATGGAATAGCATTTGACCCCCGAGATCACCCGGTCGATTTTTGCGGGGTCGACATCAAAAGCCGCGACGATATTAAGCTTGGAACGTTTGCCCATAAAATAATGCGTGATGGCCCGGCCGAGGTTACCCATCCCGATGACCGCCACATTGAGACCCTCTTCCGAATCGATGATTTTCCCGATCACCTCGATCAGTTCACGAACATCGTATCCTTTTCGCTGCATGCTGCTGTAACCGATGAACATGATGTCGCGCCGCACCTGTACGGCCGTAATATTGTGTAATCCTGCAAGTTCGTGTGAATAAATATGGGTCTTACCCTGGGCAAGACAGTTGAAAAGCGTCCGCCTGTATTCACTGAGGCGTTCGACCGTTTTTTCAGGTAATCTGGTTGTTTTCATCAAGGCTTTGTTTTTTTGCAAAGTCTGGCGGTTATATTAAGCTGGCAATTGCACCGTAAATGTACTTCCTTCATCAGGGACACTCTCCACGGTGATGTGCCCGTGATAAAGTTCCGTAATTTTCCTGACAATGGACAATCCCAGCCCGCTGCCTGATAATATTTTTTGTTTTTTCATTTTTAATTCGCACGAATTCTTTAAATAATGAGGCGGCATCTTCCTGATTCATCCCAATGCCGGTATCCTTCACCCTGATGGTGAAAATATCATCCGACCTTGCCGATAACAACATCCACTTTTCCGTCATCCCTGTTGTATTTAACAGCATTGGATAATAAATTGTTAAAAATTATTTCCATATCATTCGGATCCGCTTCGATGATCAAATTCATCGGGTGCATCGAGGGTAAAAATAACATTTTTTTGAATAGCATAGGGTTTTACGGTACTAATTGCATCTTTTGCGAGCTTTTTAAGATTGATCCGGGTGATTTTTTCCTTCTTTTTCTCGAGCCTGATCTTCGTGAAATCGAGCAGGTCCATGATCAGGCTTCGCATGCCCTGGATGCGGTCGAGAGACCTGTCGATCATCTGTTCATAATCGCCGATATGTTCACCGGCCTGCTTTTCCTTCATGATATTCAGGTATCCCTCAATGGCGTTCAGAGGAGCTTTCAGCTCATGGGACAGGATAGAAACGAACTGGTACCGGATCTTTTTCCCTTCATTTTTCATTTTCCGCGTGATCCGTTTCAGGAAAAGCTGCTTGGTGAGATTATCGATCGGACGATTTCAGTTCCTGGGGGGTGAAAGGTTTGGGGATGAAATCGCAGGCCCCGTCATCGGTGGCTTTCACGGCGATTTCCAGTGAAGCATAGGAGGTGATCATGGCCACCATCATATCGTGGATTTTTCTGGCGGATGTATTCAAGGACCTGCATTCCGCTCATACCGGGAAGTTTATTATCGAGCAAAACGATATCGGGATTTTCCCGTTCGATGATTTCAATACCCTCCTCCCCGGTGGCGGCTTCCAGGCATTCGAACATGATAATCCTCATCCATAAAGGGATAGCTTACGCTATGCCTGGACAGGATCCGGGTCACGCCGGACCGGATCCCGGGTTCATCATCGACAACAAGAATTTTAAGTGATTCCATACTGTTCCAGGAGTTTTTCGATTCCACTTTTCAACTGGTCGGGCCTGACGCCTTTTTCCAGATACAGATCGGCCCTGTATCCATTTTTTTTCCTCGTCGGAGTTCAGTCCGAACGACATGCCCGTTTCGGCCGACACGGCCGTGGCAATGATCACCGGCACATCGGGATACCGGCGATTTCAACCTGTAGCTGAGAATGAACCCGCTGTCATCATTTTCCATCATCAGGTCGAGAATGGCCAGGTCGGGTTTCATTCTGTCCGATGATTTCCTCGGCTTCACGCTGGCTCTCGGCGGTCACCACGTTGTAGCCCCATTTTTCCAGCATGAACCTGAGCTGGAAGAGGTAATCGAAATCATCATCGGCGATAAGCAGTGGTTTTTGCGTTCATCATGCAGTGTATTAATTATACCGGTCGGTGTCTCGGCAGGCGGATCACAAACCGGGTGAAGGTCTCTCCGTTAGCGGGGTTTGCATTTGAGGTGACGCTGATCTTTCCCTTGTGCATTTTAACCACTCCATACGCCGTGGCCAGTCCGAGCCCCGTGCCCTTCCCGATGCCCTTTGGTGGTAAAAAATGGCTCGAAGACTTTCTGCAGATCGTTCTCATTGATGCCGATGCCGTCATCCCGGATGATGATGACCACATCACGCCCCGATTCCTCAAGTTCAATTTCAATCTTCCCTCCTCCCGCGCATGGCCTCAACAGCATTTTTGATCAGGTTGGAAATGACCTGGACCATCTGTTCCCGGTCGGCCTCAGCAAAGGGATTCTTCATCCTGCTGTTCACCGTGACCCGGATCATCAGGAGGAATGATCACCGAGGCAACCGACAGCCGTACCAGGTCGTTCAGATCCGTTTCACTGTAATTGACCTGATTTTTCCGTGCGAAATTCAGAAGGCCGCCCACAATGACCTTGCAGCGTTCAGCCTGTTCCACGATGAGCCGGAGGTCATCATGCAGGGCCGGGTCCCCGGCATTTTCTTCCAGAAGGATGTTGGAATACATGATCACCACCCCCAGCGGATTGTTGAGTTCATGAGCGATGCCGGCAGAGAGCTGTCCCATGTGGGCCAGTTTTTCGGTCTGTTTGAGCACCTGCTGGACCGACATGAGCTTTTCATTCGAGATCCCCAGCTCTTCGATGGAGTGGTGGAGTTTATCGATGGTATAGGGAAGGCACATCTCGGTTTCAGCGAGTCCCTTTTTGATGGCGATGGCATGATTCCGGCAGGTGTCATACCCGCATGCTCCGCAGTTCAGCTGATCGGCGGGGGTGAACTTGTTCATCGATTCCAGCACTTCCATGATCCCGGCTTCCGAAGGATCTTCGATGCGCTGATCATTCACCCGGAAGGACCTGGACAGGTCGAGCCGGCGTCCGCGCGACATTGCCTCCTCCCAGGTCTCCTGGTGGAAGTCCGGCATGTTTTTCCCTGACATAGCGGATCACACTGGCTCTCCGGGCATGTTTCTTCCCGTTTCTGCGAAGTGCCCGGGCCCATGATGCAGCCTTCGCAGCAGAGGAGTTCGAGATGTTCGGCTCTGATCGAGCCCGTTTCGTATTCCCGCACGGCTTCCTGGAAATCGACCCTGCCTTCGGCCACAATAACATTATGCCGGATCTCGTCGTCGGGGATATCGACAGCCTCAAGGAGGCCGTGACTGACGGGAAACATGGCTCCGCGCCCTCCTGCGGGAGGATCGAATTCGGATGGCAGGGCGGTGGCAGCATCTATCCCGTGACGATCGAACATTTCCCGCAATTCAACAAATGTGATCTTCTCATCCACCTCCTCCGATTCGTTCTTTTTGGCAATGCAGGGCCCGATGAAAACGACATTGAAACCTCCGTCGCAGGTCATCTTCAAAAACCGGGTCAGAGCCACCATCGGGTGAAACGACCGGCGCCAGGTTATCCATGATCCCGGGATGGTACTTTTCAATGAAGGAAACGATAGCCGGGCAATCGGAGGTGATATAGCCACGCTTTGTCAGCTGCGCAGCAGGAGTTTCCGGTATTCGCCGGCCACGAGGTCGGCGCCGAAGGAAACTTCAAAGACCCGTTCAAACCCGAGTGCCCTGACCATTCCGACCAGGATACGGTAATCGTCGATCTCGCTGAATTCGGCGACGAAACTCGGTGCCAGCATGGCATAGACCGGCATGCCGGATGCCAGGAGCTTTTCCACCGGCGGGAGGGTATTTTTGAAAACCTTGGCTCCCTGGCTGCAGACCTTCGTGCAGTTCCCGCAGGCAATGCAGCGCTCACTGATCACTTCGGCCTGACCATTGATGATCTTGATGGCCTTCACCGGGCATTCCCTCACGCAGGTGTAACAAACCCGGCATTTGTCCTTAATGGTATAGACGAGACTTTCCCTGCCATTCATGATGCGCGTTCTTTCTCAGTTCAATGGCTTCTTTCTGCCGGTAGCTGAGATGCAGCAATTCCATGCTCTTGCTGCTTCCCGGGGTTTCGAGCAGTTCTTCATATACCCTCAGTACCTGGGGATTCCGGTGCGCTACCTTGATCATCTCCTTGTTGTCGGCTTCATAAAGGATTTTAATACGGTTCCGGATGGCCTCTTCTTCCTGCCTGACAGGCTGGCCGCCACCATTGACACAGCCATGCGGACAGGCCATGATCTCGATGATATCGGGGTTGCGTCGTCCGGCCCGGAGATCGGCGATCAGCTTTGCCGCTTCGGCCATGCCACTGACGGCCACCACGGAGAGTTCTCTTTTGCCCACTTTGAGGTTCATCTCCTTGAATGTCCGGCTGACGCGAAGTTTGTTTATTCGCGGAACCGCCATCTCCTCGCCGGTGAGCTTGTAGTAGATCGTTCGCAGCAGGGCTTCCATGGGGCCGCCTCCGGTGCCGAAGAGCTTTCCTGCGGAACTCATGGCCCCCATGGGTTCGTCGGCGGGTTCGGGATCAAGGTGATTCATATCGATGCCATTCAGGCGGATCAGCCTCACCAGTTCACGGGTCGTCAGCACCGCGTCAATATCGGGAAGCCCCTTGCGGGTCATTTCCTCCCGTTGGGCTTCGTATTTTTTGGCCGTACATGGCATAATGGAGACCGAATAAATCTCCGCGGGATTGTATCCGCAGGTCTCGGCGACCCAGTTGCGGATGAGCGAGCCCACGATCTGCTGCGGCGAACGGACCGTGCTGATGTTTCCCATCAGATCCGGGCAGAATTGCTCGGCATACCGGATCCATGCCGGACAGCATCCCGTGATCAGGGGCAGCTTTTCCCCTTCTCCAGCCGGCTGATAAATTCAGCGGCCTGCTCGACGACCATCAGGTCGGCTCCGAATGATGTTTCGAAGACCTTGTCAAAGCCGATCTTCCTGAGTGCGGCATTGATCAGTCCGTTGATGTCCCTGCCCGGCTTGAGTCCGAATTCTTCGGCCACCGAGACGAGCGACCGTCGGAGAATACTGGACAATCACCTTTTTGGTGTGATCGTAAAGAACCTGGTCAAGCTCGGCATACTGTAGCTTTTCGGTGAGCGCACCGGTGGGACAAACGATCACGCACTGTCCACAATTGATGCAGTTTGAGAAATTGAGCGGCTTGTTGAAGGAGGTTGAAATGATCATGTCACTTCCCCTGCGGGTGAAATCGAGAGTGGAAACCACCTGCTGTTCTTCGCAGACCCTGTACACACCGCCCGCAAAGGATGCATTTGGAGGGATCGCGCACGATGCACACACCCGACTTATCGATCTTATACTTGCTTTTCTTCCCCGGTATCCGGCGCTCCCGGATGTTGAGATCCTCGGCCAGATCCTGGAGCTCACAACTGCCGTTTCGTTCACAGTACAGGCAATCATCGGGATGGTTTGACAGCAGAAGTTCAACGATGGTTTTCCGGGCTTTAAGGACCCTGGGCGTATGAGTCGAGATTTTCATCCATTCCTCCACCGGATATGAACAGGAAGGGATAAGGCCGGGTTTACCTTCAACCTCCACCACACACATCCTGCAGGCGCCGGTGGGAGAAAACTCCTTCATGTTGCAGAGTGTGGGAACATGGATGCCATTCCTCCTCAGCGCCGCGAGGATGGTTTCTCCCTTGCGGGCCTGGATCACTCTTTTATTGACCTCAATATTGAAAATCATCGTTTTCGAAAGTTTATCCTTTTTCCAGACATTTCAATTGGATTTTCAGCCGGATCATCGCATCCGGCTGTCATTTATAAGCTATCGCGCTGAATTTACAGGAGTCGAAACAAAGACCGCATCCGGTGCATTTGTCCGCGACAATAAAATACGGATGAAGCGGCGTCCCAAAGATGGCTTCGGAAGGGCATTTTTTAGCACAGACGGAACATCCCGTGCACTGCTCCACATCGATGAAATACGTTCTGAGCTCGGTGCAGACGTTCGACCGGCATTTCCGGTCAAAGATGTGTTCTTCATACTCCTCCCTGAAAAATTCGAGTGTGCTGAGGACGGGATTGGGAGCTTTCTGACCCAGCCCGCACAGGGAAGTGTCTTTCATGACCGAAGCCAGGTTTTCCAGCTGAATGACACCCTTGAACCGTTCCAGGGTGGTATGGCCGTTTTCATCAACCGGTTTACGGGAGATGCTTTCCAGGATCTCTGACATCCGGCGGGTTCCCTCGCGGCAGGGAATGCATTTGCCGCAACTTTGCTTCTGCATGAAGTTCATGTAGTATTTCACCATGTCGATGATGCAGACATCTTCATCGAGAACGACGATACCCCCGCTGCCCATGATGGCTCCGGCCTCGCTCATCGCCTCGAACGTCACCGGGATGTCGAGTTTGCCGGCCGGGAGGATGCATCCGGAGGGTCCCCCGATATGAACCGCCTTTCAGTGAATGATCATCCGGGGATACCGCCGCGCAATATCGAACACGATGTCGCTGCAGGCTGGTGCCAAGGGGCACTTCGATAAGACCGGGATTCCTTGACTTTCCCCGAGATGGCAAATATTTTGGTTCCCGCATTGTCTTCGGTACCGGTCTTCTTTGAACCATTTGGGTCCTTTTCCGATGATCAGGGGAATGTTGGAAAGTGTTTCCACATTATTGATGATCGTGGGCTTGTGGTGCAAACCCTCGGTGGCCGGATAGGGAGGTTTGGAACGGGGCATACCCCGTTTTCCTTCCAGGCTGCGGATCATGGCGGTTTCTTCGCCGCAGACGAAAGCCCCCGGGCCTTTGCGCACTGAAATCCTCAGGTTGAAGCCACTGCCGAAAATATGGTGACCAAGGAGTCCGTATTCTGAGGCCTGTCTCACAGCCTGTTCCACCGGTCGATGGCCGGGGTATATTCTGAACGGATATAAATGATATGCTTTCGTGGCCCCGATGGCGTAAGAGGCGATGGCAATTCCTTCGATGAGGAGATGGGGATCTCCTTCCATGATGGACCTGTCCATGAACGCCCCGGGATCACTCTCTTCGGCATTGCAGATGAGATATTTCTGATCGGCGGCTGTATGACAGGCGATTTTCCATTTCTCGACCTGTCGGAAAACCGCTGCCCGACCGTCCTCTCAGGCCGCTTTCCACCACCAGATCGCAGATCTCGTTGAAGGTATAATGCCGGATGGACTTCAGGAAGGCTTTATAACCTCCCCGGGCAATATATTCCTCGATGGATCCGGGATCAATGATCCCGCAGTGTGCGGTCATCAGCCGCTTCTGTAGCGCAAAAAACGGGATCTCATCAAGAAATGGCACATCTTTCCATGATTCCTGGGCCGGATGGCGGAGCTGCCCGATAAGGTTTTCCCGCGGAACACTGTAGTGAAAGACATCATCCAGCAGGGAAGTCACCCTGCCGGCAGTAGATCCCGGAAAAGAAGAGCCGGGTGCGGCCGGGAAGCTGGATACTGACAACGGGCTCGGCACTGCACATACCAAGACAGCCCGTCCTGGCCACCTCAGCATCCTCCTGGCGTTCATGAAGATAAGACTCGATCTCAAGGAGCGTTTGTTCTGCCCCGGCCACCTTGCCGGCCGTACCGGAACTGACCAGGATCAGCGGCCTGGTCGTCTTTTCCCGCGAGAGTAGTCTGACAACCCTCTCCATTTCGGCGGTGTATTCGACACGGTCGAGTTGCACCGCCTCGGTGAGCAGTTTTTGAACGTCAATATCCCGGCTGAGCGTTTCCATTTAGGCCTCTTCCTTTTCCTGGTATATCCGGAGAATTTCCCTGAGCTTCTTCTTATCCACCCCGGAATAATATACTTCATTGACCGAAATGACCGGTGCCTGTCCGCAGGCGCCGATGCACGGAAGCACTTCAAGGCTGAAAATCCCGTCCCTGGTGGTTTCCCCATCGCTGATCCGCAGTATTTTTTCGATCTCCCGGATGAGAATGCCGGCACCCTCGAGATGACAGCCGGTACCGTGACAGACCCGGAGGTGAAATTTCCCCGGCATTGAAAACCTGAACTGGTTGTAAAACGTGGCCACACCATAGATCTTTCCGGCAGGAAGATTCAGCCTGGAAGACAGTTCGTTGACCGATTCTTCTGAAAGATACCCGAATTTATCCTGGATTTCCTGCAAGACGGGGATCAGTTTGTCCCTGCTCAAATCGGAAAACGTTCCAGTAATTCGCTGATCTCTGACATGGTTCTTCCGGTGTTCGGGTGCTTTCGTTCTTCATCACATGCACCGCCCGTGATAAGCGGTTCACACAAATATAATTATCTTTATTGTTATTTTACAAACAATGTTATTCAACTAACAATATTTTAAAACATATCCCTTCGGAATCATCGGTTAATTACTTGATTTTTAAATTATTAAATTCTATATTCGTCAGGTTTCCAGGGGCGGAAACGTGCAATTTTTACTGTATATAAATTGTTCCGGGGTGGCGCCATGGTTTTAAAGACCTTCATTTCAGCCACTTATATTGATGGCCGGGAATGAAGATATCCATTTGAATTCAAATCAGGTTCCGGATTTTATTGTTAATTTTGGAACAAAGCCAAAGACCTGAATGAGCGCCAAGATAACAGCATTGACCATTTGTCTCGGGAGTTCCTGTTTTGCCAGAGGAAATAAGAGAACGGTATCGTTGATACAGGATTATCTGAAGCAAAACGGACTGGAAGCCCGGGTGCATTTCAAGGGCAACCACTGTTTCGGCAAATGCAACAAGGGTCCGGTTTTACAAATTGATGAACAGATTTTTGAAGGCGTGACCGAGAGATCCCTCAGGGAGATCCTCGATCGCGAACTCCGGCGATTTGAAGGAGGAACGAATTTGAAGGCATTAGTGAACATCAGTGAAAAAAAGTGCAAGGTATGCTATGCCTGTGTGCGGGCCTGTCCGGTGAATGCCATCCAGGTCAGGGCCGACCAGCTTGTGCCGCGCATCATGCCCAACCGCTGCATCGGTTGCGGAAGTTGTATTGCCGCGTGTAAGCCTTCGGCCATCGACTATCTGGATTCAAAGGAAGAAACCCGGAAACTTCTGTCCGACAAGGGCCTCACCGTTGCCGTCATTGTCGATCCGACCATTGCCGCTGAATTTCCGGATATCACCGATTACCGGAAATTCGTGAGCATGTTGCGGGAACTGGGGTTCAGATACGTGAACGAAGTCTCCTTCGGCGCCGACCTGATCGCCGCTGAATATGCACGACTGCTGAAGGATTTCAGGGGCAAATATTACATCATGGCCAATGATCCGGTCTCCATCGGTTACATCGAAAAATTCCAGCCGGGGCTCATTCCCAACCTGGCTCCCCTGGTCTCCCCTGCCATTGCCACGGCCAAGGTCGTCACGACAGAAATATGGCTCTGAGACGCGGGTGGTTTATGTGGGTCCGCTCATTGCCAGCAAGAAGGAGGAAGAGCGTGGAGAGGGCGATGGCCGGCTGGATGCCGTCCTGACCTTTGCCGAGCTGAGAGACCTGTTCAGTGAATTCCGGATTGAGGAAAAACAACTGGAGTTCAGCGAATTCGATCATCCCCACGGGAATATGGGAGCCCTTTTCCCCATCGCCGGCGGGATCGTCCAGGCCGCCGCACTCAATGACGGCCTTCTCTCGGGAAATGTCACCACCGTGGAAGGCGAGCTGGAGCTGAAGGAGGCTTTGCGTGAATTCGAAGACAGCATCGGGACGATCAATTCGCATTTCAACCTCTTCTACACCGAATATCTCATGGGACCCGGTACGACGCGAGGCGGGAAGAAGTACATCCGTCAGGCATCGGTGAAGATCTACGCCAGGAAGCGCATGAAGAGCCTCAACGTCAAGCAGTGGGAAAAAGACATGGAGATCTTCGCAGCGCTCGATTTCCACCGGTCCTTCACCCCCGACGACCAGCGCCTCCCTGCCCCATCGGAGGAGCGTATCGCCGAGATCATGCAGGAAATGAAAAAAGACTTCAACGAAGATATCGGCTGCGGAGCCTGCGGATACAATTCATGCCGTGATTTTGCCATCGCCATCGCCAAGGGCCTGGCCATCCCCGAAATGTGCAACAGCTATACCACCCGTAACCGACAGGATTACATTCAATCGTTGAAAATCAGCAACGAAAAGCTGGCCATGGCCGAAAAAGCGCTGCGGGATTCGGAACTGGTGGCGAGGAAGGAAAAAGAAGCTGCCCGGGAAGCCTCCGAGATCATCACAGCCATGCTGCAGAAGCTCCCCTCCGGGCTGGTGATCCTCGATGAAAAAATGAAGGTGCTCCAGGCGAACCAGAGCTTCATCACCATGCTCGGCGAAGATGCGGCAGAGATCAATGAGGTGATCCCGGGACTGGCGGGTGCGGATCTGAAAACTCTCCTGCCCTACACCATTTACAATCTTTTTTCGTTTGTCCTCACCAATAACGATAATATTCAGAACCGCGACATCACCTTCCGGGGGAAACTCCTGAACCTCTCCGTTTTTGTGATCCGCAAGGGTAAAATCGCCGGCGGGATCTTCAGGGATATGTATTCGCCCGAAGTCCGGAAAGAGGAAGTTCTGAACCGGATATCCGAAGTCATCGACAAGAATCTTTCCCTGGTTCAGCAGATCGGCTTCCTCCTCGGTGAGGGGGCCTCGGAGACCGAGCGGATGTTGCACTCCATCATTGAATTTTACAAGGATCAAGCCCCCAAAGCGGAAAGGGTGATGCAGGAACCTTTCCACATAGAAGTCCATTGCGCCCAGAAAAATTACGGCGAAGAACGGATCTGCGGTGACGTGTTCCTGACCCGGAAGGTCCTTGAAGAGAACCGCACGATCGTGGTCCTGTCGGACGGTATGGGCCATGGCGTCAAGGCCAATGTCCTGGCCACCCTGACCTCGACCATGGCGTTGAATTTCACCCTCGAACACAAGGAACCTGAGAAGATCGCCGAGATCATCATGAATACCCTCCCGGTCTGTTCGGTGAGGAAGATGAATTATGCCACCTTCACCATCATCGACATTGAATCGGACGGTGAGGTCAGCATCCTGGAATACGACAATCCGCAGGCCGTGATCTTCAGGGGAAACAAGGTGTTTGACCCGCACTGGAGCTGCATCATCATGCAGAGCGAGAAAAATGCCGGAAAGGAGATCAAGATGTGCCGCTTCCGTCCCCAGAAGGAGGACCGGATCATGGTGTGTTCCGACGGCATATCGCAGGCGGGGATGGGTTCCGATCAGTACCCTTTTGGCTGGGGGATCTCTAACGCGCGCGACTATGTCGTGCGCCTCATCACGTCCAATCCGGATCTTTCGGCCCGGCGCCTGGGGAACAAGGTGGTGACGATGGCTCACAAGATTGACGGCTATTTCAGCCGTGACGACACGAGCTGTGCCATGGTCTATTTTCGCGAACCCCGTAAGCTATTGGTATGTACGGGACCGCCCTATGAAAAGGACAAGGATCCGGTTCTGGCAAAGGCGGTGAACGGCTTCCAGGGGAAGATCATCATCTCGGGAGCCACCACGGCCGATATCGTTTCACGGGAACTGGGGCGTAAAATTGAAGACAGCTCAGTTTCGACGATCCCGACCTGCCGCCGGTCTCGAACATGGAAGGCATCGACCTGGTCACCGAAGGCATCCTGACGCTCACCAAAGTCACACGGATCCTCAAGGAATACAGCAGTTCCTACCCGCTGGGTAAAGGACCTGCCGACCGGATGGTGAGCATGTTCAGGGAAAGCGATGACATCCGGTTTATCATTGGCACGCGCATCAACATCGCCCACCAGGATCCCAGCCTGCCCGTGGACCTGGAGATCAGGCGCACCGTCGTTAAGCGCATGGCCCGTATTCTGGAGGAGAAGTTCCTGAAAACCGTCAGCATCGAATACATCTGACCTCCGCTTCAAAGGCTTATTGACCAGCATCGTTCATCCAGGCCGCCGCCAGCTTAGGCCATATGTCCGCTGCCGGATTCCCCTTGCGCAGACCGTAACCATGTCCGCCCCTGGGCATCAGGTGAAGTTCGACAGGAACATGGGCGTCTCTCAGTGCACCGGCCATGACCAGCGCACTGTTTGAATACTGGTCGTCGGCTGTGGCAAACAGAAAAGTAGGCGGAGTATTGGAATCCACCTCGAGTTCGGGTGTGAGGGTGCGTCCGGGTCCTTTATCCAGGTAGGCCGGGTAGATCAGCACGCCGAAGTCGGGTTTGCACGACAGGCTGTCGGCCTTGTCGACCGGGTCATAGGTCCGGTCACGGTACTCCGTTTCCGCCCTTGCTGCAAGGCTTCCTCCCGCGGAAAACCCCAGGACGCCGATCTTCTGCGGATCAATGTTCCATTCCCGGGCCCTGCTGCGAACAATGCGGATCGCCCGCTGAGCATCCTGGAGTGCGCCGGGCTCTTTCCTCGGAACACGGTACTGAAGAACAAAAGCCGTATAGCCCAGGGTGTTCAGCCAGGCGGCAATTTCATATCCTTCCAGGTCGATGGCCAGGATGTTGTATCCTCCTCCGGGACAGACGATCACGCCAACCCCGTTGCTTTTTCCGGGCGAGGCCGGGTAAACCACCAGGGCTGGATTGGTGACCTTCTGGATGACCGTGATGTGGTGAACCGTATCCGGAACAACAACCGGGAAATCCTTGGCTTCATTCTCTCCGGGAACCTGTCCGGGCCACAGGTAAACTGTATCCACACCCTGTGAAAAGACATTCAATGAAAAGATAGAGAGCATCAGAATGAACAATTTTGACTTCATAACACTTACTATTATTGGTTATTGAAATAAACACGATGACTACCTGTTTCGTTCTTTCACTTTCTGTGGTCAGAAAATCCCGATACCCGGAAAACAAGAGGGTCGGTCATCCTTTAAAAGCAGCACAATTGATGTAAACACCCGGGTCAACCTGCCGCTTTAAGATCAGCGGGTCAGGGGCGAACCGGTAAGTGAAAATCATAATTAAATATGAACCAACAAGTTGCAATTATAACCTTCTTTTGAAGATTTTTTTTAAAATCATTGCTTTAATTGCTTAAAATAGTCTAAATTTGAATTTGAATCAGTTATTTTTTTTCGTTTTATTTAATTTCTTTTGATTATGAATATTTATGTAGGAAATCTTAATTACAACGTTAACTGAAGATGTATTAAGAGAAGTATTTGAAGAGTTCGGAGAAGTTTCCTCCGCAAAAATCATCACTGACAAGTATTCCGGAAGAAGCAAGGGTTTGGTTTCGTAGAAATGCCCAATGATTCCGAAGGAAAGGACGCTATTGAAAACCTGAATGACAAAGACCTGCAAGGCAGAAACATTAAGGTCAACGAAGCTCGTGAAAAAGCGGAACGACCTCCTCGCAGGAACTTCAGATAATACGTTACGAACGTTATGTGAGATACACCCCAAAGGGTGATATCCTGTATTCCCCAAGACCTTAAAATTTAAAGCTGCCTTCCTCCGGGAGACGGCTTTTTTTTGTTTCTACCGGAACCTCGTGAACAGGAACCCCCGGACGGCCTGTTCTCTGAGAATATGAAAAAAAATTCGCACCTTTACAGGCTTCTGATCCGGCATCGGTGGATCGTAACCATTAAGGCGGATTATTTGTTATCACGTTAATAGGAATCCATGAACACGGGCGAAGAAGGAAGGGAAAAAAAGGCAGGGAAAGGGAAAAAGCCCAACATTTTCAGTCTGGTCAAGCCATACAAGGGGATAATCATCCTGCTGATCTTTTTCACCCTTATCGGCAACGGGGTAAACCTGGTGATTCCCAAAGATCATTTCCCACGGGATAGATTCCTATGCCGGCGGGCATTTCATCCTGAAGAATCTCATTGTTGAATTTTTCGTCGCCGCCTTCATCATCTTTATCTTCACTTACCTTCAGAGTATGGTGCAGACCTATGCTTCGGAACGTGTGGCGAGGGATATCCGTTCGGAGCTTTCAGCCAAGATCTCGCGGCAGAGTTATGCCTTTGTCATGAATGAAAATCCGAACAAGCTCCTGACAAACATGACCTCCGACATCGATTCCCTCAAAATGTTCGTAGCCAGGGCTATTGTCTCCATTGTATCCTCAATTTTCCTGATCCTTGGCACCAGCGTGCTCCTGATCAGTATCAATGAGAAGCTTGCCCTTCCCGTCCTGGGGATCATCCCCCTGATCAGCATCACCTTTTACCTGGTCTTTACCAGGGTCAGGGTTCTGTTCCGGAGGTCAAGGGAAGTGATCGACTGGCTCAACAAGGTCATCAATGAAAGCATTCTGGGTTCAGCCATCATCCGGGTCCTGAATTCCCAGGCGAGTGAATACGATAAATTCCTGGATGCCAATACGGAAGCCAAGAGTATCGGGCTGGGCATCCTGCGGATGTTTGCCGCCCTGATCCCGCTGATCATTTTCATTGCAAACATGGCCGTACTGACAGTCCTGGCGCTTGGTGGCCACCTTGTCATCAAAGGAAACATGACCCTTGGTGATTTTGCCGCCTTCAACAGCTACATCGCCCTGCTGATTTTCCCGATCATGGTCATCGGCTTCATGAGCAATGTGATCGCCCAGGCGAATGCTTCCTATCGCCAGGATCAACCAGGTCCTCTCCGCACCTGAAACCACCGCCCGGGGTACGGTCACCCACGCCCTCAAAGGGAACATTGCCCTGCGAGAACATTTCGGTCCATTATGACGGCAAACCCGTTCTGAAAGATATCTCGTTTTCCGTCAGGGCGGGCTCCCGGGTCGCAGTGGTGGGCCCCACTGCCGCGGGAAAGAGCCAGCTGTTATACCTGCTTACCGGGTCTCATCCAACCCGGGGAAGGAAGGATCACCTTCGACGGCATTGACCTCGGGGAACTGGACAGGGAATCATTCCACAGCCAGATTGGTTTTGTCTTCCAGGACAGTGTGATGTTCAACCTCTCCCTCCGGGAAAATATCGCCTTCAACAAAACGGTGACCGACGAATCGCTCGATAAGGCCATCCGGACGGCCGAACTGAAGGATTTCACCGATACGCTCCCCGAAGGGCTGGACACCATGGTGGCCGAACGGGGCACTTCACTTTCAGGCGGACAAAAGCAGCGGATCATGCTGGCCAGGGCCCTCGCTCTCAACCCCAGGATCCTGCTTCTCGACGATTTCACCTCCAGGGTCGACAAACGCACCGAGCGAAAGATCCTTTGCAATGTCCTGAATAATTATCCCTCGATGACCATTCTTTCGGTGACCCAAAGCATCTCGTCGATAAAGGATTACGACCAGATCATCCTCCTGATGGAGGGCGAGCTGGTGGCCGAAGGCACGCACCGGGAGCTGATGGAAACTTGTCCGGAGTATGTGCAGATCAGTAACTCACAGAGGAGCACGAGCTATTATGAATTATGACCTGAATAAGATCCTCGAACGGAAAGACCGGAAGAAAACCTCCGCACTCGCCTCGTTGCGCAGCCTGCTGTCAATGATGGTGGAGGAAAAGCGGCTGCTTTTCTTTGCCTTTATCGCCATCTTTTTCAATTCACTCCTCAGCCTGATGGCCCCGCTGCTGATCGGATACACCATCGACCATTACGTTGAGACCAGGCAATATCACGGAGTCCTGGTATTTTCAGGCATTCTCCTGGGCATGTACCTCGTGACCCTGGTCACCGGATACCTGCAGACAAAACTCATGGGCACGGTGGGCCAGCGAATGCTCTTTACCCTGCGGAATTCAGTATTCAACAAACTGCAGGAACTGCCGGTTGATTTCTTCAACCAGAATAAGGCCGGCGATCTGATCTCCCGCATCAACAACGACACCGACAAGCTCAACCAGTTTTTCTCCCAGTCACTGATGCAGTTCATGGGCAGTATTTTCACCATGGTGGGAGCCGGTATTTTCCTGCTTTCGATAAATCTGCCTCTCGGAGCGGCGGCCCTCTCTCCCGCCATTCTCCTCTACGTGTTCACCCGCCTGGTCTCTCCGTGGGTGAAGCGAAAAAATACCGAAAGCCTTAGATCGGTCGGATTCCTCAGCGCCGAAATACAGGAGAGCCTGAACAATTTCAGGGTGATCATCGCCTTCAACCGGAGTGATTATTTCAGGGAGCGTTTCGATGAGGCCAACCAGCAAAACTACACGGCAGCGGTGAAGGCCGGTCTCGCCAACTATGTTTTTATGCCGGTGTATACCTTCTTTTCCAACATCGGTCAGCTCATCGTCCTGGCCTTCGGGATCTACCTGATCAGTACCGGGCATTTCACCGATCGGTTTCCTGATCAGTTTCCTGGCCTACATCAACAATTTTTACAGTCCGCTCCGGCAACTGGCCGCATTATGGGCCAATTTCCAGGTTGCCCTGGCCGGCTGGGAAAGGATCGCCAAGAATACTGTCCCTGAAATCGGACCTCGAAACCATCGGACCGAGACCGGCAATGGATAACGGCGCGCTTCTCACCTTTGAAAATGTATCGTTCAGATATCCCAATGGAAAAGAAGTCCTTCACCGCATCAATTTCAGCCTCGCGCAGGGAAAGACCTATGCTTTTGTGGGGCCCACCGGCGGCGGCAAAACGACCACGGCATCACTGATGGCGCGTCTTTACGATCCGACCGTCGGGACGATCTACCTCAACGGCAGGGATCTGAGAAGTTACAGCCCGGCGGAACGCTCGGCGAAAATCGGTTTCATCCTCCAGGATCCATTCCTGTTTACAGGTAATGTGAAGGAAAACATTCTGTACGGGAACGACTTTTTCCGGGAACATTCGAACGGCCAGCTGACAAAAATCCTGCGGGAAACCGGACTGGAAATCCTCCTCCAACGATTTGATCAAGGCCTGGAAACCCGGGTCCAGACTTCCGGCGACAGCATCAGCCTCGGCCAGAAGCAACTGATTGCCTTTATGCGCGCTGTTCTCCGCCGTCCCGAAATCCTGATCCTCGACGAAGCCTCCGCCAATATCGACACCGTGACCGAGCAACTGCTGGACGATATCCTGGACAAGCTGCCTGCATCCACCACAAAGGTGATCATTGCACACCGGCTGAACACCATCGAAAATGCCGATGAGATCTATTTTGTGAATTCGGGGAAAGTCACCCATGCCGGTTCACTTCATGAAGCGGTAAATCTCCTGCTGAGCAATAAAAGGGAAAGCTGAACAGGAACCGATCTCCAGCTTGCCGGGCCACGAAAAAAGCCGGGCAACCACGCCCGGCTTTACACAAACCCTAAAATTAACCAAAAAACACTACGAAGCTAATCCAGGTAATCCTTCAGGATATCTTTCACTCCATCAGGGGATACCCTGCCGTAGGTTTTCTCGCCCACGAGCACCACAGGTGCAAGTCCGCAGGCACCTACACAACGTAAACAACTTAAGGAAAATTTTCCATCGGCACTTGTTTCTCCCACTTCAATACCCAGTTGTTTCTTGAATTCGGCGAGCACATTCTCTGCACCCCTTACATAGCAAGCCGTTCCGGTACATATGGATATGGGATATTTCCCTTTCGGAATCATCGAAAAAAAAGAATAAAAGGTGACGACACCATAAACTTTGGCCACGGGAACCTTGAGCTCCGAGGCAACAACTTCCTGGATTTCGGCGGGAAGGTACCCGAATTCTCCCTGGCATTTGTGCAGGACGTTGATCAGTTCACCCGGTTCGTTACGAAAGGATTTACAGATCTCCATGATTTTTTCGACCTGTTCTTTTCTGAGTTCTATTTTGACACTTGACATGTTTCCTTTTTTTATGCGTTATCAATTCCACCTGTTCAGATTTCAAAAATTTTCTTGCTCCTGTCGAAATAGTGAGTATGAAGCAGGTGATGCGCGGTTTCACTCATCGGCTGCCCGAGGAATTCTTCGTACAGCTTGGTGATATAGGGATTTTCATGGGATTTCCGGATCGGTTTACCGGCGTCTTCGGCATAGATGGCCGCCGACCTGGCTTTAAGGATCGAGGAGTCGCCGTGATGAAGGGGTTGTCCGCCTCCGCCGATGCATCCTCCCGGGCAGGCCATGATTTCAATGGCATGAAACTCCGATTTACCGTTCCTGATTTCCTCGAGGAGTTTCCGGGCATTTCCGAGTCCATGGGCGATCCCGATTTTCAGCGGGAAACCGTCCATATCGATGGTGGCTTTCCGGATGCCGTCCAGACCGCGAAGCTGTTCAAAATCCACCCTTGGGAGGGTTTTGCCGGTATAGAGTTCATAGGCCGTGCGGGTTGCCGCTTCGATGACGCCTCCGGTCGCCCCGAAAATGACGGCTGCACCTGACGATTCACCGAGAGGCTTGTCGAAATCGCTGTCGGGAAGCCCTGTAAAATCGATACTGGCTTGCTTGATCAGGAAGGCCAGTTCCCGTGTGGAAAGGGAGAAGTCGACATCAGGATTGCCATCGGTACTGAATTCCTCGCGCTGGCATTCATACTTCTTGGCCAGGCACGGCATGATGGAAACCACGACGAGGTCTTCCCGTTTTCACCCCGATCTTTCCGGCGAACCATGATTTGGCGATCGATCCGAACATCTGTTGCGGTGAACGGGCGGTTGAAGGGATATCCTTCATATCGGGAAACTGATGTTCGAAAAAGTTAACCCATGCCGGGCAGCAGGAAGTCAGGATCGGCAGTTTAACCGATTTGTCACCTTCGAGGAACCGGGTGAGACGTCTCGAGCATTTCCGTCCCTTCTTCCATGATGGTGAGATCGGCGGCGAAATCGGTATCGAAGACGTAATCGAACCCCAGATCACGGAGGGCGGTAACCATTTTACCGGTGACCAGGGTTCCGGGTTTCATTCCGAATTCCTCGCCCAGTGCAGCCCTGACGGCCGGTGCCGTCTGGACGATCACCGTCTTGGACGGATCGTTCAGGGCAGCGATCACCTTATGGGTATGGTCCACTTCAGTCAGCGCACCGGTGGGGCATACTGCCACACACTGGCCGCAATAGGTACAGGGCGAATGCTCGAGGTTCATTTCGAAAGCGGGAGCCACCACAGCCATAAACCCGCGGTTGACGGCGCTCAGGGCGCCCACGGTCTGGAATTCATTGCACATGGTTTCACAACGGCGGCACATGATGCACTTGTCCATATCCCGGATAATGGAGGGTGACGTATCGGTCCGGTATACCGACATCTCAGCGTATTCCTGCCCGGGAATATTCCTGACCCCGAGGCGCACCGACATATCCTGGAGATCGCATTTACCCGATTTGGCACAGGTGAGGCAATCTTTCGGATGGTCGGAAAGAAGCAATTCCATGACTGTCCGGCGGGCATTCAGCACCCGGAGGGAGGAGGTCTTCACGGCCATTCCTTCATAAACTTCCGTTGAACAGGACGGGGCCAGGTTCCTCCGGCCTTCGACCTCTACGGAGCAAATCCGGCATCCCCCCGGCTTGTTTTCGATATGGAGGTCCTTCAGATCCATATAGCACAGTGCCGGGATGTCGATGCCAACGGATCTGGCCGCTTTATATATAGTGGTTCCCCTGGGAACCTGTACGTTTTTACCGTCGATGATTACATTTATAAGGTCCATTTTGTCTTTTTGAATTTAGATGATTTCTACTGCATCAAATTTACATTTCTCCAGGCAGGCACCGCATTTTATACAGATTGCCGTATCGATGGTATGAAGCTGCTTGCGGTCACCGGTGATGGCCCCGACGGGACAGGCCCTGGCACAGGCCGTGCAGCCGACGCAGTTATCCTCCCTGATGTGATAATCCATCAGGGCTTTGCATTCACCGGCCGGGCATTTTTTGTCCCTCACATGCGCCAGGTATTCATCCATGAAATAGTTCATGGTTGAGAGTACCGGGTTGGGTGATGACTGTCCGAGCCCGCACAGGGACGTGTCTTTGATGACCAGGCTGAGGTTTTTCAGACGGTCGAGGTCGGCGTCTTCCCCTTTGCCTTCGGTGATCCGTTGCAGGAGTTCATGCAGGCGTTTATTGCCGATGCGGCAGGGAACACACTTCCCGCACGACTCCTCAACCGTAAAATCCAGGAAATACTTTGCAATGGAAACCATACAATCCTCTTCATCCAGGACGATCATCCCGCCCGAGCCCATCATGGATCCGGCAGCCACGAGATTTTCATAATCGATGGGGGTATCGAGATGTAGCTCGGTAAGGCAGCCGCCCGAAGGACCGCCTGTTTGCACCGCCTTGAATTTTTTCCCGTTTTTGATGCCCCCGCCGATTTCAAAGATGACCTCGCGGAGCGTCGTGCCCATGGGAACTTCGATAAGACCCACGTTATTGATCTTGCCGGCGAGAGCGAACACCTTGGTCCCCTTGGATTTAGCCGTACCGATGGAAGAGAACCAGCCTGCGCCTTTGAGCAGGATCACCGGGATATTGGCGAAGGTCTCCACATTGTTCACGTTGGTGGGCTTGCCCAGGTAACCTTCCACAGAGGGAAAAGGCGGTTTGAGGGTCGGTTCCCCGCGTCCGCCTTCCATCGAATGGATGAGAGCAGTCTCTTCACCGCAGACAAACGCCCCGGCGCCGTATTTCAGTTCAATATCAAAATGAAAGCCGGTGCCAAAAATTGCGTCGCCGAGCAGTCCGTATTCACGGGCTTGTTCGATGGCAATTTTCAGACGTTTGATGGCCAGCGGGTATTCCGCCCGGATATAGATCAGCCCGGCATCGGCACCGATGCAGTAGCCACAGATGGCCATCGACTCGATCACACTGTGCGGGTCACCTTCCAGGATCGAACGGTCCATGAATGCTCCGGGATCACCTTCATCGGCATTGCAGACGACATACTTTTTATCGGCAACGCTTTTGCTGGTGAGTTCCCATTTCAGGCCGGTGGAAAAACCGGCGCCGCCACGGCCCCTGAGGCCCGAATCCTTGATTTCCCTGATCACACCCTCCGGAGTCATCTCTGTGAGCGCCTTTCCCAGGGCCAGGTATCCGTCCCTGGCAATATATTCATCAATGTTTTCCGGGTTAATGAATCCGCAGTTCCTCAGGGCGATACGGATCTGCTTCTTGTAAAATCCCATTTGTTTGGAATCGGAGACACTTTCCTTCCTGACGGGATCCCGGTAAAGCAACCGTTCAACTTTGCGTCCCTTGATGATATGCTCTTCGACAATATCCCGGGCATCTCCGGGTTTGACCTGGACATAGAAGGTATTGTCGGGCATGACCTTAACGATCGGTCCCTTCTCGCAAAAACCGAAACATCCGGTCATGATCACCTGGACCGTTTCTTCCAGCCCCTGTTCCCGGAGCTCGTTTTTCAGGTTCTCAACAATTGCATCGCTTGCCGAGGCCCTGCAGCCGGTGCCTCCACAAACAAGAAGATGCATACTGTACTTTGACATGTCAATACCTCCTTATTCTTTAGAATCAATAGTTTCATAATTCACCGGGATGATCCCGTCGACCAGTTCACCGGTTTTAATATATTTCTCGATGATCTCATCGGCTTTCTGCTCATTCACAAAGCCAAAAACCACGGGATCTTTGCCCGGGATGGATACTTCCACGGTCGGCTCGGCATAGCAGTAACCCATGCAGCCCGTCTGCACAACAATGCCGTCGATGTTCCGGCGTTCGAGTTGTTCGGCGAAAAATTCCATGATCTGCTTTGCCCCGGAGGCAATGCCGCAGGTGGCCATCGCCACTTTGACCTGCACGCGGCTTTCGGGATCGTCCGCTCGTTCCCGGACCAAGAACCCCCTCTGCATTTCATCGCGCATCTTTTTGAGATCCGCAAGTGTTTTAACTTTAGTCATTTCTGGTTTGTTATTGGTTATTTGTCAATGATTCGTCTTTCTTTTTGCCATATCCTGCCCCCCGGACTCCCGGCATTCAATACATCCGTGGAGCGGGACACCTCCTCTCACCTTCTCCTTTCAACTGCTGGTCCACAGCGAAAATCTCCTCCAAATTGCTCCGGATCATCCCGTCGAGCTGGCCCAGGAGCACCGGGTCGTTCAGTCTGCGAACCCCGAGGCATTCCCTGATGTCGGTGGTCGACAGACTGTATTCCCCTTCATCGGTGATATACCGGAAAAAGATCTCGATAGGATCAATACGGTACAAAACCTTCAAGGTTCCGGGAATATCACCCACAGGCTGACGGTCGATATGGTCGCGGACAAACCGGGCTTCGAGGGTGGCTCCTTTGCCAGGTTCCGAAATGATGTGAACACCACCCCCGGCAGCTTCAGCCTGTTGGATTAACAGGGGAATGCCAAGACCCACCCTTCGGGTAAGGCGGCTGGTAAAAAAAGGATCCACCATCCTGCCGCGGATTTCCCTCGTCATCCCGTGACCGTCATCCCGGATGGTAAAGGCTAACCGGTTCTCTTTTTGACTGTCCACCACCGTGATCCATACGTTCTGACTCCCGGCCCGGACCGAATTCTGAACGATATCCAGGATATTCAGGGCAATTTCCTTCATGGCACGATGACCTCCCGGCCGTTTAATCCCCGGAGAGCCTTCCGGATTTCCACGAAACTTCTTTCCCTCATTCTGAATACAGTATATGCGGCCCCAATATCGGACAGGTAATGTGCATCGGAAGAAGTCACGATGGTATATCTGCCGATCCCGGGATGTTGAAGCAGATAATCGCTGACGTTACTCTTCCGGGAGATTTCCACGGCGTCCACGTTCAGTGTTTCGGCGATGAAGCCGAGCTGGCTGATGATGCTGTTCCTTGGTCGGTCGATGTGCGAAGGAATGAAAATACCGCCCAGGGCATGCACCCGGCGTTCAACGGCTTCGACAGGCTGATCAATGGCATTGAAGAGGAACCGATTCTCTTCGTACACAATCCTGTCAAACCTGTCGAGCTGGACCTGGTAACCGAACCGGACCGGGTCGTTGGGCACCCGGGGAAGGTGGGTGTCGAGGAACTCCTGGAAGGAGGCAAGGATGGCAAGGTTTTCAAAGAACGCCAGGCAATGGGCTTCTTCGCGTGTATTGATTTCCACGCCTGGCAGAACGAAGAGACCGTTTTCCGCCCCGAGTTCTGTCATCAGTGGCGCATGCCTGGTGGTGTTATGATCACTGATGCCGATGATATCCAGTCCTTTACGACACGCTTCCCGGACAATGGCCACGGGACTCATGTCGAGGTCGCCGCACGGTGAAAGGGCGGAGTGAATATGCAGATCGGCACGGTAATCGTTCATCAGAGCGACAGTATTTCGTAAAGTTGTCCAGCCATCCGGAAGGTGTCTCTTCCGGTTCCGAGCAGGGGAATATTTTCTTCTTTGCTTTTGGCCATGGTCTCCTCGTCGGGCTTCAGTCCTCTGACCAGGATCACCCTTTCATTGATTTTCATTGTCCGTAACCGGTTGAAATTATTTTGTTATTACAATAACAAAGGATAAAACTCTATTCTTTAACCAAATCCCGAGACAAAGGTAATTTTATATTTGTTATCTGAATAACATTGTTATTACTATAACAGTAATACATATTTAATCTAAATTAACCAGCAGGAACAGGGGATTCAAAGCGTCGTGCATGAGCATGGTTTCCCTTCATCTCGCGTGGAAATCAGATCTTTGAGACCCTTTGTCCTTGTCTCCCGGAGGCCG
Source organism: uncultured Bacteroidales bacterium (assembly GCA_963763215.1). Classification (GTDB taxonomy): domain Bacteria; phylum Bacteroidota; class Bacteroidia; order Bacteroidales; genus DASQZK01. The sequence goes on from CAVXNX010000017.1 coordinate 304,285, forward strand.
GTACCAGGCTTTTTACCTCATTCCTTTCGGTATCGTTGAACGGTAACTTTGGATTGGGGGCCTTGCGCTTATCTATATTTGAAAAAAAAAATCGAAAGCGTTCATTTCAACCCGATGTGTTTTACCTTTGCCCGTTTAATAATCGTTTTGAACCGACAGCTTTTAAATATAAAGGGGGTCATGAATATCCTGGGCATGCTGATCATGCTCGAAGGCTTGTTCATGTTGACCCCCCTGGTGGTGACCATGATATACGGAGAGCCGGACCAGATGGCCTTTATCCTCTCGGTCCTTTTAACCTTTGCCACAGGTTTCATGATCTGGTTCTTCGACACGGAGCAAAGCAGGTCATCATTTCGGACTTCGCGACTCCTTCCTGATCGTGACCCTGGCCTGGCTGATGATCTCCCTCTTCGGCGCCTTACCCTACCTGATCAGCAGGAGTATTCCCCGGTTTGTGGATGCCTTTTTCGAGTCCGTATCCGGATTCACCACAACGGGATCCTCCATTCTGACCGACATCGAAATCCTCCCTCACGGTATCCTGTTCTGGCGCAGCATGACTCACTGGATCGGAGGGATGGGCATCATTGTCCTTGCCGTGGCTGTACTGCCTTTCCTGCGCATCGAAGGGGTTTTCCTTTTCAACAATGAAGCATCGTCCATCCTCCAGGACAAGTTCCACCCGCGAATCACCTCCGTGGCCAAAAGGCTGTGGATCATCTACCTGGCGATGACCATTTCCGAAACCATCCTGCTCTGGCTGGGTGATATGAACCTCTTTGATGCCATCTGCCATTCTTTCGCCACCGTGGCAACCGGAGGCTTTTCCACAAAGAACACCAGCATTGCCGGATATTCCCCTTACGCCCAGTACGTCATCATCTTTTTCATGATCATTTCCGGGATGAATTTCAGCCTTCATTACTTCATGCTCAGAGGCCAGTTTCAACAGGTCAGGCGGAATGAAGAAATGAAGTTTTATCTCGGGATTATTTTTGGAGTCAGCCTGATCATCTGCATCCAGCTGATCAACAATCTGAATCTCCATTTCGAAGAAGCTTTCCGTCGTTCGCTTTTCCAGGTTTCATCGGTATTGACAGCCACCGGTTTTGCCACCGATGATTACCTGAAATGGCCCCAGATCTCATGGTTGCTGGTCTTTCTCCTCATGTTCGTGGGGGCCAGTTCGGGAAGTACCGGTGGTGGTGTAAAGGTCATCCGGCATGTCTTCCTCTTCAAACGGGTCAGAAATTCCATCCGTAACCACATCTTCCCGAATGCCATCTTCCCGTTAAAGATCAACGGCAAACTCGTCGATGAAAGAACGGTCCACAATGTCATGACCTTCATATACCTTTACTTTATCACCTTTGTCATCGGGACGATCTTTATGTCGGCTGTCGGGCTGGATGTCCATACGTCCATGGGAGCCGTCATCACCACCATGGGCGGAATCGGCCCCGGTATCGGACGTGTTGGTCCTGCAGGCAATTTCAGCTTCATCCCCGATGCCGGCAAATACGTCCTCGATCTCATGATGATCCTGGGCCGGCTTGAGCTCTTCACAGTCCTGGTGATCTTCACGCCGGGTTTCTGGCGCAAATGACCCCCTTCCCTTCCCCTTTTCAACCTGATCTTTTCATAAGGCCAGAAAATCGAATTCTCCATTCGTCAAATATTCAGCACTTCATAACATTTTTTGCCCCGTTCACCCCATATATCGACCCATTCATAAAACAAAAATTCCGGACCAACAGGAATTCCTGCGCCCGGTGATGAAATTGCCCTATTTTTGATTCCAGCCTGTCTTTCAGGATTACCACAAATATGCGGAAATACCTTTTCATACTTTTTATCGCGGGTCTTTTCCTGTCCTCTCTGCCGGGATGCAAGAAGCAACCCGTTGACCCTTCTGATCCCGCACCAAATCCCTACACCGGTTTGATCGGGTGGAACGGTTTCGTATTCGACACCACCCGGTACCAGACGCCAAATGCCTATGTCGAAAACTGGGGGGAGAATCTCGACAGTCTGAGCGCCGATTTTGACATAAAGTTCACCGATGGAATCTTCGATTCAAAGCTCCATGATGTCAGGGATTACACCATCATGGTCTACTTCGATGTGAATTCGCCGTCGTCCAATCATCTGAGTGACGGCACCTATGTTGTGGAGCTGACCCGGGAACGCAAACCCCGGAACATTGTGGAGGCCTGGATTGAATTGTCGGCCGGGGATAAAATTTTCAAATTCATGGTCACCGAAGGAACGGTCAATATAGAACAAAAAGACGGGTACATGCTGATCACCTATGATGCCGTTCTGAACAATGCCAACAGGATCACCGGTCAGTATACCGGTAAGATCAAACCGATCCGTCAGGTCCTCGACAACCGGTGATTCGTCCATTGCAGGTATCCTCTCCCGTCAGCCTTCATCATATGATCCGTTTTTGGAAAGCAACCATCCCGGCCCCGGCGTGTGCCTGTTCACGTCATCCCACTTCAGTTCAGAACCTCACCCCGGCCCCGGCAAGGAGATTGATACCCTGGCATCGGGTAACCATAATCGATTTCGTACCCGGTATTTGTGATGTTTTTGGCGCTCAGGAACAGCTCGAGAAAGGATACCGGCCTGTATTTCACACTGGCATTGAGCAGGAAATAATTCTCCTTAAGCAGGGAACCATCGTCTGTCTGACCCGGCAGGGCAACGATAAGACCCGCGATGTAATTCGACTGTACGGCAAAAGTAACCCGTTCCAGGGTATAGTGCAGTCCCGAGGAAAGCCTGGTGAGACGGAGCCGCCAGTTTCGGCCGGTCCATATCCAGGTAGCTGTATGATGCATTGAGAGCCAGATTTGCATCGGGCACATAATGCAGCTCGAGTTCAAGACCTTTGTGCCTGAACGACCCTGAATTGAAGCGGGTCACCGGCGGTGGCGGCGACGGGTTTGGACCCGATCTCGATCAAATTGGACCCGGTAATGAAATAGAGTGTCATCTCCGCCGACAACCGGCCCTCCATCAGAACCTGTTCATAACTCGCCTCGTAATCCATCATGTTTTCGGGTTTCAACCCCGGATTGGGGGCAAACAGGTAGAGTTCCATGAGGGTCGGGTTCCGGAATCCCTTGGAAACCGAAGCCTTCAGGGTGGATAAGTCGGAAACGCGCCAGGCAGCGCCGGCCTGGGGAACCAGGATATTGCCGAAGAGAGAGTTGTTTTCCAGTCTTAGCCCGAGCGCTGAAGGTCAACTGACGACCGAAATCCTGACGGCTCACCAGGTAAATGGCATTATCCCTGGCGTTCAACCATTGATTTGCAGCCATCCCACTGTTGCCCCTTCCACCATAATCCTTGTAATCATAACCGGCAGTGGTCAGGTTTCCCTTGAAAATTTTCACACCCTGGTAAAACGACAGCCCCAGGTTTTCGTCATGTGAAATCCATCCGTCGGAATAGTCATGATCGCCATAATTGTAGGCGGCGAATAAGCCCCCCTCGGTCCTGGAGAACGTGTTGGTTACCGATACTGAGGCTGTCCCCCTGAGCATGTCGGCGATAAAGATTACCGAATCGCTGTTTTTGGCGAATGCAGGTCCGGGATCAACGCCATGAAAGCGAGCCAGGTTGAAGTCGGCTGTCGCGGCGATATGTTCATTCAGATCATATCCGGCCTTGATATAGCCGTTCTGGATATGGAAAGAGCTGTTTTTCCGGTGTCCGTTTGTCTGATCGCGATTGAAGGAAACGAAAAGAGAAGCCTTTCCCTTTCTCATACCGGCATTGGCCATGACCTTTCCGGTATGGAACGAGCCACCGGCTATCCTTGCACTCCCGAAGACGCCATCTTTTTTCTGATCACGGGTAATGAAATTCACAACACCGCCCATGGCATTGGTGCCGTAAAGTATTGATGCCGGGCCGCGGATAATCTCAACCCGGTCATAGTCTGATGCCACGTAGGAGTTGGGCAGGGGGTGACCGAAAAGTCCCATGAATTGCGGATGGCCGTCGACCAGGACAAGCACCCCGCTGTTGGGGCTCCCTCCGACGCCACGGATGGTAATCATTCCCGGCAGAGGTTCCTCCGTCGCGACCGAAGCCCGTTATACCCCGTTCGGTGACAAAGAGTCCGGGAACCATCCTGCTGACCACCGGCAGGACGGCTGATTCTTCGATTTCATCGATGGCATCCCGTCTGAGCACCGTGACATTTACCGGCAGATTCTTCCGCGCCACTTCAACCCGGGTGCCCGTGACCACGACCTCGTCGAGGGCCAGCGTATCCCCCACCGTTTGAGCTTCCATCACGGCAAGCGGGAATGCAGCGATTAACATCCCGAAGAGTGTTCTTTTCATGGAGAGAAATGTATAGTGTGTGTTACTGTTAACAGGATAAGTGTTACCGTATAGGTAAAAAAAATCAATCGGGCCCTGTCATGACCAGTTCGCCGTGCTTCACTCCCTTGATGGCCCTGAGCTTATCGGCCAGCTTCCTGAGCTTATACGCCTTACCTTTAATGGTGATCACCTCCAGACAGTTATGATCGTCGATATGAATGTGCTGACCGGCCAGGATGAGGCAGTGGTATTCATGCTGCAGGCTGTTCACTTTCTCATGAAGTTCCTTCAGGTTATGGTCGTAAAGAATGACGATGGCCCCGGCAACCTCTTCGTCATGGTCCCATTTCTCTTCAATGATGCTCTTGCGGATAAGCGACCGGATGGCCTGTGAACGGTTTGGGAAACGGTTCTTCTCCACCAGGCGGTCGAGATCGACCAGCAGGCCTTCTTCCAGGGATACGCCAAAACGCTTTATGGACACGGTGTTACGGATTATCAGGTTTGTAACACAAAGGTAAGTTTTTCCTTGACATCCCGGAAGGGATCGTCGTCTTTTTTTAAGGTAACGGATATACGTTGCCGGCCGCCGGGACCTCGAAGGAAGCCGGGATATGCTGACCGGCAGCTGTTTCCGCGATCCAGTCGGCCAGTTCCCGCCTTGTCAGTCTTTTCATCCCGTTATGGTTTTCATCTTCACCGCCGCTGTAATGGACACACAGGACTTTTGCGGGGCGGATCTTCTTCACGAAGTCAAAAATACTCAATGGGAGCTCCCGGCTGTCGAATTGCTGTTCGATGGCGGCAAACCAGTCCTTCCATTCCCGCCCGAAAGGTTCATGGCGGTGCGGCCTGAGGATCTCCCCTGTTTGAAGAGCGGACCTGAATTCCCGCAGCCTGACCGATTCCCCGTCCCGGGCTCCGGCCGTTGAGACGAGGCTCCAGTGATTCGACCGGGGATAAGGCAGGAGATTATTCGTATCGGTCACCAGGTAAGCGGCATCCCGCAGAAGAGCATAATCCTCCTCCCTGAGCAGCGGGAAAAGAATATCGCCGGTAAAAATCACCTTCCCCGCATCCCCGGCCTGGAGTACGACCATCATAGCGCCCATGGCAGATTGCCCGTGGTAAACCGGAAAGCCTGTGATCCTGACCCGGCTGTCGGGTGTAAGGTTCCTCCTGATGCCGGGAAAAATTTCCTGATGTTCCGTGGTCTCTTTCAGTTGGGGAAAGGCCTTGATAACAGATGAATAGCATCCCATTGAACAGAACACGGGAAGCTTTTTTTCCTTCCTGTTCTCCTCGAAATAACTCCTGGCGATCCAGTCAAGGGAGGCGGTATGATCCAGGTGAGGATGGGTGAGGACAACCGCCCCTGGAAGCCTGTTATCGCCGGCAAGGAGTTGCTGGACCACTCCATGACCGGCATCGATGAGGATTTCCGGGGTGATGCGTCCGTCACCTTCCCTCCCGATGAGGGAAAAGGAAGCGTTCGCCAGGTCCGCGGGATCCTTCCGGTTATAGAAGGGATGATCTTCACCGAGGAAGACCGGCCACGCATTGGCTGTTCCGTTTATCTGAAGTTCATAGACTGACATTCCGTTCAAAGGCATTCATCGTTCAAGGTCTCTCCTGGACGCCGTAACAGACCGTTTGGGCAGAGGCCGGCAAACCCGGGGGTCAATCTGCCATTCTGTCCGTGAACTGGTCGAGGGCACGATAAAGGGCCTGCACAGGCAGTCCCATCACATTGAAATAGGATCCCCGGATTTCCTTTATGCCCACATAACCGATCCATTCCTGGATGCCATAGCCTCCGGCTTTATCATATGGCTTAAAACGGTCGATGTAATAAATAAGTTCATCCTTCCCGAGTTCATCGAAGGTCACCTCGCTGTGGGCGCAGAAGGACGTCAGCTGGATTGAACTTCTCAGAGTCACTCCGGTGATGACTTCGTGGGTTTGCCCCTGGAGCCGTTGAAGGATGGCCAGGGCATCGGACCTGTCGGCCGGTTTATGGATGACCTGTTCATCAAACCACACGATGGTATCGGCGGTGATGAGGATATCGCGGCTGGCCAGTTCGTCCGGATAGGCTTTGGATTTCAGTTCGGAGAGCCAGACGGGGATCTGGAATTTATCCAGCCCGTCGGGCCAGGTTTCATCAACGGTATGGAGATCGGAGGATTCAAAGTCGATCCCGATTTCATGGAGAAGGTGTCTCCTGCGGGGCGATTTCGAAGCCAGGATGATGTGGTAATCTTTCAGTTTTTCCGGCAACATGCGAATCGGTGTTTTCAGCTCAGCTGGTTCAGGACGATATACCTCACGAGAAAAGCGTACAGGATCCCCGCCAGCATGATGATCTTGGTCAACTGGCTGGCTTTATGGTAATCTTCACGTGTGTCGGCTTTCAGGATCCGTGCAATCAGGACGGATGAAGGGGCCAGGAGGAAGATCAGGAAATACCCTCCTGAAAGAAAGTCGGTTTGCGGTCCGCTGAACAGGATGAATTTCAGGATGACCCAAACCAGGCTGGCCATCAGGACGGCGATCAAAGCGACGAGGATCACCCGGGTATAGCGCATACCGACGATGATCGGCAGGGTGTTCATCCCGAAAGCACTGTCGCCCTCGAAATCTTCGGAATCCTTGATGATTTCCCGGATCAGGGTGGTGAGAAAGGCAAAGAAGGAGAAGCCGGCAATCCAGTTAAAAATATAGATGAAGCTGGCATGGTGGCTGATCATGACCTGTCCGTAGGCGCGGTTCAAAAGGGGAATTTCGAAAAGAACGACCAGCAGGGGAACCGAAGCCGTGAGGAAGGAGACCATGAGATTTCCGATCAGAAACTGGCGCTTATAATTCGTCGAATAGAACCATAAAAATCCGGAGGCAAACAGGAAAATCAGGGAAAGGCCCGGAACATGGATATAAAATGACAGGTAGATCCCGATCCCGACTCCGGCAATATTCAGCACAGTATGCAGGAAAATGGCCGTACGCCGTGAGATCTCCTTATCGATAACCACGCGCGAGGGCCGGTTCAGCCGGTCGGTGCGGGTATCGAAATAATCATTGATGATATATCCCGCCGCGGCGATAAACACGGTGGAGAGGACCAGCAGCAGAAAATGGAAGCTGTTGAACTGGAGGGTGAAATGGTTGATCTCCAAAAAGGGGCTGATGATGCACCATCGCATAATATATTGTGTCGCGACGATGATCAGAAGGTTTTGGATCCGTATGAGTTTTAAAAAAGCGCTGAGCACCGGCTGGAGATTTGCGCGAAAGATACGAATTTTCTGCGCATCTCTCACCAGCGAAAAGCATCTTCCTCCATCCATTTGCCATGCAATCGCATGACCTGTTCGATGATATCCCTCACGCAGCCTTCCCCGCCGGCGCGGTCGGAGATGTAATGGGAAACGGCTTTGATCTCTTCCACCGCATCGCTCGGGCAGGTTGGGAAACCGACGATCTTCATCACCGGGTAGTCGGGCAGGTCGTCGCCCATATAAAGCACGTTTTCCGGTTTCAGATCATATTTTGAAGTGAAATGTTCGAAATCCTGGATTTTTTGGTACGAGCCGAGGTAGATGTCGCGGACGCCGAGTTTCCGGAACCGCGCTCTGACGGCTTCCGAATCGCCGCCGGTGATGATGGCGACAGGATAACCTTTCCGGATGGCATACTGGGTGGCAAAACCGTCTTTGATATGCATGCTCCGCATCAAATCGCCTGAAGGGTGAAGTAGGATTTTACTGGAGGAATACACACCGTCGACATCAAAAACAAAGGCTCTGACTTTTTGCAAGTCTTCTTTAAAATTACCCATTCCTGCTGTTTTTCTGGTGAACGTCTTGTATGTTCTGACTTATAAAAGTATATATTTTCTGGTAATCGGGATGGCTTTCCAGGGCTTTAATGTGTTTTTGGAGGATACCGGTGTCCCCTCTCACTGCAGGTCCTGTCTGGAGACCGGCAGGCGGGCCGGACGACAGTTTCAGGATGGTTTCTTCGATCAACGGTTTCAGCAGATCAAACGGGAGGCTTTTCGCTTTCAGAATGTCCTCGGCGATCGTAAACATGTGGTTGGTGAAATTGCAGGCAAAAACCGCTGCCAGGTGGATCTGCAGAAGCTGCCCCGCGTCTGTGTCGTAAACATGGCGGGAAATTTTTTCAGCAATATCCCGCATGTCTTTCGTAGTGCCGGGATCTGAACCTTCTATAAAAACGGGGATCATATGGAAATCCAGGGCACGAACTTTCGAGAAGGTCTGAAGTGGGTAGAAAATCCCATACCTGTCGAATTTTTTCCCGAAAACGCCCATTCCGGTACTCCCCGACGTGTGAAAAATCATCCGGTCGGTAACGGGAATCCTTTCCAGCACTTCCGGAATGGCATCGTCATTGACCGCAATGATGTAAAAATCGGCGGTGGGATTAATCTCGTTCAGGGAGGTTGTATAGGGTGAATCGAGCAGACCCGACAGTTCCCGGGTGGGTGCCGTGCTTCTGCCGGCAATCTGCAGGGGTTTGAAACCTGCTGCAGTCAATGCGCCCGCCAGGTGGAAGGCCACATTGCCAGCACCGATCATGACAAATGATTTCCGCTGATCCATGATTTCGTCTTATGGAAATGAAAGCCCACAGAATTCAAACAGTCCTGCCCTTCTCCTTGATCTTAAGCAGGTAATCGCACATCTCGTAGTTTTCCATCTCCTGGTAATGCCTCAGCAGTTCGTTAAAGAACCGTGGGTTGTTAAATTGGGGATGCGACGGGCCGAAGGTCATTTGGCCGGTCACCGTTTTATTGAAGTAAGGCATTCTCTCGTTTTCCTCGGGTTCTTCCAGCTTTGCTTCTTCGGGTGCTTCCCCGGCGAACAGGTGAGAATATTTTTCCATGAATTCCGAGATCCGCAATTGCATGGTAATAAAATCATCATTTTCGTCCAGAAGTTCTTTGTTGAGTGCGTATTTGTATTCGAGTTCCCGGTGACGTTCCCTGGATGACGGATCATTCAGCATCCGGTTGATCTCCTCCTGGTTGGATTGAATCTCCCGGTTGTTCTCATTAACATGATCCTTGAGGATCCTTAATATTCTATTCACCAGTTTTTCCATCACGTGTCAGATTTCTCGATCTGATGATCAAAATCCATACCACAATATAGACAATAAAAAATCGGGACATCAAATTGTCCGGGTTAAAATTATGTTAAAACAAACAAAAAAACACGCATTCAGACGGAAATATTTTCCTCCAAATGCGTGTGAGTATGGAATTTCGGTGCATTTCCCGGGGTCCGGCGGAGTGAAAGATGACGGGATCAAGGCGTTCCTGATCATCCACCGGAACGAGCGTGCTTATTCGTATTTATAAATTCCGAGGTCCTTCAGCTCCGAATTTCTGATGTAATTGGCCTTCTCGGCATTTTGCGATGCTCCCATTTTGATAAACATCTCGGCAGAATTCATAAACTCTTCATTTTCGGCGGTGTCACGAAGAAGAAGGTAACCCATGGTGATGTTTCCGGCCATTTCGACCAGACGGCGGGCATGGAAATCGAGAAATTCATTGTCTTTGATCTCTTCCACGAACATGAAGGTGGCTTCGTATTCATTGGTCATCTCCACCAGGATTTTCCTGAGGTATTCCAGTTCCGGGTTGATTTTCATCTCTTCGAACTCGCGGATCCTGGCCAGGTATGCCCCGGTGCTGACGCCACGGATGGCAGCCACGACCTGAAGCTGCGATGTTCCTTCGTAAATGGAGGTGATCCTGGCGTCCCGGTAGATGCGTTCGATGGGGAAGTCTTTCATAAAGCCAGCTCCACCGTGGATCTGGAGAGCATCGTAGGCAATGCTGTTGCAATACTCGCTGGAGAAAAGCTTGAGGAGCGGCGTGAATACATCCGCCAGCCGCTGGTATTTTTTCATCTCCGTCCGTTCGTCGGGTTCGAGTTTACGCTCTTCAGAAGCGAAGGTATAGGCCTTGTAGATGTCGACATATCGGGCCGTTTCATAAAGAAGGCTCCGCATGGCCTGTGTTCGGGTCTGCATATTCCTGAGCAGCTCGTACACGGCAGGGAATTCGATGATGGCCCGGCCGAACTGGATGCGTTCATTGGCATACTTGAAGGCTTCACGGTAGGCCGCTTCAGCAATCCCGACCGATTGTGCCCCGATGCCGAGACGCGCCGAATTCATCAGCGACATCACATACTTGATCAGTCCAAGTTTCCTGTCGCCCACCAGGCGCGCCGGGGCATTGGTGAAAACCATTTCGCAGGTGGGTGATCCCTTGATGCCGAGTTTATTTTCGATCCGGCGGATCTTCACCGCCTTATCTTTCCTGTCGTAGAGGAAAAGCGATAGGCCCCTTGCATCGGTGGTTCCTTCTTCCGACCGGGCAAGGACCAGGGCGATATCGGCATCCCCATTGGTGATGAACCGTTTGACGCCGTTCAGGTAATAGATATCCTTGTCGGCGTCGTAGGTGGCGCTGATCTGCTGACCCTTGAGCTGCACCGACTGAAGGTCGGAACCGGCGTCGGGTTCCGTGAGCACCATGGCTGCGGTCGCTCCTTCGGCAAACTGCGGAAGGTACCGGGCCTTAAGTTCCTCGGAGGCGAATTCGTGAATGGTTTCGGCACAATCCTGAAGTCCCCAGATATTGGCAAAACCGGCATCTGCACGGCTGACGATCTCGGCAGCCATGACATAGGGAACCATGGGGAAATTCAGTCCTTTGTATTTTCGGGGAAGGGACATGCCGATCAGTCCGGCTTTGGCAAGAACCTCCTGGTTTTCGCTGGTGCCGCGGGCATAAACCACTTCATTGTTCACGAGCTGCGGTCCTTCCTTATCAACCGACTCAGCATTGGGGGCGATCACGTTGGCCGTGACATCCCCGATGATATCCAGGATTTTTTCATAGTTGTCCATTGCATCTTCGAAGTCGACCGGGGCATAATCGTACTGCGAAGCTTCGGAGAAGTTATGTTCTTTCAGCGCCACGATCTTTTTCATCAGGGGATGATGAAGATGAAAGCTGAGGTCTTTGTTGTCAGTATAATAATTTGCCATTTTTTTTCTTCTTAAACATTAAACATCAGGACCGGTTACTTGGAATTTTTCTTGTAGTAACGGATCATTTTCGGAAGGATATCGGCCACGTCACCGATGATCACATAATCGGCGATCTGGTTGATGGGGGCATTGGGATCGGTGTTGACCGAGATGACCATGGCCGAGTCGGCCATACCGGCGCGGTGCTGGATTTGTCCTGAAATTCCGCAGGCGATATAGAGCTTTGGGCGCACGGTGACACCGGTCTGCCCGATCTGCCGGTCATGTTCGATAAAGCCCGCATCGACAGCGGCACGTGAACCGCCCACTTCGGCACCGAGCACCTCGGCCAGGTCGTAGAGGAGCTTGAAATTCTCCCTTGAGCCAACGCCGTAGCCTCCGGCCACGATGATCCCGGCATTTTTGATATTGACCTTCCGTGTTTCCAGGTGCCGTTCGATGATTTTCACGGCCATATCCGCATCGGAGAGAAGCTTATCGACTTCGATGGTTTTGACTTCACCCTTTCGCGGGGTGGAGAGCGGTTCCCTTTTCATCACCCCTTCCCTGACGGTGGCGAGCTGCGGGCGTGTATCGGGGTTGATGATGGTGGCCACGATATTACCACCGAAAGCGGGACGGATCTGGTAGAGAAGATTTTTATACTCGGTATCGGTCTTTTTTTCGTAATGATCGCCGATTTCCAGGCTCGTGCAGTCGGCCGTCAGCCCCGATTTGAGGGCAGAAGCGATACGCGGGGCGAGGTCACGTCCCACCGAGGTCGCGCCGAAAAGCCCGATCTGGGGTTTTTCCTTCTCAAACAGGGCCTTGATGACGGTGGTATGGGGCAGGGTGAGAAAAGGGGCGAGCCGTTTATCATCCCCGACATGCACAATGTCGGCGCCATAGGAAAAGAGTTCCTGTCTCAATTCCTTTGAGATCCGAGCCGAGTGCAATGGCTTCGACCTTGCATCCCAGCTGGCCGGCCAGCGACCTGGCCTTGGTCAGAAGTTCAAGACTGACTTCGGCGACGGTATGATCTTCAATTTCGCAGTAAACGAATATATTATTCACGGTTTTCCTGATTTTAAGATTTGACTTGGTGATGTTTAACCAATGGTATGGTTGTCGATGAGCTCCTTCATCAGTGTGTCCATTTCGGCATCGCTGTTTGAAAGAACCTTGGATTCCTTGGCTTTGAAAACGACATTTTCGATCTTTTTCACTTTGGTGGGTGAACCGGAAAGTCCGAGGGCTTTTTCATCCACCTTGATATCGTTTACACTCCATTCATCGATTTTCAGGTAAGACCGTGTGGTGTATAATTCCAGGTAGTCTTCGGTGGCTTCCTGCAATTCGGTCACCGTTTTGGCATGTTTGTATTTCATCAGGAGCCTGGCATTCCTTGGCCGGCAAGGGGGTGCGGAGCTATGGACAGTGATGAGCACGGGTAGGGATGTCGAAACGATTTCAACGCCACGTTCCACCCGGCGTTTGATCTTCAGTTCGGCAGGTTTGATATCAAGCACTTCCTCTGCGTAAGTCACCTGGGGAATCCCCAGTTTTTCAGCAACCTGCGGACCAACCTGGGCGGTATCCCCATCGATGGCCTGGCGGCCGGCAAAGAGAATGTCGAAAGGTTCCAGGTTTCGGATGGCCTGGGCCAGTGCGTATGAGGTAGCGAGGGTGTCGCTGCCGGCGAATTTCCGGTCGGTGAGCAGGTAGCCGTTGTCGGCACCCCGGTATAATCCTTCACGGATCACTTCTGCGGCCCTTCCCGGTCCCATGGTCAGGATGGTCACCGTCGAACCTTTAACCCGGTCCTTGATCCGCAATGCCTGTTCAAGGGCGTGCAGATCCTCCGGGTTAAAAATAGCCTCCAGCGCGGCCCTGTTCACGGTTCCGTCTGCTTTCATAGCATCTTTTCCTACGTTTCTCGTGTCGGGAACCTGTTTGGCCAGAACAATGATTTTTAAGCCCTTCATAAAAAAGTTTTTAGTTTTGTTTTTTTGATGGTGGACAAATATACTAAAATATCCTTTGGAGCAACCTTAGAATGAATTCATATTCAGACCCGGGGAGCGGAAAATTAGCCGGTTTCCCGAAGCCGGCAATTTCAACAAAGGCGCATGCCACAAAACATAGTGAGAATCAGGGGAATTTTGTAAATTTAATTTTACAAAAACCTGAAACCATGAATCCAAAAATTTTTTCAGCCTTCCTTCTTTTTATTTTTTTACTCTCTTCATGCGAGAAGGGAAACGATTCGGACTTCAGAGGACCCGTCTCTCTCCGTGGAAAAGTACAAAAAGGGCCTTACCTGAGCGGTACTTCCATCCTGGTCAGTGAACTTCACCACAACCTCTCCCAGACCGGCAAAATCTTCACCTCGCAGATCAAGGATAAGTCCGGGAATTTCGAGATTGGTGATATGAAACTCTCCTCCAAATTCGTAAACCTCCGGGCCGACGGTTTTTATTTCGATGAAGTTACAGGAGAAAATTCGGGAGCACAACTGACCCTATATGCCCTTTCGGATGTTTCGGACCGGTCGGCAGTCAATATTAATATTCTGTCCCATCTCGAAAAAGACAGGGTGGAATGGCTGGTGGAACACGGCACGGATTTCAGGGAAGCCAAATCCACCGCGCAGGCTGAAATGAGAATTACTTCGATATGCCTCCGGTACGATCGAAAACGATCATTGTGAGGTGAGGAAGGCGAATCACTCCGTGGTTCCTCAGTCCCTTTCCCCATCCTACCCCGGGAACCCTCAACGCTGAAACCTTTTAACTCTCACATCGCGTATTTTCTACTATGCCATACGAAAAAAACCCCGTTTTTCAACGGGGTTTTTCAATCTATTTGAGTCATGGTAAAAAATCAGGCCTGGGCTGTCGGTCCGCCAAAATTCATTGGAATAACTGGGCCGCCTGAGCCTTCAACCTTTTTAATAGGTCCGTGAACCGACTCGTACTTGGCGATATTTTCGCTCAGGGCATTGACGAGCCGTTTGGCGTGCTCAGGGGTCAGGATAATCCTGGATTTGACATCTGCCTTCGGAATTCCGGGCATGATCCGGACGAAATCGATAATAAATTCAGCAGCCGAATGGGTAATGACCGCCAGGTTCGAATAGGTTCCCTGGGCCACGTCCTCTTTCAGTTCGATATTAATCTGGTTTTTCTTCTGATTATCATCTTCCATGAGAATTTTCTTTTATTTTTCGTCATGTTCATGTTCGGCCATCTGGACCGGTGCCCCGGCTTTAAGCCTGTCGTATTCCTCACGCGAGCCCACCACCAGGTTTTCAAATTTCCTGGCACCGGTTCCGGCAGGAATGAGGTGTCCGACGATCACATTCTCCTTCAGCCCGTCGAGCGTATCGATACGTCCGTAAATGGCAGCTTCGTTGAGAACCTTGGTGGTTTCCTGGAAGGAAGCGGCCGACATGAAGCTCTGGGTCTGGAGGGCAGCCCTGGTGATCCCCTGGAGGATCTGGCTCGAGGTTGCCGGAACGGCGTCCCTGGATTCGACCGGTTTCATGTCCTTCCGTTTCAGCATCGAATTTTCATCGCGAAGCCTCCTGGCGGTGATGATCTGTCCGGAATGCATGGTTTTTGAATCGCCCGGGTCGACAACCACTTTCTTGCCGTAGATCCAGTCGTTCTCTTCCATGAATTCCCATTTGTCGGCAACCTGTTTTTCGAGGAATTTCGTGTCTCCCGGATCCACGATTTCGACTTTGCGCATCATCTGGCGTACGATAACCTCAAAATGTTTGTCGTTGATCTTCACACCCTGCAGCCGGTATACCTCCTGGACTTCATTGACGATGTACTCCTGGACCTTGGTGGGTCCTTTGATGGCCAGGATATCGGAAGGCGTGATCGCGCCGTCGGAGAGGGGGATCCCTGCCCTGACATAGTCATTTTCCTGCACGAGGATCTGCTTGGAAAGCGGGACGAGATACTTCTTGAGCTCTCCGGCCCTCGACTGGATGATGATTTCGCGGTTACCTCTCTTGATCTTGCCGAAGCTCACTTCACCGTCGATTTCCGAAACGACAGCAGGATTGGACGGGTTCCTGGCTTCGAACAATTCCGTTACACGGGGCAGACCACCGGTGATGTCACCCGATTTTCCCACAGCCCTGGGGATCTTAACCAGGATGTCACCGGCTGTGACCTGGGCCTTATCGTTGACGGCGATATGCGAGCCAACGGGAAGGTTATAGGATTTCTGCGTATCCCCGTTCTTGTCGAGGATCCGGATCAGCGGGTTCTTGGTTTTATCGCGGGATTCAATGATCACTTTTTCACGGTATCCGGTCTGTTCGTCCGATTCCTCGCGGAAGGTGATCCCGTCGATCACATTGTCGAAGAAGACTTTACCGTCGACTTCTGAGATGATCACGGCATTGTAAGGATCCCATTCGCAGATCAGATCGCCTTTCTTCACTTCCGAACCAGGTTTGATATACAGCTTGGAACCGTAAGGGATATTATGGGTGGTCAGGGCGATACCGGTATTTTTATCGACGATGCGGAGTTCAGCCAGCCGGCCGATGACCATATCGACGGTCTGGTTAAGTTCCGGGTCCGTTTTGCTGACCGTCCTGAGCTCCTCGATTTCGGCGATACCGTCATATTTCGAAATGACGTTCGATTCGGAGGTGATGTTCGAGGCGGTACCCCCAACGTGGAAGGTACGGAGGGTAAGCTGTGTACCGGGTTCACCGATAGACTGTGCGGCGATGACACCGACTGCTTCGCCCATCTGGACCATGCTCCCCGTTGCCAGGTTACGTCCGTAACATTTGCCGCAGACGCCCTTGGTCGATTCACAGGTCAGTACCGAACGGATTTCAATCTGTTCGATCGGCGAATCTTCGATCTCCCGGGCGATCTCCTCGGTGATCTCTTCACCGGCCGATATGATGAGCTGACCGGTGAGCGGATGGTAAACATCGTGTACAGCGGTACGGCCGAGAATACGTTCGAAGAGGGTTTCCACCACTTCTTCACTCTTCTTGATGGCGGTGGCCACCAGACCACGAAGTGTACCGCAGTCGAACTCCGTGATGACGACATCCTGGGAAACGTCGACGAGACGACGGGTCAGGTAACCGGCATCGGCTGTTTTCAGTGCGGTATCGGCCAGACCCTTACGGGCACCGTGGGTGGAGATGAAGTATTCCAGTACCGAGAGTCCTTCCTTGAAATTGGAAAGGATCGGGTTTTCAATGATCTCATTCCCGGTGGCCCCGGACTTCTGCGGTTTGGCCATAAGACCCCGCATACCGGAGAGCTGCCTGATCTGTTCCTTCGAACCACGGGCGCCGGAATCGAGCATCATATAAACCGGGTTGAAGCCCTGGTTGTCGGAGCTGAGCTGATGCATCAGCGTGGTGGTGATCTTCGCGTTGGTATGTGTCCAGATATCGATGATCTGGTTGTACCGTTCATTATTGGTGATGAAACCGGCATTGTAGTTCATCAGCACTTCATCGACCTGGGCATAGCCTTCGTTAACAAGGGTTTCCTTCTCATCGGGAACGATCACATCGTCGAGGTTGAAGGACAGTCCGCCGCGGAAAGCCATCAGGAAGCCGAGGTCCTTGATGTCGTCGAGGAACTGGGCCGTGGCCGATGTACCTGAGACTTTGAGCACCCTGGTGATGATCTCCCGGAGGGATCTCTTGGTCAGGATCTCATTGATATACCCGAGTTCTTTGGGCACGACCTCATTGAAGATGGCCCGTCCCACTGTGGTTTCAATAAGTTGATAGCCGGCATTTTCATTTCCGCTGTCAGCAGGGATCCGGAGTTTGATCACGGCATGAAGGTCTACTTTTTTCTCATTGTAGGCAATGATCACTTCTTCAGCAGAATAGAAAGTCAGTCCTTCTCCTCTCACGATATGGTTTTCCGCGCTTTTCCTGGCTTTGGTGATATAGTAAAGGCCGAGAACCATGTCCTGTGAAGGTACGGTGATGGGTGCCCCGTTGGCCGGGTTGAGAATGTTGTGCGAAGCCAGCATAAGAATCTGTGCTTCAAGTACGGCGGCATTGCCCAGGGGCAGATGGACAGCCATCTGGTCCCCATCGAAGTCGGCGTTGAAAGCGGTACAGACCAGCGGGTGAAGCTGGATGGCCTTGCCTTCGATCAGTTTAGGCTGGAAGGCCTGGATCCCGAGACGGTGCAGGGTCGGTGCACGGTTCAGCATCACCGGGTGGCCCTTCAGGACGTTTTCGAGGATATCCCAGACAACAGGGTCCTTCCGGTCAACGATCTTCTTGGCGGATTTCACCGTTTTCACAATACCCCGTTCGATCAGCTTCCTGATGATAAAAGGTTTGTAGAGCTCGGCGGCCATGTCTTTGGGAAGACCGCATTCGTGGAGTTTCAGCTCGGGACCGACAACGATCACCGAACGGGCCGAATAGTCAACCCTCTTGCCGAGCAGGTTCTGACGGAACCGGCCCTGTTTCCCTTTCAGACTGTCGCTGAGGGATTTCAGCGGACGGTTGGCATCGGTTTTCACGGCATTGGACTTCCTTGAATTGTCGAACAGCGAGTCGACGGCTTCCTGGAGCATCCTTTTTTCATTCCGGAGAATGACTTCGGGAGCTTTGATCTCGATCAGTCTCTTGAGCCGGTTGTTCCGGATGATGACCCTTCGGTAGAGGTCGTTCAGGTCGGAGGTGGCAAAACGGCCACCGTCGAGGGGAACGAGCGGGCGAAGTTCCGGAGGAATCACCGGCACCACTTTCACGATCATCCATTCGGGCCGGTTAACATTTTTCGATTCGCGGAACGCTTCAACGACCTGCAGCCTTTTGAGGGCTTCATTTTTCCGTTGCTGCGAAGTTTCATTTCCGGCTTTGTGCCTCAGGTCGTACGACAGGGTGTCGAGATCGAGACGGCGAAGAAGTTCGTAAAGTGCTTCCGCACCCATGCCGGCAACAAATTTATCGGGATGTTCATCATCGAGGATCTGGTTTTCCTTCGGCAGGGAGTCAAGAATATCGAGGTACTCCTCTTCGGTGAGAAAATCGAGGTAATCGATCCCATCGGCTTTCTTAATCCCCGGGTTGATCACCACGTAACGTTCGTAATAGATGATCGAATCGAGTTTCTTTGTGGGAAGGCCAAGGAGGTAACCGATTTTGTTGGGCAGCGAGCGGAAGTACCAGATGTGGGCCACGGGAACGACGAGGGAGATATGTCCCATTCGTTCCCTTCTGACCTTTTTCTCGGTGACTTCAACCCCGCAACGGTCACATACGATCCCCTTGTAGCGGATCCTCTTGTATTTCCCGCAGTGACATTCGTAATCCTTAACCGGACCAAAAATCCGTTCACAGAACAACCCGTCGCGTTCCGGTTTATAGGTTCGGTAATTTATCGTTTCAGGCTTCAAAACTTCACCGCTTGAACGTTCGAGAATCTCCTCCGGAGAGGCGAGACCAATGGCGATCTTCGTGAAGTTAGCCTTGTCTTTTTTATCTTTTCTGAATGGCATCTGTCAATAATTATGGGTTTATCAACACAAACAAATTAACCGGAAAAAAGTCTTCCGGGAATGCAGAATTAAATCAGCTTAACGCTCAGTCCAAGTCCCCTCAGTTCATGCAGCAGCACGTTGAGTGATTCGGGAATACCCGGTTGTGGCATAGGTTCACCCTTGACAATCGCTTCATAGGCTTTGGCGCGCCCAACAACATCGTCCGATTTGACCGTAAGGATTTCCTGCAGGATATTGGCAGCGCCGAAGGCTTCGAGGGCCCACACTTCCATTTCCCCAAAACGCTGACCGCCAAACTGGGCTTTACCGCCGAGGGGCTGCTGGGTAATGAGTGAGTAGGGACCGATCGAACGGGCATGCATTTTATCCTCGACCATATGGCCCAGTTTCAGCATATAGATAATTCCCACCGTTGCAGGCTGATCGAAACGATCGCCGGTTCCGCCGTCGTAGAGGTAGGTTTTACCGTATTGCGGGACGGAGGCCTTGGTGGTATAATCGTTGATCTGGTCGATCTTGGCGCCGTCGAAGATGGGCGTGGCGAAATTCACGCCGAGGCGCTGACCTGCCCAACCGAGGACCGTTTCGTAAATCTGGCCCAGGTTCATACGTGACGGCACACCGAGCGGATTAAGCACGATATCCACAGGGGTTCCGTCTTCCAGGAAGGGCATATCCTCAAGGCGGACGATCTTGGCAACAATACCCTTGTTCCCATGCCGGCCGGCCATCTTGTCGCCCACGGTAAGTTTCCTTTTCTTGGCCACGTAAACTTTGGCCAGGCGGACGATCCCCGTCGGCAGTTCGTCGCCGATGGTCACATTGTATTTCTTGCGTTTGTGTATCCCGTCGATCTCCTTGCTTTTCAGCATAAAGTTATGCAGAAGCTCCTTGATGGTGTCGTTCTTGTCCTTGTCGGTGGTCCACTTATTGGGATTGACATTGTCGTAGTCAATATCCTGGAGGACTTTCTGAGTGAATTTAACGCCTTTGGGGATGATATCCTTGTTGTAATAGTCTTTCACGCCCTGTGACGTTTTACCGTTCACCAGGATAAAGAGCTTATCGATCAGTTTGGCTCTCAGTTCGGAGATATTCCGGGTGTATTCCTCTTCGATCTTGTCGAGGATCGGTTTGGTTCCGAGTTTGGATTTCCGGTCCTTGACCGACCTGGAGAAGAGTTTTTTATCGATCACCACGCCGAACAGGGAGGGGCCTGCTTTCAGGGAAGCATCCTTGACATCGCCGGCCTTGTCGCCGAAGATGGCCCTGAGGAGTTTTTCTTCGGGTGAAGGATCGGATTCGCCTTTGGGCGTGATTTTCCCGATCAGGATATCGCCCGGGATTCACTTCGGCGCCGATACGGATCAGTCCGTTTTCGTCGAGGTTACGGGTGGCTTCTTCGCTCACATTCGGAATGTCGGAGGTCAGTTCTTCGAGACCGCGTTTGGTATCCCTGACTTCGAGGAGATATTCGTCGATATGGATGGAGGTAAAGACATCTTCGCGCACCAGCCGTTCAGAAACGACGATGGCATCTTCGAAGTTATATCCTTTCCAGGGCATGAAGGCCACCATGAGGTTGCGTCCGAGGGCCAGTTCGCCGTTTTTGGTGGCATAGCCTTCGGTAAGGATCTGTCCTTTTTCAACTTTCTGGCCTTTATGAACAATGGGGGCCAGGTTGACGCAGGTATTCTGATTGGTTTTCTTGAATTTCGGCAGTTTATAACGTTTGATATCGTCATCGAAGCTGACGAATTTCTGTTCTTCGGTGCGTGAATAGCGGATCACGATCTCGTTGGAATCGACGAATTCCACCACGCCGTCGCCTTCGGCAACAACCTGCAGCCGGCTGTCGCTGACGACCTCATATTCGATTCCGGTTCCCACCACAGGTGCTTCCGGGTCGATCAGGGGCACGGCCTGGCGCATCATGTTCGATCCCATAAGGGCGCGGTTGGCATCGTCATGCTCGAGGAACGGGATCAGGGAGGCGGCGATGGAGGCGATCTGGTTAGGAGCGACGTCCATCAGGTTGATCTCTTCCCGGTCGGCAAGCGGGAAGTCACCGTTGAACCGGGCCTTGATCTTCTGGTTGACGAAATCACCCTTATCGGTGATGGGTGCATTGGCCTGGGCGATGGTCCTGGCTTCTTCTTCTTCGGCGCTGAGGTAGACGATACCGCCGCCGCTAAGGTCGACGGAACCGCTTTCCACTTTACGGTACGGCGTCTCGATAAAGCCGAGGTCATTGATCTTGGCGTATACACAAAGTGATGAGATCAGTCCGATGTTCGGACCTTCAGGGGTTTCGATCGGGCAAAGGCGTCCGTAATGGGTATAGTGGACGTCCCTGACCTCGAAACCGGCTCTTTCGCGCGACAGACCGCCGGGACCCAGGGCAGACATTCTTCGTTTATGGGTCATTTCCGAAAGCGGGTTCGTCTGGTCCATGAACTGCGACAGCTGGTTCGTGCCAAAGAAGGAGTTGATGACCGACGAAAGGGTTTTCGAGTTGATCAGGTCGACGGGGGTAAATACCTCGTTATCGCTGACGTTCATCCGTTCGCGGATGGTCCTGGCCATACGGGCAAGGCCGACACTGAACTGGTTCATCAGCTGTTCGCCGACTGTTCTGACCCGCCGGTTGCTGAGGTGGTCGATATCATCCACATCGGTTTTGGAGTTGATCAGCTCGATGAGGTACCCGATGATCATAATGATATCTTCCTTGGTCAGGACCTTGACGTCCATTTCGGTATGCAGGCCGAGTTTCCGGTTGATCCTGAAGCGGCCCACTTCGCCGAGGTCATAACGTTTGTCGGAGAAGAAGAGCTTATCGATAACATCGCGGGCCGTGGCCTCATCGGGCGGTTCGGAGTTACGCAACTGCCTGTAGATATGGAGGACGGCTTCTTTCTCGGAGTTACACGGATCTTTCTGAAGCGTATTATATATGATGGCATAGTCGACACTGGTATGCTGATCCTTATGGAGCAGGATGGTTTTGGCGCCGGAGTCGACGATCTGATCAATATGTTCGTTTTCAAGTTCGGTTTCCCGGTCGATGATCACTTCGTTTCTTTCGATGGAGACCACTTCACCGGTATCTTCATCCACGAAATCTTCGACCCATGTTTTCAGCACGCGGGCGGCGAGTTTGCGGCCGACCACTTTTTTAAGGCCGGTTTTGGAGACCTTGACTTCTTCGGCCAGATTGAAGATTTCGAGAATGTCTTTATCACTTTCGTAACCGATAGCCCTGAGGAGGGTTGTCACCGGTAATTTCTTTTTCCGGTCGATATACGCGTACATGACATTGTTGATGTCGGTCGCGAATTCGATCCAGGAACCTTTGAACGGGATGATCCTGGCCGAGTACAATTTTGTACCGTTGGCATGGAGGCTCTGACCGAAGAAAACCCCGGGGGACCGGTGCAACTGGGAAACAACGACGCGTTCGGCACCGTTGATGATGAATACGCCCCTTTCGGTCATATAGGGCACCGTTCCGAGGTAGACGTCCTGGATAACGGTATCAAAATCTTCATGTTCGGGATCGGTGCAATAAAGTTTCAGTTTTGCCTTAAGCGGAACACTGTAAGTCAGTCCCCTCTCAATACATTCCTCTATAGAATACCTCGGAGGATCGACGTAGTAGTCCAGGAATTCCAGTACGAAGTTGTTCCGCGTATCTGAAATGGGAAAGTTTTCCTGAAATACCTGGTACAGACCCTCTTTTTTCCTGTTTTCAGGAGTTGTTTCCAGCTGGAAAAAGTCCCTGAATGATTTAAGCTGAATTTCCAGAAAATCGGGATACTCGAGTTGATTTTTGTTGGAAGTAAAGCTTATTCGTTGGGTATTATTTACCATTGACATGTATGTAAAGAAATTATTTTGAACTTAAAATAATAAAACAGCAAAAAGGCTTAGGTTCCCTCCGGGATTCCGTTGACCGGAATCCGGAGGGATCCTAAACCCTATGAGGTAGAATTTGTTACCGTTATTTAAGTTCAACTTCTGCTCCTGCTTCTTCTAATTGAGATTTGAGAGATTCGGCTTCATCTTTGGTGACACCTTCTTTAATAGGTGCCGGTGCAGAATCAACCACAGCTTTTGCTTCTTTAAGTCCAAGACCCGTTAACTCTTTAACAAGTTTCACGATCTGAAGTTTAGCTCCACCGGCTGCTTTTAAAATAACATCGAAAGAAGTTTTTTCTTCAACAGCGGCTGCTTCGCCACCAGCTGCAGGGCCGGCGATGGCGACAGCTGCGGCAGCAGGTTCGATTCCATACTCATCTTTAAGGATAGAAAGTAATTCATTAACTTCTTTTACAGTTAATTCTACTAACTGATCTGCGAGTGATTTAACGTCTGCCATTTTTTTATTGAATTTTTAATGTAATTAATTTTCTGATTTTTCTGATAATGTTTTAAGAGCTCCGGCCAGTTTGCTGCCGCCTGAGGAAAGGGCGGAAAGTACGCCTTTCATCGGTGACTGAAGCAGCATAAGAACGTCGGCAATAAGCTCATCCTTGGATTTAAGACTGGAAAGAATATCCAATTGTTCATCTCCGACATAAATGGATTCTTCCACATAGGCGGCTTTGAGAACAGGTTTATCGTGCGTCCGGCGAAATTCCTTGATGAGTTTCGCGGGCGTATTTCCTGTTTCGCAGAACATGATTGAGGTTGAATTTTCGAGAACCGGGTAAATCGGTTCATAATCCCCCTCCAATTTTTCCAGCGCCTTTTTCAGGAGTGTATTCTTGACCACGAGCAAACGGATTTCCTTTTCGTAGCATTTTCTTCTCAGCTTCGATGTTTCTGCGGCGTTGAGTGCAGAGGTATCGGCGAGGTAAAAATGTTTGGATCCGGAAAGTTGTTTTCTCAGGTCTTCAATGATAAGGTCCTTTTCTTCTCTTCTCATAATTCTGAGATTAGCGCTTTAAATTATACGTCAATTGCTTTAGCGTCAACCTTGATGCCGGGACTCATTGTACTCGACATGTAGATTGATTTGATATAGGTACCTTTTGCCGCTGTCGGTTTGAGTTTGACGATCATTCCGATAAACTCGCGGGCATTTTCGGAGATCTGGTCGGGGTTAAAGGAAACCTTGCCGATGGAGGAATGGACAATACCAAATTTATCGACTTTGAAGTCGATTTTACCCATTTTCACTTCCTTAACGGCTTTGCCGATTTCCATGGTCACCGTACCGCTCTTCGGGTTGGGCATCAGTCCGCGGGGACCGAGGATTCTCCCGAGTTTTCCGATTTTTGCCATGACAGGAGGCATTGTGATGATCACGTCGATATCGGTCCAACCCTTTTCGATTTTTTCGACATAGTTGTCCAATCCGACGAAATCAGCCCCGGCTTCCTTTGCTTCTTCTTCCTTATCGGGAGTACAGAGCACCAAAACGCGGGTTTGTTTTCCGGTACCATGAGGGAGCGTGACCACGCCACGAACCATCTGGTTGGCTTTCCTGGGGTCAACACCAAGCCTGACATCCAGATCGACGGATGCATCGAATTTTGAGCTTGATATTTCCTTGACCAGTTGAGCCGCTTCAGACAGTGGGTACAGTTTCCCCTCATCTATCTTCTCTAAAGCTGACTTCCTGTTTTTTGTTAATTTAGTCATCGTGCTAATTTGTTAATTGTTTGCCGGGAAAGCACCTTTAACGGTGATTCCCATACTCCTTGCAGTTCCGGCAACCATTTTCATTGCAGATTCAATGGTAAAGCAATTAAGGTCGGGCATTTTGACTTCGGCGATCTGACGGATCTGATCCCAGGTGACCGAAGCCACTTTCAAGCGGTTAGGCTCAGCAGAACCTGACTTCAATTTTACCATTTCCATTAACTGAACTGCAACCGGTGGAGTCTTAACAACAAAATCAAATGACTTATCACTGTAAACAGTTATGATAACAGGTAACAATTTACCTGCCTGTTCCTGTGTTCTGGCGTTGAACTGTTTGCAGAACTCCATGATATTGACGCCTTTCGCACCAAGTGCCGGACCGACAGGTGGTGAGGGATTAGCGGCTCCTCCACGGATCTGCAATTTGATCAAGCCTTCTACTTCTTTTGCCATGATCTAGTTTTGTTTTTCAGATTACCGGTTCATCAATCCATTTGACAACCATATAGGAAGCATTCAGGGGATATACAATTATCAACCGGGATTGAATATTTTTGTTTGATTAACTTTCTTTTTCGACTTGCATAAAACTCAGCTCCAGGGGGGTTTTCCGGCCGAAGATTTTGACCATGACTTTGAGTTTCTTTTTTTCCTCATTGACCTCTTCGATGGTACCTGTAAAGCTGTTAAAGGGGCCGTCGGTGACTTTGACGGTTTCGCCCACAAAGAAGGGAACATTGATTTCTTCGTCGTTCGCGGCTAGTTCGTCGACCTTGCCCAGGATGCGGTTGACTTCGCTTTGACGTAACGGTGTAGCTTCATCCTCGTCACCTTTTGAACCCAAAAATCCGATGACGTTGGTGACATTTCTGAGCATATGGGGTATTTCTCCCACCAGGGCGGCTTCGATCAGCACATAGCCCGGAAAATAATTCCGTTCCTTGCTGATTTTCTTACCGTTGCGAATCTGGTAGACTTTCTCGGTGGGAATCAGAACCTGAGAGATATAATCCTGAAGTCCCAGGCGGGCGACTTCACTTTCGATATATTCTTTCACTTTTTTTTCTTTCCCACCAATGGCCCGCAGTACGTACCATTTCTTTTCAATCTCGCTCATTTATTTCCCCCGATTAAAAGAAAGATTTATAAATAAGTCTGAGCACATTCTGAAAACTGATATCCATCAGAAAGATGACCATGGCAATGATCACCGTTGCCACCATGACCACGATAGCGCTGTTCTGCAGCTCTTTCCAGGTTGGCCAGGTCACCTTATGGATCAGCTCATTATAAGCTTCCTGAAGGTAAATCTTAATTTTTCTCATACACCGTTAATTGGCACGGGAGGAGCGACTCGAACGCCCGACACCTGGTTTTGGAGACCAGTGCTCTACCAACTGAGCTACACCCGTGTTCGTCTTTTCCCAGGTAAACCGGTTCAGGCCGGCAAGGCCTGAACCAGCAGGTTCTGTTTATTATTCAACAATTTCGATGACCTGTCCGGCACCAACTGTCCGGCCGCCTTCACGGATCGCAAAACGCAGACCCTGGTTGATGGCCACAGGATAGATCAGGTTGACGGTGATCGTTACGTTATCACCGGGCATCACCATTTCAGTTCCTTCCGGAAGCATGATTTCACCGGTGACGTCGAGGGTCCTGAGGTAAAACTGCGGACGGTAGTGATTGTGGAACGGGGTATGACGACCGCCTTCTTCTTTCTTCAAAACGTAGATTTCAGCTTTGAAGACGGTATGAGGAGTGATTGAACCGGGTTTGCAGATTACCATTCCCCTTTTGATTTCCTTCTTGTCAACACCACGAAGCAGCAGACCAACGTTGTCACCGGCTTCACCACGATCGAGGATTTTACGGAACATTTCAACACCGGTGATGACGGTTTTCATTTTTTCAGCGCCAAGTCCGACGATTTCAACGTTATCGGAGGTATTGACCACACCGAGTTCAATCCTGCCGGTAGCTACAGTGCCACGGCCAGTGATGGAGAACACGTCTTCAACGGGCATCAGGAACGGTTTTTCAATGTCGCGGGGAGGAATCGGGATGTAGGTGTCGACTGCATCCATCAGTTCCATAACTTTTTCTTCCCATTGGGGTTCACCGTTGAGTGCACCGAGAGCCGAGCCGTGAATAACGGGAGCATTGTCGCCGTCAAATTCATAGAAATCAAGAAGTTCACGAACTTCCATTTCAACGAGTTCGAGCAGTTCGGGATCGTCAACAAGGTCAACTTTATTCAGAAATACAACGATTTTCGGAACGTTTACCTGACGGGCAAGCAGGATATGCTCGCGGGTCTGGGGCATGGGACCATCAGTACCGGCAACAACAAGAATAGCGCCGTCCATCTGGGCAGCACCCGTAACCATGTTCTTCACGTAGTCGGCGTGACCGGGGCAGTCAACATGAGCATAGTGGCGGTTGGCTGTCTGATATTCTACGTGAGCCGTATTGATAGTAATCCCTCTTTCTTTTTCTTCCGGAGCATTGTCAATGGAATCGAAGCTTCTGATTTCCGACAAACCTTTTTTTGCCAGAACCTGGGTAATCGCAGCTGTCAGTGTGGTTTTACCATGGTCAACGTGGCCAATGGTACCAATGTTAACATGAGGTTTAGACCTATCAAATTTTTCTTTAGCCATAACTCAAATATTAATTAATAGATTTGTATTAAACATTATTTTTACGTCTCATTATTGCTCCTATTGAGCCGATGAGGGGAATTGAACCCCTGACCTCTTCCTTACCAAGGAAACGCTCTACCCCTGAGCTACATCGGCCGGTATTTTCACCGGAGCCGGCAGGACAGAGCCTGGCGGGCCGGTTGTACCATAGCGGGATAAATGCCGGCTTTACCGGTTGCATCCCTGAAAACATTTAAAGAACCAGAGCGGGAAACGAGGCTCGAATACTGACGATTTCTGTCAGCATCCTGACTTCCGAAGGAACGTCAGGACTCGCGACCCAACCCATTTTTTTTAAAGAACCAGAGCGGGAAACGAGGCTCGAACTCGCGACCCCAACCTTGGAAGGGTTGTGCTCTACCAACTGAGCTATTCCCGCTTATTTCGAATGAACACTGTCCCTTCGCGCCTGTCAATTTTAAAACACATCAAGTGTGAAAATGGGTCCTAATTTCCCAGATTCACACTCTCGTGGGGAGAGGAGGATTCGAACCTCCGAAGGCTACGCCAACAGATTTACAGTCTGCCCCAGTTGACCGCTTTGGTATCTCCCCGTTATTCTGATATCTTCCTGATAATTCAAAAGATTGCAAAGTTACAGAATTAATTTCAATATATTAAGAACCTGTTGCATTTTTTATTTCAATTTCCCGTCATTTAAGCGTTCCTGACGGCGGGTTCCCGGCAGGTGAACACCCGAACCGGGAATTTATGCCAGCCGAGTGCCCCATCACGGGACGGGATTTTCAGGGCAAAATACGGGCCCTCAATAGGATCGGAAATGGAAGAACGATTAGTCTGCTCACGGGAGCCGATGGAGGGATTCGAACCCACGACCTGCTGATTACAAATCAGCTGCTCTGGCCAGCTGAGCTACATCGGCTTTAAGAGAACAACCGGGGGATTTACCCCCGGAAAACGGTTTGCAAATGTATAAATATTTTAATGATATCACAAAATAATCATTCAAATTTTTCCCGGGTCACACACGCCTCACTTTTCCTTTGTGTTTCTGCAGTTGACGGCGAAGAGCCTCGATGGCATTGTCGGTCGATTCCTCGAACGAATCACTCTGTTTCTTGGCGAAAATCGGGTTGCCCGGAATCTCAAGCCTGATCTCACTGACCTTATTCTCATTGTCGTCCACATTCTCCAGACGCAGAAAGACCTCCGCACTAATGATCTCGTCGTAAAATAACAGCAACTTTTTCAGCCTGGAGTTGATAAAGTCGAGCAGTTTCTGATCTGCATCGAAATGAATTGAATGAATTTTGATATTCATAGCATCCTCCTTTTCTTAATTGGCCCTGGGATGGGCCTTGTTATAAACTTCTTTTAGCTTTTCAAAACTGTTATGGGTGTAAACCTGGGTGGCCCCCAGGTTGGCGTGGCCCAACAATTCCTTGATCGCATTGAGGTCGGCACCTTTGTTGAGCAGGTGCGTGGCAAATGTATGCCGGAGTACGTGGGGGCTTTTCTTTTCGAGTGTGGTGATCAGACGCAGGAAACGGTTGACAACCCGGTAGACAAAATTCGGGTACAGGGGTAATCCTGAATCGGTCAGAAAAAGTGAATCTTCAGCAGAGGCGGGGAATCGTTGTTCTCTCTTTTCAGTGTATTCGTTCATAAGCTTTGCCAGATCATCGCCAAACGGAATGATTCTCTCCTTGTTTCGTTTACCCAGAACTTTCAGACGGCGGGCAGTGAGATCGGCCGAATCGACCTTCAACCCGATGAGCTCACTTCGCCGGATCCCCGTCTGATAAAGCAATTCAATGATCAGCCGGTCCCTGAGGCCACCAAAATCCGTGCTGAAATCGTACGTGTCGAGAAAATCGTTGAGATTCTCCTCTTCAATGAACAACGGGATCCGTTTGCTCATTTTTGGCTTTAACACCTTATCCAGAGGATTTGTTTTGAGATGTCCCTCCCGGATGAGAAACCGGGAATAGGAACGGAGCGTGGAAAGTTTGCGGTGAATGGAACGGGGGGAAATGTGGCTCTTCCAGCATCGATACGACCCAAAGACGGATGAGCCCCGAATCAAATTCCGAATCCCCTGCGCCTGTCTTCCCGCAAAAGATCCGGAACTGATTTAAATCATTGTCGTACGACTTGACTGTATGATCAGAGTAGCGCTTCTCGAAACGCAGATACGATACAAATTCTTCCTTATACAACATAGGCAGGAAACGATCCTTTAGTAAAAAAATTCCTGCTTCCCCTGTATAGAGGCATTAAGACACTACTCTTCTTCCTGCTGCATTTTCTGAATGTAGACGGCATGAAGCTTCTGCTGCCTTTTGGTCACAGAAGGTTTCGTGTAGGCCTGACGGTTCCTGAGTTCTTTGACCACGCCCGTCTTTTCGAATTTACGTTTGAATTTCTTTAAGGCTCTCTCGATGTTCTCACCTTCTTTAATAGGAATAACGATCATAATCTTACTTCTGGTTTTTGTGAGCCGCAAATTTATAAATTCGTCGTTTCTTAATCAACTATTTGATCAAAAAATTTTCAATGCCTCCAGCGCTCCGGAGAATGAGTAATGAATGCCTGTAAAACAGAGAGTTACAATTTTATCTCAGCACATCCGCAAGACTTACAAGTTAGTAAATAGCGGCCACATAGCCTATTTATTTTTGAAAAAAGACATTATTTATCGAGATATGGTCTGATCTGGCTGAAAATCGAATCCGGAATGACATCATATTTCAGGAGATCATCCGGTCTCACGGGCTCTTTCGAGAAATCCCGGAACGCCAGGATGGACCTGACCATGGCCCTGTCGAGGTAAGGATGCCGGAGAAGTGCCTTAAAATCCGCACTGTTCAGCGACAGTTTATGCAGTCCGGCGGTATCGGCCCGAAAATGCCCGGCATTGGCCGTGACCAGTGAATCGGAGAGGCCATAGACCTCGACGAGCTGATCCGGTGAGGCAAAACCTCCCAGCAACTCCCGGTAATGGATGATCCGCGCCGCCAGGATCTCCCCTATTCCCCGGATCCGTATGAAATCCTCCGCCCCGGCCGAATTGATCTCAATGCAGAAGGCTTCGTCGGTCGCGGTCCTGCCGGTGTTCCGGTTAACGGGCTTATCAGGAGCCCGGACCGGGGGGATGCGAACGAAAGGCTCCAGGCTGGAAAACACCGCAGAGTCCAGCCCGTAGATCTTCGCCAGATCGCTTGCTGTATGGAACCTTCCCCCGGCTTCCCGGTATTTCATCACATTCCGGACGACAAAATCGCGGAGACCCATCTGCGCCAGCTCGTCCTCCGTCACGGTATTGGGATCGAACACCGCCGGCCGGAGAATCCGCTGTTCAGGCTGCCGGGCCGTTTTCGGCTCTCTGCTCCGCTTTTCGGGCGGAACGTCCTCCTGCAAACCGGCAATAAAATCCTCCACCTCGCGAATGTACTCCCCGGGAACCTCAACCGGCCTGCGAGAGGGAATACATTGCTGACGAAGGATGAGAGTCAGAAATATCAGGGCCGAAAGAAGGAGCATCACCCGCGACTCCGACCGTCCAAAGGTGAAATATTCCCGTAAAAAACGTTTCATACCCAAAGATAGGGCGCCTCACTGCACTATTATTTCAGTGATTGAAAAAGATTCACCGGTCTGAATGCCACTCTTCAGGATTGGCCCCGGGGTTCCTGCACGGCAGGCTGCACCTGTTCCGCAGGCGGCATCTCCTTCTTCTCCTGTTTTGCCCTGAAGGCATTCAGGATGCCGTAGGCAAAGACGACGGCAATGGCGATGGGAGCGATGAACCGGACGATAAACATAAAGGCGGGAATATACTTCGCTTTCAGGGTTCCATGGTTGGAGAGCTCCTCCCGGGTCTTTTTTGAACCGTAGAACCAACCGATGAACAGGACGATGAAAAGTCCACCCACTGGAAGAAGGATATTCGCGGTGGTGAAATTCAGGAAACCAAACAACCCCGCGAAGAACACGCTCAGTATCCCGAGCACCGAAACCAGAGCGGTGGCATAGATGGTGGCGCGGCGGCGGATCATCCCGAGTTCTTCGGTGAAATAGGCGACGATGACTTCCAGAACCGAGATGGTGGATGTCAGTGCCGCCACAGCCAGGAGAATAAAAAAAAGCGTCGAAAAAATCCCCCCGCCGGGCATATTGATCAGGATGTTGGGAAGGGTGATGAACACCAGCCCTTCATCGGTGAACTGGCTGACCTGGAGATGTTCCACATCGGCAAAGGCATAAATGGCTGGAAAGATGGCCATTCCTGCCAGGACGGCCACGAACGTATCGGCTCCCGCCACGGAAATGGCCGTACTGCCCAGGTTATCGTTATTCTTGATGTAGGAGCCATACGTGATGAGGGTTCCCATCCCAATCGACAGGGAGAAAAAAGCCTGTCCCAGAGCTTCCAGGATCACCTCCGGCGTGATTTTGGAAAAATCGGGATTGAACAGGAAATGAAGGCCCTTGGACGACCCTTCAAAGGTCAGGACATAAAAGGCCATCCCGATCAGCATTACAAAAAGCATCGGCATGAGGATCTTGGTGTATCTCTCGATCCCGTTTTTTATACCCGCAATCACGATCCAGCCAGTGAAGCCCATGAAAATGACAAACCACAGGACCGGCCGCACGGAGTCGTGCCGGAAGCTTGAAAACATCTCTTTGAGCTGGGTGGTGCTCTTGCCGATCAGGTTACCGGTCAGCGACTGGTAGATGTATTCGAGGGTCCAGCCGGCGACCACAGTGTAAAAAGCCAGGATCATAAAGGCGGCGACGACTCCCATAAGACCGATGAGGTACCAGGGTTTGCGGGGGGCCAGCAAACGGAAGGAGCCGTAAGGATTGCGCCGTGCTGAGCGTCCGATCACAAATTCCGACATCATCACGGGCACACCGATGACGATGACACAAATCAGGTAGACAAAAAGAAAGGCCGCACCTCCGTTTTCACCCGTAACATAAGGGAACCGCCATATATTGCCCAATCCGATGGCCGATCCCGCCGCAGCGGCAATCACACCAAACTTGTTTGTGAAACTGTCACGGGGTGAAGAAGTATCCATTGCTGATCCGGTTTATAAAAAAAACAATAATAGTAATTCTCCTTTGATAGATTAATCGGGATATTGAAAAAACTTTTCATTTTGCTCCAATGGCCCTTCGGCTGGGCCCAGGGACCGCTAACAAAAAGAACTTAACACGTGTGATAAAAAAAACTCCCCGGGGAACGATAAAGGGCTGTCGCCAGATGGTGGTCCTTAAACCACACCCGGGACAGCCCTTCTGTCAGGGACGTTGACCGGCCTGTTTTCAGAGGCGGTTGATGCAGTTAAGATCATCATAGGCCACTTTCAGCCTGTTGACCAGCGTTTTTTCACCTTCGCGCAGCCAAACCCGGGGATCGTACTTTTTCTTATTGGGTTTGTCTTCACCTTCAGGGTTACCGATCTGTGACTGGAGGTAATCATGGTTCTTCTGTTCGTAACTCCGGATGCCATCCCAGAATGCCCACTGCGTATCGGTATCGATATTCATTTTGATCACGCCGTATCCGATGGCTTCACGGATTTCCTCGTGTGTCGAACCTGAACCGCCATGGAAGACGAAATTCACCGGCTTGGGATCTGTTCCGAGTTTTTCTTCAATATACTTCTGGGAGTTATCCAGGATTTTGGGTGTCAGTTTGACATTCCCGGGTTTGTAAACGCCATGGACATTTCCGAAAGAAGCCGCGATGGTGAAATTCGGGGAGATCTTGAGGAGCTCTTCGTAAGCGTAACACACATCTTCAGGCTGGGTATAGAGCAGGGTGTTGTCGAGGCCGGTGTTATCCACGCCGTCTTCCTCACCTCCGGTGACACCGAGTTCGATCTCGAGCGTCATCCCGATCTTGCTCATCCTCTCGAGGTACTTTTTGCAGATCTCAATGTTTTCCTTGAGGGGCTCTTCGGAAAGATCGAGCATATGGGAACTGTACAGAGGTTTACCGTATTGTTTGAAGTGCTTTTCACCATAATCGAGAAGTCCGTCGATCCAGGGAAGAAGCTTCTTGGCGGCATGGTCGGTATGGAGAATGACGGGAACACCGTAGTATTCGGCCAGCATATGAATGTGTTTGGCACCTGAAATCCCGCCGGCAATGGCTGCCCGCTGGTTGTCGTTGGGAAGACTTTTCCCGGCGTAGAAGATCGCACCGCCGTTGGAAAACTGGATGATCACGGGGGAATTTACCTCCCGTGCAGCTTCCATAACGGCATTGACCGAATTGGTGCTGACGACGTTCACGGCCGGCAGGGCAAACTGGTTATCTTTTGCAATTTTAAAAACGTTCCTGACATCGTCACCGGCTATCACACCCGGCTTGACATGATCAAGTATTTTCTGAGACATGGTAAAATATTTAAGTGTTATTACTAAAACGCCAAATGTCGGGCAAATTTATAAATAAATCCCACAATTTTAAAAGAAAGGAGAAGAAGGTCGAGGGGGGAAATGCACGAACTGTCAGAACGGGTATCCGATCCCGATATTCAGTGTAAAATCGCTCTTGTTCAGTTTCTGGTTTCCGATGATCCACCGATGGTTCAGGGGAAGGGCCGGGTCTCGCAGCTTCATGCCCAGGTCGAGCCTGAAAATAAAGAAGCTGAAATCGAACCGGGTACCGAAACCTGTGCCGACAGCGATATCCTTGTAAAATTTATCCCACAAAAACCGGGCGCCGGGTCTTTCATCGTTTTTCGTAATGGCCCAGATATTCCCTGCATCCACAAAGAGGGCCCCGTCTAACAGCCAGAAAAGTTTAAACCGGTATTCGACGTTACCTTCGAGCTTAATATCGGCCGTCTGGTTGGGGTATAGCGTCTGTTGTTTCTCGCTGTATGACCCCGGACCGAGGTTTCGGACCTGCCAGGCCCGGATACCGTTTGCCCCTCCGGCAAAGTATTTTTTTTCAAAGGGCAGTGCCGTCGAATTGGCATAGGGAAGGCCGGCCCCGGCAAAAACACGGTACACGAGACTGGTGTTCTCATCAAAAATGTTGTAGTAGCGAAAATCGAGGTCCCCCCTCACATACTGTGAGTATTCATTATTAAATAAGGTATACCCGTTGGGATTATTCGCCTGGATGCCGGTCGTCCGGTATAGCAGGTAAAGGAGGTTCCCTGCCTGTTCGACATTCATCCTGAAATACATGAAATCCGTGTTTTTCTGAATATTCTGATTGTTGAAGATCAGGCTGTAACTGGTGACGGTCACCAGGTGCGGCTGGTAGGAATAGTAGATGTACTTGCCTTCCAGCCAGTCGGCGAACTCGGGCGACTTATACGGAATTTTAACCAGGTTCAGTTCGATGGGATTGACGATGTGGGTCAGGAACCGGTTACCCCGCCAGTTATAGCCGAAGGAAACATTGGCCAGGGTACGGGTATATTCCGGACGGCGCTGGTAGTTGTATGCCACAGAAAATGATGTCCTCGGATTGTATTTCTTGATAAACTGGTCGGTTTTGAAGGGAAGCAGGAACTTGGGAATGCTGTACCTGACCTCGGCACCCAGTTCGATCATATTCCCCAGATTGGAGGAATAGTTCTCCTTCAGGGTCTCGAGGGCCCCTTTCAGCCTGAGGTCAAAGTTTTCTGCTCCCCCGAACAGGTTACGGTGCTGGTATATAAGGTTACCCGCGGCACCGATGTTCCCCGACGAGTTGGTGCCTTCCAGTTCCACGGTGTATGACTGCAGCGTTTGGGGAGTGAGAAGGATGCTGCAGTCGAGCAAGCCCGTATTGCCCGGGCTGATATCCCCTACCTGCGTGAAATCGATGGTCACCAGCCGGAAGAGCTTCAGCGAGGAGAGGTTCCGGTAGGATCTCTGCGAATTGGTCAGGCTGTAAAGATCTCCCGGAAGGATGTAATTCGACTCCATCACCACACCGGGATGAACGTTCTGTTTCCGGAGATAAACGATATAGGTGCTGTCGAGTGACAGGGTGTCGAGGGCGGAAAGGTAGGCGTCATTGTTGGCCAGGGCCTCCCGGGGCTGGTAATTGGTGTTGATGTAGACATTCCGTATCCGGAATTTGGGATGGGGAATTTCCCGGTACGTTCCGTCCTCGTTGTAAATGCGGTATTTTTTGACGATCAGCGTGAGATCGACCTGGTGATCGGCCAGGGAAGAGTCGGCCTCATAATAGATAAATTCTTTTGAGAAGTAGTAATACCCCCGGTTCTGGAGGAATTGTTGCTATTCTCTCCCGTTCCGAGGAAAGGAGATCCACATCGAAAAGTTCTCCCCGGTGGAGGACCGATGCCGTAGTGTCGCTGAGCACCAGTGAACGAAGTGTCGTATCCTCAAAGGCGTAGTTGATGTTGTGTAAAACATAGGGGTCGTTCTTCCGGATATAGTACACCACGGTCGCCTTCTTTTTATCCAGTTCCAGGCTGTCGGTGACAACGGCGTTGTAGTAGCCCTTTCCCCTAAGGTAGAGTTCAAGTTGATCGACGGTCTTTTGTGTCAGGAACGGATCATAGATCACCGGCGGCTCTCCGATGGTCCGCAGCACCCGGTTGATCCAGTTTTCCTTTCCCTTTTTCGAAAGACTGTAAACACCGAGATGAAACTTCAGGCCGAGGACTTTTTTATTCGGTTTCTGCTTGACGTAGGATGAAAGTTCTTCCTTGTTGATCTTTCTCCCTTCGCCCTTAAGTTCGATCTTTTTCAGGAGGTACTCGTTATCCTCAACATATTTGGTGGTCCGGCATGAGGATGAAAACAGCAGAATGGCAACCAGCAGGTATAACAGGGATTTTTTTTCCGATGTAATATAATGGGGCATTCTTGTTCTTAAGGATGTAATTTTAGATTTTCCTGCAAATATACTGAACCACCGGATATGTTTGCATATTTTTGCCAACATCAAATCATTTGCCATGTTATCCAAAAACCGGTTGAAATATTTTTCATCCCTGAATCAGAAAAAATTCAGGATCCAATACGGGCGTTTTCTTGCCGAAGGCGAAAAAATAGTCCGGGAGATCCTTGCCGGGGGGAGTACCTTCCTGGAACCGGTCACACTCATTGCCGAACCCGCGTTCATTTCCTCCCTCACGACTCCCCTGCCCGACATTGAAATCCTCCCCGTCCCGGCCGCCGAGATCAGGAAGATCTCTTCACTCGTCTCGGGAAGTATCGCCATCCTCGAGCTGAAAATTCCCGATAACAGCTTTCAGGCTGCCGAAATTGCCGGCAAAACCTGCCTGTATTTCAACGACATCCGGGATCCCGGCAACCTGGGCACCATCATCCGTACTGCCGACTGGTTCGGGATCAGTGATATCTTTTGCAGCCCTGAAAGTGTCGATACGTACAATCCGAAAGTCGTCCAGTCGAGCATGGGTTCGCTGTGCAGGGTAAAAATTCACTATGAGGAAGCCAGCACACTGGTTGCCCTTCTCAAATCGGCAGATCCGCAATACCGGGTCACCGGGACCGTTCTCAACGGGAAAAACATTTACCGGAGTACCCTTCCCCGGAAGGGGTTGATCCTGTTCGGCAATGAATCGCAGGGACTTCCGCCGGAAGTGATTTCTTTATGCGACCACCTGGTCACCATTCCTTCCGCGGGAACACCCTGGGCCGATTCCCTGAATGTGAGCATTGCCACATCGATCGTCTGTTCCGAATGGCACAGAAACGGTATCATTCAAAATGAAAACACAGCATAACAAGATAGGAATTCAGCCTGTCGATGGCCTGGACGTACTGGGGATGACCAAGTTCGGGCTGATCGACCATCACGTTGAGCATGCCCACGCCGAGCTTCAGTTCCGTGGAAAATTTGAAGTAGGTCAGGTAATAATCCATCCCGAACCCGAATTCAAAATACACGTCCGACGGTTTCAATCTCACGTAAACATTTGAATTTTCATCAAACCCTTTCTTGGCTGCCATATCATAGCGGTAGTCGAGCCCACTGATCAGGTACGGCCTGATGTTATTAAGCCTTTTGGCGCGGTATTTAAGAAGAAGCGGGAAATCGAGAAAGCTGGATTCGATCTTCATCTCGGTATCGAGGATGGAATCGGCCTTGTAAAAGGTGAGCCTCCGCTGGCCGAAAGATATGCCGGGGAGAAACCGGAGGTTAAGATTTTCGCCCAGCCTGAGGTCGGAGACGATGCTGACCTGGAACCCGGGTTCCACCATGGTGACATCGGGAATGAGATTGTTTCTGAGGCTCCGTTTGATCCCGAAATCCATGGTGTTCAGTCCGACAGTGAATCCAAAATGCAGCTTTTTGTAGTCGTACGCGGGCAGGTTTCGTGGCCTTTTGACCTGTGCTGATGCAACGAGGGGGATAAACAGGGCGATGACAAGGATGAGTTTCTTCAAGGCCTGGAATTTTAGTGATAAAACGAACAGCTTATCAAAATTAGTATAAGCCGGCGAATTTTAAAAATCTGTATTAAGTCAGTCGGAAGTCCGAAGTCCGAAGTCGGAAGTCCTCCTTCCCCCTTCCCCCTTCCAACTACCGACCACCGATTACCGATTACCGACTACCGATTACCGATTACCGATTACCGATTACCGATTACCGATTACCGACTACCGATTCTTCCGGTCGTTTTCCTTCGTAGATGGTGGCAATGCCCCCCGTCAGCCCGGTAGACCTGCATGCCGTGAACCCGCAATCCTCCAGGATCTTTTTCATCTCCTCCCCCGAAGGAAATTCCGCGATGGACCCGGGAAGGTACCGGTAGGCTGCCTTGTCCCTGGTGAAAACCGAGGCCACCAGTGGAAGAATGGCCCGGGAATAGAATCCGTACAGGAGCGAGAAGAGCCCGTGTGAAGGTTTTGAAAATTCGAGAATGTACACCCGCCCTCCGGGTTTGAGGACACGGTGCATCTCGGAAAGGCCGGCATCGAGATGTTCAAAGTTCCTCACCCCAAAGGCGACGGTCACCACGTGAAACGCTTTCGGATCGAAAGGCAGGCTCTCCGAATCCCCCTTGACAAACTGGAAGCCGGTCCGGTAACGGGCCGCCTTTTCCCGCGCAACGGTCAGCATGTTTTCAGCGAGGTCAACCCCGGTGATCGTGGCATTCTCGATACCACTCAGGGCAAAGGCCAGGTCACCCGTCCCGGTGGCCACATCGAGGATGGATGCTCCTTCGCTCTCACGGGGAATATCTGGCAGGTCCTTTTTCACCTTTTTCACCAGCACGCGGCGCCAGTATTTGTCGATATTGAACGACAACAGGTGGTTGAGGAAATCATACCGGCCGGCAATGTGGTTGAACATTTCGGTAACCTGTTCCTTGCGTGTGCCCGGCTGATCTTCGTATGGTTTAATCAAAACAGACGTGTTTAAGGGGCGAAAATACATAAATAATCGTTCAGATTCCGATCCGGGGCAGGATTTTGAGCCGAAGATATTACCTTTACGGGAAAAAATACACCCATGAAGAAAACCGCGCTTATTACCGGGGCAACGGCCGGCATTGGCAAGGCTACAGCCCTTCTCCTGGCAAAGAATCATTTTGATGTCATCATCACCGGACGGCGGTCCGACAGGCTCGAATCCCTCGAAAAAGAAATCAGAACCGACACCGGGGCCGATGTCCTGATCCTGCATTTTGATGTCAGAAATCCCGCTGAGGTGAAATCAGCGATGGCTTCACTCGAGGGCAAATGGAAAAACATCGATGTCCTGGTTAACAATGCCGGCCTGGCCGTCGGAATGGGTCATATCAACGATGGAGTGGTCGACGACTGGGAACGGATGATCGACACGAATATCAAAGGTCTTCTTTATATCACCCGTGAGGTCGCTCCACTGATGACAGCCAGGCAGACGGGGCATATTGTGAATATCAGTTCGGTGGCCGGGAAAGAGGTTTATGAGAACGGGAACGTCTACTGCGCCACCAAGCATGCTGTTGATGCCCTTTCCAAAGCCATGCGCATCGATCTTCTGCAGCACCGCATCCGGGTAACGAATATC
This sequence comes from uncultured Bacteroidales bacterium, assembly GCA_963763215.1. Taxonomy (GTDB): domain Bacteria; phylum Bacteroidota; class Bacteroidia; order Bacteroidales; genus DASQZK01. Next base: position 343,579 of record CAVXNX010000017.1, read on the forward strand.
GCCCCCGGCATGGTCGACACGGAATTTTCCACGGTCCGTTTCAAAGGAGACAAAGAGCGCGCCGACCGGGTTTACCAGGGATTCACCCCCTTGTACGCCGAAGATATTGCCGAGACCATCCTCTTTGCGGTCACCCGGCCGCCTCATGTCAATATCAACGACCTGCTGATCATGCCGGCGGCACAGGCTACGGCGACGATGGTCAACCGCGAATGACCGGCCGGTACTGGCAGCCGGCCTGAAAAACGATACCTTAGTCAATCATTTAAAAACGCTTCATATGTATACTGTCGATTATCTGGAAAATTTTACCAGCAAGGTTTTTGAAAAAATGGGATGCTCCAGGGAGGATGCCAGGGCTGCAGCCGATGTGTTCCTGGCTGCGGAACTCCGCGGGCTCTCCTCTCACGGGATGATCAGGATCAAAGATTATTTTCAGCTTTGGCAGGCCGGAAGGATCAATGTGCGGCCGAACATCCGCATTGTGCATGAATCGCCCAGCACCGCGGTTGTGGATGGTGACGGGGCCATCGGGATGATCGCCGCGGTGAGATCCATGGAAATCGCCATTGAAAAGGCGGAGAAAGCCGGCACGGGATGGGTTTCCACCCGCAATTCGAACCATTTCGGCATCGCCGGGTATTACGCGATGATGGCTCTGAAACACGATATGATCGGAATGACCATGACCAACGCCAATCCCCTGGTCGCCCCGACCTTCTCCCTCTCCAGGCTCCTGGGAACCAACCCGATCGCCGTCACCATTCCGGCCGGGAAGTATCCTCCTTTTGTGGCCGACTTCGCCACCACCCCCATTGCCAGGGGAAAACTGGCCGTTGCCGGGAAAAAAGGCGAGAAAGTACCCTTCGGATATGTCCAGGACAAGGAAGGCAATCCGTCCGATGATCCGGATATTTTGCAGAAAGGGGGTTCCATGCTGACCCTGGGCGGCGACTACCAGCACGGAAGTCACAAGGGTTATTGCATGAGTGCCGTAGTGGACATTTTCTCCGCCGTACTGTCGGGTGCCAATTTCGGACCTTTCGTCCCGCCCTCGGTCGCCTACCTGCCGGTGCTCGAGCAGAAAACCGGTGAAGGAACAGGACATTTCTTCGGGGCGATGCGCATCGATGCTTTCCGTCCCGCCAGTGAATTTAAGGCCAAGATGGACGACTGGATTGAGACGTTCAAAGGGGCCACGCCTGTTCCCGGACAGGACGAAGTGCTTATCCCCGGCGAGCTGGAACGGCGCAAAGAAGAAAAGATCCGGAAAGAAGGAATCCAGGTTATCGGGCCCGTGGCCAAAGAAATGAAAGAGATCGCCTTATTCCTGGGAATCGATTTTGAAATCCGGTGACCATGAAGAACGGGTGCGGACCCTATGACGGCTGTCCGCCCCGGCCTTTCTAGTCATTATTCATAAATCCCTGGTCTTCGATGGTACGGAGGAATTTTCGCGAGAAGAAGACATTGTCTTTCCTGGAATAGCGATTATCCGTAAAAACCTGGGCCAGCGTCTCTTTGCTGTTGACGCGCAGAAGATCGGCTGTTTCTCCCGACGCCTCGAGCTCACGGTAAATGGTCCGGATCCGTTCCTCTTCAAAATCGGAATAGGTTTCCCGGTGCACAATGGCATCCATGGGCAACCTGGACGTCAGACCCGGTTGCTGGACGGGGTAGCCTAAAACGATGGCGGCCACCGGAACGACACCTTCCGGGAGTTCCAGAATTTCAACGATTTTATCGGCATTATAGGTTGCCGTTCCGAGATAGCAGATGCCCAGCCCGTGCGCTTCAGCCTCCAGGACAACATTCTGGGAGGCCAGAAGAGCGTCTATCGCCCCGGTGAAAAAGGAGAGAAAATTATCATACCCCGGGACGGCCCGGCTCTGCATGCACCATTTGTTAAACCTGTTGAAATCGGCGCAGAATGTAATGTGCACCGGCGCCTCCTTCACCATGTCCTGCCTGAAATGAGCCTCCCATAGCTTTTCCCGCAGTTCGGCCCCGGTGGTCACGATCATGGAATAAACCTGCATATTGCCGGTGGTGGAAGCCTTCGAACCGGCTTCGAGAATCTTGTCCAGGATGTCACCCGGTACTGCGTCCGGCTTGTATTTCCGGATGGAACGGTGTTGAAATATCGTATCGATCATCATCGCGTTGATTTAGATCTGCAATGTTACAAAAATGCCCCGGAAATTCCAGAGAAGATCACCAAAGTTGACCTCCGGAACGTTCATTCCCCGTATGTTCTTCATCAGCATTGAACGCAAATCGGGTGAAAAGTGTTTTTATTGAATGGCAACAGGGTTAATTCCTGTCAACGTTCCTTTGGGATGAACCCGGGGAGCCGGTTTTAATATAAACATTGTCACGAAACACTTCCGAAGAACAACCATCTAAAATCCGCTGTATCATGTCATTCAAGAAACGCATCCTTTTCTTCGCCATCCCCGCCGTTCTGTCCATGTTATTCATACCGCCTCCCCGGGCCATGGCCGGAAGGAAACCCAAAACACCGCCTGAAAAAGACACCCTGAAAAGCAGCATTTTCAAAGGGCTGAAATTAAGGAGCATCGGCCCGGCGTTCACATCGGGGCGGATCGCCGATTTTGCAGTGAATCCCCGTGACCATTCCGAATACTATATTGCGACGGCTTCTGGTCATGTCTGGAAAACGGAAAATAACGGGACGACCTTCAAACCGGTATTCGACAACTATGGCGCTTATTCCATTGGCATTGTGACGATGGACCCCGACAATCACAATGTCGTTTGGGTCGGTACCGGGGAAAACAATTCCCAGCGTGCTCTCGGATACGGAAACGGCGTTTTCAAGACCCTCGACGGTGGGGAGCACTGGAAGAACATGGGATTGAAAGACAGCCGTCAGATCGGCGGGATCGTCATCGATCCGCGAAACACCGACGTTGTTTTCGTGGCCGCCGAAGGCTCGGTCTGGGGACCCGGTGGTGACCGCGGGCTATATAAAACGACCGACGGGGGCACGACCTGGAAAAAGGTCCTGGACATCAGTGAAAACACCGGGGTGCATAATGTGATCATCGATCCACGCGATCCCGATGTTTTATATGCCACCTCTGAACAGCGCCGCCGGCATGTCTACACCAAAATCGGCGGAGGACCCGAATCGGCTGTCTACAAATCCACCGATAACGGGGAAACCTGGAGGAAGATCATGAAAGGTCTGCCGGAGGTTGACCTCGGGGGGATGGGCATCGCCCTGTCGCCGGCCGACCATAATGTTCTCTACCTGATCGTTGAAGCGGCAGAGGATAAGAGTGGATTTTTCCGCTCCTCCGACCGGGGCGAAACCTGGAACCGGATGAGTGATTATTCGTCGAGCGGACAATACTTTAACGAGATCTATTGCGATCCCCTCGATGTCAATAAGGTCATTTCAACGGAAACCGTGACTCAGGTCACCCGCGACGGCGGAAGGACCTGGGCGCCCCTGGGCAATGATAACCGCCATGTGGATGATCATGCCCTCTGGATCGATCCGGGTGACACCTGCCACCTCCTCATCGGCGGCGACGGCGGGGCTTACGAATCCTTTGACGGCGGAAGAAAATGGCTCTTTAAGAGCAACCTCCCGGTCACCCAGTTCTACCGGGTGGATGCCGACAACACCGAACCTTTTTATTATGTGTACGGGGGGACCCAGGATAACAACACCTTTGGCGGACCGTCACAGAACACCAGTTCCGACGGCGTCACCAGCGAAGACTGGCAGTCCATCCTCGGCGGGGACGGATTCTGGGTCGAGGCCGACAGACAAAACCCCGATATCATCTATTGTGAATACCAGTATGGCAACATTTACCGGTATGATAAGAAATCGGGCGAGGCCGTCTACATCAAACCAGAACCCGGGAAAGATGAAAAAACCTACAAATGGAACTGGGACACACCGTTTATCATCAGTCCGTTTTCCGATTCGACCCTCTATCTGGGAGCGAACTACATTTTCCGTTCCCGCGACAGGGGAAATACATGGACGGTGATCAGCGATGACATCACGGCGAAAATTGACCGGGATCGTTCCCGGTCATGGGCCATTACTGGAGCATCGACGCGGTGGCCAAAGACGTTTCAACCAGCCTTTACGGAATGGCGGTGAGCCTTTGCGAATCACCGGTGAAAAAAGGATTGCTCTACGTGGGAACCGATGATGGCGTGATCTCCGTCACCGAGGATGACGGGAAAACCTGGCGACAGGATAAATCCTTTCCCGGGGTGCCCGCCCATACCTATGTGAGTGACATCATGCCGTCAAAATTCGATGAAAATGTGGTGTATGCTTCATTCAACAATCTGAAACAGGATGATTTCAAACCCTATCTTCTCGTCAGCCGTGACAAGGGCAAAACCTGGACGTCCATCACCACGGGACTCCCCGAAAACGGTTCGGTGCATACCCTCGAGTCAGGATTTCAAAAACCCGGATCTCCTCTTTGCCGGAACGGAATTCGGCGTGTTTTTCTCCCTCAACGGCGGCTCTGAGTGGGTCCGCCTGAAATCGGGCATCCCCGATATTGCCATCCGCGACATGACCATCCAGAAAAGGGAAGATGCCCTTATTCTCGGTTCTTTCGGGAGGGGCATCTATATCCTGGATGATATCAACCCGCTCCGTCAGCTTGCCGGAAACAGGGCCATTCTCGATCAGGATGCCTTCCTGTTCAATATCCCCCGGGCACGGATGTACATCCAGACGGAAGGAAAATACGGACAGGGAGCCACGCTCTTTCATGCCCCGAACCCGCCCTTCGGCGCAACATTCACCTATTATCTCAGGGAAGTGCCGAAAACCCTGAAGGAAATGCGTCATGAGAAGGAAAAGAAATTGTTCAGTGAGAAAAAGCCGATACCCCAGCCCGATACGGAAGAACTTCGCAAAGAGGAACATGAGATCCCTCCCTACCTGGTCTTTACCGTGACCGGCGGGGCCGGGGATATCGTGCGGCGCATCACTGCCAGTCCGAAAGAAGGCATCAACAAGGTGACATGGGATCTGCGGTACGACAGTCCCTTCCCGGTGAAAACCAAAGACGGGAAGTTCAATCCGGTAGCCAAACCATCTTCATCCATGCTGGCCATCCCTGGGACATACCATGTCAGCATGGATATTGTCGTCAGGGGCGAGGTCAGGCACCTGTCCGATACACTTGCCTTTCAGGCCGATCTGCTGAATAACAGCACCCTGCCGCGCGAAAAGAGGGATTCCATCGTTGCTTTTGCCAAAAAAGTCTCGGACCTGGCCAGGGTGATGAGGGGAACCTATCAACTGGCGGGCGACAATGTGGAGACCATTGCGAAAATGGAACAGACAATCCTGGAATCCTCGGACGGATCGATGGAAATGCTGGCCAGGGCAATGAAAATTGAAAAGGATATGCGTGATGTCATTTTCACCATGGAAGGTCCGAAACCAAAGGCCAGCGAGGAGGAACTCCCGCCGATGCCCGTACCGCTCAATAACCGCCTGGATGCGATCATCGCCAACCTGTGGACCACCACTCACGGCGTCACCTCAACCATGCAAACGGATTTCCGGATCCTCTCCGAAACATTTCCGCCCTTGCTCAGGAAAATGCAGACTCTCGACGGTGAGCTGAAAGCCCTGGAGGAAGATATGAATAAAACTAATATCCCATGGACCCCCGGACGGGTCCCGGAACTGTGACCGTGAATCGGGAAAGACGTTAAAGATGAGGAATGAACCATGGGGAGACGGTCCGAGCCGGACCCGGAAAGGCCCGGTATGAAAGGATTGTGATGACTGGATGGAAAAAGGGGGATTGATATTATTCCAATTTAATTTTTGTATATTGCAACCATTATTCTGTGTTAACCGTTATTAGTGTACCAGTTATCAAGAAAACAGACCAGATGAAAAAAGTTACGTACCTGCTCGCTGTCATTTTTGTTCTCGGCGTTCTCCTCTCCTCCTGCAACAGGAAAGTATGCCCTGCTTACAGTCAGAATCAGAACACCGAACAAGCAGAAAATCCGGCTTCCTGAGTAATTTCTCCCACAGAGCCGCATTTTCTTATGATGGTTGCAGATATTTTTTGCTGACGAGGTGTCGAGATGAAGATCTGCAATCTGATGTTTAATCTTCAATTCCGTTTTCCTGTATACCATCCGTTGAAGGTGTTGGGAGGAAGCCGAAAGATGAAAAGGGTATTTTCAATAGTCCCTCTGATCGTGTTGCTGTTTGCGACCTGCCCCGGTGTGTTTGCCCAGGGAGATATCAGTGAACAGCCTAAAGTCCTGTTGCGCAACGAGGAAAGTTTCGGACTTTTTCTCAATTCCAACGGACTGGGGGGTGATTTTGAATACGCCAAACGGATCAATGCCCGGAACCACATCCTCTACCGGGCAGAATTGTCCGGGGTCAAAGCACCCAAAGAGATCAAAATTTCCAACGGGTATTATTCCAACAAAAGCTTTGTCTTCGGAAAACAAAACAGCTTTTTCGAATTCAAGGCCCAGTATGGCCGCCAGAGTGAGCTCTTCCGCAAGAATGATGTCGGAGGGATCTCCATCCGGTACTTTTACACCGTGGGCCCGACCCTGGGCATCCTGAAACCCATTTATTACGAGATCCTTTACACAACCGGGAGTATTTACGACACCTATTCCAAGATCGAGAAATTCAACACCACCATCCACCAGACGCAGATTCTCGGAAAGGCTTCCTTTTTTGAGGGGATGAAGGAATTGTCATTTGTCCCCGGTGCATCGGCCAGGTTGGGCTTTACCTTCGAATATTCCCGGCAGGATATCGTCCTCCATGCCCTCGAATTCGGCATCGGCATGGATGTCTATCCCAAAAAGATACCCATCATGGCCACCGATCTCAATAATTTCTACTTCCTGACCCTGTTTGTCGGCTACCGGTTCGGCAAAGTGATCGACATGAGCGAAGCGGCCCGCGCCAATAACTGGTTCGATAAGCTCAAGGAAGAACATAAGCAACAGAAATTGGAGCGTCAGCAAAAGAAAGCCGCCAAGGACCAACCCGATTACTAGTTTCCGGTTGACCCGTTCCCACAAACTGGATCCCTTCCAAAACAATACAATAAAATGTCAGGTTATATCCTCAGAGGAGAATTCTTTTCCCCTCCTGTATCATTGGATCAATCCGCGACATGATGACAACCACACAAAGAACCCAAACAGCGGAACGCACCGGAAAGCTATCGGGGAAACGCGCACCTGGAGCGGCATGGTATTTTTACAACGATGGGAAAGAAATTGAGGAATTCGGCGGCCTTTCCGACCTGGAGGCGAAGCTTCCAGTGACCGCGAAGACCACCTTCAATCTTTTTTCGGTGACAAAAGTCTTCACGGCCACGCGATCTTCCAGCTTTGTGAAAAAAGATTGCTGAACCTGGATGACACGATCGGGGAAATTCTCGGTGATTTTCCTTATGCCGGCCAGGTCAGGGTTCGCCATTTGCTTTCCCATGTTTCCGGTCTGCCAAACCCCATGCCGCTGAAATGGACGCACTCACCTGCCGAGCATGCGGCCTTCGACTATTCCGCCTTTGCCAACGGGATCATCAGTCATTATGCCCGGCTCAGGTTCGACCCGGAACGAAAATACGCGTATTCCAATGTGGGTTATCTCGTGCTGGGAAAAATGATCGAGAAGGTCAGCGGGCTCAGTTACGCTTCCTACATCACCCGGAACATCCTGGAAAAACTCGGCATTCCCAATGAAGATCTTGGTTTTGGGCCGCTCAACCCTGACCTTCATGCCACGGGGTACCAGAAACGGTATTCCCTGATGAACCTCCTGCTGGGGGCCTTTATCGACCGGAAAAAAATGATGAAACCCGCGGTCGACCGGAAGTGGAAACCGTTCAGGACGTTGTTTGTCAATGGGCAGGCTTACGGGGGTCTGATCGGAAACGGCCGGGGAATCGGGATCTTTCTGAAAGATCTCCTGAACGAAAATCCGGTGGTCCTCACTGAGGATTCCATAAGGCAGATGTTTACCCCCCAGAAAACGCGCGACGGAAAAGAAACCGGAACCTCGCTGGGGTGGTTTGTCGGAAGTCTCAGGGAAAATCCGTATTTTTGCCACGCAGGAGGCGGCGGAGGGTATTATTGCGAAGTCAGAATTTATCCGGCCCGGAAAGCCGCTTCAGCCATATTCCTCAATGCCAGCGGAATGAGCGACGAGAGACTTCTTGACAAAACAGATGCCGGACTACTCTGAGTCCTGAGCCCGGCCTGTTCCGGGAAAACCGAAGGTTGCCGGAATCTGCGAAAAATGGCCAGGTCCTGTTCTGATTTAAAACTTAATAATCTCTTAACGTTGTAAACAGGCAAATTTTTGTAGGATTTGATTTTTATATCTAAGTTTGCATTTCTGTTATAAAAAAAACAGTAAACGATTCATTCAATTAAATATAATACATAAAATTTTATTGCTATGGCTAAAATTAAAGTTGGAATTAACGGCTTTGGTAGAATTGGAAGGCTTGCTTTCAGGGCAGCATTGAAGAGGGATGACATCCAGATTGTCGGGATCAACGATCTCATCGATGTTGATTATATGGCTTACATGCTCCAGTATGACACGGTACACGGACAGATTCGACGGCACCGTTGCAATCAAAGATGGTAAGCTGGTTGTAAACGGTAACGAAATCAGGGTGACTTCGGAACCGGATCCGGCAAACCTGAAGTGGGATGCTGTCGGCGCAGAATACGTCATCGAATCCACCGGCTTATTCCTCACCAAGGAGAAAGCCCAGGGACACATCAAGGCTGGTGCCAAAAGAGTGGTGATGTCAGCTCCTTCCAAAGACGACACGCCGATGTTCGTGATGGGTGTGAACAATGACAAGTACACCGCCGATATGCAGTTTGTCTCCAATGCATCCTGCACCACCAACTGCCTTGCTCCCATCGCCAAAGTTCTGCATGATAACTTCGGCATTGTCGAAGGTCTGATGACCACCGTACATGCCACCACCGCCACCCAGAAAACGGTTGACGGTCCCTCCAAGAAAGACTGGAGAGGCGGACGCGCCGCAGCAGGTAACATCATCCCTTCCTCAACCGGTGCCGCCAAAGCGGTCGGAAAAGTGATCCCCGAACTCAACGGTAAACTCACCGGCATGTCGTTCCGTGTTCCCACACTCAACGTTTCGGTGGTTGACCTCACCTGCCGCCTGGAAAAAGCCGCTTCCTATGAAGACATCAAGAAGGCCATGAAAGCCGCTTCAGAAGGCGAACTCAAAGGGATTCTGGGTTATACCGAAGATGCCGTTGTTTCCAGCGACTTCAACGGTGATTCCCGCACATCCATCTTTGATGCAGGAGCAGGTATCTCCCTGAACAACAACTTTGTAAAAGTTGTTTCCTGGTACGATAACGAATGGGGTTATTCCAATAAGATCGTCGACCTGATCGTTTACATGGATACCGTGAAATAACGGATTAACGCACTTCCGGACGGATTTCCGTCTGCCCGGATTTTTTCTACATAAATATGAGTATGAAGGGCGCCTGTTCCAGGCGCCTTTTTTCTATGACGGCCAGTGGTACAAAAAAAACGGTCCGGATGCCGAACCGTTAATCGTTTCATCCGGCATACAGGATCTTCAGGGTCAAATGCCGGGTTGACATTCTCCGGCGAAAGCCGGGAGAAGATCAATAGTAATCGATCAGCTTGAAGGGAATTTGCACGGTTGCCTGGTAATGCTGGCCCAGTTCCTGGATGGATTCGTCATCTTCCTCGTAATACCAGTTGACGATGCAATCCCGCCCCTTCTCATAATTGCGCTTGAGGATCCGCATCAACTCCAGCATATACTTGGATGACCCGCTGTTGATGTATTCGAGCTTGATATCAATCCTGGTGAGTTCCCGGGGGTCAAGATAATACTGGTTGATTTTTTCGATGATATTATCAAAAAATTCACCCGGATCTTCCGGGATCGCTCGCCCTTCAATCTTAAGAATGCCGTCAGCAGGCGAAAAAAATACCTCGGGTGTATTGAATGTCTTTCTGACGTAATACTCGTCCATAGGATATATATTAAAAATTTATTCGTATCTCAATGCAACAATCGGGTCCTGCCGTGCAGCCTTAACAGCCGGGAAATAGCCGGAAACCATGCTTACGGCCAGAGCACAGGACAACTCCCAGAAGAATCCAGTCCCAGGGAATGATGAATGAAGAACCAATGAGCAAAGAAACAACATTTCCGATAATTATCCCAAGAAGAATTCCAAAAGCTCCGCCGAGCTGCCCGATGACGATGGCTTCAAAGAGAAACTGCTGCTGGATGTTCCGCTTCTTCGCTCCCATGGCTTTCCGGATGCCGATCTCCCGGGTTCTTTCAGTCACCGAAACCAGCATGATATTCATCAGCCCGATCACTGCCCCGAGCAGGGTGATGAGCCCGATCCCGATGGCAGCCTGGTTGATCTTCTTCAGGTTTTCGATCAGCAGTTTCACAAGGGCATCGCTTTTGGTGATGTTGAAATCCGATTCATCCCTGGCCTCGAGGTGCCGGATGATGCGAAAGAGCCCTTCGGCCTCTCCCACAGCCGCGTCGACGAGTTGTTCGTTTGCCACCTTGACGCTGATGGTATACCCCATCTGTGGCCGCGAAAAATACTGCCTGACCGTCGAATACGGAAGCAGGCACAGATTGTCGGAATTCACCCCGAAGCTGGAACCTTTGTGCTCGAGCATGCCGATAACCTTGAACCGTCCGTTCCCGACCGTGATGATCTTATCGATGGGATCCTCAAAGTCGGGAAAGAGTTTTTTTGCCAGTCCGGCGCCAATGACAGCATAGTTGCGGTAATCCCGGATCTCTTCCGCCGTGAAATTCCGGCCCTTGCCGATCGCATACCCCGAAGTGGACAGGTAATTCTCATCCACCCCGATGACCGGGATATTCGGATTGGTTTTCTCGGTTCCATACTTTACGGTACTCGTTCCTGAAGCATAGGTCCAAATGGAAACTTCGGCGGGAAAGTCGAATTTTTCCTTGAATTCTTCAGCCTGCCGGTACGAAATGTACGCGTAGTTTTTTGTCCTGTAGCGGTTGCTTCCGATATGAATCCGCATCCCACGGCTCTCGATGTTGAAGGTGTTGGCACCCATCATGGTGAACTCATGGGTGATGGAACGCTTGATGGCATCGATGGAAGTGAAGATCCCCACCAGGGCCATGATACCGAATGCGATGATCGATATGGTGAGAATGGTCCTTAACCGGTTACTTCGGATGGTCTGAAAGGCGATTTTCAAATTCTCCCGGAAAACGGTGGTCCTCATATAAAGAAAGATTTTTTAAGTTTTCTAAAGTTAGACATTTCTGAACAATATAATTATTAAAATGTCCTCTTATAGAAATTTAATTCGGTCTCCTCGGGTTGAATTTGTAAATTCGCGACGTGTTTCACCAAAAAATTAAAACATCATGGTTTTCGACCTGGAAATGATCAAGCAAAAATACTCAGAGATCCCTGCACGGGTTGAGGCTGCAAGGAAGGTGCTCAAGCGGCCGCTCAGCCTGACAGAAAAGATCCTTTATTCCCATCTGGAGGAAGGGAAAGCCGGTCATGCCTATTCGCGGGGCAAAGATTATGTCTATTTCAAGCCCGACAGGGTTGGTATGCAGGATGCCACCGCGCAGATGGCCCTCCTGCAGTTTATGCAGGCCGGGAAGGACAAGGTGGCCGTACCGTCCACGGTTCACTGCGATCATCTCATCCAGGCCAAAATCGGAGCGAAGAAGGACCTCGATGCCGCCCGCCAGACCAATAAGGAGGTCTTCGATTTTCTCTCCTCTGTCTCGGCCAAATATGGCATCGGATTCTGGAAACCGGGCGCCGGGATCATTCACCAGGTGATCCTGGAAAATTACGCCTTTCCCGGCGGCATGATGATCGGGACCGATTCCCATACCGTCAATGCCGGCGGCCTCGGCATGGTCGCCGTGGGTGTCGGCGGAGCCGATGCCGTGGATGTCATGGCCGGAATGCCCTGGGAACTTAAATTCCCAAGGCTTATCGGGGTGAAACTAACCGGGAAGCTCAGCGGATGGACTTCCGCCAAGGATATTATCCTGAAAGTTGCCGGGATCCTCACCGTCAAAGGCGGCACCGGATGCATCCTCGAATATTTCGGCGAAGGCGCAAAAACCATCTCCGCCACCGGCAAAGGTACGATATGCAATATGGGAGCTGAGATCGGGGCCACCACCTCCCTCTTTGGCTATGACGAAAAAATGAAAATCTACCTCGAGGGCACGGGACGGGCCGAAGTCGCCCGCCATGCCGACGAAGTAGCCGAACACCTCACCGGTGATCCCGAAGTCTACGAAAACCCGGAAAACTATTTCGACCAGGTCATCGAGATCAACCTCTCCGAGCTCGAACCCCATATCAACGGCCCTTTTTCACCCGACAAAGCCTGGTCGATCAGTGAATTCGGCAAGGCGGTCAGGGAAAATGGTTACCCGGCAACCCTGGAAGTCGGACTGATCGGCTCGTGCACCAATTCATCGTACGAAGACATCACCCGCGCCGCATCCATAGCCCAGCAGGCCATCGACAAACACCTGAAGGTGAAATCGGAGTATACCGTCACTCCCGGCTCGGAACAGGTCCGCTACACCATCGAACGCGACGGGCTGCTCGATAAATTCGAGAAGATCGGCGGACTCGTGCTGGCAAACGCCTGCGGACCCTGCATCGGGCAGTGGGCGCGGCATAACGCCGATAAACAGGAAAAAAATTCCATCATCACGTCGTTTAACCGGAATTTCGCCAAGCGAAACGACGGCAATCCCAATACCCATGCGTTCGTGGCAAGCCCCGAAATCGTCACGGCCTTTGCCATCGCCGGCGACCTGACCTTCAACCCGCTGACCGATACCCTCGAAAATGAAGACGGCCAGCAGGTAAAACTCGATGAGCCCAAAGGCCTCGAAATGCCGGTCAACGGATTCGCGGTCGAAGATAACGGCTACCAGGCTCCTGCCGCCGACGGCAGCGGGATCCGCATCGATGTCGAACCCGACTCCAACAGGCTGCAGCTGCTCACCCCGTTCAAACCCTGGGATGGGAAGGACATGAAAAACCTCAGGCTCTTTATCAAAGTCAAGGGGAAATGCACCACCGACCATATTTCCATGGCCGGACCATGGCTGAAATACCGGGGCCACCTCGAAAACATTTCCAAAAACCTGATGCTCGGCGCGGTCAATGCTTTCAACGACAAAACCAACCTGGTGAAGAATCAGCTGACGGGAGAATATGTTCCCGTTTACGACGCGGTCAAAGATTACAAAGACAAAGGCCAGGATTCTGTCATCATCGGCGACGACAACTACGGTGAAGGCTCCAGCCGGGAGCATGCCGCCATGGAACCGCGCTTTATGGGCGTCAGGGCGGTGATCGTGAAATCCTTCGCCCGGATCCACGAATCCAACCTGAAAAAACAGGGCGTCCTCGCCCTGACCTTTGCCAATCCGGCAGATTACGACAAGATCAGGGAGAACGACAATTTCGACATCACGGGCCTGACGGCATTCAGTCCCGACAAAGCCCTGACCCTTGTTGCCCATCATGATGACGGGAGCTCTTCGGAAATAAAGCTCAATCACACCTACAACCAGAAACAGATCGACTGGTTCAAAGCCGGTTCCGCGCTGAATCTTATCCGGGAAGAAAACAAGGCCGGGTGATGCGCAAACCGGGTGAACGGGGTGACCGGAGAGCATGGGTGAAGAAAGTCCGCGGTGAACCGGTTTTGTCCATCATCCGGGGATTTGACGATGGGCTTTCCCAATTTCACCCTCAAAAAATTCAGGGACCTGAATTCCGATTCAGGTCCCTTTCCTCGTCCGGAAAAGGGAAAGCGCACGTGTTTATGCTAAAAACGGCGGTGATCTCCATGTCTCAAATCCCCAAACCTTCATCTTCCCTCCTCCCAAAATTCATTACCTTTGTAAAAAATGTCGAAAGGGACATCAGCATGACTATCCAGGAAAAAACAGATGCGTTTGTCACCCTCGGAAAATTCTTTGGACAGTTCAGATCGGCAGGGTTTGCCGGGAACCCCGATCTGAAAGAAGTCAATGACAGGTTTGCCGGGGGATTTGAAAACCGGATCATAAAGGAGCAGGATTTCAATCCCTGGTTCACCCCGGAGAATGTCAGGTACTGCCTGGGCCAATGGTCGGATGCCCTTCAGAGAAAAAACATTGTCCGGTGGTTGCAATCCTATCCCGCAGCTGATGCGCCGCCAGCACGGGTCTTTGCAAATCGGCGTCATCATGGCCGGGAATATCCCCCTGGTGGGATTTCACGATTTCATCGCGGTGATCTTTTCGGGCCACCGGCTTACCGCCAAACTGTCGTCGAAAGACGACCGGCTGCTGCCGGCGATCCTGGAGATTCTCGTGTACCTGAACCCTGAATTCGGAGAGCTCGTGCGGTTCGAGGAAGGACCCCTGAAAAACCCGGATGCTGTCATCGCCACAGGAAGCAATAATTCATCCCGGTATTTTGAATACTATTTCGGGAAATATCCGCACATCATCCGGAAGAACAGGAATTCAGCCGCCGTGCTCGACGGGACCGAATCGCGATATGATCTTGAGCAACTGGCTGATGACATATTTACTTATTTCGGCCTCGGGTGCCGGAATGTATCCAAGATTTTCATCCCCCGCGACTACGAGATTCCCCACCTGCTCGACCATTTCCAGCATTACGCCTACCTGGCCAACCATAACAAATACGCCAATAATTACGAGTACCAGCGTGCCGTGCATCCTTGTCAACCAGGCGCCCTTCTCGATACCGGTTTCCTGGTGGTGAGGGAGGACCTGGTTATAGCAGCCCTGTCGGAAGTCCTGCACTATCGAACGGTATGGCAACGCCGGTGAGATACGGGCCCGGTTGAATAGCCGACCGTGAACTCCTTCAGTGTACCGTCGGAAACAGTGATGAATGCAATTGCCGTTTCGGCCACACTCAGTCGCCCATGCTCTGGGATTATGCGGATCAAATGTGGATACATTGGAATTTTTGCGTAACTTGTCAAAAAAATGAGGCTATGGTCTTTAAATTCAGACTCATATCCGATGAAGTCAAGGACTTTGTGAGAGATATCGAGATCCTCTCCGAACAGACATTCTATGATCTCCATTACCTGATGATGGAGGATTTCCATTATGACAAATCCCAGCTGGCCAGTTTTTTTCTTACGAACCGGGAATGGGAGAAAACACAGGAGTTCACCCTTTTTGATATGTCGGAGGATGGACAAGCGGCATACCCTGCTGATGGACAAGTCGGTGCTGGGGAATATATCACAGATGCCCGGCAGAGGATGTTGTATGTTTTTGACATGTTCAATGAACGACTGATATTCCTGGAGCTGATCGCATACGGACAAGGTTGAAGCCCGGCGAGGGTGTTTATCCGCGGATCACCTACTCCCAGGGTCATCCGCCCAGGCAGATCCTGCTTGGGTCCATAAATCCGGAAGGGTTGAATTTTGATGAGTAAGGAACTGATCGTCATTGCGGGACCCACCGCCATCGGAAAAACCGCCATTTCTGTCGAGATTGCCGAGACAACCGGCACGGAGATCATTTCATCCGATTCCCGGCAGATCTACCGGGAGATGTCGGTCGGGACAGCTGTGCCTTCCCCCGAGTTTCTCCGGAAGAGTCAAACATCACTTCATCACGGTCCAAAAGTATCCATCGAAAATTACAATGCCAGCATGTATGAAAACGAGGTGCTCGACCTCCTGAGGCAATCTGTTTAGAGCAGTACGACAAAGTGGTCATGACAGGCGGCTCGGGTCTTTATATCGATGCGGTAAGGTTCGGCATCGACGACCTGCCCGAAGTGGATAAGGAAATCAGGGCCAGCGCATCCAGAAACAATTGGATGAGGAGGGCATGGGAAGCCTGCGTCATGCCCTGAAAAAACTGGATCCGGAATCGTATGACCGCATCGACCTGAAAAATCCCGAAACGCATTCAAAAAGCCCTGGAGATCAGCATGATCACCGGCAAGCCCTATTCTTCCTTCCTGACCGACGCCACGAAAAAAACGGGATTTCCGCTTCAGGCTCATCGCCCTCAACCGGCCCCGGGAAGAACTTTACGGGAATATCAACCGCCGCGTTCTCGGAATGATGGACCAGGGACTGGTCGAAGAAGCCCGGAAGCTTTATCCTTTCCGGGAAAATAATGCTCTGAATACCGTGGGATACAGGGAGCTTTTCGAACATTTCGAAGGAAAAACCAGCCTTGGAGGAGGCCATGATCCGTATCCAGTCCAATACCCGGAAATATGCCCGGAAACAACTGACCTGGTTCAAAAAGGACCCGGACTGGAGTTGGTTTCACCCGGATGACCAGGCTTAGATTCATGACATTTGCCATCGGAAAAGATCAATAACATGGAACCGAACAGGAAAAAAAGATTCGACATTTCAATATCAGGGTTTACGGAATATTGATCAAGAAATGCCCATGAAGTCCTCATCAGTGATGAATATGTCACTCGACCGGTACATGACCAAATTTCCCGGAGGGGGTCTCGAATTCGGCGAGGGGCCGGAGGACTGCCTCAGGCGGGAGGCCGCTGGAAGAGCTTGGGCAGGAGATTGAAATCACGGGGCATTTTTATACCACGGGATTTTTCCAGAGGGCCCTGTTTTATGACGATCAGCAGCTCATCAGTATTTACTACCGGATGAAACTCACCGGGGAGCCGCTTTTCCGCATTTCAACCATCCCGTTCGATTTCGAAGGCAGGGTCAATGGAAGCCAGTCTTTCCGGTGGGCCGATGTGAGGAGCTATGGAACCTTCCGATCTGACCTTTCCGGTCGACCGGTATGTCCTGGGACTTCTCCAGGACGAAATCGGGAAATGAAAACCGTTTCAGGATTGAATCTCTCCGGCAAAGGCGAGTAGGCGCCGCGTGAAGACGTCCCAGGAGAACTCTTTTTTTCTTTTCCTGACATTCTCAACATTCCGGGTTGCTGAGGGAGTGAGAAAAACCGGTTGATGGCACCGGCAATCATTTCCGGTTCCGGTTTGACCACAAATCCCGTGACGCCGTCTTCCACGATCTCGGGCAGGCCTCCGGCATCGGAAACAACCATCGGAACCTCAAAATGATAGGCGATCTGCGTCACCCCGCTCTGGGTGGCCGAACGGTATGGCTGAACAACCAGGTCGGCAGCGGAAAAATAATATTTCACCACGTCATCGGGAATATATTCGTCCCGGATGATCACCCGGAAATTGATATTGAGTTCATCGGCCAGCACCAGGTAGTCTTCCTTTTTATCGTAAAATTCGCCGGCGACAATCACGGTGACATCACGTGCTTCCACCATCGGTATGGCGCGCAGCAGAAGATCCAGTCCCTTGTATTTCCTTACCAGGCCGAAAAACAGACATGTATCGTTTACCGGGGTCAAGTCCCAGCTGCCTGATGGCTTCCTCTTCGGGCACCTGTCGCCATAGCTGTCATACACCGGGTGAGGGATCACCATCAGCCGGGATGCCGGGCCGAAGGTACGGGCATCGTCGGCCACCGACGCGGAGAGGGCCACCAGTCCGTCGACATTGCTGAGGAGCCGGCGGGTGAGAAAGAGCGTTCCGGGTTGGTTTTCATGAGGGATGAGATTATGGGCAAGAAGGATGACCGGGATCCCGGTATGCTTCCTGATCCGGCAGGCCACTGCGGCCATGGCCGGCGCAAAAAATGGCATCCAGTAATGAATGATCACCAGACCGGGTTGCGGACGGATCACTTCCCGGGCAACGTGTTTCCAGTTCAGGGGAGAGAGGGAATGCACGCGGCTTTCGATGTGAAGATCCGTCAGGGGGCGGCCCTGCGGAATATTGTGATTTCCCCGGGAATAAGAAGGATGGATACTGAAATCGGTAGGAGATGATCTCAACCTCGGTGACCCAGTCTTCGCTGAGGTGCACGGCCAGGGATTCGTTGAACCTGGCAATCCCTCCCCTCAATGGATGGGCCGGACCGATGCTGATGATTTTCACGCCTTCCGGTTTATTTCTTCATCAATGTAGTATTCATTCCGTTCCGGTGAATTCCGGGAGATCAGTTCACCCAGGAAACCACTGACAAAAAGCTGGGTCCCGATGATCATGGCGGCGATGGCCAGGAAAAAATACGGGCTGTCGGTGATCAGGATGGTTTTGATGCCATTGTGCAGAAAGTAAAGCTTCTGGGCACCGAGCCAGATGGACGCAACGAAACCGATCAGGAACACGAAGGTGCCCAGTGGTCCCGAACATGTGCATCGGCCGTTTGCCGAACTTGGAAATAAAGGTGATGGTCATCAGGTCGAGAAACCCGTTGATAAACCGTTCGAGCCCGAATTTCGTCACGCCGTATTTCCGTTTCATATGCTGAACCGGCTTTTCCCCGATCCGGGTAAAGCCGGCCTTTCGGGCAATGACAGGGATATAACGGTGCATCTCGCCGTATACCTCGATGGATTTGACCACCCGGTTCCGGTACGCTTTGAGTCCGCAGTTAAAATCATGCAATTTGATACCGGTGACCTTCCTTGCCGTCCAGTTGTAAAACTTGCTGGGGATGGTTTTCGAGATCGGATCGTACCTTTTCTTCTTCCACCCGGAAACCAGGTCGAGGCCCTCTTCCAGGATCATCCTCCGGAGTTCGGGGATTTCCTCCGGGCTGTCCTGCAAATCGGCATCCATGGTGATCACAACTTCCCCTTTGGCAGCCTGGAACCCGACATGAAGGGCTGCCGATTTTCCATAATTCCTTCTGAAACGGATGCCGACGATTTCAGGTTTACGCGAACCCAGACTCCCTGATGACCTCCCAGGACTGTCGGTGCTGCCATCATCAACCATGATGATCTCATAGCTGAAATGATTTTTCACGGCAACCTCCTCTATCCATGCAACAAGTTCCGCAAGCGATTCTTCTTCGTTATAAAGGGGAATGACAATCGATACATCCATAATCATCAATCTTAAACAACATCGGCAAAAGGTTCCGAAGGTTCTTTTTTGATAAATATTGAAGCAATGAGACTGACAATAAATCCGACAATGATCGTCGAGATGAGGCTCCTGGCAAACACCACGACCCGGGATTGTTCATCCGGTCGACCCGTTCAGTGGCCCTATCAATGATATCGGCTGAAAATCCTTTCTGAAGCAGCTTTTCCTCAATGTTCTGCTTGGTCAGGGCAATGAAATCGGTGTTGATGTACTGGATATAAATAATGGTATACACCCCCAGGATGATGCCGATCAAAAGGGCCGTGAGAACTCCGAAACCCAGGGCACGTCCATAGGTTATCATGTTATCGTTGTACTCTTTCCGGAACGCATAAATGGAATAGACCATTCCTCCGATCAGGATGACCGAACCTGGCGATCTGGTTGTATGTACTGAATGAGATGTTGAAGGCATCGACGATCAGGGCATTCAGAATATAAACGCCACTGATGATCCCGGCATAAATGAGCAGCCGGATACAAGGTGCTTTTTACCCAGTTTCCCATAGGTTTTAAGTTTAGTCTGAACAAATATAGTCATTTAGGGTAAAAGTGCTTTCACCCGAAAGATATTTTGCAGGAAATAATAAAAATACTACTTTTGCAGCCCAAGGGCAAGTCTTATACGACCAGCTCCTGCTGAATCCCCCCAGGACCGGAAGGTAGCAAGGGTAGGTGGTCGTAGCGGTGCGATATAAGCAGCTTGCCCTTCTTTTTTCCTCTTCTTCCCCCTTCAAAACGCCCTTCCTTCCACCCCTTTTTACCCGTCAACATCACCGTTCCCCTCCTTATTACAATCTGTCAGTATTCCGCCTTTTTTTCGCCGACATGGTGATAATCTGACAGTTTTTCAGCCGAAAAGGAGATAAATATTTAATCCAATCTGTTTTTTAACATAAATTTATTTTGTGAACTAAGGCTTTTGCCTATCTTTGCTTCTGAAATCATACAGAAATTATGAAGTCAGGCCATACCAATATTGTCGTGGTTCTCGTGGTGCTCGTCATTCTTGGAATGATGACGTGAGAATGGTATGGTATAACCGAAACAAAATATACGAAGCCATTCTCGAACAGGAGAATGGCTTTTTTGATTTACTATATATATAAAGAGCAAGTGAACGCATGAAAAATCCATTAAGAAGTGATGCAACGACCCAGGGCCGGAGGATGGCCGGCGCCCGGAGCCTCTGGAGAGCCAACGGCATGAAGGAGGATCAGATCGGCAAACCGGTCATTGCCATCGTCAATTCATTTACCCAGTTTGTTCCCGGCCATACGCACCTGCACAATCGGGCAGGAGGTCAAAGAGATCTTTGAAAAGAAGGGGTATTTTGCAGGCGAATTTAACACCATTGCCATTGATGACGGCATTGCCATGGGGCATGACGGGATGCTGTATTCCCTGCCCTCGCGTGATCTCATCGCCGACAGCATCGAATACATGGCCAATGCCCATAAGGTGGATGCCCTGTTTTGCATCAGCAACTGCGACAAGATCACCCCGGGTATGCTGATTGCCGCAATGCGGCTGAACATCCCCGCCATTTTCGTTTCCGGGTGGCCCCATGGAAGCCGGGATCGTGGATGGCGAAGCCTATGACCTGATCGATGCCATGGTGATGGCTGCCGATGATGGTGTGAGACGACGACAAGCTTTCGATCGTGGAACAACTCGCCTGCCCGACCTGCGGTTCCTGTTCGGGAATGTTCACGGCCAACTCCATGAATTGTCTCAATGAAGCCATTGGCCTGGCCCTTCCCGGCAATGGGACCATCGTGGCCACGCACCAGGAACGGAAGGCCTTGTTTGGGAAAGCCGCCGAAACCCTGATCCGGAATATCCACCGGTATTATGATGAAGGCGACGACATCGGTACTGCCGCGGTCCATCGCCTCAAAAGCGGCTTTCCACAATGCCATGAGCCTGGATGTTGCCATGGGCGGATCAACCAATACCGTCCTGCATATCCTGGCCATCGCTCATGAAGCCGGGGCCGACTTCACCCTGAAGGACATCGACGCCATTTCGCGGAAGATCCCCGTTTTATGCAAGGTATCTCCCAATTCAAACTATCATATCCAGGATGTGAACCGTGCCGGCGGAATCCTCGGCATTCTCTCCGAGCTTGCCTCTGGTGGTCTCATCGACACCTCCGCAAAGCGAGTCGACGGTCTGACACTGGCCGAAGCGATCGACAGGTTTGATCTCCGCAAGGAGACCTGTACCGATGAAGCCAGGGCGGTATACAGCGCGGCCCCCTTTGGCGGCCGTAACCTGGTCATGGGATCGCAGCAGGCCCGGTACAGGGAATTCGATCTCGACCGGACCGGAGGGTGCATCCGCGACATCGGGCATGCCTATTCAGCCGACGGAGGGCTGGCCGTTCTTTACGGAAATATCGCCCGCAACGGGTGCATTGTCAAAACGGCCGGCGTCAAGGCATCCATATTGAAATTCAGCGGTCCGGCCAGGGTATTCGATTCCCAGGATACCGCCTGTGACGGCATTCTCGATAAGACAGGTTGATGCGGGTGATGTCGTGGTCATCAGGTATGAAGGTCCGAAAGGCGGACCGGGCATGCAGGAAATGCTCTACCCCACTTCGTACATCAAATCGCGTCATCTCGGCGAACAATGTGCCCTGATCACCGACGGCCGTTTTTCCGGAGGGACCTCGGGACTTTCCATCGGGCATATCTCGCCGGAGGCAGCCGAGAAAGGTGAGATCGGCCTCATCCGCGACGGTGACATCATCGACATCGATATCCCGGCGCGGACCATCAATGTCAGACTGAGTGAGGAAGAGCTCGCCGGACAGGAGAAAACAGGAAGAGGCCAGGGGCGCTGAAGCCTGGAAGCCGTTAGCCCGGGACCGGGTAGATTTCCAGGGCGCTGAAAGCTTATGCCAGCCTGGTGACCTCCGCAGACAAAGGCGCAGTAAGAATTATTGATTGAAATCATTTATTAATAACCAAAATAAGATAGACATGGATACTCAAACGAAAACCCAGGCAAAAGGACAGGAGCCCGAAACAAGACGAGTCAGCGGTGCTGAGGCTGTTGTGCTTTCGTTGCTGGAAGAAGGGGTTGATACGATGTTCGGATATGTCGGCGGGGCTATCATGCCGGTATATGATGTATTGTACGATTACCAGGACAAACTCAAGCATGTGATGGTCCGTCATGAACAGGGCGCCATCCATGCTGCACAGGGGTTTGCCCGGATATCCCGGAAAGTCGGCGTTTGCCTGGCAACCTCGGGTCCGGGAGCGACGAACCTCATCACCGGTCTTGCCGATGCGATGCTGGATTCAACGCCCCTGGTATGCATAACCGGCCAGGTGACTTCGGGCCTCCTGGGCTCCGATGCCTTCCAGGAAACCGATGTCGTCGGCATTTCCATGCCGGTGACCAAAGTGGAACTTCCAGGTGACCCGTCCCGAAGAGATCCCCGAAGCCATGGCCCGGGCTTTCTTCATCGCCAGGTCGGGAAGGCCCGGCCCGGTGCTGATCGACATCACCAAGGATGCCCAGTTCGCCGAGCTGGATTTCCGCTACGAAAAAATTGCCAGGATCCGCAGCTATACCCCCATCCCGATGCTCAACCCGGAAGCCCTCCAGAGAGCAGCCGAGCTGATCAACAAGGCTGAAAAGCCCATGATCCTTGCCGGACAGGGGATCCTCATCTCCGGTGCGCAGGAAGAATTCAAAACCTTTGTCGAAAAGACCGGGATACCCGTCGCCAGCACGCTGCTGGGACTCTCGGCCCTGCCGTCAAACCATCCGCTGTTCACCGGCATGCTCGGAATGCACGGGAACTATGCACCAAACATCAATACCAATAAATGCGATCTTCTCATTGCCGTAGGGATGCGGTTTGACGACAGGGTGACCGGCAACCTGAAGACCTATGCCAGACAGGCCAAGGTGATCCATATCGATATCGATCCTTCGGAAATCGATAAGAATGTCAAAGCCGATGTGGCCATCATCGCCGACGCCCGGCAGGCCCTCGAAGCACTGATACCCCTGGTCCGACAGAATTCACACGCTGAATGGCTCGACTCGTTTAACAAGCTCTACCAGCATGAGTATCGAGAAAATCATCGAGAGAGACTGCTACCCGTTAAAAGGCGGACTGAGGATGGGCGAAGTCATTCACACCATCTCCAAGAAAACCCGTGGGGAAGCAATCCTGGTCAGCGATGTCGGTCAGCACCAGATGGCTTCAGCCCGGTACTACCAGTTCAACCGGACCAACACCCAGATCACGTCGGGCGGTCTCGGCACCATGGGCTTCGGTCTGCCTGCCTCGGTGGGCGCAGCACTTGCTGCCGCTGATGGGACCCAGGTCGTGGCCGTGATCGGTGACGGCGGATTCCAGATGACCATCCAGGAACTCGGAACCATCAGCCAGTCGAAGCTGCCGGTGAAGATCGTCCTTCTCAACAATAACTTCCTGGGGATGGTGCGCCAGTGGCAGGACCTCTTCTTCGATAAAAGATATTCCTACACTGAACTAACCAATCCCGATTTCGTTACCATTGCAAAAGGCTTCGGCATCGATGGCAAAACGATTTCAAAACGGGAGGAACTGGACGACGCCATCACGAACCTGCTGGCTTACGACGGCCCCTTCCTGCTGGAAGTAAAAGTCGAAAAAGAAAGCAATATCTTCCCCATGGTCCCTGCCGGAGGAACCGTATCTGAAATGAGACTGGAATAAATAAAAACAAAATTATCATGGAACAAGAATTCACATTATCCATATTCACCGAAAACAAGATCGGCCTTCTCCAGAGGATCACTGTCGTCTTCACACGGAGGAAAATCAATATCGAAAGTCTCACCACTTCGGAGTCGGAAGTGAAAGGCGTTTACCGCTTCACCATCGTTGTCAAAACCAGGCTCGATATGGTCAGGAAAGTGGTCAAGCAGATCGAAAAGATCATTGGTGTGCTGAAAGCCTTCTATTTTGAAGAACACGAGATCGTGTACCAGGAGATCGCACTGTACAAGGTCCCGACAAAGGCTTTTGCCAACGGTGACGATGTGGAAAACCTGATCAGGAAGCACAATGCCCATATCCTGACGGTGGAACCCGAATACATCATCATCGAAAAAGCCGGCCATAAGCATGAAACCCAGGAGTTGTTCGAGAAACTCCTCCCCTATGGCGTTCTGCAGTTTGCCCGTTCAGGACGGGTGGCCGTCACCAAGCAGATCAAGGAGATCACCAGTTACCTCAGGGATCTCGAAGTGGCCAACATGCATTCTGAAAAAGAAGTATTGTCAATAACCCAATAAATAAAAAGAAAAATGGCAAAAATCAATTTCGGCGGAGTCGAAGAAAATGTCGTTACCAGGGAAGAATTTCCCCTTTCCAAAGCCCGTGAAGTACTGAAAGATGAAATCATTGCAGTGATCGGCTACGGTGTCCAGGGCCCGGGCCAGTCGCTCAACCTGAAAGACAACGGATTCAACGTCATTGTCGGTCAGAGAAAAAATTCAGCATCATGGGACAAAGCCGTCAACGACGGCTGGGTGGAAGGAGAAAATCTCTTCGAGATCGAAGAAGCCTGTGAAAAAGCCACCATCATCCAGTATCTGCTTTCGGATGCCGGACAGATCGCCCTCTGGCCCACGGTGAAAAAACATCTGACCAAAGGCAAGGCGCTGTACTTTTCACACGGATTCGGGATCACCTATAAGGACCAGACCGGCATTATCCCGCCTGCAGATGTGGATGTCATTCTCATTGCCCCGAAAGGTTCCGGCACCTCGCTTCGCCGGCTTTTTGTTGCCGGCCAGGGACTGAACTCCAGCTATGCCATTTTCCAGGATGCGACAGGCCGGGCTTTTGAACGTGTCATCGCCCTGGGTATCGGCGTCGGATCGGGATATCTCTTTGAAACCACCTTTGAAAAAGAAGTATACAGCGACCTTACCGGTGAACGGGGCGTTCTGATGGGCGCTCTCGCCGGGATCATGGAAGCCCAGTACAACCTGCTGAGAAGCAAGGGCCATTCCCCCTCCGAAGCCTTCAACGAAACCGTGGAAGAACTCTCACAAAGCCTCCTTCCCCTGGTCGCCGAAAACGGCATGGACTGGATGTATGCCAATTGCTCGACAACGGCACAGCGGGGCGCCCTCGACTGGAAAAACAGGTTCAGGGATGCCGTTAAACCTGTTTTTGACGAACTTTACCAAAGTGTAGCCAGCGGCAACGAAGCCCGGATCACCATCGAGGCAAACAGGCAGTCCGACTACAGGAAAAAGCTGACCAGGGAGCTCGATGAGATCCATAACTCCGAAATGTGGCAGGCCGGTGCACAGGTCCGTAAACTCAGGCCCAAAGAGTGAGTCCGTCCTGAGCCACTCAACAAGGACTGCATTTTCTTACCGACATATAACAGACCCTGGTTCCGGCGCTTCTCAGGTCCAGGGTCATGTTTTCAAGACATCAGCCGGTCAATTATCCATACAAACGGTGCCATGAGTGAGAAAAATGTGATGCCATATTACCTGCCGAAAGTCCGGAAGATCCAGGAGGCCAGCGAACGCCTGAAATCAGTGGCCGAACACACCCCACTTGTCCGCAACCTGAACCTCTCCGAGGAATACGGCGCCACCGTCATGCTAAAACGGGAAGATCTCCAGCTCGTGCGCTCATACAAGATCCGGGGGGCTTACAACAAGATGAAGAGCCTGCAAAAAGACGAGCTCAAAAACGGAGTGGTCTGTGCCAGCGCCGGCAACCATGCCCAGGGCGTGGCGTACAGCTGCAGCAAACTGGGCATCCGGGGCACCATCTTTATGCCCAGCCCCACCCCTTCCCAAAAAATCAGGCAGGTCAAAATGTTCGGCAAGGATATGGTCGAGATCATCCTGGAAGGCGACACGTACGACGACGCCTACAAGATGGCCCTCGATTTCTGCAATGCCAACTGCAGAACCTTCATCCACCCTTTCGATGATGAAAAAGTCATCGAAGGGCAGGCTACCGTCGGCCTGGAGATCCTTCAGGATACCGAAAAACATATCGACTACGTCTTCGTCCCGGTCGGCGGCGGGGGCCTGGCGGCCGGTGTACTGAGCCTTTTCAAGACCCTCAGTCCCGAAACCCGAATCATCGGCGTGGAGCCCGAAGGCGCCCCTTCCATGAAAAAGTCGCTCGAAGAAGGCCGGATCGTTGAACTGGAAAAGATCGATAAGTTTGTCGACGGCGCGGCGGTACAGCGTGTCGGTGAACTTACCTTTCCCATCTGCAGCGACCTCCTCGACGATATGATCACCGTTCCGGAAGGGAAGGTCTGCACCACCATCCTGAAACTTTACAACGAAGATGCCATCGTGGTGGAACCCGCCGGTGCCCTTGCCATATCGGCCCTCGATATCTACCGCGACAAGATCAGGCGGATGCAGGTGGTCTGCATCGTCAGCGGAAGCAATAACGACATTACCCGGACCGAGGAAATCAAGGAACGATCGATGCTCTACGAGGGACTGAAGCACTATTTCATCGTCCGGTTCCCGCAGACGGGCAGGCGCACTCAGGGAATTCCTCGAACATGTCCTGGGTCCCACCGACGATATCACCCTTTTTGAATATACCAAGAAAAACAGCCGCGAACGGGGTCCGGCGCTGATCGGGATCGAAGTCCGGGAAAGATCCCATTTCGACAACACTCATCCGCCGAATGGACGAGCACAACATTAATTATGAATATGTTAACAACCGGCCCGATCTCTTCCACTTTATCATTTGAATTTTCCTACCTTTGAGGCGACGGATGCGCCGCTTGCCTTGACTTACGAGCCGGCATCTGACGGAAAGGCTGTCGGTTCAGCCGGTTTCCGGACATCTTTGCATGATACGGACCCCTAACACGACGATGGTCCGGAATTTGATCATCGGCATCCATCCGTCAACAGGCCAAACCCAGCTTCTCCATGGAGGAAAAAAGAAGGTTCATTCACAGCCTGGTCTTCCCGGGCTTTTTTTTATTCCTGATCTGGTTCATCAAATTCATTGAATTCGGTCTGGACACCAGCTTCGTTTCCCTGGGCATTTATCCCGCTGAAGCTGAGAGGCCTCATCGGTATCCTGACCGCTCCCCTGATCCATGCCAATCTCACCCATCTGTTCGATAATTCCATTCCCCTGTTCTTCCTCAGCCTGGCCCTGTTTTACTTCTACCGCGAAGTGGCTTACCGGGTCTTCTTCCTGATCTGGTTCATTACCGGTGCCCTGGTCTGGCTCGTCGGCCGTGAAGCTTATCATATCGGAGCCAGCGGGATCATTTACGGCCTGGCTACGTTCCTGCTTACCTCAGGGATCATCCGCCGAAACCGGAATCTTATGGCCATATCCCTGCTGGTGATCTTTCTCTATGGCAGCATGGTCTGGGGCCTTTTCCCCTACGATTACCACATCAGCTGGGAATCACATATGAGTGGTGCCCTGACAGGGCTGGTCCTTGCCATCATCTACCGGCATGAGGGACCTGAGCCCGATATCTCGCGGCTGGAGGAGGATGAAGAGGAAAATCACGGTCCCGGGGCCGATGAAGAAAATCCGGCAGGTGAACCAGCCCACCGGACTAAACCAATGCCCGTGACAAACGTTATTTCATCATGATCATTAAGCTTTCGGGTGATGTATATTAAGATGTACGAAGAGAATCCGAATGAGAAGCACGTGCGGCAGGTCTGTGATATCCTGAGGAACGGGGGTGTCATCATCTATCCTACCGATACGGTGTACGGCCTGGGTTGTGACATTTTCCATCCCAAAGCCATCGAACGTATCGCACAGATCAAAAACCTCAAACCCGAAAAAGCGCATTTTTCGTTCATCGTCTCCGATCTCAGCCACCTGTCGGAGTATACCCGGTATGTTGACAACGACGTCTTCAAGCTGATGAAATCCAAACTGCCCGGCCCGTACACCTTCATCCTCCATGCCAGCCACAATGTCCCCAAAATCCTGAAAAACAAAAAGAAAACCATTGGCATCCGGATCCCCGACAACCGCATCATCCTCGACATTGTCAGGGAGCTCGGCCATCCCATCCTCACCACCTCCATCCATGATGACGATGCGATCATCGACTATACCACCGATCCGGAACTGATCTGGGACCATTTCAGGGACAGGATCGATGCCCTGATCGACGGGGGATTTGGCGGCAATGTTCCGTCAACGATCATCGATTGCACAGGCGTACAGCCCGAAGTCACCAGGGAAGGTGCAGGGATTGTGGAGTGAATGGGCAGCAGGACCGCCTACCTTCTCCAGAATTCAGGTGAAAAGAGGACAAAGATGGAGAACAGTTCCAACCTTCCGGTCAGCATAAGAAAAGACAAGAACCATTTTCCGATTTCGGGCATGTCACTGTAATTCCTGAACGGGCCGGCTTCGCCGATCCCGGGTCCGATGTTCCCGAGTGATGCCGTGACCGCTCCGGCCGAAGTGTTGAGATCGTAACCCATGGCCGACATGATCACAGTGCCGGCTACAATGATCATGATATAGAAGGAAACGAAAGCCAGAACATTGGTGGTAATGTGAGGCTCAATGGCATGCCGGTTGAAGCGAACCGGAATGACCGCACTTGGATGCACCAGGCGCTTCATTTCGAGAGCACTGTTCTTCAGGAGAAGGACTACCCGCATGATTTTCACCCCCCCGCCGGTCGAACCGGTCGATGCCCCAAAAAACATCAGGAGGAAAATCAGGATCCCCAGCACGGGCACCCAGTGCTGGTAATCGGAAATCACAAATCCCGTAGTTGAAATGATGGAAACGACCTGGAAGAGCGATTCCCGGAAAGCCGTCCCTCCCCTGACATCCATTCCCAGCCACCTGCCAGACGGCGATGAAAATGGTAAAAAACAGAATGAATCCAAGATAATAGCGCAACTCTTCATTTTTAAAAACCTTCCGGAAATCGAGATGAAGAATAAAATACGAAAGACCGAAATTCATGCCGCCGATAAACATGAACAGGGTAATGACATAGTGGATATAAGGAGAATCCCAGTGGGCAATACCCGCCTGCTTCGTGGAAAAGCCACCGGTCGAGATGGTTGTCATGGAATGATTGATCGCATCGAAGACATCCATCTTCCCCAGGACCAGCAGGAGCGTTTCGAGAAGGGTGAAGAAGAGGTAGATGAACCAGAGCCGGCTCGCGATGCCCTTGATCCGGGGATGGATCTTGTCGGACGATGAGCCCGGCACTTCCGAAACAAAGAGTTGCATCCCGCCGATACCCAGCAAAGGCAGGACCGCGAGCGAAAGGACGATGATGGCCATTCCGCCAAGCCATTGGGTGATGCTGCGCCAGAAAAGGATCCCGTGAGACAGGGATTCGACATCATTCATGATGGATGCTCCGGTGGTGGTAAAGCCCGAGATGGATTCGAAAAAAGCACCCGTAAATGAAGGGGTGCTCGCCGGTAAGGTCATAGGGAAGCGTCCCGAATACGGAAAACAGGATCCAGCCGAGGGTGACGATGATATAACCCTCCTGTTTGGAGATGGTCCTGATCGCATTCCGTGTCGATCCCCAGGCAACGCCTCCGGCCGTGGCGGTGATCAGCCCGGAGACCAGGAAGGACAACGCATTATGTTCCCCGTAAATCAGTGCCACCGGAATGGGAAGCATCATGAAAATTCCTTCGATCAGCAGAAGCAATCCCAGGATATTGGCTACAATGCGGTAATTGATCATGGAGACCGTTTAGCTGAAATATTTACCGACAAAGCTGACCGCAGATGGGAGGGTGAATACCACTACATGATCACCGGGCTTGATGACCGTATTGCCATTGGCTATAAGCCCTCCTTCGTGCCGGATCACTCCGCCGATGATAGCGCCTTCAGGGAATTCAATGTCTTTCAGCTTATTTTTCGTAATGAGCGAATCCGGTTTGGCGATGAACTCCAATCACTTCGGCATCCGTGCCCGTCAGGCATTTGATGGTCGAAACTTCCGTGTTCATCGTGAAGCGGAAAATCCGGCTTGCCGTGATCAGCTTTTTGTTGATGATGGTATCGACGCCGATATTTTCCGCCAGCGGGATGTAGTCGATATTCTCAACCTCGGCAATGGTTTTCTTCACCCCCATGCTTTTGGCAAGCAGGCACGAGAGGATGTTGGTCTCCGAATTCCCGGTCACGGCCACAAAGGCATCCATTTTGGCGAGGCCCTCCTGGGTGAGGAGTTCAACATTGCTCCCGTCACCATTGATGACCAGAGCATTGTCGAGAGAATTGGAGATCTTGTAGCTTTTTTCCCGGTCCGACTCGATCAGCTTGACATAATGCTGGTCGCCCAGGTCGCGGGCAGCCCTCAGGCCGATCCGGCTTCCGCCCAGGATCATGATATTGCGGACTTCATAATTCTCTTTCCCGGTATAGCGAAGCAGGTTTTTCACGCCGCCCTTGTTTGAAATGACATAGACCAGGTCGCCAAGCTGGAACCGGTCCTGCCCCGTGGGGAATGATCGTCTGTGAATTCCTGGTGATAGCCACGGCCCGGTATTCGAGAAACTCGCCGGGACTGGATACTTCCATAAGGCTTTTATTGATGATGGGGGCGTTTTCCTCAAGCTTGAAGGCATAAAGATGGAGTTTGCCGCCCGAAAAATCCACAACATCCGAGGTGCTCGTCTGGGACAGCAGGCCCACGATTTCCTTGGCTGCGATTTTCTCGGGATAGATCAGGTAATCGATGCCCAGCCCGATAAACATCTCCTTGTTCTCCGGGTAGAGGTATTCCTGGTTGTCGATCCTGGCGATGGTCTTTTTAGCTCCCAGTCTGTTTACCGATCACGGCGGCGGCAATGTTGGTGGCCTCGGTCTGTGTGACGGCGACGAACAGATCGGCTTTTTTGATCTTGGCTTCCTTCAGAAGCCCGATGGATGTCGCACTTCCTTCCAGGGTCAGAACATCCAGGGTAGAACCCACAAACTTAAGCCTTTCGGGGTCCGTATCAAGAACAGTGATATCATGATTCTCATTACTCAGCATCTTCGCAAGATGCGCTCCAACAGCACCGGCACCAGCCAGAATAATTTTCATACGGCGTTTAAGTTATCAATGAGTCCCTCACGGTCCGGAGATTCTCCGTAAAACGTAACCGGTGCTCACATCAAGTGAAAACACCCGGATAAATGTTTAGTTCTTAAGAACATCGGTTTTTTCCGATCAGGACTTTTCCAAAAAACCAAACGGCAAAATAACACATAATCCATGTAATCCCCCAATGCTTTCTCATTTTTTTCCGGAAGATCTCCGGTAAGGCAACACGTACCACCCTTTTTTCCGGACATCATAGACTGGTGGCAGCATCCGCATCTCTACTTCTGTGTAGCTTTTCCACCCGGGTACCGAAGAGCTGATGATGACCCGCCGGGGCCTGAACAGTCGGAGAAGATCCCCGGGGGGCAACAGGTCCCTCCCCGTGAGGATCAATGCATCTGCCCGGCAGGCGGTCCCCGTTTTCAGCCGGATGAGAGAACCGGCATCGGAAATCAACACCGCACGCATACCTGGCTCCTGGACAAGCAGATTGCCGCAGCCCGGCAGCCTGGATTCAGTCAGGCTAAGCCCGCTATCCGCCCGGAGTCCGCGGTAAAGCGGAAAATCCATGTATGTATTGATCCAAAATGACTTCGCCGCATATTCAATCGACCTTTGGTATGACGGTTCACCGGTATCGGTGTACACCCTGTGTGTTTCCCCGGAAAGCATCCCCACAGCCGGTAATCCTCTGACGTTATAAACGGCAAGGCAATCGCCGGCAGAATGGTAAGCCCTCCGCACCACGCCGGTCAGGATAAACAGGAAGATGAGCACCTGGACGGAGATGATGAGCGCCGGCGGGCGATGGATGGTCCAGGCCAGGATCAGAAGGGGAACCACCAACAGTACGGCCACCTGGAAACCATTCAGTGTGAGCCCTCCCACCACCGACCATGGCAGACCGTCGATGAGCCGGATGCCATGGTTCATGGTCCCCGCCAGCAGGAGACATCCCCGCGTCAGGATAAAGGAGGCCAGGGGAAAAAAGAAAAACATGACCGAGAGGAGGTAGAGCAGCACCAGGGCCGTGACCACAGGAATAATGAAAATATTGGTCAGGAGAAACCACACGGGGAACTGATGAAAATAATAGATCCCCAAGGGGTAGGTGAGCAGCTGAGCTGAAAGGCTGACCGCAACCAGATCACGGATCTTCCCGGGGATAAACCCTTTGACCTTCACGCTTCCGGAAATGCCCGCGTGAAACAGGAGGATGCCTGTCACGGCAAGGTAGGAAAACCGGAAACCGGCATCGTCGATGAGGGCCGGCTTGAACAAGAGCTGGATGAATGCGGCCACCATCACCGTATTAAGGGTGGATGAATTCCGGTCGATCAGCTTCCCCAGGCTGACGAGGCTGAACATCAGGCAAGATCGGGTGACTGAAGCGGAAAGCCCGGTCATCACGGCATAAAACCAGAGAACGCCGGTGATCAAAATAAAGCGGGCCATGGCATTTGACTTACCGTACCGTAAAAAAACGGTGAGCCAGCTGAGGAAAAGCCAGAGCATCCCGACATGCAGCCCTGAAACCGCCATGACATGAATCCCTCCGGCATTGGCATAAGCACTCTTCAGCTCGGGATCGAGATTTTCCCGTGTTCCCAGTGTGATGGCTTCCAGGACACTTTTGGCCGCTTCATCCCCCGGAGTGTCTTCAATGCGTTGCAGCAGTCTTTGTCTGATGAGAAGAGGGATATCCCCGGGCTTCCTCCGGCCGGTCTCCATGAGCCGCCAATGGCCGTCACTGATGAAACACTGGTAAACGATCCCCTTCGACCTGAGATAAGAAGCATAATCGAATTCATCCGGATTGCCCCCGTTCACCGGGACATCCAGTCCGGAGTGAAAAATGATCATATCTCCGGGCCGTGCTCTCAGGATGCTGTCGCTTTTTCCAAAATAGGCATTGACAAAGGCCGGTCCACCGGCATCGTTGTCAGCGAAGGTCCTGGCATTGATGCAAAGTTTAACCAGCACCGACCGGTCTTTCTCCACGGGAAACGAACATACGCTTCCGACGGTCACCGTATCGGCGATGGGCACGGCCATCGTGCCGGGACCCGCAGATCGGTAACCACCGAGGAAGATGAAAACCAGGCTGATAAGCAGCCCTCTCAACCAGGCATGGCCTGGCCGGAAAAACAGGTTGAAATGAACCGTCGCCGCCAGCAGGACAAGCAGGATGAAGATGACAACCGGCAAATCCGGCACCGGCTGACCACAGCGCCGCCCTGCCACGATGCCCGTGACCAGGCAAAGCAGCGCCCTCGAAACCGGCACGGCCCTGATCCGTTCTGAAAAGGGAAGGTTCATCTCTGTTCCTTAATCCGAAAAAGACCGAAAAATCAGCCACCTAAAGGCAAAAAAATTTTGCGGCCGCGAAGGGGGCGAACAATCGCAAACGACAACTGTTTTTAAGAGTACATTCCCGTTCACTTTAGAGGTTGAACCGTGTTTCGTTCTTACATTAATTCCTAAATTCTCACTGTTATGATCAATCTGAAAACAAATTACATGGGGCTGGAGCTGAAAAACCCCATCATCGTTGGTGCCAGCGACCTGGTCTCCGACCTTGAAAACATCAAGGCTGCTGAAGATGCCGGCGCTGCAGCCATCGTTTACAAATCCCTTTTCGAGGAACAGATCCAACTTGAACGTTACCAGCTCGATGAGGAAATGAATGAATATAATGAACGGCATGCCGAGATGATCGACCTGTTCCCTTCGGTCGACCATGCCGGTCCCAAGGAATTTTTGCATAACCTGCGGCGGGCAAGGGAGAGCGTTTCCATTCCGCTTATTGCCAGTTTGAATGCCGTCAATAAAACGACCTGGCTCGAATATGCGAAACTGATCGAAGACACCGGGGTCAATGCCATTGAACTGAATTTCTACGCGATTCCACGGGATTTTGAAAGGCAGGGCGAAGATATCGTGAAAGAACAGATCGACATCCTCAGGGAAGTGAAAAGAAGCCTCAATATCCCGGTCAGCGTCAAACTGAGTCCTTTTTACACCAATGTCCTGAAAGTCATTTCGGATATGGACAAAACCGGGGTCGATGGATTTGTCCTGTTCAATAAAATGTTCCAGCCTGACATCGACCTGAAAAAAGAAGAGCACACCTCGCCCTTCAATCTCAGCGCCGAGCACGAATACCGTCTTCCGCTCCGTTTTGCCGGCCTGCTTCATGGCCGGATCAAAGCCGGGATTTGCAGCAGCACCGGTGTTTACAGCGGAAAAGACATCATCAAACTGATCATGGCCGGAACTGACACCGTTCAGGTGGTCAGTGCCCTTTATAAGCACAAGATCTCCCATATCGCGAAAATGCTCAGCTGAGATGGAAGCCTGGATGAAGGAAAAGGGTTACAACAGCCTCAAGGATTTCAAGGGAAAACTCTCCGAATCGAAATTAAAAGATCCTTTTGTATACAAACGGGGTCAGTACATTCAGCTCTTACTGAAGTCGGGTGAACTGATGAGGCTCCACAGCCTGCGGTAAAGTACCCGGGCTTCTCCTGCCTGGAATGCCACTGGTTGAAAACGCGTAAAATGCCGGCAGCCAAAACCGTTCCTGACGGAAAAGCTGCCGGCATTTTTCATTCTTCTTCTGCCCTTTCGCAGAAGGCCCCGCCCGATAAAGGAATACGCTGCTTTCAGGACGGCCGGCGGCATCGGTTTTTTTATTACTTTTGATAAGAATACACCAGCCATGGGCAGACTTTTAGCCATTGATTACGGCAGGAAACGTGTCGGGGTGGCCGTTAGCGATCCCCTCCAGATGATAGCGTCGGGCCTGACCACCGTTCCGGCACACGAGATCCTGAACTTTCTCTCCGTCTATTTTTCGAAGGAGAAGGTGGACTGCGTCGTTTTGGGCTACCCGTTGAAAATGAATGATGAGCCATCCGAATCGATGAAATACGTGATGCAGTTCGCCACCGCCTTCCGGCGAAAGTTCCCGGCGATACCTCTCGAATACGAAGATGAACGGTTCACTTCCAGGATGGCTGTCCGGGCCATGATCGAAGGCGGGATGAAGAAAAAGGACCGGAGAAAAAAAGAAAACATCGACAAGATCAGTGCGGCGATCATCCTCCAGTCTTTCATGGAACACCGGGCAAGCCACTGATAGCATGATTTTTGCGGCATCCGGAGAACATTATTCAGCCCGGAATGTTAAATGCACGAAACGGGTTGAAAAAACAGCTGTTTTATGGTTTATCCGATATATGTTTACGGCACCTCGGTTTTAAGAAAGAGAGCGAAAGATATACCGCGCGATTTTGAGGGGCTGGGCGAATTCATCGACAATATGTTCGAGACCATGAAGGTCTCGGAGGGAATCGGTCTCGCTGCTCCCCAGGTTGGGAAATCACTGCGTCTTTTCGTGATCGACGCCACAGAGATGGAGGATGAGGAAGGTGAAGGACTGGCGGATTTTAAAAAAGCCTTCGTGAACCCGGAAATCGTTGAAGAGACCGGTGATCGCTGGTCGTTCAACGAGGGATGCCTGAGCATCCCGTCCATCCGTGAGGAGGTGGAACGGGAGGAACGGATCCGGATCCGGTATTACGACCGGGACTGGAATTTCCACGACGAGGTTTATACCGGCATCAAGGCGCGCATCATCCAGCATGAATTCGATCATCTGGAAGGGATCCTGTTTGTCGACAAGATCAATCCGTTGCGCCGGAGACTCATTAATGGTAAGCTTCAGGCCATCGCCAGGGGAAAGATCGACACCGACTATAAGATCGTTTTCTCCAAATAACCTTCGCCCGAAGGCAGGGTATTTTCTGAAAAAAAAGCATTAAAAAAGGCTGCTCCCGAACCCGGGGCAGCCTTTTTTAAATGCATTCGGCCCATTGTTATTGTTCCGATGGCGTGTATTCGAGCTCAGCCAGACGTTTGTAACTCTGATACCTCCATTTTGCATTGGCTTCAGCTGCTTTGAACAGCACTTCAGCTTCGGCAGGGAAGGATTTCATCAGAGAAGTATAGCGGACTTCCGAGTTCAGGAATTCCTGGAAGAGGCTCCAGTCAGGTTCTTTCGAGTCGAGCTGGAACGGATTCTTTCCTTCCTCTTCGAGCATCGGGTTATACCTGTACAGTGACCAGTAACCAGCCTGAACGGCCCGTTTTTCCTGTGCCTGCGCTTCACCCATACCGGCCCTGATACCATGGTTGATACAGGGAGCATAGGCGATGATCAGTGAGGGTCCTTTATAGGCTTCGGCTTCGCGGACAGCTTTCAGGTACTGTGACTGGCTGGCGCCCATGGCAACCTGGGCCACATAAACATATCCGTAA
Source organism: uncultured Bacteroidales bacterium (assembly GCA_963763215.1). GTDB lineage: Bacteria > Bacteroidota > Bacteroidia > Bacteroidales > DASQZK01. Next base: position 380,112 of record CAVXNX010000017.1, read on the forward strand.
CTCATGGCCATCATGCCCAGATCTTTCTTCCGGATCTTCTTGCCTGAAGCGGCAAACTTGGCAACGGCACCCACCGGGGTGGATTTGGAAGCCTGACCGCCGGTATTGGAATATACCTCGGTATCGAGTACCAGGACATTGACATCTTCTCCGGAGGCCAGCACGTGGTCGAGACCGCCGTAACCGATATCATAAGCCCATCCGTCACCGCCAAAGATCCATACCGATTTTTTAACCAGGTACTGTTTCAGGTTGAGGATGGATTTGGCAGCAGGCGATTTTTCACTTCTCCAGGCTTTGATCACTTTCTGAGAGGCTTCTTCCGATTTCTGGGCATCGTCCATGCTTTCGATCCATGCAGTGAAGGCTTCACGGGTGGCGTCGGCAACACCCTCTTCCATCGCTGCCTTCATCAGACTGGCGATATGGGTCCTCATTTGTTTCACGCCGGTGGCCATCCCGAAACCATACTCGGCATTGTCTTCGAAAAGAGAATTGGCCCAGGCCGGACCGTAACCGCTCTTATTGTTGACGGTATAAGGGGTTGAAGGCGCAGATCCGCCGTAAATGGATGAGCAGCCGGTGGCATTGGCAACCATCATCCTTTCGCCGTAAAGCTGGGTGATGAGTTTGACATAGGGCGTTTCACCGCAACCGGCGCAGGCTCCCGAAAATTCAAAGAGCGGCTGGGCAAACTGGGAATTCTTGATCGAGGAGGTTTTCTCGAGCAGGGTATCCTTGTAGGTGACACTTTTCGAGATGTGATCCCATTTTTCCACTTCACCCATCTGGGATTCCAGGGGTTTCATGATGAGTGCCTTTTCCTTGGCGGGGCAAACTTCCTCGCAGTTACCGCAACCGGTACAATCGAGAACGGAAACCTGGATCTTATAGTTCAGCCCGGCCAGGCTCTTGCCGCCTGCCTTAACATATTCGGTGCCTTCGGGCAATGCAGCGGTTTCGGCTTCATCGAACAGGAAGGGACGGATGCAGGCATGAGGACAAACATACGAGCACTGGTTACACTGGGTACATTTGTCGGGTTGCCATTCCGGAACATTCACGGCAATACCGCGCTTTTCGTACTGGGTGAGACCCGGAGGGAATGTCCCGTCTTCACGGCCGACGAACGCACTGACCGGAAGATCATCACCTTTCATGAGATTCATGGGTTCAGCCACCATCTTGACAAAATCGGGGATCTCCCGGGTGTCCTTTTCGGCTGCCGGTTTAAGGCTTGCCCATTCGGCGGGAATTTCAACCTTTTCAACCTCACCGCCCTTATCGACAGCAGCATAGTTCATCTTAACGATGTCTTCCCCCTTGCGGCCAAATGATTTCACGATGAATTTCTTCATTTCTTCAACGGCCTTGTCGTAAGGAATGACATTGGCGATTTTGAAGAAAGCCGATTGCATGATGGTGTTCGTCCGGGTGCCCAGACCGATTTCCTCTGCGATGCTTTGTGGCATTGATGATGTAGAAGTTGATCTTGTGTTCGGCGAGGTATTTCTTCATCGTATCGGGAAGGCGTTCTTTCGTTTCCTCAGCATCCCAGATGGAGTTAAGAAGGAAGGTACCGCCGTCTTTCAGTCCCTTCAGCATATCGTATTTATTGATATAGGAAGGCACGTGGCAGGCCACAAAATCAGGAGAGACGACAAGGTAAGGAGCACGGATCGGCTTATCACCGAAGCGCAGATGAGAGGTCGTGATACCGCCCGATTTTTTCGAGTCGTAGGCAAAATAGGCCTGGCAGTATTTATCGGTCGATTCCCCGATGATCTTGATGGAGTTTTTATTGGCACCCACCGTTCCGTCAGCACCGATGCCATAAAATTTCGCTTCGAAAGTTCCCTTCTTGACCGCGGAGATATCCGGACCGAGGGGAAGGGAAAGGATAGGAAACATCATCGACAATACCCACGGTGAATTTGCTCTTGGGCTCTTTCATCTTGAGGTTATCGAAGACGGAGATGATCATGCCCGGGGTGGTATCTTTGGAACTGAGACCATAGCGGCCACCCACGATGACCGGTGCATTTTCACGGCCATAGAACAGGTCGCGGATGTCGAGGTAAAGCGGTTCGCCATTGGCTCCGGGTTCCTTGGTGCGGTCGAGAATCGCAATTCTTTTCACCGTCTCGGGAAGCACCTTGAAGAAATATTTTGCCGAGAAAGGACGGTAGAGATGAACGGAAATCAGTCCGACTTTTTCCCCCTTTTCCATGAGGTAATCGATCGTTTCCTTAATGGTTTCGGTGATAGAACCCATGGCCACGATGATATTTTCGGCATCCTCAGCACCGTAATAGGTGAAGGGATGATATTCCCGGCCCGTGATCTTTGGAGAGTTCCTGCATGTAATCCTCAACGATATCGGGAACCCGTTCATAGAAGACATTGAGCGCTTCCCTGGCCTGGAAGTAGATATCCGGATTCTGGGCCGTGCCTCTGGTGACCGGGTGTTCAGGATTCAGAGCATTGTCGCGGAATGCCTGGAGGGCTTCCCTGTCGAGAAGTTTCCCAAGGTCGTCCATTGAAGGAGCTTCCACTTTCTGGATTTCATGGGATGTCCGGAAACCGTCGAAGAAATGAAGGAAGGGGATCCTGGATTTGATCGATGCCAGGTGAGCAATACCTGCGATATCCATGATTTCCTGCACGCTTCCGGTGGCCAGCATGGCGAAACCGGTTTGACGTGTGCTCATCACATCACTGTGATCACCAAAAATGGAAAGCGCCTGGGCGGCAAGGCTTCGTGCCGAAACGTGAAAAACACCCGGCAACAATTCACCCGAAATCTTATACATGTTCGGGATCATCAGCAAAAGACCCTGCGAAGCAGTGAATGTGGAGGTCAGGGCACCGGCCTGCAAAGAGCCGTGAACAGCACCGGATGCACCACCTTCCGACTGCATCTCGGTGACCTTGACGATTTCTCCGAAAACATTCTTTCTGCCATGTGCAGCCCATTCATCAATATATTCTGCCATGGTCGATGAAGGCGTAATGGGATAGATCGCAGCGACTTCACTGAACATATACGCAATATATGAAGCTGCATAATTGCCATCACATGTTACAAAATTCTTTTTATCAGCCATTTCTAATTGATTGATTATTTAATGATTAAATACCTTGAACATTTCTGTGAAACGTCTCACAAAATTACGATAATTCAGATAATTTAATTCACAAATCGGGACTGTTCGGCTTATTCATAATGATTTCAAATAAATTGGCCGTAAACCCTTAAAAAGACTGACTTTTATCAGTTTTTTTACCGGCCGGTATGGCCACTTTATCCTCCCCGTTTGTTATACTTTTTATCCTCTGAAACCGGGGGGAAAGCCCGGGTGTTTCTGAACCGGGACGGGTGCGAAGTCATTTCAGACCCGCTGGGATATATTCCGGGTATCCGTACATGGCATCACCCTAAAATGCTGTTTTATGATCCGAAGTTTTTTTCTGCATTTTTTTCTTTCCGTCTTCCTGTCGGGTCTGTGTCCCGGGGCATTTTCCCAGGCCGATACTCTCCCGGTGCCCATCGACACCCTTCAGCCCCAGATGGATACGCTCACGGAAGGTGCCGCCTTTGTCTACCAGAATGCCGTCTATCTTGAGCTGCTCGGTCCCGGAGCGTTATATTCCCGGGATATGAACGGATCCTGCTGAACCAGGACCAGTTCAAAACATCGGTCCAGGCGGATTTGCCTGGTACCCGGCAGGAACGGGGATCATGCGGATGACTGTTCCCTTCACCGTCAACGAGATCCTTTCCTTCAATCCCCATCATGTGAAAATCGGGATCGGTTCAGTGCTGATCATTAAGAAGTTCAAGGATGCCCAGATCATTCGGCCCTCCTGGCTCATCTTCGCATCGCCTACAGGTACCAGGCCAGCGGGGGAAAGTATTTCTGGGAAGCGTCACTCATCCCCTTCCTGGAAGGGGACACGAGGGCTTTCGAGCTGGATGCCCTCGGCACCATGACGGCACATTTATGGGCCGGCCTGACTTTCGGGTACACTTTCAATTTCAGCAGGCACCCGGGGGACTGGCAAAAATGAAGAGGATGGCTTAAAAATAGGTTCTTTGTAACCAACTTATACAAAGAACATAGATTTGAGCCACCCTCTTTATCCTAAAAACCGGCAAATAACCGGTTAATCTTTTCAACGGTGCAATCAGTCGGCATTCATGGAAATCAGGAATTCCTCGTTACTTTCGGTCTTTGCCATTCTGTCGGAAATAAATTCCATGGCTTCAACGGAGGTCATATCTGAGAGGTAATTTCTGAGGATCCAGATCTTGTTCAGCATACTCTTTTCATGGAGCAGGTCTTCACTGCGCGTGCTGGAAGCATTGATATCGACTGCCGGCCAGACGCGTTTGTTGGCCAGTTTCCTGTCGAGCTGGAGTTCCATATTACCGGTTCCCTTGAATTCTTCGAAAGATGACATCATCCATTTTGGAGCCGGTATCGGTAAGGGCGGTGGCCAGAATGGTCAGTGAGCCGCCGAATTCGATATTCCGTGCTGCGCCGAAAAACCGTTTTGGTTTATGAAGGGCATTGGCATCCACACCTCCGGAGAGGACTTTACCCGATGCGGGGGCGATGGTATTGAAAGCCCTGGCCAGCCGGGTGATGGAATCGAGAAGGATGACCACATCATGACCGCATTCGACGAGCCTCTTGGCTTTTTCAAGCACGATGTTGGCGACCCTGACATGGCGTTCTGCCGGTTCATCGAAGGTCGAAGAGATGACTTCGGCGTTGACGTTCCTGGCCATATCGGTAACTTCCTCGGGCCGTTCGTCGATCAGCAGCACGATCATATAAACCTCGGGATGATTGGCGGCAATGGCGTTGGCAATATTTTTCAGCAGGACCGTTTTACCCGGTTTTCGGCTGAGCGACGATCAGTCCCCTCTGTCCTTTCCCAATGGGCGAAAACATATCGACCACGCGAACCGAAAGTTCGGTGTGGCCATTTCCGACAAGGGTAAATTTTTCTTCCGGGAAAAGCGGTGTAAGGTAATCGAAGGGCACCCTGTCGCGGATAAAATCCGGTGAACGGCCGTTGATTTCTTCAACCTTGATCAGCGGGAAATATTTTTCACCTTCTTTCGGCGGCCGGATGGTTCCTTTGACGGTATCGCCCGTTTTCAGTCCAAAGAGTTTGATCTGTGACTGGGAGACGTAGATATCATCGGGGGAATTCAGGTAATTGTAATCGGCTGATCGAAGGAATCCGTAACCGTCGGGCATAATCTCAAGGACGCCGGAATTGGAGATCGAGTCCTTCAAAGTCATACCGGTCATTCTGCCGTTTGACTTGTTGCTGGCGGTGCCCGCCATCATAATTCTGTCTTCTCTGATCTTTGTCATCGCGGCGCTGTACCGGATTGTGTGTTTCATGCTGCATGGATGCATTTTCCTGTGCCGGCGGCTCGGCGGGATTTCTTCAGTGTTCTGGGACTTGTCTTCTCTGCGTGTATTCGACGGAGTGTCTTTTTTCGGAGTGGTCTGAGGTCTTGTGTTCTCTTGTTCGGTGTGGCGGGGGGGTCTTCGGTCCGGGCTATTTCCGGCTGGGGAGGTTCCGGCCGGTTCTGCTGAGCCTGGGGACGGTTTTCAACTTTCCTTGGCCTGCCGCGTCTCTGCCTGTTTGACTGAGAAGATTTTTCTTCTCCGGCCTGTTGATTTTTGACAGGCCTCTGCCCGGAAGTGACTATCTTTCCGGGATGTTTTTGCTTCTGAAGCTGCGATAGCCTGCTGATCCAGAATTTTATAGATCAGTTCCTGCTTTTTAAATGAGTCGACGCGTTTGATATTAAGCTCTTTGGCAATATCGCGCAACTCAGGCAGCAGCTTCTTGTTTAATTCAAGAATATCGTACATAAGTTTATAAAAGGAAATTAATTAGAAATTAGATAAGTAAATAAAAATGATTTTAATCCTGATACTATAAGTGTCTTCAAAATAACTTTAAATTCTCCCGTAAAAAATATTTGGCTAGTTGAAATCAGGGAATTGCTCGAAAAGTTAATTCAGGGGAATGAATTTCCGATGCAAGTATAATTGATTTCGTCAATTCTACCAAATAATTCATCATAATTTAGAACACAGGAAGTTAAATAATTAAAAAACATATCTACATTTAGGACGAGGAGGAGAAAGACCTGAGATAATCAAGAGGATTAACCTGGGTCATCATAGACTTCAATAAGCTGAACAAGAAGTGCCGCATGTTTTGTTTAACAAAATGAAGTAAATCTGATTCCGTTTATACGGCCGAATTACTATTTTTAGAGCTGAAACAATTCCCAAACGGCTAACCGTATGACTTATATAATACTAACCCCCCGCTATGAGACAACTCAAAATCATTAAACAGGTCACCAACCGGGAGACGCCCTCTCTGGATAAATACTTGCACGAAATTGGAAAGGTGGATCTGATCACTGCAGAAGAGGAGGTTGAACTTGCGCGCCGGATCCGGAAGGGGGACCGGGAAGCCCTGGAGAAACTCATCAAGGCCAATCTGCGTTTTGTCGTCTCCGTGGCGAAACAGTACCAGAACCAGGGGCTTAGTCTTCCGGATCTGATCAATGAAGGAAATCTCGGGCTGATTAAGGCGGCTCAGCGTTTTGATGAAACCCGCGGATTTAAATTTATTTCTTATGCCGTATGGTGGATCCGGCAGTCCATCCTGCAGGCTCTCGCCGAACAGGCCGAATCGTCAGGCTTCCCCTGAATAAAATCGGGTCGATCAATAAAATCAATAAAACATTCAATGAACTTGAACAGGCCTTCGAACGCGAACCCACCATCCTCGAAATCGCGCAGGCTATGGAACTGGCCCCCGACGATATCAAGGATGCCATCCGTTCCTCCGGCCGGCATATATCCATGGATGCCCCCCTCCAGGAAGGCGAGGAAGGAAACCTCTACGATGTCCTGCTCAATTCCGATACGCCAAGCCCCGATAAAGAACTGCTGAATGAATCACTCCGCAAGGAAATTGAACGCGCCCTGTCGACCCTCACCTACCGCGAAGCCAGCATCATCCGGCTCTATTTCGGTTTGAACGGCAAACACCCGCATACGCTTGAAGAAATTGGTGAAGAATTTAATCTTACCCGGGAACGTGTCAGGCAGATCAAGGAAAAAGCCATCAAAAGACTCAAACACACCACACGCAGTAAGATCCTCAAAACTTATCTGGGCTGATCATCCGGCCATTTTATGATATATATCCTAACTTTGGGGTTCAAACAAAACCGTTTGAACCCCGTTTTTATTTATAAACAGAAAAAACAGCCATGCCCATCATCGCACCATCAATTCTTACGGCAAATTTCCTCAGGTTAGGTGAAGAGATTGAAATGGTCAACCAGAGTGAGGCCGACCTGATCCATCTCGATATCATGGACGGAAATTTTGTTCCCAATATCTCCTTTGGTTTTCCGGTCATACGCCGGATAAAAACCGTCGCCCGCAAACCACTCGATGTTCATCTCATGATCGCGGATCCCGACCGTTACCTCGATGAATTCAAGGAAGCCGGAGCCGACAATCTCACAGTTCATTTTGAAACCTGTCCCCATCTTCACCGCACTGTTCAGCGCATCCGGGAACTCGGGATGACCCCCACCGTCGTCCTCAATCCCCATACCCCGGTCTCCTTCCTCGAAGATATCCTCCCCTACCTCCATATGGTCCTGATCATGTCGGTCAACCCGGGGTTCGGCGGACAGGAATTCATTGAGTACTCCTACGAAAAAATCAGGAAATTAAAGAGAATGATCACCGATCGTCAAGCTGAAAACCCTGATTGAAGTGGATGGCGGAGTGAACCTCGATAACATCAAACCCCTGATCAAAGCCGGCACCGACGTGTTTGTCATCGGAAGTTCGATCTTTTCCACCGACGATCCGGCCGGGACGATCCGGAAATTCAAACATTCCTGATCAGAACATTCCGGGATTCCACAGCCGTAGCGTGCTGAAATGACTCGGCAGATCATTCGATGCCCCTGACAAAATCTTCCAGGTAACTGAAATTTTCCGTCAGCTGTCCGTCCCTGGCGATGACTGCCTTTTCGATGATCTGCCCTTCCTTTGCGCCCAATGAGATACGGGATCACTTCCTGGATCAGCTTGTTGCCGAAATCCTCTGAGGCATCGCGGGGCAGTTCCCCCGGCAGGTTATCCACGGCCATTACCGTGATATTCCCCGGACCGAACGCATCCGATTCGCTCTCCGCCACCGGGTCATACCCGAAGAACGGATCGGAAATCGTTGAAGCCCTGATGGTGGAAGGGATCGGCCCGTTTATATCACAGCTGACATCGGCGATGACCCGGATCCTGAAATCCGGGCGCTTCATATCCTCGCGGGTCATGAAAACGGGTGACCGGGGATCCCAGAAATGGCACGCGATGAGAAGGTCCGTGATGCTGGTGTAAGTCATGAAGGTCGTTTCATACTCTTCGGGGAAGTGAAAGAAATGATCGAGTTCAAATTCCTGCCCGTCGAGCCTTTTCACATAATGCCAGGGATCGAGTTGGGTATAGACCGGTTCATCAGAATTGTTTATGGAGATAATCTTCCACCGTTACCTTTTTTATCCCGGCGGCCGTGAGGGTCTCCATGGCGCCCTGGGCCACGCGTCCCCCGCCGGTGATCAGGATCCGTATTTTCCCGGTATTGACCGATTTCAATTCGTTGAAAAGCGCATTCTTATCACGGCATTTCCACGCCGGCTTCAGTTCAAACCTCCGGTAACGCCTGCCGTAAGCGTTCAGCCCGTTGTAGGCGCCGACGATGCCTGCCCATCTTCCAAAGGCCACACCCTGACATTGTCGTCGGAAGTGAGGTATTCATAATCCACCAGGGTGATGCGTTTGTTCAGCACAGCCTGGAGAAGCTTCCTGTTGTGACTCTGACTTTTCGCGGTATGGGAAAAGAACAGATAGGTTTTCCCTTCGATGAGAGCCGGTATGGCCACTTCCTTGACCCCCATGAGGATATCGCATCCGCTGAGATCTTCCGCCATCGGGATCCCTGCAGCCCGGTATTCATCATCGGTGTAAGACCGGTATCCATCGGGTTGAACGTAAATCTCCGTCCCTTCGTAATGATCGATGATATAGCGGCACTGCGCCGGCGTCAGTGGCACCCTCCTGTCTGGAGGCGTCTTCGTTTCCCTGAGAATTCCAATTTTCATCACGCTGTCATTTAGATCTCTTGCCCTGGCACAAAAACCACCTGCATTGGCCTTTTCAAAACCGGACCCACGAAGTTAAGCAATAATGACCAATATCCCCATTGGAAAACAGATGCCCTGTAAATGGCAGCCTGTTAAACTTCAGCGGGATCATCGCTCTGCCGAGATTTCCCCGCCTTTGACGCTTTGAACGTTCACTGAGAAATGCGGCGATTTTGCGACGATCCATCTCACCTTCACCTCCGACATTCCGGGGATGGATGAAAGCACAATGGTCGACGGGTCGCCTTCGCGGACTTCCGTCAGGTTCAGGCTCTCATCGGTTACGATCATCTTGGCCAGTGCTTTGGTCCCGGAGATCGTCACCCGGTCTGCCGGGGTCGATATCGTACTTGCGGTCCTGCCCGGATCGGGTCGGCGTCAGCCTTTCATTGACGATGGTCGCCGTCACCTCACTCAATCCTTTTCCCGCATCCTTCACCACAATGGTGTCAATTCTGAGCAGGGGCGTATGATAAGCATGATAGAGGGTGAAGGCCATATTCCGGTGCGCATCCGATTCGAGGAGGAAACCGGGATGGGGCCGGCCGAAATTTTTCCTGAACCCGCCGATCTCAATATCGCCGTATTGCGGATGGTGGTATGGGTGCCACGTGAACGAAACCGTCTCCGAAGAGAAGGTATTTGTCGAAGTCGTATTGCTCATCCTGCGCCTCATCCCGGTCTTTCGCCTTCTTCCCAAAATATTCGGTCGATGAAAACAGCTCATTGGAGAAAACGTAGATCCCCCGTGAACCGTAGAACCAGTCGAGCTCGCTGCCGTAAGCCGGGTAAAGATCCTTCCAGAGAATGAAATAGTTGTAACCGGGGATGATCTCAGCACCTTTTTTCCCAATGGTGTTCAGGACGGTCTCATCCTCCCGCGTGTACGTTTCCTGGTGGTTTTCCTGGGCCGGTCCCCTCAGGATCATCCCGCCGTGAATTATGGTATGATTGGGCCCCGGCGATGTTTGGGTGGGCGATGACGAAATCGTGAACGGCTTTATTTTCAGGAGTGTAAAAGGGATAGGGCATCGCCCCGTTCTGGATGTAATCGGGTTGCCAGTTGAAGGCCCAGTCGCGGTTGGGATCATAGTACCCCACCGGGTCCTCGTTCACTTCACCGTCGCCGTCATTGTCGAGTCCCTCGTAGCCCAGAATCTCATAATCCCCGAAGGCATCGTTGCCGGCCCGGAGCATCCGCCGCGGATCACGCGGGTCGACGATCCAGTTCCCCCGGGGATTTTTCCGGCGCATCAGCACCAGGTTCCCGTCACCGTCGAGATCGTCGTAGCCGTCTTCATCATAAAGCCCGTCACGGTCATCATCCACCGGCATCATTCCCGACCGGGGGGAATTGGCACTGTTGACCGCCAGCATGTAATTTTCCCTGGCATCAGGATTAATGGTCGGCACAATGTAAAAGACCTTATCGTTGAGCAGGTCGGTGATGAACCCGACCTTCCCGTAATTTTCCGTCAGGTACCATGCCGTGTACATGGCAACTTCGGAGCCCTGGATCTCATTGGAGTGTATGTTGCCGTCGATGTAAAATCCCGGTTTCGACTCCGCCCTGCCATTTTTGAAGCTGGTAATGGTCAGGGCCCAGATATCGCGTCCCTGGTAGGATTTTCCGATCGATTCCATTTTGACCAGCCCGGGATAGGCCCCGGCCATTTCCTGGCACAAGACGGGTCAGTCCTTCATAGGTATAATAGCGGTTCCAGGTAATATTCACCCTGGGGTTTACCGGCGAACCGGCGCTTTTGAAAAAATCGGGAACCTGCTGTGCGCCGAGAACGGCAGGGAAAAGGAACCCGATGAGGAGGATGGCAAATTTCCTGGTCTTCATATCAGTCATTTTTTTTCAGTTCGATGGTGCGTTTAAGATAACCGGTCTGGGGCGAACCGGCGGAAATGGTCACATGGCCCTCGCCCATTGACGATCCAGTTCAGGGCCTTCACCTCGCCGGGATCGATCCGGTCGAAGAGCAGGGCCTTCCGGCCTGCCGCAAGTTGATTCCCCGGGCCAGCGTCGAAGTCGACCCTGACTTTTTTGACCCATTTGGAATCCTTCGCGAAGTGGGTCATGGTGGGCAATCCGCCGCTGTTGACCATTTCGGCTTCAACCTGGTAAATATGGTCACCCCGGCTGATCACTTTTTTCACCCGTATCTCCAGACCGGGATGCAGGCGCGCCAGGTCGGTGAGGAAGCGGTAATGACCGTCCGCTGTGCTGTCCATGGCTGATCCCGGGGGATCCAGGGTCACGAAAGGCTTCATCCCCCCGATTTCAACCGTTTTTCCCGGAAAATCCGGGTGAGTGATCTCTGTCCACCTGACGGTGTCGGCCGTGTGGGTGGACACCAGGGCATCGTATTCGGCCGAGCCACGGTCGCCGTCCGCCTTGGGAAGATTCCATGCCGGGGTGCTGAAGGCGAACCGGTTGTAATGGAAATAAGCCCACGACAGCAGGTCCCCTCCATCCGGCGGTTTGACCGACGCGTCGGGAAGTTTGACACGTTCGCTATAGACCCTGACCATCCGTTCGAAATAAGGCCGGTCTTCACTGTCCACGCTGGAAGGCACAGACTTATCGATCAGCGCGACTTTCAGATCGTTGTATGTGGAAAGGTTATTGTCGGGTCCGATCGCCAGAATGGCATAAATATTCCAGTGATCGAAAAGAAATTTTGCCAGCCCCCGCGTTTCATTCTCCGAGAAGCTATTGATGCCCGATCCCTGGCTAAATCCCGGGTAGTTGAAGCTGAAATTCTTATTGAAGATCACCCCTCCCGCACCATCTTCATTGATCTTCCCGTCGTGGTCGTTATCATAGCCTTCGTGCATCAGGAGGTATTTGCCTTTCTCATTTTTGGCAGGATCAGCTTTGATCATAACGGAGGGGCAAAGGGGATGGGTGATCCAGGTTCCGGTAACCGTATCGCGGATCCTCATCCAGGTGATCATCCCGTCGCCATTCATATCATCATACCCGTCTTCATCGGTCTTTCCGTCATGGTCATCATCAACGGGTGTGGCATTTTCAAACCGTTCCCAGGCAGGTGAAGAAAAATAGTGCGCCGCGGCATCAGGCGACATATCGGGAAAAAAATAAAACGTGACCTCATCCAACAGGGGGTTATCATCCTTTGCCATCTTTTCAGCCATACGCAGTAACAGTTCCGGCGAGTAGCGTGCCGGTCCGGTCACACCGCCGATAACTGCCACCGCCGGCTTGTCCCCGGTTTTTCCCGTGCCCACGGTGATCACGTACACCTCGTTGCCACCCGCCGTTTTTGTCAGGACAGCAAGGTCTGCGTTTTTGCGGGCGGAAAGGTGTTCAAGGCGCTGTCGGATTTGATCGCCGGCGGGGTACTGGGCGAAGAGTGCTTCACTGAGCAGGAGACCGCCGGTGAGTAAAAAAGGAATGATTTTCATGATATCGGGGTTTGAATTTGTCAGTTTACCATGCGGAATAACCCGGGAGCCATCCGGAACACGTAAAAATATAATAAATATTCATTCCCTGCGATTTTGTTTGAGGCCCGATTTTTATAGATTTGTCTATCGCTAATCCTTTAAAACAAAAAGAACATGAAACTCACCACGATAAGCCTGATCGTTGCAGGACTTTTTTACCTCATCTCGTGCAGCACCCAGGAGAAGCCCGTTAGTGAACCATTCACCGACGGGCAGATGGTTTCCCTGAGTAAAGACACCCTCAGGGATAAGATCATGGGCGGATGGGCCGGCCAGACCATCGGCTGCACCTATGGTGGCCCCACCGAATTCAGGTACAGGGGAACCATGATCCAGGACTACCAGCCCATCACCTGGGATACCCGGGGTCATCAAATGGAATTATGAAAAAAATCCCGGACTCTACGACGACGTTTACATGGATCTGACTTTTGTGGATGTGTTCCAAAGGCTCGGTCTGGATGCCCCGGCCGATTCGTTTGCCGAGGCCTTTGCCCATGCAGGCTA
>CAVXNX010000018.1:0-64102 GCA_963763215.1 uncultured Bacteroidales bacterium
TCGATGGATCCAATTACTGCCAGTGCAGGGAATGCCAGGATCCGCAGACCATCTTTAACGCCATCCGGCATGTTGCGGCTAAGGTGAAGGAAGTCAGGCCCGATATGATCGTCGAGCACCTCGCCTACAGGCCGATGACCTGGCAGCCACCCCAGACAAAAACGATCCCGGATAACATGTCCGTGCTCTGGTGTCCCGACAATGGCGACAAGGAAGATCTTGCCAAAAAATGGGTGAATGAAGCTTCCAATGCCGGCGGCGTCTTTCAGTTCGAATATTACATGGGCGATAACTACCGCTCGAGAGCGAACCTCTGGCTCCGGCCGGAAAATGCCTCCAACGATGTCGACTATGCCACTAAAATCGGTTACCGGGGGATCATCGCCCTCTTCCTGCCCATGCAAAACTGGTGGCGCTCCGCCTTCAATTGCTGGTTTTTCTCAAAAGCCTGCTGGGATCCCCATGCGGGCATCGACGACCTCCTCCATGAATATTGCCGGAAATATTACGACGACGGATTCAACAAAAATTGAAAATATCTTCACCACCATTTTCACGACTCTCCAGCCGGAACCCTTCGTGAAGTCGGACGATAAGACATTCACAGACAGGTTCGCCGTTATCGATTCGGTGTCGCCGCGGCTGGTGGATGACCTGAATGAAATTTTCGACGAAACATCCGATCCGGCCATCATGAAAAATATTGTCAGGTTAAAAACGTTTGTAGAATATTTCAGGTTATATGCTGAAGCTTTCAAAGACAGGAAACCTGGGGACCTCGACCGGCTCATCCGGTTCAGCAAAGATCATCCCGACCAGCAGATGGTGGTGATGTATCCCGAATACATCCGCTGGAGGCTGAAAGAATATTTTGAACCGGGGAAGTGAGCTGAAGGGTTCCTGCCGGCACCGGCGCTGACGGTTCAGCTTATGACCGGACATGTGATGAATTAAAAACAGACCGTATGAAAAAGCGACGTCTCATACAAGCCGTATGTGTTTTGACACTTTCAATAATCCTGGCAGGTAGCCGGGATGCCAGCGCTTCAGGGATCCTTCCGGATCCATTCAGAGTCATTCCTCAGCCCGTCAATACCGAACCAATGCCTGGTAAAGGCCTGGAATATAATGGATTGAAGTACATGGTGCTCGATCCGGGGATCGACCGGCCCGTAATGGGCGACCTGCTCTCCGGGCTTCCCGAGACCGGCAGGGGCAAAGGCAAGCTGACATTGAAGATCGACAGCATCAACTCCCGAATCGGAGGAAGGATATATCCTCACCATCACCGGAGGAAACGCAGAGATCATCTCCCGCGGAGAAGCCGGCATATTTTATGGGTGCCAGACCCTGGAGCAGCTTCTTGAAGATTCCCGTGATTCCGGTATACCTGCTCCTCCCTGCAGGATCACCGATTATCCGGCCCTGGCCTACCGTGCCGTTCATTTTGATGTGAAGCACCACCTGGACAAAATGGATTACTACTACCGGAGTATCGACCGGCTGGCCCGATATAAGATCAATGCCGTCATTTTTGAGTTCGAAGATAAACTGCGTTACGAAAGGCAGCCGCTTGTAGGCGCTCCACAGGCCATCAGCATCGATGAGATGGCGGCATTGACCCGTTATGCCAGGGAAAGGCACATCGAGATCTCACCATTGGTGCAGGGCCTGGGCCATGCCACTTTCATCCTTAAACATGAAGAATATGCTCATCTGCGTGAATTGCCGTATAACCGCTGGGCATTTTGTCCGTTGAATGAAGGCACTTACCAGGTCCTCTTCGACCTATACCGTGATGCTATTAAAGCCACTCCCGGTTCGAGATATCTTCATGTCGGCGGTGATGAGACCGGGAACATCGGTTTGTGCCCGAGATGTAAACCTACAGCCGATAAGGAGGGTATGCTGAGCCTGAACCTCTACTGGTTGAAAAGGGTTTGCGAATTTGCCGAAGAAAACGGAAGAATACCCATCTTCTGGGATGATATGCCTCTTAAGGAAGGCGGGGTATATGAAACCACCCACAAAGATATGGATACCGGGGAGGCCGCCAGAATCTGGAAATCGGGCGAAAAAAACTAGAACGGGTCATTTCGAACTTCCCGAAAAAATGCATCTATATGCGATGGAACTATACCTCCGGAAGGCAAGCAGGCAATAACATGGCTCTCGACTGGTACCGGGATCATGGTCTGAAGGTGATGGTGGCCACAGCCGCACAGTCGGGGGGCATCTCTTTTCCCGGCCGATGACAGGGACGGAATGTCTTCAAGGGGATCTTTGCAATCCATAGCTTCGTGGAACTGGCTGCGGAAAAGAGGACCGAAGGTATGCTATGCACAGCCTGGGACGACCGTTCACCCCATATGGAGACGTACTGGCGTGGATTCATTGCCTCGGCCGAGTACAGCTGGTCGCCCGGTGGAAGATCGCTGGAAGAGTTCGACAATGCTTACCTTCAACGGGAATATGCCATCGCTATCCGGATTATGACCGGTTTATAACCGTTCTCAGGAGGCGGCCGGTTTCTGGGGAGAAGCGTATGTAGAAAAAGGCAACCGGATGGATATGGAAAATGCACTGTTCAACCTCCCCGGACTGGCACATTGGCTTCCCCCGAAAAAACCGGAGAGAAAATGAGAACGGATTTTTCCGGTTTATTGATCACGCTTCCCGATCCGGATCCCCGGAAAATGGAACGGGAAATATGCAGAAAAACTGAGCAAAGGCCGGAGGACATCTTGAAAGACTACCCGATGACTTCCGGGGCCCTGCAACGACTGTATAAAAGAATCGAAACGGAACCGTTACCACTGGAAGCTTTTTTCGGCACTGAACGATTTCCAGGTCACGGCTCCTAGGATGTTCATGCCCTTGAAGAATACGATCAGGCCAAAGGCGGCAAGAAAGGAGGGCAACGGTAAAATTGAAAAGCGCTCAAAGAATTTGACCAGGCCTGGTGAAAACCTTGAATCGGTTTACAGCGAAACCCGTTTTATCGCCTATCCGGATAATTACGTTCCCGACCGTTACTTCCATTTTGCGAGCCAGCGGGAGGACCTGACCTGGATGATCCAGGATGAGCAGTTGTTTTTCAGGGAGATCAGAACATGGCTCAACTTGCCGATGGATAAAGAGGCAGTACAAAGACAATGAGTTTGGGTGGTTAAATAATCTGATGGGACTTTCTCACTTCTCACCTTTTCACTTTCTCACTTTCTTCATCACCCCATCACTTCTTTTTACTTTCTTTTCAAGGGCAAAAGAAAGTAACAAAGAAACCCTCCGCGATTGACAACCCTCTCTCGCCCTTGTCGCACAGGCCAGCATCACTGGGGCCGGGCTCGCAGGTTCGTACCAATCGCGGGGTGCCTTCGCGCTCTGCTAAGGTTTTTTTCTGCCGAATAGCGAATGAATTTTAAATGACGTTGGTTGCGGGGCGCTGGAAAATCGTATTCACGATTCAATCTTATTCGCCTGTTACTAAACTGACGACAATCCTTGTCCATACGTCTTCCCGTACTGACGTATCCTCCTATCCAGGTAATCCTTATCCACCAGGACGGGCGGGTCGCGACCCGCCTCTACGGGACCTTATAAAAATATCGGTATGACGGACTGACCCATCACCCATCACCCATCACTTCTCGACGACGCTCAGTCGGAATTCGTCGTTTAACCCGGAAGCCATCCTCCTCACTTTCTCACTTTCTCACTTTCTTCCATAACCCCATAACCTCTTCACTTTGTTTTCCTTACTTTCTTTTCAAGGGCAAAAGAAAGTAACAAAGAAACCCTCCGCGATTGACAACCCTCTCTCGCCCTTGTCGCACAGGCCAACATCACTGGGGCCGGGCTCGCAAGGGTTCGTACCAATCGCGGGGTGCCTTCGCGCTCTGCTAAGGTTTTTTTCTGCCGAATAGCGAATGAATTTTAAATGACGTTGGTTGCGGGGCGCTGGAAAATCGTATTCACGATTCAATCTTATTCGCCTGTTACTAAACTGACGACAATCCTTGTCCATACGTCTTCCCGTACTGACGTATCCACCTACCCAGGTACCCACGTAATCCTTATCCACCAGGACGGGCGGGTCGCGACCCGCCCCTACGGGACCTTATAAAAATATCGGTATGACGGACTGACCCATCACCCATCACCCATCACCCATCACCCATCACTTCCCGACGACGCTCAGTCGGAATTCGTCGTTTAACCCGGAAGCCATCCTCCTCACTTTCTCACTTTCTCACTTTCTCACTTTCCCTGACATCCGGGCATAGCTCTGGCAATATCCTTTCTAATAACGTCTTAGATGTAATAGGGACCCACCCCCACCTTACACCTTCCGGCCCTTAATCGTTCCAGCCACCCAAATCTCAGCGTCCGTTTCCGTGCATTTTGACGAAAAGTTTTCAACAGGCTGCTTTAATAAGGGTTTCAGAAGGAAAGGAATTTTTGGTGTACCATCCTTTTGGACGGATCATATTCGCCCAACAAGAGATTGACGACGATCCCGTCCATACGTCCTCCCTGTACCCACATACCCACGTCCTTTCTTCCCCTACAATTCCTTGATCCTGATATCCCTGAACTTCACCTCAGACCCGTGACCGAGGAAACCGATATGCCCGGTATGCCGTTGAAGCCCGGGGTGATCTTTATGATCGGGGGTTCCGTTACGGGTGGCTTCCTTTACATTGCCATCCACAATGACCGTTCCGTTCAGAGTGATCTTGATATCATCTCCCCTCACCTCGACCTGCTCATCATTCCATTCGCCCACCGGTTTCAGAAAACCTCGTTTGGCCGGGATGATCCCATACACCGATCCGTGATACTGGTAAGGTTGAAGATGGGCATAGATGGGCGCTGTGTTGTCGAGGATCTGCAGTTCTTTTCCCACGTAGGCGGCATCACCCGTGAGAGGGGCATGAATGCCCAGACCGTTGTTGGCCCCCGGAGTGAGCTGGAACTCAAAACGGAAGATGAAATTTGAATATTCCTTCTCCGTGTAAAGATTCCCGTGACTTCCCTCCTGGGGATGAATGGCGATCACGCCATCTTCCACAACATAATCTTTTTTGTTCCCAACCCAGTTATCCAGATCGCGTCCGTTGAAAAGGGAAACGAAGCCATCGGCTTTCTCCTGGACGCTCAGCCCGGTTTCATCCGCATTGAGCTCCCTGACATAGATGTTCCGGAAGGCGAGATCCGAGCCATGGGCCTGCAATTCGATGGGCCCTTCGCTGAACAGGGGGATTCCACTGTCCCAGTAATTTTCCATGGTCTCATGATCAACTACCAACACGCCGTTGAGATATACGGTGACCACATCGCCCACCATATGGATCCGGAACGTATTCCAATCGCCAATGGCATTGTCGGCAAGCACGAGTGGCGTACTCCGGTGTTCCTTGTTGTTATAGAGTCCGCCCGATCCCACCTGGGCCCCGACGTCAACCCTCGATGTATCCCAGATCTGAACCTGGGGCGTGCCGCGGAGATAGATGCCGCTGTCGCCGTTGCGGGTGATCTTCCAGTCGACGAGCATGTCAAAATCCTTGTAGATCTTCTTTGTGCACAGGTTGGCTCCCTGTCCGTTAAACACGATGCAGCCGTCTTTCACGGCCCAGTTTTCCATCATCTGCCGGTCGGCTTCAGCCTGCTCTTTGGCGAGCTCTTTTGCCGACATTTTTGCCCTTTCCAGGGGATTGCGGACCAGACCCTGCCATCCGCTCAGGTCCTTACCGTTGAAGATCGAAACATAACCCTGGTCGCCAGGCATTTTATCGAGGTATTCCTGGATGTCGATCCTGGTATACTGGCTGTCGGGACCGGTGAGTTTATCCCTCGCTTTCCCGAGATCCTGCCTGACGACCTGACCTGTCAGACCGTCCTTCTCACCAGGTGTCGGAAGGGCAATTTTCGTGACAGAGGCGGCAGCCGACTGGCTCAGCTCATCTTCATCGAGGTAACGGGAAACGAAAACAAGGGAAAGAAATGTCTTGACCGATCCGGCAGCTCTGATCACCGCGTTCCTGGATTTGGCCGTTGTGCATTCAGGCATGATCTTCTCCAGCCAGAGAAGTCTCTGATCGGCCGGTATATCAGGACTTTGGGCCAGTTCAAGGTAAGCGTCGAGAGCATCCTCCTTCGGGAAGTCCTTGCCGCTGAAGACGTCGAAGAGAACCGGGAGGGCTGAAGGGGTTTTCCAATGCGTAAGTGCGTCGAAAGCAGCTTGTTTTTCGGCCGGTTTACCGTTCGAGAGCAGATCCTTCAGGGTCAAAAGGCTGTTTTGGTCGTTCAGGAAGGGTAAGACGGGAATGAGTTTGGCCCTCATCGATCCCGATGACATCTGCGTCGAGGATGATCTTCGTTTCGGGCGGATTCTCATCCTGGTAGAGGTTCTCAATGGCCACCTGGACTTTCTTGATCTCTGCCGGGTTCCCGGTTTTTTCAAGGAGGCTCGTCAGATCCTTTATATTTTCCGGAGCGGAAACGGTGGCCAGTGCATCAAACGCCGCCTGCCGGAGGTCGCCCGATGGCGAAGAACATAAATTTAAGATGTCGTTGAAGTTTGTGGTAGCGCGACGGGAGGCCAGGACATGGACGAGAACCACTTTACCGGCATCATTCATATCGCCGAGCTGTGCTGCGAGGACGCTGCTATCGTTGACCCCGCAGACTGTGAGCAAGGCTTTTTCGATGACCGGGTAATCCTCCGGCGAACCTGCATTCTTCAGGCTGTTCAGCAAAACAGGCACCGCCTTATTCCCCTGGTTGACCGCGAGGGCCAAGATCGCTTCGCGACGGACGACCGGATCGTTGGATGACAATGACGGGAGGATGGTTTCCTGCAGTACAGCTTCCTCATGTCGCGTGGAAAGAAGATGCAGGATCTCTGCCCGGGTTTCCGGCGGCATTTTTTTCATGGCCCCGATCCACTGGTCAACCTCGGTGGCTGTCATTCCTTCTCCGGCGATCCTGAGAACGGCGTTCCGGTAAGCTTTGTCTTCATTCCTGGCCTCTTTCAGCAGGATACCGGTGATGGAGGTCCCTTCATTTTTCCGAAGGACCTCGAGTGCAGAAGAGCGATACTGCAGCTGACCTTTCCCCGTGCAATGTTTGAGGACATCCAAACACACGGAATGGCTGAGTTTGCTTTCCCCATTCTCACCGAGACGGCTGGCATAGAGAAGATAAGATACCATGGTTTCAGTGGGATCGGGGGCATAAGAAGTGCGTTGTGCAGCCTCCTTGAGCACATCCGCGGCGTCCTTCCCCCCCAGTTCGGCGAGTGTGCCGTAGAGAACCCTGAGCGTCACCGGGTCGGCTGTTTTGCCGGCGAGTGAGACCAGGTAGGGTTCGGAAGCATCGTGGTGCAGCTGACCGATGGCCTTGATCAGGGCGATTTGTTGGTCGCCTGTTTTACCGTCGAGATTCCTTGCAATGATACCGGCAGCCTCATCTGTCCCGATGCTTGTGAGTGTGGCGATCGCCGGGGCATAGAGTACGGGAGAATTGACGTATTTTTCAAGGGCTTCTGTGGCGGCGGAGCTTCCGCATAGCGCCAGCCGTCTGATAAAGAAGGCTTTCACCTCGTTATCGGTGGCTTTATCAAGGGCAGCCAGCAGAGAAGTCTCGACGATTTTCCGGTCCTGGTCATGGCCGGGGGCACCGGCATAACGGGCAAGGCTGCCGAGTGCATAGCGGGCCTGGACATCATCCCCGGTTCCGGGGGGAATGATCATATCACAGAACCGGGCAATGCCGTCCGGTCCCAGGCTGATAATTTCAGCCATGAGCCGGTTGGTGTATTCCGCATTCTGGGCGGGAAACTGGGCAAGAATATCGGCGACCCTGGTTTCCAGCGTTCTGTTGTCCTGGCTGTAGGCCGGAGTCAGCATGAAACGCGGTGATCAGCGAGGACCAGTTAAATATCGGATCGTTTTCATTATGCGATTTTATTAGGTTATTCTGCTCATCAATATTACTTCAGATCCATGGCAACGGTCGTATCTTTTTATATCCTCCATTCTCCGCGCATCGGCTGGTCGATCAGCTTATTGGCTTCAGGATCGTTGACGAATTCCTCTTTTACCGGATCATAATCGAGATCACGGCCCAGGCGCAGGGCGATTTTCCCAAGGTTGACGAGGGAAGCCGACCTGTGACCGTTCTCTTCATTGAGCGCAAATTTCTTCCGGGTCCTGACCGATTCACTGAATACGGTGATCTGCGGTTCCGGATCGGGAAGGGTATCGATGAGTTTTTTCAAGACCGGGGATATCGGACCGGAAACCTTTGAAGATTTTTCCATTTGGACCTTCAATATAAGCGGCATCCTGGTCGCGGTTTTCACCGTCGAGGATGATCTGGCAGCCATCGGCATAGGTGAAGGTGATCCTTCGCCAGGTACCCACGGCATCGTAATTTTGCTGCGGGGCATCCACTTCGATTTTAACAGGGCCGGTGTTATCCTTGTCGAGGATGTACTGAACGGGGTCAAGGTAGTGTTGTCCCATATCGCCCAGACCGCCGCCGTCGTAATCCCAGTAACCGCGGAAGGTCTGGTGCGTGCGGTGGATGTTGTAGGGCTTATGGGGCGCGGGGCCGAGCCACATGTCGTAGTCCAGGACAGCCGGGACGGGCTGGGGCTGAAGGTTGGTTCTGCCCACCCAGTAAAATTTCCAGTTGAACCCGGTGACCCCGCTGATGGTCACCTTGAGAGGCCATCCAAGCACTCCGCTTTCGACGGCCTTTTTCAGAGGTTTGACGGGCGTATCCAGTCCGTAAAAGACATCCTTGAACCGGAACCATGTGTTTAGCCTGAACATCCGGCCGGTTGCCCGGACCGCTTCCCTGACCATTTTTCCTTCGCCGATGGTGCGGGTCATCGGCTTCTCACACCAGACATCCTTCCCGGCCTCGGCTGCCATCTTCGAAATGATGCCATGCCAGTGCGGAGGAGTGGCGATGTGGATGATGTCGATGTCGGGCCGTGCCAGCACTTCCCGGAAATCGGCATAGCCTTTGGCATTCGGTCCGGCGAGGCGCATGGCCTCTGCAAGGTGGTCCTTATCCACATCACAGACCGCAAGCACGGGGTGCCTTCGTAGGGAATGTGGTCTTTTCCCATGCCGCCGACGCCGATGATGGCCTTGGTCAGCTGGTCGCTCGGCGCAATGAAACCCCTTCCCAGGACATGCCTGGGGATGATGGTGAAGGCCACGGCAGTCACCGCCGATTTCTTCAGGAAATCGCGCCTGTTGGTTTTATTTTCACTCATATCGGTAACACTATTTGGTGAATCATTTATTTCTGTGTAAGGCAAATCCCTAGGCATGGGACCGGAAGGAACCCCTGAAAGGTCGGGCAGAGCCGCCGGGTTTTTGCCGGACGGAATTTTGCCATCTTCTTCCCTCGCCGATTTCGTTTGTTCTGGAAACACCTGGGGCCATCGAAGAAGGTTCTTCCATAAGGTCCTTCAAATATAGGAGTTTATTTTCAGCCGATGTTCCCTTTTGGGTTGATTATCCGCTTTCCCGCAAGGAAAAATAACTCCGGCTCCTTTCATATTTGCATATATTTTAGTCAATGGGTTGCTCTGGCCCGTAAATGCATCATCACCTGCCTCAGTGGAAGCCGGAGCCGGTTTGAAAGGAAGCCGTCTGTTTGCCTGCATCAAACTATACACGTGCTGAATCCGTTTCACCATGAATGGTTGATCGATGGATGTAGACCTTTGGATATGGGCCGTTTTCATTGCGGCCATCATCATCATGCTGATCGCCGATCTGAAGCTGGTCATGAGAAAGCCACACCAGATCGGAACGAAAGAGGCGTTGATTTACAGCTCGGTATGGATCGGGACAGGACTGGCCTTCACCGGGGTGATCGCGTGGTGGCAGGGAAGCCGTGAGGCCTATGGAATACATCACCGGTTATCTCATTGAAAAATCTCTTTCGCTCGACAACGTCTTCCTGTGGGCCGTCCTATTCACCTATTTCAAGGTTCCCGGGAAATACCAGCACCGGGTGCTGTTCTGGGGCATTTTCGGCGCACTGGTCCTGCGTGCGGGATTTATTTTCGGAGGTATCGCTCTGATGAAGAAATTCGACTGGATCATCTATATCTTCGGCGCCATCCTCCTGTATACAGCAACACGGCTCTTTACCAGCGATGAGGCGGGAGAGGACCCCGAAAACAACAAGATCCTCCTCATGGTGAACCGCTTCCTTCCCCAGACGAAAACATACCATAAAGATCATTTTTTTGTGAAGGAGAACGGGAGAAGGCTCGCTACCCCTCTCTTCACTGTTCTGATCATCATTGAGTTCACCGACATTCTCTTTGCCGTCGATTCGATCCCCGCCGTGCTCTCGGTGACGCAGAAGCAATTCATAGTCTTCAGTTCGAATGCCCTGGCCATCCTGGGCCTCAGGGCCCTGTATTTCCTGCTGGCCGATATGAAAAACCGCTTCAGGTACCTGAACAAAGGTCTGGCGATCATCCTGGCTTTCGTGGGACTAAAGTTCATCATCAGCAACTGGGTGGAGATCCCCATATGGGCTTCGCTGGGATTCATTGCGGTGGTGGTCACCCGCGCCATCCTGCTCAGTCTGAAGGCGAAGGATGAAAAGTCAACTGCCGGCGCCTGATGGCAGGGGTTCCGGTTTTTCCAGCATTTCACGGCAACTGCGGCAAAAATGGGGATCCTTCTGGTCGATATCCTCCACGTAAGTGCTCGACCGCATGATGCAAACCGGATTATGGCAATGAATGAGCCCGAAAGCATGTCCCGTTTCATGCATCACCACCTTGCTGAACCGTTCGATGAGCAGCGGCCTGTTCACTTCGAGGCCGTATAGCTCATTCCGCAGCCGGTACAGCGAGGCTATGCCGGCTTTGCCTTTCAATGCGGCCTGCCCGAAAATGTAGGTGAGAATGGGAATGTACAGATCGACCGGAAAAGCCCCATGACCTTCAGGGCATTGCCGGGGAACATGGCCGACACCAGGTTGAGCAGGGCATTGGCATCATACTGTCGCCTGACGGGGTTGTAATGGACATTCAGGTCGATCTGGCACTCCCCGAAACGGACGGGATGACTGAATTCACGCTCCAGGTCCCTGCGGAGCCGGCCGGTCATGTCGTCTTCAAACTGTCCGCAGGTAAGCAGTATGATATCATGGTTCTCCAATCCCGTGCTTGTGTTGAGTGAATTTAAAGATGACGAACTCAGGCTTGGCCCTCCTGCCGGAGGTCGTATTTTCTGATCTTGTTGTAGAGTGTGGCCCTGTCGATATTCAGAGCCTGAGCAGACCGTGAAATATTCCACCCGTATTTTCCGAGGATCTTGGAAATGTGCTTTTTCTCCAGTTCATCGAGACTCTCAATGGTGCTGCTGATGACGTCGCGACCCATGGGAAGGTCTTTCAGCCTGATTTCTTTCCCGTTGCCCACGACGATGGCTCTCTCAATCATATTCTCCAGTTCCCGCACGTTTCCCGGAAATTCAAACTCCATAAGATGGTTCATGGCAGCGGGCTCGATGGTGATGAGATCGCGGCTCATGGACGTGCAGTACTTTTTAATGAAATAATTGACCAGCAGGGGAATGTCTTCAATACGCTCCCGGAGGGGAGGGATGACGATATTCAGGACATTCAGACGGTAGAAGAGATCTTCGCGGAATGTTCCGTTTTTCACCATGCTTTTCAGATCCCTGTTCGTGGCGCAGATCACCCTGAAATCGGAGCTGATCTCCTTGTTTCCTCCGACCCTGACGAACGACTTGGATTCCAGGACCCTCAGGAGTTCAATCTGCATTTTGGGGGATATGGTGGCGATCTCATCCAGGAAAATGGTGCCGCCATCGGCCATTTCAAATCGGCCTTTACGGTTGAAGGTGGCGCCGGTGAAGGCGCCCTTTTCATGGCCAAAGAGTTCGCTTTCCAGCAGACTTTCGGTCAGGGCGCCGCAATGGACACTGATCATGGGAAAATACTTCCGGGGCGAATTGGAATGAATGGCTCTCGCGACGAGCTCTTTGCCCGTCCCGCTTTCCCCCGTGATGATCACCGACGAATTCGACTGGGCAATTCTGTTCGATCTCGCCGAGGACTTTCTTCAGCGCCGGACTCTCTCCGACAATATCCTCCACATCGACCAGCGAAGTGATCTTTTCTTTCAATGTTTCATTTTCGGTCTTCAGTGCTACCTGGGCGGCGGCATTGCGGATCAGGTGTGAAAGATCGTCCGGGTCAAAAGGTTTGGTGACATAGTCGAATGCCCCGTTTTTCAAGGCCTGGACAGCCGTGTCGACCGAAGCAAAGGCCGTCATGATGATAAATACGGGTTCGTGGGGAAGGGTCTTGATCCGGCGGTGCATCTCCATTCCATCCATCCCCGGCATTTTGATGTCGGCCAGGATGATGTCAAAATTCCGGTTCTCGAGCATCGACAGGGCTGTCTTCGCATTTCCGGCACATTCAACATCATACCCGTCGTCAATGAACCAATGGTAAAGGGAGTCCCTCACGGATTCTTCATCATCGACAATCAATATGGAGATTTTTTCTGACATGGCATGAAGGTTTAAGTTGAAGCCAGGGGAATGATGATCGAGATCGTCGTTCCCTGGCCGGGTTTTGAATCCACTTCGATTTTACCTTTATGGTTTTCGACAATACCATGGACAATGGAAAGTCCCAGGCCGGTGCCGCTGGTATCGCGTTTGGTTGAGAAGAAGGGTTCGAAAATGTTTGGGATGTCTTCGGGAGAGATGCCCGAGCCGTTGTCGATGATCTCCATCCGGATGGTGCCGTTATCGGGGTTGGACGTCCGGATGATGATCTCACCCTGTTCGGTGATGGCCTCGGAAGAATTGACAAGGAGAGCGACGCAGGCTTGCTTGATTTGGTTAGGGCTGCAGAAGATCTGATCGGATTGCGCCCTGAAATCGGTCGTGAAAATGATATCCGCGATTTTGATGGAATGGATCATCAGGTTATAGGTTTCCCGGAGCAGTTTATGGAGGCTGGTCACCTCGAAATCTTCACGGTCTTTCCTCGAAAAATCGAGGAGCCCTTTCACGATATCCCCGCAGCGTTTGGTCTCCGCTTCAATGAGCTTCAGATCCTTGAGGATGGTGTCTTTTTTCCTGTGGGAAAAGTCGGCATTGTTGAGTTGTTTATAGATCAGCTTGGTATAAATGAGAATACCCGACAACGGGTTATTGATCTCGTGGGCCACCGAAGAGGACAGCTTGCCCAGGGAGGCGATCCGTTCAACATGGATGAGCTCCTTCTGGGCCTCCGACAATTCCTCCGTTTTTTTCTGAACCTTGTATTCAAGCTGCTGCGACCAGTTCTGAAGTTCCTTGGTGGCGACATTGATATTATCGAGCATATTGTTGAAGGCCAGCGACACCTTTCGCATATCGTCGAGAAGATTCTTCCTGGTATCGAGGCGGATGCTGTGGTCGCCTTTCGACACCGCTTCGCTGGCCTGGATGATGGACTTCAGCGGATCCTGGATACGCCGCCGGGTGAAAAGCACGAGGAAGGACACCAGGAAGACGGTGATCGCCGCGGCCAGGAGCAAAAACTCGTTGGACGACTTTTCAACGAACGTGTCGAGATCTTCCAGGGGAAGATTGACCAGTAACGATCCGAGAAATTCGTCATTGCGGGAATGGGCATGACAGGCCGCGGTATAGCAGGAAGGTGCGTTCCGTATGGGTTTACGGATCAGCAGCTGTCGCCGGCTGCCGACATTGGCATAGGCCCCGCACCCTTTCTTGTTGTCGACAATCCGGTATGATTTCTCATTCCCTGAAAACAGCGACACCAGGTTGGTGTGGCACTCGTTACAGTTGGGATTGCCGTGGTTCCCGGACGGCACCGATACCGAAGTAAAAGCCAGGTAATCATGATCATCATACATGTTCACTTCATCGATGCCCGACATGGTGCTGATGGTCTCAAGGGTCCGTTGCAGCATGCCCCTGTCGTTCTCGAGCATCGAATAATACAGGGCGCCTTCCACGATGGAACTGACATGATCGCCGTTCTGCCGTATGGTCGTGTTGAATAATTCGACATACATCGACCTGAAGACGATATTAAACAGGATAAACAGGAAGATCAGGGAACCTGCGGTGATGAACACCACCTGCCCGTAAATGGACGACCTGATACGGACGAATTTCCTGATATTCGCCCTGTTGATCTTCCTGAAAAAAACAGCCGGTTTTCGCGTAAACGTGTTCATTGTTTTCTGGGAATGAAAGATGTTATCCGGTGACATGATTAACGGGAAGTCCCGGATGCAAGGGGATCGATCCGGGACGGGTTCTGAATGTTTCCGGGTAAAAGGGATTCCGGTAGAGAACCCATCACCATACACCGTATGTCGTTATTCACCCACTGGCGGCACTTCCGTTTCCGTCTGTTTAACGCCTTGCCCGCATTCCCCCTTTCAATGCAGTTAAAATTAAACAATTTCCAACGATTTCAAACGGCCGGGCGGGATCAAAATCCATGATTCTTGTCATGCCAGGAACCTGGACTGAAATTCCTTCCAGGTCTCCTCCGGCATGGATTCCAGCGGATGATCGGTCAGTTCGCCGCCTTCCTGCAATACCACCGAAGGTTGCATACCCGCATGGCCCTTGTCGAGGATAAATTCCCTGAACCCTAACCAGCTCATTATTCAACCAGGTCAGGGCATCGGCGGCCAGGTAGCATGAACCGGTTTCGGCCTGCCATTTCCCGGGTTTGATCCGGAGTATCCAGCCCTTTCCATAGGGATCGTCATTGATGAGTCCTTCCAGGCCGCTCAGACTGCCGTTTAGCCCGGTTATCTCTCCGGAAAGCGGGGAGGCGATTTCAAGAGATTTGCCGTCTTTCACAATGCGGGCGATCGGTTGACCTTTCGTTATCCTGTCGCCCGTTGAGCAGAGGTTTTCCAGATGAACATCACCGGTGAGATGAAGCAGCAGGTCATCGGCCCCGATCTTTGCCATCCCGGAGGGTTCCAGGAAAGCCCAGGTATGGTAGCGGCTGAAGAACACGCCTCCTGGTATCCTGAGAATACGTGCCGATAAGATGCGGCCGGCTTCCCGGGCCCCGGCCCTCACCGAGACCGGCCGGCTGAAAAAGTACCATACCGGGATGATCAGCAGGAGGAAAGTAATAATGATCAGATATTCAACACCCTTGGTGTCGAAAATATCGGTATATGAAAATCCGTCCATGATATGCTGTTTTAAAGGGTTTGAGATTCCTGTTCAAGGGTCATATCGGCTTCCCTCAGTACCGGGAGGCGATTGATGATCCACCTGAAAATCCATACTTCAACGAAAAGCACGGTCAGAGTCACCACAAATTCCATCCACGACGGTACGTAATGCGGGGAGGCATCCCAATGAAACCCGATGATGGTCACATTGGCGCGGTTGATGATGATCCCTAACATGGTCAGCACAGCGGCCAGCCTGATGACAAAAATGTTCCGGCGCCTGAAACTGTAAAAGAACAGGAGCATGGGCAGGAGAACGAAGCCGAGCATTTCGGTCAGATACCAGTATCCCATCGGGGTGCCAAGCAGATCCCAGTGTTTGCCATGAACGAACACGAGAACCTGGAGGAAAAAATACGCAAACATGGTAAATCCGCAGATCCTGGCGAGGCCGTGAAGGATGCCGTTGTGTTTCCGGCGATTAGCAGGGCTGATCTGGTCAAAGAATACACGGTGACTGATGGATCCTTCGAAAATCACCATCGACAGCCCGGCGAAGATGCTGGAAACAAAAAACAAAACCGGGATGAACTCGGAATACCAGAGAGGATGGATCTTCTCTTTGGCCATCAGGTAAAGGGCGCCAAGCCCCGACTGGTGAAGGGTAGAGAGGGTGATGCCAAAGATCACCGCGGCTAGGGTCATGCCCGAGAGGATATTCCTGGCCCGCCTGGCGCCGATCCATTCCGCAATGGCCGGTGAAAACTCGATCAGCTCGGCCATCATGTAGAGCATGAAATGCCAGGCCACGAGGAAAAGAACCGAGCTTACCCCGAAATTGTTCCCGATAATGGGGTTGATCACATTCCACGGCCTTCCCAGGTCGAGCAGCAGGGCCCCGGCATAGAAGACATAGGCCAGGAAACCATTCAGTACGGTAGCCCTGACAATCGATTCGTACCTCTTATTATTCAGGATGTAGACGATAAAGGTGATGACATAGGCACCCCCGGCAAAAGCCACTCCGGTCACCACATCAAATCCGATCCACAACCCCCAGGGAACCTCCTGCGTAAGGTTGGTAATGGCACCGAGCCCTTTGGCAAAACGGATAACGATCAGGACAATGCCCACGATAATGACCGGAATTGAGATGATGTTGAAGGGAGTCAGGAACCTGCCCCGGGGTTTGAATTCGGAAATGAGAAATTTCCACAGCGGCTGGCCGTTCCTCGACCGTACCAGGGTATAATCTGTATTATTCATCGGTGTCGGTATTGGTTTGGTTATTTTTTGTCGAATGGTGAATGCCCAGCAGCAGGGCAGGCCAGAGCACGAAAATGGAAGGGACACTATACAGGAATCCCTTGGTGAGCTCGGGATAAGACTTCTTCTGCAGACCGGTGTTAAAGCCCAACTCCTCGAAGGGCACGGCAGAAAGGTATAAATACCCCGTGCCGCCGGCCTCATGCTCGCCGTAGATATAATCGTAATACATATCCGGATCGTTATAGATCCTTTTGCGCGCCTCAGCGATCATTTCGCGCCGGGTTCCGAATGTCAGGGCTTCCGCCGGGCAGTTCTCGACGCAGGCAGGGACCTTGCCTTCTGCCAGACGATCGAAACACATGTCGCATTTCACGATCTTCGGATTGGAACTGTTGTATTCGAACTTCGGCATTTCAAACGGGCAGGATACCATACAGTAACGGCAGCCCATGCATTTTTCCTCCCTCCAGACCACAGGACCATCAACCGTTTTATGCATGGCCTGGGTCAGGCAGGCTGACGCACAGGCGGGCTGGCTGCATTGCATGCACTGTTTTTTGGCGTACATCTCCCCTTTCGAGGTGGTAAACGCATTGATGATTGTCCGTCGGTTTTCATTGGTCTTCCGGGTCACACCGGCCACAGGAAGGTCGTCTTTTTTCGGTTCGGGCAGGCCATGCTCCCAGGCACAGACAAATTCACAGGTCTGACAGCCGCCGCAACGCGTCGAATCGTAGAGTATCGCCTTAAACTCCTTCTCATCACCCTCACTGGCAGCCTTTCCCCCCTGTGTCCCTATTCCCAGCGAAACGCCTGTCACACCCAGGACTTTGAAAAAAGTTCTTCGATTGATTCCCATTTTTTTGTTTATTAAAGGGTTAGTATTGATTATGCCAGGCAGAAAGCTTCACCGGGAAAGATTGATGAAGCCCGACTTGAACTCTTCCCACACTTCCGGCCCGAAACCCTCCAGGACACCGTCTTTCATTTCACCGCCTTCCTGGAGTACAGGGATAACTTCAACCGTTTTTATGGCGGAAAAGAAGTCCTTCAACCTGGTAAATTCGGTCTTCACCCAGGCTGAATAGTCCTGCCCCATGAGGTAACTCCGGATCTCCTTCAGCCAGTTCAGGGGTTCGACCCTGTATACCCAGCCGCCGGCGAGAGGATCGGTATTCAAAAGGGAGGAATGATGCAGAAGGGCACGGTTGTGTTCGATGACCGTTCCCGATACCGGCGAGAGGATGTCGATCTGTTTGCCATGCTGGATCAAAGTCAGGAACGGTTCTCCGCGCCTGACGACATCACCCGGTACTTTCATTTTAACCCGCGTAATGGCTCCGGTGACATGGGGAAGGAAATCATCGAGCCCCGTTCGCACATATCCCTCCTTCTCCATGAATACCCACGTATGGGTCCTGTCGAAAAACAGGCCGCCCGGAGCGCGGACCGATTGTACGTTGAAGATGCCGGTGACCTCGGGATCAAAGGCAGGCTCAGGGGATCTGTCGCTGAAAACCCTGAGGAACACCAGGAAAACAACGAGGGCTCCCAGGATGATCCCAGCGACGGTGAGAAATGTCGTTTTCACCGTTGAGACCCCGGTAGCGGTGGGCGCGGGAGCAGCAGTGCCTGCCAGGAATTGACCGGCGGCAAGACTCTCATCACCGGTCAGTGGCGTAAACCCTTCCATGGCAAGGAGTGACTGACCATCCGAGGCCAGCCAACCGAGAAAAGCGAGCTGTTCACTTCCCTGCGGTGTGACCCCGAGGACAGCATAAATCCTGGATGTCAGGGCTTTCGGGTATTTCCCTATCCATAACCCGCGCGTAAAGGCCTCAGGACTACCGTAAATATTTTCAAAATGATCCAGTTTGCCGTTCCCATTCATGTCCACGGGAACCAGCATAAGACCGGCGGCATTTTCGCCTCCGGCCACCTTTTCAAAATCCGCCAGGCGGCAAAAACCAATGGCATTGACATCCTCCAGAATGGCCCCGAACATCTCTTCGGTTGTCTTCGCTTTCGATGCCGTGATCCCGTCCGTGCCGGAATTCATGAAATCGGCGAGATAAGGGATTACGGATGCATCAGCGGGCAGCCAGGCCTTGATTTTTCCTTTCGTCCCGTCCTGCATCACTTCACCCCAGGAAGGAGGTTGCGCATTGCCGTAGATCCGGGCAAAGTCCGAGGGAGCGAGTCCCCGCACCGATACCTTGTCACGGAGGGGATTCCGTGCATTCATGACCGGAACAATAACGTCTCTTCCCAGGGCCATCTTCCAGGCCACACCGGTCGTTTTCATTTTTAAATCCCTGGCGGTGACCAGGCCGATGGCAGAAGGGAGGTTGCCGGTACCATCGGGGATGAGGGTAACGGAAGAGCCGGGATTGGCAGCCGAATAGGCATCGATCCATGCCGAAGCGATTTCCGACAGTCCGGGAGAATTCCACACCATGACAGGTTCTCCCTTGGCCGGGCCGTCGCCGGTCGAAGCACTGTTGACCCGAAGAGAGAGACCAGCCAGCAGTACCAATGTTCCGGTAAAAAGCATCAATTTGTTCATGTTCCCAGGTTTTAGTGATTGAAGTGAAGGTCTGTACCAGACCCTCCGGCGTTAATCAAACCCGGTGCCAGACCTATTTATGTAACTGATTTATAGTTGTTTGCGAGATATTTGAACATGACATCACGTCGCCGATGTGTTGAATTATTAAACACTTATTCTTTTGAGTGGGTACCATTCAACTGGTTATCTGAACTTTAAGAGCAGTGTTGATATTTACAGCAGGTGTTGTATTTTTCAGCACTCGCGGAATTTTCCTTGTTGAATTGGGCTTTTGTGAAGAGATGGGGAAAAGAAAAACGGATGGAAAAGAGGAACGGATCCTAAAATGCAGTCCGGGTTATCCTGAAATAGCGCTTTCCGGTGATAACTGAACAGTTCCCCGGTGCAGCATCCCGCTCCCCTTGATGCAACACTGCTGCAGGGCCGTGTCATCTTCAGCCGGAGCCCTGTAAAACAGGACCGGTTTCACAGGTTCCCCAAACCACCTGCGGGGGATGACACCACGTGTCGCGGACCGGACCTTTCAGACCTGGTTCCCATGATGTCCAGGTTTTCCGGCCATCCAGATTTTTTCAATTTCCTCCAGCGATTTCTCTTTGGTTTCGGGAATATTTTTGAGGATAAAGGGGACAGGGATACAACAGAGAGCAAAGACAAAGAAGGTTCCGGCGGGTGTCAGTGTTTCGAGCATCCATGGCACCATCTGACCGATGATGGCTGTTCCGATCCACAGCGTGAGTGTGGCGATCGACATCGCTCTCCCACGGATCCGTGTCGGGTAGATCTCCGAAAGAAGAACCCAGATAACGGGGCCGTAACCGATGGCAAAGGAGGCGATGAAGGTCAGGATAAACACCAGAAGCAGAACACCCTGGTTAATACCGGTGAGGAACAGGTATCCGATGACAACCAGGGAAAGGAACATACCGGTGACACCGCCCAGCATCAGTTTTTTCCTTCCGAGCCTGTCAATCACGAGAATGGCAACGATGGTGGCCGCCACATTCACAAAACCAATGAGCACCTGCCCGCCGATGGCATCGCTGACTTTAAGACCGGCTTCCTCCATAATCCGCGGACCGTAGTAGATGATCGCATTGATCCCGGTGAACTGGGACAGGACGGCCAGCCCGATCCCGGCGAAAACAGCGACCCGGATGCCCTTCTGGAAAAGAAGCTTCCAGAATCCCCCGGTTTCCCGGGCTATGGCGAGCCTGATCGATTCCATCTCTGCTTTGGCAATGGCATCGGCATTGATGCGCCTGAGAACATACAAGGCTTCCCCGTCCCGGTTTTTCGAAGCCAGCCAGCGCGGACTCGACGGAACAAAGAGCAGGGCCACAAGGAAAAACAGGGCCGGCAGGGTTTCGCTGCCGAACATTCCCCGCCAGACTTCGCTGATGAACATTTTATGCCACAGACCCGTTGAAGCTTGAAAACCGGGATTTCCGGCCAGGTTCAAAAGAAAATGGTTGGCAAAATAGGCTCCCAGAATTCCCAGGGTGATGGCAAACTGGTAGAAGGAGACCATGCGTCCCCGGTATTTCGCCGGTGAGACTTCGGAGATGTAAAGGGGTGAGAGCATGGAGGCGATGCCGACACCCAGACCCCCCACAATGCGGTAGATGATCAGCTGGGTATGGTTTCCGGACAGGGCACAGCCAATGGCCGAGATGGAAAAAAGCAGTGCGGAGGCCAGGAGCGAACGCTTCCGTCCGAACCGGTCGGACAACTGACCGGCGATGACGACGCCGGCGATGCATCCCACCAGGGCGGAGCTGACAAACCACCCTTCCATGATGGTGTCGAGGCCAAACTGGGACTTCACAAAAGTGATGGTCCCTGAAATGACAGCGGTGTCGTAACCAAAGAGAAAGCCGCCCAAAGCGGCTGTGAGAGAGATGAAGAATAAATACGACTGGTTGGTCTGCAGGTTTTTTTTCATCGTCTATAGGTAAATAAGGGGATTATGTCCTCTGTTCTCCCCGCGGCAATGGTAAACTTTATGGGTGGCGTTATCGGGGTGTTCACGGTTCATCTTCATATCCGTATTAAAATACCGCATGGTGTAACCGGTTCGCCTGGTATCGCTCAAATTGGCCTCAGCACCGTGGATGATCCGCGAATCATGCAACGAATAGTGGTTCTGCTTCAATTCGAACCAGACAACCTTCCCGGTGTCGACCTCATCGTCCCTGATCTCCCGGGTGAAAATCGCATGGCCGGAATCCATTTCCACATAATCCGAAAACCCGTTCCGGTGCGTCCCCGGGATCACTCCCATACACCCGTTTTCACGGGTGGAAGGATCGATGGCCAGCCACAGCGTGACGATGCCGTCGAAACGGTCGAACCGGCCATCCCAGTAAGCACTGTCTTCATGCCAGGGTGTCCGTTTACCCGTTTTCGGCTCCTTGCAGATAAAATGACTGCTCCACAATCCAATATTCGGGCCGATCAGATCCTCGACGATATCCAGGGGCTCATCAGCCATCAGAAAATCAAAAAGACGACTGTCCTTGAAATGCGGCACATCCAGTTCGTTGCCCCTTGTGTTTCCAAGCTTAGCCAGGAGATCTTCAAAGATCTCATAAAGTAAATGAAACTTTTCATCTGAAAAAAGGGGTTGACCGGTTAACAGATATCCGTTTTCCCGGTAAAAACCGGTTTGTTCCTGAGTCAGTGTTCTTCCTGTTTCCATGATTTGAATTTTTCGGTTAAGTACTGCTTCATAAACATGTTTAACTCCCACTGTGAGGCGACGGGCTGGTTGGTGTAGGGCAATGTCGGGAGGTAAGGCGCGGGGCCAAATTCGCAGGTGACCGTAAATTCTTTTAATCCGGCCCTGATATGATGTGAGTGGATCTTTTTCCACCATTCGGTATGGCGTTCGAGGGCTTCACGGTTCTCCGGAGCGCCCGGATGGGTAACCTGTGCCGACTGGCTGTTCCCCACCCGGGCGTGAATGTGGACGCATGCGGGAAATGGCCAGGTCGAGGATGTCGTCCCGGTCTTCCAGCAAGGACTCGGTGACGACGCACCAATGGGAGAAATCGGCCGTCAGGTTCATCGACGGGAAATACTCCAGGTAATCGCGGATGACGCCGGGAGAATACGAAAACCGTCCCCGGTGGATCTCATGGGCAATGACACACTTCAGATCGGCAGCCACCTTTTCCGCTGCCTCGATGATTTTCAGATTGTCGGAGAATGCATAGTCGTCCCGTCCGGTATGGCAATTGATCAGATCCGGGCCGATCGCGGTGATGCGCAATAATTTGGAGATATAGTCCTGTTTGTATTTTTCAGGATTTTCACCGCGGGCAAAAGGATGCTGGGCGATCATCCGCATGCACTGATTATCGAAACATTCCTTCACCTTGTAAAGATTGTCGGTATCGGGGTCCAGGGCAATTTCAGCACCATGGTATCCGGCATCCCTGAGTTTTGCCAGCGCATCTTCGAGCTTCATGCCGGTCATTCCCCAGATCGGGCCGTAGATGATCAATTCCATGATGCTGCTTTATTTGGTGAATATCGTTTGTCTGCAGATCTCTTTTTGTGCCTGTCAACTCTGCCCCGGGATACAGGGTTCACCGACGCGCGGTCAATCAGTTCTCGAGGATCCTGTCGACGACGAGTTGCCGGAACTCAGGCGTCAGCATGGAAAAGTACGCGGTAAAACCGGTCACCCTGACCACGAGCTCCGGAAAGTTTTCCGGGTTCTTATGGGCTTCAAGAACCTTGTTTTTATCCATGATATTGACATTGATCAGGGTTCCGCCCATCTCAAAGTGGGCCCGGATGATCGATCCGATCAGGTCGACATGATCGTCGGTGGCAAAAGTGGGATCGAGTTCCCATTGCATGGGAGCGGTGTTCCCGTATCCGGGCTGGATGCCCGCAATAGCCACGGCCAGTGCCAGGGAAGCCCCGTCAATGCTGAATCCCGGGCTGGGATTCGCCCCATGGGATATCGGCGTTTTACTTTTCCTCCCATCCGGGCGTGGCTCCAACATTCTTTCCAAACTGAACGGTATTGGCCCAGGAGAAAAATCCCGGGATGAATACCTGTCGCCTGGACGGATCTGTTTCCTTCCTGACCATCACGGTGAATGCGGCAGAAATCCGTTCGGCCCAGTGTCACCGATGGAATGCCCCTTTCCAAACCGGCTGCTGTTTTTCAGAAGATACCGGATGCGCTCGCCATTCACCTCTTCGAAATTGGAATCCAGGTGAAACGTCATCTCTTCCCAGGAAATTTTCTTTTCCTCTTCGATGCGCTGCTGCAGGGCTGCGAAAGAATCGGCCACAACTGCCAGTCCGGCTCCGTCGATGGCGAGGTTATAATAGGCCGCACCGCCATCGCTGACATCCAGTCCTTTCTCAAGCGGACCGTGGCTCAGCAGGTTGAGCACCAGTTCAGGTTCATTGAATTTCTGATACCGGAGGTGATGCCGGATGCCTTCTGCCGCCGTATGGACAGCCACATCCAGGTGCCGGATGAAAATTTCCCACAACCGTTCCGTCGAAGGGGCGCCTTCCCCCGACCGGACCATTTCATGGTAGGAAATTTCAAAAACCCTGGCCATATTCACCTTTACCAGGTCATTCATGGTGTATTCCAGCCCGGGCAACGACATCCAGTTACATCCCACTGCGATCCTTTCCCTGGCCAGTTCGGCACTGAAACCGTTTCTCATAAACCCTTCCACCAGGGCCTTGTCGCCCGAAAACCTCGGCCATCCGTTCCTGTATTTCACGAGGCAACTGACGGCCTTCCGGAAAAGATCGTTGTTCATTCCATCATGCACCCGCACGGTGATATTCAGAGAAGTGTTGATTTTTTCAGCAGCTTCCAGGATGAGAAACGAGATCTCCGAGGTCATGTCCCTGCCGTCCTTGTCGGGTCCGCCAAGTTGCCAGTAGACCGGATCATTGATAAGGAAACAGGCCAGGTAGTAGATGGCGGTATCGCGACTGATAATCCCATTGTTGACATCATTCTCATAAAACGGGCGGAGCAATTCATCGATCTGTCCGCCTGCCCCGTCGCGGTTATAAGTTCTTGAGGCCAGGTGGTACCAGATCATCCATTGAAGGGCTTCACGAAGGTTTGCGGGCGGCTCGCTGATCACCTTCCGGTTGACGCGGGCCATCTCAAGGAGATTGGCTTTGAGGAGCGGATCGTCCTCCCGTCCGGCCATTGAAAGGGCCTCATCGGCATGCCGTTGTATCCAGCCCTGGATGCTGTGGATAACCCGCTCATGGGCATTGTAAAAATCAACACTTCCGGGGGAATGGTTGATCTTCCTGTATTTTTCGATCTTAGCCAGTATGCCTTTCCAGCCGAGTGAAAGGCCCATCCGGAAATCCGGTGCAAAATGCGCATCATCGCCGATGCCGGGGATGATATCGTATTTCTGGATGTTACCTTCCAGGTGATGGTAGGGATAATCCGGGTGCCATTTGTTCTTTCGCATCCGCGACATGAAATACATCCAGCGGCCGGCAAAGGCATCATCCGGATCGATGTACAAAGGATGCACATCCATCAGGCTGCAGAAATTTTCCGCCCAGCCGTTCAGTCCATAAAAGGATCCGTCGGGATGGTTGGCAATACTGTGCCAAAGGTCCCGGGGAGGGACCACGCGGCCGTAGTCGTCCTCATCGAGCAGTCCTTCGGTTTCAATTTTCTGACGGGTCTGTTCCAGTTTCCGTTGCCGGAGGCGTTCGATCCTTTCTTGATATGGAGATTCCAAATTGGTCATCGGGACAGGTTTAGTTTATCCATCGGGACACTGTATCTTTCGAGGATAGGCGCAAAGCGGCCGAGGCTCTCCTTTTCGAGCGAGGCGACTCCTTCCATGGGGTTTTGCAGTCCGAGATTTTTATACTTGAACGCGCCCATGGCATGGAAGGGTAAGAGGTCGAATTTTGTCATGTTTTTTAACCCGGAGACAAAGCCGATGATGCGGGCCATTTCGTCGTCATCATCGTTTACCCCGGGGATCACCGGAGTTCTGACATAATAGGGAATTCCCGTTTCATCAAGCCGGCGGATGTTTTCCAGGATCCGGCGGTTCCGCTTTCCGGTCCACGTGCGGTGCGCCTCTTCATCGATGAGTTTCAGATCGGCCAGGACCAGCGAGGTGAACGGCAGGACGGTTTCGTATTTTTCCCAGGGTGAGGTCATGTTCGTGTCGAGAGCGGTATGAATGCCGGCTTCCCGCAACATCTGAAGAAGCGTTGCCGTAAAGTCCCTTTGCATCATTGGCTCGCCGCCCGAGATGGTCACCCCGCCGCCCGACTGGCGAAAGAAGGGTTCATCCTGCATGATCTCATTGAAGAGTTCACGGGGTGTGACCTCCCGGCCGATGCGGTGCAGGGCGCCCGTGTAGCATTCGGTCAGGCAGGCAAAGCACGCTGTGCATTCCTCCCTGACGAATTTCAATTTTCCGGAACGAACGCTCAGTGCGGGTGTCGGACACTTTTGCACGCATGCGTGGCAGTCGATGCACTTGCTGCCGATCCACTCCATTTCCGGGAACGAAAAGATCGCCTCCGGGTTATGGCACCAGGAGCAGCGCAGGTCGCAGCCCTTCAAAAATACGGTCGATCGTATTCCGGGTCCGTCATTGAGCGACATCCGTTGTATGGTGGTAATCAATCCCGTCATTAAGCCTTTTCAGCAAAGTTACTAAGGAAAAGGATGCCGGCAGGAAATTGTTATTGATGCAGAATAGCAATTCATTGCACTCAGGCGACATTTCCGGGATGATTATCCGCGAAACGGCAATCCCGGCGCGATGATCGCCCAGACAAATTATTCCCTTCGGGCATGCCCGTCAAACTCCTGCCATGAATCGGAATGCCCGTTCCGGAGGTTCAGAAGATCATGTGATTTTTTCTCCGGTATTCGCGGGGTGTGGTGCCATAATATTTCTTGAAAATCCGATGGAAATACCCGATGTTTTCGATCCCGCAATCGCCGCTGATTTTTTTTATAGCGGCATTGGTCAGCGTGAGTTGCCTGGCCGCATATTCGAGACGGGCCTTGTTGACGGTTTCCGTCAGGGTCTGTTTAAGGAGCCTGTTCAGTGTCCTGTTCACATGGTCGGGGGATCGCCCGGTCAGTGTGACGAAGCCCTGGATGCCTCTCCGGAACTGTTCGGGAGACTGGTAATTTTCCAGGGCGAAGGTCAGCCAGTGCGGCAGATGTCCGTTCAGAGGAGCATGGACCGTGAGGATCCGGAAAATGTTGATCATCAGGTAATCGAGATGGAGATAATCCCTTGGCTGGCTGAATAACCGGTCAACCATGGCCGACAGCTCGTTCAGTTGCCGGATATCAAGGACAATGCTGAACGGCAGGTCACCCTTCTTCCAGAACCAGGAAGCGGAATCCTCAAAATACCGTTGTCTGAAATGGTCAAGGTTGTCGCAGGGAAAAGCAATATTTGTCACCACCAGGGTGCCCTGACCACGGGAAAGGCGGAAGGTATGGGCATCATCGGGACGGATCATCACCAGAGTACCCAGCGGCAACGGGACTTCCCTCCCGTTAATGACATGGATGCCCGATCCCTCCTTGATCCAGAAAACTTCGGCATACCCGTGCCGGTGGTAAACGAGGTCGTTCCGTGAAGTGATTGTGGTGCGGGCGAGGTGAAACGCCTCGTTCTCATTGGTCAGGAACGTTTCGAGACGGAAGGTCTCCGGCTTTTTATCATGGAGATCGCCATTTTTCATGCATTGGGCCCCTTTAGCGAAGTGAAGACCATGTTTTCACTGACCTTAAATATACGAATTTATGCGGCATGCCCCATAAATAAGAATCCCGGGATTCGGGTCAATGACCGGAATCCCGGGATCATTTGAAGAACCAAAGGTTCATTTTATGATTCAGACAGGACTGTTGTCTGCCAGGTATCCACCGGCTGATCAACGTTCAACCCTGTTCTTCCATGTCTGCTAACCTGCTATTTAGTGTCAGAAAGAAAACTCATGTTTTTTAGCCGTGCTTGATAAGAAAACGTCAAGAGCAAGGCTTGCGATGACTGAAAAACAGGAGTTTACTATTCGTAAATGACTGTTTTGAAGTCGAGCATAACGCAGCTATTGGCGTTTTCTTGCAAGCACTATTTATCACCGAAATGTGTTGATCGTAAATGAATCCGGGCCTGTGCATCCGGATTTAGCCACCGAAACTTTTCAGCAGCTGGTAAACCAGGAAGGCGGGCCATACCAGGGCCTTTAGGATGCCGAGAACACCAAACCAGAATGAGGTGGCTGTGGAAATGTAATAAATGGCTGCACCGATGAAGCCGAGGCCGTAGATGGCGCCGGAAGTTGCATTTGTACCCGAATTTTTTGCCATGATGAGAGGTTTTAGGTTTATTGAAGGCTAATTTCTTCAATATTCCTGACATTGTCAAGGAGACCGGTACTTTATTGACCAGTGAAAGACCGACCCGGCAGGTATGGAATGCCTTCATCCGGCCTTTGGCTGGCGAAGCGGTTCACCGGCAGGCCGTATCGACCCGAAGCTTTCCGTCACTGTCAAAACGGATCTGGCCGAGGTGCACCTGGCGCCGGGTATCGTCACCCGAAACATGGGTATGGTATACGATATACATCGTTGCACTGTCGGGTGAGAGGAAAAAACTGTTATGACCGGGGCCATATACGCCTGTCGCTTCATCCATACCGATGAGCGGGTTGTCCGGATCTTTTGTCCATGGTCCGAACGGCGAGGTCGCCGTCGAACAGCCGATACCATAATAAGGATCAAGGTAATGATTGGCCGAATAGGTCATGTAATACAATCTGCCATGTTTCAGAACGGAACAACCTTCGTTGCAGCGTGACCGGTCGCTCAGGGGATGCTCCCAGGACTGTTCCGGCCCGGAACAAAATACGGCATCACTCTTTGGAGCCAGTTCGCTGTCAAGCTCCCGGCAAAAGATATATCCGAAGAGATGGCCCCCGGGCCATTTTCCTTCCTCGCCCACCTTGTCGTAATACAGGTAGATCCTCCCGTCATCATCAAAAAAGAGATCTGCATCAATGCAGGAATAACCCGGGTCGAACCAGGGAGCCCGCACATCCGTGAAGGGCCCGGTTGGTGAAGGGCTTTTTGCCAGGCAAAGCAGCATTCTTTTCGTGGTGTCTTTTCCCTCACAACTGTAAACCATATAGAACATCGACCCGTAACGGTAAACTTCCGGCGCCCAGAAGTTCCCTTTCCCCCAGGATTGAGCGGTCTTTTTGTACACAAAGCCTTCATCCTTCCAGTCTTCAGTCGACAGCTTGCAGAGATCGTCCCCTATCCCGGCAGGGGCCGACCAGCATTTGAATCCCGATCCGGAGGACGTGGTTCCGTAGAGATAAACACGTCCCTCAAATGTCAGCATAAAAGGATCACCCATGAAAATGCTGTCGCTCACCGGCGGCGATCCATTTCCTGGGCCTCCCGCAGCCCTGGCATAAATCTGAGGTCCCATCAGGAGGAGGATGAACCACAATAGCGGGCGAGCAATAAATCTTCCTGAATTCATAGCATGACATTGAAATTGACTTCAATCAACCACCGGCAACCTTCCTTTTCGAAAGGATCAGTTCCACGGAAAAAGTGCGACGGGCGCATCAGGTCGCTCCAGGGAAAACGCCTCCTAAAGCGCTGTGGTTCTCCCG
This sequence comes from uncultured Bacteroidales bacterium, assembly GCA_963763215.1. Lineage (GTDB taxonomy): Bacteria > Bacteroidota > Bacteroidia > Bacteroidales > DASQZK01. The sequence continues at coordinate 28,788 of CAVXNX010000018.1, forward strand.
TCAACCACAAAGCGCTTCACCATGAAAGTCCCGTATTTGGCATCGGCGAAAGGCTTCCCTTTGCGAAGGCCGACAAAGCCAAAGCCGGTTTCGCAACTGAAGAAGCATTTGAAATCATTCCCCAGACGTGAATCGATGGTCATGGTTTGATCCAGGGCATTGTATGTGATCCCGGTTAATCCCTGGAGGAGGCCATAACTCGACATGGCGCGGGCATACCAGTGTCCGCATTCGTATTCATCGAACGGATTCCGGATCCGTCCGTCGTAACGTTTGCGAACCTGCTGAACGATATCGAGTCCTTTCTGTTTCTCGCCCATCATCATCAGGTGTGAAGCCACCTGGTATTCGATGCCCGTCCACACTTCGTTGCTGTACACAAAGGGGAATGTCGGTTCATCGTGCCTGGGCCAGCTGCAAATCAGGAGCCCGCCCTCATGACCATAGGCATACCCTGCGCGCTGGGGATTCACATGATTGCTGAGGTCGGTCCTGAAATTGTATTTGTATACCGATTCGAGATGGCTCAGGATTTTGGCGCTGTCCATGGGGACGCGAACGCCGCACATCTCTGCCAGCCAGAATCCAAGCACGCCATCGCTGATACAGCCGTCGGCATACTGGTATTTCGGGCCTTCTTTTTCCAGAATCCGAAGGGCTTCGGGAGAATAATCCCCGCCCATGCTGATTTTTGAAGCTTCGACCGGGTCGGGAGCGCGCAGACCCTTCCACTGCACCTTCTGGATAAAATATTCCCCGTTATAGAGTTCTCCGCTCATCCGTTTAATGCTCTTTCCGAGAAGTTCACGGTAAAGGGGGACTTCATCGCCAAGGGCTTTGCCCATTTCGACGGCAGCAGACAAAGCCCCGATATAAAAGCTGGTGCACATCCCGTCGGGTCCCCAGAATTCGATATCATAGGTATTGTGGTGAGGTTCCTCAAGAGCTCCGGTATGCCGGGGATCCCAATCCTCAATGCAGAAATCAAGGCTCGTTTTTACTTGTGGCCACAGCGCTTTCAGCCAATCGGTGTTCCCTGAGATCTGCCATTCACGGTATACTTTCATTATCCCCCCGAGCTGACCGTCGGAGGCTGCATGAAAATCGTGACCGGTTTCGCGTATGGGCAGATTGGCCCTGAAGGTCTGATGCCCCGCCTCGCTTTGGTCCTGGTGGAACTCTGTCTCTCTCAGGGATCTTTCGAGCACGGGAAACAGATGCGATATGGCCTGGGCATAGTTCCAAACGTGGGTGCATGATCCGTAACAGCAGCCGCCCAGATCATGACAACCTTCCCAGGCCCAGAGCTTACCGTCTTTTTGCCGCAATACGGTGGGCGACTTCAGAATGGTCAGGTTGGCCGAGACGGCTTCGAGAACTTCATCGGGAAGGTCGGAACCATAAAAGGTCCGGCTGAATAATTTCGACTTTTCCTGAAGGTCGTTGTAATGCGTAAGCCAGTAATTGGCCACTTCATTGATGTCCTTAAATTTACTGTCATACCAGGGTTCATAGTTGAGCGAGGCCGCCGGTGAACAACATCCGGAACCTGCATCACATTTGCTGGCAGCCGCACGGGCTTCAAGTGCACTGTCCTCAGGTGACCATCCGATGCGCAGATCGGAATGGGGCACGTACCAGGCCATATAGACCCGGATGGTTTTGGATTCGTCGGGTTTGAGCCTGAAAGGGACGGCGATGGAGGCTCCCTGTGCCCCGCGGGTAACGGGATTGGATGCCGGCGTCAGGTTTTGAATGTTCTTCCACAGGACCGTGCGGCTGTCGAACCATCCTCCGCGGAACCAGCAATGATCGACAACCACATCGGGATCATCGGTGAAAATGGCAAAATCGCCCTTGTAGTAGGGTTTGTCCGGGAAACAGGACTGGTCGAGCACAAAACCGTTGGTGATCGCCATGATCGAATCCTTCCCGACAGGGACTCCACCCCATTCGGAAGAGGTCGTCATCCGCATAAAATTATCGGAATTGAAGGCAAACATCGCTTCCACCTCGTCGGACGTGGTATTGGTAAAGGTATATTCCACACCGCCGACAGGCAGGCTCGAATTGTCGGCATCGGTCGGAATGAATGGACTCCATCCCGTGATGTCCACATCGACAGGCATGTCCTTATCAGTGAGTTTCACTTCTCCGAATGGAAAACGGGCCCTGAAGCAGGCATTGGAATAGCGCGGCACGCCGAAAACCGCCGAGCCATTCCCGGTGTTCGGGTTTCCGAAAATTTTCCAGTCCTGTACCGGACCTTCAAGAACCTTCGCCCCGTTTTCATAGCCCTTTACCGAGAGGGCAGCAAAGAGGAAGGGGGAGTTGAAGACATCGGGTTTATGACGGACTGACATGTGTGAAAAGGCGCCATTGCCGTCAATACAAAACATGCCGGCGCCGATGCCCCCTATGGGGAATGCGATCCGGTTCAGGTTATGACCGGTATAATGCTCATTGAACCGGTGACCTGCCGATTCCCGGCCGGAGGATTGATCGCCGGCACATGACATCAGGGCCAGGAGTAAAACAAAGACGAAATGCTGATGAGTCTCATGGTTTTGTGTGTATATGATGAGTCAGGTTTTGAATGGACACAATAATGAAAACCAGGATGATTTAACCGTTCAGACCCCCAAAGTGCAGGAGTCGTTGCCATGGGCCTTCCTCCGCGCATCACGCCAGCGGTTGATGGTTGATGGTTGGTAAAATACCCGGCGACGGTCATGACTGATACCCCCAGCCATGGCAGGATCGGCAAGGGTGGTATTTTCCTTTTCCATTGGCTTCAGCCGCTAAAATGATTCAGCCCGTTTAAAAATAGGGGTTTATGAAATCATTCGCAAGACATGTTCATAAAACATGTAGAATGATCGCCATTGAGGATGCACAATAGCAGGACAGCCAGGTCAAATGCAGATTCGCTGAAAGGGGCATTACCCTCTGTTCACCGGTTTATAGCGCAGGATTACCGCGCCTGAGCACAACGCCGTGGTATCCAAAAGTTCCAGGTCGGTCCTTCCTCGGATATCCCTGAATAAGGGTAGACCCCCGCCCAGAACAATGGGCTGAACGCACAACTGGTATTCATCGATCATTCCCTCCCGCGTCAAGGCGTTGATCAGGGTCGGACTTCCCACCAGGATATTTTTCCCGGGCTGATCTTTGAGTTTCTGAACTTCTGTCAGGAGATCATCCTTGGCCAGCCTGGCGTTTTTCCATTTCACCTCTTTCAGGGTGGTTGAAAATACGATCTTGGAAATGTTGTGGATCAGAACAGCGAATTCATCCATGGGCCGGTTTCCTGATGGATGATCGACGAGAGGGGGCCATGCATCTTCCATCAGCTGATAGGTGATCCGGCCGAAGATGGCTGTGTCGGCGCTTCTGAACAGTTCATTTACGGCGAGGTGCAGATCATCATCGGCAATGACTGCCGTATGATTGCAATACCCGTCAAGGGTCATGTTGATGAACGTGATGAGTTTTCGCATGGGCAGGGTATGAAGCTATGACACAATAACAAAACAACGTGTAAGAAAAAGGGTTTCCAGCGCAGGCAGAAAATCAGTGACCATCCTGCATGTCCGACGACCAGGGGGGGAAGGCGGCGGCCAATAGCGGCATCTGGCGTGGAGGCAATGGATGACCCTAGCCCGCTGCCGCCGGCAACGCCATGGAACGCGGGAAGAGTGACAGTGGCACAGCCTGCTTAACGGTCGTGAAAGCTGATATACCGGCCGGTTCTGGGTTTGACAGTCAACGTGATGCTGTACCATCCTCCACCGATATCCTTCACCGGAAAGGTTTCACCGGTGGCCAGGTCGTAGCCCTTACCGGCTGGCGTGTTGAGCTTGATTTTGAATTCCTGCGTCACCGCCTCCTCCAGGTGGCTGTACAGGAGGAGGTATTCCTTGTTTTCGCGCCTGACCAGCGCTTTGTAGATATTGAGCTGATCGCTCCGGATCTCCAGCGGTTCAAGGTCAAGAGCCATGGCCAGTCTGACAAGGGTATGTTTCCCAATGCGGTCCTGTTTGAAATAGTTGAGTTTCCCGTCGAAGGAATCCTCATGGTTATCCCATCCTGCGAGGATAATGGCGCCTTTCCCGTAGGGTCGTCTCACCAGCACGGGGTCGCCTCCGGCATCCCGCAGCATAACTTCGCCTTCGCCAGAACGGAAACCGCATTGCCCCTCGTGCTTCCCCCGCCAAAATCTGCCGGGTAATTCACCTCTCTCATCTTCCTTTCGCCATAGGTCACATCTTCGAGCCCCATGACCTTTCTCAGGAAGGTGATGGGGACCCGCGTTCTGCCTTCCACGCAGGTGTTGGGAAAAACGACAATGGTCAGGCCCTTTTTCCACACTCTCGCGCAAAAGCCAGTACCACTGTTCATCTTCAGGCAGAAGCGATCCGCTCGTGGTCACGGTGCCAACGGTGGATTTCAAGCTCATCGTCGGGCAGCACCAGCAAGTCATAGCATGAGAAATCAAATCGGTTGGCAAAACCAAGCAGGTCCACCCTCTGGTCCATCCTGGCGCCAACCTGGCAGGCCGACTGGAAATTGTTCCAGCCGATCATGTCCAGCATGGCGATCCGGGCAGGCGTTTGGGATGCGCCCATGATGGTCCGCCGGATAAAACCGGCTTTGGCAATTCCATCCGGATCCACAGAAAGGTCGGGGCCGGGAATGGAAAAATAACTGGCATTGTACCTCAACGAGCTGTATAGCGCATCATCGAATTCCTTAAAACCGGCCCCCACCTGCCAGGGTTCACCGCCCCATCCCGGACCTGAATTATGCAGCTCCGTATATTTCGGATCGAATTTTTTCTCTTCGAACCAGTGCCTGGCCTTGACATCATACCAGCTGGCCGTGAGGTCGGAGATGGATCCCAGGCCATGCCCGGCACATCCTGCGGAACCTTCGCCGGGGCATTGCGGGCCAGGATCTCATGGACGTTGTGCATCCCCTGCTGAATGCTCCACCTCCTGAAATTCAGGTAAACACGCCATGGCTCGGCCTGTTCCGAATACGGGACAGGAACGTCATCCCATGAGGCGAAAGTCTTTGCCATACAAGGCCGGAGACTTCTTCGAGACTGTAATCCAGGGTGTTTCTCAGGTACCGTGAAAAGGCAGCCCGTTCATAATCCGAATAGTCGAACCAATCGGGGGGGTTGACATAATAATCATAACCATAAGGAAAGTCGGAATTTCCGAAATCCAGGATGAATTTCGACAGCATCGGGCTGTGGGCAAAACGCCGGGTGAAGGTATCAATCATGCCAAAATAATGTTCCCTGTAAAAAGGGCTCCATAATGTCGGATGGAAACCCCTTGTTCCCGTTCCTGTCGATGGCGGGTTCCTTGAGGGTCCACCATGGCACCCCGCCGTCACCGAGGCCTGAGCCCCGTGTCGTTGCGAACATCCAGAAGGCGACATGAATATCTTCCTGCCCGGCAAATTTCAGCATGTCGGCCGGAATCCGGAAGTCATACCGGCCGGGTTCCGGTTCGACATCCTCCCAGGGGATGTTTGCCCGGATGTATTGGAGGCCCAGTCCCTTCATCTGACGGGCAAAATATTTGAACGGTGCGGAAACCGACGGTTGCCGGAAAGCCCAGTAGGCAGAATACCCGAAGCCCGCGAAACCGGGAGCATCCGGGGGCAGGATGTACTCGTATCGTACTATCCATGACCACTGTCCCGCCATCTTTCGCGGTGGTGAGTTCATACCGGTAGGATCCGAACGTTTCCGGGGATGTGAGTGTGGCAACGACGACCTTCTCATGCGGCTGCAGTCGTAGGGTCTTCGCATGGAACATCTCCCGGTGCCGGGTCAGATCGGTGAACCGGACCTCACTGATCTTCTGTGGCCGGTCAGAGAGGTTCCGGAAGCGGATGAATATGGTGTCGCTGTCACCGGGCTTGTGGACGCGGGTGAGATCGATGGTGCCGGCAATGGCCGGCGTGTGGTAAAGCCACCGGGTCATGTTCAGGACCAGCGTATCGCAGCCTTTCCACTCCCTGGTCAGCATTCCGGGGTTACGGGTCCATTTCATGGTATAAGCCCCATCGACATTTTCCCGCGGTTCGCCTCCGTTAAATCCATAATACGCATACCCGTGCCCCGAAGAACCGGTTCATCTTTCCGTTCAACGGCCATCACCGGTGAGATCGCCCATGCATCCGAATTATTCCGAATAAGATTGTATGTCCTGTCGGGAGGGAAGGCCGTCACGGTGATGGCCGGCATTGAACGGCCCTTAAAAAACCCTGTGTCCGGTAAGCTTTGCAGGATCTCCTCCCCTTCCACTGTCAGGCCTTCCACACGGATACTGCCGCCGCCACGCGTGAGGTAAAAATCGGAAGACTGCATATTGCGCAACGGGTACCACTTATCCTTATTTGGCAGATCACCAATAAAAAAGAGCGCCCCGCCTTCCTCATGAAAACGGATCATGCCCTGCAGGGCCTCATCGGAAAAATTTCCTTTCACATAGGGCAGGATGAGAACTTTCGTCTCCGGGAAGGAGATATCTTCCAGCTGGAGGTGATTTATGGTGGAAACCGGCATCCCCGCATCCTCCAGAATGCGGAGCACGTCGGTGGCATTGTACTCGGGCATGGCCATGAAATCCTTGTCCTCGAAAACACGTATGCCGGCTTTTTGAGCATAAAGCCCGGATATGGCCAGGCTCAGGAATAAAAGTCCCGTCAGAATCTTTCGCATCGGATCAGAATATAGTTGAAAGCCTTGATCTGCAAGCAGAGAGAAAACCGCATCATCCTCCTGTCCCTAATTTCCGGATCAGCCTTGTACTGAAAGGAATGATCCTCCCTGCCAATAGGTTTTACAGAAAACAAATATAAAGATAATCCAATAGAACCCGACCTGCCGGGTTTCTTTTGGCTCTTACCCGATAAACAGAAGCCGAGCCGAAATGGAGGGAAGCCTCCGCCTGGTGAGGGGTTCGGCCGTTTTCTCATTGCTTTTTTCCCCATCCATGTCCATTGTCCCTCCTTTCAAAGAACTTCGAAATGGCGTTTGGTTAAGAAGGGTGAAAATCGTATCATTGATTATCACTTTTTTTATGTCCTCCATTTATGATCAAAAAACAGGCTTACCGGATCATCATCGTATGGATATGCCTGCTGCCGGCTGTTCCCGGGAGAGCCGAAAATGGCTATGACCTCTGGCTCAGGTATGCCCCGGTCGAAAACACCCGGCAGCGGGAAATGATCAGCGGTATTCTGAAAACAATATACCTGGCCGACACCACCGGGATTTTCAGTTCCATTCGCGATGAACTGACCCGGGCGTCGCGTGGTCTGACGGGAAGAACACCGCAGTTCACCGGTCATCTATCGAGCGATGTCACCCTTGTCGTGGGAACCACGGCTCTTCTTCCCGGGATTGCCAATGCCGTCCGTGAGCCGGACATGCAAAACCCGGAAGGTTTCACCATCGATTATCTTGAAAACCACAGGCACAGGATCCTGACGATCGTTTCCGGAAGTCCTGCCGGTGCCCTCTACGGGACGTTCCACCTGCTTCGCCTTTTGCAGACCGGCACAGATCTGCCCGCGCTGCCCGTGTCATCGGCCCCCCGCATCCATCTCCGTCTGCTCAACCATTGGGACAACCCCGACCGCACGGTGGAGAGAGGGTATGCCGGTTTTTCGATATGGGACTGGCAGCGGCTCCCCGGCTATATCGACCCCCGATATATTGATTATGCCCGGGCTAACGCCTCCATCGGCATCAACGGCACGGTGCTGACCAATGTCAATGCCAACGCCCTGGTGCTGACCGCCCCGTTTCTCAGGAAGGTCGCCGCCCTCGCCGGCGTCTTTCGGGCTTACGGGATCAAGGTCTATCTCAGCGCCCGTTTCAGCGCACCGGTTGAACTTGGCGGACTTCCCACCGCCGATCCGCTCGATCCGGCCGTCCGTCAATGGTGGAAACAGAAAGCCGACGAGATCTACCGCATCATTCCCGATTTCGGAGGTTTCCTGGTGAAGGCCAATTCCGAAGGGCAACCCGGACCGCAGGACTATGGGCGCACGCATGCCGACGGGGCGAATATGTTGGCCGATGCCCTGGCGCCCCATGGCGGGATCGTTATGTGGAGGGCCTTTGTCTATTCCAGCGAAGTCCCCGACGACCGGGCCAAACAGGCCTACCAGGAATTCAAACCCCTCGATGGTTCGTTTCATGACAATGTCTTTGTTCAGGTCAAAAACGGTCCCATCGATTTCCAGCCGCGTGAACCTTTTCATCCGCTTTTTGGCGCCATGCCGCAAACTCCTCTCGCCCTGGAGTTCCAGATCACGCAGGAATATCTCGGACAGGGGACCCACCTGGTCTACCTGGCCCCCCTCTTCAAGGAATGCCTGGAGTCGGACACCTATGCCAAAGGCCCGGATCAACCGTGGCCAAAGTCATCGACGGCTCCCTCGACCATCACCGGCGTTCAGCCATCGCCGGCGTGTCGAATATCGGCACCGACTGCAACTGGACCGGCCATCTCTTCGGACAGGCCAACTGGTATGCCTTCGGCAGGCTGGCCTGGGATCATGAACTCAGCGCAGAGCGTATTGCAAAGGAATGGATCGGGCAAACCTTCACGACGACTCCGAGGGTGGTGAAAACCATTGAAGAGATAATGCTTCCTTCGCGGGAAGCAGCCGTGAATTACATGACACCCCTCGGACTCCATCACATCATGGGCCGTGGGAATCACTACGGACCGGGGCCCTGGGTCACAGGCGGCCGTCCCGACTGGACAGCCGTGTACTACCACCGTGCCGACAGCGCCGGCATCGGCTTCGACCGGACGAAGACCGGCAGTGAGGCCCTCGCGCAGTACGCTCCTGAAGTCAGGGCCAGATATGCCGATCCGCAAACATGCCCCGATAATCTCCTTTTGTGGTTCCACCACCTGCCATGGGACTTTCCCATGAAATCGGGCCGGAGCCTGTGGGATGAACTCTGCTTCAGATACGATAACGGGGTAAAGGCTGTCGACAGCATGATCGTGCTGTGGAGTACGCTCAGGGATGATATCGACCCGGAGCAGTTCAGCCAGGTCGAGGCCTTTCTGCATATCCAGCAAAAAGAAGCCCGGTGGTGGCGCAATGCGTGCCTGTTGTATTTTCAGCAATACTCGGGGATGGCATTTCCGGAGGGGATCGAGGAGCCGGAGGGAAGGCTGGGAGATCATGAGGAAGAGCACGAAGGGGACTAAACACGAAGGCTTGAAAACACAAAAGAAAAGGGCTGTAAGAGCGTTAAGGGGAGGTAAACACGAAGGCTCGAAGACACGAAGGAATGGCAGACGGGTGAAGAGCACGAAGGGAAGGTAAACATCAAGAAATTAATCAGTCTGCTGGCCAAATGTGACAGGAGAATATCCTGTCGAAACCAGCGCCATCATGACGAAAATCCATACGTGTTTTTGCATTTTTTTTACGTTTTATTTGCAAAGCGGCGATGCCACGCCTTTCGCGAGGATGAACATGATGATCTTCATTTTGCATCCGGACTTCCCGGTAATCGCATTCATCTGGTGATTTTTGCCCCGATTCATATCCTCACCGTGCAATCACCAGGCGATCATGCAGGATTCCCTGCTTTGTCCGGAAACTGAAAATATATACCCCGGGAGCCCAGCCCGAAACATCGATCTCGGTGACGGATGTTTTTATCACCATTTTTCGGATCATTTTGCCTTCCGGCGTGCAAATTTGCATCACTTTTGGCCCCGCGATCCATTCCGGGGGCAGGTTAACCGTGATCCTGCCCTGTGCCGGGTTGGGATATACCTTCCATCTCAGGGATGGATCGGGGGCGATCCCCGTCGCCTCCGGGGCTTCGGCCACAAGGGGAGCATGTCCGGGATAGGTGACCATCAACCGTCGGAGGCGGATTTTCCCGTAGATCGTATCCCCGTCATGACAGTCCGCCGGAGCGGCAAGACCGAACCGGACCCCGAGGAAAGTCAGGGGGTAAACCCTTATATCGTTAAATGATACCGGAACGCCTGCAAGAACAGGGATTGTGCCTGTCACCTCACCGGCATCGATCACCATTTCATCTCCCTGGTGGGTCCGGATAATGAAGGTAGGATATACCACCTGACCGCCGGTTTCCACTTCGATCACTAACGAATCCGGAAGACCGTAAAGAACCGATTTCTTTTCAAGGCTGAGTGAGGGAAACGGTTCACCGCATCCGGAGTTGTAATCCACATCGAAGGCAGAATGTCCCGTTGCCGTCATGGACGTATCTATTCCGGCAGACCCGCTTCCTGAAATCAGAAGCGACCAGGACGCAGGGTCATTGAGTTCATCAATGGGCCGGTGTTCCTTACCGCACTCGACGATGACCAGCGAGGAATCCATGAAATCAGTCAGGGTGACGTACAGTTTCGCTGTTCCTGAAGCCTGACCCTTCAGCCAGCCGTCTGCACTGAATGTCGCTGTTGTCGGTGAAGAGAGCTCAAAGGAATAGAGCGAGGAAGGCACGACGACCGGTGCATCTTCAGGATCGCGCGTCGAGACACTAAATTTGACCCTCCGGAGGGAATCGGTGACCACAGTGTCGGGGGTGAGCACGATTTCCGCAATTTGCTGAACGGTCACATGGCAGGAATCTTTCAGACCCGCAAAGGAGGCGATGACCCATCCTTCCGGGCTCCCACCGGTAGCTTTAAAAACGCCTGGTTTATCGACAGATCCGGGGCTTCCGTTCACAGACCACGCGATGCTCTCGGGAGAGATGCCGGTCATCGCATCGCCGAACTGGTTGGAAACATGAAGCTGCAACACCGATTCCTGTCCCTGGAGCAGTTCCATGTCGTGAACATCCAGGCTCACCGTGGTGGGAATATCATCGATCCTCACCAGGCTGATATTATCAAAAATGACTTTGCCTGAAAAATTCCCCGTTCCGAAAAACAGCCGGCAGTTTTCATCTCCGGCCGTCATATGAAAATCGATGGTAAAGGTCTGTAAACCGGAGCTGAGAGATTTGTTCCAGTTGAAATAGCTTCCCCAATCGCCGTAATTCTTTGCCAGGGTGATTAGCAATGAAGCCGGACCTTCCGCCCGCGCGTCAAAAGTGATCCGGTAACGCCCCGTTGTGACCGGGATCCCGGACTGCTGAAATCCCACTTCCCAGTTCACCCCCGGTGAGGTGGTCACGTCCGAAACGAGTTCACCATTTTCGGTATACAGGCTGGATAACCCATTCTGACTGTTGCTGATGTAATTCGACCATGGATTAATATTATCGGTAAAATCTCCGTTACTCAACAGTTCATTTTTCCTTAAAAAAAAAGGAAGGACCGTTTGGTCCTTCATGATGGTGAACGTGAAGGGGTTGGCGCCTCCCTGGTGCAGCCACTCCTTAAAGTCGTAGCCGGAATCCGGAAATGCGGAAAGGGTAATTTCGGTTCCGTCGGGGTAGGTATCCATTTCCGGGGAAACGCTGACCGTTCCTCCACGAGCCGGCCGGATGTCGAGGGAAAACGGGCCCGTCCCTTCCTTTTTTTGATACACCCTGACGTAATCGATCAGGAAGCGGTGCGGCAGCTTTGAATCATCGACTCCAGCATATCCGCCCCAGGAGCCGCCGTAGGCGAGGTTCAGGATCAGGTAAAACATCTTGTTGAAGGGCCATACCCTGGGGTCATCGGAAGATCTGGCATAACTGTGGAATTTGACGCCATCGGCGTACCAGACAAGGCTGTCGGGCGTCCAGTCGAGCCTGAATTTGATAAACTTTTCCCAGGGATGAAGGATGCCGGAGGTTCCTCCGCTGCCCGAAGATTCGTGGCCGGTTCCGTCGGTTCCCTCGAAATGGGCGGTATAAAAGAGATGCTCGGGTTCCACGCCGATATATTCCATGATATCGATCTCCCCGCTGCGGGGCCATCCTCCGTATTCACTGTAGGTAGGCATCATCCACAGGGCGGGCCAGGTGCCTTTGCCTCCCGGGACCCTGGCACTGATCTCGATCCTGCCGTAGGCCCAGTCGCCCTTCATTTTCGAAATCAGACTGGCCGAGGTGTACTGTGCATTTTTGTAATTTTCCTTTCGGGCTTCAAGGATCAGTACGGTATCCTCGATCCTGCCATTCTCAGCGCGGCGGTAGGTATAATACTGCAATTCGGTATTCCGTACCTTCCCGACTTCATAATCCCATTTGGTGCTGTCGGGCAGCCCCGGCGTGTTGAATTCATCGTTCCACACTAAAACGTAATCCTGGGAATGGACCAGGGAAAAGAGAAAAATGAAAACGAAAAACAACAGGAATTTCATGAGTTAGTAGTCTTGGTTTGAGTCGCAGGGAATACTGCTTTTAAATATAGAGAAAAAAAATCAGAATGAACAAACAGGGGCTAAGGAATCGGGATGGAGGTTTCATTCTTAGGTCATTCCGTTAACCCCTTGTTTTATGCTGAAATCACTTACCGAAAGGCAGAACGACAGGCAGCACCACATCCTTCACATAACGCACCGACATGTGGTAAGCTGCCGGTTTCAGGCTGGTGCGGCTTATACCTCCTGCGGAGGTTGAGATCGTCCGGATATAGACTGTCCGGCTCGATGAAACATAGGTGGATGACCAATACCAGCCTTGTTTCCCAATGCCGGAAAAGGCCAGAAAACCCCTGTACATATATCCCCCGTATTTTGCATCGAAACCCGTCCCTCCGCCTTCAGCCAGGAGAGTCCCGGCGTTGACACCCCGGTAGCCCGAGAGAAACCGTTCTTTCTGATGAATGCCGGCATATGCCTCCAGTCGTCTCCAATCACTATCCGTTGGCAGATGCCAACCCTCGGGGGCCAGAGCTTTGGCATCATCGTACGAATATAACTTTCCATAATCCAGGCAGTTCGAGGGGTCATTCTCATAACAGACCGCATCAGGCCCGCTTTCGTATCTGAAGTTCTCTGCAAACCACCATAATCCGCCCAGATTCACTGTCCGGTACACGGTTCCGTCCCTGGGATCGGTGAATGACGAGGTATCTCCCGGGCTGATGATGGTAAAGGTGCCCTCTCCGGAGTAATAGAGGAAATCGTCCGAATTGCTGTATATCCGGATATTGTAAATGGAATCGTAGGGCACATCTTCCCCGACCGTCCATAAATAATTCCCGGTATTTTCAGCATTAGCGGCGATATTGAGAAAGACCTCATCTCCTCTCAGAAGTTTGATCCTGACCGTCGGGCTTTTTTGATCCTCCCATTTGATGGTGTCTTCTGTCCCACGGAGAAGAGCCACACCGTTTCGCGGAAAAATGACTTTTCCCGCTGGCGACGTTCCGTCTCCCTTGCTGCATCCGGAAGTTCCTGCGATAATCACCGCCAGGAATACCATAAAACCGATACGTTTCAACGGGGCCATTTCAAAACGTGTTAGCCATTTTATTATTCAATGCGGGAATACTACTATTCCACGCGAAATGTACAGAAACCTTCCATCCGATTTCCTTCCGGATCCGTTCCACGGACGAGTACGATATATGTTCCTTTTGAATCTCCCGTCATGAAAGCCTCATGAACGGACTCGCCGGCCACGCACGAAATATTGGCATGCCAGAACAACGTATTCCGGACATCGGGCAGGTGCGGACCGGTAATGCTGTCACTTTTAGGGTTTTTTTCTTTCGGCTGGATGAACGCATAATTCAGGAAAATCCCGGACGAAGGGAGGTCTATTCCTCCGAAGTCTCCGCTCCGGGAAATGACACTGATAATGCCACCATAGGTGAGGTCACCTTTAACGTACGGGACATCCACGAACTCAACCCTGGAAATCTTCGTCGATGGGACGGACATGATTTTTACCGGATCATCGATGGCGATCCAGTCAATCAGGACAAGGGGATCATGAATCGTCATATCGGCCGACGATGTGTTGAACCTGAAATATTTCTTCCCCTTTTCCTTCCTTATTTTCGCCGGCAGCGGCAATTCATTGAAATAATCTTCAAGGGCCGGCAATTCAATATATTGAGAGATATCCAATACATATGACGGCCGGCCGTAAAATGGACCGGAGACGTTCAATGACCGGGAGCTGTCGGCCGTGGGTTCAGCCGGAAAAAAAACATTCCGGATCTCGATATTCTGTGCAAATCCGATTGCCGCCGCCTCCTCTCCGGGATCAAGGTTGAAGATCACCGAAGGCAGTTCCGCGTTCTCCGGATCGAAATCATTGTCGACCAGGATCTCGCTCTGAGCACTGGCAGATCTTTGGGCGCTCAGAAAAATATCGTGACTGCTCTTGAAGAATGGCAGGGTGAATGCAAATTTTCCCGTCGAATCGGTTTCGACGGCAACAAAATCCTTTTCGGAAGGGATGGAAAGATTGACACGCCGGTTGATTTCCGCCTCCCCCGTGTTCTTTTTGACAATGCTCCCGGTCAGGGATATCCCCTGAACTTCATGAAAAAATACTCCGGATGATGCCGGCGGGCGGGGCTCAAAGGTTTCCTGTTCCCCGGGATGAAAAGATTCTTCAGGGATAACCGAAATGCACAACTGATCTGGCCCGGCACCCGGCGCTTTCACGCTGAAGATGATTTTCACGCTGTCACGTGTTTTGTAGTCGCTGCGATCGGTTCCCACCGCGATGTTCCCCGATGCAGGCCCGGGCCCCGTTATCCCGAAGGGCTGTTGTGTCCCCTCAAGGACCTTCGATGAATAGGGGTTGACGATCTTCACCGGGACATAACTGAAATATCCCGGTCCGAAATTCCTGTCGAAGCGTGTATAAGACTTCAGAAAATAATTGCCGCTCATCAGATCCTTTGGAATCCGGAGAGCTCCCGAAGTGGACCCCGAAATGATCCGAAACTTGCCGTTCATATAAGGCGTCCCGTCGGGGGCGATCAGTTCAGCATATAAAACCCTGCTCTGGCATGAAGTGTCAACAGGAGTGCTAATCATCGCCTGGAAAAGAATATCCTCTCCGGAGATATAGAGGTTCCTGTCGGCAAATACCGTCACCTTCTCCGGAAGCATTTCGATGCGGCTGACCTGAGCGTTCAATGAGCCGGAAATACAGGCAACACCGGCCAGGAGCGATATGAGTCCAATCCTTATCATTGGGGCCAGAAATCAGGTTTAACAATCGTTCCGCCACGTGCCCGGCAGTCGACGCATCCCCTGTCCAGGGTGAACATGTACGGCATTATAAAATAGACGATCGTGTCACTTCCTGCCGCAGCTGGAAAGCCTCCCTTACCGAGTGGTTTCGGTGCAGAGCAAAATGCCTCGAAGTCGGTCGGTATTTCCGCGCCCACGAAAATTCTCTTCTTCCGTATCGAAACGGCGTTGAAGGTTCCGAGCACTTCACGGCCCGGATCATTTGTCACGCTCAGGTTACCCCTGACAGGCAGCGGCTGCTTCTCATACAGTCCGCCGCCATTGCTGCTGCTGATTCTCAACTGGTCCCAGTATTCAAAAGCCGTCTGACTGATGGCATATTGCCGGATCATCAGACTGTAAAGGACAGACAGCCTGGATGTGTTGTTGCCAACGTAATTAAGCTGGAAACCTTTATAGGTATTCACGGGACTGATTATCGAGTGAAAGGGTATAGATATCCCCGATTTCCTGAGTATCCCAGCAATAGTAGAGTTCATAGCTCGGTGGAGTGGTATGGTGGATGGTGCCGTTCCACCACCATTCCTTAAGGTAATTGGAATGGTATTCCCACGTTTCCGTAAGGTCCCAGCGGAAGTACCGGCTGCCGGTATTTCCGGGAGCAATATCGACGTACATCTGGAGACCCGGGATTCCCAGTCCGGGTTGATCGGGCGGGCTGTCCAGAATTTTCCAGTACACCGAATCAACCGGCGGGCATAAGGGCATCCGGTCAAAGTCGGAGATGATCTCTGTCCCTGCACGGGTGACGATCTGCAGCTGGTATGAAGTTCCCGGCTGAAGTTGGTCGCTTGTCATCCAGACACGGTAGAGCCCGCTACCGGCTTCCTCCATCTCATAATCGTTGCCCTTATCATCATGGATCACCACGAAACAGTCGAGCAAAGGTTTGAATTGCTGATTGTAAACATCCGAAGCCAGGGAGAGGGTCACCGTCTGATAGCCTTCCTGGTCGGAGATCTGTCCGAAAACGACATATTTATCCGAGGCCGTCGCACCGAGATCGGGCTTATACGGCTCGATGCATGAGGCCATGAGCAGCACGAAAATACCGATGACTGCCGAAGGCCTATTCCGTCGCATAATTTCCGAGTTTAAACAACCATGTTACCGTAAAGAAAGGGACACCGATCACCGAATATTTAAAGCTCTGATATGCGTTTGTCGTTGGTGACAAAATAGACAGAATATGGATTATGACGCCCGGTCAGGTTGTAGACATTAAAAAGCAGGGTTCCATGAAGAGGCTTTTTCTTCTTCAGACTTCCTTCGACAGTCAGGGAAAGATCTGTTCTGAAATAGGACGGTAGCCGGTAAGCATTCCGGCTGGAAAAATCCGTATAAGGCACTCCTTCATGGTAATAGACTGCCACGGGGTAATTCACTGGCCTGCCCGACTGGTATGACAGGATGGAAGATGCCGTCACCCGCCGGCTGAAATGGTAGTTCAGGACGGCATTCACGACATGCGGAATGTCGTAATTGGACGGGTAGGCCTTCCCGCCGTTGATCCGGTTGAAGGGTTCGCTCCCGTTTACCCTGCACAATGGACCGTGAATAGGTATAGGAAATCCATCCCCCCAGTTTTCGCCTTCGCCGTTCAATATAGAATTCCAGGCCGTATGCTTTCTGTTGTCCCTGCAGAACATTGGTTTCGACAACCCGGTTATCGAGAAAATCGGCCCCGTCCTTAAACTCGGGGTAATGATCGGACAGTTTTCCGAAGATCTCCAGCGATGTTTCCCATACGCCGCCGTTGAGATCCCTGAAGTAACCCAATGATAACTGGTTGGTCCGTGATGGCGCCAGGTGATAACCCGCAAGCTGCCATTGGGTATTCGGGGCAAGCGTGATGGTCGTGCTGAGCATGAACAAGTCCTGGTGCATCTGGTTGAAGGCCAGTTTAACTGAACTTCCGGGCCCGGTCTCAACATTGACGGCCGCCCTGATCTCGGGAGAAGTGTACCATCGGATCGGACGATTCTTTCCGAAAGTCAGGGTATCGCGGATATACCTCACATCGATGGGCTGACCCGGAGTGTAACGGTATACGTCCTCCGGTCCGAGAGCGGTATAAACCATATACCGCAGTCCGAGGCTGAGGTGCATCCAGGAAAGGATATCGTAATTATCGGAGGCATACAGCGCCCCTTCCAAACCGTGTTCTTTACCCAGATGGATGGGGGCGCGTACGGAAATCCCGTATGGGAGAACATCGCCCCTGTTGAGATCGTACAGGATGGCATCGAGTCCGTACTCCAGCGTATGCTTACTGTTCAGAACGTGTTTGAAATCATCGCGAAATTCGTAATGGTTGATCTCATAATGATGCTGGTAAGCTTTTTCGGCAATCTGTTTATCAACCGTGCTGAACGTATACCGGGAATAGATCAGGGCGGCATCCATATGAAAGCCCGGGGTGAAATTTCGTCTGAAGTTGAACGAAAGCCCGTTGTTGGCGTATTCATAAACATTGAGATCCGAAAGCCTGAAGTGGTCATAGCTGTGATAGCCGAAAACGGAAATCTGGTTCTTCTTCACATCATAATTCAGCGAAGCGCTGAGGTCGTTGAATTTCGCCGAACTGTGGCTGATATCATAATCGTTGATCCGTGAAAGGATCCAGTCGGAATAAGAGGACCTTCCGCTCACCAGGAATGAGCAGGCATCTTTCACCACAGGTCCTTCGAGGGTGAGGTTCGCGGAGACTGGATTGATGCCGCCGCGGGCGGAAAATTTGCGACTGTTGCCCTGCCGTGCGATCATGTTGAAAACCGATGAAAGCCTTCCGCCGAAGCGGGCCGGAACATAACCTTTATAAACATTGAAATCGCGGATGATATCGGAGTTGAACGCCGGAAAGAACCCAAAAAGGTGCGACGTGTTATAGACAGGGATCTTATTGATATAGAACGCATTCTCATCAAAGTTCCCGCCTCTGACGTTCAGCCCCGCCGATCCTTCGCCCACACTGACGATGCCGGGCAGCAGTTCGGAGACCTTGATGACATCCCGTTCGCCCATCATCATGGGAATGTCCTTGAGGGATGTCAGAGGGATGTTCTCGAGTCCGGGATCCCTGGCGATGTTGCTTTTCTGCCTGTTCCCCATGATCACCACTTCCTCCAGCGGGATGATGCTCCTGGCGAGTTCGAGTGTGAAACTGCCCGCCGATAATATATCGAATTCACTCCTTTTCTTTTCATACCCGATGCTTTCGATCCTGACATCATATTTTCCGGGCCGGATGGCCAGGGAAAAATAACCGTTGCGGTCGGTGGTCACGCCGGTTTTGGTTTCCTCAACGTAAACCGTGGCGCCAATGACCGGTTCACCAGTCTCTTCATCCAGTACGCGACCCTGGATCAGGACAATTTGTTTTGTTCCGGCCAGGCTTTTCGAACCGATATGATAAGTCTGCGGGACGTTGGCCTTTCGCCCTCTCAGGTAACGTTCTTCACTTTCCGTGATGGAATCCCGCCTTTCGGGCGGACCGGCACCGCCCGTCTGTGGCGCTCTGCTGTTCGAATTCAGGCAGCCTGGCGGTAATCCCTTTCCCTTTCATCAGGATGATATTCTTATTCCAGACGGAAACGTTCAGGTCATAACCCTTTACCGCTTCCCTGACGGCGTCCAAAACGCTGATGCTGTCACGGTGAAGGGTCACCCGGATATCCTTCACCCATTCTTCCCGGTAAAATAACGTGACCCCCGACTGTTCATAAAGCTCAAGCGCGAATTTGCCGAACGGAAGCTGATCGGCGTTGACCGACACCTTCGTTCCGGGACCGCCACCGGCAAGACGCAGTGACGAGCAAAGAAGGCAGATATAGATGAGTTTGACTGACAATGCCTTATCGAGAATTACAATAATAAATCAAATCTTCCAATGCGGGATCGGCCGCTTTATTCACACGGATCCGGTTTTCGTGCATGTATTTTTTAACCGGGATGACCAGGGCCGGATCCAGTAACTTCAGGAAGGTTTTGTTATTCCGGAAATTCATAAGCTTCCTGTTCCGGACAAGATACATTTTTTTATCCGGACCGAGGAAAGACGTACTTCGTCACTCCCGCCATATTGCGCAATTCGAGCGACTTACTCCAGTGAATGTCAATCTGCAATGGCCCTTCCCCGATAACCTGGTAGATTCCCGGGGAATCTTCCGAAGGGGCCCGGTAAACAAACGACATCCCCCCGAAAGAAAAAGATTTCAGCCAGGCAACGGAAACCGAGATAATCTGGGGAGCCCCGGTAAGCATGGTATACTTCAGCAAAACATCCTGGTTAAGAACATCATAGTTCAGAAGCTGATCCGGGTATTCCACGCCCCGGATCAGCAGGGTCCCTCGCATAAACATCTCCGTGTGAAGATATGGGGTGCCATCTACTCCGGCTGGCGGATAATAGGAATAGATCCTTCCATTCACCAGCAAGGGATCTGTCCCACTGACATTGCCGCAGGAGTCGATCACCTGGCCGAAGACCGGCAGCGAAATGCAGATCATCAGCAGGGGTAGTAATTTTCGATGGCAACGACACATAGGGAGATTTATCACCGGTAAACTGATCGGGCCCGGTAAAATTTTCAGGCTTGTTAAAATTATACTATTTTTTTGGAATGAAGGGCTTTCGGTCGGATCATTTTTGAATAAAGCATCGACGATATAGTCCAAAAACAACCCGTTTAACATTTCTTAACGCTGAACATTTTCATTTTTTGCGGAATGGCATTAAAATCATGCCCGATTTCATAAACCGTTTTTTCAAATTACATCATTATGGACATTGTCATTGAAAATCTCACCAAGAAGTATGGCAATCAGAAAGCTGTGGATCATATTTCCATGAAGGTAAACACGGGAGAGATCCTGGGTTTCCTTGGTCCGAACGGCGCCGGAAAAACCACAACCATGAAGATCATCACCCATTTTCTCACGGCCGATGAAGGCGATATTTATATCGGCGGCAAGTCGGTGAGGGAATATCATGATGAGATCAAGCGCCACATCGGTTACCTGCCTGAGAGCAATCCGCTCTACCATGACATGCCGGTCATTGATTTCCTGAATTTCTGTGCCCGGATCCAGGGGATACCGAGGGAAAAGATCCCGTCGCGGGTCATTGAAATGATCAGGCTCACCGGTCTCAACCTTGAAAAGCACAAGAAGATCGGTCAGCTTTCCAAGGGTTACCAGCAACGCGTCGGACTGGCCCAGGCCATGATCCACGATCCCCAGATCCTGATCCTCGACGAACCCACCACCGGCCTCGATCCGAACCAGATCGTGGAGATCCGGAAGCTGATCCGTGAGCTTGGCCGCGAAAAAACCGTGATCCTGAGCACCCACATCCTTCCCGAGGTCGAAGCCACGTGCGACCGGATTTTCATCATCAACAAAGGAAAAATTGTCGCCGACGGCACCGCGGAAACACTGCGAAAACAGGCGCGCGGACAGCAGATCCTGAAAATCCGCATTGAGGACGGGGAAGCCGACCCCATCTTCCGCGCTCTCCAGGGCCTTCGTTCCGTCAAGGTCGTGGATTTCGCCGACCGGGGAAAAAACAGCTTCACCATCGAATGTCAGCCGGAAGCTTCCACCAAACGGGACATTTTCAACCTCTGCGTGGAAAAGAAATGGGTTCTGACCGAACTCACCCCGTTCGAAACAAAACTTGAAGATATCTTCAGAGATTTAACAACCAATTAAAATCATTGTTATCAGATGAAAACGATCTGGATCATCACCAAAAGGGAATTAAATTCGTTTTTCGATTCCCTGATAGCCTATATCATCCTTGTCTTGTTCCTGGGATTCAGCGGATTCTTCACCTGGCTTTATGGTTCCGATATTTTCCTGGTGGGCCAGGCAAGCCTCCGGACTTTTTTCGGCATCGCCTACTGGACGCTTTTCTTCTTCATCCCCGCATTGACCATGCGGCTGATCGCTGAAGAAAAAAAGACCGGCACCATCGAGCTGCTGCTGACCAAGGCCGTCAATGACCGGCAGGTCATCATTGGAAAATTCCTGGCCACCATCATCCTCATCGCCATTGCCCTCGCATTCACCCTTCCCTATGTGATCACCATTGCTTCCATCGGGAACCTGGACAACGGTGCCGTCATCTGCGGATACCTGGCGCTGCTCCTGATGAGCGGGGCCTATACGGCCATAGGGCTGTTCACGAGCAGCATCACCAATAATCAGATTGTCGCCTTCATGGCTGCCATCTTCATCGGGTTGTTCTTTCACATCATTTTCGGGATCCTGGCCCAAAACATGACAGGGGTCACCGGGAATATTTTCAATACCCTTAGTCTTTCGACCCACTTCGAAAGCCTTTCCCGCGGAGTGATCGATTCCAAGGACATCATCTACTTTGCATCCATCATGTTCCTGGGGCTATTCCTTTCAGAGGTATCCCTGGGCAGACGCAATGTTTCCAATTAAATCCGAAAAAAATGAAATCAGTCAAAATATCTACGACAATCTTACTGGTCTCAGCCATTGTGATCATTGTGAACATCCTCTCGGAAAGCTACAACCTGAGACTCGATTTTACGGAGAATCACCAGTACACCTTAAGCAAAGCCTCACGCGACATCCTTTCCGGGCTCCAGGAACCGGTTACAGTCACCGCCTATTTCTCCAAAGACCTGCCGCCGAACATCCAAAATGTATCGCGGGAGTTCAGGGATATGCTGATCGAATACAGCAGCCGCTCCAAAGGGATGGTGGTTTACAATTTCGTCAATCCCAACAGCGATCCGAAAGTTGAGCAGGAAGCCATGCAGGCCGGTGTCCAGCCGGTGATGATCAACGTCAGGGAAAAGGACCAGATGAAACAGCAGAAAGCCTACCTCGGAGCCGTGGTGGCCATGGGTAACGACAAGGAGATCATCCCCTTCATCCAGCCCGGTTCGGCGATGGAATATGCCCTGTCCTCGGCGATCAAAAAACTTTCGGTGACCAATAAGCCTGCGGTGGCCCTCATCCAGGGGCATGGCGAACCTTCCATCGGCAACCTGCTGCAGGCCTATACCGACCTGAGCGTTCTCTATGACGTGAAACCTTTTACAATGACCGACACGACAACAATCCCTGACCGGTTCAAAACCATCATGATCGTTAAGCCGCAGGACAGTATTCCCCGGTACAGCTGAAACAGCTGGACGACTTCCTGGCCAGGGGCGGAAACATCTTCCTGGCCATGGACCGGGTCACCGGGAACTTTTCCACCGTCATGGGGAGTTCCCATAGCACCGGTCTCGAAACCTGGCTCCAGGGAAAAGGCGTCACCGTGGCCCCCGATTTCGTTATCGATGCGAAATGCGGCTCGGTCAGCGTGCAACAGGGTCAGGGCAATTTCCCATTCGCCGTGCAGGTTTCCTTCCCCTACCTTCCCATCATTCAACATTTTGCCGATCATCCGGTCACCAGCGGACTGGAAGCAGTGCTCATGCGTTTTGCCAGCCCCATCTCGTTTTCCGGCGACTCGACGATCACCTTTACCCCCCTGGCGTTTACCTCCGATAAATCCGGGTCGGTGCCTGCTCCCTTGTATTTCGACATCAACAAGCAGTGGCAGCAATCGGATTTCCCGGAATCCAATATCCCGGTAGCGGCAGCCCTTTCCGGGAAACTGGCCGGTAATGCCCTTTCAAAAATGGTGATCATCACCGACGGGGATTTTGCGGTTGGCGGTGACTCACGATCCAACAGCAGCGTCAATGAAGACAATGTTAATCTCCTGGTTAACAGCATCGACTGGCTTTCGGACGATACAGGACTGATCGCGCTCCGGACCAAGGGCATCACGTCACGCCCGCTCGACCAACTGAAGGATAGCACCAAGTCCTTCCTGAAATGGTTCAATTTCATGACCCCAATCATCCTGGTCATGATCTACGGGATCTTCAGAATGCAGATGAACCGCAACAAACGCTTTAAAAGAATGGAGGTGAGCTATGAGTAAAAAGATGAACAATAGATCCCTGATCATCATCCTTATCGTCCTGGTGGTGATCCTTGTCCTCACCCGGCTGATCAGGATCCCGCACCAACAGTCGACCCTGAAAACCGACCTGGTTTCGCTCGATACCAGCGCTGTCAGCACGATCATGATTACGACAGGAAACCAAACGGGCAAGAGCATCGAATTTAACAAAAACGGCGACACCTGGACCGTCAGCCAGGGGGATGTAACGGCGAAAGAAGAAAAGGGCGCGGCGGAAGGGATCCTGGCAACCCTGGCCACCGTGAAACCTCAGCGCCTCGTGGCCACCTCACCGGCTAAATGGAAGGATTTTGAACTCTCCGACAGCGCTGCCACCGCCATAACGTTCCGGAACAGCAGCGGTAAAAACCTGGGAGGTATCCTTGTCGGGAAATTCACCTACCAGCAGCCTTCCGGAGCCTACGGGCAATATGGAGGCCGGAGTTTCTCCGGGAGCTCGTACGTCAGGATCCCCGGGGATAAAAAAGTCTACGCCGTTGACGGCTTCATGTCGATGATGCTCCGGAGGAGTTTCGACGCCTGGAGAGATAAAACATTTATCAGGACCGACAGGAACGACATCACCGGGGTCACTTTTGACTATCCGGCCGATTCATCCTTCGTCCTTGCCTATCAGGATTCTGCCTGGTATGCCGGCGGGAACCCGGCCGACTCCCTGATCGCCTCAGGGTATCTCAACCAGATCAGCAGTTCACAAGGCTCTTCCATCAGGGATCACTACACCCCTTCCGGAAAACCACTGTACGTGATGACCATCGAGGGAAAAAACATGAACCCCATGAAGGTCGAGTGTTACCAGGGAGAAAATCCGAAGGAATATATTCTGCATTCCGGGCAAAACCCCGGTATCTATTTTGTGAGCGGCAAATCCGGACTCTTCGACAGGCTCTTTAAACCTGAATCGTATTTTCTTAGGAAAAAAGGGAAGAAATGACACACGGAACAAGGAGAATCGATCATTAGTCAATCCATCCCAATTCCTGGTTCTTCGGGAGGCCGGTGCCGGAGATGAACGCCATTCGATTCATCGGGCGCCGGCCTTTTCTCTTTCTCGCACACGCTCCGTTGATGAAAAGAAACCGGGGCAGGCCCGCTTTCCTCTTTCGTCGCTTTTTGGAATGTCATCAACCGCCATGCGCTTTTCGTTTTTTTTCATATCTTGCTGTAACCTACTAAACGAAAACGCATGAAACGCTTCTACTCTGTTCCGGGATTATTAATTCCCTTATTTCTCGCTTGTTCCTGTTCACTGAAGAACCCGGACAAAAACGACCACAAAGGCCCGAATCCGGCCTTCAGCACGACCGATCCGGGTGCCACGAAAGAAACACGGGCTCTTTTTGTCAATCTCCTGAAATACCGCGACCAGGCCATCATGTTCGGTCACCAGGACGACCTCGCCTATGGGGTGGGCTGGTGGGCCGACGATTTCCGGTCCGATGTGCATGATGTCACCGGAAAATTTCCGGCCGTTTTCGGCTGGGATGCTTCCGGGATCGGCACCGGAAGGAACATCGATTCGGTCAGCTTTCAAAAAATGCACGACTGGATGATCACCGTATTCGAAAAAGGCGGCATCAACACCCTGAGCTGGCACCTCGATAATCCCGTTACCGGCGGCACCGCCTGGGACCGGACCAGGGCTGTTTATGCCATCCTGCCCGGAGGTGAAAAACATGACTTTTACAAGTCACAACTCGATCTGCTGGCCGGATTTATCGCATCCCTGAAGACATCCGGCGGAACTCCCGTACCGGTCATCTTCAGGCCCTTCCACGAACTGAACGGCAGCTGGTTCTGGTGGGGACGCGACAACTGCACTCCTGAAGAATACAAAAACCTGTTCCGCTTTACCGTGGAATACCTCCGTGATGAGAAGAAGCTGCACAATCTTCTCTATTCCTATTCCACCGATAAGTTCGGGAGTGAAGCCGAATACATGGAACGCTTCCCCGGAGAAGACTATGTTGATCTGCTCGGCTACGACGATTACCATTCCTTCTCAAAAGCTTCTTCCATTCCGGAAGGCATAAAATCACTCCGCACGATCGTTAACCTGGGCAACAGCATGGGGAAACCGGCGGCTCTCACCGAAACCGGCCTCGAAAGCATTCCCGATTCCCTCTGGTGGACACGCAATGTGCTGGAGCCCATCAAAAACGACAGTGTCGCCCGGCAGATCACCTACATGCTTGTATGGCGCAATTTTAACACGAAACATCACTACGCCCCCTACCCCGGTCATCCGTCTGCAGAGGATTTCAAGTCCTTTGAAGCCGATCCCTTCACATGGTTCCTGGGCGATCTGCCCGACATGTACGGGAATGAATGATAAAGGAGAGCGGCAAGCCATAGCCTGTATTGTTTTAACCCTTTTGTTATGCCCAAGACAACACAAGACAGAACGGAGGCACTCATTGAATTTGCCAACCGTCAGTTGTATGAAGTCATCCTGCCCTGGTGGATGAAAAACATGCCGGATCCGGAAAACGGGGGATTTCTCGCCGGACGCGACCACCACAACCGTCCGTTGCATGACCATCCCAGGGGACTGATCCTGAACGCCAGGATCCTGTGGGCGTTTTCAGCGGCCTACACCAGGGGGAAAAATGAAAAATACCTGCAGCTTGCCCATGAGGCTTACCATTGGCTGACCAGACACTTCAGGGATCCTGAATTCGGAGGTTACTTCTGGTCGGTCGACCGTCACGGAAAGATGGTCAACGGGAAAAAACAGACCTACGGACAGGCTTTCGTGATGTATGCCCTGACGGAATATGCGGAAATTTCAGGTCTGGAGGCAGCCGCTCAGGAAGCTGAAAACCTTTTCCGCCTGATCGAACAGAAAACCTTCGATCCGGCACACAACGGCTACGTTGAAGCCTTCTCGAGGGAATGGAAAAATACGGCCGACATCCGGCTCAGCGATATCGACATGAACGAGAAAAAGTCGATGAATACCCATCTTCACGTCATCGAAGCCTATACCCGGTTCTACCGTTACCGGCCCAACGACAGGGTGAAAGCGGCTATTCTCAATCTCCTCGATCTCTTCGACTGGCATATCATTAATCATGAAAGCCACCACCTGAACCTTTTCTTCGATGAGGAATGGAAGCTCAAATCACACGACGTCTCCTTCGGTCACGACATTGAAGCGTCGTGGCTGTTGCAGGAAGCAGCGGAGATCATCCATAACCCGCTTTATGCAAGGAAATTCAAAGATACCGCGGTGGAAATGTGCCGGGCTGTCGTTCCGGCACTGATTCCTGAGGGAGGGCTGATCCATGAAAGCCATGCCCTGGCAGGTCAAAACACGGATGAACTGGAATGGTGGGCGCAGGCGGAAGGCATCGTCGGATTTCTGAATGCGTTTTCGATTACCGGTGATGATTCCTTTCTCGACCGGGCATCCGCTTTGGCCGGCTACATTGAAAAATATTTCATCGACAGGGAGAATGGTGAATGGTATTACCGGGTGACGCGGGAGGGCCATCCCAATCGATTCATACGAAAAGGCTGGCTTCTGGAAATGTCCGTACCATACGGTGAGGATGTGCCTGGAGATTTTGGGGAGGTGCGGGTGAATTAGGGGTAGGATTGGGCCTTATGAAAGAGTCAACACCAAGCCTCTGGTCAGAAGTGCTTAACGATCGCCCGCCGGGTGCTATGACCACGTTTGATATTACCTCCGGAAAGTGTTGGCAATGGCAGTTAATTAGTGCTTGCAGGAAAACGCCAATAGCTGCGTTATGCTCGACTTCAAAACAGTCATTTACGAATAGTAAACTCCTGTTTTTCAGTCATCGCAAGCCTTGCTCTTGACGTTTTCTTATCAAGCACGGCTAAAAAACATGAGTTTTCTTTCTGACACTAATTAATTCCAGAATTCGTTTCAAAAACTTGACCTGTATCTTCATTTTATTCTACCTTGTTATTTTTTTAACAATATATCTATCCGATTTTCAGCAGGGGGGCAGTATTAAATTCTTCCTTTCATAAATACCATCTGAAACAGCTGATTTAAATTCAAAATTCCAATACGGTAAATTTCGTTTGCAGAACTACTTGATTTGTCCAAATTCAATACTAAGCTATCATGAAAATTCAAATCGTCTTTTGGATATTTCTTTTCATCGTATCTAATTTAGTATCAGCACAAGAACCTCAAAACCCCCTGTCGGATACATATATTATACAGAATGGAGGGGGCGAAGAAATTGTCGGTTTTGATTGGGATGGTGTTTCAATTTATAAATATTACAAGGCTTTGGAGAAATATTCCGTCGACACCCTTGTCAGAGTTACTTCATACCGGATTGATGCCGAAACGAATGGGAGGGTGGACATGGCCCTTTCCGACATAAATAATGATGGGCTGCAGGAGATCCTGATGTCATGGTCCACGGACCATAAGGCCCAATTACTTTTACTCACGGCGGACCCCGCCAAACTGGAGGTAGATCCGGAAAATGCCTGGAGCCATGCTGTATCTCTAAGCAAATCTGCACCGGCTGTATATGATCCCGCAGAATGGTTCATATTATCCGGCGTTTTGGTTAAGGCCGCGAATTTGGATTCCGATCCTGAGCAGGAATTTGTTGTTGCTTACTGGGCAGAAGACAGCATGATAGATATAACGGCCTATGATGTAGATAAAGATCTTAATATCAGTGAAATGGGCAGCATCCGGGATCAGCTTATCCGGGAACCACAGGGCATAAATCTCTGCGAGGATGGAATGTACCTTTTTGATATTGAATGTGCAGATCTTAATGGCGACGGCAGAGATGAGATTCTCCTCTCCGGTCGCCAGGATCTTGATCCCGCCGGTTATCAGATATTTGCAAATATTTACCGTTACAATGAAGCAACTGGCGATCTGGAGGCAAGAGCCAGGAAAATTGTTTTTGAACAAACAAATGCCGGTTACGATATAGAAAATTTCAACATGGCCAGCGGTCATTTTCATTCCCCGGATATAAATACCGCTGTCATTGGTGTTTATGAATTTGAAAAAGGTGTTTATGGCGATGTAGAGGCCAATACTTTTGTATCTGATCTATTGATTCCGGTTGAGATTGATTCCGGCTTAAGTGAAATAACGACCGGTACGCCGGTTTACCAGCGTCACGACAGCATTCCCAATCACTGCTATTACGACCGGATCAGTACACTTGAGGCGGAGGATTTAAATAATGACGGGCTGGATGAGCTTGTTTCCGCTTATTCATACGGTGGGGTCCTCTCCACCCTAAAGCTCTATGAAGGAACCCGGACCCTCGGATTTTCTGTTTTTGCAGATCTTGACCCTTTGGTTGAAAGATGTTCCGGAGCGGTAACTGTGGGGAACATTTCCAAAGATACAGGCGAAGTGCAGTTCAAGGAAATTATGATAAACGGCCAGTTCTACAGTAACTTTTCAGATTTGTATCAGATTACCACGCATCCTGACGGTTCATTCAACGACCTTGTCTTATTGAAAGAAGACTGTAACGAACTTTATCCCGGTAAAACCGCAACCATACTTTCCGGTAACCTGGATAATGATATACGTATTGGCAAGCCCAAACGCCATTCGGTGACAGATATCCTTCAACCACTGGTTATCCTTAATGCACCTCCGATTCATTTTGATGTGTTTAACGGCCAGCCCTATGATGTCTGCCGCAGTTATAACGGCAATCAAAGCCTCTTCAATGCCCGGTATGTAAAGGAAAGCCTGCAGTCAACAGAAGTTACTACGGAAGTTAACCGGGACTGGAGTCTTTCCGCTTCGGCAAGTGCAGGTTTTTCATTCTGGGGAGTTTCTGTCAGTGCCTATCTTTCCCAGACTTACGGAGACAAGTTTTCCAAAGTTGATGGCTCAACCCGGACAGTTTCCGTCGGCGTTGCCATTGACGCTTCGGTGGATGACCAGATCTATGCAACCGTCATGGATTATGATTTATGGGAGTATCCGGTTTATTGTAATGATACCATGCAGGGGCATGTGCTTGTGGTGGAGCCAAAAATTGTCAAGAACAGCTGGTTTGACAGTAAGAGCTGGAAGGGGTATGGCTATATTCCAAGTCATGAAGTAGGAAATATATTATCATACCGACGCTACCCCATGCTCTCCGATAATCCTCTGATGATAGAGAAAATCAAGGGAGATTATGGTCTGGAAACCAGTTTCCTGGTAAGCGGAAATTCATCCTTTAACTGGTTTCTGAATTTTTCGGATTTCACGGAAAACCAGGCCACAACCACCAAAGAATTTTCACGTGACTGGGGCGCTTCAGTGAGTGGATGGGGTTGCGGGATCAGCCTGGACGGAAGCTATAATAGTGAGGATATTCAGACACAACGTACAACGGTAGAAAACAAGATTAACATGGACGTTCATCTTGGTGCCGTCGACATGGGTCTGGGTGAAACACGCTATGAAGTCACACCTTATGGATATTGGGCGTCCAATGGAGCATTAGTCATCGATTATGCCGCAGACCCCGAAGTTTCGGGACCCGGTGGTGTGGATACCTGGTGGGACACTCACTATGGCTATCTGCCTGACCCCGCTTTTATCCTGCCCTGGCATTATGACCCTGAAAAGGGTAATCCCGTTTCAGAGATAAAACGTTATCAGACAAAAGACATCTATTTCATTCCTGAGGATCCGCTCGCTGGCGATAGTGTTACTATTTATGCCAACGTTCATAATTTCAGCTTATTGCCCACTCCGGCTCCGGTTGGTGTACGGTTTTATTCAGGTGATCCGGATAACGGGGGGACATTGATTGAAGGTTTAGGGAACATTACTGAGGTGTTTACAAATAGTATCATCGAATCGCGCGGTACGGAGACTGTATCACTGAAATGGAAGATACCGGAAAATCTCCCTGCCTATCCACGAATATATGCTGAGATTGATGCGGATAATCAATTGTCGGAGATCCATGAAGACAACAATAAATCATGGAGCATAATGCAAAAGACTACCGGGGATAAGATCACCGATGATATAGAGGAATACTCTCCGGCTGAATATATGCCGGAGCAAAATTATCCGAATCCATTCAGAGCCATGACCCGGATCCGTTTTACAATTCCCGCTGCCGAATTGGTGACTGTGGAGGTATATAATATGTTCGGACAAAAGATAGAAACCCTGGTTAACAAAATCATGATGGGCGGTTACCATGAGGTTGAATTTAACGGAGCAAACCTGACCCCGGGAATCTACTTTTACAGCATCAGGACGGGTGATTATTACCGGGTTTTTAAAATGATTTTATATAAATAGTGCTTGCAGGAAAACTCGATTCCCCTTAGGCTCAGGGACCGGTGACTTCATTCAGCAAACGTAAACCAGTTCACATTAAATAACCTTCCATAAGCATCACCGTTTTCACCCTTTGCAACAATGTAAAGGTCGTGAATGCCTACCGCATTTTTAACTTCTCCTGTAAGTTCTTTGTAATAGGTAATCCAATATGTAAAACCAACATCGGCAGAGCCAATCAGTTCGCCATCAGGTCTATCTAATCTGAATTCGACTTTTGCATTGTTTATTTTGCTGTTTTCGCAACTTACCTCAATTTTAAATGATTTGGCTCCTTTGCCAAAGTCCATATTTTTAAACATCAGGTAGCCATTGTTCTTGAGTTTAAAATGAAAATCCTGTTGCAACCCACGTTCTTCAATGGCATCTTTTCTTTCAAAAAACTCTTCAGCTTCTCTTTTATAGACATAAGCATCGTAAACCCTGCTCCGAAAATGATCCCGACAAAGTTAAGCGGCATTGGAAAGTCACATGGGATCCAGGACAGCATTGCCTAAATAAAATCTTCTCTCATGGGACTAAAAACATCTATCAGCGCCCCTTCCTCAAGAGCAACAACCCCATGTTCCTCATCAGGTGAAGCATAAAATCCGTCTCCTGCTTTTAGTACTTCTGTTTTATCTCCGATAGAAACCTCAAAAGATCCTTTTTGTACATATGTTACCTGACTGTGTCTGTGGGTATGCCTGGAACCAACAGCCCCTTTTTCAAATTCAACGATAACCATCATGATGTTATCATTGGTACCATATATTTTTCTGCTTATACCACCTCCGAGATCTTCTGTGCGAACTTCGTCTGGTTTAAAAAATTCCATCAGATGTAATTTAAAATTTTCAAGAATATATTATGTGAAATCCGACGGAATAATGAGCAGCCGGATTTACCTATAAGTATCATCACCAGTTTCCGGATCTTTTAAGCTTCCAGGAATCTTCAGTCAGCTCAATCCCCAAAATTAACAAAAAACGTCATTAAGTGCATAGATTGCCAGCTGATAGCCCGGCGGGTGTCGTTCAACATGGACTCATCGCTGGGTTTTGCAGACCGCTCAGAGTCCTATTTATTGTGCATAGTATTTATTCATCATCTTCAAATTCAAAATCTGAGTACTTATCAATATAATGTATAGCTGGTCTTCTCGATTTCGTTATGTTAGGAAGTCCAAAAATATATGGTCTAATATTAAAATATATATAGTTTTTACCTTTCCATTCCTTAGTGTCAATGCTTCTTATTCTTCCATAAATTAAGTATTCAGTTCTATTTGCCAATCTATCAATCGAAGAACTTGACTTAATATATTTAGGGTCAACTATCCATTCTACAAAGAAACTTTTTCGATGAAAATATAAATGACAACATTCAGTGTGTTCATTAATTGGCGTTTTTGGTTGTTGCCATATAGTCCACCAACATAAAAACAAAATTTCCCAACCAAATCATCATTTTGTAATGATTTCTTATTTAAAAGTCCATCTAAATCCACAAATTCTTTTTTTGTCAGAATATTTTTAAATACTTCTTCAAAGTGTAAGCTTAAAGCCCACGAACCTTGAGGGCCAAAGGATAGAAAAAGGTGTTGCATATTATTTTTACTTTTCGCAATGAATTCTTGATTTAAACTTCCATCTTGTTTTAAAAAATAATTGAGATTTTAAATCTTCTGAATATTTAGTTACTGGTGGAGTCTAATATAGAGTAATGTAATTCAAGAACTTGGGAATATTAACAAAGTCTATTTCATTTATTTCTCCACTTTGTGAAGCTAACTGTACATTTAATTTTTCCACCTCCTTTTCCCAATCTTTCTGACTTTTCCCTAGTTGGTCTTTAGTAATCTTATTGGTTAGCTTTTGCCCTTCTCGATGAACTAAATCATGGTCATTTGGACATAATACAATCAGGTTGTTGTAATCATTATTTTGGGATATTGAGTAAGGTTCTATATGATGAATAATGAAAGCATCACTTTTTTGTCCTTTACATAAAGAACAAACGTATCTACTGCACTAATAGGCTATGAACAATATTTTCATCGATTGGGGTTCGTTTAAGACAATCTTTAACAAATTCAGCTCTACTTTCATCTATTCCATATTTGCTAATCAAATTCTTTTTAGAAGTATTCTTGAAAGTCGATGCAGGTAATCCTATATTCTCGAATTCTTTTGCCCAGTCGCTCGGCACACCATATTGTATATATGTAGCTTCTATCTTCATCTTAATATTATGCACAACGTTCAAGTATAAGCGTAGTGCGGGATTTCGGAGTGATTCATTGTCAAACCACCGCAAAGTTTCTTAGGAGCAAAAATGCTCAATTTTAGCCGTTCAGCCCGCATTATGCTTATACAATGTTGTAAGCTGGCCTTCTTCATTCTTTTTGTTTTCAGGTATATGTTTGTCGATATATCCAAATTCAAGTTACCCTGCTTCTCATTGGCGTTTCCGGTCTGCGTGTTGGGGTTTAAATTTTTACCGAAGGGAAGGGAGATTTTTAATTTTTTCTTTTCGGGTGGGGCAGACACGCTCTTTGGCAAGCTTTGGTTGGAGCGTTGGTTTGTGGTGCTTGACAATGTGTGTGGCTGCTGGGTTGGGTTATATGTAATATTTGAATGCAAGCGGTGGTGCTTTAATTTTTGTACTGGCTGTTAAAATTTCTCCAATTTTGTCTGCAAAACGTAATGTTACAGGTTCTCCATCTGCATAAATACAAGCGTTGTAATTTAATTTGGTTAATGCAAGAATGTCTTTTAAAACTTGCTTTATGTCTGATTCTCCTTTGTTAATTTCGATAAAAATTGGATTGGGGATTTCCATAGACAAAGTTGATTTCGTTTTTGGTACGAAACCCACTGTCCATAAGAATGCACTTCTTTCATTTACAACAAATGCATTTCCTCTCATGATGGGATATGCTCCTTCCGACCTATAAAGCTTTAAAGGTTTTGTTTTAGTGATGGTAACACCGACAAGATTTGTATCCTTTGGCGTTACCTCTTTAAAAGCATCCCATTCTAGATTATTAAACGAGTCTTGGCATGAATAAATATTTCCTTTGGATAAGCTCCATTTTGTTCCTTGTATGAGTCTAAGGCTTGGGCTAATAGAGCTTTGGCTTCTTTTGGTTTTAAATGATATTCTCCTTTTTCAGGATTGTACCAAGGGCCTACTTCTCCCTTAAAAACTGTTCCATCCCCATTATCTAAAAACATTTGGGCAGCACAGCAAGCGTTTTTAGGATTTTTGCTTTTCTCGATCTTCTTGTAAACCAAGCCAAGATAACATACCCCGGGTCTTATGTCACCAAGCTTCCAAGGTTTTCCACCAGCTTTATAATATGCTGCTGTGGATATAGTCCATGCCAAATGACCTTCAATTTTTTCAAAATTACGTATAGGAGCACCGAAAATGTTTTTAAATTCTCTCCATGCCAAGGTACTTTCCCTGAGAATTTGAGTTGGAATAGTATGTTGTAGTAATCGGGCTTTTAATTGATCGTGAAATTGTGCATCATAGTTATATGTTTTAGCTTCTTTCTCAACTTTCCGTAATTCTTGATTATAGTCTTCAAATAGTGTTGGTGTATATTGAAAGTTTTTAGCCTTCGATTTTGAGATTAAAGATTTCGTTTGTACCAATTCTTTCGGTAGAGTGGAATTAGGGCGACAATATTTGTAAATCTCATCAGGGACAATAACAAACCATAAATCAACCCGCTCCTCATCATTCTTATTGGCTGCAATTATTTTATTGATAAATAGGGTCACTAAGTCGTAAGTACGTTTATGTGTGCTTGCATTGTATAAGTATTTTCCAATTTCTTCGTCTGTTACTTCTTTGAAAATAACATTTTGTGATTCCCATTTACACCCAAACACAGCCTCAAATCCAGGGAACATTGGTCGGGTAACATTATTCTGATTATAAATCGGTTTTTGAATCTGGTTAAGGTACTCTTTGAAAATGCGTAAGCCATTTTGCGTTGCAATCACTCCGCTTTTAATTCCATAGATTTGGTTTAAAGGGCCGAAAAGAGCAAGTCCATCTCGTGCATCTGTACATTTCTGACCATGTGCAAAAAGTATATTAGGCTCATCTATGTAAATTAATTCTTTCATTCAATGTCTTCAATTTCATCTAACTCTACAACAGTATCCTCATGATTGTTGATATCTGCCAATTCCGATTCTTCTTCCAGATTATTTTCTGAAGGGTTAACGTAGCTTGCCATACCAATAAATTTCAGTGGTTCATTAGCTACAATTATTTTTTCTTCACTCCCCATTTCTAAGAAGAAAGAATTTCATCATCAGAAATATATCTTATGAAGCCCAAAAGTTTTTCCCGCCATTTGTCATTCCACCAATTTTTTCCCTGCCTTCTACGAGACGAGTGTTGAATACTTTTAGAATCAATTAAATTGGCACCATCCTGTGTAAAGAAAATGTGAGACGATATCATCAGAACATGGACAGGATATAATTTCCCTGCGCCTGAAACCCAAAGTGCCAATTTTTCTCTTTCTGCTTGCCCACCAACTGAACTTTCTCAAACTTATCCTTTTCAAGTTTACCTTTTTCAATCCAGTAGGCGAATTTTGTTAGCCATTTCATATTCACGAACTTCTTTTTTTTCATTGTAATTCAAATGCCTTATTGATAAGTTGTACAATCAGTCTTTGACATTCATAATTTCGAATAAAATATAAATCATAGTCGCCTGATAGAATATGAGCAGTTGGTATGCGAATAGTTTCACTGTTGTTGTAGG
>CAVXNX010000019.1:0-129074 GCA_963763215.1 uncultured Bacteroidales bacterium
AACCCGGCAGGTTTTCCTGACCGGGGAAGCCTATTTTGATGTCATGAGCAATCCGCGGAAGCCCTTCGTGGTAACCGGGAAAAATCTTGAGGTGGTCGCCAGGGGTACGGCATTCAACGTCACCACCTGGGCCGATGATCCCGATACCAGGGTGACCCTTGTCCATGGCAGGCTCGAGATTTACCGGGGGAAGGATGGCATAAGTCCGCCATGGTTTCAGTTTTGAAACCCGGTCAGCTTTTTCAGTATTCGGCCAGGGATTTACAGGGATCTGTCCGGAATGTCGATGTCAGTAAATACATCTCGTGGAAGGATGGTAAACTGGAGTTCCGCGATGATCCGTTTACCGAAGTGGTTCGAAAGATCAACCGCTGGTATAATGTCAATCTGGTCATCAAGGACGACCGGTTGAAATCCTACACGTATGTGGCCACTTTTCAGAATGAATCACTCGACGAAGTGCTCAAGATGCTGAAGATTTCCGCCCCGATCGAATATAAGAGTCTGGATCGGAAACAAAAGGCAGACGGGACCTTTGAAAAGAGAACCATTGAAATCTACTATAATGACAGAAAGAAAAAATAAATAAATAAATAAAGGATTATCCACCTAAACATTGTCTGCTTATGGGATAAGTACACATGAAAAAAGGAAAGCGTTCCAGCGCTTTCCTTCGAAGTTCCAGTTTTTGTTCGCTTCCGTGAAAAATTAACAGAACTACTCACTAAAACATTCAAATTTATGAAAAAATCCTTAATTGTTGCAGGGTTTATCAAGGAAATACTCTGCACCAAAACATTTAAGATCATGAGAAATACACTCCTTCTGCTACTGCTAAATGTATTTCAGATGTTCGGGAATAACGGGTATTCCCAGAACGCCATACTGACTCTGAATCTCAAAGACATCACCATAAAGGAAGCTCTCTCGGATATCGAACAGCAAAGCGATTTTTTCTTCCTCTACAATTCCAAACTGATCGATGTCAATAAGAAAATCTCGGTAAATGTGAAAAATGAGAAGATCGACAAACTCCTGGAACAGATATTCCATAACTCCGATGTAAGATATGTGGTCTTTAACAAACAGATCATTCTTACCACAAACGAAAATCTGAACACCATAAAAAAGGAGATCCAGCAGAAAAGTGTGTCAGGGGTTGTCAAAGACGAGAACGGAGAATCTCTTCCCGGGGTCACTGTTCTTGAAAAAGGCACCGGGAACGGGACGATCACGGACGCTGAAGGGAAGTACTCCCTGTCGGTGAGCAGCAATGATGCCGTTCTTGTTTTTTCCTTTGTCGGGATGAAAACCCAGGAGACCACGGTGGGTAACCGTTCGGTCATTGATATCACCCTCGCTTCGGAAGCGATCGGTCTGAATGAAGTGGTTGCCGTGGGATATGGCACAATGAAAAAAGTGAATCTCACCGGTGCGGTGGATGTGGTATCGGGAACGGAACTTGAAAGCAGACCGGCCTCCAACGTCTCCTTGCTCCTCCAGGGGATTTCACCCAACGTCAACATTTCGCTGAACAACCTGGGTGGTGAGCCCGGAGCCAAACAGAACTGGCAGATCAGGGGTATCGGTTCCATTTCGGGCAATGACAGTCCGTTGATCCTTGTGGATGGTGTTGAAATGGATGTCAACCTTCTCGACCCTGAATCCATCGAAAGCATTTCTGTTTTGAAAGATGCATCGGCGTCGGCCGTTTATGGTTCACGGGCTGCCTTCGGCGTTGTCCTGATAACCACAAAGAAAGGGTAAACTCAACAAACCCATCCAGATCCAGTACAGCAACAATCTTTCACTGGCTGTCCCCATCTATGTGCCCGACATGCTCGACGCTTATACCTATGCCATCACCTTCAATGAGGCCCGGGCAAATGCCGGTCTTACGCCAACCTTCCCTGATGAGCAGGTGGCAAGGATCCAGGGATACATGGCCGGTACCTATCCCAACGAGTATGATGTCGACAATCCCCCGAACAGTCTCTGGAGAGGTCGCTGGATGGGAAACGCAAATTACAACTGGACGAAGGAATACTACAAGCCCAGTTCGTTCTACCAGAAACATAACGTCAGCCTGAATGGCGGTGACAGTAAGACCCAGTATTATTTCAATGCCGGATTGTATGACCAGCCAGGCCTTTACAGCTGGGGAAACGACGGTTACAAACGTTATAATATCCTGGCCAACATCACTTCCAGTGTCAACAACTGGCTGAAGTTCTCTTTCGATTCGAAATATGCCCGGAATGAGACCAACAACCCGATAGGGATGGTCGGCCTCCCCCGGACCTATACCTGGTCACAGTTCATTGACTTTTGGCCGACGATGCCATGGTACAACGTCGACGGAACAGTTGCCAACCCGCTCATCCAGGTCCTGGAAAACGGCGGCAGGATCATTACCCAAAACCAGGATCTCCGGATGAATTTCGGAATTGAACTGGAACCTGTCAAAGGATGGAAAACGAACGTTAACTACGATTACAATTACAATTGGGGTTCACAAACCCAGAATCCAAAGCCCGTTCCCGTACCGATCCCGAACGGGACCGTCGGGAATATCGGCGATTCGAAATCCGGTTACCGGACAACCCTTAACCAGGGTCAGTATACCCTTTTCAATGCGTATACATCCTATGAAAAAACATTGGGAGGGCATTTCATCAAGGCATTGGTCGGTTATGAGCAGGATGCGAACTTCAACCGAGGTCTCTTCGGCGAAAAAATGGGGCTGATCACCGAGGATGTCGCCTCCATCAGCACAGCAACCGGTGATTACAACCTCGACGACTGGATAAACCACTGGTCTACCCAGGGTGTTTTCGGACGTTTAAATTATAACTATCCAGGAAAAATACCTGTTTGAATTCAGCGCCAGGTATGACGGCTCGTCCAGGTTCGCCAAAGGTTCCCGCTGGGGTTTCTTCCCTTCGGTATCGGCCGGATATAACCTTGCCCGGGAAGATTACTGGTCGCCCATCAAGTCATATATTAACACGTTCAAGATCCGGTCATCCTATGGATCGCTCGGGAACCAGAATGTGGCGAATTACCTTTATCTGCCCACCATTCCTGTCGATTACAACCGGTACATTGATGTGTACACGAACCCGGGATATATCATCGACAATGCGGTTCCGCTTTATGCCCTGGCTCCTCCGCTCATCAGCAACCACCTGACCTGGGAAACGATCACCACTTTTGATGCCGGCCTTGATGCGGGTTTTTTGAACAACAGGCTTAGCATGGTCTTTGACTGGTACAACCGGGTGACTTCCAATATGATCGGTAAGGCTCAGACACTTCCCTCTCTTTTGGGCACCGGGGTTCCCAGCAGCAATAATGCTGAACTTTCAACGAAGGGATTCGAGATCTCCCTGGGCTGGAGAGACGTGCTTTCTCCCCAGTTTTCATACTTTGCCCGGGTGAACGTCGGACATTATAAAACGACGATTCTGAAATACAACAATGAAAACGGGTTTATCGACGACTGGTATAAGGGTAAGGTATACGGTGAAATATGGGGATACACCACCGACAAAATCATCCAGTCGGATGCCGATGTCGCTTCCATGCCCGATCAGACCTTCCTCTATGACACCTGGGGTCCCGGCGACATCATCTATAAGGATCTCAATCACGATGGCGTCATTGACCAGGGAGCACGCACCCTCGATGACCATGGCGACCTGTCGGTGATCGGGAACAGCACTCCAAAGTTCAACTTCGGGATCACGGGTGGCTTTAACTGGAAAAATTTCGATTTCAGTATGTTATGGCAGGGTGTCGGAAAACGTGACCTTATGCCCGGGATGAACTCGGAGTTCTTCTGGGGACTGACTGCCGCGCCAAACAATTCAGGACTCTTTAAGAACGGTCCGGCATTGGATTACTGGAGACCTGCCAGTGAAGAGAATTTCCTGGGTCCGAATACGGATTCGTATTTACCGAAACCTTATTTTTCAAGCGAACGGGAAAAGAACATCCAGAACCAGAGCAGGTACCTGCTGAATGCAGCCTACATAAGGCTGAAAAGCCTCCAGATCGGGTACACGATACCCACCAGTATTTCCAACAAGATCCTTGTCGACAAGGCCAGGATCTATTTCGCCGGTGAAAACCTTCTGACATTCTCAAAATTACCCAAACTCTACGAGCCTGAGACGGCAGTGGCATCCAACCCGGGTAATGGCGGGATCGACCTCGGTGAGATCTATCCCATCACGCGAATGTTCTCATTCGGCCTAAGTGTGACATTCTGATGTCTAACCTTAACATTAGCAAACATGAAACGATATAAAACCATTTTCAGTTCTGTCCTTCTCATCTTGATGTTCACCTCATGCCAGAAGGACTTCCTCGACAGGTATCCGCTGGATGAAATCACTTCAGTCGCATTTTTTAAGCATCCCAACGATCTGATGATCTATATGAACCAGTTTTACGACCGGAGTGTCTTCCCGCTGACAGGTATCGGTTCCCACAGCGATGTCGGAATGGATACTTACATCACTGAAGCAGGCATTGATTCCCGCCTCCAGGGAACGCGGACGGTCAATTCCGCTCCGGGACTGAATTACTCAAAAGTGAGAAGTGTCAATTATTTCTTTGACAATTACCGGAAATGTGAAGCCGATTTCGAGGAGTATAAACAATATGTGGGTGAGGCTCATTTTTTCAGGGCGATGTTCTACTATCGACCTTCTGAGGACCTTCGGGGGTGTCCCCTGGATCACCACGGCCCTGGGCACCGATTCGCCGGAACTCTATTCCGAGAGAGCACCCAGAAACGTCATTGCGGATAACATCATTGCCGATCTCGATTCGGCGGCCATGTACCTCGATGATACCAAAACCAACGGATGTTCCAGGATCAATAAATGGATCGCCCTGCTTTTCCAGTCGAGGGTTGCCCTTTATGAAGGCACCTGGGAAAAGTACCATGCAGGCGATCCCTTTGGCGTCAGCAATGCCCAGCCTGAGAAATACCTCAGCAAATCGGTCGAGGCTTCCTCTGCCGTAATGAATTCAGGTTTATATGATATCTATTCCACGGGCGCCCCGCTGACCGACTATGTCGATCTCTTTGCCCTTCGCGATTATTCTGACAATGAGGAGGTCATGTTCTGGAACAAGATGTCGACCGAACTGAGTATTTTCAGCATGGGGAAACTCTACAGACTGTCGACACCCAGCGGATTCGGCCTGACAAAATCCATGGCCGACGCGTATCTGTGCACCGACGGTCAACCCATTTCCACCAGTCCCCTTTTCCAGGGTCACGATTCCATCGCCCTGGAGAGGCAGAACAGGGATCCACGGTTCTACCAGACCATCTTTACACCGGATTCACCCTGGATGATCGATCTCGACGGAAACATTACGAACTTTGAGGACGAGTATTGGACGAAACTGTTCTCGAACACGACCTATGCATGTCCCACGGGCTATGTCCGGCGTAAGGATTATAATCCCGACACGAAGTATCATGCACAGAACTATGAAATTACGCCCTCGATCCAGTACCGGTATGCCGAGGTGCTGCTGAATTATGCTGAAGCCAAAGCAGAACTTGGCACCCTCACCCAGCAGGATATCGACATTTCCATCAAAAAACTCAGGGACAGGGTTGGAATGCCCAACCTGATCATCGGCAGCATAACGACCGATCCGGACTGGTCATTCCCGACGCTTTCACCGGTCATTAACGAGATCCGTCGCGAACGGAAGGTTGAAATGGCCATGGAGAACCTGCGCTGGGATGATATTGCCAGGTGGGCGGCGGCTGATGAACTTATCAAAGGAAAACGGCCCAAAGGTGAACTGGCTTCCCAGTTTGCGATTACACCGGCTTACTCTGTCGACAGCGAGGGTTACCTGGATCCTTTCCAGAGCGCCATGCCCGATGGTTATGGTTTTGTTCTCGACCGGGATTACCTGTCTCCCATTCCGAAACAGGAGATCGAACTGAATCCGAAACTGACGCAGAATCCAGGTTGGTAATCAGGGCATTGACCGGAATGATGAAATTTTTTTAACTTGAAACAGCGAGGGTATTTCGAAAAACCGGCAAAAAATAAATCAAACGCCGGAATTTTGAGATACCCTCACTGAAAAAATCACGGTGTCCTGCCGGATCAACCGGAGAACATCGCTGCATGATAACACTAATCTTACCGCAATGAAAAGGAAATACAGACCAACGTTCATGCTTCTACAGATCCTGGCAATCTGTTGCCTTCTTATCCCGGAGGTATCGGCATCCAAAAATATTAAAGTGGCTGTGATCGGCGGCGTTCCCCGGGTGAATAAGCACCAGGAGGAGCAGAAGATCGTTTCCCAGGTCATCGAATACTGGAAAAAGGAACTGGCCCAGGTTCTTCCCGACAAACCCGACCTCATTGTCCTGACGGAAGCCTGTGACCGCCCGGCCGGTATGTCGACCGAGGAACAATTCAATTACTTCAGGGCCAGAAAGGACAAAGTCAGGGATTATTTTTCATCTGTGGCCAGGGAGAACCACTGCTACATCGCTTTTGGGATGAAAAGGCAGGCAGCCGACGGCAACTGGTATAATTCAAGCTATGTTCTCGACCGGAATGGGGAGGTGGCCGGGATTTACAACAAAAACTTCCCGACCATCGGTGAGATGGAAGCCGGTATCAAGGCCGGGGACGATGCACCCCTGATAAAATGCGATTTCGGAACGGTAGCCTGTGCGATTTGTTTTGATCTGAATTTTCCCGAACTTATGGCCAAATATGAGAAAGCCCGGCCCGATATTATCCTGTTCTCGTCCATGTATCACGGGGGGCTTGTGCAGAATTACTGGGCCTATGCGTGCCGGTCATTTTTTGTGGGGGCTATCGGAGGAAGTTCCACGCCATCAGAGATCCGCAATCCGCTTGGGGATGTCGTGGCATCGAGCACCAATTATTTCGATTATGTGGTGGCCGATATCAACCTCGACTGTGCCCTGGTACACCTGGACTATAACTGGGATAAGCTGGACAGTTTAAAGAATAAGTATCATCATAACGTGACCATTTATGACCCGGGAGAAGTCGGCGCCGTTTTGGTCACCAGTGAAGATCCGGCAGTGTCGGTGAACCAGATGATCGAGGAATTTCAGATCGAAAGGCTCGATGATTATTTCAACCGGTCGCGCGATTCCCGGCTCCAACCCGGTCATATGCAATCTGCCGGTCAATAATCCCGGATCCCCATAACCGGTGTTTCACCCGGGATATTCCCCATAAAATAACGACAATGGATTTTAAAATCATTCTAAGAATTTCCCTTTCCGTCCTCACTGCCGGAAGCGCTTCCGCGCTTTATGCCCAGACCGTCAATAAGCCGAACTGGACGCATTACAGCATCGATGCCGTACTTCCCGGCTCATCGTGGGGCACCGGGGGACCGGCGCTGGCCGATTTTGATCATGACGGGGACCTCGATGCCGCCTTATCACGGAGGGTCACGGGGGAAGCCTGGTGGTATGAGCGGGTCAGCGATTCCATTTGGATACCCCATGTCATGGGTTCTTCCCAAAACCTCGCGAAAACCCTCGGAACCGTCGCCATCGATATCGATCATGATGGCTGGGAAGATGTGGTGTTCGAAGGGATATGGTTTAAAAATCCCGGCAACCTGGCGAAAGATCATGATGCCAGGTGGACGGGGATCAATTTCAAAGGCGGGGGCCATGATGCCGTCGCCTGTGACGTGGACGGAGACAGCATGAGGGACCTCACTATTTTCGACGGGTATAAACTTGCCTGGTATACCAATACGTATGAAGGTCTGAAGGAACACATTATCGATTACGGGTATGACGATCATGGTGGCATTGCGCCCAACGGAACCGGCGACCTTGATGGGGATGGGGATCCGGATATGGTCATACCCGGTTACTGGTTCGAAAATCCCGGCAAAACCGGAGAAAACTGGAAACGCCACGAATGGCCTTACCAACCGGTGCCCAATGCATCCTATGGGACAAGCATCCGGGCATGGATCGCCGATATCAACCACGACGGGTTAAATGACATCGTCTACAGTGATTGCGATACCGGGGGGGCACATGTTTACTGGGTAGAGAACCGGAAGGACGGGACGGCATGGATATCACACAAACTTCAGGATCCGCCCACCCGGGAAGGCGATGTCCCCGGCACAGGATCCTTCCATTCACTCGGCGTGGCCGACTTTAACCAGGACGGGAATCCCGATATTTTCGCCGGGGAGCAGGAAGATCCCGATACCTATATGGAAGGTGGCGGGAGGGTTGCCATGAAGCCCCGGGGACTCAAAGAAAGAGGGGTGATCTGGTACAGTAAAGGCGGAAAGTCACCGGAGTTTGAAGTATACGTCATTCACGTCGACAACCCCGGCTGGCATGATGCCCAACTGGGGGATGTGGACG
Source organism: uncultured Bacteroidales bacterium (assembly GCA_963763215.1). GTDB lineage: Bacteria > Bacteroidota > Bacteroidia > Bacteroidales > DASQZK01. The sequence goes on from CAVXNX010000019.1 coordinate 8,438, forward strand.
GAGACGGTGACATCGATATCGTTTCCAAAGTCTGGAATGCCGACAGGGGTCAACCCTATCACCTCGACTATTGGAGGAACGAACTGATACACTAAAAAACGGGGAATCCGCACCATGCCGATCAACGGCAATCATCACCCGATCAAAGTAGGATAAATTTCAATTCACAATACATGAAAAGCGACCGCAGAGATTTTTTGAAAGGACTGGCTGCACTCCCTCTCCTGGGATATTTCGGTTTTGCCTTCCGGGGCAATCTTCTCAAGTCGACAGCCGGAGAAAACGGACTGACGGATAATGATCCCGCAATCCTGGGCGTAAAGCAGCTTGATGCACCAGGACAACGCCTGCTGCCTTCTTCAGGCAACGATTCCGATGTGCTGAGGTTCGGACTGGTAGGCAATGGCTGGCGCGGAGAACGATTACTTGAACTCCTGGGATATATCCATCCGGAAATTGTCAGCAAGAACACCATTGACGGGAAATATAACCGGAGGATCCGGGATTTCCTGGACCAGGAGGACCTGAACGTTGAATTTGCAGGCATCTGTGATACCTTCGATGTTCATCTTCAGCGGGGAATTGATATTTCCGGAAATGATTTTCATCCCGCAGCCTGGAAACGAAAATCAAAACCGGCCAAAGTCTTTGCCAGTTACCGCGATATGATCGCCAGCAATGACATCGACGCCGTCATTATCGCCACGCCCGATCATATGCATGCCACCATCGCCATGGAAGCGGCAAGAGCCGGGAAACATGTGTACCTTGAAAAACCCATGACCCATAGTATTAAGGAGGCTGTGCAGCTGAGGGATACCATCCGGTCGACCGGTGTGGTTTTCCAGCTGGGACATGAAAACCGGCAGCAGATGAGTTTCAAAATTGCCCGTGAATTATACCTGAAAGGTGCACTGGGCGATGTTTCCATGGTTCATACCTACACCAACCGGACCGGTTTGTTCGGCGCATGGATCAGGGACCATGCCTTCGATCATGACCTGGGGAACGAGGGAAACATCGACTGGAAAGAGTTCATCGGTATTGCCCCCTGGCACGACTACGAATTCAAAAGGTATTTCAGCTGGCAGCGATACAGCGAATATGGCACCAGTGTGACCGGGAACGATTTCACACATAAGTTTGATTGCGTCAATCAGATCCTCGGACTTGGCATTCCCGAAACGGTTATAGCCACCGGCGGGCAGTATTATTACAAGGATCACGGCGACATGCCGGATGTCCTGAATGCCATCTTCAACTATCCAAAAAGGGGACTGAACCTGACCTATGATTCTACGCTGAAGAACGGTCTTTACCGTCAGCCGCGCATCATCGGCTCGGAGGCGATCATGGATATCGACAGCGCGATCTACATTTACAAAGATGCCGCCTCGGAAAAATACAAAAATGTTAAGACCGACCCATCTGATCCGATCTATTACTATGCGCCCAACGCCGATATCGATGCTGTTTCATCGGCAACGTCACGCGCCTACCTGAAAGGGGGATGGGGCTCGACGTTCATCGACGGCCGGGTCATGGATGCTTCATTCCTTCATGTCAAAGAATGGATTGACGCGGTAAGAGGGCAGGGGAAACCAAGTTGCGATATTGATGCCGGCTTTGAAGAGTCGGTGACATTCAATCTCGCCAATCTGGCCTATCGCGCCAAACGCCCGGTCCACTGGGATCCGGTAAATGAAGAAGCAGTGATCGATTAAACCATTCCCATATGAATCAAAAAATAAATCAAATCCACTATTCCGGGTGGCAGGTCTCCGGACTGACCATCTTAAGAATCATGATCGGCTGGCATTTCCTGTACGAGGGATTGGTCAAGCTCTACACCCCATGGTCGGCGGAAGCCTACCTGCAGGGGGCTGTTGGCCCGTTTAAGTCGATTTTTACTGGCATAGCTCAGCATGACGGGCTGCTGAACCTGGTCAATATTCTAAACGAATGGGGGCTGGTCCTGATCGGGCTGGCGCTGTTTGCCGGCTTGTTTGCAAAGGCTGGTAAAATTGCGGGTCTTATCCTTTTGCTTTTCTACTATGTGGCCTATCCGCCATTCGCATCGCTGGGCGTCAATCCCCACGTGGAGGGAAGCTACTGGATCGTCAATAAAAACCTCATCGAGATGGCCGCCCTCTTCGTATTGCTCATGTTCCCTTCCAGCCATGTCACGGGCCTTGACAGGTACATTTTCGCGAAAAGGAAGACAAAAATTTCGGAGGCCTCTCAGAAAGAACCTGTTCAAATTCCCGCCTGATGAAAACGGTGACCGCACGGATTCTCGCGATTTTTATGATCGTCCATGGCATGAATGTCTTCGCCGTGGAGAATCCGCCGGATGGTGCGAAAAGCGACATCGTTATCGAAAACCAGGATATGCGGCTGGTGATCGGCAGCAACGGGGAGGTCAAAAGCCTCGTCTGTAAACCGGCCGGAGAGGAATGTCTTGTTCAAAACGGGAGGATCCCTGCTTTTTCCATTACCCAGTACAGACCTTACGATAATGAGCTGCAGCTGAAGTACACGGCTAACCCGAAAACCTTTCCTGCCGATTCGGTCACCTTTGACGGCAGTCATCTGACCGTCAGCTTCAAGCTCATCAACATCATGGCCACCATCGGCGTGAAAATGACACCAAACTATTTCGCCTTCACCCTTGAAAAGATCGACTACCGCGTTCCGGAATTCGGCGATAAACGAAAAACTCCCTTCGATGAGCTTGTCCTGCTTCAGTTACCGGTCAGGAAAAGGGAAAATTTCGGCGAATGGCTGAATGTCGTCTGGGATGATAACGTGGCGGTGAACCTCCTGGGCGCCGACCCGTATATCAGGATCGATGCGCAGGAACATACAGACTATCAGCTTCTCCGGGCTACCGCTGTTTCAGAAGTGAAAGGCATCGGAACAACCGCCGTCCTGATCACCAGCGGAACAGATCATCTGATGGAAAACATCGACCGGGTTGAACAGGATTATCATCTTCCCCGGGGAGTAAAGAGTCGCCAAAGTGAGGCCTACAACTATTCCTATTACGAAGTATGGGATGCGACCCCGCAAAATATCGATGCGCATATTGCCTTTGCGAAAGAGGGCGGGTTTCATGCCATCCAGGTGGTCTGGACCTCCTTTGCATCGAGCGCCGGCCATTTTGACTGGCGTCCTGAATATCCCAACGGGATCAAAGATCTACAGACCGTCGTCGGGAAGATTAAGGCTGCCGGAATGATCGCCGGCGCGCATTTCTGGTACAACAAGGCCATGAAGACCGATCCGTATGTGACCCCGGTACCCGACTGCCGTCTTAACCTTCGCCGGCTCTTCACCCTGGCTTCGCCATTGAATCCGGCCGATACGGTTGTGGAGGTTGAAGAAGATCCGGCAGGGTGTACCATGGACAATGAACGGAGAATACTGAAGATCGGCGAATGAGCTGATCGAATACACGGGATATACCGCCGAACCGCCTTACCGGTTCACGGGTTGCAGGCGGGGAGCGTTGAATACCACGGTTTCAGGCTATAAGCGGGGACTCATGTTTGGGCTTCTCGACGTCGACACGTGGCCTATCTGGGTTCGCTTCAACCAGAACACAAGCATCCAGCAGGAAGTGGCCGAAAAAATCGGGAAAATTTACAATGAGGCCGGGTTTGACTTTGTCTATTTTGACGGGGCTGAAGATGTCCCTCCTCCTTACTGGTTCAACGTGTCCATGTCACAGGATAAGGTTTATAATCAACTGGACCCGGCTCCGGCGTTCTCCGAGGGTGCGTTGAAATCCCATTTCAACTGGCATATCCTGACCCGCGGAAATGCCTTTGATGTCTTCAAGCCTGAAGTCATGAAGGAAGCTGTGGTTATGCATCCTGTTGATGAGATCCGGTTTATCCGGCAGGATTTTACTGCCATCGATTTTGGCTGGATCGACTATGTCCAGCCAGATGAAAATACAATCGGGTTACAACCCGACATGCTGGAGTACATCTGCAGCCGGGCAGCCGCCTGGGATTGCCCGGTATCCCTTGAAGGGAAACTCAATGCGCTCCGGGAACATCCCCGCACAGCCGATAACCTTCAGGTATTGAAGCGTTGGGAAGATGCCCGGCTCAGCGGGTATCTCTCACCTGAACAAAAAATGGCCATGCGAAACACCGCCCAGGAACATATCCTGCTGGTCGATGAAAAGGGAAATCCGGAATGGCACCCTTACCGGCAGATCACGGATGTTGCCGGTGGTGACCCGCATATCCGGGCCTTTATTTTTGAAAGAGCCGGGAAAAACTGGGTCGTTTACTGGCATACGTCCGGTAATGCGCGCCTGGAACTAAAGACGGCGGCCGGGCATGTTCATTTATTCAAAACCCCGGGAAAAAAATTACCGGTGGAACGAACCCGGGAAGGCATCGTCGTTCCAGCCTCTGACCGCCGGTATATTGAAACGGACCTCAGCAGGGATCAGGTTATCAACCTTTTTAAGGATGCCACGGTCCTTCACTAAAACGATGATCAAAATGAGAAAAACATCTAAAATGCACCGTTCAATTAAAATGGCAATCCTGATCACCGGCGTCTTTACCCTCGTCAGCCTTCAGGTAGAGGCAGCCAGATACGTGACCGTTGCCACCATTGGCGACTGGGTCTCTCCGGTGGATAAGTCCAAAGGGATGCAGGATGTGGTGGAACAGATCGAAGACTTCTGGCATAAAAAGCTGGAACAGGTTTACCCCGACAATCCCGATTTGATCGTCCTGCCGGAATATTGCGATTTCCCCGAAGGGAATGACCAGGGATGAAAGGGCCGATTACCTGCGGGTGAGGAAAGATCAGATCAGTGATTTTTTTGCGTCGGAAGCAAAAGCCCATCATTGTTATATTGCCTTCGGGATCCGCCGGCAGGTTGAAGACGGGAGCTGGAGAAATTCCTGTATCATCGTGGACCGCAACGGTAAGATCGCCGGAATTTACAACAAGAACTACCCCACGATCGGGGATATGAAGAGCGGAGTCAAAGCCGGAGCAAAGCCCTCCCTCATTCAATGTGATTTCGGAACGGTAGGTTGTGCCATTTGCTTCGACCTGAATTTCGATGAGCTGAGAAGAGCGTACGTCAAACTTCAGCCGGATATCATCGTGTTTCCCTCACAGTATCATGGCGGACTGGTCCAGGATTACTGGGCCTTTTCGTGCCATTCCTTTTTCGTCGGATCGATGATTTTCAGGGGTATTCCCTCCGAGATCCGTAATCCGCTCGGTGAAGTCGTCGCCACCAGCACCAACTATTTCGATTTTGCCGTTACCCGGATCAACCTGGATTGCGAAGTGGTCCATCTCGATAACAACTGGAGCAAGCTCGATAGTTTAAAAGCAAAATACGGTGAGGCGGTGAGCATCCACGATCCCGGTAAGCTGGGGCCCGTCCTGGTATCGAGTGAAGATCAGAGTGTAACGGTCGATCAGATGATCAGTGAATTTAACATCGAGTTGTTCAATGATTATTTCAACCGGTCTCGCCGGTTCAGGGAGGAACCGGGTCATATGGAATAAATGCCCGGCAGGTATGTTCCAAAACGGGAGGACAGGGATGAGCTCCCGGGGAATTCCTGGAATAGAGCGAAGCCTGCAACTTTCCCGAAAAACGGGCGATACCATCGAAAACACCACTGAGGTCACCGGGATTTGAACGCCGTAAATCGAGGCTTCGTGGGATGCTTTAGTCTAATAAACAGCCGATCTTAGGTTGGCAACAATTCCTTCACCTTTTTCCGGTAACTCCGGCTAACCGGAATGTTGATCTCACCCAGCGAAATGTATTCGGAGGAAAAGGCCGTGACCCTGGAGGTATGGATGATAAAAGACCGGTGACAGCGTAAGAACGTCGACGGCAGAAGATGTTCGATATGGCTGATCTTTTCGCGGCTTGTAACCGTTCGTCCGTTTTCGAGATGGAATGCAATGTAATCCGACAGGCTTTCAACGTAGAGAATTTCATCGTAATAGATTTTGACCTTCATTCTCTGTGACCAGATCTCCAGGAATCCTCTTTCCTGAAGCCTGATCTCTTTCTCGAGTTCCCCGACGAGGCGATCTTTGTCACGCAATTTCACGATCGTGGAAATAAACAGTCCGGCAAACACCACGAGGTACATGATCACCGCCAATACAATAACGTCGGAGGCATAGGGTTCCATTCGCCCGAGGTTATAATCGGCAAAAAAGGCGAACGTCACCAGCATCACAGCCATTTCGAGGTAAAGGGATACCACGACCGTATAGAAGAGGTACAGGAAGAATTTCAGATATTTGCCTGTCAGCAGGAAGGCCGGGATGAGATGCCGGTCGAGGAAGTAATATGTGCCGGCGATGATCGGAAGCAGCATACTGATGAAATACAAAGCCACTTTCGTGCTGCTGAAGCTATGACTGAATACCAGAGTTAGCGCCAGGATCACAAGAAGCCAGAACAGGAAATGCCGGTGAATTTTCATCTTTTTTGAGACAAGTTGCGCAAAAAAGCTAAATTACAAAACCTTCAGCGACAGACAACCGGTTTCGGCACGGATTCGACCTTGAGAAATATTGAGAACTGACCTAAATTTATCTCATGTTTCATTTAAATTCAGTGTTATGTTTAAATTATTCTATATGGGGGGTGCATTGTTCATGAGCATTCTGAGCATCCTGCTCCTCATCGTCATCATTTCGACCGTCTATACGGCCGCTGGAATCACTTATCGCAAGATTATCACTCTCGAGGCTTTTAAACAGAGAGCTTCCTATATCCGGGGGGTGGGGCTTTTTGCCATGATCACCGGTATTTTGGGACAGCTCATCGGCCTTTATGAAGCGTTCATGGCCATTGAAAAGGCCCGCGACATCTCTCCGAGCCTTATGGCCGGCGGACTTAAGATTTCAATGATCACCACCCTCTACGGGATCTTCATTTATCTTTTTTCGTTGGCCTTATGGTTTGCCATGAATATCTGGTATGAGCGGAGGGCAGGGGAGAGCGGATAAGCCGTGTGCAATTGCGGAATGTCCCCCGGGGCATTCCGTTTTTTCATTTTTCCCGTCCCATGCATTTTCGAAATCCGGCCTCGGGGGCTTCAGAAATGGTCAGGGTAGAATGATCCGGGACCCCAATCACTGGCGGCATATTCGTACGGTGGTTCTCCGCATGCCGGCTGATACACCGGTGATTGTGGATTTGACGGTTGGGGAATTTTCACAAGCCGAAACAATGTCCCGGAACCGGAAAAGGTCTTCTTAAGCCATAAACCGGGGGAAAATTCATTTGATACCGTATCCAATTTATTTCGTATATTTAAAATAATCTTTACATTTGCAGTCCTGAGAAAAACGGTACTACTACGCTGAAGCTTCGTCGTACAGGGTCGGTTTGCCGAGTGGCTAGGCGCTGGTCTGCAAAACCAGTTACAGCGGTTCGAATCCGCTACCGACCTCAAAAAAATCCCTTTGCGCAAGCAGGGGATTTTTTGTTTATGGCCGCCGTCAGGCTCTTCCTGAACGGCGGCCATGAACAAAAAATACCAGACCCTGACGAAGGAAGGGTAAAGGGATTTTTATGATAGCCTCCCCCCACTACCGGATCATTTTAATAATCCGCTACCGACCTCAAAAAATCCCTTTGCGACAGCAAGGGATTTTTTGTTTCCGCCCTTAACTTCCTTCCACCTGGATGTAACCAGGGGAATGAAGTATCATCATTCCTGCAACAGAAATTCCATAAAATTCTCACGGTGTATCACTTTAAATTCAGATTCTTCATAGGTTTCTGTCCAGAGTTTCGGAGCTTTCAGGTTTTTGTTTGTTAGTTTGAACTCATATCCAAATAACTTACCAGCCCTTTCCTCCACCATATCAATTTCTTTTTGATCGTACGTCCGCCAAAAGAAATTATTAGCCGGAATTCTTAAATACTCCCTCGTCTTGATGCGTTCGATGAAAAGAAAATTCTCCCAGAGCATCCCCTGGTCATTTCTTGTTGCGAAAGGATTAAAATTATTTATCAATGCGTTCCTGATCCCGTTATCCCAAAAATAATAACGGTGCGTTTTTGAAATTTCCTTTCTAAGATTGCGTGAAAAAGCCTGGACCTTCATAATAATAAAAACTTTCTCCAGAAGGTATATATATCGCTCTATCGTCTGTTTGGCCATGGCCAGCTGATTGCTTAGCTCATTCAGGGACACTTCATTACCTATCTGATAGGCTAGTAACCTCAGTAAATCAAACAATTTCGAGGGATTCCTTAAGTTTTCCTGTTCAAGTATATCCTTAAGCAAATATGAGTTTCTCAAATTAATGAGGTACTCAGCTCTGTCTTTATTATTAGGCATCGTAAGTGTTTCTGGATAACTGCCATAAACCAGAATGTTTTCTAAATCAGATATCACTGACATCCTTCCACCGTTTTTTACCAGTTCCATAACAGAAACCGGAAATAGCGTATAAACCTTTTGTCTGCCGGTAAGAGGCTCTCCCAATTTGCCTGACAGGTCAAATGAGGAGGACCCGCTTAAAATGACAATTGTTTCGGGATTGTGATCTATAAAAAGTTTTATTGCATCTCCAATTTTAGACACTTTTTGTGCTTCATCGATTATCACAACCCTAAAGCCTTGCAAAGCATTCTGAATAGCTGTCAACCGCATGGAATTTAATATCTCCTGAAGTGCAAGATCATTTCCATCACCCATAAAAATTTCCTTATCATTTTCCAACATATGTTTTATCAAGCTTGTCTTTCCTACCTGTCTGGAACCATAGATGACCAAAACTTTCCCTTTCTCCATCATTTGACGGAAATTTTTCTCATAATACCGGCTAATCCAACTCATAATAAAGGTGATTAAACAATTTAGCAACAAAACTTAACAAATTTACATAAATTTAGCAAGTTAAGTGTCTGAATTAATTGAGACGAGCTATTTTTGTCTTACAGGAAATGGCGCAGAGAAAAGAAAATAGGCCTTATAAATGGTTTTAATCCGGAATGGAGATTTCTTAACGGCAGCACATTTATTTAAGCGACGCTACCATTTTCGATAAACGTCTTAAAATATACTTAAAATAAATTTAGCCATAAATTTGAATTTCAAAGAGTATTGTTTCAGAATTGATCAATGATTCATTTTCATTCTCATTGGTGTCTAATAAATCGACTTAATTCTGCCATTGAATGGTACTCTTTAAAATCTGTCGAAACCCTGCACAATTGCATTGGCATTAAATTCTGGTCAGTGACACCGATTTTTTTAAATCTTTGTTTGTAACGGTAAAATGATGCCCGTGAATAGAGATTCAGCCGTTTTATTTCTTCGAAGGACTTGCCAAGCAGCAAGGCATAGAATTTCTTCATTTCATTTTGAGGAAGTTTGAAATAGTTCTTACTATTGTAGTCATCAATTAAGGCACAGACTGCGCTGATAGGGGGTTTCTCCTTAACCTTAAGATCTTTGACGAGTTCGGCAGAACCACGCCAATTTTAAATTAGGTTTACGGAAGAAGGAATAATTACAGGCTGCCCGATTATCACAGAATGGATATCGGCATCAACTTTCACAAAGAAAAAAGAAGAATTACAAGGACATGGAGTTTCGGCGTCTATAATGTATACAACAGACAAAATGCCCTTTGGGTCTATTGGGACGATTCCGGGCTGTTCGCAGATAAAAAAGCCTTGTACCAGATAAGTCTGTACCAGATAATCCATTTCGAAGGAGCGTAGCGACCGAGGAATCTCCCATCAGACTCCTGAATTATCCAGGTTTGTTAAACATAAATGGGTAACCCTTCTTCAGTTTGAAGCCTTCCCTTCTTCATGGTAAAAAGTCCTTCTTCACAAACGAAAATCCTTCTTTATGGGAGAATGGCCGCAGGATTCTTTGTTAAGGGAGGAAAAAGACCGACAATGCAGAATCGCATTGACTTAATTTCAATGGATTGCCGGCATTTTTACCTGTCCGTTGTCCGGATTCCCTTCATACAGACGTCATGTATACCTTTACTCAGACCGGGATCAACCGGCGCCAACCAGGGCAGGTTTTTCCTTTATTTAAGATTTGAACCAATGTCCATTCGGTATTCCAGGTGTCGACCGGGTTTAATTTCCTGCGGGTAAAAAATTCCGCTTCAGTGTTTATTGCTCCAGCCGGATGTTCCGATATTTTCACAGGGCCTGTTCATTTCACACCATGGACTTTCATTTTTAAGCCGTAAACGGATTCGGAAGCTGTAATGAATAGCAGGTGCCTGTCTTTGCCTCCGAAACATACATTAGCTGTCCACTTTTCATCAACAGGTATGTGTTCAATCTGTTTTCCCTGTGGATCAAAAACCGTGACACCATCCCCGGTAAGATATATATTACCTTCACTGTCAATGGTCATCCCGTCGGAACCCATTTCCGCGAAGAGTGTTTTATCTGAAAGAGTGCCGTTTTTTTTAATTTTATACCTGTACGTTTTTTCGACATCGATATCGGCTACATACAGGTACTGCCCGTCGGGAGTGCCGATTATGCCATTTGGCTGTTTCAGCCCGGAAGTTACTTTTAGAAGTTTTCCGGCATCCGGATCATACAAATAGACATTGCGTCCTTCCTGGGGAGGCGTCTTATGATCCCACCAGGGTCTCTGGTAATAGGGGTCGGTTATATAAATTTTCCCTGAAGGTGAAACCCAAACGTCATTCGGACCATTGAAGGCTTTTCCCTCGTATCCTTTCAGAAGGACAGTGATGTTTTTGTCCGGTGAAATTGACCAAAGTTCATTATGCTCATCCGCACAGGCGATCAGATTTCCATTTAAATCAAAATACAGTCCGTTTGATCTCCCGGATTGATTCATAAAGGTATCCAGTTTACTTTCCGTGGTCCAGATAAGGATCCTGTTATTCGGCTGATCGGTAAAGTATATATTTCCTTTTGCATCGCAGGCGGGTCCTTCGGTAAAGCTAAAACCACCGGAAAGTTTCTGAAGCGACGCTCCTTTCGCAATAATTCCGGATTTATTGTATTGACCTGAGGTAATACTGCTGAAAACACTTAAGACGAGTATTCCGATAAAAATTCTCATAGCCATGGTTTTTTAATGATTTGAAAACGAAAATATCTCCCCTGAGGATATTTTGAAAGCTACGGCTAAATTATATTTTTTAACTGATGCAAATAACAAAAACGTAATGATCACCCTGGAGATAGGTATTGCAGGGCAAATGAATCAAATTTATTAAATATGGCTCATGCTGTAATCAGAGGATGATATCCCTTATTTCTCAATAAATTTATCATTAAATCAGGCTGTTGCAATAAGCTTAAGGTGGTCAGACACCGTCAACATCTGGTCCATAGTTCAGCATTTTCTGGCAAAAAATAACAAACAACCCTTATATCAGTGTTTCTTCAACCACCACATAAGGGACCTTGGCATCGATATCCAGGGTGACAAAACGCTGTTCGTTTTTATGCTGCTGCGGATCTGCACTCGTTTCGAGATATGCATAGATGTAAATGGAATATTTTCGGCCCGTAACGGCAATGATTTGGGTTGACAGACCGTCATTGACCGTTGCTGCACCACCTGCCTGCGTGTTCGTCATATAATTCGTGGTATTCTGTGACCAAACAGGAATCCAATGATCACTTTCCACATCGTGTGGTCCTCCGGCTGCAGGCCAGCTTTCCACATAGATGCCCAGACTTGCCGTAGCTGAAGCCTGTGAACTCTCCGTACCGGTGAAGCTCGCCGCTGTCAGCCACTGTACATATGGCCTGATACTGATCCTTGCATTCCCGAAGAGCGGGCGGAACAAAATACCTGCACCAGCCAGTGCATAAGAGCTCTGACCCGAATAGGCATATGAATTGCAGGATAATTTTCCTTCCCTGATGATCTGTGGATTGGTTGAAAAGATGATTCCACCCGGCCCCTTGTCTGTCCATGCATAGCGGTAATACCGTTCCCAGTCACCGATATTGTCCCGGTCAGGTCCATAGACATGAAGCAGGTCCCTTGCAGTGGGAATATAGAGCTCGGTGAGCCGGTTATGCACAACACTAAATAGTGCTTGCAAGAAAACGCCAATAGCTGCGTTATGCTCGACTTCAAAACAGTCATTTACGAATAGTAAACTCCTGTTTTTCAGTCATCGCAAGCCTTGCTCTTGACGTTTTCTTATCAAGCACGGCTAAAAAACATGAGTTTTCTTTCTGACACTAAATATGGATTTAGCGTCGAATTTCTGGAAAATCCCGTGTTGGAACCGGGTATAGGTTGATGTCTCCAGCTCATTTCTGAATCTGGTAATCTGTTCACGAACATGTTCGTTCATCATCTGACCTCCGGCTGTCTTCCACACGGGGTCGGCGACATTGCAGTCGGTGCGGATAAAACGACGCTTAAATGCTTCCGATTTGAGTGACTTCCTGGCTGCAGTAATATCACGTTCATCGAATCCTTCCTGTGTAATTAATTCTTCCATGACTTTTCAGCATTTTTGGTTATCATCAATATGTGAGGTCGTTGCATTGAGTTTTGAGCGCTGACCGGCAGGCAGACTTCAATGTTGTGCCTGTTTCTTTAAAGGTTTGCAGGTTCGTTTCGGTGAGCGGATGCTTTTACAATGGCCCGTAAAAAGCATCCCTTCATTGTTCTGTAAATTACTGGAACTGAGAGATGAATACGAAAACAAGAATGGCGTCATAAAGTTCAAAGCAAGAAGGGAGGTGTCAACGATTCATCATGTTTTTGCGTTTGAAAGGTTCGGATTTTTCTCTGCTCGTACGTCTGTGGTCATTGGGTTTCTTGTGAAAGTTACGCCGTACGGTTCGTATACGTCAACGGGGCTGTTCACTCCTTCTTGAACAGCCCCGCTTCAGAGAAAGGGGGATTTGCTACATTCAACTTTCGCGCACGACTCCACTTCCCGTGAGATTATCGCCGGATCAGGATTTTGCTCATGGCCGATCGTGTATCCGGGCTTTCGCTTACCAAAATGTAGGAACCGGTTTCAATCCCGGAGAGATCCAAAATCTGTCCACTGGTCACATTTTCAAATGTTCGGGCCACCCTGCCATCCAGTCCGATGAGTTTCATGCTCTTATCCGACGATTCTGCAAAATGCACGGTCACATATTCGGTGGCCGGATTCGGATAGATTTCGAGCTTCTGCAGACGTCCGTTGAGAATCCCGGTCTTTTCTTCAGGGGTGAGGACGGCGTTGATCACATGGACCACACCATTGTCGGCCTGGATATCGGCCAAGGTGACTTTGGCGTCGTTGATGAATACGCCGTCGCTATTGATGGTGACCTTAATGTCCTTACCGAGCAGGGTGGTGGCGGTCTGACCGTCGGAAAGGTCGGTCGACATGACCTTTGCGCCCAGGACATGGTAGAGGAGGATGTCTTTCAGCGTGCCGTTCGGATCGGCCAGCAGAGCATCGAGCGTGCCTTCGGGCAGGGCGGCGAAGGCGGCGTCGGTGGGAGCGAAGACAGTGAACGGACCTTCGCCCCTGAGGGTTTCAGTCAGCCCGGCAGCGTTAACTGCGGCTTCGAGGGTGGTGTGGCTTTCACTGTTGGCGATGATGTCGGCAACGGTGTTGAAGGGGGTGTGAGAACGGCATTGATCACATGCACCACGCCATTATCGGCCTGGATATCGGCCACGGTGACTTTGGCATCGTTGATGAATACGCCGTCACTGTTGATGGTGACCTTGACGTCCTTACCGAGCAGGGTGGTGGCGGTCTGTCCGTCGGACAGGTCGGTCGACATGACCTTTGCGCCCAGGACGTGATAGAGAAGGATGTCCTTCAGCGCGCCGTTCGGATCGGCCAGCAGAGCGTCGAGCGTTCCTTCGGGCAGGGCGGCGAAGGCGGCGTCGGTGGGAGCGAAGACGGTAAAGGGACCTTCACCCCTGAGGGTTTCAACCAGGCCGGCAGCGGTAACTGCCGCCTGGAGGGTGTTGTGGCTTTCGCTGTTGATGATGATATCGGCCACGGTATTGGTTGGCGGTGTGAGAACGGCATTGATCACATGGACTACGCCGTTATCGGCCTGGATATCGGCCACGGTGACTTTGGCGTCGTTGATGAAAACACCGTCACTGTTGATGGTGACCTTGATGTCCTTACCGAGCAGGGTGGTGGCAGTCTGTCCGTCGGACAGGTCGGTCGACATGACCTTTGCGCCCAGGACATGGTAGAGGAGGATGTCTTTCAGTGCGCCGTTCGGATCGGCCAGCAGAGCATCGAGCGTGCCTTCGGGCAGGGCGGCGAAGGCGGCGTCGGTGGGAGCGAAGACAGTAAACGGACCTTCGCCCCTGAGGGTTTCAACCAGGCCGGCAGCGGTAACTGCAGCCTGGAGGGTGTTGTGGCTTTCACTGTTGATGATGATATCGGCCACGGTGTTGGTTGGCGGTGTGAGAACGGCATTGATCACATGGACTACGCCATTATCGGCCTGGATATCGGCCACGGTGACTTTGGCGTCGTTGATGAATACACCGTCACTGTTGATGGTGACCTTGACGTCCTTACCGAGCAGGGTGGTGGCGGTCTGTCCGTCGGACAGGTCGGTCGACATGACCTTTGCGCCCAGGACATGATAGAGAAGGATGTCTTTCAGCGCGCCGGTCGGATCGGCCAGCAGGGCATCGAGCGTGCCTTCGGGCAGGGCGGCGAAGGCGGCGTCGGTGGGAGCGAAGACGGTAAAGGGACCTTCGCCCCTGAGGGTTTCAACCAGGCCGGCAGCGGTAACTGCGGCCTCGAGGGTATTGTGGCTTTCACTGTTGATGATGATATCGGCCACAGTGTTGGCAGCGTTTTCCGCCGGAAGTGATGCATTAATCCGGGGCGTATGAATGATCATTCCCAGGAAGAGGACCGGAAGCATGTTCCGGAGAAGAATTCGGATACGTTTTGTTTTCATGTCTTTTAATTTTTAGTTTGATAAGTAGACATGAAAATTAATATAATGTTTAATAAAAAATAAAAAAAGATAAACATTTAACAAATATTTAAATTTTAAAATTATTGTAAATAAATCAGTTAAAAAATTAAAATACAGTATGATAAATAAGTTTATAGATAAAATAATTGTTTAAATAAAAATGTAAAAGAATAAACAGAAAAATATTTGGATTTAAAAATGCCGGACGGATACGGCGTTGGAAAGGGGAAACCGACGTTTTAAAAAGGGTTGATGTCGGTGATCTATTGCCCCCACCCGTGGTTCCACCTTTGGAGATAGGGAATGATCACCTCATTCTTTTCGTCCCCCGTCCCATCGTAAGTTATGGTTACGACAGGAACTCCGGTAATCTTCCGGATCTCGCCCGACATCGCCTCGGTGACCAGAGAAGGACAGCAAAAGGCAGGATTTGCCTGGACAAAAAGTGAGATGTCGTTGTAATTCTCAAGATAATAAAAGATCTTTAAAATATTCTCAAAGGACTCACCGGAGTTATAAGGACTGATATGGAACAGGGCAAGATTTTTTTCCAGTTTTTTCGGACTGACAACCTTCATCGGACCAATGAATTTCTCAAAGTACCGGTAATATTTTTCCTCAAACAGTTTCAGAACCGAAAGGATCAGTCTCATTTGGATGGCATTAAAATACTCTCCCTTATCTATTTCGCGTCGCACCGCGTTATTCATCGACATCTTGACCTGGTCGGTATAAGGGATGGCGACCAGTTCCCCTCCGGCCTCTTCAATGGTCCGTGTTAGTGCCTGGTTCATCACGTCATTGTCACAAACATAGAGATCACCGAAAATGGCCACCTTTGGCCTGTTGCCTTTGATGTAGTCAATCTTTTCAAACCGGTTTATGACCTTCCGTACACAATCCTCAAGCGGTTTGTTCCCCAGGAAAGCCTCCTCAAGGATTGAAGTGCTTTCCTGTATGGCCCGGTCGGTATCTCCTTTATTGACTTCATATGGCCGGATCTTAAACGCCGTCATTCGTATAAACCCTCCCAGCAGATAGGCAAAATATGCCCAGTATGTCGTACTTACCGATATTTCAAGATGCGTGATCAACCCGGCGTATACTTCCGCTTTTTCCATCCCTTTCCCGTAATTTTCGAAGATGGTTTTTATGTATTCGGGGAAGAGTCTCAGATTACACGATCCCTTTGATTCAACTCCGAACATGATGGTCCGTTCAGGTTTCAGATGATTTTCCCCGATATAGTCGATGAATTCCTGGGCGATGATATTTACCGGTAAACACTGACCTGTATTATGAGCCATGCTTTTCTTAATGATCAGTTCACTCGATTTCATCAGGCGGGCATCGATTCCTCTCCGCTTCAGGTTGGCAACAAGCAACGGGGAAACGATCGGATCCCACATCGGGAACAATAACGTTTTATCGGCGAGGTTTTTCGTCGTTTTTGGAATGATCTTCCCGGCATCTATTTTTGTATTTCCATTACACGAGGAGGCATGATTCCGGAATGCACGCACGGCTGCTTCAATCCTGGTTTCATAACCCAGGTTTGAATCGTGCTCATCGATCTGAAGGATCAGGTAGGGTTTGTGACAATCATTGAAAATCTTCTTGAAATACTCAATAATGAACGAATCGGGGGCACATTTAAATGCTGTGATAAACACCGGGTAAAGATTCCTGGTCTCAGCAATTGTTCTGGCAACTTCAAGGATCCTCGAAACAAAATACGAGGGAACCTTTTCCAGGAAAACGTTGAAATCTTCTTTCGTCTGATATTCATGAGCGATCATATCCTGGTAGAATGATTTTATTCCCAGGCTGTTAAAAATATCGGGGATTCCCTTGTTAAGCGTCTTCGAAAGAACAATATAGGGTCTTCCCAGCAGTGCGACAGAAATATCCCCTCCGGGCTTGAAGAGATTTTTGAAGGCATCACCAAGATGACTCTTGCGTTCTGAGTACCAGTCTAATGCCTCATCAAAGGCATTCAGTACCTTCAAGTAGCTTAACTCTCCCTTCAGAACAGGTTTTAAGATCTGGTAAAGTTTCATCGCCACATGCATTTTGCCTTTAGGAAAGTTCAGCAATGGGGACAGGCATTTATCAGGGATATTATTGATTTTCAGGGTATAGACCAGCGAGGTTGAGTACTGTGTATAATAGCAATACAGGTCCCTGTTTTCCCTGGGATCACTATGGGTCTGAAGCATCACAGGCAGAAAGATATAATCTGCTTTTCCGGATAAATAGACCACGTGACCAAAGATGGAATTGATCGGAGCACAGAATTCAGCCCTGGCAAGATGCCTGCCCGTTCTCAGGGAATCGTGGTATCCCTCACTGGAAACAGTGGATACCGACAGATTGGAGAAGAACCTTTTCCACATCGGCAATTCCTCGAACATGTGCAGGGTCGCCGGTATGCCGATCGTGATATCCTTTCGTGGTTTTTTTGTTTTTACAGACGGAAATACCTTTGTCCTTTCGGTTAAGAGATCAAAACCCGACCGGTTTTTGGAAACAAAATGTTGCGTCTTGTAATCGCGTCCGCACAAAAATCCAAATGCAACTTTTTCACCCGAAACATCGGCCACACTGATGCAGCATTTGTTTGTACATAATGGACATGTTTCCGTTTCCACAGGAACTTCCTCCCGGTAAAATGGGATTCCCCTGAACCGGGTTTCATGTAAAGATTGTTCCTGAAGAAGCAGGGCCGTTCCCAGTGCGCCTGTCAGATGACAGTATTCAGAGACGTATATTGATTTTCCCAGCCGCTGTTCAAAGGCGGCAACAAGTGACTTGTTTTTGGCTGTGGCTCCCTGGAAACAGATATTTTTTCCGATAAGCGCTTCGGTAGCAACCTTTTGCAGATAGTTAGCCGTGACAGAATGCAAGGCTGTTGCAAGGATCTCATTGACACTGTAGCCATTGTTAAGAAGCTGGATGATATCGCGTTCCATGAATACGGCACAGCGATCACTGGCGAGAGGTGCCTCTGAATTTGCAGCCATTTCGGCATAATCCGATAAAGAGCATCCCAGTTTTTTAGCCTGTTCCTGGAGAAAGCTACCGGTACCGGCAGCACATACGCTGTTCATCTGAGAGAAGGTGACATTCCCGTTGTGCATCAGGGTGAACTTGGCATCCTGACCGCCGATCTCGATGATCGTATCCGTAAGGGGATTCAGTTCATACGCAGCCCTGGCATGGGAAGTGATCTCATCGATGATCAGATCGGCATTGAGGATTTTCCCGATAAACGTTCTTCCGGAACCGGTGGTTCCCAGGCCCAGAATTTTCACATCCGGTTTTTCCCTCGCGAAGACATGTTCAACCGTCTCAAGCAGCGCCCTGACAGCCGACAAAGGTTTGCCGATGGTATAGGTGTAGAAGCCTGCCACAGGTTTTCCTGCTTCGTCAATCAGAATGGCCTTGGTGCTGGTCGACCCGATGTCTATTCCTGCATAGAACCGGTTGGCTGATGCCGGCAATGCAGAATAAATATCGACCTCGACTTCTGAAGGATGTGCTGAAACCGGGGCTTTAAACCTGAATGACCCTTGTTTAGAAATCAGGATAATTGCTTAAGCTCAGGGACAATGGCTTATGGAAATATTATCTTCCATTGTCAGTTGGAAGAAGCAGGTCTTCAAGGGAATTGATCTTTACGGCATCCGGTTTATCCTCTTCCAGAAGCAACAGTGCAGCTCCGATTGCGCCGAAAAGACAGGAATCTTCGTGCTGTAAAAAGGTTGTTTTTAACCGTTTCTCCAGGTAATCTTTCACCACCGTATTTCTTGAAACACCACCGGTCATCAGGATCGGAAATTCAGGCTGTTCCCTGTTAAAGACGGTATTAAAGATATTTTCAGCGAGACCAAAGCAAAGACTGTTGCAGATCGAACTCACGGAAAATCCCCTTTGCTGGGCATGGATGATATCGGTGTTGGCAAAAACCGCGCACCTCGAGGCGATCACCGGCACATCTCCGGTGTTGCGTTTTGCTTTTTCACATAATTCCTCAATTCCCGGCAGATTCAGTCTTGCCGCCTGCTGGTCGAGAAAACTGCCGGTGCCGGCTGCCACCCGTATTTGTTTTTGTTGACTGGTAATGCCGTTTTTGTCCAGTTTGATCAGCATGAATTTCTCGGCACCAATGTGCAAAACCGAGACGGCTTCCTGGCATAGCTGTCTGGTGGCTGCAATAACAGCGACCTGCATATTGTAATTCCTGGCAAGGTTTTTATCCAGGACGCTGGAGGAGGAGGTGCAGGCGACCGAAGCAGGGCGTGAGAGATCAAAAAGCCTGCCGGCCTCTGAGAATGCACTCCTCAGGTTGCCTTTGTGCGGTCTGTGGAATTTTGTCAGGATAGTGCGATCCTGATTAAGTTGTACTATTGAAAGCGAAACAGAGCCTACATCTATACCAAGAACCGTATTCCGGGAATCAGCATCTTCAGCCATATCGTTACCCTTTCATTAGAGTAAACAGCCACCGCAGTAATATGAATGAAATATACGTCTAAATCAGCAATCATTGAGGGTCATGTAAAAATAAAAACGACGTCAATACGATTTTTGTTTGCGGGCGCGGCGCGATGAAGTCGATAATTGATCAATTTATTTTGGGATGATTCTTTTCCGTCATGGATGAAAAACAGGAAAGCCCGGCTGATGGGAGTTATTGAGTTACCTGATCTCCCGATTATATTATCGGGATACAGTGATATGGGTGCTGTACAGGCGCCGAAGTCAGTTCAGTGAAAAAATACCGCATGGACCCTGCTACGCGTATGTCCTGCATCAACCTTTTTCAAAATCATTCATCTGCTGTACCTGTGATTCCCGGTTTTTTTACTGTGCTGTGCATGCGCGCGAGGTCTCCGGGTTTGTTTGAATTTGCCTCGGTTCATGGGTAATTCGGATTTGTTTCCGAGCATATAGCCCTGTCGTTGACCGGCAACCAGGGCGTTATTGCCCGTTGCGCAGGATGAGAATGACAGGCTGGTGGCGATCACCAGGACAGCCGCCATCATCACGTACACTGTTTTGATTCTTCTCATGGCATGTCTTATTTCGGTGCATTCCCTGGATGCAGTTCATGGAATTGAGTATACGGAAAACCGGCGAATGGGTTATGCCGGCTGAAAGATTCCCGCGGTTAAGGGGCTCCCGGCCATAAATATGAAGATCCTCACGTGGAAATTCAAACCGATGTCCATTTTGGGATCTTTTCCGAAACTTTCGTAAATTCAACCTTTCAGACATGGCATTGACGAAAAACACACGACTAAAAATTTCCATATGAAACGCCTCATTTTGAGATCACTTCCTGCAGCAGTGATCCTTACCATTCTGGCTTCCACTTTATCTTTTGGCCAGGAAGTTACGATCAACGCCGGCCCCAACCAGATCATTAACTGGGAAATGACCCACAAAGCTCATCTCACGGGGATAGTCACTTCTCCCGGCAGGCAAACCCGGTGGACCTGTCCCCAGAATGCCAATGTCGTATTTGAAGATGCCACGAGTACCATGACCGAAGTGACCTTCCCGCGACCCGGCTACTATCTGTTGATCCTTTCGGACTCTGCCACCGGTAACGATTCGACGGGCAGTTCAGTCATCATCAATGTTTTTAACCCCGGCGCTTATAAGGACAGGTTGTCCGACCTCGTCGGCCTGATGACCGTCGATGAGAAGATCAGGCAACTGACCAATGAGTCGGATTCGATCCCCCGGCTGGGACTTTCCCCGTACAACTACTGGAGCGAAGCGCTGCATGGCGTGCTTGCCGGCGGGGCCACATCCTTTCCCCAGGCGGTGGCGATGGGATCAACCTGGGATCCTGATCTCGTATTTCAGGTGGCATCGGCCATTTCAGATGAAGCCCGGGTGATGAATGTGGTCACCGGCAAAGGGCTGACCTACTGGAGCCCGACCATCAATATCGCGCGCGACCCCCGCTGGGGACGCAATGAAGAATCGTACAGCGAGGATCCGTACCTGCTTTCCCGTTTTGGCGTCGCTTTTGTGAAAGGAATGCAGGGGGATGATCCCTATTACCTGAAAACTGTATCGACGCCAAAGCATTTTGTCGCAAACAATGAGGAGGAACGGCGTCATACCGGCTCTTCCGATGTCGACATGCGCTGCCTGTTCGAATATTACCTGCCGGCGTTTCATCAGGCCATCACGGAGGGCAAGGCCTATTCCATCATGGGGGCCTACAACGAGCTGAACCTGGTGCCCTGCAATGCCAACCCGTTTTTAATGACCGATCTTTTGAGACGGGAATGGGGTTTTCAGGGATACGTTGTGTCCGATTGCGGCGCCATTGCCGATGAAGTGTTCAATCACCATTTCTTTAAAACCGGGGCGGAAGCGGCGGCAAAGAGTATCCTTGCCGGGTGTGACCTGAACTGCGGCGTATCCTATCGGCGGTGGCTCCCGGAAGCCCTGAATGAGGGCCTGCTGGATGAACGGGATTTGGACCGTGCCGTGGAACGTGTTCTTTCCGCACGCTTCAGGCTGGGCGAATTCGATCCCCCGGAGCAAGTGCCGTACCAATCCATCCCGGTCAGTGCACTTGACAGCAAAGCTAACCGTGACCTGGCGCTCAAGGTGGCTCAAAAATCAATCGTCCTTCTCAAGAATAACGGCGTGTTGCCCATTAAAAAGGATCACATAAAAACCATTGCCGTTATGGGTCCGAATGCAGCCGAAGCGGAGCTTGGGATATATGCCGGTTCTCCCAGAATCCTGGTCAGTCCTCTCGAAGGAATCCAGGAGAAAGCCAAAACGCTGGGGATCAAGGTGGAATATACCATGGGATGCGCCATCAGCGGTCAGATGTTGGAACCCATCGAATCCACGTATTTCGCAAAAGTCGGCCGGACAGGTAAAAGAGGTTTAGAGGGTGAATATTTCGACAACATGAGCTTATCCGGTAAACCCGTCTTTACCCGTATCGATCCAATGGTGAATTTCGATTTCGGTACCGGTTCACCGGCTCCCGGTGTCCCGAAAGATCAGTTTTCGGTGCGGTGGACAGGGAAGATCATTCCCCCGGAAACCATGCGTTTTATTGGAACCAGCGCTGACGACGGCGTACGTCTTTACGTCGACGGGAAACTGGTGATCGACGACTGGCATGAACATGCCGAGATGGCCCATAGTGCAGAGGTGGAATTGAAGGCCGGACAGGAGTATGAGATCGAACTGGACTATTTCGACAATACACAGGGCGCCGTCGCCCGGTTAACCTGGGGTACCGGCCAGACCAATTTTGATGACGCAAAAAAAATCGCTTCAAAAAATGACCTCGTTATTCTCGTTCTCGGGCTTTCGCCGGAAATATCCCGTGAAGAACTGGACCGGTCATCGATCGAATTACCGAAGGTGCAGCTGGATCTTCTCAATGAAGTTGCCACTGTAAATTCCAACATCGCTGTCGTCCTTGTCAACGGTGGCCCGGTAGCCTTCGCCGGAAGCGAAAACATCCCGGAAGCGATTGTTGAGGCCTGGTACGCTGGAGAATTCGGCGGCGAAGCCATTGCCGGCGTGTTGTTCGGGGATGTCAACCCCGGAGGGAAACTTCCTGAGACCTTTTATGCTTCCACAAACGATCTGCCCCCGATGTGGGATTACGATCTCATCAATCATCCCCGCACCTACATGTATGTTGAGAAACCCGTTTTGTACCCGTTTGGCTTTGGACTTTCCTATACCACATTCGAATACAGTGATTTGAATGTGACAGGCGGAAAAATGAAGGAAGACAGCACTATTGAGATCCGGTTTACCGTCAAAAACACCGGTCAATACGAAGGCGATGAAGTGGCGCAGGTCTATGTGCATCTTGAGGATGCTACTATAAAAGTGCCGGTCAACCAGTTGAAACGTTTTCAAAGGATAACGTTGGAACCCGGCGAAAGCAAGATGCTCACCTTCATGATCCCGACATCGGAGTTTTCCTTTTACGATATCCGGACCAACAAATTTCGTGTGGAAGCCGGAGATTGGGAGATCCAGGTTGGGAGTTCGAGCAGCGATATCCGGCTGAAGAAGAAATTGACCATTGAGAAGGCTGCCGGCAATGGGCAATAGTTGATGAATTGGTTGCAGGGATCATGACCGTATGTTGACATACACCATGGAAAAGACGGCGGCTGACCTTCATCCAAAATGGGAGGAAATGAGAAGTGAAGATGGGATTGTATTCTGTATAATCTTTCCGTGAGTCTTCAAAATCCTCAGTAGACGATTTCTGATTTTAATGCCGGCCATGTTTTCAGTGAAGATTATCCGTCTTTTGATACTTTTTAATCGTACTTCAGGTAAATTCATGAGTTTTAATCTCGTCCGTGGCTTAATTTCTTATCAATTCGGATATGGCCCTATCCAGTGCAACATCCTTATGGTCCAGGAAATCCTGTTTTGTTTCTCACCTGGTAAATTTCAGCTTTCAGGATTCAATGATGTGGTTCACCCGGGTTACCCTTCTTAAAATATCTTCTTTCAATCTGAAGATAATCTGCGCTTAGAAAGGCTGGTATGGAGGTATCACTTCGTTCATTCATCTTCTCACATCCCCGGCCTTTGCGGCTTATTATCCCTGACAGGGTTCGAAACCCTGTCAGGGATTTCCATCAACGACGTTCCCTCTTCCCATAACGTTTCATGAGGTAAATAAAACACGCCCCCTTCCTTAAACGGAGTGTACCAATACTCACCTTCAGCAATTCTTCAGTGGAACCATTTTTATAAGACCCCTTAACCATCCATACCCTATGGTTGTTATTGTGAGAAAAAATCATGGATTCCACCCAACTCAGAATCATACAATCGCCCCTCAAGCAAAAATACAGGGAAGATCCCGAGGCCGCCGTGGTGACCCTGAGGGCGGAAGGAAGGATCGGCGAAGGTGTGTCATGCCGTATTGAGACCGGGAAGGCGATCATTCAGGCCGGGTTGCACAAGGCAACGGGCGGTGACGGGAGCATGGTCTGTTCCGGCAATATGCTTCTGGAAGCCCTTGCGGCCTGTGCCGGGGTCACCCTCAATGCCGTTGCAACGGCCATGAGTATTGATATTGGTGATGCCCGGACGATCGCTGAGGGAGAACTGGATTTCCGGGGTACGCTTGGCGTTTCAAGGGAGGCGCCAGTGGGATTCAGGTCCATCCGGCTGAAATTCATACTTCAGACTTCGGAGAGCAGGGAAAAAATTGATAAGCTGATCCGGCTGACCGAACGGTATTGCGTCGTCCTGCAGACGTTGAGGAACCCTCCTGACATTTCGGTTGAGTACTAGCAGAGGATTTCCATTCCGGGGCTTCAGATAAGGCAGGGGCGGCTATTTTGTTTTCACCTCGAACCGGTGGCTTTTTTTTCTACCCGGGAAACCTCCGGCATCGATGATAACCGGTCCGATGCCTAGTTCTTCCGGTTAATATGCACCTCATCGATCACGTATTCCTGCGATGCCGCAAAGGTTTCATAGCTGAACGAAACCGTTGGACGGGCCGGATTATGGAACATGGCCACATTTTACATCTTCAATCGGCCACTTCACCGATCCGCACCGTGTCGATGCCGGCAAAAGAATCGATGAGCCTGCCATGCGCCCTCACCAGCTGAACGACACTTAACAGGAGGTTCCTGGTTTCTGTAAGGATCTCGATGTAGGTGACGCTCACCTTGACCCCTTTGCGGCTTTTCTTGAGGATTTTGATGCGTTGAACCAGGATGTCGTTGGCCATATTGATCAGCTTATCGCGCCTGTTCTGCAGTTCGTCGGGATTTTCACCGTTTTTGCGGTCCAGGCTGTCGGATACCAGGGTGAAGAAATCCTTCACATGGTCATTGAACTCCTTCAGTTTCCGGGTTTGTTCCGTATCGACGGCATGGTTATTATCCACGTGTGTGAATGCAGGTTCGACCAGGTGGGTCAGGGAATTGCTCATCTCCTTCAGGTAGGTCACCACCTGGACATAATGATGTCCGCTGTCGATATCGGTTTCCTCAAAACGACGGAGGGTTGCCGGCATGTTTTCGCGGATACGGCCGATCTCTTCGGCCAGTTTTTTTGAATCTTTCTTCAGCTTTTTCAGCGTTTTCAGGTCCTCACCGGGAAAAGCGATGTAGGTCTGATGGAGGATCGCGGCCATTTCTCTGACGGAATGTTTCACTTCATCGTTGCAGGTGTTCAGGACTTTGAATGTTGTGGAGATCTGTTCGCCGTCTTTCCCGGCTTCTTTTTCGCTTCTTTTATGATGAAAGGCATGGGTCCGGATCAGGATGTAAACCGATACCCCGCAGAGGAGCAGCATCACCGGCCATTTTCCGAAAAAGATGAGGGCAGCGATGATGAAGGAGATGAGAAAGGCGCTGAAAGCAGTGAAGAACCAGCCCCCGATAACCGTCAGCACGCCGGTGATCCGGTATACGGCGCTTTCCCTTCCCCAGGCGCCATCGGCAAGCGATGTGCCCATGGCCACCATGAAGGTGACATAGGTGGTCGACAGCGGGAGTTTGAGGGATGTCCCGATGGCGATCAGGATACTGGCCACCACCAGGTTCACGGAAGCACGGACCAGGTCGAAGGCCATCTTTTCGGGTTGCGGTTCATTGTTCTTTTCGGCGTCGAATCGTTTTCCGATGAAAGCTGACACAGCCGGCGGGGTGATCCTGCTGATCCCGTTGCTCAGTTCGATCGACCGCCTGACGATGATCCGGGCCAGGAGGGTGGAGGCGAAACGTTCGCGGCCTTCTGCCTGGCGGCTGAGGTCGATGGTCGTGGCCGTAACGGATTTCGCCTTTTTAGAGAACCGGAGTGTCAGCACCATGATGATGCCGGCGCCGACCAGGAAGAAGATCGGCGTATTCACCGGCCGGCGCAGAGCCTGCATGAGGAAATGATCGGGTAGGCCGCCTCCGGAAGCCACATAAGCTTTGAAGGAGGCAAAACCGGCCAGCGGCACCCCGATGAAATTCACCAGGTCGTTGCTGGCAAAGGCCATGGCCAGGGCGAAGGTGCCGGCAAGGACAGTGATCTTCAGGATGTTCACCCGGGAAAATAGGTTCAGGATCAGGAACAGGATGGTCCAGCCAGCGAAACTGTATCAGGAGTATCCGGCCCGTATTGGCCTGGAGCATTTTCAGCATCCCCTCCGAGACAAGCGATGACCCGCCGGCGCCCTTGATGACCAGGAAGTAAAGTATGGCCGTAATGGCGAATCCGCCCCAGACAGCCGACCAGTATTGATACGACCGGGCGACATTGAACGAAAAGAACAGCCTGACGATCCACTGTATCACCAGTCCCGCACTAAAGGCGATAACCACCGACAGGAAGATGCCCACGATGATCAGCCCTGAATTTTCAATGTTAATGTACGCGCCAATATTGTGTATCGTGGTATGATCCCTCGTGATGTTGTAAACCGATACAAGCATCGCCGCTCCCAGTATGCCGAACACGACGGAGATGGTGGTTGAGGTGGGCAATCCGAGGGTGTTGAAGAAATCGAGCAGAAGGATGTCGGTGAGCATCACGGCCAGGAAGATGACCATGATCTCACTGAAAGGAAAGAATTCCGGGATTAAAGATGCCCTTTCCGCGCGACTTCCATCATGCCGTTGGAAAAGATCGGCCCCGGCCAGGACTCCTGCTCCGGCGATCGCAAGGATCACTTTGAAGGGAGCGGCTTTGGCTCCGATGGCGGAATTGAGGAAATTTACAGCATCGTTGCTGACGCCGACAATGAGAAGGGAGATGGCAAGGATAAACAGGAAGCCAGTGATCAGCGTATAATAGAGTTCCATGGATCGCGAATGTAGTCTGTTTTTTATTTTTAAAGCGCTTAAAGATACAATCTTCTCTTAAAAATCAGCGGGAAAAATCATATCGAAATGGCTTTGCTGGGGATCCGGATGAGATGAGCCCGGGAACGTCGCGGATAAAATGAATATCCGGTTCCGCCAGCGAACAGCGCCAGCCGGCGGGATCCGGGAAGACAGGACCCGGGACTGAATTTTGCTTCGCAATCGCAAGGTTTATTCGTGATTCAGAAATCTGACTAATTTTGTAAGGTCAGTTTCATTTATCCGGATCCTCGATTTCCGGATCAAATCGAGAGCCGGTTTGTTTCCTTCCAGAAGGTCTGCTAATTCCCTCCTTGAGCTGATCAAAACTGCCGGTTCATCCTTCTTTTTAAAGTAGTAAGTATCCGGTGCGCGCTCAAAGCGGTTTGGCTTCGGATCGGTGTAAGCCTGTGCCGGTGCCTTGGGTTCAAAATTCACCTTTTTCTTGATGTAGAGAGAATAAGGTCTTCCCTTTTCCTTCACAAAGTAATACTCGAATTTCCCGAGTTTCTGGGTAGACGGTTCAGGAACAAGCGTATCTTTTCCCACTACGACGTAATCGACATCCGATGCCGGGACCCAGTAAATGGTTTCGTCCCTTCTGAATTCAATCTCGTCGGTGTAGAGATCGTACCGGAGCGGAAGGGTTATAAATGTGCTGTCGGAGAGGCGGACTGTGCCGATTTTGAAGCTGTCGGAATCATATGGACTCCCGGTGATATCACTGTAAGTCAGCCCGATTTTGGCATCCCGGGAAGCCAGAATATTCCATTCATACATAAGCGATTTGCCAGGATTTTGGCAAAGGAGAAGCGTTTGCTGAATGATCAGCAGGAGGATGATGAGACCGGATTTTTTCATTGAATCTCTCACAGAAACAGAGTTTGGTTTGACATACAGGGAGCATTCCCTTTTCGTATAGCACTGTATGGCTTAAAGGTACATTAAAGTTTTCATTTCTGCCAACCGGCCAGACCGGTTCAGGGTGAATGGGCCCGCAAGGGAAGGGTTATTCTTCCGTCTTATTTCTTGACCGAGAACTCATAAAAATCATCAGCTGTGCCCTCGAGGTCAAACAACCCGGTAAATTTCAATACGGCGTAGGTATCTCCATGGGTGTTCGTGGGGATTTTGACCAGGTAGATGTCATTCAGTTTGATGTTGCTGATCTCAGCTACCTGGATGCCTGCTGAAAAGGCACTTTTCACTGAAAGACTGTTGGCATTGCCATAATCGTATTCATTGAACTTCACAAAACGGCACCCGGAAGGAGATCCCACTTTTAGCGTAAGATGTTCGTCACCGGCAGCAACCGGGATTTCCTGTAGATCACGTAATGAAGAATCAGCACTGAGGACTTCCGGCGACAATACTTTCAGATTGAAGGCTGAAAGACCGCCATTATTGTAACTGTACATTTTCAGACCGGATGATTCCTGTAACTGGTTGCCAGAGATGCGGATCCTTTTACCGAGCTTTGTCTCAGTCCCTTTATTATCGATGGCGCAGAAATAGAGAAGGTAGTCTTCATCACGGCCGGATATGGCAGTGAAGGCCCATTCAACATTAAAATTACGGTTCACCAGGCTACTATCCAGAAATACACGTTCTGTTTCTCCGGCATATTTGCCGTAAATGGTAAACTTCCGGAGCGCAAGATCCGAATAGACATTGACGTTGAACACGATCTTTTCACCCTCGAACGTTTCGATTGTGATGTCTGCAGGATTCACAACGATGAAGGGTTGCTCGCTCTCCTTCTTGCAGGAAATGAGCAGCATTGCCGCAAATAGGCTGATCAGGACGGACTGTTTCATTGGCTTGTTCTCCAAAAAAAAGGAAAATGCCGGCAAAATGTTTTCGCCAGCATTTTCTGAATGTGGATCAGGGAGTTCGCGTATTGATTTTGAAGGTTTTCACCCTGACAATGATGGAATCTTCCCTCCCGAGGAACATTTTATTCGAAACGATCCTCATGGAAACCGGAAGCACGAAATCGGCGTCAGGAGTTGACTCCAGGGCATTGTAGATGGCTGAGTTTACGCCTCTCTCATGAAGTCCTGACAACTCCTGCAGATTACCGGGGCAATTGGTGACCATACCCCTTTTATATTTTGTGCCTCCGATGGGCAGCCCCAGAAAGTAGGACTGCACAGCTGTGCCGGAGGCATCTTTTATGTATTGAAGATCAGTCATTTCCATATTGAGGCGGGCCTGGACGCCGGCCTGGGGTACAGAAGTTTTGTAAACTGTACACGATCCCAGGATCAGCAGCAAGCCGAGCGCCGGGATAAAACGAAGGGTATTTTTCATGGGTGTACAGGTTTATTTGTTAAAATAAAAATTCAGGACGATGCGGACATCTTCGTTGTTGGCGATACCAAAGGTGCTGTTTTTCAGGGTGCTGTACTGACCGCCGATGATATTGGAGGAGTAATAATCCGACGATGAGACCACGCCGCCTGTACTGCTTTCATTGACGTAATGTGTTTTTCCCTCGTTGCTGTATTTGAAATTGATGCCGTATTCAACACCTATGGAGACAGGTAATTGGGCGACAAAGATGCTCACTCCGATCACGGTGCCCAGACCGGCGACCATATGGGTGGATGTCGATTTGAAATTTGAATAATCACCGGTTGCATCTTCCTGGTTATCAATATACAAATTCTGTCCGAAACCGAGCAGGAGATCAGCGCCGGCATACATATCGAAGAGGCTTATCGCGCCAAAATGTTTTTCAATGCCAGGCGCGAGGAGATATTCTTTCGAACTGTTTTTGTACTCTCTGCTCCCGTTTGCGGTATTTGAAACAGGGATGACGAGGTCTCCCTTCGCTCTCCTTGAGTCCGTGCTGAGTTTGATCGCTCCCCGGAAGGCCAGGTTATTTCTCAGGTAATATTTCATCGTGATAAAGTCTCCAGATGCCAGGGCGTTTTCCAGGGAAAGATCGGCTATGCCGCTTCCCGATACCGGCAAGGCAAAGGTCAGGGCCAGATTTCCGGCCATAGGCCTGGTGCCGAATTTCAGAGTAGCCGCATCATTCAGCCGTTCGGAAAGCTGTGCAAATGTTGCTGAAGACAGCAATAAAGCAGTGAAAACTGCAGTCATGAGTTTTTTCATTGGGATCGGTTTGTTGTTAAGGATAGTTATTTAATAGGAATATGGATGATTTGGTCGTCAATGTTAAAGATAATAAAGTCTTTTTGAATATGATTTTCATTGGAAATGGTTTGGTTCACGGCATATTTTCAGGCATTGCCATACCGCGCTGCTAGTGAGTGCGATGGCTTGTTTGGTATGCTGTTAATAACTTTTTGATAAAGCGGGCTGAAAATTCTGCGGCTGGAGGAAGCCAGATGTCAGGCTCTGCTGTAAA
This sequence comes from uncultured Bacteroidales bacterium, assembly GCA_963763215.1. GTDB lineage: Bacteria > Bacteroidota > Bacteroidia > Bacteroidales > DASQZK01. The sequence goes on from CAVXNX010000019.1 coordinate 38,679, forward strand.
ATGATAGATCCTGTCCTTATGGATACTGCACGAAGGTCTCCTGCACAACCGGTAAGCTTACACTGGAGTGTTGTCATTCGTATTTCCGGCGGCTCATCCGCGAAGAACAACGTTATGCATTCCGCAATCACAGAAGGGACATTGGCGATTCGCATTTCAATGGTATTTTTTTTTGGACCCTCGGTGCCGGGAAACAGGATCAAAAAAAAATAAGCAGTCCCTCTCTGGCATGAAAGGACTGCTTACAGAAACTAACCAACAAACGACTTACGAATGCGATAGGATAGAAACAAAGATATGTGCATATGAGATTTAAATGTAATATTTATACATGTTTATATGATACTATTATTGAGAAATGAAAAAGAAGGCCATTTTCGGGCAGCGCCGAAAAGATTTATTTAATAAATTGGGGAATGTGAACGAAAAGTGTGAAATGAGGGTCGTTGAATCCTCCATATTTACTTTATACCATAAGCTATGAATGCCTTTAAACTGAAGCGGGATATTCTGATGAAGATCCCGGCGTTATGCCTTTTTATGATTTTTTCGATGACGGTTCTGCTGGCACAGTCAAAATTGCCGGTCACAAATCATCCTTTCAATGATGATCGCGGGAAACTGCAGTTTGCGATCATTTCCGATCTCTGGGGAGGGAACCGGCCGGGTATTTTCGAGGATGCCGTGGAAAAGCTGGAATTGCTTCAACCGCAATTCGTGATGTCGGTTGGTGATCTTATCGATGGCAAGGTTACAGACTCCCTCGTATTGGCCAGTCAGTGGAATGATTTCAACGAGAAGATCAGTGTGTTATCGATGCCTTTTTTCTATGTTCCCGGAAATCATGATATCTCCAACCCATGGATGGAGCAGCAATGGGAGCAGCGTTTTACCCGCAGCTATTATTATTTTAAGCACAATGATGTGCTCTTTTTGTGCCTGAATACCGAAAACGGCGGTTCTTCCACCCATCTGAGCGATGAACAGATTGAATATTTCCGGAAGGTGATCCATCATCACCGGCATGTCCGCTGGACGTTTGTGTTTTTACACCGGCCGGTATGGCAGGGTGAAGACGAACGGGAAGAAGGATTCGAGAACATTGAGGCCATGCTGAAAGACAGGAATTACACCGTTTTCTCCGGCCATCACCATACCTATACGAAACTTGTAAAATCGGGTCATAACTATTATTCGCTTGGCACCACCGGTGGCGGCAGCGATATGCGGGGTGTCGACTACGGGGAGTTCGATCATGTCACCCTCGTGACCCTGAAGGGTGACGGTCCGCCTGAGATCATTAATCTTATGCCGGAGGGAATGCTGAAGGACGATGTCGGGGTGAAGGAGGGTGAATGACACCGCCTTCGTCTTCGAACTTCGTCTGCGCTGAGCAGGGCCGAACGACCCGGGAGAGGCCTTATGCAGTTCCCTTCGGCTACACTCAGGGACCGGGGGCAGGCGGCTCATCGTCCAGCAGCGGTTGCTGAGCGGAGTTGAAGCAAACCACTGATATTGCATAAATGCGGTTGCTTAGCGGAGCCGAAGCATTTTCACATATGGAGAACCCTGGTCGTGAAGGGAACTCAAAAGATCTTGTCCCGATTATTCATTTTCGGTCGTCCGAACGGATGGAAACCACCTTTCGGCTGCGTACTTCGGCTGCGCTGGGCAGAGCCCTCAGGGACCGGACTTTGTTCCTTCGTGTCCCCTTTTCTTCGCTTTAAGATTCCTTTTTCGCTCATCAAGGTCCTTTGAGTGCCTTTCGCCATTCCTGGATCACCGATCACCTCTCTTCCCCGCCGGTTATAATACTTAAATGCAGAAAGACCGGCATTTCATCCCATATTTCTCTCTGTATGATGAATAATCGTATTATAAAAACGTTGAAGAGTATTACTTTTAGTAGAATGATTGCCGTATTTTTAAATCGTTGACCGAGGGATCGTCGTGATTCTGATCATGAGCTGAACGAATATTGAGATGGGTGCAGAGCGATAAGGCAATAGCACAAATAACATGGGTTCATATGATAACCCGAACAGGCTGAGAAGGCTTCTCATGCATGGACCCGGAAACTGGGTTTAGACCTTAGGAGCAGTTAAATTCAAATCTTCTATTGCAGAGTTCATGGAAAAACATACAGATTGCCGGTTACCGGCTGAAAATGGCCCAAACACGCTATGCCGGATCATTCCCCCGCTTGTGAATACGATCCCCATAAGGGGAAATTCCATACGCCTGCTGCTCGTGTTTTTTTTGTTTTTTCTGCTTTACCCGGGATCTTCCCTTGCTCAATCACAGAAAAATATTCCGCGAAAATGTATCCTGGTCTTCGGTGCTCATGCCGATGATGTTGATGAGATCGCCGGGGGGACTTTAGCCAAATATATCGACAAAGGTTACCAGGGTGTTTACGTCTGTGTCACGAACAATACGGCGGGATGTAATCTTGAACGAACACCGTATTATAATGGCGGACCGAATTTCGCCCTCGCAGGCGACGGACGTAAATTTCCCGCCGGTGCGCTGGAAACCATCCAGATAAGGGAAGAGGAAGCCCGTCGGGCCGCTGCCGTTTATGGAGCGGTTCCGGTCTTTCTCTCCTTCAGGGAAACCTGGTTCTACCAGGGCCGGAAACCCTGCGCGATCGGTTCCGAAGAGTTCTACCAGTACCAGCCTCCCGGCCGGCAGATCGTCAGTGTGGCCTCACGGAACAGTGAGGATGTTAATGTCATCGTGGATCTCCTGAAAAAATACCAGCCTGAAATTGTCATCACCCATACCCTCGGGGGGGAAAAACACGATCATGGAAATGCCGCTTATCTGATGTACCTGGCCTTCACGAAGGCGATGGATCAGAAGGTGCCGGTCGGTAAACTCTGGATGACCGTAAACGGATGGCTGCTGGATGATGACGCTGTTCAAACCGGCCGCGGGAATCCGGATATCCATATCGATGTGAAAGATTACCTGGTCACCAAATATGAGGCGTTGGATAAACATGTGAGCCAGAACGGCGGGTTCGGGAGAGATTATGTCATCCATAACGAGACCCAGCCAAAGGAAGTTATTGAAGAATTCATTACCGTCATTGATAACACAAAATAAAAAAAATGAGAGACCAAGGGCTCTCCAAATTTTTGATGTCATGAGAAAAATGTTGAACCTTATTGTGCAGGTCGTCCTCTTCCTGCTCCTTTTTACAGCAGGGGCGGAGGCCCAGGAAAATTGGCGGGAAGTGATTGACCAGGTTCATTTCACGATTAAGAGCGACAGCGCGGTGACTTTCGACTGGACCGGAACGGCTGATAACATCAGCTATGGTACGGCTCCGGATGATCTTTCTCTCCGTGTCTCTGCCACGCACCCGGCGTTTCTGCCGGTGACCACTCCCTGGGTGTCTTATCCGGGACCATACTGGGAGGCAAAGCTCACGGGGTTAGAGCGGGACTGTAAGTATTATTACAGAATAGGAGAGAACGGGAAGGTCCATGAATTCCGGACACCCCCTCTACCGGGTAAAGCGGGCTTCAGGGTTTGCACCATCAGCGATATTCATGAGCGATCGGCCGAATGTGTGTCGATGTTTTACCAGATTGCTCTTCTGAAGCCATCGATTGTCCTGGCAACCGGCGATGTGACCGGGGCGGGCCCCGACGGCCAGCAGAACGTGATCTCACGGTTCCACGATGCCATGCTCTGGTCACAATCGGCCGCCTGGATGCCGGCCTGGGGTAATCATGACTGGGAATACGATACCATCGATGACCTCCGCACGCTGAAAGGACGTTTCGATATTCCGAATGCCGGAACCATCTCTGATGCGCCGGAGGTGAGTTGCTGCGGCGAGGACTGGGGGTGGTTCGATTATGGCAATACCCGGTTTATCAGCTTTCCCGAACCCTATTCCTCAAACTCATGGATCGAATGGAAGGACCAGGTGAAATCTGTTTTTTCTGAAGCCCAGGCGAATCCGGATATCTCCTTCATTGTCACTTTTGGCCACCGTTCGGCATATACCAGCACGCACCGCCGAAGTCCCGGCGATATGAGGATCAGAAAGATCCTTGAAGAGTTTCATACCGGCTTTCCAAAATATGTCCTCGATCTCAGCGGTCATCAGCACCAGTATGAGCGATATGTCACCGAGACGGGGATGACCCATATCGTGAACAGTACCACCGGTTCTTATTACCACGAAGGGTGGGAGACACCGGTAAAACCTGCAGATTGTGCTTACCGGGTCATTCATTACGGTGTGCTGGTCCTTGATTTTACCGCGAACACCATCCAGGGAAGACTGCTCTGCTCGGTGAATAGCATGAAAAGCGGGGATCCCGATTATATGATCCTTGAAGAAAATGTCTGCGACGAGCCTGGAAGCGTCCTGGATTCCTTTACCATCACCGCTGCAAAACCTGTTGCAAAAAATGAAACCCATATAGAAGTCTGGGAATACGAAGAAAATGTGCGGTTCCAGGACACCTTAATATCAAAATGAATCAAATCATGAGCCCCGTTAATACCAAAACCATTCTTGTCATATTCTTTATCCTGGGATTCGCCTCTTGCCGGGCTTCCAGATGGCTGATGCACAACCGGGATCAGGATGTCTGAGGCAATGGGGCGAATTCGGTGACGCTCCGGGGCAGTTTAAATACCCGGCCATGATCGCGGTGGATCAGCAGAGCAACGTCTATGTCGCCGATCAGCATAATCACAGGATCCAGAAATTCACTCCGGAAGGCCGTTTTATCCTGATGTGGGGAAAACAGGGCACCGATGACGGAGAGTTTAACTACCCCTACGGACTGGCCATCGATTCAAAGGGAAATGTCTATGTTTCCGATATGAACAACCACCGGATCCAGAAATTCTCCTCCTCAGGTCAGTTCATTGCTTCAACAGGTGCTTATGGGACGGCCGACGGATCGTTTAAATACCCGTATGGCATAGCGGTCGATGAAAATGATGTCCTCTATGTGATTGATGCCTTTAATTATCGGGTGCAAAAATTCGATTCGGACCTGAATTTTCTTTCCAAATGGGGTTCCGAAAAAGAACTGGGTTTCCGCCTGTATATGCCGCATGAAATCGCCATATCCCGGGATGGCTCAGTTATCCTCAGTGACAGGCAGAACCACCGGGTTTCCGTTTTTTCCGGTTCCGGTACGCTGGTCAAACGGTTTGGTGAATTTGGCGAAGGACAAGCCGGGGGCGGGCAATTCAGTGAACCTCATGGCGTGGCGGTAAGCCGGGACGGGTCCGTCTTTGTGTGTGACCGGTATAATTTCCGGATCCAGAAATTCAATGCCGACGATGTCTTTCAAGATTCATGGATAACTTCAGGCGTGCGCGATGACAGTCGACATTTCCCGTTGGGCATCGCCGTATCCTCCAGTGGGACCATCTTTGTCAGTGACCATTACGCCCATTGCATACAGGTGTACAGACCATAGCTTTATCTAAACGTTAAAACATACCGGAATGAAAATGAAAATCTGTCTTTTCGCCAGCCTCTTTTTTCTCGCTGTGAATGGCTATAATGCTTTTGCTCAGAATGCAAAAGCCAACTGGCCGATAAAAATCAGCCGACTTACCATCCGCGGTACTGGGTGGAAGGAGCTTACTCCCTCAGGCATGACGAATCATGGACCCAGGAGGAAGTGGCCGATCTGATGGATGATGTATACGATAAAGGCTGGCGGGGCATCATGTACTGGGGAGCCAGCCGGGATGGCGAACGGATGATTTACTATTATTCCTCCCCTTTCCTGGAAAAGCAAACCTGGGCCGTGCCTGATAAAGACGGTCTGTCACCCCTCGTTGACGCCGCCCATAAGAAGGGTTTGAAGGTCATGGTCAACATGGAGGGTGTCAATCCCTATCATTGGGAACAGAATCAATGGACTCCCGAAAACATTAAAATGGTGGCTTCCGACCTGGCCTCTGCCGGTGCCGACGCCGTGTTTGAAGAGTGCTTCGAAGTCAATTCACCCGTTTTCATTTCCCTGGCAAAGGAACTCCGGGGCCGGGGCGTGGATTATATCTCGGGTACGGACCCTATGCTCCTTCGTGAATCCAATTTTGCTTCCTTATGGCCCGAGACGGCCATCATCGATATCTATAATTATTATTTGAAGCGCGATAAGATCTTCAATATCGCCACCCTCACCCAGAATGGTTCACTGGGCTATGGATGGGCCAAATATTGGGGCAAACCGACCTCTTTGATCTCGCCCCTGAACCGCAATTGGGGCATCGCCACCGATTACTCCCCCGCGGTGGTTCCCTACCTGTGCATGATCAGGGCGCTCCAGTTCAGGCTGGAGAATTTCATCATCTTTGGCGGCATGGACGTGTTCGATCCTGTTGCCACCCAGGAATGGATCACCGGCTATGTGGAGAAGCAGGAAAAAGACCGCCCTGTTATGGATATCGTCGTTCTCTTGAAAAAAGGCTCGGATTATTCCGGGAGCGAAAGTGGGAATGAAGGTTGGAACCGGCTCTTCAATTCCGGTGATGCCATCACTTCCGGGGCCATGAATGCCGGCTACAATATCATTGTCAGTGATAAACCCGTTAAGGCTGATGCCTACTGGATCTATACGCCGGGAGGGACAGGCAATGATCTGCCTTCCGCGGTGGTTGAACTGTTCAATACCGATAAACCCGTTTTTCTTCAGTCCTCAGGAGCCATTCCAAGCGGTGAAAATCTGCCGTCAGGCTGGAATGCCGCTCTGAGCAAGTGTGGTATTAATGGGGCAAAGACTTTTGCTTACGGCGGCGGTGGGGATGAAGATGCCAGCGGCGTTTCGCTGCCACCCAACCAGGAACAGGATCTTCCCTATACCGGGTACTATAACCACCAGTACCTGAGGTTCACAGGATCCGATGTGCAGCGGGGCATGGACCTTCGTGCAGGAACGGTCGTTCCCCGTGAGGCGGTCACGTCGGGAACGGTGTATTGTGCCCCGAATGAAACCTATGGCCGGGGACCCTTCATCGTGGGAAAAGATAAAAAATACCTGGTAACGGCCACCGCGCTGAATTGGGAAGTGGCTTATCCAATATCCCATCTTCTCTCGGGCGCCGGAATTCTCCCCTCTTCCAATGTCTGGGGTATTGCAGGAAAGAATGTGACGGCACTCCTGGCGATTGAATCTACCGACCTTGATATGTCCATTCCCGGGATGGAAGACGGAACATCCATTCATGTTGTGGTATGGGATAAACAGAAAAAGAAAACCTCGGAAGAAACCATGGTCTATAAAGCGCCTTTCAAAAAGAGGCTTCATGAATATGATTTCCTGCTGATTGACCGGGTCGATGAATAAACAGAAGGAGATTACCTGAAAAACGGAACGAAGAAAGATGGGTCTATAAACGGATAATGTTCCCGGAGGTGATAAGAAGATTTTCAGGATGAAGTGGAATCATTTTCAAAAAACAATCCATGATGATGAGAAACATTTTATCACGAAGACACTGCCTGATCATCTTGCTGATCATCCTCCCGGCCTCGGGATCCATTGCATCTGCCGGGCTGCCGCCACCGGATAAAACCCTGATCTTTCCCATTCCACAGGAGATGGTACTGAGTGGTGACGCGTTTGTCATGGATGAATCGGTCACCATTCTCATCCCTGAGAAACCCTCCCAAAGAGATCTTTTTCTGGCCCGTTTCCTGGTCCGGGAAATGAGCGACAAGTACGGCACGGCCCTTGAGATCAGAGCATCGTCAACGATCCCTGAGAATGGCAAGGTCGTCATTATGGGGTCGGTCGACAATCCCCTGATCCGGAAATTCTGTGCAGATGACAATAAGGTACTGACCAGCGAAAATCCCGGCAATGAAGGGTATATTTTGCAGGTTACCCCTGAACGGATCGTCATTGGCGGTTCGGATGAACAGGGTGCCTTCTTCGGATTGCAGTCACTGAGACAGCTCATCGATGCGGGCAATGGCCGTAATGTGCAGGGAATGAATGTGAGGGACTGGCCGGTGCTGCCGTTCCGGGCGATCAGGCTCTATGTTCCGGGACCGGAGAATATTGCTTTTTTCAAGCGTTTCCTGAGGGATTTCATGGCCCTGTATAAATTCAACAAGGTCATCATGGAGGTGAACTGCATGCGACTGGACCGCCATCCCGAGGTCAATGCCGGCTGGATCGATTTTGCCAGTGATCTCTTGTATTCGCGGTACAACCGGACCACAGGTCCACGGGGTGAAGAGAAGAATTCCAGTCATCTTGATGCCGGCGACGGTTTCATCGTCGAAAAAGAGGACATCCGGGATATCGTGGAGCTGGCCGGCGAGAACTTCATCGAGGTCATCCCGGAGATTCCCTCCCTCACCCACGGCTATTACCTGCTTACCCGCCATCCTGAACTGGCTGAATATCCCGGTGATACCTGGCCCGACACATATTGTCCTTCCAACCCCGCGTCCTATGAACTCATGTTTGACATTTATGATGAATACATCGAGGTGATGCATCCGAAAATGATCCACATCGGGCACGATGAATGGAGGATGCCGCTGGGTGTTTGTCCGCTGTGCAAAGACCGGGACTATGCCGCTCTTTTTTCGGGCGATGTGAATAAAATATACGATTACATGACGGCCAGGGGAATAAAAGTGGCCATGTGGGGAGATCACCTGCTGGAAAGTGTTCGCCAGAAGGGACCGCGTGAAGGCACTGCCTCCGATGGGACCAAATACCAGAAACCCGGAGCCCTCAGGCCTTCCACCGTGCGCGATTCCATTCCGAAAGACATCCTGGTCTTCAACTGGTTCTGGGTCGATGAGGACAAGGACAGGGAAGTCAATGATTTCGGCTTTACCCAGCTCTATGGGAACATGAAACCCAATATCAGCAACTGGGATGAGCGGATAAAGAAGATCAGCCTGGCGGGTGGGGCGCCTTCATCATGGGCCGCCACCAACGAGGAGAATTTCGGAAAGGACCTGATGCTGGATTTCCTCGGTTGTGCAAACCTCCTGTGGTCGTCCCATACCCTGGACCAGGTGCAGCTGGGTCGGGTGGTCAGGGAAATCATGCCTTCGGTCAGAGTCAGACTGAGTGCAGAGCAGGATTCCCAGTGAAGATGGAAATGCGGTGGGACCAGTGGCGATATCATCGCATTTCAATCTGAGTAAAAAATCGAAAGCCTTCAATATCGATCTGGAATCTTTCCTGCCGGGCGAATACCACGATCGGTCCAAGGTGTTCAGGACGGATGTTTCAGGTTCCGATCCCACAACCTGTGCGGTGGCGGTGAGTTCGGTCGGTGAGGGTGCGAATCCCTTCCCGCAGGAAGTGAAAGGGATGGTGATCAATGAAGATGTAAGCAGTCTGATCTTCCTGCATGCCTGTGCCCTTCCTGCCGGGAACCAAAAGGCTTACTACAACATCCCCGACTTTTTTGATACGGCCGACCTACTCGGTTGGTACGAGGTGGTTTATGAAGACGGCTTCCGGTCGATCGTCCCTGTTCGTTACGGGGTCAATATCCTGGAATGGAACCCTGGCAGTGAGGGCAGTCTCGATACGCAGGAAGGAAAGACCGGATCGCCGCAAAATGCCTATTGCTACCGGGCCGATCCGGTGCTCTGTTCTTCATCAGGGGCTGCTACACCGGTCACCTTTCATGCTTTTGAATGGGTCAATCCCCGTTTTGGAAAAAAAATAGCGGAGGTAAACCTGTACGGGTCTGTCAACTATCAACGCACCGTAAGATCGGGGAACCCGAGGACAGAACCGATGCCCGCCAACGCCATTATCCTTGCAGGGATCAGTAAAGTGACCAAAAGGACGCCCTTTAAACCGGAAAAATAATCCAAAAATCCATGAACCTATTTCAAATCCCCAAAACCACCCTGGTTATCCTGACCGCCGCATGGATGATCGGCTGTTCAACTTCTGAAAAAGATCTGAGTTATAGCAAACCCGGGCATCAATTTTACGAAGAACTCCCCAATCCGGCCAAAACCCCGCAGGAAGAATGGGCGAAGGTGAAGGATGCAGTCAATGTGAGCTTCGTCAGCGACAATGAGCGGTACGCCAGGGAAAAAGTCCCGGCCGTTCAAATCTCCCGTGCCTGGCAAACCCCGGCATGGAAAGGAGAAAAAGTGCATACCCAGATCCTGGTTTGGACGAAAGAACAGATTCCTGAGCTGAGCTTCCGGGTGCAGGACCTGGTGAATGACAAAGGCGACATCATTCCTGCCGCAAATATCGAAGCAGCCTTTATCCGTTATACCATGGCCGATAATTTTGGCGGCGGATGCGCCGATCGTGATCTTTCAGAAGATGATTCTTCCCTTGTGGCCGACCCCATCGACATTATCACCCGGATGCCGGTCGAGACAAATTCCGTCCGTCCTGTCTGGCTGAGCATTTCGGTTCCGCGGGAAATCCCGGCAGGCAAATATGCCGGTACGCTCGTCGTTAAGGCAGGAAACGAATATAACCTGGCTATCGCCGTGGATGTATCGGATCACGTACTTCCCGCGCCTTCCGAATGGGCTTTTGATTTTGATATGTGGCAGTATCCGGCACCCATAGCCCGGATGCACGATGTGCCACTATGGAGTGATGCGCATTATGCTTTGATGAAGCAGTACTACACCATCCTGGCCAACGCGGGACAAAAAGTCATAACGGCCAACATCATCGAACAGCCCTGGGGTCTGGACCACGTGCATTTTGATGATCCGAGCCTGGTGAAATGGACCAAAAAGACGGATGGCTCCTGGGAATATGATTTCAGCCAGTTCGATAAGTACATCTCTTTTGTCATGAGTTGCGGCATTACCGGGCGCATTAACTGTTATACCATGATCACGTGGGACCTTTCATTCATCTACCACGATGAGGCCTCGGGTGAAAACAAATCCGTGACCCTCGATCCCGGGTCAGCCGAATATAATGCCTTCTGGTCGGGGATGCTCACGGAATTCACCAGCCATCTGAAAGAAAAAGGATGGTACAATAAGACAGCGATTGCTATGGATGAAAGGCCGGTTGAAAGCATGCAGGCGATCATTGGCCTTCTGAAATCGATCGACCCGGAATGGAAAATAGCCCTGGCCGGCGATGAATACCATCCGGAAATTGAAAATGACATCTACGATTACTGCCTGGCCTCGTACCTGAGGTTTGACGATGATGTCATGGCCCGGAGAATAGACGCGGGCAAACCGACAACCTTCTATACGGCCTGTGTGGAAGAATATCCCAATGGCTATACCTTTTCGCCTCCAGCTGAAAATACGTTCCTGGCTTGGCATGCCGCAGCAAAAGGGTATACGGGGTATCTGTTCTGGGCCTACAATACCTGGGTAGCCAATCCCCTGAAGGATTCGAGATGGAAACGGTACCCGGCGGGAGAACTCTTCCAGTTCTATCCCGGTCCACGGACATCGATACGGTTTGAAAAACTCGTTGAAGGGATCATGGATTATGAGAAGATCAGGATCCTGAGGGAAGAATTTTCCAAAACGGGTAACATTGAGGGCCTGACTGATCTGGATCGTGCACTTTCGCTTATCAGAATAGAGGATCTGGGAAGTATCCCGGCGGCTGAGATGGTCGAACACGCCCAAGACATATTGAATCAACTTTAGTCCGATTCACTGACCTGATCCAAATAATGATCAAAACATATCCAATGGAAACATCTTCCGGAAATAAAGAATGTTGTTGTATCAGGCGAAAAGGGGAAATCAATGAAAGGACCGTCGAACTCCTGAAGCAGGGAGATATATCAGCTTTTGATACGGTATACAGTAATTATTGTGGAAAACTCCAAGGCTTCATCTATAAAATCTTAAAGTCCGAGGATGATACCAGGGGGGTTACACAGGAAGTATTCATCAGCTTTTGGGTAAACCGTGAAAAGATCATCCATCATTCCTTCATCCGATCACTTCTTTTCACGATCGCCTATCATCGCGCCATCGACCGGTTAAGAAAAAAAAACAACGAGAGAAAATATCATGATTATATCCGGTCGCACCAGGCCGAACCAAAGAATAAAACCGAAGACGATTATCATTTTAATGAATTAGAAAAACAACTGAACACCGTCATAAATAAACTTCCCTTCCGGCGCCGACAAGTCTTCCGGCTTAGCCGGGACTATCATTTTTCCAACAGGGAAATTGCTGAACATATGGATATTTCGGTCAATACTGTTGAAAACCATATGACACTTGCCCTGGATTTCCTGAAGAAAAATCTCCCCTTATTTTCTTAGCTGAAAATTTTCAAAATTTAAATAAAATATTGATGAAAATTTCATTATCCGATTAGGGGTTTTTCAATCTCCAAACGTCATAGTTATATCATAGATTTATTTATAGGTTTAGATTGGTTTTTTGATTCGCTCAGGTTGCCTTTAATTGTCCATTATGCCGGGGTCGCCAGAAACATCTGAAAGGAGATGCGATTCATCAATCAGGATGTGTCGAATTTCATGAATGATCCATGCCAGGAAAGGTTATTACCGATAACCGGTTTTTGGCGAGCCCGGCTCTTTTTCAAATAAAATGACAGAAGAAATTTTGATGATCTCTATCCTGAGAATACGGCTATCTAATTGCCCATGAAAAATAATAATATCCATATGGTCATCAAAATCTCTAAATTATATCTTATCTACTGTTATTCAGAATTATACGATTTTTTATCCAGATAAATGAAAATTACTAACCCTTAATACAAAAGAAGTATGAAAAAAAAGGAATATTATCCATTGAGTATTACTCAAATAGGATATCGAAAACTACTGCGAATAATGAAAATATCCTTTTTTTTATTATTCGTATCCTGTCTACAAACATTTGCTTTAATTCCGGACAATCATTCTGTGAGACTCAGTATGAACGTTGAAAATGATAATACATCCAAACAGGATAATCCGGTCACCGGCAAAATAACCGATGAAAATGGGGTGCCATTGATTGGTGTTAATATTACTGTAAAAGGTACATTAATTGGGACGATCTCCGATGCGAACGGTAATTTTAGTTTGAACCTACCTGAAAATGCTGACATTCTCGTCTTTTCCTTTATCGGGATGAAAACACAGGAAGTTTCTATCGGTAACCGCACTGTGATTGATATTACCATGTCTATGGAATCGGTCGGCATTTCTGAAGTCGTTGCCATCGGTTATAGTTCGAAGCAACGTTCTCAGCTATCCAGTTCGGTATCTGTCGTATCCGGTGCCGAACTGAACGATGTCACTTCAAACAGCGTTGTCAGTTTGCTTCAGGGAAAAGCAGCCGGGGTGGTTATTTCAAATGAATCTGGTGACCCCGCGGCAAGTTCAACAATTACTATCAGGGGATCCAGTTCCATTTCTGCCGGATCCAGCCCTTTATATGTCGTGGATGGCATCATTGGAGGTACGGTCAATCCTCATGATGTGGCATCAGTCACTATTCTCAAGGATGCTGCTGCAACAGGATTGTACGGATCCCGGGCATCCAATGGCGTTGTCATTATAACCACAAAATCCGGGGCTTTGGGCAAAACGAAAATAAGTTTTGACCTTTCAACAGGATTGAATAAACCGAATTTCGGGAATCTGAAAATGATGAATAGCCAGCAGGCTTATGACTATCAAAAAAGTTTTTTCCCGGCTGAAACCTTTGATGAACTCCGACCGGCAAGTTTATTAAATACAAACACCAACTGGCTTGATTTAGGATTCAGAACGGGTATAACTAACAATTATGATTTATCTGTATCAGGCGGAGATAAAAAAACACAGTTTTATGGCGCTGCCAATTATTATCGGGAAGATGGTACACTTAATCATACCGGTGCTAAAGTATATAATATAAGATCAAATGTTTCGCATTATATTAATGATAAGCTCAAATTGAGTATAAAACTAAATGCATTATCAAAAGATTTTGAGGGCGAAGCTTCCGGTAATGACGGAGCATTAAGAAACAGCGCTAATAATATGCCTTTTGATGATCCTTATAATCCCGATGGCTCAATTAAAATCGGTACCGAGACTGGATGGGTCGGGCAAAAAAATGATAACTTTCTCCATGGCTGGCAGTATAATTTCGACAAGACTAAACAGGAAATTGTCGATGCAGATGTCAATTTAGAGTATTATATTCTGCCCTCGTTATCCCTGTCAACCTTTAACAGGGCCTCTTATTCCCAATTAAAGCGGGCTTTATATTATGATCCGAGGTCTAAAGCAGGCAAAGGCGTAGGAAATCTGACAAATGACTTTTTTACGTCTGGAAAATTAATCACTTCAAACAGGGCATCCTATAACAAACAATTTAACAAACATACAATAAATGCCATCGCCGTTTTTGAAGCTGAAAAAAACAACCTGGATCAAAATACGATTTATGGCGTTGGGTTACCCCCTGGATTGCACGTCATGGATGTTGCAGCTTCTATTCAGAAATCCGGTTCTCATCCGGGATTTACATCTGAAAATGCATTTACGAAAGGACTTGTCCAGGCGAATTACAGTTTTGACAACCGATATTTTGCCGTCGGATCTTTAATCGATGAGTCTTCTTCACGCTTTGGTACGAATAATCGATCGGCATTATTTTACACCCTTGGTGCTTCATGGATTCTGAGTAATGAACAATTCATGTCAAAAATGACGGCAATCAGCCAGCTTAAAATCAGGGCAAGTTACGGTTCTGTAGGCAACGCTGATATCGGTGATTATCAGTCACTGGGGTTGTATAGCTACTCCGCACAGTATGCAGGAAATTCAGCTTCGATTCCATTTCAGGTTCCTAACCCCGATCTTACCTGGGAAAAGGCTGAAATTTTAGATCTGGGGATTGACTTTGGAATGTTTAATCGTATTTCGCTTTCTGTGGATTGGTATGATAAAACAAGTAATGCATTACTCCTGGAAGTGCCTCTACCCTTTACCAGCGGTTACTCCTCTGTCATCCGGAATATCGGATCTGTAAGGAACAGGGGTGTTGAAATTGTTTTAAATACAATAAATGTTCTCGTGAATGATTTCAGTTGGGAGACCAATTTCAACATTGCATTTAATAAAAATGAAGTCCTGAAATTGAACGATGGAAAAGATATCATTCTGGACAGGATTTGTATCAGCGAAGGTCACGATTTGTATAGCTGGTATCTTCGTAAATGGGCAGGTGTCGATCCGGCCAACGGGGATCCATTGTGGGAAGTTGTCAATCCGGACGGCTCGATTACCAAGACGAATTCTTACAATGATGCAAGTCTTCAGTTCGCCGGCACTGCTTCACCTGATTTTACGGGTGGGATTTTTAATAAAGTCTCCTATAAGAATTTTTCTCTAAGTGCCTTCTTCAACTTCGTTTATGGGAATTTGGTAAATAATAATGAACGTTACCATTACGATGCGGATGGCGCCTATACGGCCCTCAATAGTATGGTACTTCAAGACGGTTGGTCAAGATGGGAAAAACCTGGAGATATTGCCACGCACCCTAAACCGGTATACGGAGGTAATAAAAGTTCAAATAAGCCTTCAACCAGATACCTGGAAGATGGAAGTTATATACGACTGAAAAATGTTACGATCGACTATCGCCTGCCGCTTGGCTTTCTGAGTAAATTCAAAATAGCAGGAGCGAAAATCTATATCAGCGGCGATAATTTATGGACAGGTACAAAATTTTCAGGAATGGATCCGGAAGTATCTTTCAGTATGGTGGATAATACAGTGGGTAAATATCCGCTGAAGTATCCGATCAGTAAAAAAATATTATTTGGCCTAACTATTGACTTTTAAATCAAAAACCATGAAGAAGATATTTATAAAACACGTTGTAATCCTTGCTATTTTTTTAGCAGGCGTTTGTTCCTGTGATAAAAATCTGGAACCGTATGATAGCTTGTCTGATAATACTGCATTGGCGACTCCCTCTGATCTGCAAACAGCATCATATGGAGCTTATGCCAGTATTAAGGAACCTGATTATATTGAACATCTTGTAAAAAACAGTACATATCCTGGCGATAATCTGGCTGTAAGCCGAACAACAAGCAGCGATTTTTTGGGTGTTTATAATTACACATATTTTGCTGCGAACAACTATGGGACTGAGTTTTGGGCGCAGGCTTATAAGGCCATTTATGCTTCAAATCGGATCATAGCGGCTATTAAGGACGGGGAATCGTCTACCCTGGATCAGATTAAAGGGGAAAATTTATTTCTGAGAGCATTTTCGCATTTTAATCTGGTTCGCATTTTTGGTCGTCCATATACACAGGATCAGGGGAATAATCCGGGTATCGTCATAAAAGACAATATAATAACAGATGATTACCCTTCCAGAAGTACAGTGAAAGAAGTCTACGATTTTATTGTCGGAGACCTTCTTAAAGCAGCAGAGCTAATGACGGTTAACAAAAATTCATGTTATGCGTCAAAGGAAGTCGCTTACGCACTTTTATCCCGGGTATATCTTTATATGGGAGACAATCAAAATGCAATTAAGTATGCAGATCTGGTTATTAATTCAGAGCGCTATGAATTGCTGGGGACAGAGGAATATAAAACCTATTTTATTCCTGTGCCTGAAAATAATAAGGAAACAATCTTTGCAATCAGGCATGTTCCTTCTGATGATGAAGGCTTTTCTGCAATCGGGTCACAATTTTATAATGATCCCGTCACCAAGGCAACCGGATATGGACAAACTGAAGTTTCTGAGTCTTATTTTGATCTATTGAATAAATATCCTGAAGATGCTCGTCATAGCTTTATTGAGCCTCAATATAATCCGGATAATACATTAGTCACCGATAATAATGTACCCATTATCTATTTGAATAAATATAACTGGCAGGATGGAATTGCTAATCTTAGTTCACCCGTCATTCTGCGTTTGGCTGAAATGTACTTAAACCGGGCGGAAGCCAATGCGAAAATTCCCGGAAATGAACAATTGGCAATTGATGATGTCAATGTCATACGTTCAAGGGCGGGGCTTTCAGCTAGCGCTCTCTATACGGTCAGCGACTTAAAAGGTCACACCAGTGTCCTTGATGTCGTGCTCGAAGAACGCCGACTCGAGTTTATTGCCGAGATGCAACGTCCCTATGATCTTTTCAGAAATAACCTTCCTATGGTCAGGGCCTATCCTGGTTTTCATGGCGATGATAATTTTAATCAAACCATAGAACCCACTGATCATAAAATCATTTTTCTTATACCAGAGCGTGAATTGACAATTAACCCAAATTTAGTCCAGAATCCCACTTGATCATCAATTCACTTTCAAGGGATTTTATTATTACAGCGATCATATATTTTATGAATCGCTGTAATAATTGTGCGCCCGGCATGGGCATTAACTATAGGGTGAAAGTCCCGAACGCACTTTGACAGTGGGAAGCGTTAGCCAAGAGCAAGGGTGTCTATCGCGAGGTAGAATCTGAAGGAAGCTGGCGGCAAAATCCCGGTCTGACGAACAGAAACTGCATACAAGGCCTAAGGTTGCCGGATGAGTTTGCAATACAAAACGAAGTCCGATACTGTCCGGGGCAACCAAGGTAGATGCGGCAGATATATGGGATGAAAGTTAATGATCTTACCCGGGGAGGTCTCACAGACGTGTGGAAACAGCCCCGATAGATATCGGGGGAAGCACGGTTGAAACAAGATTTACCGTGAGAAGTCAGCCGAGGTCATAGTCCCGTGATACGACAGTTAAGGGAAGGACCGAACCTTAATAGGGAAGCAGTAAATGAAAGTTACCAGACTGAAGGAATGAAAGCAGAAAATCTTTGATCAATCAAAGACCTGTCCACAGAAGAATAGGACGGCATCCGAAGGCTATGTGGTAGGGCAGACTTTCATTAGGATAACTGAAAACAATGCTTTCAGCAAAGACCAATCGGAGTATGGGATGTTAACGTACATTCTTTCACCAACGAACCTTAATAAGGCTTACCTGGAGGTGAGGCGGAACAAAGGTGCAGGTGGTGCAGACAAGATGGAAGTGGAATCTTTAAGGGATTATCTTGTCGGAAATATGGAAGTGCTTATACAATCTATACTAAGGGGCAAGTATCGCCCGAATCCGGTCCGAAGGGTATTAATACCCAAGGAAAACGGAAGTAAGCGGCATTGCGCCAGTACATCAAAGGATGGGTGCAATACTTCAAATTGGCGGATATGAAAATCCTGCTGCGTGATATCGATATGTGGTATCGTCGCAGGCTACGCATGGTGATATGGAAACAATGGAAACGAATTAGAACCAAGCTTGCCAACCTGATCAGGTTAGGTATACCTAAATCCAAAGCCTGGGAATGGGCGAATACGAGGAAACGCTACTACCTCTAAAAGCTTTATCCTTAGTAGGCCTATTACCACCGACCGGCTTAGGAAGGCCGGTTATATCTTCCTTTCGGATTAGTAACGATTGGTTAGAGTAATTTATTAGGGAACCGCCGTATACCGAACGGTACGTACGGTGGAGTGAGAGGACGGAAAATAAAATAGGTGGAAAACTATTTTATTTTCCTCCTACTCGATCCGACAATGCAGAATTTTCAGGAAAGAAAAGCAGGACGGCTGGATAGAATGCTTATATTTATAGCAATCATTTTTCATGAATCTTAAACGACCCATTCAAAATTCCACTTCCGGTGCATTGACGGCCGTCTTGCCGGGAAGAGTTACCTCAGTCGATTTTTTCAGGGGACTGACCATGTTCCTTCTTATCGGCGAATCGTCAAGACTGTATGAATTATTCCTGGAGTCCCACAACCGCATCATCCATTTTTTCGGTGTCCAGTTCAGCCATCACACCTGGCATGGATTGCATTTCTGGGACCTGATCCAGCCTTTTTTTATGTTCATCGTTGGAGTCGCCATACCTTTTGCCGTTGCCAACAGGTTAAAAAAGGGCCAGAGCATGCGCACGATAACCCGCCATGCCCTGAAACGTTCCTTTTTATTGCTGTTTTTTGGCTGGGCGCTCTATTTTATCGGCGCCGGGAGGCTTGTTTTCCAGTTTCAGAATGTGCTTGCCCAGTTATCGGTAACCTATATTGTTGCTTTTTTCCTGCTGAAAAAAAGTTTTTCATTTCAGCTGATATTCAGCCTCCTTCTCCTTGTGATCATGGATCTGGCCTACCGGTTTTTCCCCGTTGAGGGGTTCAATCATCCCTGGGTCATTTATGAGAATCTTGGCGCCTGGTTCAACAATACGATTGAAGGAGTGGACAAGGCAAGCGAATGGGCAACCTTAAATTTTGTGACGACTACCGCACATACAATCTGGGGTGTTCTTTGCGGCAAATTGCTGATGAGTGAAAGGACCCCGGCAAAAAAGATCCAGATCCTGATCATCGCAGGGATATCCGCGCTGGTCGCCGGCTATTTGCTGGATTTATTGAACATAACGCCGATCATCAAAAAAATCGCAACTTCCTCCTTTGTCCTGGTAAGCGGAGGCTGGACCATCCTTGCACTCTGCTTCAGCTACTGGCTGATCGATGTCAGAAAACGGTTCGGTAACGGATCTCGGTTCTTTATCATCGTCGGAATGAACAGTATTTTCATCTACCTGTTCTGTAACCTTGGCGGTGCCGGCCTCTTCGGCCGGATTGTCAAACCATTCAGTGAACTGCTCTTTGGATGGGGAGGTGAAATGACAGTTAATATCCTGACCAGCCTCACCGTCTGGGCAGCACTCTGGTACCTCTGTTACTGGCTCTATGTAAATAAAATATTCGTTAAAATCTGAGGTTGGTCCTTCTCTGGATTGAATCTTTAAATACCCCTAACATGTCTGTGACAAACCGCCGGACATTCATCAGGAATCTTACCGGGACTGTATCAGGAACGGTTTTTCTCGGAGGTAGCCTTCCGTTATTGAATTCCTGCACCGCGAATGCTGCGGGCCGGTTCACTGTGAATATTCCGATGCCTTTACAGGTCGTCATTGATGATGTTGGTTGGTGGTCGGGGGAAGATGGCAGTAAAAGGAATGAACCCTATCGTACGGGGATAAACCGTCACCATGTGCCGGCCGATTATACGGCCATTGCTGAACTGGGCCGCCGGCTGGGGATCAGGCCCCAGGCTGCCTTTGTATTGTGCGAATGGGATAAGGAGAACATTTTAAGACAGCTTCCGACGTCAACATGGATGGGTGAGAACTGGGATAATTCAAGATGGGTCGGCCCATGGATGGATGAAGCTGCAGATATCATTCGTCAAAACAGGGATCACTTTGAGCTTACCCTTCATGGGATTGGCCATGAATACTGGAATGGAGGGACATTTACCCGGGCCGAATGGACCGGTTCCGACGGAGTAATGCGATCACCCGACCAGGTCAGGATGCACCTCGATTTCTTCGGGAAGATCCTCGACCAGCATAACCTGGGTCCTTTCCCGGAATCTTTTGTTCCATGCGCCTTCCGGCATTCATTCGGACCCTCAGAGGGCCGCAGTGTCAGCCTTGCAAGCCTGCTTTCTGAAAGAGGCATCCATTACATCAACACCCCTTTCTCCATCATGTTCAACAAGGAAAGGGTGCAATACCCCGACTTCGGGTTTGATGATGGCCTCATGACTGTCGATCGCGGAGAAGACCAGTTTGACTGGAATGTATTCCCGGCAGAACCTTTGAATGCGGTTGCGGGTCCGACCTGCGGGATGCACTGGCCCAACCTTCTCCATCCCGATCCGGAAAGAAATGAAGAGATCGTGGACAAATGGGTGAACTATCTCAAACCATACAATGATAAACCGGATATGATGCTGGCCCCCGATTCGAGGGCATTCCGTCACCAACTTGCGCATCACACGCTAACGACCATCCGTCATGGAAAAGGATCCTTCTCGCTCGGTTTTGGTGAAACGGATAAGCTGCCCGGAGAGATTGGCAAGCAGGATATTGTGCTGAAAATCAAAACCGAAAAACCTGTTAAATTTCATTCGGATGACGCCGGTATTTTATCACAATCCCTGACGGCGGGAACCGGATTACAGTATACCCTGGTCATCCGCAGGAGGGCTGGAATCAGGAAAACGGACGTCCTGATCGGCATGTCCGGATAATCGCTTCTTCCTGGTTGGGATGGATATAAATATCCCGGTTTTCAAGCCAACACACATTCACTCAGGAATCCCGGTTCATAGCCATCATGTTCAATGATTTACGGTTGAATTTCCTTTAAGGCTGCGATCTTTCCTCTTTCGAGTGTGACAACTCTGCGCGCATATTCGGTCACCTTCTCATCATGAGAAACCAGAATGACGGTTCCTCCGTTCCTGTTGTATTCATCCACCAGTTCCATCAGGATCCGGCCGTTACCCGGATCCAGGTTTCCGGTCGGTTCATCGGCAAGCAAAATATCAGGCATGGTAATAATGGCTCTGACGAATGCGGTTCGCTGTTTTTCTCCTACACTGAGGCCGGATGGAAATTTATCTCTCAGTTCCGACAGGTTGCATTTCCCGAGATAATTGTCGATGTTCCGTTTCTGCCGCTCATGGTAACAGGCCAGCTCAACATTTTCAAAAACCGTCAGCCAGGGCATGAGGTGAAATTGCTGGAACATGAATCCGATACGCCTTTTACGGTATGCTGCAAGCATCCGTGGGTTGCCTGCATAAAGGCTCACCCCTTCGAAAAGCACCTCCCCGGAATCCGGTCTGACCAGTCCCCCAATAAGATTCAGAAGGGTAGACTTCCCGGCTCCGCTCGCACCATGTATCGCCAGATATTCGCCTTTGGGGATTTGAAGATCTATGTTTTCAAGTGCGACAAATTCCGCCCTGCCGGAGCGGTATACTTTGGAAATATGATTTAGTTCGAGCATCATTGGAAATTTCATTTAATAACAGTTCACTCTTCACTGAGAATTTTTGCAGCATCGATTCTTGTGGCAAGCAGTGCCGGTATCCAGCTGCCCAGCATCCACAGGAGCGGAAAAAATACCAGTACAAGGTAAAAAGCGGACCATAGCGGTTTTATACTGGTGGCTGTGAATTTAAATATCTCACTGCCGAAATAGTTGGCCATCCAGCTTCCTGCAAAAAAACCGGCTATACCGCCTGCCAGTCCCAGCAGGAAGGCTTTGGACAGGATCATGAACAGGATGTACCCGGAAGGATTCCCCATGGCTTTCAGCAGTCCGATTTCTCTTTTCCTTGCATTGACATTCTGATGGAAAAGCAGGCCGGTGATAAGAAGGCAGGAAATCACCACGAAGGGGATGATGAAGGCTCCGTATTTATTCATCATGAGTCGCTGATTTTCCCTGGCATCGGCAATGCTGCTGATCTCCGTCACTTCGAGATCGGCAAAAATATTTTGCACCTGATTCCGGGCATTTTTGATTCTTCCGTCATGGCAAACACAGCCAAGAGCCTCGATCTTGTTGATCTTTCCTTCCATACCCAGTATGGACTGGAGGTCGGATAAATGGAAGGCAACACCCTGGTCCATCATTCCCCGCCCTTCATCGAGCCTTTCGGAAATGGGGAAGGCATAGGTCCTGCCGTCGACGCCTGTGATCCTGAACGGTTCCCCCGGTCCGATATTTTGTGCGATAAGCGCCCCGATATGAACGGTGCCCTTCTCAACATCGAATCCCATCGTTTCCTGGCGGGGGAGGTATTTCTGTTGAGCTTCATTTTTATAACCGTACAATACGATCTGGTGAACGGAGCCGTTCGGATCTCTCCATTCGGGGTACTTCACCTGGAGGATGCCGGTCAGATGCCTGACAGCATCGAAAGTTCTGGATTCAGCGAGGACATCCACATACCGCTCCGGAAAGCTAGGCGTCCGGCCTACCGAATAAAGATCGATCAGGTTGGTTCCTTTGGGGAAAATATAGAGATTCAGGCCCTGTTCGCGCATGATTTTGCGGGTTTCATTTTCGCTGGCCCTGCTCAGGGTAAGAATTCCAACGGATACGGTTGCCGCGACCATCACTGTCATGAGGATCACCAGCGAGCTTCCCTTTCTGAAAAAGATTTCTTTGATCACCAATCGTACCGGATTCATATCGTCGTCTTTTTGTGTTTTCTGAGGAAATAAACGGTTAAAAATGCAACGGCCAGGAGGATAAAGATCCCCGTGGTCAGGAGGGATATCTGCAATGAATGATCTTTGGCCGGTTCACTTTTCACCGGCTGAACGGTCGTCATGCCCGTCTTCTGGTCCAGAAGCCATTTCGGAAGGGGCCGGTCGGCAAGGCTGTCGTAGGATGTTGAATCATTCTGCATCGGTTCCGGGTAAAAGTTCGGCATCGATGATCTTGTTGAGAAGGGCCGGCTGTGGATTCTCCCATGTACCGGCGAACAG
Source organism: uncultured Bacteroidales bacterium (assembly GCA_963763215.1). Taxonomy (GTDB): domain Bacteria; phylum Bacteroidota; class Bacteroidia; order Bacteroidales; genus DASQZK01. The sequence goes on from CAVXNX010000019.1 coordinate 62,029, forward strand.
GATATCCGTTCCCGGAAGGTTGTCCTTTATTAAACAGCTGCATTCGGCAGTGAAATAATCGATCATCAATCCGACGTTTTCTTCTGTGATCCCCTTGCCCAGAAGAGGTTCGAGCGCTTTGAACCTTCCGAAAATACCGAACAGCATGGGTTCCTGATATTGCTTGAGATCGTCCTCCACGTTCAGGAGCATGGAGATAAAATGTGTTTCGGCCCTGTCATTCCGGTTTAACTCAATGAGTGGTATGATCTTGCCAAAAGGGGATGACTCCAGCGTTTTTTGAATGCTCTGAAGGCTGTTCCCGTCCTTCACGGGATTTCCGCATTTCAGGTACAGCATCACGCAGAGTTTACCGGCCATCAGCTCGCCGGCGATCTTTTCCCGGAGAGGCGATGTGGTGAGACCCGTCAGTTCGTCGACGGAGGTGTACCGGGTAAACAGCCTGCCCTCGTAAAACAAGCCATAGTAGGGTTGTGTGATTTCCGGCCGGTCGGCCGATTCAAACCGCATATTGGCTTTCTCCGCGCCGTTGGAGAGGACTTTATTCTTGTCGCTGACAGGCCGGCCGGGGGGTCCGTTATGAAAATACACAAGGGTATACTGATGAGGAATGATGTTCAGCAAAACCCACTCCGATACCCGGGTGGTGCATGCCATACTTATGGAGGCGGCAATCAGGATAAACAGAATGAATTTCCGGTTTTTCATCTGGATGGATTTGGATTTTCGGCGAGATCTTCGCGGATGAGTTCGATTCCCGAAAGGATCGTATTGCCCTCTTCAGGGGTCATTCGGATGGTCAGGGTTTTACCTGCCCTGATCCCTTTAAATGTCTTGATGAGTTCCCTGTCGGGTTGACCCGTTTCCGACAGTATGTCAAGATCGTCCAGGACTTTTTTGTCCTGAATGGATACATCGAAGATTCTCTCCCCTTTTTTCTGGCATACCGGTTCGCTGAAAAAGAGATTGACGGTATAGTATTCTTCCGGCACGGATTCTTCGCCGGACAGGGTGATCTCCATCTCAGTATGCCTTCGACGGAGCTGGCGCTAATCCAGGGCGTTTCCTCCGAAACGACCGATACCGGTTCCTTCCGGTAAGTCCGGCAGAACTGGGTATCCAGCTTCACCGGTATGCCCGGATCCACGCCGGCAATAAAAGGGAACTCGAGCCAGAGCGTGTTCCGGCCGGAAGTCCTGTCACCCGGTGCATTGAGATTCAGCCCCAGCTGCTGTATCCTTTTTCCGCTCCAGCGATAATTGCTGTTGGTCCAGTAGGTCATCCAGGGCATATGGATCAGGGCGAGGGAGGTCTGGTTCTGATAGGGACACTGGCAGGTGCGCGTATAGTCGGGTGAATTCAGCACCCCGTCGGCCACGATAAGATTGGCCGAACATCCGGCCTTAAAGCCGCCGAGGCTGCCGGTACCTTCCGGAAGGTCAAGGTTGACAAAACCTGCCGAGGCGGAACGGAAGGTTAACAGGTGCTCGCTCGCAATGACGTAACCGCAGCCATATTCACGCTTGAAATTCCATTTTACCGGTTCACCCGTCAACAGGTCATTTTCATAAACCGGTTCTCCGGTGAGGAGGGAAAATGATTCGCCGTTGGTGATAATCTTTTCGCCCGAGAGGATCGGAGGATTGGTGTATTCCATTTCCTGGTCCCACAGGATTTTTTTGGTATCGATATCGTAGGCGATCATTCTCTTCCCTTCTTCCCGGTCAGCATATCCCGCGACGGGCGGTTGGCCTGAAGAAGTAACCGGTGATCCTTGGAATATCCCAGCCAGGAACCAAAAATATTTTCCGTCTCCTCGTGTACTATTTTCCCGGTTGCGATATCGAGGTAGAGCAACCTGGACCCGGGAGCCTGCTCTTCTCCCCGGCGTTTACGTTTTGTCTCGAGGCTTTGCGGCAGCTTATCGAGGCAGAAGAGCATTCCGTCCCCCGCAATGACGGCGTTATGAATAAAGCCGAGATTGGCTTTGACCGACCATAATTGCTCGCCATTAAACCTGTTCAGAACAAGAAGCTCCTTGCTGGCTGTCCGGTCGAAATCAGAAAATTTTACCTTTTTGGGATCATTCTCGGCCGAATTCATGTCCGGATAGGAGGTAAAATTATTCCCAAGGATCAGGAGGCTGTCATAAACGCCGATGTAACCGAGTTCTTCGGTTTCAGGATCACCCGTGGAAAATAGTTTTTACCGTTTCCCCGGAACGGATATCCAGAACATGACAGCGGTTGCCTTCGATGGCATACACGTATTCTTTGGTGGCGATAAAATTTGTACCCCGGGCATTGGCTCCCGGAAGGTGCTCCTGGTTGTACTTGGTATCAAGCGGACTGTCGCCGTCATAAGTCTCATCATAATAGACCATCCAGGTGTCTTTTGCCAGCCCTTCAAACGTCTTTTTCCAAAGAGTTCTGCCAGTATACACATCACGGGCGCTGATGCAATCGATCCCCTGGATGATCAGCCGGCCATCGATCACCTGTTCCGGGGGACCATGACCATGGCGGGGAAGGACATCCAGATTTGAATTCCCCCCGAACCAGAGGATGCCCAGCGGCGCTTTGACAATTTCGTCATCCGATTTCACCGTGTTTGAAATATCGCCGTAAGTATGGGTCCAGTCAGCCGAACCCTTCAGGCGCCTGCCCGGGAAATCATCAGGTAGTCATGCCCGCCGGTCATTTCGGCTCCGTAAAAATCCTGACGGCTGATCATTTTCCCCAGGGAATGGCGGGCTTTCCTCCCGCCGTTGATCCAGATCCTCCCTCCATAAGGACGCGTTGATTCATAGATCCTGCTGAGAACGGAGGGATCTCTCCCGTTAAGATATCCCGGATCGTTCACGATGGTGAGGGATGAGAAATACTTGGGCAATGAAAACGGATCAAAATGCATGAAATGCAGCCGGTCGGCTCCTGTGCCTGAGTCGTCAAAATATTTCCGCAGCGCGTAAATTCGTGAAGGATCTTTTTCGAGGACGATAAGGGAGAGGGAGGTTCCGGTTATCAGTCCGCTCAGCAGTTCCGGATCGCCGGTTCCGATGACCATCCCGTAACCCTCGCGTATCCCTGTTGTACTGATGATTTTTTCAGCAAGGGTTGAATGGACGGGGGAAGGGGATTTCCGGCGATCGAATATCCGGGGTATCCCGGACAGGCGCATTTCCGAAAACCAGGATATTTCCGTCCCCGGTTACTGCGATCAGCTTGCCGTTGGCAGCAACCAGCCTTTCGACGGATCTGTCCGTAGGAAAAGACCAGAATTTGCTGACGCCTTCAGGAGAAATCCGGAATGCTGTTATACCTCCCTCGCCGGCAGCATAGAAGCTGTCACCAGCCTTGATCAGATCATGATTTGCAGGTACGGCGGCATCCCAGAGCCTTTGGGGTTCACCGGAAGCATCCAGCTGTGATGCCGCCACCGAATCACCGGAAAAATAGAAAATGTTTCCATCAATGACCGGATAATTTCCCGCATTTTTTGCCAGAACCTTACCGGTTTCAGAATCGTACATCCAGGTCATGCGTTCCCGGTGATGATTGAAGTAGATATGATCATTGGCGCAAATCCAGGCTCCGCCGGTCTTTCCGCTTTCGGCGAGGTGATAGTACAATTTCCTGCCGGAATGAAGATCGAAAGCCGCGGGGACCGTTCGTCCTCCCGACACCAGTAACCGGTCACCGCTAATGGTGAAAGCCCCCTGCGGCGCCACTCCCGCATAGGCAGGCGAACGGTGGGGCTGAAGGATATATTCACTTCCCGTTTCTTCATTTTTCCAGATCATTTGACCGGTCTGGGTATCGATGGCATAAATAAACGTTCCCATCATCGGGAAAATGCTCGCCGCAGTATACAGGATGTCGTCCTTGATGACAATTCCCCCGCGGGCAGGCCACATGGAGATCATCCTCTTATTCCCGAGAAGCTTTTCCGGTGCCGGAGCAAGCGCGATCTTCCATACCAGGGAACCATCGGCGGCATTCAGGCAATAACAATAGCCGTCATCTCCCGTGAAATAAAGGTTTCCATGGTAAAACGCAAGCGGCAGCCGTACCGGTCCGTCGGCATAAAAACGCCATAATTCCTCCCCCGAATGGATATCCAGGGCAACAACCTTGTCAAGGTCATTGAATCCGAGGAATATTTTGCCGTCTGCAACAATGGGTTCGAGCAGGCGGTCGTATTGCATCAGGTTCTGGTTGAGCGGATCATCCCAGACGGGTAACCTTTCACCATATTCTGCCTGCCACTGCAGGTATAAACGATCGGGAAGTTGCTCAGGAGTGCAGGCAGTGCGGCCGTAATCATATCGCCACATGGGCCAGTCAGACTGCTGTGCCGATGAAAGGAGGGAAACCAGGCAAAGGATAAAAATAAGGAAAGGTCTCATAATGAAAGGAGTTCTGTTAATTAATGGGAGAAAACGGATTGATAATCCACACCAAAGGAATTTTAAACCTCCCCAACCCTCGATCAATATCTTCACTACCGGACGGATTGCCATGCAGAACGACCGCCGAAGTCTTCCATCATCATCGTGCGATTCCTTTATTATTTCAGAAAAGTAATCATTATGCATTAATTTAACAAGAAGTTTTTATCTTCGCTGATGCTGAAGCGGGAACGTGTTTAAATCGCCAGGAATTGGCAGTAATTCCGCGGTTCATGAGGTATTGAAGAAAAGGATCTTTCCGCAGGAATCCGTTTGTGAACAGTTATTCCCCCTATTTTCAAACACTAACATTAGAATCTTCTCATGACCCTGAAAATCCGCCCGGCTAAACCTGTCATCGTCTTTTTCTTTCTGTTATTGCTCACCAGGATTTCCCTTCCTTTACAGGCCCAAAACTTTACCGTTCATGGCAGGGTCACTCCTGCCGGCTCGAACGATCCGGTTCCGGATGTCATGATCTATGTTGAAGAAACCAATGTACACACCATTTCGGATTCCGACGGGACCTTCAGGATTATGCTCCCTGCAGGCAAGGATTTTCTTCTGAAAGCGGCCTGCATCGGTTATAAGGAATTCACAACCCTGGTCCATACCGGCACCGGGGAAGAGATCCGCCTCGATATTCAGCTGGTGGAAGATGTGACGGAAATCGAAGAGGTGAACATCATCAAAGATAAAAGAGAAACCGAGATTCTGACCAATCCATCCATTGAGCCGTTGTCGCTTGAGCTGGCGACAACCACCATTACGCGGGATGAGATCATGCATAGCGATTCCAGGACGATCGTCGAGGCAATGGCCTTTTCACCGGGGGCATTCGTTGAGACGAGAGGCCGGAAAGTCAAGCAGCTTTTCTCGGTGCGGGGACAAAAATACCCGTATCCTGAATATGCCATCAATGGCATCTGGCAGCGCGAATTCCAGGAAACGCCCTATTTCTTTTCCACAGCCAACGTGGAGCGGATCGAAATCATACGGTCAAGTGCTGCCCTCCTGCACGGACTTTCGGGGATGTCGGGGATCGTCAATATCGTCACCCGGAAGTTCAATGAGCCGGAAACGAATGGGGGCCTTGAATACGGATCCTTTAATACCCTCCATGCCTTTCTGACCCATGGCGGACAAAAAGGGACATTCAACTATTCCTTCGGCGCGGGTTATGATAAAACCGACGGACCCCGGGGATTTTATGCCAGGGAGCGTATGTTGAATCTTTACGGAACGCTTGAGTGGAATCCTTCACCAAAGGTTTCGGTTACCGCCAATGTCTTCCATCTGAACGGAATGCGCCAGTTCATGCAGGCCCGTTACCCTGCTATGGCGAACCTGATCTCAGGAAAGGAAAGTTATGATCCGTTCGTTACCAGTTCAGTAAGCATAAGGGCATTGATCAGGCAGAGCGAGACGGCTTCGCTGGAAGTGCAGACATTTTATACAGAAAGAAGACCCGTATATGTCAATGAGGTTACGGGAAAAACGAACCCGGAAAATGATTTCGAAACCGGGGCCAATGTGATCCAATCGGTTTCTCTCGGACATTCAAACATCCTTCGTTTCGGAGCCCTGTACAATCACTGGGATGCCCCCGAAGGCAAAAGATATTATGCAGGCAGGAAGACTGAAGTTCAGACGATTTCAGGCGTGATCGCAGACGAGCAGGAATTTGGGAAACTGAACCTTAACGCTGGGATTCGCTGGGTGAAAACCTATATCGATGAATACGGCGCGTTCGGTATCGATGGTTCCGGTAATATGTTCAAGGATGTTGAACCCCTAAAGGATATATGGCAACCCGGGACGGTACAGGCGACGGGTGGTATGGCCTGGCAATTCGAAGGGAGCCGGCTCCTGAGCCTGAATTTCGTTTCCGGGGCCGTCAAACCGCGGGAGGGTGCGCTGGATGAAAATATGAAGTCGCCGGTGAATGAATGGCGAACGATGATCGATCTTGGCATCAAAAACACGTGGAAAAACCTCGCGAGTATCACCCTTACCGGTTTCTGGGTCAACCAGAACAATGCCGTCATCTACAGCGGGGATATCCTCGAATTCGAAGCAGGGAAGATTCGTTGAACTTTATGAGAACCGGGATCAATACCAGTACGGGATTGAATTCCAGATCAACAGTCCTGCCATGTTCGGTAAAACGACCACCGGATTTTTCAATGTGACCGGTATGAAATCCATGGCCAGGGAGGGAGGGATATCCGTCCGGAATACGGAATTGCCACAATGGATCGCCAACGCGGGACTGAATTTTAGTCTGAGGAAGTTTGATGTGAACCTGTACGGGAATTATTCATCGGATTTTTACAGTACAAGGTTTGCCGATAAATCGGCCGGAACCGTGGCGCTTGGCGATTATGTAAGAATGGATCTGAATGCAGGGTATACGTTCGGGACCAGGAACACTTTCAGGTTATTCCTGTCTGCCAGGAACCTGACGGATTGCAGGTATTCCACCGTCGTCGGTTATCCCGATCCGGGCCGGACCCTAAACGTTGGGATCAACCTTCGTCTTCCGGGCAGGCAGAAGTGAAAAAGCAGTGGGCATATCACGGCTTTCGGCCTGCCGGAATCCCGTGACTTTTATATGGTCCTCAAAAACCTCCGTTATGGCATACGAACTGCTTTCAGGTCCGCTGCCAACGATCATTCCGTTGAGGGTATAGTAGTGAATGTTTTCAATGCAGGAATACCCCCCGCTGTGTTCATGGCCCTGGAAAACGGCAAGGACCTTGCCGCTATCCTGCAGGATCTCCCGGACCTCTGCGGCATTCCGTACCGTCGTGTCGCCTTCGCCGTCGAGCTTTTGGTGAATGAAAACGATCACCGGTCTCCGGGCTGCCTGAAGTTCCTGTCGAAGCCATTCCATTTCATTTGGCGGGATATTGGCATCTTTCCAGTCATAGTTCCCCTGATCGTACGGAGTGCCATCCGACCTGAAATTGGCATCCAGTACCAGGAAATGGCATTCTCCCCGGGAGAAGGAATAATACGCTTCCGCCATTGGGAATCCTGAATTTTCGATATTCGATAGGAATTGATTTTTCGATAGGCTGTCCATATCGTGGTTGCCCAGAACGTGGTAACGCGGTCCGTTGAATTTTGCCAGGATGTTTTCAATGGTCCGGAGATATCCGAGCGTTTCTTTGATCGACGGTTGATCGGACTGGTCCTTGAAGTCGCCGAGCTCGATCAGGAAATCCACCTTTCGTTCATTCATCAGGCGGACGCATTCCTCCAGTTTAGCGACTGATTCGCGGTAGTAGCGATCATTCCGGTGATCCGTATCCGCATAATGTACATCGGTCACTAAACCGAACATGACCCGTGGTGACCGGAAGGAATAAGGACGCAGTGCATGAAGAGGCTGCATGAACAGACCGGTTCCGATGAAGGCGGAAAGATTGATAAAACTCCGGCGTGTCATGAAATTTCCGGTTTTAACGGCATCGCCGGTCGGGGCAGGTGAATGGGATTTTTTCAAGCGACAGGAGATTGTGGTAACATGATCAAATATACAAAATTCCATGCAAAAACGTCGCGGATGCGGATACCGGAGCTCCCCGGTTTGGAACAATGGAAATTTTCCTTAACTTGTGGTACGAACTGAATCTTACCTAGTTATGGAAAACAGACGTGATTTTATCAGGACCATGGCTGTTGCTACCACCGGCCTTATGGTGAATCCGGTCGCATCCGCCGTCCACCCTTTTTCCCGCCGCGACAGCCTGGGGGAGGTCCTGCCCCGGCGAGCCCTTGGCAACACCGGTGAAGAGGTGACCATGCTCGGGACGGGAGGTTACCATGTAGGATGGACCACCGAAAGGGATGCACATGAAGTGATCGAAGCGGCCATCGAGGGCGGAATACGGTTTTTTGATACCGCACAGAGCTACGGCGACGGGGTGAGTGAGAGCCGCTACGGGAAATTCCTGGTGCCTAGATACCGCGATCAGATCTTTCTGATGACCAAGACGCTTACGGCTGACGGTCATGGTCTCCTGGCCGATTTTGACAAGTCGCTGAAACGGCTGAAATGCGATTACGTTGATTTGTTGCAGGTCCACTCCCTTCAAACACCCGATGATGTTGATCAACGCATTGCAAACGGCGTGGCGGACGCCATGGAAAAGATCCTGAATACGGGTAAGGCAAGACATGTCGGTTTCACCGGGCATCAGAATCCGTATGCCCACCTGCACATGATGGAACAGCTTGGCAGATTCCCCTTTTTCTCCACCGTTCAGATGCCCGTCAACCTGGTCGATTATGCCAGCGAACATAGTTTTGTCCGAAGCGTGGTTCCCAAAGCCATCGAAAACAAACTCGGGATCCTGGCGATGAAAACCCTGGCCGACGGCCGCTTTTTCAGTAAAAAAGAAGCGAACGGCGATGTGAAATGGGAGACAGGATCACCGGTCATCCCGGATTTTCTGACGGTGAAGGAAGCCCTGTTTTTTGCATGGTCCCTTCCGATAAGTGTTTTGATCACCGGAGCTGAAAATGCATCCATGCTGAAGGAGAAGATCGCCCTGGCCAGGGAGTTTTCCGGACTATCCGAAGCCGACAGGGAAGCGTTGCTGGAGAAGGCAAAAAAGGCTCCTGACCGTGGGAAGGTGGAGTATTATAAAGAGGTGGGTACGTAGGGACGTGGGTCAACGTGGGTACGTGGGTACGTGGGTACGAAGGTACGAAGGTACGTGGGTACGGGGAAGAATGTCCTCATCAGCGGTGATTATACTGCATTGCAGACAATTTCCACGACTTTTTGCAGTATATACGGCTGATCTTACCGAGGAGGTATGAAGGTGGGAAAGGGTTAAAAGATACTATAAGTTAGAAGAAATAAAATTCTCTGAATTTTTAGAATGAAGCGAAGAAACTTCATAGGTCTCGCCGGGGCCTCAGTTCTCGGCGGAATAAGCCGGGCATCCGGATTGAGCGGGCAGGTTATACGTCTGAACCGGGAGATGCCTCATTCCGCATCCCCGAACTAGCCCAGAAACCGCCACTGGGCTGGAACAGCTTCGACAGTTACGGGGTATACCTCCATCACGATGCGGCTTTACGGAATCTGGAAGCCTTTGCGGAAAAGCTGAAACCGCACGGGTATGAATATTTCGTGATCGACCTGGGATGGTATGGCGAATACAGGCTCATCGAAGGCACGCTTTATGCCAATGAGAAACATGCCTCCGATCTTGCCCTGGATCCCAGGGGATGGGGGCACCCGGGTTCTGGCCCGACCTGGATATGATCCCCTTTGGCCGGCTGCAAACCATGCAGCCCGCGGTTTACGATGGTATTGAACGGGAAGTGAAACTCAGCGGTTATGGTACCGACCGGCAATGCCAGCTAACGCCGGATGAGATGAAAACCTTCATTACCATCAGATCACTGGCAGCTTCCCCCTTGATGGTGGGAGGCGACCTGCCTTCAATGGATGATTTTTCGCTCTCGCTGATCACGGACAAGGACATGCTGGAGTGTAACCAGAACGGTCAGACGGGTGTGCTGGTTTGCGAAAAGGATGGCATCGAAGCCTGGCTGACAAAGAAAACCGATGAACCGGGAAAGGGCTGGCTGGGAATTTTCAACCGAAGGAAAGAGACGGCGACGGTCGAATGGAATGCCCGGGATTTGCAGCTTGGAACAACGAAAAACGAAAGGGGGGATTTCGGCGAAAATTTGCCGCCATTCAGAATGAAGGACATCTGGAACAGAAAAGAATTCGTTCTGGCTCCCGAAGGCCGGAAGTTCAGGATACAGGGGCACGGGGTTCTGTTTATGTCGTGGGAAGCAATAAAACAAAATACATCCGGCTGATACGAAATCTCCTGAAAACCGGTAACCTTGTAAGTACTTTAAATCTTAAAACAACATGAAACACCTGATAACGATCTGCGGGTCATTGCTGATCATCATGAACGGGATCCTGGCACAGCCGGGAACGTACAAGGTCGATGCGCTGGTCAGCCCGAAGAAAACGGCAAAAATCATAACGGTTGGCGGGGAAAACGCCGACATACACGGATTCACAAACACCGCGATCCAGGTGGCTGTCGATGCGCTGCCGGAGGAGGGCGGAACGGTGAAGCTCGAACCGGGTGTATTCATCATGAAAGCCCCTGTTAAAATGAGGTCTGACATGATCCTCAGCGGCTCCGGACCGGGAACCGTTTTAAAAAGAACGGACGGTTATCATTCACCTTTTATCCTGGATGCGGACTACGGGGAACTGAAAATCACCGTTGAAGATGCCTCTGGTTTCGAGCCCGGAATGAGTTTCCAGATAACCAACGATCCGTACAGTTCATGCTGGGATGTGACGACCGGTACCATCACGGATATTGTTGGGAAGGTCCTTTATATCGACACCTACCTCGTGCGGGATTACGACTGTGAGCAAAACGGCATGGTCACCAATGCCGGGTCTTGTGTCGAAGCTCTGGGAATTCAGAATTCGGTCATTTCCGATCTGACCATCGATGGCAACAAAGATAAGAACGATCTCCTGGACGGCTGCAACGGCGGCGGAGTGGCTATACTCAAATCGCGCGATGTCACGGTCAAAAATGTTCATGTCCACGATTTCAACGGAGAGGGAATCACCTGGCAGATCACAGAAAATGTATCGGTGATTGATTGTGAAATCAACGGATGTACCAATATGGGACTGCATCCCGGGACAGGTTCGCCGAACTCGCTGATCGAAGGAAATAACAGTCATGACAACAGGGTGGGATTGTTTATCTGCTGGAGGGTATCCCACAGCCTGGTAAAGGACAATACGTTCCATAACAACCTCGACTGCGGCATCAGCACGGGACATAAGGATACCGACGTGACCTTCGACAGCAATCATATCTTTGAAAATGGCAACGACGGCGTGTTCTTCCGGGAAGAGGACGAGAAAAACTCACCTCATAATAATATTTTTGTAAATAACATTGTCGAAAATAACGGCCGTTACGGTTTTTGTTTCAACAGCCTGGCCAGGGAGGTCGTTCTGAAGAACAACATCATCCGTGATAACCAAAAGGGTAGCCAGAAAGCCGCTGTCTTTCTCTCGAAACAGTCGCCCCCGGTTAAACTCGAAGATAATGTCGTCGAAGGCCGGGGCCAGGTCGAAATTCTGAAGGAGTAAGGCATGAAACCAGGCATGCGTATAATGTTGAGGCCGGTGTTCGGTACAAAGAGATTTTGACTCACTCCGGGTACCCCCGTACCCCCGTACCCCCGTACCCACGTACCCACATACCCACGTACCCACGTACCCACGTACCCCCGTACCCATCACTCCTTCACCACCCTGCACGTAAACCTCTCCCGCCCCTCCGGATCAGTCAGCTCCAGGATGTAAATCCCCGTATTGACCGATGAAAGATTGATCTGCTCGGAAGAGGCTGTGCCGGCCGTGATCATTCGGCCGTCGACAGAGAAGATACGGTAGGTGAAATTCAGGCAACGGCCAGGGATAATGATGTGATCCGTTGCAGGATTAGGATAGATATGTATCCTGTCGTTTACTTCTGCTCCGCGATTGACGCCGGAGATTCGTTTATCGCGAAAATCGGCAACATAACCCTGAATGGGGACGGTGCCGTTGTCCCAGTCACTGGCGAAGATGATCCTGCTGCCTGAGGGTGAAGGACAGGGTTGCGCTTCATTATCGTAGGTTTTATAAAGTCCCCGGATATGGCAAATCCGCTCGACCCGGGTCCCGTCCAGTTTCACGGCTACAATCTCGTTATAATAGGGCTCCCAGTTATCCGGTCCCCGGTGGCTGAAGGATGAAATGGCCCAGCCGGATCTCCCGTAACAACGGGTGGAGGTATGGGTCGCATATCCCCCATGGGTCAGCACCGTGACACTCCCGTCGGTCAGACGCCTCTTGATCACCCGTCCGTTATCAGGGCTCGATTTGGATACCCCCACGGCCACTTCATCGCCGTTCTGATCTACGGTCAGGTCGTAATGACTGGGCCGGCCGTACTCTCTCCATAACGGGCCGACTTTGTTCCCTTCGGTATCATAGACCTGGGTCTGGTCATCACCGCCTTCGAAGGTGCCCTGGACCACCATGTACATTCCTGTAGCAGGAGGCCGAAACCCAGTCAACATCCACACCCGTCAGGTCAACGTCAGGATGTTTGACGGCATTGGCCAGATCCAGCATGAATCCCACTTTCACCCCATCGGATATCCGGGTGGCATATACCGCCATCCAATTCCCATCATATGAAAGATTTCCTTCCCATGGGCCCATCTGGCAATCCCGGTATCCTGTTATTTTGACAAGCTCATCGATCTGATCCGACCGGATGTTCCAGGTGATGACGGCTGTATCGCGCAGGGCCACCATCAGTTCAGGATCTTCCGGGTGCCACCTTTTTTCCTTGCAACTGAGTTTTTTACTGAAGAGCACTTCGTAGGTTTCACCATCAAGAAAGAGGGGTGAAGGACCGCCTCTCTGGGTTTCCAGGTACAGGATGCTTTCATCGGCGTTCCAGGCGGGAACCTTGGAATAGCCATGACGGACAATATCTTTCCATTGGCCCCCGATGACGGGAATGACCGTTCCGGGATCCCCGGTGACCCGGGTGAGACTGGTGCCGAAATCCGGGTCGTTCACCGGTTCGAGATAAGCCGGCTTTTCCAGCGGAGCAGGAGGCCAGAACATCCTGACCGAATCGGTAAAGAGACTAAAGTCCTGCGCAACAGTGTATTCCGGCAGAAATGCTGAAAAAATCACGATGACCAGGATCAATGCCGTTTTTTTCGTTTTCATGGCAAGCCGTATTTTAAGGAACATATTTTAAATCAGTTTGATATGACGACCTTATTTCATATTGAAAACGGGGTACAGCATGTGAATAAGTCTCCTGAACCTCTTCTCTTATGATACTAATATATTGTATTTAAAGAATTAAGTCCAAATATTCAGGTCAAAATAGAATTTAAGTACAATCATTATGATGATAAGTACTATTTATTGAGACGCCTTTGACGTAATTTTGAGATTAATGCATGCCGGGGAAAACTCAGAAAAGCCTCCCAGATCATGATTTGGAAAAGCAGAAGTAAGAAAAATATTCTGTGCTGGTCTGGGTAAATATCTTAAATTTAATCCGGAGTACATCGTGTTTTGGGTGCAAAAAATGTATTCATCCTTGATTTTATTGACATAATATAAGATAAAAAATATTCTATTTTAGGAGGGTAATATATCTATTCAGATTGAAAAAATATACGCGGTAGTCCATAATAATTATATATCGATTGACGCCGTCACGATCTATTTTCGAAGAAAAAAAATGATATAACAGACGATAACCTAAATCAGAAGCTTTGAAAACAACCCTTGTCTCCTGGGTATTACTCTTTACCTGTAACCTGATCTGGTCACTGCAATTTACGTGCATTAAGCTGACCCAGGATCAGATGGGACCTTATTTTACGGTATGGGGACCCATGCTGGTTTCGATATTTTTACTGGCGCCCTTTGTCCTGAAGGATTTCGGGAGAGAGGGAAGGCATCTGAAAGATATTCTGGTTTTCGTCCAGCTTGCCTTGCTGGGGGCCTTTCCTGCCCAGGTGCTCATCACGTGGGGAACACAATATTCCCTTGCCAGCAATTCCGCCATCCTGACCCTTTGCCTTCCTGTCATCACCGCGGTTTTTGCCTTTCTGATCCTCAAAGAGAAGATGAACAGGGTACGGTGGCTGAGTTTCATCATTGCCATCATCGGCGTGATCCTTATTTCAACCGGAGATATCAAACAACTGAATTTCAGTTCAAAATATGCCATCGGGAATATCCTGGTATTTCTGGCCATTGTTGGTAATTCGTATTTCAATGTGGGTATCAAAAAGATATCAGCCCGGTATTCAGAGATGGAGATGGTTTTCTATACCTATGTCGTCATTGTTATTTTACTGACGCCCCTGGTTTTTATCTTCGAGAAGGATGTCTTCTCAAGGATCCCCTCATTTACCGGGCAGACATGGACAGGATTGACCCTGCTCACCTTTTTCCATAATTTCCTTTCCATGGTCCTTTTCTTCAAAGCCCTCAAGATCCTCGATGCCATGCAGGTGGCACTTTCCAATTACCTGATCACTTTTTTCGGTCTTCCGATTGCCGCCATCTGGCTGGGCGAAACCCTGAATGTCAGTGCCATCGTCGGGGGCTCACTGGTTCTTGCATCCACACTCATCATTACGATCGTGGATTACAGGATCAGAACCAGAAAAGCCAGCCTTGAACTCACTGTACCACATCATACTGTCTTAAAAGAACAAGAAAAATGGATATGACAAAAAAAATCAAATGGGGTGTCATCGGTTCCGGTGGAATAGCCAGGAGACGGACGATTCCCGAAGGGATCATGGCTGCCAAAAATGCAGAGCTGGTCGGCGTATATGATATCGACAAGGCCACGAATGCCCAGGTGGCAGAACAATTTAAGGCCACAGCTTGCGACAGCCTGGATGAACTGTTGAATTGCGGTATTGATGCGGTATATGTGGCCACACCGGCTAATATGCACTTCGAACAGGTTATTGCTGCCGCCAGGGCAGGGAAGCATGTCCTTTGCGAAAAACCATTGGGAATGAGCCGGGAGGAGGATGAAACGATGATTGAGGTTTGCGCTGAGCAGGGTGTTGTCCTGGGTACGGGATTTATGATGAGGTTCCATGCCGGTCACCAGGCCGTCCTGAAACTGATCGAAGAGGGAAAACTCGGGAAATCCGTTTATGGAAGAGCTCAGCTTTCGTGCTGGTATCCGCCCATTGAAGGAGCCTGGCGGCAGGATCCGGAAACGGGGGGTGGCGGATCACTCACGGATATGGGAAGCCATTGCATCGATCTGCTTGAAATGTTTTTCGGTAAAGCAAAAAAGGTGAGCTGTTTCATCCATAATAATGTCCATTCCTATAAATCGGAAGACAGTGCCGTCGTTTCCCTGTTCTTTGAGAACGGTGCCATGGCTACGGTCGACACGTATTTCTGCATACCCGATAACAGCAGCAAAAATATTCTTGAGTTATATGGTTCCAAGGGAAGCATCCTTGCCAGGGGTACCATCGGCCAGGGTGATTCGGGAGAGATCGTGGCTTACCTCGAGAACGCGGATGCCGGTTACGATGCCCGGCAGACCCGGGATAATGGTTCCGGCATGCTCATCAATCCGGCTCCGGTAAATACCTATCTGTCGGAGATTGAAGAATTCAGCCAGGCCTTGCTCGAAAACCGTAAACCCGGGAACAGTCATGAGATCAGCCTGAGAAACCAGCTTGTTCTGGATGCCTGCTATGAGTCTGCCCGAACCGGGAGAGTCGTTGAAGTCGAGTAAAAATTCACATATGAAGAAAACAGTTTTAGGAATTTTTGCTCATCCGGATGATGCGGAGATCCTTTGCGCCGGGACGCTCTCGTTATTAAAAAAAGCAGGATGGGATGTGCATATTGCCACCATGGGCAAGGGCGACAAGGGTACAGCCATCCACACCCGTGAAGAAATAACCCGGATAAGGAACGGGGAAGCCCAAAACGCTGCAGCCATCATCGAGAGCACATACCATTGCCTCGGGTTTGATGATGTCTATATCTTTTATGAACGGGATACCATCAACCGCACAACAGCCCTGATCCGGCAACTCAAGGCCGATCTTGTCATTACAGCCAGCCCGGCTGATTATATGCTCGACCACGAACTGACCAGCCTTATTGTCCAAACCGCCTGTTTTTCGGCGGGCATCAGGAATATGGATGTCGAGGAAGAACCTTTTGAACCCATTCCCTTCCTGTACTATTGCGATCCCATTGAGGGACTGGATAAAATGGGAAATGCCGTAAAACCTTCGATATATGTCGACATCAGTGAGGAGATCGGGATCAAGGAAAAGATGCTGGCCTGCCACAGAAGTCAGCAAAGCTGGCTTCAGTCGCACCAGGACAGTGAATACATCCAGGCGATGAAGCGATTTTCGGCGTTTCGCGGAAAGGAGATCGATGTGGCGTACGCCGAGGGTTTCAGACAACATCTTGGGCACGGCTACCCGCACAGGAATATCCTTAAGGAAGTTCTCGGTGAATTGGTTAAAGAGTCTGATGCATTGCTGAAGATCCCCAGGCAGTAAACCGGATTAAACCCGCATAGCCTCCAATGAAGGAAATGGATCTTAAAACATAAACTATAAATCAAAACCCGGAAGACCGGAGAAATTATTCATTAACCAAAGACTATACGACTATGCCCCGAAAATTAAGCATGTTAGCACCCGGCTGGTGGGATTATACCACCCTCGATGAGAAATTACTGCAGGATGTGGCCAAACTTACTGCCGATGACCTGTTGCAGCTTTCCAGGGACGGATTCAGGGTCGTTTTTTATGACACGCTCGAAGATTTTTATCTTGCCGAGGCCCTGGAATATATCAAAGCCTGGAAACAAGCGACGGCCGACAATCCCGTCGGAATCTGCGGACCGATTGGACCCACTGAACAACTTCCATTGGTTGCCCGTTTGGTCAATGAATTGGATCTTAATCTCAAAAATGCCCACTTCTGGGGTATGGATGAATGGTATGTCGATGGCAGTGAACTGAAGGCCAGTCATCCGCTTTCATTCGAAAAAGCGGATCGGGATCTCTGTTTTAACAGGATCGAAAAACACCTCCGGATGCCCGATGAAAACATGCATTTTCCGAAAGCGGATACCAGGCCATATATAAAAAGCTGGGAAAGCGGAGTGCGATGTGCCGTCATGCAGGGTGGCCAGGGCGATACCAAGCACTGGGCCTTCAATGATCCGGTAAAACGGGAAGGTCGGTACAAGGATGCGCCTCCCTCACCCGAAGAATTCAGAAAATTGTCGGCCCGCGTGGTCGATCTCCATCCGGTAACCTGCATGCAGAATGCCAGGACCAGTGCAGGGGGTGTGGTAACCGGCATCCCGGTGCAGGCTCTCACCGTGGGACCTGTGCAAACATGGCTGGCTGAAAAAGTCTCCATATGGCAGGCCGGTGTCCATGATAATCCTTTCGGTCAGCGACTCACTGCTTTTATGATCAGTAAACGACTCACCGACAGCTCGGTGCCGATGTCATTGCTGGCGGACCATCCCAATGTGCAGTTTAATTACTTCCGGGGTGGCATAGGTGTGTGTGAAACGGAGATGCACTAAGTGAAAGGTATGAACGAGCATAACCCACGATTCTGAAATGGGAACCATAGCTATACATGATGTTTATCCGGCAGATCAACCTCCGGGGATCAATGGGAACTGGGACAAATCCGTTTGGAAACAATACCGTCCGGTCGACATCGGTCATGTGATGGGAACCCCGCCGGGATATTCTTCCGGAAGTGGCATCAAAAATCACGTATGATCCCGGTAACCTGTATGTGATCTTTCGGGTGAAGGACCGTCATGTCCGTTGTATCACCCAAGAGATCAACGGACCGGTATGGGAAGATGCCTGCGTGGAATTTTTTTTCGCTCCCGACGCCGCCGCCCCGCAGAAATATTTCAATGTTGAAGTGAACTGTTGCGGGGTACCCCTGATGCATTTTAATGAGGTGGCGGGTGAGAACATCGCGCCACTCGCTGAAACGGACATCCGGCAAATTGAGATCGCTCATTCCCTGTCCGGGAAAATAGATCCGGAAATACCAGATGATGTGACCTGGACGGTGGAATACAGAATACCCCTCGCGATGATTGAGAACTATTCCCGGGTTACCCCTCCCGGTCCCGGGATTTCCTGGAGGGGAAATTTCTATAAAATCGCAGAGAACTCTTCAAATCCGCATTACCTGACCTGGTCGGTGGTTGACAATGAGGTACCGAATTTCCACCTTCCGCAGTTTTTCGGAACGCTGATATTTCATTGAGCCGGACGCTGGCTGCCGGAATTTATATGATAGACGGAAAGTCCGGAACAAGCGGCATTGTGAAAAAATAGAGACAACGTTATCATGCTGTAGGGCTGAACTATTTAAATTCGGTAGCGTAAATTTAACCGTTCTTTATCCACATGAACAAGAAGGAAAATAAGTTGATTATTTCAGGTACGGGTTGTGCGCTTGCGGACTACCTCTATACGAATATTCGCTTTCATGATCCGGCCTTTCAAAAATATCTCTCCATCCGGCCAGGTGACGGCGGACTCAGTCCCGGTAAACTTGTATTCACCGAGGAGATTGAAGCATTTGCAAAAAAACCATATATGCAGATCATCAAAGATCTGAATGGCAATAAAGCGAGCAGTGCATTTAATGTTGGCGGGCCGGGACTTGTGTCCATGATCAATGCGTCGCAGTTGCTGGACAGGGAACATTTTGAAGTGAAATTTTATGGAGGGATGGGAACGGATAAGATCGCCGAACGTATTCTTCAGAACCTGAATAAAAAAATTCCGCTGGACATCACGAATTACAAGGCAGTGAGCGATAAGCCCACCCCATCCACTCATGTTTTGTCCGACCCGACCTTTAACAAAGGCCGCGGGGAGAGAACGTTCATCAATAACATCGGCGCGGCCTGGCATTACCAACCGGATGATCTGATGAACGACTTTTTCAATGCTCATCTGGTGTGCTTCGGAGGAACAGCCCTGGTGCCCCACATTCATGATCAACTTCCCACTTTACTCAGGGAGGCGCGGCGGAACAACTGCCGGACAGTGGTCAACACGGTTTTCGATTTCAGGAATGAAAAAGTGGATCCGGTAAAACCCTGGCCGTTATGCGATTGCCCGGAAGATTATAAAAATATCGATCTTCTGATTATGGATGCGGAAGAAGCCATGAGAATCAGCGGGGCATGGTCCCTGGTCAGTGCAGCCATGTTTTTTGTCGAGATGGGTGTCGCTGCTTTCATCATAACCAACGGCGCAGATGAATTTCTTGCCTTTTCCAACGGAACTGTATTTCAACGGAAAGAGTTGAGCAATCTGCCTGTTTCCGCCCAGGTTACTCTAGATCTGGTCAGGAATCCCTCCCTGAAGGGTGATACAACGGGATGTGGTGACAATTTTGCCGGAGGAGCCATTGCCTCTTTTGCCCGGCAATTGAAGTATGCAGCGCCAGGGGACCTCAGTTTCGATGAGGTTCTGTCGTGGGCAGTGGCCTCGGGTGGTTTTGCCTGTTTTTATCATGGGGGAACGTACTTTGAAAAAAAACCGGGCGAAAAATACACCAGAATTGAAGATTATAAAAATGAATACCTGAAACAGGTGCTTTACTTCGACAATAATTTTACCGGATGACAGCGTCTCTTCTGATATCCCTTCCTATGGACGACAGGTTGAAACCAGGCGCTTCTAACAGCAAACGTTAAACATCACTTCATGAAACAAACACTTCTCCTGATCGGTGCCTGCATTTTGTTCATTCTGCAATCCCGGAGTTCCGCCGCGCAATACAATGTGAAGGATTTTGGTGCCTTTGGCAACGGTTCCGCCACCGATACCCGTTCCATACAGAAGGCCATTGACAAAGCCTTTGAAAACGGCGGGGGGACCGTTGAAATACCGGCCGGGAACTATCGGACCGGAACGCTTATTCTGAAAGACAATGTCAACCTTCACCTGGAACCCGGCTCTGTCCTGACCGGAAGTTCAGACGTGAAGGATTATGCTGAGGTGGATCAGAAGTTTGATTCGCGGACCAAAGATCTGTACGCGAAATATTTCATCATTTTTTCAGAAGGTGCCCATCATATAAGCATCACGGGTGAAGGTACCATTTACGGTCAGGGAGAAAAGTATTTCACAACGTCCAGGCCGCAGAATGTCAGACCTTTTATGATCCGACTGGTCAATTGCCGGAATGTGTCCATCCGGGATGTGACGTTACTGGAGGCCGCCAACTGGACCCTTCATCTTCTAGGGTGCACCGATGTGAATGTGGATGGTATTGAGATAACAAATTCCGGGGAAGGCAACCGGGATGGAATCGATATCGATGCCTGCCAGCGGGTGACGGTGGCCAATTCGAGATTCCGGACCACCGATGATGCCATTGTGCTGAAAGCCACATGTGATACCATTTGCCAGGATATTACCATCACCAACTGTGTGATCCGTTCGAATGCCTCAGGGATAAAAACCGGAACGGAATCCAACGGCGGTTTCAGGAATATTACGGTCAGTAACTGTGTGATCAGGGATATTCCGGTGCATACCGGAATCGAATTGATTACCGTCGACGGCGGTATGCTGCAGAATGTGCTTCTCGACAACATCGCCATGGACAACGTGGCAACGCCTGTGTTCATCAGAATTGGCCTCCGCTGCCGGCCCTATAAGGATGGTCAGTATGTGAATCATATCGGTGAGGTCAGAGACATCATTCTGAATAATATTTCAGTGACCAATGCAAAATTGCCCTCCAGCATTATGGGATTAAATAGCATCCCTGTAAAAAATATCACGGTGGAAAATTATACCGTCAGAAACAGCCGGGTTCAGGAATCCCTCGCCTACAATGAAGTTCCCTTTGAAGAATTTTCCTACCCGATGGCACGGGTATTCAAGGATGTGCCGGCCAGCGGCCTTTATTGCCGGAACGCCGAAGGGCTTCACCTTGAAAATGTGAATATCTTTCCCGCCCCGGATGAAAACCGCGCGGCTCTGGCCTTCGACCGGATTAACGGTCTCGAGCTGATCTCCGTAAAGGCGGCCGGAACTGATCCGTCAGTTCCCCTGGCCCATTTACGGAATTCAAACCATATTTACACCCATTTTTGCCGGGCAGCCGGTCAGGGTCAGTCCCTGTTCGAACTGGAAGAAGGTACTTGCGAAAATATCCATATTGACGGGAACTTTATCGATGAAGGTCAGAAAGAAGTGAGCAAGGTCGTGGCGATGACGGATGAATCACTCTTCGAGGATTTTAAAACCGAAATAAAATATTCCGTTGAAAACGCAAGTGAATACAAGGGCCTCCAAGCCTTTGACCTTGTCCGGGGACCCCTGGAATTTCCGTTGAGCATGACAAAAAGAGGAAGTCTCCAGTTATGTCTTCTGATCCTGAATGATTCATCTGTCCCGGAGAAAGTGAAAATCACGTATGAGGGTATCACCCAGGAGTTTACCATAAACTGGAATGAATGGGGATGGGCTCCCCTTACGCTGCTTAAGCAATACGATACGGACCGTAAGGTCGGTTTTAAGATTGAGCCGGCGAATCCAGATTCACATCTGAAAGTGTCAAAAGTTTACCTGCGTTACCAGGATATCGGGTTTACCGATTAGCCGGCCGTTTAGCCCAAATCTCAAAAGGGAATGCGTCAGTGAGTTAATGCCTACTAAATTCAAATACATGAAAACATTCATTTTGATCCTTATCCCGGTATTTCTGATGGCAGGATGTCAGAATACCGCAAAGAACAAGGCGATCACCCTTCGTCAGGACCAGTATTTTACAGAAGCTCAGGGCCGGGAAGAGCTTGAAAAGCTGGAAAGCATGTATACAGATAAAGCCCGGTGGGAGCAGCGGAAGAAAAAACTGAGGGTAGCCATTCTTACGGGGATGAACCTGTCGCCGATGCCGGAGCGTACGCCGCTGAATGCAGTGATCAATTCCAAAAGAATAAAAGACGGGTATACCGTTGAAAATGTCTATTTTGAAAGTTTTCCCGGCTATTATGTCTGCGGGAATCTTTACCGGCCTATCGACGGTAAGGAAAAACATCCGGCGGTGCTTTGTCCGCACGGGCATTTTGAAGGTGATACCCTGTCGGTTTTCGGCCGTTTCCGTCCCGACATGCAAAACCGGTGTGCATCCCTTGCCAGGATGGGAGCCGTTGTCCTCAGCTACAATATGTTTGCCTATGGTGAAAACATTAAGCAACTGGATCCCATGGCCATTATTGAAAAGCCCTCTTCAGCGAATATCTGGAAACATCATGATACCCCATTGGCTCTGACGGTTCAGACCTGGAACAGCATCCGGGCCCTCGATTTTCTTCAATCGCTGCCGGATGTCAATGCTGAAGAAATCGGCGTTACCGGAGCTTCGGGAGGCGGGACACAGACATTTTTACTGGCGGCCGTCGATGACCGGGTCAGTGTAAGCGTGCCTGTCGTGATGGTTTCCTGCCATTTTTTCGGCGGGTGCCAGTGCGAGAGTGGTTTGCCTGTTCATGAAAGTGCTTCACATTTCACCAATAATGCTGAAATTGCGGCCATGGTGGCACCGAAACCGATGCTGATGATTTCCGACGGCGCCGACTGGACCAAAACTGAGCCGACACTTGAGTATCCTTTTATCCGTCGTACATATTCATTTTATGATGCAGAAGATCAGGTGGAAAGTGTGCATTTCCCGGAAGGCGTTCACGATTATTCATTCCCGAAAAGAATCCCGGTCTATAAATTTTTGGCGAAACATATGGGATTGAATTTGACGGCCGTGACGAACGCAGACGGGCAAATTGATGAAAGCCGGAATGATATTGAGGATCCTGAGGTTATGTTGTCTTTCTCCACGGCGAATCCTTTACCGGCTAATGCCCTGTCCGGCCTTGAGGCCATCAGGAAAGGACTTTATTCGGAGTAACTCAGTCTGGATGACGTTGACCGGGATTTTTCCATGTACTGCCGTTGAAAATGTGTCGGAGTAAAGCCCTTGATCTTTTTGAACTGCCTGTTGAAGTTTGCCAGATTTTCGAACCCCGAGGCATAAGCGATCTCGGAAACATTCATCGTGTTCTCGGTAAGCAGTTTGCAGGCATATCCGACCCTGACATTCAGGAGGTAATCCTTGAAGGGCATCTGTATGCTTTCTTGAAGGAAAGATAAAAGGAGGCATACGACATATTGGTCACTTCAAGCAGATCTTCAATCTGAATCTTCTTCTGGAAATTCTGAAAAATATACTGCATGGCCACCCGCATTTCCTCACCGCCCTTGGATGAATATTTATCATTGATGCCGGGACTGGCCAGGTAATGATATTCGGTGGTCAAGCGCCATAATCTCGAAAATCCTCAGCAAGGCGTAAGTCCGTTGCAAATCACTCATGGTCATCATGTTATGGAGAATGCCGATAATGTGGGTCTTCGTCTTCCCATAGATCTCATACCCCCGGCTGGATTCAAGAAGAAATCTCTTAAGGGAACTGTTTTCGGGGATCTCAAAAAATTTCGGGCCGAGGAAATCATAGGCAAACTGGATGACAAAGGCTTCATCCTGAGGGACATCGATCAGGAAGATTTTCATCCATTTCGCAATCCCATTGATGGGGGAGGTAGGGCCCGAGAAAAATGAGATCATTTTTGGTAAACCGGGAGACATTATCTCCCACCATTCTGCGGCCTTTGCCTTTCAGGATCAATACCAGTTCATATTCCGGATGGTGGTGCCAGGGGGTGAACGGATCCTTTTCGTTATGGACGATAAACGATTTATAAGGCTCTTGTTGCAAACTGATCGCGGATACTTTCATAAGATTGGCTTTGCTATTTCAAGTTAATACTTATATAACAAATATATCAAAATTTCTCATATAAAAAAGTGTGAATCATAATATGAGTATTAATAATGCATTGATGAGTACTATTTATAAAACCTCTAAAGGCGTAATTTTGATAAACACGTAAATCATTCTTCATTTTAAAAAAATAAAAATATGGGCGACAAAAAAGTAAAATTTACCGGTTCGGATACCGAGGGTGGAATAACTTCCGGTTACCACATGAACGACGGGGTGAAGCTGAAGGTACCCTATTCGTTCTTCGGCTCAATTTATGACGATGACGAAAAACAGGCTGTTCTTAATGCCATGAAACAGGAAGCCCAGACGATGGGTCCTCAGGTTGCCATGTTCCAGAGAGAATTTGCTGCCAGATTCGGCGTCAAAAATGCCTTCGCCACCACGAGCTGCACGACGGCTATGCATGTGGCAACCCAGGTTTTCGGGATTAAACAGGGCGATGAGGTCATCGTTACTCCAAATACATTTATCGCCACTTCCCTGGTCATCCTCAAGGAAGGGGGAAAACCTGTCTATGCCGATATTGATCCCAAAACGTTCAATATTGATCCCAAACAGATCGAAAAGAAGATCACCAGCAAAACGAAGGCCATTTATGTTGTGCATTACGGTGGCCAAATGTGCGATATGGATCCCATAATGGAGATCGCAAAGAAACATAACCTCTATGTCATGGAGGATTGTGCCCATGCACACGGCGCCAAATATAAAGGAAGAATGGCCGGCAGCATTGGCGATATCGGTTGTTTTAGCTTTCCATTCACTGAAAAACATGACAACCCTTGGTGAAGGTGGAATGATCGTTACCAATAATGATAAGTTCTGTGATGTGATCCAGAGGATGAGGGTGATGAGTGTTCATCACTGGCCGCCCAAGCAAACACACTTTGAGTTTGCCGGCATTAAAATGGACAAACAGGAGCTGGATTACTGGATCCCCTCTCATTTCGATGTGATCGAAGATAACGGTAAATGGGGAAATAATTACCGGATGAATGAGTCCCAGGCCGCCGTGGGGAGAGCGCAGCTCAGAAAACTGGACATGCTCATTGACAAACGGCGGGAATTCAGCCATTATCTCACCGAAGGGATTAAGGGAATCAAAGGCATAACCCCCGTTTATGAGGACCCCAATTGTTATCACGCCTATCATCTTTATACACTGTGTGTTGAGGAAGAAGAACTCGGCGCATCCCGGGATGATTTCATGAGAGTGCTTTACCAGGAAGAAGGGATACAGGGAATCCTTCATTATCAGCCCACGTATCATCTGACAGGGGTGAAGGAAAAATACAATTATCCGGATAAACTCTGTCCCAACGCTGAAAAATTCTTTTATGCCCGCGAACTGAATCTCCCGATGAATCCGCAGTTGACAAAGGATGACCTGGATATGATGATCGAAGGCATCAGGAGTGCTGCCGATAAGGTATGCAAAAGACAGGGCGCTCAGTTCTCAGCCATTTGATCATCCCGGTCCCGGGAATCGCCCGGTTTAAAGAACAAGTGATCACAGGGACGTGATACATCGCGTCCCTGTCTCACTTTGGTCTGTTTTTCAGAGACCCCGTTCCTCCTGATCATAAATCAAGGGGAGAGGGAAAGGTCATGATGCCTTTTGCGTATGGTCTCCCATTCACCGGCTACGTATCCGGAATTTCCTCAAATCTTGTGGAAAAGTCCGGAAATGGGGATATCTTATATCCCGGATGAATCTCATGGCCCATCGAAATTTACTTCGGCTACGATTACTAAAACGACGAACAATGAAACAACTGAGGACGCTCTTCCTTGCCACTGTACTTCTTTGGTCAGCCGGGTGTGCCAGGAATGATCCCGGTTCACCTTCAGATACCCGCTCCGTAACCACAATGCAGGAAACCAAACCGTTTCGTGTCCTTGTCGTTATCGGTGATCAATGGACGGATCCGTTCAGTTATAATATCGATACCCGGCGGGTCCGGGGCAGGGAATTTACCGATGTCGTATCGATGCTTAAAGTCTGGGGGGTCCCTTTCGACATCCTCCGTCTGGATGAACAACGCCTTCAGATTAACCGGTTTCTCGACGGCATGGCCAAACCGAAGTACGGCAGCATCATATGGATGGCTGATCCGGAAAAACTGGAAGGATCTTCAGCACACTATCCAGACGTTAAAAAAAGCGGTTGAGGATTATGGCATGTCCATGATCGTTCTGTTTGATAATGTCAGGAACAAGGACCTCGCCGATTTGGTTGGCATCGAATACCAGGGGACTACCACGCTGGATCAGGCCGGTGAGGAAGGAAAATTCCGTGTCACCGGCGACCATTTTATTACCCGGGGTCTGCCAGGGTTGGAACTTCCTGATTCAGATCAACGGGCTCTCAAAAGCATCCCCGAGGCGAATGGAGTATCTCCCGGGCTCATTGAAAACGGCTTCAGCAAAGAACCCGTCAGCGTTATCCGTTGTACGGGGAACCGGGTCTGTCCATGTTCTGGGAACGGCCGGAAAATATCCACAACTGGTCGTCAGGGATGTCAGCCCTGCTACCAAAGTGATCTGGATCGGAGGAGGCAAAGACTGGTTCCTGAAATACCCCCCGATGAGGCAGGTGTTCAGGAAATCACTCGTTTATGCTATCGGATACGGCGCGTTCAATGACAATTTCGATAACGGCTTCATTTTTATCATGGATGATGTGGGCTGTGGGGAACATTCCTACAGTCTCCGGTGGCATTACCCGACGCCAGGCAAGGAAACCCTGATGAAATACCTGATCGAACCCCTTGAGAAAAGTGGCCGGATGATGGTCATGAACCTTACTCCCGGCTTCGCGAACCCGAAAACGCGGATGATCGAAAATGCCTGGGAAGAGCCGCCTTTCGTCGATACTTTTGGGAATTACCAGGATTATGGATCGACCAAGGAGGGTCTTGACGAGGGGCTTAAGCGTGGCGTTTTCGAGATGCAGACACACCGCGCCTGGTCACATATGAACTGGGACCTCGAATCCCCTCCGGGACCCTGGTGGGACAGCCCGATTGATGGGGAACTGGCCGTGACAGACTGGTACAATGAAGTGGTCGACGTGAGACGTGGCGCTACGCCCGTCCCTTCCAATGATCTGCTGTTTATCTACAAAACAGGTATCGATGCCATAAAGCAGGCATTCGGCGTCACTGTGCTTTCCGCAGAGGTAAGGCCAGGTGCCGAACTCAGGGAAGGAACCCATGGGGGCGATGATAATGGCCGGGTAGCGGCCATTGCCGGTCTGGGGGTGAGCCGTGAATGTTACGTGGGAAATGATCTGACCATTGAATTCAGTATGATGATGCCCGAACAGTTTACCTGCCATGATCTGGACCTGACACAACGGACAAATTCTCCGGCAGATGTGGATGAAGCAGACTGGGATATCCTGATGAACATGTCCGCCGCCGAACTGATTGGCTCCAAAATCGTCGGGGGGCGAAGGATAAACCTGACCGATAATACCGACTGGATCGATTCCCGTAAAGATAAATACTGGATGGGATTCAATGAAACCTGTGCCTACCTTCATTCCTCATTGTCAGAAAATAAGGGCAATACGCCGGGTATCGGGTTTAGCTACGATGATCATTACTGCAAATATTTCGAAACGAAACCTTCGCGGTGGACCATCGAATTTTCGGATGATTATCTGGCTCAACTGGGAGATCATGCCCTGTTCATGGTCGATGGCCGGAAAAGCAGTCTGAAGCCCGCCCTGAACCAGGTTATTGAAATTCCTGCCGGATTGGGTGAACATAAAATTGAATTCGTCAGCGGGAGATAGATCAGAAAACTTTGCCAGTTGATATGAAAAGAAAAAATTGATCAAAAGCGAAATACGGCTTTTCATGGCCCAAACACAATTGTAATTATCATTCATTATTCATTTTCTTTAATCAAGGAGGAAACACAATGAACCGAATACTCACTTCCTGCACTTCTTCAGTATTCATGCTGATCGTCTTGTTTTTCATCAGCGGATGTGCCGGTAATACAACAGAGGTAAAATCAACGCCTGATGAACAGACGACCGTTCAGGGTGAGCAGCTCGCCCTGACGCCGCCAATGGGATGGAACAGCTGGAATGCTGTTGGCAAGAATGTCAGTGAACAGGTTATCCGTGAAGTGGCTGATGCCATGGTTTCATCCGGACTCAAAGATGCCGGGTTCACCTATATCGTTATCGATGATTACTGGCACGGAGGCCGTGATTCTGTATCCGGACTTTTATATCCCGATCCGGAAAAATTCCCTTCCGGCATTAAAGCGCTGGCTGACTACGTGCATAGCAAGGGCCTGAAATTCGGGATCTATTCCGATGCCGGAACCCAAACCTGCGGTGAGATGCCGGGCAGTTACGGCCATGAACAGGAAGATGCCGGAACCTTTGCCGATTGGGGAGTCGATTACCTGAAATACGACTATTGCTTTTGTCCCGATTATGCCTCTCTCACCGGTGACTACAAGATGGCCATCGATCGCTATACTGCTATGGGTGATGCGTTGAAGGCAACCGGACGGCCCATCGTCTACAGTATTTGCGAATGGGGTCCGAGATCACCCTGGCTCTGGGGCAGGGAAGTCGGCGGCCATCTCTGGCGCATTTCCTACGATGTTTATGATACGTGGGACAGCCCGAGGAACGACATGAGCCCCATTGGCATCATGGCTTCGCTGGATGCCATCACGAACCTGGGACAGTTTGCCGGACCCGGGGGATGGAATGACCCCGATATGCTGGTCGTCGGCCTGAACAATACGGGCAACGTAAAAGGCGGTGGCTGTAGCGACATTGAATACCGTTCCCAAATGAGTATGTGGTGCATGGTTTCCGCTCCCCTGATGGTCGGATGTGACATCCGGGATATGAACGCCTCCACAAAGTCGATTCTGCTGAACAAGGATATCATTGCCATAGATCAGGATTCACTGGGGATCCCCGGAAGACGCATCATCCGAAACGATGATCTTGAGGTCTGGAGCAAACCGCTCAGCCAAAATAAAGTGGCCATTGCTTTCCTGAACCGGCATTCAGAGGATAATACGATGACGGTCAGCTGGAAAGATCTGAAATTGAAATCCGGCCAGGACTATTCAGCTTATGATGTATGGGAGCATAAACCGGTTCAGACCGAAAAGGGGATACTCACCGTAAAACTCCGGCCCCATGAAAGCCAGGTGTTTATTTTAACGCCCGGAACTTCCGGATCCTGAATACGATAAACGGTTCGCTCCGAAAATACAGTGTGAAGATGAGAAGGATAAAAAAGTTAAGGTTATATCTGTTTAATGCTCCCCTGGTGGTTTTCCTGGCTTATTGCCAGGCAGCTTCGGCACAGGTCATAACCCGGCCATATATTCAGGTGGCCACGCCCGGAGGGGTGGTCATTCGCTGGAATACAGAGGGAAATGACACCGGAAAAGTGAAGTACGGTCCGGACAAAGATTTGCTGTGGAATACGGCGGTGGAATCACGACCGGGAACTGCTCATGAAATGACTATATCCGGCCTTCAACCTTCAACCCGGTATTATTATTCCATCGATACGCTGGAGAGATCTGATGAGCACTATTTTATAACCGCACCATCTGTGGGGACGAAGGTAAAATCCAGGATCTGGGTTATTTCTGATTTCGGGCAAACATCCACCAGTCAGAACAGCGTAAGGGAAGAAGTGGTTGATCACTGGAAAACGTTTAATGACGGGGACTATCATGCTGATCTTGTCCTTTCACTGGGTGACCAGACAGAAAACGATACCCGCGAAGAACTGCAACAAACCTTCTTCGATCAGCTTGAAAAGGTTCTGGTGAATTCACCTTTGTATACGATAGAAGGCAATCATGACGCTCATGATGAATTTGTCAATTACAAAGCTGCATTCACTATCCCTTCCCGGGGTGAGGCCGGTGGATATCCTTCCAACAGCACAGATTATTATTCCTTCGACTACGCCAACGTGCATGTTATTTGTCTGTCCACGGAAATTGATGATATCAAGGGCCCCCAGCTCACCTGGCTCCGGAAGGATCTTCAGAACATTGACAAGAACAATACCGACTGGCTGATAGCCTGTTTGCACCGGCCTTTTCATAGCGGTGGATATCACACGACCGATAATAGTTCAACTGCTCAGGAACAAAGGGATTACTGGCTGAAAGAGCTTGAAAATTATGGTGTTGATCTGGTTTTGCAGGGACATAATGCGATTTATGAACGGTCATTTCTCCTTGACAACCTGATTGGAAAAACCACGGACATGACGGATGAGAATATGATAAACGGCGGAGACGGAAGAGAAGACGGGGATGGCCCATATTTGAAACCTTCAGGGTTAAATCCCCACCAGGGAACGGTCATTATTGAGGTTGCCCCGGGAGGAGACGCCGTTAGCAATAATGATCAATACCAGATCTTTACATCCACTTTCAGCGGTAAAGATGTGGAAGGTTCCCTGGTCATCGATATTGACAGTTCAACCAGAATGGATGTCAGCTTTCTATGTTACCGGGCTGACGACCAGGGAAACCACATCAGAGATCATTTCACGATTCTTAAATCGGACACCGTGACAACCGGCAGCAGGTTGATGCATCCTCTTCAGGATGGAACCACGATCAAAAATTATCCTAATCCATTTTGTTCAGACACGAACATTTCCTATTGGCTTGAACAGGGTGGGCACGTGAAAATTGATATTTATGATGTCTTTGGACGGAAACTGGATACCCCCTTGGATGCCTTCATGGGAAGGGGAGAACATACCATCGGCTGGTCCCCAAAGGAACATTGTGGCAGTCCGCTTCCTTTTGGTCTTTATATTGCCAGGCTTTCCGCCGGCAACTTAACGGCGTATACGCGGATGGTGATGAGCCATTAGATCATTTCATTTGATGAATAACCATACAAAACCGGAGGGTGTACAATGAAGTCTAACCATCTCACGAAATTCACACTGCTGATTGCCTTCTTTCTGTTTACTTTTCAGATCTATGGCCAGGTCACCAGGCAGCCTTATCTTCAGGTTACAACCCCCACCAGTATGACGATATCCTGGCAAAGCGGAACCGGGGTTCCCGGTTGCGTCTACTATGGCACCGAAGGGTCTTCGCTGTCGGAAAAACAGATGGAATCCGAGGAAGAAGAAATCTATCATGAGGTGACGATCACCGGCCTGACCCCCGCAACCCGATACTATTATTCGGTTGACGGAACATCACAAGGCCGGGAAGATCAATATTTTGTGACCGCTCCGGAACCGGGGACGGTTGCTCCTGTCAGATTTTGGGTCATCTCGGATTTTGGCCAGACCAATTCGGAACAGAATGAGCGGAGAAAAGAAACCGTGTCGCAATGGAAGTCTTTCAATGACGGCCGGTATCATGCAAACCTGGTGCTCTCGCTGGGTGACCAGACGGAAGATGATGCCCGGTACCAGTTGCAGCATAACTACTTCAACCAGCTCGAGGATGTTTTCAAAAACACGCCCCTGTACACGGCCATTGGAAATCATGATAATCACGACGGGATGGTCAACTACCTGAGCACATTTGCCCTTCCGCAAAATGGGGAAGCCGGGGGAGTGCCTTCAGGAACCGAGAAATATTACGCCTTCGATTATGCCAATATTCACGTGGTTGCACTCTGTACGGAAATTGAAGATGACGAAGGAAGGAGGGTTCAACAGGAATGGCTGAAAAAAGATCTTGATAACAACCATCAGGATTGGCTGATCGCCATCATGCACAGGCCGTTCCACAGCGGCGGCCATCACCGGACAGATCTGGATGAAGATGCGCAGATCAGGAGGAGTGACTGGTTATCCATTCTCGAAGATCATGGCGTCGACCTGATCCTGCAGGGGCATAATCATGTCTATGAACGCTCATGGTTGCTGGACAACCTGATCGGGAAAACATCCTCCCTGACCGATCAAAACATCATCAGCAAAAGTCTCGGAAGAGAGGATGAAGGCGGCGCTTACCTTAAAAAAAGGGATACGCCCCACCAGGGGACCGTTTTCGTTGAAGTTCCCGGAGGCGGGGTGGCGAGCAAGGATTTTGAACTCTACCCCATCTTTCCGGTCCATTACAACGGTTATGAATTTGAAGGATCACTGGCCGTGGATGTCCACGACAACAGGATGGATGTCCGGTATATCTGTGATGAACCTGATGAGAAGGGCAATCATATCCGGGATCATTTCACGATCATCAAAGAATAAAAAAACTGCCCGGATCCGGGAATAGGTAATCGTAGAATTTTATGATGAATATATCTGGAAAATTGCGGAAGAAAATGGGTATCTCCGGGTGTCTGAAGGGGATCGTCTTTTATCTTTTCCTCGGGACCTCAATGGCAGTGTATGCTCAGTATGAAGGTGCAGGTTCACCTTCCGAAAACACCTGGCAATCCACGAATCCCGGTGCCGGTGGAGCTTTTGGTGTTGTTGGAGCAGGTCCCACGGGGGTGATCATCGCCGGAGGAGATCTGGCCGGAGCTTACCGCAGTCTTGACCATGGAAAATCATGGGATCTGATCGGATCTTTCAGGGGGCTCACCGATACCCACATCTGCGGTCTTGGATTTGATCCGGTTGATCCTTCGGTCATCTATATCGGCGCTGAACATGGTCTTTTCAGGAGTTCCGATACCGGCCTGACCGTAACGAAAGTGATCAGTGACGGATATATCACCGAAATTGCTGTTCCCCCTTCCGATCATACCCTGGGATATGCTGCCTACCATTCGAAATACAATTCCACCGACGGCCAGGTGTATAAATCCATGAACACCGGTCTGGGCTGGGCAAAGGTCAGCAATGATCTTCCCTCAGGTTTGCATATTCTGAAATTTCTCATCAACTCTGAAAATCCCGATACCCTCTTTCTGATCTCGGGAAAAACGGACTACAGTCCCGGGGAACGCAAGGCCTTTCGTAGCGATGACGGCGGAGTTCACTGGAAACAGATCGGTTCTTCGTTGGGTGAAGTCAAAGATATGGCGGTGGACCCATCTCACCGTTCGATCATGTACCTGTCGACCTATCCGGCCGGAGGTGATGATTTCGGTTATCTTTACCGGAGTGAGGATGCCGGGGACACCTGGTCGGAGATCGGCCACCGGACGGGATTCATCTGGCCCGGTGCCGAAGGTAACGGTCTCATCAGGCTGATCGAGCTGGATTACCAGTATCCCAACGGCTCGAGGAGCGGGATGTGGGCCACTGAAGATACCGGCGCGAGCTGGTTCCGGTACAGTGATATTGGTGAAAACTGGGACAAAGGATGGTCAAGGCTCTTTCATTATGGCAGTTCATTCAACGGCGATATCAATACCTTCGGCACGGATATGTCGGATCCTCATGTCCTTTTTTGGATCACCTCCCAATGGGTTTTTGGCACGTTTGACGGTGGTCTGACCTTTCAAAACCTCTATACCAACGAAGTCGGAGAAGATACCTGGCAATCACGCGGGATCAATGATGCCGTACTTTTTGATATTGAGATCAGTCCGGCGAATCCGGATATTATCTATCTCGGGTATTTTGATCTCGGGTTGTTCCGGAGCATGGATCATGGTCTGAGCTGGGAGAACTGCAATAACCAGGTCTACACCGGCGCCTGGAAAGGAGAT
The DNA here is from genome assembly GCA_963763215.1 of uncultured Bacteroidales bacterium. Classification (GTDB taxonomy): domain Bacteria; phylum Bacteroidota; class Bacteroidia; order Bacteroidales; genus DASQZK01. The sequence goes on from CAVXNX010000019.1 coordinate 95,671, forward strand.
GGCGGTAGCAGCTATACCATTGCCGCCGATCCCACCCGGGAAAATGTTGTCTGGGCCGCCATGGCCCAGGACCGGAGTTCTGTCAAAAAACTGGTCCGGAGTTCACAAAATGGCCAGCGCGACAGCTGGGAAGTGGTAGGGTCCGGATTGCCTGCGACGACCTCACTTTTCGGACTGGCCGTTGATCCATACAGTCCGGAATCCTCAAGAACCCTCCTCGTAACGGCTGAACGGAATGTCTATATCAGCCATGATGACGGCTACAACTGGTCACTGTCGCTCGACAGCGGCGGAAAATGCCTCTTCACTGCCATCGACCATTTCAACGGAAATCTGGTTTATGCGGCGGGTGCAGGGCGGTGTATGGCGCTCTGCCGCCGGTGGTAAACCGGATACCTGGGAGCAGGTTGGAACGCCTGAAATGAAGGGCAGCATCAATGGCGACATCTGGGATTACGGTTGGTCAGGGGTCATGGATATCGTGACCGATCCGCTTCACCCGGGGTGGGTTTATGCCGCCGTATTCGGATCGGGAAAAGGTTTGTACCGAAGTCAGGACAAAGGAAATACCTGGGAAAAACTGCTTACGGATAATTTCCTTCGGAATGTCGCTATCTCGCCTGTAAATTCAGATGTGATTTATGCGGCCTCTTCCAAACCCCTGAACTCAGGGGGATATGACCCGTCGTCACACGGGGTGATGCGGAGCACGGATGGCGGGCAAACCTGGACGCCGGTCAACGAAGGATTATCCTGGCCTTTTGCCAGCGAGATCGAGATCGATCCGGTCCATCCGGCCTCGGTGATGATCGCTTCACCCGGTGAGGGTTGCAATGTCAGGAATTTTGTTTCACCCGGACCTGAACGTTACGCTCTCCGGCCTACCGGAGAGGTTTCCTACGGGTCGTCCACGGCCACCTTATCCTTGAACACCGACGTGGTCTCGACCTGCAGATTTGCTGTAAACCCGGGGACAGCCTATGAGGATATGCCGGAAGAATTCCAGACCGGCGATGGTGTCGTCCATACCTTCGAAGTGACGGGTCTCTCCGACGGGGAGCTTTATTCGTATTACTGCAAATGCCGGGATGAGGACGGGAATACCAATGGCGATGATTATGCCATTGCCTTCCAGACAGGAACAGATCCCACATCCATATCCTCCTCTGCAGCGGTAATTCCGGGAATAACTGTCACGAAGATTCCTGGCGGGGAGGTTCGTTTTTTTATCAGTGGCGGCAGACCAGGGGATTTCATTCTCCAGGTTTTCGACATGACAGGCCGGCCGGTCTGGACAAGTCCGGGTTCATTTGACGGAAACGGTACCGACTTCGGTCACCTGGAACGGATCAGGCCGCGGAGGTTCGACTGTGGGAAGCGGCATCTATTGCGTCAGGGTTTCTTTGGTCAATGGCGGCGGAAGCGGCAGCAAGCTATTTATTAAATAATCGTTCGAAAATTCATACGGCTATGGGAAAACGCATTGCAACAATTTACCGGCGGACGTTGATCCGCCTCATCGGTTCACTGGTGGTGGTCATGAATATGCCACACCTGGCAGCAGCGGAACGGACATTGATCTTCCCCATACCGCAGCAAATGGAATTGACAGCGGATCATTTCACCATGGATGAATCCGTTCTGATCCTTGTCCCGCAGAATGCCTCCGACCGCGATCTCTTTCTGGCGCGGTTCCTGGTGAGGGAAATGAGTGACAAATATGGCATTGCCCTGAAAATCCAATCCGCCGGCAAGATCCCTGAAGGTACCAGGGCTGTGATCATGGGCAACACAGGCAACCCGCTGGTCAAAAAGTATTTCCTTGATGCAAAACAGAAGCTGACCGGGGAAGATCCGGGAGCGGAAGGCTATCTTCTTCAGGTGACCCATGATCGGATTGTCATCGGTGGCTCGGATGATCAGGGTGCATTCTTTGGATTGCAATCTCTTCGCCAGCTGATCGATGCGGGCAGAGGGACGCAAGTCCAGGGGGTGAACGTGAGGGACTGGCCGAATCTTCCGTTCAGGGCGATCAGGCTGTATGTGCCCGGACCGGAGAACATCGCTTTTTTCAAACGGTTCCTGAGAGATTTCATGGCGCTGTACAAATTTAACAAGGTCATCATGGAGACCAACTGCATGCGGCTCGACCGGCATCCCGAGGTTAATGCCGGATGGATCGAATTTTCAAAGGAACTCAAATATTCACGTTCGAATTCGACGCAGGGGCTTCGCGGTGAGGAAAAAAATTCGAGCCATTATGATGCCGGCGATGGTTTCATCATCGAAAAGAGTGATGTCAGGGATATTGTTGAACTGGCCAATGAAAATTTCATCGAGGTGATTCCGGAGATCCCTTCACTGACCCATGGATACTATCTCCTCACGCGGCATCCTGAACTGGCGGAATACCAGGGAGATATCTGGCCGGATACCTATTGTCCCTCGAATCCGGCGTCCTATGACCTGATGTTTGATGTTTATGATGAATACATCGAGGTGATGCACCCCAAAATGATCCATATCGGCCATGATGAATGGTGGGGAGCGCCACTGGGGATCTGTCCGCGATGCAAAGATGAAGATTATTCAACCCTGTTTGCCCGGGATATCAATAAGATCCACGATTATATGGCGGCACGGGGTATAAAGATCGCCATGTGGGGGGATCATATTCTGGAAAGTGTCCGCACCAAAGGACCCATCGAGAGAGTGTCATCCACTGGGGTCAGGTACACAACACCTGGTGGTCTTAGACCCTCCGTCGTCAGGGATTCCATCCCGAAAGACATTCTGATCTTCAACTGGTTCTGGGTGAATGAGGAACGGGACAGGGAATTGAATGACTTCGGCTTTACCCAGCTTTACGGGAATTTCAAACCGAATATCAGTAACTGGGATGAGCGGATTAAAAATATTGCTCTGGCCGGCGGTGCCCCTTCATCATGGGCATCGACCAATGAATTTAATTTCGGGAAGGACCTGATGTCCGATTTTCTCGGATGTGCCAACCTGTTATGGTCTTCCCATACGCTCGATGAGATCCAGCTCGGTTCGGTTGTCAGGGAATTAATGCCTGCCGTCAGAGCCAATCTCAGCGGCGAACGAATACCCAGTGAAGACGGTGATCCCGTGGAACCGGTCGATATCTCTTCGTATTTTAACTTCCCGAAAGCTTCTACCGATTTCGGCCTTGATCTGCGCGCTTTCGTTTCGGGTGAAGTGAAGGTAAGGTCTAAATCCTTCACCCTTGCCAATCGGGAGACCGGTGGCGGGAAATGTGCTGTTGCGGTAAGCGCGGTGGGTAAGGGTGAACATCCTTTCCCGGAGGAGATAAAAGGGATCATCATTGATGAGGATGTGAGCAGCCTGATCTTTTTGCACGCCTGTGCACGGCCGGCTGGCAACCAGAAAGCGTATTTCAATATTCCCGACTTTTTCGATACGGCCGATCTGCTCGGGTGGTATGAAGTCGTGTATGAAGACGGGTTCAGATCAATCGTACCGGTTCAGTATGGGGTCAATATTCTCGAGTGGAATCCGGGAGGTGAAAAAAGCCTCGACAGGAGGGAAGGGCAGACCGGATCGCCTCAAAATGCCTATTGCTACCTTGCTGATCCTGTGCTGTGTTCTGAAGATGGTGCCGAACAACCGGTCACCTTTTTTGCCTATGAATGGGTCAACCCGCGTTTTGGGAAAAAGATTAAGGAAGTGAATGTATATGGATCGGTCGATTACCAGGCGCAGGAAACGGATTACGGCACTGTGGTCTCTTCTCCTGCGCCATCTAATGCGATTCTCCTGGCCGCAATCAGTAAAGTCAAAAAACGGGAGCCTTTTATCCCGTCCAAATAATTTTGCTTCATGAAAACAACGGGATCCCAGGTAATCCGGTTACTGCTTTGGGCTGTTTTGTTCTCTGCATTTTCATGCCAGAATTCCGGGAAGAAGTCTGATTCACAGCGTCTCTACCAGTCAACGGCATTCACACCTCCGGGTAGTTTTACTGAGGGTGCAGAAGGACCTGCTGTCGACGCAAAGGGAATCTTATATGCCGTTAACCTTGAAAGAGAAGGAACCATCGGCAGGATTACGGGGGAAGGGCAGACTTCTGTGTTTCTTGTCCTGCCGGATAGCAGCATTGGCAACGGAATACGTTTCACGAGTCGCGGAAGGATGATTGTTGCCGATTATGTTGGTCACATCCTTTATGACATCGATCCGGCCGATTCTTCGATCAGCATTCTGGCGCAGGAACCACGGATGAACCAGCCCAATGACCTGGCCATTGATAACCGGGACCGTCTCTATGCCAGTGATCCGGACTGGAACAACAATACCGGCAGAATATGGCGGATTGATCCGGACGGATCGGTGATTCTCCTGGAAGAGAACATGGGCACCGCAAACGGCATCGAAGTCAGTCCTGACAACAGAACACTTTATGTGAACGAGACCGTCCAAAGAAAGGTGTGGGCCTACGACCTTTCCGACCGGGGTGAAATCAGCCATAAACGGTTACTTTTGAATTTCCCTGATTTCGGACTCGACGGCATGCGGTGCGATCAGGCCGGCAATTTGTACATTGCGCGCTATGGAAAAGGGAGCGTCGTGAAAGTGTCACCGGAGGGGAAAATCCTGAAGGAGATTATCCTTCAGGGGAAAAACCCGAGCAATGTGGCCTTTGGCGGTGAAGACGGCTGCACTGTTTATGTCACTGTCCAGGACAATGGAAACATTGAATCCTTCCGGGTGGATGTGCCGGGACGTGCCTGGAAAAAGTAATCCTCTATCCTGCCATGAATGGTTTAAGGTCCCTGGTGTTCACTTTCCGGCCAGTTCCAGGCCTGTTGGTGGCTCTCTTCAAAGGAGAACCGCGTTGTACCACGTTCCTTCAAACTTGTTGGGTTTCGGATCGGTGAAACCCCGAAATATCTTTTCGGGTCGCTTCTCCACTGGAATTCCTGCGTCATTCGCAAGGCCCATCAATTGACGGTCTTCAATTTTTTGCCTTAGGGTGTGAGGAAAATTTTTCGCTTGTATAACCAATAAAGGAGCAGCCATTCGATCGCCACAAAGACCAGGATCATGAACAGCGGACCGAATGCATCCATGGGCTGGGCAATTCCTTTGGTGAATACCCTTGTAATTTCTGATAGTCTGATCACAGAACTGGATAAGTACACGGCCAGGGCATTCATTCCGATGACGACGAAGAAAAATGGCCATTTCTTATTTTGACGGACATCAATGATCCAGTAAAAGAGCAAAAGCGCTGTGCAGGCCCATCCGGCGCTGAGCAGCCCATAAGAAACGGTCCACATTTTCATGACAACCGGAACGAAAAAGGATACGGCATAACCTGTTATCAGTATCCCGGCACATGTCAGAGCCATGATTTTCATCTTATAGGCCGGCGAATTCCCGCTCATCAGCAGGCGGCCCATCAGAAGTCCCAGGATGGTGGTTGATATGGGAGGGATCATCGAGATCAGCGTCCCCCAACCCTCAATGAAAACAGCATCACCGGTCCGGCCGGGTAAAAGGGTTTTATCGACATACCAGACAAGGTTGGCGTTGGGGGCATAAGATCCTGCTCCCACACCGGGAACCGGGACGAGGGCAATGGCAAGGCCATAAACCAGCAGAATGAGCACGGCCACCGAGGCCTGGAATTTCCAAGACTTTCGAACCAGCAGGAATGATACCAGGTAGGCCACCGCAATGGGCTGAAGGGCACTGCTGAGTTCGATCAGGTAAGGATTACCCAGACTGACCGATTCTCTTAGCGACCCGAGCAAAAATAAAATCAGAAACCGTTTGATGGCATGATTCAGCATCGTGGGATAGCTTTGCGTGCGGGAACGTTTGGCATAGGCGAACGGTATTGAGACCCCTACCATCAGCATAAAAGCAGGCCAGATACAGTCGAAAAACCGTAGCCCTTCCCATGCAGAGTGATCCATTTGGTTCACGAAAAATCCCGTAATGCTGTTATCACCGAGTCTTCCAATGGCTTCGATAATTGAGGCTCCCCCCACGATCCAGAACATGGTAAAACCTCTCATGGTATCCAGTGAAACGAGGCGGGTGGATTTATTTTTGTCGGAAGGTTCCACTGTAACGGGTTGAGTGCCGGTTACAGGCTGTGCTATTTCAGCAGTTAAAAAAGATGATCTTTTCATCCTACCTGGTTATTAAAGAATAATTGACGGAACATTTGAAACCTGAAATTCAGTTTCATCTTGTACGATTCAGCGGACATTCAGTCAGGCTGATCGAACCCAAATTTGAAATTCGTATGCCTAAAAATTAGCAGAGACGTGATTTACCACGTCTCTGCTGCTTGTTTAATCCAATTGAGTAAGTTGTCAGTTTTTCAACAGTTTGAATGAGTGAACCCCATGGGTTGATATCGCTTTACCAAAATACACGCCTGAGGGTGAAGCAGACATATCAATGGTGATGGTTCTCCGGCCTTTCAATTCAGTAATTCTTGATATGAGTTTTCCGGTCATGTCAAAAATTTCAAGGCTTTTAACTTCTGTCAGATCTTTGCTGAATGAAATCTGAACCATTCCGGATGTCGGATTGGGGAATACGTTCATGACAGAAATGTCACTGACATGGGGAACTCCGATGGTGGAACTGCCTGGTGCAATATAGCCAATGTCTTTTCCATCCGTTGCGCCGTTCTTGCCTGGTGAATTTTCGGCCAGGGCATAATCTCCGTTTTCGCGGTCCACATAAATGGCATCAACGCTGTCGACATTTTCAGTTAACGATACCACTGTTGAGCTACCCTGCAGATTCAGTGCACCGATATAGATGCTATTCTTTAGCATTGAAGGGGGTGCGTCGGCAAACCGGCCCGACTGAATATCGATGGATGTTCTGTCAACGACCGTTGGATTTGAAACGATGCAATTCTGGACCAGTGCTCCCGGCGTTGTATAGGTCGATATTCCCCGTGGGCAATTATCCACCGTGAGATGATCGAGGATGACGGTAGGCCAGCCCTGATCACCAACGTCCCTGTTTCCGGGTTCGATATAGGTCGCATGCCCATCACTGTCTGAGGTAAGACCCGTGACCAGGCAATTTTCAATTTTGCAATAGGTGTAGCCACCCGGGAAAATATCGCTGCCATTCCGGGTTCCTTTCAGATAGAATGCCTGTTTGACACCATCCTTAAAGGTAGAGTTTTTCACGAGCACCGAATCCAGGGGGGTTTCTGTACCATCCGAGGTATATACGCATCTCTGCATCCAGTTGGCAAAATCACAATTCCAAATTCTCAGACTGAAATCCGTCACTTTGAACCGTTGCCGGTGCCTTGACATAAATTACATAGGCACCCCCGTCGAATTTAAGTCCCTGAAGGGTTAATCCACCTTCATGAACCTCGATAACATTAAGGGACTGATCGGCCCCGCCGCCCTTGATAACAGGTTTTTCGGCTAATCCGGCTGCGGCCCTGATCGTGACGTCAACAAAAATGGAGTCTGTACCTTCGAGATATTCACCTCCGGAGGTGGTCAGTTCAATAATATCACCGTTCTGAGCGTCGAGTAAGGCAGTGCCAATACCATCCGTACCTGCTTCTACCTGAAATATTTCCTGGGCCTGTGCCATTGTAGCCAGCCCAAAACCTGCAATGAGTAACATGATGAAGTTTAGTAGATAATTTTTCATAAGAACCTCCTTTTAATTGATGTTAGTGGATGAGAAATTCGAATTCTGGCATTATTGAATATTAGTACCATTACTGGCCTTGTAATTGCCTGATAATTCCAAATTTAGGGGATGAGATTCTAAAATACTAATACTTATCTTTCGTATAATGATGTTTTAATCAGAATTTTATATCAATCTCCCGGATTACGGTCAGAAGGACCGCTATTGACTGCATTTTCTTCACTGAATATGAGCTTCATCGTACAAATATTACACGGATATGAGCCTGATTTTTCCTGTGGCTGAATCATTCAACCACCACGGCATTTATTTCGAATTTGATTCCCCGGTCCCTGAAGACGAGGGTATCGGCTACCTGGTGGGTGTTTCCGTTCTCGGTAAAGGTATATTCCAGGTACATTGACTGCCACTTCAGGCCGGTCCAGGACTCCGTGGTCTCCGACATATCGGAATACCGGCCAGTTCCGGTCACCTGGTAGGAAGATCCCGCCATGGGTTTGATGGTGATGGCGCCGGATTTGCCCTCTGCATTGTCAAATTCCAGTATCATGGCATAGCGGCCGGTGTTACTGGTTTTAGCCTGTACGCCGTTAGTGATCACGGATTTCAAACCGGTTGTGGTCAGCTTGATGAGCAGGTCTTTTTCGACATACCTGTTGCGAAAGACGACGGTATCGGAGGGGACACCCGATTTGGAGATCAGGTCGCGCCCGCGGTGAAGGTAAGTGCCATGGTAGGCATTGACATACTTGATGCCGTACATCACCCAGTCTTTGGGCGCCTTACCCGATTCCCAGTCGGCCGGTACCCTCCTGTCGGCAGGACCGGGAGCGGCCTGCTTGCCCGACAGGACGCTGTCGGCCGAGGTTCCCGTTATCCGGAGGGGGATCACGTATCGACCGGTGATGGCCAGGGAATCATTAAAGAAGGCGTCGGTCAGTTCAACCCGGATCAGCCCGTTGAAGGAACTTTTAGGGATGACGGTGGAATTCTGCGGATTGAGGGTGTAATATTCCGAAGGCAGGGCGATCAGCTGGTCGATGCCGTTGGTGACATTGTCGGCCAAAGCAGGATCGACGACATAATCGACTGTCCAGTTCTGGAAGTTATCATACATACCGCCAATACTGACAGCGATATCGAATTTGTGTTGCCGGTCGAGGGTGTTATCTATCCTGTCCTCCCCCAGGGAGAGGGTTCTCAACGGGGATTGCAAAGGGAAATAAACAGCCTGCAGGTCATAATTCGGGAATTCCTGGTCCTGATTCTGGCAGGCAGACAAAAGCAGTCCTGCGAATAGCATTAGAAGCAGCAAGTTATTTCTCATATCCATGATTTTTTGAGTGGCACGATCGTTCTACCAGCCGGCATTTTGTTCAATGTTGTATTTCAGGGTTTCCTCGTAGGGGATGGGTCCGTAGATCATATCGGGCGTAAAAATCCGTTCTTCAATGGTGCTGTAAGTGTAGCTAAAACTGGAGTCGGGTTCCATGGCAATGTAAACGCCTTTCACCGGGGTGTTCATGACCTCCGGCTGGTTCCAGCGACGGATGTCCCAGAAACGGAACCCTTCGAAACAGAGTTCAAGACGGCGTTCATTATGGATAAGATCCCGCATTTCAGCCTGGCCGGTGATGGATGCCAGGTAGTCATCGGGGTTAATTCCGGCCCGTTGGCGGAGTTCTGCAATTTTCGATTTCGCTGTGAAGCCGAATCCTTTGGGATCGCCATCGGGTCCCCAGGCTTCGTTGGCGGCTTCGGCATAGTTCAGCAGGACTTCCGTCATCCGCATCAGGGTATAGGTGTGTCCTGTATTGACCGAACTGCCCGGTGTCAGGCTCACGGCTTCCGACATGAACTTCTTGAGGTAATACCCTGTGCGGGTCGAGGAGACCAGGGCATTGATGCCGTCCTGGGATGCCCCGACGTACGTTTTAATACTTGAGCTTTTCAGGGTGGCCTGGTTGTAGAGGACATACTGGCCTAACCTTGGATCGCGGTTTAAAAAAGGATGACCGGCATCATAACCGCTCAGCGGGTTACCGATGGGATAGCCGTTGACCATGGGGAAAGCATCGACCAGGTTCTGCGAAGGATTGGTCCTTCCGTTTCCAAACAACGAGGGGGGAAAATTTTCTTCTTCCCAGCTTTTTTGTTGAATCTCCGCCCGGTTCCAAAGGATTTCCTTATTGCTTTTTTCCTTGTAAAATTCAGTCCCTTTATTGTACAGAGGACCCAGATCCAAAAGCAATTCAGCGGCAATGGAAGCTGCCTGGTCCCACGAGATGGCCTGGGATTCTGAAAAGGCCGGGCTGGCGGCCAGGAGAGCGACTCTTCCTTTTAATGCCCTGGCGGTATTACCGTTGATCCGGTTTTCGAAACGGGCGCCGCTTGTCGCATTCTCGACTGCTGACCCAGTATCAACCCATTCAGCGGGCAGGTTAGCGATAGCGGTGTCCAGGTCGGTAAACACGTCATCAACGCATTCAGCAAAACTGTTTCGCGGAAGGTCCCATTGATCGCCGGGCTGCAAGACGTTATTGATGATAGGATATCCGAGGAGTCTGCCGTCGGCCGATTTTCCGGAGTGGTTCTGAAGGAGTTGGTATTTGTACCAGGCTCTTAACGCATGAGCCTCGCCCTTGAGTCTCTTTATGTGCAGCTGACTTCTCATAAGGTTTTCTTCCGGTGCAAGGTTGGGATCAGTCGACCATGGAACAGATTCATAAACGGCAAGGAACCGGTTCAGATAGGAGATCTGTTTATAGGAAGCGGCCCATTTCGATATCGGGTCGAAAGAAGCGAGCCATTCCCCGATGGCCATCCTTCTGTATTGTGATTCCTTGTCATTGGTCACGGCATCATCGGTGGCGACATCTGTTGAAAAATCATAATTTTCCGGCAGGGCCGCATAGGCTGTCATCAAAAGACCCTCTGCAAAAGAGGGGTTTGCAAGAAGTTCTTCTCCTGAAAGGGTTCCATCAGGCTTAGGTTCCAGGAATTTTTCGCAGGATCCCAATATCAAGGCAACAATCAGAAGGCCTGGTTTGATATATGTTCTCATATCTCAGGGTTTTCAATTAAAATTGTAAGGCTACGCCAAGTGAATAGCTTCTGGTCTGTGGTGCTGTCCCTATATTCAGTTCGGTTTTGTCTTTGATTTTGGAAAATGTGGTCAGGTTATAACCGCGCAGAAAAATGCGGGTCTGATCCATCCAGGAGATCCGGGAATTTTTCAGGGTATAGGTGATCTGCAACGTCTGCAGCCTAAGCCAGTTATTATTTTCCAGCCAGAAGGTTGAATTTATGAAATTGTTGGCACTGGAAGTGGAGGTAAGCCTCGGATATGATGCTGTTCCGGCTGTTTCGGGTGTCCAGCGGTTCAGAACAGCTTCCGAATATTTCCTGTCTCCGTAAACCCAGTAATAAGGATTGTTGAAAATCCTGCTTTCTCCGGTCTGACCCGTGGCCAGTGCAAAGAGTTCCAAAGGTCCGTAGGTGATATTAAGGGTCAGTCCGTATCCTGTTCTTGGTCCGGAATGGCCGATCATCATCTGATCTTCAGTGTTGATCAGATGATCGCCATTGAGATCTTTATACTTGATATCGCCGGGCCGGACGGTACCAAATGTCTGGAGGGGTGACTGATCAATATCGGCCTGATCTGCAAACAATCCCATCGCTACATAACCGAAGATGGCATCGGTGGGCTTGCCGGTCCTGTTGCGGTATTCCTCGGGATAGTTCAGCTCGTCGGTGGTCAGCACTTTCGGCACGGAATAAACAAGGTTTCCTCCCAGTTTTATTTTCATGCCTCCTGCATTTATGGCGTAATTCAGTCCAAATTCAACACCCTGGGACTGGCTGCTGCCAAAATTCTCAAAGGGAAGGCCGGTATAATACTCAGGAAGGATATTCGTTTTTTGGGAAACCAGGTTATAAAGTTTATTGTAAAAATAAGCCGCTTCAAAACCGACTTTATAGTCGAACAGAGCCGATTCGAATCCCAGATCGATATTCATGTTCTTCTCCCATCCGAGATTTGAATTGCCTGTATAGAGTATCCTGGCGGAATTTTCGGCAAGACTTTGATTATAATAATAAACCGTGCTTTCTTCATAGTAGTCCCTGCCCAGGTAAAAATTCCCAATGGACTCGTCGGTGTTATTAATGGCCCAGTTTGCCCTCAGCTTAAGATAATTAATGTGAGCGTTGTTTTGCAGGAAATCTTCTTCACTGACAATCCAGGCCAGACTGGCACCGGGTGAAGTTGCCCATGGAACCGTTTCATACAATTTGGTTGAGCCGGCCATAACACCGGTCAGTTCGGCGATAAATTTCTCCTTGTATACATAATCGGCACGCATCCCGAATTGCAAATGCTTGGTGGGTTGCAGAATACCCTCGACATTGTATTGATCCCTGTACCCCAGGGCGGTCACCCTGAGGGCATGGTCGCCGAAATGACGGTCATAATTCAGTGTACCATAGATTCCGGTCTGACGATAGTAATAATCATCGGTAACCGACATGGCATCGACCTTTGAGTCCACGCCGTATTTAGCGACGGATACACTGTCGGCATTATATACAGGCTGATAGACGGCGTAACTGTTCAGGAGATCGGTTTTGAACATGTTGAACATGTCAAAGGAAAAATAGACGGACGCGGTCAGCCCGCTGGTCAGTGAGCTCAGGTCAAAGTCCAGGCCTGTACTGATCTGAATGAGACGGTCATTGGTGCGGCTGGGACCGTTCCGGGTCAGTTCGCCATAAATATTGGTCATGTATTCGGAAGTTCCCCCGAGAACATATTTCCCATCCACAAGTTTTGCCGCTCCCAGAAGGGTAGGATCGGAGATCAGGCTGGAGGGCACAAGGACAGGATAATATTCCGGGTGAAGGGTTGAGGCCAATCCCCAGAAATCGTCACCGGAATACCGTGGTCCATTGGAAATGTTAAAGATGACTGCTCCGTCAAATCTGAGTTTGATGGCATCCTGAAGTTTATAATCGATATTTCCCCGCATGTTCAGACGGTCTTTTTTCTCATTGGCGCCCTCACCGATATTTAACAGGCCATTTTGGCGTTGCCATCCGAGATTCAGGTAATATTGCGCAATTTCATTTCCACCGTTTGCCTGTGCAACGACCTTCTGATAAGAAGACCAGTCTTTAAGGTAAGTGGAATTAAAATAATCTTCATCGGGATATCTGACAGGATCAGAGCCATTTTTGGTGTTGGCAATTTCCGAAGCAGAAAATTTCGGAGCCAGGCCGTCGTTGGCCAGGGCTTCATTATAGAGCTCCATGTATTTGCCGGCCTTCAGGTATTTCGGATAACTGATGGGTTTGTTAAACCCATTTTCAGCCGTGACCTGGAGAGACTTCCTCAGGGGTTCACCACGACGGGTGGTAATAAGAATGACACCGTTGGAGGCCTGCGACCCATAGAGCATGGCTGAAGCAAGGTCTTTGACCACGGTGATTTGTTCGACCTGCTGGAGATTGATGTCGGTGGCGGGGCGTGGAATACCGTCGATTACCACCAGCGGGGCACCCATGCCATGGATCCCGGATGCTCCGAACATGCCCGGGATCCTGCCGAGTGAGTGCTCCTTCGACATCCGTCTGGTCATATTTGAGGATCTCCCTGGGTGACAATGTGCTCACATCGCCGGCAACCAGTCGTTTTTTGAAGACGCCGAAGGGCATGTAGACCTTGTTTTTCTCATCCATCTGGAAGGGGACCCTGGCCAGGTGAATGGTGTCCAGTTTAACGGTCTGGTTGGCTGTGAATAACTGAGCTTCAAATCCGTCAGCTTCAATAATAAGGGGGACGAGGCTGTCGGTTTGCATCAAGAATTCGCCTTTGTCGTTTGTCAGGACAGGCCGGTTCCCTTCACCGATGATGATGCTCGCCCCTTCAACAGGGTTGCCATTTTCATCAATAATGATAAGGGTTCTTTCACCTGCCTGAGCCATGGACAAGGCCGGCAGAATGAAACTCAGACTCAGAATGGCCACTATGATCTGCAAAATTTTCCTGTTGTTCATAGTTGTGTTTTTATCGTATTTTACGACATTATTTTACTGATCTGTAACTTATTCCCATCCGGGATTCTGATACATCCCGGGATAGAGCAATGCCTGATTCCTGTTTATGGGCAGCCAATAGTGTTTGGGATCCTCGAAAACACGGGTTTTTACCACCGACCTGGTAAAGGATTCAGGTGTCCAGTCCTTGTCAAATGAAAGGTTGACGCAATTCAGATCCAGGTGAGCGATATGCCATCTGCGTATATCGTACCAGTAATGTCCTTCAAAACAGAGTTCCACAGTACGTTCATTGCGCACGAGATCCATAAAGTTATCGTATCCCGGTGCGGCGGCGGTGGCATCGGGCATGCCGGCCCTTTCACGGACAATGTTCAGTGCATCCACCGCGGTCAGGTCGGCCCCGGGGGCACTGCCGGAAGGGCCATAGGCTACCGTGACGGCTTCGGCATAATCGAGATAGACCTCTGCCAGTCGCATCAGCGGAGAGATGATCATCAGGTTATTGTAATCCCTGTCGTAACCGTTAGCACCGACGGGCCAGAATTTTTTGATCAGATAGGGGAGGGTGATCTGCGATTGTGAACTTTTATCACTGCCCTCGCCTTCGTACAAATAGATAATGGATCGTTCATCGTATCCGTGTTGGTCACGGTCAACGATGATGTATTTCCTGAACCGGGGGTCCCTGTTCTCCCACCGTTTTGTACTGTCGCTGTCGTATTCCGGTTTGTATCGTGTTCCGTCGGCCATTTCGAATTTATCCACGAAGAGCTGGTTGACCTGTTCACAATACCGTCCGCCCATTCTCGGGAAGCTGTACTGTCGCGATATGTAGCTTTCATGATCGTAATAGCCCTCATTTTTCCTGATTTTCTGCCAGATGGTCTCAGTAGTCCGGGGAACGATGCCATCAAGTCTGGCGAACATATCCTGCATGTTGGCAAAGTTCGTCATCTCATAGGCGCCGGTCCTGGCCAGCTGGATCATTTCCCACCCAGCCTCGGCGGCTTTCTGACAATAATCGAGGTTATAGGAATAATCATTGCCGGAAAACTTATTCATTAACGGGCTGCCGGCATACAGCAGGACCTTGGCCTTATAGGCCATGGCGGCACCTTTGGTTGCCCTGCCAAGATTGGCGCCGGGCCGCTGTCCGCCTACGTCCGTTTTGTCCCAGTCGACCGGAAGAAGAGCTATTGCCCGGTCGTAGTCTTCCACGATCTTGTCGGCACTTTCCTGGTAAGTCAGCCTGGGCAGTTTCACTTCCTCGCCGGGTGAATACACCTGGTCGATATAGGGCATGCCCCCAAAGGCATCAATGATCTGATGGTGGAAATACGCCCTGAAGAAGTAGAGTTGCCCTTCAATCAGTTGTTTTTCTTCTTCGGTGGCATCTGATAAAAGCGGGAGGTTTTCCAGGGCAACATTGCACCTGCGGATACCCCGCCATCCGCCTGTCCAGATGCCTCCTCCGCCATTGTTCTTAAAAATCCCGTAAGCGTACTTTCCATTCATATAGAGGGAGGTGAAGTCATTGAATGAATAGTCATCGGCTCCGGCGATATACCAGTAATTTCCCCTCCAGCTGGTATAAGCGGGCGACCAGGAGATGAAATCGTTCAGCGTCTCTCCTCCCATATTGGCCGTGGTGGTGGAATACGTGGTATTATAATTGATCACTTCCCCGTAATTGGCATCCACGAAACCCTGAAATGACTCGTAGGTCCCGAAAATATCTGTCTCTGAGACAGAAGCCTCAGGCGTTTTATCCAGATATTTCTCGCACGATACAAGCAGCAAGATGCCCAGGGCAATAATCCATAAAAAACTGATCGTTTTCATATCATTCAGGCTTAAGGATTTTCAGCTAAAAATTAAAGTTTACTCCCAGATTGTACCTCCTGAATTTCGGATAGGTTCTCCGGGTATCGGTCTGGACCGTCGGTCGGTCGGCATCCAGATCTTCCGTCATTTTTGCCCACAGGATGAAATTATCACCGCTAAGAATAAATCTGACCCTTGACAGGCCTGCTTTCCTGATCCACGGAGATTTGAGTTCGTAAGCGATTTCGGCATGCTGGAGTTTGAGGTAGGCTCTTGTGGTGGCGACGTAACCACTCGTTGAACTGGAGTTGAACCTCAGGCCGGGATTGATGGCCGAGGCGGTGTTGTCGAATTCGGGCGACCAGGCATACTCCCTGTTCCACGGGTAGACGACCGAATACTGGTTGGCAAAGGCTCCGCGATAGGTCCCGACTTCACCCTCAATATTGAAAATGCCATAGAACCGTGTGGTCACACTGAAGTTTTTATAATTGAACCCTGCCGCAGGGGCATAGGAGAACTGCGGCCGTGGAGGATATCCATAGGGAACCGCATCATTGTCATCCACGATGCCGTCGGAGTTGAAATCAACACGGGCAAAATCACCGGGGAGCAGCTGGGAGTTGGTGACTCCCTGCACCGTGTTGTAAATGTCGTTCCAGGTGAGCATTGGATGCTCAGACTGGTTGAGAATTTCCCGGGGCTGATCGATCTGGTATCCGGCCTGTTTCTGGTAAGATGGTTTCAGGGCCGGATCACCTCTTTCGATGATCTTATCCTTGGCAAAGGCGAGGGAGTAAGAGAACCAGTAATTGAAACCCCGTGGGGAGGTGTTTTCCAGGTAAGCTTCAAATTCCCATCCCTTCATATCGACTTCCCCGATATTTGCCGAAACCGGGTTCACCCCGATGTAATCGGGAATGACCCTCTCTGAACCGGTCACAAAAATGTTGGTTCTTTTTTCGGTGAAGTAGTCAAAGGTCAATCTTATCCGGTTGTCAAAGAATCCGGATTCGATACCATAGTCTCTTTTATGTGAGGTCTCCCACTGGATATCCGGATTCGGGATGACCCCTTCATACCTCAGCGGATAAGCATTCTGCAGGTAGGGATACCCAAAACGCATAACATCCTCCGAAGACTGGGACGTGGTATTGGGCAAAACGGTCCAACTGCCTATATACAACCACCGGGCAATGCCTTCATCACTTCCTACCATGCCGTCAGAATACCTGAATTTCAAGTTGTTAAATACCGACTTGATGGGGGCGAAGAATTTTTCATTCGAAACCACCCAACCCACAGCCATGGATGGGAAAAATCCGAACCGGTAGTCGCGTGAAAATTTTTCAGAACCGTTATATGCACCGTTGAATTCGAACAGGTAGCGCCTGTCGTACGAATAAACCGCCCTGCCTACCCAGTCCTCACGATAGCTTGGGAAGTTATCTCCGGTTGCGCGTTCCTGCCGGCTCATCAGGGCAAGGCCGCTGAAGGAATGTTTTCCGAAATCCCTGGCATAATTCAGCGAAGCCTGATAGTACAATGAGCGGTAAACACTCCCGCTGGCACTTTCCGATTCATAAGTGTTGGGAAGCTCCTGGTAATTGTAGCCTGTGAGGGGAACATCCTGGGGGAATTGATAAAAGGTATATTTGGCTTCCAGGGCTTTGATTTCTTCGTTGCTCATGCCGGGTGTGATCTCATCCACAATGTTCGGAGAGATCCATTTGGTCATCTTCCCATGCCCGACAACATTTGGTCCTCTGGAATATGCCGTATTGTCATAGGATAATTTGGCATTCAGGGAGAGTCCTTTGGTAATGAAATCCAGTTTCTGGTCCAGCATAAAATCGCTGGTGACATTCGTGGTTTTCGTTTGGTTGACCCCGAAAAAGTTAAAGGCATAGATCCCATTGCTGAACCGGTCGTACAACGCATAATCCGCCCAGGTTCCGTCGGAGTATTGAGCCGGCCAGAGGTCGGGGGGCGCGGAATACAGGTACGGCCATCCTGCCCATTTATCACCGGCTGGCCGTTTCTGGATGGAATGGAAACCGGAAAGGTTGGCACTGAAGCGGGTGGTGGGAGTGATATCAAAATCCATGTTGCTCCTGAAATTCACACGGTCGAAAGCAAAACTGGGATCATAACCCTGCCCGTAATTCTGGATATTGAGAATGTCGTTTTCATTAAAATAGGCCAGGGATCCGAAGTATTTCACAACCCGGGTTCCACCGGCCAGAGTCATGTTCACGGTTTTATCGATGGCGTAATCATTGGTAAACTGATCAACCCAGTCCACACTCGGCAGGTATTCAGGATACTGCTGAGATTTATAGAGGTCCAGCCACCGGGTAGGCACGACACTGTTCCAGGAAGATTCGGAAATCGGGACTTCATTCAGAATAGCGTAATTTTTCATCAGGTTTGCCACATACGAGCCTTCCCGTTTGGGGATCCGGGAGATGGTTTTAGCTGTTGTGGTCACGTCAACCGTCAGCTGGGCCTTTCCGACTTTTCCACGCTGTGTGGTGATCAAAATGACGCCATTGGCACCCTTCACACCGAAAACAGCGGTGGCGGAGGCATCTTTGAGTACCGAGATACTGGCAATCTCATACGGGTTGACATCATGAAGCGGACGTTCCACTCCGTCAACAAGGACCAGGGGTTCAGCATTATTCCAGGTTTTTTTCCCCCGGATAAACAGCTGGGCATAGTCATCATCTTCACCTGAGCCACCCGGGATACCCGTCGTTGAAATGGTGATAAGCCCCGGAAGGGCGCCTGTCAGGGCGTTTCCCAGGTCACTGCCCTGAGTCCCCTGTAATATAACATCTCCGGAAGTCTGGGAAATGGCACCCACTACGCTCTCTTTCTTTTGGGCACCATAGCCGACAAAGACAATTTCATCAAGCTCGGTGACACTCGGGGCCAGAAGAACCGTCAACGTCCTTTGTTTGCCAATGGAAACCGACTGGGAAGTATAACCGATGAAGGAAAAATTCAGGACTGAAGATTCTGAGGGAACATTGATTGTAAATTTACCAGATGCATCCGTCATCGCACCGGAATAGGTTCCTTCAATGATGATGTTGACGCCCGGCATGGGATCACCGGTTGATGCATCGGTAACTCTGCCGGTGACCTGAATATTCTTTTCATTCTGTCCCGAAACCTTAAATTGAGGTACGGCGATGAGGATGAAAAGCATTATCAGAAAGAACCGGGATAGAAATGGAAAGCTTTCCGGACGGTTGTTACGGATCAACAGTAAACCCCTTCTGTGATCTTTCATAGTTTTAGTAATTAGTAGTTCAAAGCTTAAAAAGAACAGCACTGATCTTTTTGTATGGGAAATATCTCAAATACTTCCATCTCAAAAATATGCTAATCCGAATTCTTATAATAATACTATTCAATAGAATATTGATACTTAAATCGGGATCCCTATTAAATTCATCTTCAAAATCATAAAAATATCTGATATTAGTATTATATAAGTTGATCTTTTGTTAATTTGGTTTAGTTTTAATCCGTCACGGATCCGTCACGAAAAATCAGGATAACGATCGGGGGAATCATGAAAATACCAGCTGTCCTACTACCTATTGTCATTTTATTCGGGGGATTTATATTCCTCGCCGGTTGTACCCATATCCCGGACGGAGAGGTGAAACTCCGGGACCGGGAGCCTGAAATTTACCCCGATTATTCAGGCGTGACCATTCCGTGGAACATCGCTCCCCTGAACTTTACCATCAACGAAGGAGGGCGTAGCTACAAAGCCCTGGTCTCTTCACCTTCGGGGAAAGGCTTTTCCGTCACTTCCTCCGGCCATCTTTTGAAGTTTCCTCAAAAGGCATGGAAAAAGCTGCTTCTTGAAAGTAAAGGCGCAGCCATCAGTATTAAGGTCTTTACCAGGGACAGCACCCGGGCATGGACATCATTCACCCCCATCCGGATTTACGTGGCTGATGCGGATATCGATCCATACCTTTGCTACCGGTTACTCTATCCGGGGTATGAAACATGGTCATCCATTAAGATCATCCAGAGGGATATTGAGAATTTCAACGAATCATCCCTGGTGGAAAATCAGGTTTTGGATCATAATTGTGTGAACTGCCATTCCTTCAACCATAATGATCCTGAACAGTACCTCCTTCACGTCAGGGGCTCAATGGGAGGGACCTATTTCGTTGATCGTGGTAAGGTGACCAAAACGGATCTTAAAACCGCTGACATGAAGGCAGGAGCGGTCTACCCTGCCTGGCATCCCTCCGGGAAATTTGTGGCCTTTTCGTCCAATAATGTCATCCAGAGTTTTCATGCCATCAGCGACCGCAATATTGAGGTTCTCGACCTCGCTTCCAGCCTTTACCTGTACGATCTGGACCGGAACATGATGCTGCCTGTCGCGGACAGCAGTGCAGACGGGGCCATGGAGACCTTCCCCGAATGGTCCCCCGACGGGAAATACCTTTACTTCTGCCGGGCTAAACCTTTTATCAAAGGATCCGATTTCAGGACCATAAAGTACGAACTGGCCCGGAAATCCTTTGATGCTTCAACCGGAAATTTCGGAGAAACGGAAAAGGTTTTTGATGCGCCTGCCCTCGGTAAAAGCGTTTCCTTCCCCAGGATATCTCCTGATGGGCACTACCTGGCCTTCACCCTGCATGATTACGGCACGTTTTCCATTTGGCACAAAGAGGCTGATCTGTACATGATGGATCTCGAAAATGGGGAGACGGCAGAACTTGGGGTAAACAGCAATGAAACAGAGAGTTACCATTCATGGTCCACAAACGGCAGATGGCTGGTTTTCAGCAGTAAAAGAGGGGACGGACTCACCGCGCGACCCTATATTGCCTATATTGGTGAAGATGGCCGGGCAGGCAAGCCTTTTCTTCTGCCACGGAAAGATCCGGATGATTATGCCACCATCGCCGAGACATTCAATAAACCGGAGTTTGTGACCGGCAGGATAAGTCAGGGACCGCGCGATTTTGCCAAAGCGGCCAAAACGACCGCCGTCAAAGCCGGATCTGCACCCGAATAAACACGATAGCATCTCACCAGGTATAAAAGGAATGATGAACAGAGAAAAATCCGGAATGAAGAAAATGCTTCAAAAAATACGAAGTGAGCGGTTTATTAACATGGCCACACCGATAGCGGTTTTTATTGTCTCGAATATTTATCTGTTCGGATTTGGCCGTCACCTGTTTTTTTACCAGGAGAACCAGTCCTTGTTTATCTTCACCGGGGATTATCTGTCTCCTTTTCTGTCGAGACCCGGCGGTCTACTGGAATATGCCTCTTATTTTCTGACCCAGGGCTATTACAGCGCGGTATATGGTTCGCTATTGCTTTCACTGGTTATGGCCCTGTTTACAATGGTGTTTTTGAACCTGAACACGAAGCTGTCTGCAGACAGGATTTCATCGGTTTTCCTGGCCATTGTTCCCCCTTGCCTGTTGCTTTTGATGCATATCAATTTTAACTGGCCTTTGACGTATGATCTTGGCTTCCTGCTGGCAGCAGTATACTTATCACTTTCTGTTAAGTCCGGCAAAAAAGGCCGGATCATCCTCCTGGCCCTCTTTCCTTTGTTTTATTACGCCACAGGTCTATTCGCATGGTTATACCTGGGCATGTACCTGGTTTACAGCGTACGGTTCGACAGGGGATGGCTTCAGTATTCCGCATTCATTTTGGTTTTGGTCACCCTGGTGATGGTCATCCTCTCGCGCCGTCTGATATTCCTCCAACCCGACAGTGTTCTGTTGATGTCCCCGTATTCGGTAAATGATCATTTCACCCAGCCTGTCATCATGTATCTTTTATGCGGCTACATGATATTGTTCCCCTTGCTGGTCAGTTTTTCCCTTTACCACAGCACTTTAAATGACGATTCTCGATTGACTCTTTCATCGATGTCCCTTCTGACCGCTGTGATTATCACCCTTTCGCTCATGTTCAGGCTGAGCAATCCGAATATTGCCCAATTATTCAAACTGGAGAAAGCTGTGTACGGGAATGACTGGGATACCGTGATCCGTGACCAGGAGCGCTGGCAACTGCCTAACCTCATTGCTGAATTTTACTACAACCTGGCTCTGTCGGAAAAAGGACTGCTGTGTGAGAGAATGTTCCACGGCCGGCAGGATTTCGGACCCGGTTCGCTGATTATCCCCTGGGATTCTAAAATGGGGGTGAATAATATTGCCAGAGGAGTCTATTTCTTTTATAACGTCGGACTGATCAATGAAGCCCATCGCTGGGCGTTTGAATCCATGGTCGCCCGGGGATACCTCCCGGAGAATCTCAAAATGCTTATTAAAACCGACCTGATCAACGGACATTACCGAACGGCAGAAAAAAATATCCGTCTCCTCAGGAAGACCCTCCATTACAGGGGCCTGGCCAAAAGATATGAAGCCATGCTTAACAGACCCGATTTGGTGAGAGCCGATCCTGAACTCGGGGAGAAGATCCGGATCATGCCCAAAACAGATTTCTCCATCAGCATCCGGAATCCCCAGACAAATCTTCCGATGCTCCTTGAAGCCAACCCGGCCAATAAGCCTGCCTTTGAATATCAGATGGCCTGGAGCCTGCTTGAAAAGAATATCGATAGTGTGGCCGCTCAGGCTCCGGGCATGGAAAATCTGAACTATTCCAAAATCCCGGCACACATCGAAGAAGCGTTGATCATTTATAACCTGGGCGCCGGCATGATGCCTCACCTGGGAGATTTGAAAATAAGTGACGAAACGGTCAGGCGTTTCCGCAAATATGAACTGACGGCAATGCCTCAAGGGGGTTTTCAGACTTCGCTGAAAAGCAAAAATTCAGCAGCAGGGAAAAATACCTTCTGGCGGTACCTGGATTCTAAATAGAACCCTGCTCCGTCCTTTTTTAAAAGTCTGGCCCTTTTTTAATCCGAAAAATCATTCTTTTCATGAAGATCAAAACCGGTGAATCCTTTCATATCATACAACGCATATGATTTCTCGGAGATATATTTCCAGATCGTTCCCGGAAGGGACGATCATCCCGACACGATTGCCGGAAAATTATCCGGTATCCTTGCCCGGTTCAATGCCGGAATTGTCCGGATGACGATTTTCGGTAAGGTCACGGGATGGGAACCGATGCTTGCCAGTTTCCGTAACGTTTTACCCCATATGGATTTTCCGGTCACTTGGATCGAAGGAAACCCATGTTCCCCGAACCCTATCGATGGTATTTTTATCCACGCTGTTTCCGGTAAGGAGATCCATGCCCTGTATGAGAACGGGGATGTCACCGGGACCTTTTTCACCAGCCGGGATGCCAAATGGTGTTTCCTTGGAGGGTGTCATGCAGATCCGCACCTGTCGCCCGGGCAACAAACCCACCAGGTGTTGTCTTTAGCTGAAGATCTGCTTCGCCGGGCCGGCATGGGTTTCAAAGAGACCGTACGGACCTGGTACTATCTCGATAAAATCCTGACCTGGTATCCTGATTTTAATCTGGCAAGGACCGCATTCTTTACGGCGCGGGATATATTGAGAGGCCTGATACCCGCCAGTACCGGTATTGGAGGTCGGAATCCTCACGGATCAAAAATCCTTATGGATCTCGTGGCCATCAAGCCCCTGAGAGAAATATTCACACCCCAGACGGTCAATTCCCCGCTGCAGGGTTCGGCCGGTGCGTATGGCAGTGACTTCAGCCGGGCCATGTTCTATTCCGACGGTACAACGGACATGATGACCATCTCGGGAACGGCCAGCATTGACGTTCATGGCCATACTCTTCATAAAGATGATCCCCGGAAACAGATAGAGCAGACCATGTTGGTTGTGAAAGCGATCCTGGAATCGCGTGATTTTACGTTCGGGGATGCTATCAGGGTTTATGCCTATTGCAGCGAAAAAGCCGTCTACGATATGGCTGCCGGCATTCTTCGGGATTTCCTGCCAGTCGGTTTCCCCTGCATCATCTCATGTAATACCGTCTGCCGACCCGACCTGCTTTTCGAAATAGAGATGGATGTGATGAAGAGGTGATCATTGTGATTTCGGTTTGAGATCCCGAATGACGGATTCAAAATTCTTCAACCAAATTTCGTAACCCTGCTCGCGAGCAATCGTAGAATATTCAGCACGTTTGAAAAAAATACTTTCCGCCGCGACTCAAGCTATTCATACATAAACAGGAAAATGGTAAAGATCAGGCTGTTGCTGGGCATCGCGATTAGTGCAATGGTTCTGACCGGAAGGGCATATTCCCAGTCTGCCCAGATTATCGGTCTGGGGGCGCAATATTGCACCTCTGATCCTCCGGATACCATTTATGGCATTCAACCGGTCAGAAAGCTATTTGGCGGGCCTGGTATTACACAGATTCCGGATGCAGGCGACACGGCCAGGGCTATTTTTGATCCCGGTGCAGCAGGTGCCGGTTCAAAAACCATCACGTATCATACCACTTCCTTTCCCGTCACCGTGTACGCACCTGTTCCCGTGACCCTGAATCCTTTTGCGCCGGTATGTGAAAATGGTGCTGCTTTTACCTTGTCGGGCGGATCACCGGCAGGAGGGACATACGCCGTTGAAGGCACAGACATGACCGTCTTTAATCCTTCCGTCTATGGCCCGGGTTCGCATTTTGTGACCTACAGGCTTGGTCCTGAAGGCTGCAATGCCGTTTCCACTCCCCAGGCCATATCTGTTGAGGCCATACCTGGAATTGTTTTTAATCCCTTGCCCAATATCTGTTTGGATGCCGGAACCCTGACCCTCGATCAGGCCTTGCCCTCCGGGGGCATCTACTCAGGAACCGGCGTGAGCGGCAATGTTTTTTATCCTTCCGTTGCCGGCCCCGGTACCCATACCATTACCTATTCTTACAATGACGGAGTATGTTCGAACAGCGCCTTCCGCACGATCACCGTTGGCACTCTTCCCCCCGTCACCTTTTCAGGTCTCGATACCATGTATTGCGACACGGATCCGAAGGTTCTGATCACCGGTTTCCCCACTTCCGGAAATGGGTCCTTCATTGGTCATGGAATCACGGACAACGGAAACGGAACGGCCTGGTTCGATCCCTCAACAACTGCACTGGGTTACCATGATATCACTTACAGCTATTCCTTGCCAAACGGCTGTTCCGGCTCATATACCCAGAGAGTAAGGGTGGGGACACTCCTCGTTTTTTCGGGTCTCGGTACGGCATTTTGTGCCGATAATCCCGATGTGGCTTTTACTTATAAACCCCTCGGGGGAACCTTTAATTCATCAACCGGCTTTACCGACAATCACGACGGTACGGCTGTCCTCAGCCCCTCAACAGGTTCGCCCGGAACACGCACCATACGGTATACCTATACGGATATTTTCGGTTGTATCAATAATCTCCAACAGGCTGTCGAAATAGCGCCGATACCTTCAGTCAATTTTGCAGGACTTAATGCCGCCGGTTATTGTAAAAATGCGAGTATCGCGAACCTTGTCGGGAATCATGTTCCCGGAGGAACCTTTTCTGGCCCCGGGGTCATCGATAATGGGAACGGAACAGCCAAATTTGATCCCGCGGCTCTGCCTGCGGGTGGTCCCTATTCCATAAATTATTATTTTAAGGATCCGGTCACCGGTTGTGATAATACCATTTCCCGGACGACATCCGTATTGTCATTGCCCTCTGCCATGATTTCAGGCAACCACACGGTTTGTTCTGGTGATGCCACCACACTCAACGTCGATTTTACCGGTACCGCACCCTTCATCTTTACATGGTCCGACGGTCTTTCATCGGTGACGGTCACCACATCCTCAGATCCATATACCCTGACACTGAATCCCACTTCATCTTCTGTCATCACCATACCGTCGGTGACCGGGGCAAACGGCTGCAGCACTTCTGGCACGGGACAGGGAAATATCACCGTCAATGCCTTATCTGAAATTCTCGATGATCCCGACGACCTGACCGTATGTCCCGGTGAAAATGCCGTCTTTAGGGTCTCTGCTTCAGGAATTGCCCTGACTTATCAATGGCAAAAGGACGGTTCATCAATGCCGGGCAAAACCCAGAATGTTCTTAACCTGACCAATGTCCAGGCTGCCAATGCCGGAAGTTACACCTGTATGGTAACCAGTACCTGCGGACCTGCATTGACAAGTAATCCCGGCGTTCTGACCGTTCGTCCCCAAATGTCCATGACGGGTCAGCCAACCGGTGTTACGGATTGTGTGGGGCAGACAGTGAATTTTAATGTTGATGTTACCGGATCGGGTCTGCATTATCAATGGCAAAAAGACGGCGTCAATCTTTCAAATGGCGGAAGGATCACGGGGGCAACCAGCGACAATCTCGTCATTTTAGCGATGAATGTTACCGATGCCGGAACCTATAACTGCATGGTCACCGGCGATTGTGGCCTTTTAACGTCTGATCCGGCTGATCTGACTGCCGAAGAGTTTGTGACGGTCACCTCACAGCCGGTTTCAAAAGCGGTCTGCCCGGGCAGCAACACCTCATTCAGCGTGGCAGCCGCAGGAACAAATCCTTCCTATCAGTGGCAACATAACAATGTCGACATTCCGGGGGCTACAAATCCGGTGCTCCTTATTTCCGGGGTATCTCCTGTCGATGCCGGCAATTATCGCTGTGTTATTACTGGAAATTGTGGGTCTGTCGCGAGCAACCAGGCCGGGCTGACCGTATACGACAACATCAGTATTGGTGTCCAACCCTCCGATCTGACGACCTGTGAAGGGAAAAGGGCCGATTTAAATGTTTTTGCCACGGGATCGAACCTGACCTACCAGTGGAAGAAGGACGGGACGAACCTGAGCAATGGGGGCAATATCACGGGAGCGCTCTCGCCCAATCTCATCATCATGGGCTAACCACCTCCTACAGCGGGGTGTACAACGTGCGTGATAACGGGCAGCTGCGGGACGGTAAGTTCCATGGGGGCGGCTCTGTCGGTGGACAACCACATAACGGTCAGCCAAAACCCGGTCACGCAGGATGCCTGCGCCGGGGAGAACGTCGTTTTCAACTCGTCGGCCACGGGGAGCCATATCGTGAGCCAGTGGTACAAAAACGGGTCGTCCCTGCCCGGGGAGACCGGCGGCAGCCTGATTCTTTCTTCAGTCACTGCGGCCAGCGCGGGCAGTTATTACACGACCTTCACCAACTCATGCGGAACGGTAGCCACCAGCCACGCCACCCTGGTGATGGATGAGGCGACCGTTATCACTTCACAACCTGCCGGGGTCACGCTCTGTGAAGGGGGCAACACGAACTTCACGGTCGGGGCCACGGGAACGGGTCTTTCCTATCAGTGGTATCTCAACGGCCTGGCATTGAGCGAGGCAGGAAGCTTCGCCGGGAGTCAGAGCAATACCCTGGTGGTCAGCGGGGCCACCGCCGGTGATGCGGGGGTTATCCTGTGCCGGGTGACGGGCAGTTGCGGGAGCGTGACGAGCGATGCGGCGGACCTGGCGGTCAATGCGACAACGGTCATTACCCTTCAGCCGGTGAACCAGGTGGTCTGCCCGGGCACCAACGTCAGCTTCGGGACAACGGCCACAGGCAGCCATCTCAGCTACCAGTGGCAGCGCAACGGAACGGATATCGCCGGAGCGACCGGCACTACCCTGACGTTGAACAATGTAAGTGATGCCAATGAAGGGTTATACCGTTGCCGTATCAGCGGCGACTGCGGGACGGCGTACACCACGCCGGCCTCGCTGGGTGTTATGGAAGGGGTGAGCATCAGTTCCAACCCGGTGGATCAGCAGACCTGCCAGGGGAACAACACGGGCTTTACAGTATCCGCCTCGGGAACGGCGCTTTCCTACCAGTGGATGAAAAACGGATCCGCCCTGAATGATGACGGGAGGATCACCGGAACCCATACCGGCAGTCTCCAAATCGGCAGTACGCTGCTCAGTGATCAGGCGACCTATTCCTGCAAGGTGACATCCACCTGCGGAGGGTCCACCACCACGCCGGCGGCCCTGACGGTTGATCAGCAGACGGCCATCACCGTTCAGCCGGTTGTTTTCAACGCGGTGGAGGGGGGAAACGCCAGTTTTTCGGTCACGGCACAGGGCAGCAGCCTGGGATACCAATGGTACAAAGCGGGCACGGCGCTGGTCAATGATGCCCATTACGCGGGGGTGACCACCCCGGTGCTGAGCCTGACGGGGGTCAGCGCATCTCTGGCCGGATCATATTACTGCGTGGTCACGGGCACCTGCGGGAGCGTGACGAGCGATCCGGGCGTGCTGAAGGTGAACCTACTGACCTTGATCACCTCGCAGCCTGCAGGCCCGGTGAATAAATGCGTGGATGAGAGCGCCTCGTTTGACGTGATGGCAGAAGGGACCAGCCTGACCTTCCGGTGGAAGAAGGACGGGACGGATCTGACCGACGACGGCCGCATCACGGGCAGCACGACGCCGAACCTGAAGATCAGCCACGTGCTCAAGAGCGATGAAGGAAATTACGCGTGCCTGGTAACGGGCGATCAGGGCATTGAGAACAGTCTGCCGGGATCGCTGGTTGTCAATGCACTGACCGATATCACGCTTCAGCCGCTGAGCGCCCTGAGGTGTGAAGGCGATGACGCGGTGTTGGTGATTGGCGCCCAGGGGAATATCACCTCCTACCAGTGGAAGAAAAACGGAACGGACCTTTCAGATGGCGGCAGGATCAGCGGTTCCTCCACGGGGATCCTGACCATTACGAACCTGTCGGTTACGGACAACGGAACGTACATGTGCTATGTCCAGGGCGTATGTGCCAATGACATGAGCAACGCAGCCAGTCTTCAGGTCAGCAGGAATACGGATATCATCTCCCAGCCGGTATCGATGACGCGATGTGCGGGCACCTCGGCCACGTTCAGCGTGAGAGCCAACGGTGGCAGCCTGGTGTATCAATGGAAGAAGGACGGGACGGATCTGGTGAACGGCGGGAATATCTCGGGGGCGGACAGTCCGGATCTTCATATTGAAAATCTTACCACTGGCCGACCAGGGCACTTACACCTGCCTGGTGAGCGGGACGTGCGGGGTGGAAAACTCGGCCCCGGCGACCCTGACGGTGAGCCCGGAGACGGTGCTGACCAGCCAGTCGGGGGACAAAATAAAATGCGAGGGGGATGACGCGTTCTTCGTGGTGACGGCCCAGGGGCTGAGCCTGACCTACCAGTGGGAGAAGGACGGGGTTGCATTGACCGACGGGCCGAGGATAACGGGCACAACGCTGCCGGCCCTGAGCATCAATGACCTGGTTCCCGGGGATGCGGGTAATTACAAGGTGGTGGTCACGGGGACCTGCGGCAGCTACCAGAGCGATCCGGTGAACATGACAGTCAACAAAGACGTGACGATCCTGACCCAACCCACCGGCGGATCGAAATGCACGGGCGAAAGCCTGACGCTTTCGGTGACCACGGGTGATGCCTCGAACACCTACCGGTGGAAGAAAAACGGTGCGGACCTGAGCGACGGGGTCCATTACAGCGGGACGTCCACGCCGAGCCTGACGATCTCGGACCTGGGACCGGCGCAGACAGGGCATCTACTCGGTCCTGGTGAGCGGGGCATGCAACAGCATGAACAGCAGCCTGGCGCCGGTGACGGTTCCGGGGACCACGGTGATCGGCGTTCAGCCGGTATCTCAGACGATCAGGGCCGGGGAGGCTGTCAGCTTCACGGTGAGCGCCACGGGCGATAATCTCGCGTATCAATGGATGAAGGACGGTGTGGCACTGTCGGATGACGCGCACATCACGGGATCGGCGGGCGAGGTGCTGACCCTTTCGCCGGCCTCGGCCAGCGACGCAGGATCCTACACGGTGGTGGTCAGCGGCACCTGTGAGAACGTGATCAGCGAACCGGCGATCCTGACTGTGAACCTGCCAACCATTATCACGGTCCAGCCTGTAAGCCAAATCATTTGTGAAGGACAACCGGTCATGTTCTCGATCGCGGCAACGGGATCAAATCTCACCTGGCAATGGTTCAAAGACGGACTCCCGGTTGCCGATGAGGCTGGCAGAGTGACGGGTTCCTCCACTTCGAATCTTTCCATCTCCCCATGTGATCTTAATGATAATGGCGTTTATACCTGCCGGGTGAGCGGAAGCGGCGGCCAGATGAACAGCGCAACGGCCTTTCTGACTGTGCAGGAGGATGTACAGGTCATCTCACAGCCTGTCTCAAAAGCGGTCTGCCCTGGCAGCAACACTTCATTCAACGTGGCAGCCACGGGAACAAACCTTCAATATCAGTGGCAATTCAATGACGCTGATATCCCCGGTGCAACGAACGCGACACTGGCCCTCCTGGGCGTGAGCAGTGCCAACGCCGGAAATTACAGGTGTATCGTCACCGGAAGTTGCGGACCGGTTTCGAGCAATCTTGTCACCCTCACAGTTTACGAAAACATCAGCATCAGGCGTTCAGCCGGCTGATCTGACGACATGTGAAGGGAAAAGGGCCGATTTAAATATTTTTGCCACGGGATCGAACCTGACCTACCAGTGGAAGAAAGACGGGACGAACCTGAGCAATGGGGGCAATATCACGGGAGCGCTCTCGCCCAATCTCATCATCATAGGACTAACCACCTCCTACACGGGGGTGTACAACTGCGTGGTAACGGGCAGCTGCGGGACGGTAAGTTCCATGGGGGCGGCTCTGTCGGTGGACAACCACATAACGGTCAGCCAAAACCCGGTCACGCAGGATGCCTGCGCCGGGGAGAACGTTGTTTTCAACTCGTCGGCCACGGGGAGTCATATCGTGAGCCAGTGGTACAAAAACGGGTTGTCCCTGCCCGGGGAGACCGGCGGCAGCCTGATTCTTTCTTCAGTCACTGCGGCCAGCGCGGGCAGTTATTACACGACCTTCACCAACTCATGCGGAACGGTAGCCACCAGCCACGCCACCCTGGTGATGGATGAGGCGACCGTTATCACTTCACAACCGGCCGGGGTCACGCTCTGTGAAGGGGACAACACGAACTTCACGGTCGGGGCCACGGGAACGGGTCTTTCCTATCAGTGGTATCTCAACGGCCTGGCATTGAGCGAGGCAGGAAGCTTCGCCGGGAGTCAGAGCAATACCCTGGTGGTCAGTGGGGCCACCACCGGTGATGCGGGGGTTATCCTGTGCCGGGTGACGGGCAGTTGCGGGAGCGTGACGAGCGATCCGGCAGGCCTGGCGGTCAATGCGACGACGGTCATTACCCTTCAGCCGGTGAACCAGGTGGTCTGCCCGGGCACCAACGTCAGCTTCGGGACAACGGCCTCAGGCAGCCATCTCAGCTACCAGTGGCAGCGCAACGGAACGGATATCGCCGGAGCGACCGGCACTACCCTGACCTTGAACAATGTAAGTGATGCCAATGAAGGGTTATACCGTTGCCGTATCAGTGGCGACTGCGGGACGGCGTACACCACGCCGGCCTCGCTGGGTGTTATGGAAGGGGTGAGCATCGGTTCCAACCCGGTAGATCAGCAGACCTGTCAGGGGAACAACACGGGCTTTACGGTATCCGCCTCGGGAACGGCGCTTTCCTACCAGTGGATGAAAAACGGATCCGTCCTGAATGATGACGGGAGGATCACCGGAACGCATACCGGCAGTCTCCAAATCGGCAGTACGCTGCTTAGTGATCAGGCGACCTACTCCTGCAAGGTGACATCCACCTGCGGAGCGGTCCACCACCACGCCGGCGTCACTGACGGTTGATCAGCAGACGGCCATCACCGTTCAGCCGGTTGTTTTCAACGCGGTGGAGGGGGGAAATGCCAGTTTTTCGGTCACAGCACAGGGCAGCAGCCTGGGGTACCAATGGTACAAAGCGGGCACGGCCCTGGTCAATGATGCCCATTACGCGGGGGTGACCACCCCGGTGCTGAGCCTGACGGGGGTCAGCGCATCGCTGGCCGGATCGTACTACTGCGTGGTCACGGGCACCTGCGGGAGCGTGACGAGCGATCCCGGCGTGCTGAAGGTGAACCTTCTGACCTTGATCACCTCGCAGCCTGCAGGCCCGGTGAATAAATGCGTGGATGAAAGCGCCTCGTTTGACGTGATGGCAGAAGGGACCAGCCTGACCTTCCGGTGGAAGAAGGACGGGACGGATCTGACCGACGACGGCCGCATCACGGGAAGCACGACGCCGAACCTGAAGATCAGCCACGTGCTCAAGAGCGATGAAGGAAATTACTCGTGCCTGGTAACGGGCGATCAGGGCATAGAGAACAGTCTGCCGGGATCGCTGGTTGTCAATGCGCTGACCGATATCACGCTTCAGCCGCTGAGCGCCCTGAGGTGTGAAGGCGATGAGGCGGTGATGGTGATTGGCGCCCAGGGGAATATCACCTCCTACCAGTGGAAGAAAAACGGAACGGACCTTTCAGATGGCGGCAGGATCAGCGGTTCCACCACGGGGATCCTGACCATCACGGACCTGTCGGTTACGGACAACGGGACGTACATGTGCTATGTTCAGGGCGTATGTGCCAATGACATGAGCAACGCAGCCAGTCTTCAGGTCAGCAGGAATACGGATATCATCTCCCAGCCGGTATCCATGACGCGATGTGCGGGCACCTCGGCCACGTTCAGCGTGAGAGCCAACGGTGGCAGCCTGGTGTATCAATGGAAGAAGGACGGGACGGATCTGATGAACGGCGGGAATATCTCGGGGGCGGACAGTCCGGATCTTCATATTGAAAATCTTACCCTGGCCGACCAGGGCACATACACCTGCCTGGTGAGCGGGACGTGCGGGGTGGAAAACTCGGCCCCGGCGACCCTGACGGTGAGCCCGGAGACGGTGCTGACCAGCCAGTCGGGGGACAAAATAAAATGCGAGGGGGATGACGCGTTCCTCGTGGTGACGGCCCGGGGGCTGAGCCTGACCTACCAGTGGGAGAAGGACGGGGTTGCATTGACCGACGGGCCGAGGATAACGGGCACAACGCTGCCGGCCCTGAGCATCAATGACCTGGTTCCCGGGGATGCGGGTAATTACAAGGTGGTGGTCACGGGGACCTGCGGCAGCTACCAGAGCGATCCGGTGAACATGACAGTCAACAAAGACGTGACGATCCTGACCCAACCCACCGGCGGATCGAAATGCACGGGCGAAAGCCTGACGCTTTCGGTGACCACGGGTGATGCCTCGAACACCTACCGGTGGAAGAAAAACGGTGCGGACCTGAGCGATGGGGTCCATTACAGCGGGACGGCCGCCCCGGGCCTGACGATCTCGGACCTGGGACCGGCGCAGGAGGGCATCTACTCGGTCCTGGTGAGCGGGGCATGCAACAGCATGAACAGCAACCTGGCGCCGGTGACGGTTCCGGGGACCACGGTGATCGGCGTTCAGCCGGTATCTCAGACGATCAGGGCCGGGGAGGCTGTCAGCTTCACGGTGAGCGCCACGGGCGATAATCTCGCGTATCAATGGATGAAGGACGGTGTGGCACTGTCGGATGACGCGCACATCACGGGATCGGCGGGCGAGGTGCTGACCCTTTCGCCGGCCTCGGCCAGCGACGCAGGATCCTACACGGTGGTGGTCAGCGGAACCTGTGAGAACGTGATCAGCGAACCGGCCATCCTGACCGTCAATATTCCGGCCACGGTCACAACACAGCCCTCGGGCTTAACGGTTTGCGAGGATCAGCCGGCTTTGTTCTCCATCACGGCAACAGGATCAAATCTCACCTGGCAATGGTTCAAAGACGGACTCCCGGTTGCCGATGAGGCTGGCAGAGTGAC
>CAVXNX010000020.1:0-18938 GCA_963763215.1 uncultured Bacteroidales bacterium
CCCGGCGATGGCACTCATGGAACGTGTGACCGGATAGCTGTTGTTCTCATCTTTGATCTTTTCAAAGGCCAGGGCAGTCACCTTTTTCCGAATCAGGGCATCTCGATGAATTCCTTGCTCTGGGTATTCAGATGCAATGATGAAATCAATGTCTGCTGCGAATGGAGCATCTCAGCTTCGTGCTGATGTGGGAGGAGCGATCTTAAGGATAATATCGGCTTTGTAAACTTCGGAAGCTTCATCCCTGATCTGTGCACCACGTTCACTGTAATCCGTGTCGCAATAATTGGCTGCCTTTCCGGCATTGGACTGCAGGATTACCTCATGCCCGTTCCCGATGAGGATTTCCACTGCTTCGGGGTTAATGCCACACGGCTTTCAAGCTTGTGATCTTCCTTTGGTATACCAATGACGAGTTTTTGTTGCTTTTTCCCCACTTCAAGCATTTCCTCCCTTGGCATCATCCCTGTTTTCGGAAACGAGAATCTTGAACCCGTAGAGTCCGGTCTGTTCATTGTAGCGTATCTTTTGTTGAGGGTCATCTAAAATACTACAATTCCTGTAGTTTGTCAAGAAATTGTATCAGGCATCCATTTTAACGGTTCTTGATCCATCTGGATTGACGTCTAAGTAAGTACTTTTACAGCATCTTCCGGGAAGGAGATGTCCGGCTTTCTCAGGCCATTCAATGAAACAGAGATTACCGCTGTAAAAATAATCCTCATACCCGAGATCATACAGCTCACTCAATGTCTTTGATCCGGTAGAGATCAAAATGGTAGATCGTCCCGGCTTCCGGAGAGGTATATTCATAAACCAGGGCAAAAGTCGGACTGCTTACCATATCTTCCACGTGCAAAACCTGGCAGATGGCCTTGATAAGCGTCGTCTTACCTGCACCCATTTCACCATAAAAGGCAAAAACCCTGTCGATCATCCATGACTCGCGGTAAACTGCACGGCTGCTTTCAGGATATCCTTTTCGGAAGGAATATGGAGAACCATGGTATTATGTGCTTAAATAAATCAGCGGAATAAGCATTTCTTCCATCGAGACGCCCCCATGCTGAAAGGTGTTCCGGTAAAAATTCACAAACTGGTTATAATTGTTTGGATAGATCAAAAAATCATCCTTCAGGGCAAAGATATAGGATGAGGAAATATTTGGCTTTGGGAAGCCGTACATCCGAGGGATTCCGGATCTCAAAAACTTCGCTCTGCATTGTAGTTCAGATTCCGTCCCAGTTTATATCCAAGATTGGCTGATGTTTTTTTATCCCCGATAACCTTTACCGGATTCTGAACCCGGATGGAGCCGTGATCGGTGGTCAAGAACGATCTTAACATTTTTTCCCGAGAGCTGTTTCAGGAGTTCCAGCAGGTGTGAATGGTGAAACCAGGAGGCGGTGAGTGAGCGGTAAGCGGCTTCATTATCGGCAAGTTCACGGATCATCTCCATATCGGTGCGGGAATGCGAAAGCATATCAACAAAATTGTAGATGATGATATTCAGATCGTAATTCATCAGATCCTGAAAATTTCCACGAGTTTTTTCCCGGTCCGCTGGTTG
Organism: uncultured Bacteroidales bacterium; assembly: GCA_963763215.1. Lineage (GTDB taxonomy): Bacteria > Bacteroidota > Bacteroidia > Bacteroidales > DASQZK01. The sequence goes on from CAVXNX010000020.1 coordinate 1,571, forward strand.
CTGACCTTCTCGTACCGGAATCGGATATCCTTCCCCAAACGCTGGAGAGTTGCTTTTCGAACAGCTCTTTTTCATGGAGGTTCTTTCCTGCTTCTTCCTCATCAAATACCCAGAGATCGGGATAATGATCATAGATCTCATAGGGCATAAGTCCGGCAAACATGGCATTTCGTCGAATATTGCGTTGCCGTGGGAAGAATGCTGCAATACAGAATCGTCCCTGTCGAGATGGCAGAATTCGGTGATTTCTGCTTCCAGCGTTTTCCACTGATCATAGCGCAGATTATCGATCAGGATGAAAAAAACTTTTTCGCCTTTTTCAAGAAGGGGAAATACACTGCTGGTGATTACTGAAGGGGATAACAAGGGTTTATCGTCCTTCCCGCCGCTCAAACCAGCTTCCTGTAATTTCTGGCGATAAAGCGGGAAAATTCCTTATTGGCATCCGTCTTCTGCATCAGCAGGATCTCATCCATATTGGTATCGGAGGAATTCTGAAGTTCAATTTCCCAGTAAACGATCTTCCGGTAGATTTCAACCCAATCGGTAAAGGTAGAGGCAGAATTGATCTCCATGCTGATTTGTCCAAACTGGCTTTGGTAGACCGAGGTGGTTTTCTGGCTGATCAGTTTCTTGGTCTCCGTGTTTTTTTTAATGGTCAGAAGGATCTGGTTGGGATTTACCGGTTTAATGAGATAATCGGCGATCTTCGAACCAATGGCTTCTTCCATAATATTTTCCTCCTCGCTCTTGGTGATCATAACCACCGGTGGTGAAAGGGTCCGTGGATTTGATCCTGTTCAGGGTTTCGATACCGCTGAGTCCCGGGCATATTTTCATCGAGGAAGATCAGATCATATTCATTGCTCATTGACCAGTCTCGATGGCATCCTCTCCATTGGTGGCCGTGGACAGAAGATATCCTTTCTCCTCGAGGAAAAGGATGTAGGGTTTCAGGAGATCCATTTCGTCATCTACCCATAATATTCTGAGTTTCTTTTCCATACTCATGGCTGATAGTATTTCTGATAGAACAGGTAATACTTCTCGAAATCCATTATCTGTCTTCAAAATGCTGTAATTGGACTCGGAAATGATGAACGGGTTGAAATTGGAAGGATTCAGGCTCTGGAAAACAGACGGTGTCCTTCATGAAGGTCTCCAGGTACTGCTTCGCATCTGTTCAGATCGTTGAAACGTTCTGACGAAGAGGATATTCTTCTTCCCGATCGTTTCATTCTGAATACCCAGATTGAGTTTGTCGTAATTATCAAGATTGAAATTGATGATGTTAAAATTCATCTGGTTCACATCAGCCGTGTTGTCGACTGAGACAGCCGAAGTAGAAATTATCCGCGGGGATTGAACTGATAAATCTCTTCGGCTTTTGCCTGGGTGTCTGCCTGTTTAAGTTCGGGCGAAACACTGTAAATTCCTGCTATCAGCATCCTTTGCATACTGGCTTACTTCATGGTTCGGGATAATCGTTCGATAACCTTCTGCAGTTCATTCTTCAATACTTCTTTGCCCTGCAGACCGCCCTGCGACATAGCCAACAGCAGCCTGAACCTGGGTATGGTCTTATCGCCGGGATAGTTCGTAGATGGCATAGTCGGCATCCCGTATTACCTCCGGGTAATTGTACTCCTGATACTCGTGGTATGTTTTCTCGTAAAAATCAAGGACTTCATTTTGTTTGTTTCGTCAGTTCCTTGACATAGGCGGGATTTGCCAGGATCATTGCCCTGGGATTATCGGGATATTTACGGATGATCAGGTTTTTATAATATTCCGACCTTGCCGGCGTTACCATTCATGATCATAAATCTCATACAGATTATAATACCCCATCAGACTGTTTGGGCCGTCGGGATAACGTCTCACCTGTTCTTCGAAGGTTTTGATGGCTTCTTCTTTATCTTTCAATTCATTCCGATATACAAGCCCCATATTGAAAAGTGCATTTTCGAGCCTGACATCTGAGGCTGCCAGGGCAGAATCACTGAGAGGAATATCCTTGAGGTAAAATTCCCGGCTTTTATTGCTGAAAAGGGTTCCGCTTTTCTGGTTCGCAGTGCTGTCGGTTGCCGGCGCTTTCCTGACTTTGCTCCACAAATTCGAGGGTTTGCTTATTGTTTCTCCTCCAGTTATCCTCCAGTTTCCGGTTTCCCCATCTCATCCTGAATTCGGGCTGGCCAAAACCTTTGGCATTGAGATTATAGAAATACCATTTCCCCCCCTGGTTACTGCTGTGTTCATGCTCCTGTTCATAGTCCATCCCGAATTGGTTGTTCTGCATCTCTTCCTGCTTCTGCAATCGTTCTTCCTCTTCCTTTTTCCTCACATTTTCGAATGATCTTATCGATTCTGTGCCAGCCTCTGATCTTCCGGCAGACTGGCCAGCATCTGCAAGACTGTCTTCCAGGGTATAAACACGCAGATGGGTGACGAGGTTCGTAAGGCTTCTTGATTTGGTTTCAACTGGCATTCGATAATCCTCATAGTCCTTGTCAATATTCTGGATCGTACTGTCATAATAGGCCTGGGCCAGGCTGTATTCGGGAATATTGTAGTAAATATCCCCGAGTGCCGAGGTAGGAAAGACCTTTCTGGTTGGCATTATTCACCGACATGCGGATACGCTAATTTTGAAATTCCCGATAGCCTTTGCCGTATCCCCTGCTTTCAGGGAAATTTTGCCCAGTGCATAATAGATCTGGTCCTGGAAATCCTTGTTCTTTTCATCCTTCAGCATTTTGCTGAGAAGAGCATTGATTTCCTTCTCCTTTCCCGATCCGGCTTTGTAGGAACTGGCCATATTGATCTTGGCATTGAAAGTCATCTCATAGGGAGGATTCATTTTGATGACCTGATGGTAAGTTTCCACAGCCTTTTCCGAATTTCCCGTTTCCTGGTAAAGCTGGGCAAGGATATAGGTAAAGCGTTCACGACGGATTTTCGAACGGGTGAAAGCGAGCCCTTTGTCAAGTTCAACGATGGCGTGATTCATACTTTTCCTTCCTTGATAAAGAGATCGGCATAGGTGGTATGAAAGGAACCACGGTATTCATCGGGCATATCTTCATCGTTCTTCAATAACTGCAGGATATTCTCCGATTCCCGGTAATCGCCCAACTCATTGTATGCACGCGCCATCCATATCAGCGCCTCATACCTGATATCTTCATCGGGAAAATCCGTGATTACTTTTTTGAAGGTTTCGATGGCCAGCTTAAACTTATTTTCATAGACGTAGGCCTTTCCCATCAAGACATAATTATCATCCACCCATTTATTGAATTCTTTCTTATTGTAAAATTCCTTTTGCTTATCGGTGAGATTGCCTCTTTTAATCTCGGGCTTGGCGTGATAGAATGAAGGGTGATCACCTTGGTGGCTTTTTCAATAGCCCGGTTCATATCCGGAGTTACAGCCTGGGATACCTGCGGATTGGAGTAGTAAAAAAGAGGGAGTATTCTGGTGAAATTATCCTGGAAATTCTTTTGCGCCTGGTTCACACCCTTTTTAAAACTTTCATTGCCATTGAAATAAATATTGTAATGCGATACAAGGTTGTGATAATTCCGTGACATGGTCGTATTCTTTTCGGTTGAACACGATGCTGCAACCACCAGGATAAGGATAATGAGTTATTCTGATTGCTTTATTCAAATTTTTCCTTTTTAGCAGTAAAATGAATAACTGCAAAAATGCATCGTTATTTTATGCATGATTTTTTCAGGTCACAAATTTAGGTATTCCAGGCATGAAAGTGAATCATGCAGGAGATATATGAGAGCGATGCCGAAGTATGAGCCACTGCCAGGTTCATTCCATATTATTGATGGCCACCACTTCATTCAGTTCGGGAAGGACTTTGCGGATGGATTCTTCCACGCCGGCTTTCAGTGTATGCGCACTGAAAGGACACTGGTCACATGCACCTGTCAGTTCAACAGTCACGACCAGATCGTCTGAGATTTCACGCAGTATCGATATCTCCCCCGTCGGCCTGCAGATAGGGTCTGATCTTATCCAGCGCGACATTCACTTTTTTCAGGACTTCCGATTTGTCCATATGATGACTTGGATTAATGTTTACCGGGTGTAGGTGATTTCACACTTTCCGGTGGGTTCCTTTTCGCCATTTCTTTTTTCAACGATCTGGATCACATGTTCGGGCAAGTTCTTCAAAAGGTTTCCCGGCGGGATGATTTTCATCCAGGGCGGATGGCCTTCCCGAATCGCCATCCTCACGTATACCCTGTACCAGCGGGATCTGGCCAAGAAGGTCGATATTCATTTTCTCTGCGAGATTTTTTACCCCGTCGTTTCCAAAAATATAATATTTATTCTCCGGAAGTTCTGCGGGTGTAAACCATGCCATATTCTCCACCAGGCCGAGTACAGGCACATTGATCTTTTCGCCGGTAAACATGGCAATGCCTTTCACGGCATCGGCCAGGGCCACTTCCTGGGGTGTGGATACGATCACCACACCGGTCACGGCCGTTTCCTGGACGAGGGTAAGATGGATATCGCCGGTTCCCGGGGGCATATCAATAAAGAGATAATCAAGCTCACCCCATTCGGTCTGGGTCAGGATCTGTTTTAAGGCGCTGGTGGCCATCGGCCCCCTCCAGACCAGGGCATCTTCGGGCCTAACAAAAAAGCCGATGGACACCACTTTGACCCCATGCTTCTCAATGGGAACAATGATCTCCTTTTCGCCTTCCCGCTTGATCTGCGGCCGCTCTCCTTCCAGATCAAACATTTTCGGAAGGGAAGGACCGTAAACATCGGCATCCACCAGTCCCACACTGGCTCCGGTTTTGGCCACAGCAACAGCCAGGTTGACGGCAATGGTCGATTTGCCGACTCCTCCTTTCCCCGAGGCCACGGCAATGATATTTTTGATGCCGGAAAACGGATCATCCTTCATGACATTGACCACCGGAGGCGTAAAAATCTCAACCGTCTACTTCCGCCTCCGGATGAGAGCTTTTTAATGGCGGCTTCCACCGTTTTTTTCAGCGAAGCGGCAGAAAGGTTCTTTCGGCTTCTGAAATTTCAGATAGGACTGACCTTGTTTCCTTCGACTTCGACGTTGACCAGCAATCCCATTCTACAATGTTTTTCCGGGTTTCAGGATGTTTCACATTTTCCAGTGCTTCAAGTATTTTATCTCTGTTCAGATGCCATTTTCTCTGAACTTTTTCAATATCATTGCAAAGATAAAAAAATAAATTTAATTAGACTAATTCTTTATTAGGATCCCAGAAAAGAGTTTTCGAAATCGACCACCCGGTCATTTTCCACGCGATACCTTCACTTTCCAGGAGTTCCTGCATCAGATTTTCGACCGGGAAAATGATGCTTTCCTGTAAGAAGTCCGTTCCGGTTCACCACCCGGTGTGCAGGAATGAAATCCGGGGAAGGCATGTGAAGAATTCAGAGCCCATCCGACCATCCGGGCTGAACTCCGGTGCCCGAGAAAGGCCGCGATGGCGCCGTAGCTGGTAACCCTGCCCTAGGGGATTGCATGGTGACTTCATAAACCCTGGTGAAAAAACTGTCATTCCCATTCTTCTTCCGGGTGGTTCTTTGATGATTTTTTCATGAGGCAAGTCTGAATTTAAGATAATGAATGGGAAGTCCTTGGCGAGGTAACTGTTTTTCGTAGAAGGTCCGGATATCCAGAATATCATCGGCCAGTCCCGAATGGTAAAGATCGTCGGTATTGAACCAGAATATCCATCCCGTTGTATTTCTGCCAGATCCTGCGTGTATTCATAGAGGATGCGGTTATCGGTTTTCAGATGGATGATCCCGTCATCCACCAGGAACTTCTGGTATTTTTCCAGAAACAGCGGGCCGGATAAGACGTTTTCTTGTTCCGTCGTTTCTTCAGTTGTGGATCGGGGAAGGTGAGCCAGATCTCCCTGACCTCATCCGGTCCGAAAGAAGGAGTTGATGAATTCGATCCGTGTTCTGAGGAAAGCCGAATTGGTGATATTTTCCGCGTTGAAGATTTGGCGCCGCTCCAAATCCGGGCACCCTTAATATCCACACCGATGAAATTCATTTCCTGGAAATTTCCTGGCCAGCCCGACTGTATATTCGCCTTTTCCGCATCCCAATTCCAGCACCAGCGGATGATCATTCCCGAAAACTTCCCGGTTCCATTTCCCCTTCAGCGCAGTGATCTTTTTCAAAAAACTCTTCAAAGGCCGGCTGAATAAACCCTTTCGAAAGATTCCAGTTCAGCAAATTTCTTCAGTTTATTCTTTCCCAAAACAATTCTATTTTAACTGATGGAATTTTTCGATCCGGATCCCCACATCGGTGACCGGTACTTCTTCAAGACGCATGGCCTGTTCAAGCGTGAAAGTATAAGTTCCGGGCACGGCAAAGCGGACGTCCTCCGGTAAAGCCGCCGGACCAGCTTAATATTTCCAAACCCGCTGCCGAGCCATTTGCCCCGGTCATCGGCAATACCGATGCTGACAGTATCCTGTCACGGCTCCGGACAGGCGAGATGACATCAGGAAAACATACAGGTTGCTCTTGGGATATTCCTTGGTATGCCGGATATCGATATAAATATTATAGGGATGCAGGGTATCCGTCATATCCACCTCAAAGGTCTTGACCTCATCCCACGACCACTTCCCCTCGCCGGTCTTTTCGAAATGGTCGTACACCATGTCGGGATCGCACGACACGGCCCCAAGGCAGGATAACAAAGATGATAACATTCAGGAATTTCATCGAAGTTCGGTTTAAGAACCGGGCAAACTTCAGAATCACTGTGAAGAATTTACAGTTTCTTGCGTTTCTTTTTTCTTTCTTTTCCGTTTTGGAACCATGTTCTTCAAATCTGGTAAGACTGTCCTGTCCGATGACATCGTTAAAATCCATGGGCTTGACCAGTTCAGATGTCATCAAAATCGATCAGATGTTCGGGCTATTTGCCCGTCCTTGTTCATTTCGATGACCTCCCTGACACGTTCAACGGGCACCGGGATCAGATTTGCCGCAGTACTCCTGTCGAACGAATACCAGTAGATACCCCGGTATATATCGGTTTTCTGGTGAAAGGCCTCCCCGTCTTTTGATCTGAGCACTGTATCGCGACTTGGGAAATCCTTCTGGGCATCCACGTAACTGGTTACTTCATAATTCAGGCAGCATTTCAGCTTCCCGCACTGTCCGGCGAGTTTCTGAGGATTAAGGGAGATTTCCTGGTACCGGGCAGCGGTGGTGGTCACAGAAACAAAATTGGTGAGCCAGGTGCCACAGCACAGTTCCCTTCCGCAGGAGCCGATCCCGCCGATCCTTCCGGCTTCCTGGCGGGCTCCGATCTGCTTCATTTCGATCCGGATACGGAATGCTTCTGCCAGGTCTTTGATCAGCTGCCGGAAATCAACCCGTTCATCGGCAATATAATAGAAGATGGCCTTGGTCTTATCGCCCTGGTATTCCACATCGCCAATCTTCATATTCAGGTTCAGCATGGAGGCGATCTGCCGCGAACGCAGCATGGTGGAACGTTCCTGAGTCAATGGCTTCCTTCCATTTTTCAAGATCCACCTGCTTGGCTTTCCGGTAAATTTTCCTGATTTCTTCCGATTCGGGGGAGATGCCGTATTTTGCGAGCTGGCGTTAGACAAGATCACCGGTCAGGCTGACGATGCCGATATCATGTCCCGGCGAGGCTTCCACGGCAACGATATCGCCCCTCTTCAGCCTGAGCTGGTTGATATTCCTGAAAAATGCTTTCCTTGTATTTTTGAACCGCACCTCAACGAGGTCGGTTTCGGTTGTTGTTGCAGGCAGATCCCTGAGCCAGTTATAATCGTCAAGCTTGGAACATGAACTGAAATAACTGGTTGATTTCTCTGTATTATCGTTTAAATCTTCATTGCATGAGCCAAAGCAACAACCCCTGTGAATCATTTCATCCATAATATCAAATCTGTTGGTTGTATGTCACAAAAGTAGCGTAAAAAAATCACATATGCAGCAACCGGATGATTTTCAGGGAAAGATCCAGAAAAACGATCGTGCCATAGGCGTTTGCGGAGATATGGCTGTAGGCCAGATTCAGCTCTTCGTAGATGGGAATGTACATTTTTCGCATGAATGAAACTCGAAAATTTCGCTGAGAAGTCATTTTCGTAGGCTGTCATATGGGTAATGTTTCTGCTTCCCGAGGTTGAGCATGAAATTTTCCCTGAGAAGCCGCATGGCATACACCAGAAACAGTTTCTGCCTTTCCCTTCCGATCCCGGCATACTCCTCCGCCCATTCGATCAGTTCCGCTACTCTTTTTCCATAGCACAACCGCATCAGCCTGACGAAATTTTCGAAATTGAACCGGTTTTGTTCATCAGCCTTCACGGCCGTCAAAGCTTTATTGAAATTTCCGTTGGCAAGCCGGACGGCATCGGCGACAGCGTCTCGTCGATGTTGAATATCGCTCTGTAGGCCGGCCGCAACGGCCGCATCGCTCATCCGGCGATCCTGATCATCTGGGTCCGGCTCTGGATAGTAGGCAGAACCTCTTCAGGGGTTTCCGAAACCAGGAGAAAAACGGTACCCGGCGGTGGTTCTTCGATCAGCTTGAGAAGCTTGTTGGCTGCGGTGGTATTCATCCGTTCCGGCAAGCCACATGATCAGAACTTTGTAATCAGATTCGTAGGATTTAAGACTCAGTTTCCGGATGATGCCCGAACTTTCCTTGGTGCCGATCAGACCCTGTTTATTTTCCATGCCGATCTTCTCATACCACTGGATACTGATTCATATAAGGATTCTCGATCAGAGCCTCCCTCCATTTCTCCAGCAGACTGTCGGTTGAAGATTCACTCCGGAAGCGGATGAGGGAGCCGGAAAGACAAAATGAAGATCGGGATGTGCCAGTTTGTTGTATTTCACACAGGAAGGACATTTACCGCAGGCATCTTCTTCCTGCCTGTCGGTACATGAAATATATCGGGCATAGGCCAAGAGCCAGGGCCAGATTCCCGCATCCCTCCGGGCCGTACAACATCTGCGCATGACTTATCCGGTTCCTTCCGTCACGGAATGGATTAAATGCTTCTTGATGTCTTCCTGTCCGGGAATATCCCTGAAATACATTTCGGTTCCTGATTAGTTATAATTTATGTACAGGCTATCAGCGAAACAAAGGTAATCAATAAAAATACTTTTTTACCTTTGAGCGTGAATATTAAAAAGAACGTATTTATAACCTGTAAATTCATGAAGATATGCTTACAGTTGACCAGTACAATTTTAAAGGTAAAAAAGCCATCATGAGGGTCGATTTCAACGTGCCTCTTAATGATAAGTTTGAAGTGACCGACGATAACCGCATCAGGGCAGCCCTTCCTACCATAAAAAAATTCTCGCCGACGGCGGTTCAGCTATACTGATGTCGCACCTCGGCACGTCCGAAGGAAGGTCCGGAAGAAAAATTCTCGCTCAAACATGTGGTCAAAAATCTTTCCGGTCATCTTGGAATGCCCGTAAAATTTGCCGATGACTGCATTGGAGAAAAAACCCTTGAAATGAAAAAATCGCTTAAGCCTGGTGAAGTGCTACTGCTTGAAAACCTTCGTTTTTACAAGCAGGAAACCAAAGGTGATGAAGAATTTGCGAAAAAACTGGCCGAAGGTGCCGATGTATATGTGAATGATGCATTTGGAACGGCCCACCGCGCCCATGCCTCTACCACCATAGTGGCTAATTTTTTCCCCAACGACAAGGTTTTCGGATACCTGATCAATAAAGAACTTCAGGCCATGGACAAGGTCCTGAGAAGACCCGACAAACCTTTTACGGCCATCATGGGAGGTGCCAAAGTTTCCGATAAGATCCTGGTCATCGAAAACCTCCTCGACAAGGTGGACAACCTGATCATCGGCGGCGGTATGACCTATACCTTTATCAAGGCTCGTGGCGGCGAGATCGGAAATTCACTCTGCGAAGAAGATAAGCTCGACATGGCAAATCGATCTCGTTGAAAAAGCCAAAGAAAAAGGGGTGAACCTCATTCTTCCCGTCGATCATATTATGGCAGATAAATTCGACAATGATGCCGCTACAAAAAAAGGAAAAATTGATGAAGGGTAGGAAGGATGGATGGGTCTTGACATCGGCGAAGAAAGCATTAAACTATTCTCCGAAGTCATCATGAAATCCAAAACCATCCTCTGGAATGGTCCCATGGGCGTTTTCGAAATGGAAAATTTCCGGAAAGGAACGGTTGCCATCGCGGAGGCCATTGCCAAAGCAACCGATAAAGGAGCTTTCAGCCTCGTCGGTGGCGGAGATTCAGTCGCTGCCGTCAATAAATTCGGACTGGCCGACAAGGTCAGCTATGTTTCCACCGGAGGCGGTGCCATGCTGGAATATATCGAAGGCAAGGAATTGCCCGGTATCAAGGCTATACGCGGATAAAGAGACGATGGGGCTAACTCCCTGGAGCAGAACCTTTGCTTCAGAGAAAGCCCCTTTTCTTATTTCTCCCGACCTCCGCAAACTGGCTGTCATTTTATGATTTAATCCTCATCTTCCTTCATTTATTCCGTAATTTTACGGTGATGGACCTGTCCGCGACTATACCGAAGAGGAGTTCTCCCAGGCTGCCTGGACATTTTCCGGTACCAGGTACGAACATGTCGCCATTTATCGGGAATTTGCCGCGCCCTCGGCATCGATCCGGCATCGGTCGCTTCCGTGCAGGAAATTCCTTTTTTGCCCATCGAATTTTTCAGGGACCACCGGATCACCGACAGCGACAGCAGCGACCCGGCACTCGTCTTTGAATCAAGCGGGACAACCGGAATGACGAGAAGCCGGCATTATGTGGCCGACGCCGAACTGTACAGGGAAAGTTTCATCCGCAGGTTTTGAACGGTTCTACGGTCCTGCAGGAGACTGGTGCTTTCTGGCACTGCTTACCTTCCTACCTGGAACGCGAGGGATCATCCCTGATCTATATGGCTGAAAATCTCATCCGGCATCCGGAGCATCGCGAAAGCGGATTTTACCTTTACGAACATGAGAAACTGATGTCCGCACTGAAACGCTTCAGTCGGAAGGGCAGAAGACCCTGCTGCTCGGCGTGAGCTTTGCCCTTACCGATCTCGCGGAGGAATACGGGAGGACTTCCGGGATCACCATCATGGAAACGGGCGGAATGAAAGGGAGGAAAAAGGAAATGGTCAGAGAAGAAGTCCATGCACTTCTGAGGAAAAGTTTCGGCATCGAGACCGTGCATTCGGAATACGGGATGACCGAACTTCTTTCCCAGGCTTATTCCAAGGGCGAACGGTTTATTCCGCACTCCGCCCTGGATGAGGGTCTTGATCCGCGACAGTCATGATCCATTCGCGATCTTCCCGCCGGGAACAGCGGACTTATTAACATCATCGATCTGGCCAATTATCCATTCATGCGCCTTCCTTGCCACCTCCGACATGGGCCGGGTACATCCCGACGGTACTTTTGAGGTACTCGGAAGGAGGGACAATTCCGATATCCGGGGATGTAGCTTCCTGATCGCCTGAGGACGCAATCCTAGTTCATCTTCGCCGACAACCCTCCGGAAACAACGAATTTCATAGCTTCCGTCGGGCTCATTTTAAATGGGTTTACATGTTCCGAGGGACGATAAAAAGTTCCCCCGAAAAATTATAGGAATGCGGGAAATAAACGGCCACCTTGTCTTTGATACCGAGATCGGTAAGATCTTCCTGGGTGAGGAATCCAACCTTCTCCAGTTCCGAAATGGTATTGACCTTCACCAGTACGGGCTGGTTGAATTTCTTTTCCTTCCCGACAAAGGCATGCAGAAGATCCCGGATTGAACTGTAAATGAGGCTGAGCACAGGGGTGCGGCCTGATGAGCCGGGTCATAAGTTCGCGGATAGGATCGGAAGATGATGGAATGTCCGATGATGCCGAGCAGGGTAATGATGATGAACAAGCCATGATAAGTCCGAGCCCCGGGATATGAAAATCCAGGAATTCATCCAGGTAGCGGCTCAGCAATCCGTCGATGAAGGTGAAAAGAACCCAGATGATATAGATGGTCAGTCCCAGTGGCGCCACATAGAGCAACCCCTGGAGAAAATAATTTAAGATACGTTTCATTATTATAATTTTGATTTTAAGGTATTAACATGATCTTATCATATCATTACATTGTTTCTTGTGTCAGTATAATTTTTGATTTAAGGTAATGGCCGGATATTATATGTTCCGGTTGTCATTCTTGCTCGGCCAGATTCTCGTTTCACGTTTGTCGTCGCAGAACGGCAGCTTCACGCGATTACCTGCCAGGTAGGAATGTACGATCCATTCTTCCAGCTACCTCACGCTTTACCCGGGCAACCATTACGTATTCCAGTATTTCTTATTCATATGATAACCAGGAAGAACAGCATCATAGTGTTCCCGCAGGTTCAGGGCAAGCTCCGGATCGCATTTCAGGTTTATGCTCAGCTCACCCTCCAGGTTGAGCAGGGCAAATATTTTCCCGGCCACCTTAAATACAAGGGTGGTATCATCGAAGGGAAAACTTTCGGTTGTTTCCGCCATCGAGAGACAAAATTCCCTGATCTCTTCTGCATTCATTAATTTACCAGTTTACGCCCGGGATAAAGGCCTGATTCGATATGTTCGATCCTGTGCTCCCTTACGTGAGAAAACAACCACGACAAGATCAAACCGGACTTCCATTCGATATTCTATTTAAAAATATAGGCTTCCGCGGCATCCGACAAGAAAACGCATTTTCCGGTTGCTGAGAAGATCGGACGGAGCATTGTAGTAATTACTTCGATAGGTGCTTTTCACTTCCACGATAACCAGGCGGTCATCCTTCACGGCGATAATATCAATCTCCTTATGAAAATACCGCCAGTTGGTCTCCGAATCCGGTATACCTTTTCCTGCCAGGATATTGACGGGCCATGTCTTCTGCCTTCTTTCCCGTTTCAGTTTTTTCGACCATAACACATTAAATTAAGGGTTAAACTCAAGGGAACATTTCCCTTCTTTTACCCTTAATAGTGTTTTACGTCCAAAAATCAGCGTTTTGTTCTTCAATTGATGACCGGCCGGGAATCTGAAACACACCGGAAAATTGAATTTCCCGGTGACCCCGGAAATGATCTCTCCGGCATTTTTTCCAAAGGCGATGTCATTGTCCTTCATCCGGGTAAATCCGCCCGCAACCAGTCCGCGGATCCTGTTAAACACCCCGCTGTGAAGCAGGTTCAGCATCATCCGGTCGATATGGTAAAGATATTCATCCACATCTTCAATGAAAAGGATGCGTTTCCGAAGATCGGGAAAAAAGTTGTGCCGTTGAGACTGCAGAGGATAGACAGGTTACCGCCTGTGAGTTCGCCCTCGGCGCTACCGTTCCTGTTCAGCGGATGTGAAGGGAAGGTATAGTTCAGAGATTTCTCCGAAAAGTGCCTTCCGAAGTGATTCGGCGCTTTCTTCATCGTAATTCTTTTCCGAAATTCAATGGCATCAAGGAATGCAGGCGTCTCCATCCCGGCAAATTATTCATATAGGCATGAAAGACCGTGATATCGGAAAAGCCGGCAAATCCATTTCGGGCATTTTGCCAGGTTGGAGAAATCGGTCAGCTCAAGCGTCCTCAGTGAACCATATCCACCCCTGGCACACACGATGGCTTTCACCTGATCATCGTCGATCATCGTCCTGCAGATCCGCGGCCCTCTCCTCAGTCGGTGCCCGAAAACTGGTAATGACTGCCGAAAAAATGCCTGCCCGGCCTGTACTTTCAAACCCCATTCCTCCATTTTTCCAGAAAATACGAGATCTCCTTTTCTTCGAATTTTCCTTGCCGGTGCAACAATCCGATCGTATCGCCTGTTTTGAGATATTCAGGTGTAATCATGACGTAAATATACAGATTTCCTGACTGAAATACGCCCGTGTGCCCATGAATCGATCATTCTTTATCCTTTTGCAAGAGGTCCGGCCTGGAATTTCTTCACCATCCGTCTCACCGGAACGAATTAATTCCTTATCTTTGCTGTTCTGTAAAAAATTCCTTATTCCCCTGTTATATGACCGATTATAAAAGATTCCTTCTCACTGCCGCCCTGCCGTATGCCAATGGTCCCATTCACCTTGGTCACCTGGCTGGAGTTTATGTACCTGCTGATATTTTTGCCCGTTACCTGAGAATGAAGGGCGAGGAGATCATCTTTGTCTGCGGATCGGATGAGCATGGTGTGCCCATCACCATCAAAGCCCGGCAGGAAGGCGTTTCGCCGCAGGATGTGGTTGACAAGTACCACTGAGCTGAACAAGGAATCATTTGAAAAATTCGGTATTTCGTTCGATATTTATTCGCGGACCACCTCACCGGTGCATTATGAAACAGCATCGGAGTTTTTCAGGACGCTTTATGATAAAGGCGAATTCATTGAAAAAACAACGGAACAATATTACGATCCTGAAGTATCACAGTTCCTGGCCGACCGTTATATTACCGGAACCTGTCCCGAACTGCGGCAATGAAAATGCCTACGGTGACCAGTGTGAAAAATGCGGATCTTCACTGAACCCGACAGACCTGATCAATCCGAAATCGACCATCTCCGGTGCCAGAGCCTGTCCTGAAGGAAACAAAACACTGGTTCCTCCCGCTGGATAAATATGAAGCTTTTCTGAGAGAGTGGATCCTTGAGGAAAATAAACACTGGAAATCCAATGTTTACGGACAGTGCAAATCGTGGCTCGACAATGGACTTCAGCCACGTGCCGTTAGCCGTGACCTCGACTGGGGCATTCCCGTTCCGGTGGACGGAGCGGAAGGAAAAGTCCTGTACGTCTGGTTCGATGCTCCCATCGGATATATCTCGGCCACGAAGGAACTCACACCCGACTGGGAAAAATACTGGAAAGACAAGGAAACCCGGATGATCCATTTCATCGGTAAAGACAATATTGTCTTCCATTGCATCATTTTCCCGGCCATGCTGAAGGCCGAAGGCAGTTATATTCTTCCCGAGAATGTTCCTGCCAATGAATTCCTGAACCTTGAAGGCGATAAGCTATCCACCTCCAAAAACTGGGCGGTCTGGCTGCATGAATACCTCGAAGATTTCAAGGGTCAGGAGGATGTGCTGAGGTATGTCCTCTGTGCCAATGCGCCCGAGACAAAAGACAACGATTTTACCTGGAAGGATTTCCAGGCCAGGAACAACAACGAACTGGTGGCGATCTTCGGCAATTTCGTGAACCGTGCAATGGTGCTTACACATAAATATTTCGGCGGGAACGTACCCGAAGCGGGTGCTTAACGGAAAACGACCGGGAAGTGATGGCTGCTTTCGCAGAAGTAAGGAAAAAGTGGAAACGAACCTCGATAACTTCCGGTTCCGGGAAGCACTGAAGGAAGCCATGAACCTCGCACGGATCGGGCAATAAATACCTGGCCGACACCGAGCCCTGGAAGCTTATAAAGACAGATGAGGACCGTGTGAAGACCATCCTGAACATCTCCCTTCAGCTCACGCGCCAACCTGTCGGTGATACTTCAGCCTTTCCTGCCCGACACCACCGAAAAACTGGCCGGATCCTCGGTTTCGACGAATCCGGACTGGAAGCAGGCCGGAAAAACCAATCTATTGGCCGCAGGTCATATGATCGGGAAACCGGAACTGCTTTTTCCGAAAATCGAGGATGAACAGATCGAAAAACAGCTCGACAAGCTTGATGGACAACAGCGCCAATGCCGAATGAATCCGGCCGGGAACGTTGAGCCTGCCAAAGAAACCATGAGTTTTGAAGATTTCACAGCCATGGATATCCGGGTGGCAACCATACTTGATGCTGAGAAGGTGGCAAAAACAAGAAACTGCTGAAACTTACCGTCGATACAGGTCTGGATGTACGGACCATCGTTTCCGGCATCGCAGAATTTTTTGATCCCGAAAAGCTGAAAGGGCAGAAAGTATGCATTCTGCTGAATCTGGCTCCCCGGAAGATCAAGGGCATAGAATCAAACGGAATGATCCTGCTGTCGGAAAACAATGACGGTACCGCTGCAATTTGTAGTGCCCGACCCGGCAGCCATCAATGGTGCGGTGGTGCGGTAGGATCTAGTTCAATGCCATGACCCAGGCATTGTTCATCCCTTCACTTTCTGAAATTCGCTGAGTTTGTCCAGTGGCAGTTTGCTTGTCATTGAAACTGCCGGCGCTTACCCGAAAATAGCCGTCTCCCCGTTCGATAATAATGCTCCTGATAACCCTGCATGGTAAGATCCTGCTGAAGCTCCGCGGCATTTTCGCGGTCTCTGAAACTGCCTGCAATGATATGGTATTCACCTGATAACCGGCCTGCGGTTTTTCCGTCGGTTCATTTTTCCGGTTCCAGGGCGGATTCATTGCGTTTTCGATCGTCAGTGGACGAATCGATCTCATTGTTCAGCTCATTCACCATGCTGTCAAACTCAAAATCTTCTTCCGTGACATTGGAAAAATCATCATCGATGTTGAGCGTAGTGTCGGACGATTTGAAAATAGATCCGAAGTCAAAGTTGCCGGCGAGCAAATCGGTTTTCAGTGTCATGATCACCAGGGCTGACAAGAACCACAACAATGGCACCGGAGAGGATCCAGATGGTGTTGCGGTTGTTGATTTCCCCCGCTCTCATAATGATATTCGTCAGGCTCATTCCCCTGGGGAGGTATCCCGGCGCCATCAGCCACAAATTCCTCTTTCACCTGTCCGCCAGCCGGTGTGTGTTGTTTCTTTCCCGGAGTTGACGGCACTTTCCGGGGATTTCCGCCATGCCGGATGCCGGATCCGGTGCTCCTCCTCCGAACAAGGTGACTTTCCTTCTCCAGGGGTTCAAGATCAAGCGTTTCGAGGCCGAAGGAATCCAGGTCAAGATTCAGATCGGGTGATTTTGTGACACGGACGTTATTATCAGCATCCTGGAAAAGCGTGCATACGCCTTCAATATCAAACTTTCCCCCTTGTTGAACGCAAAGATGATGCTGTCGATGTATTCAAGGACGGTATCCTGTGCCTCGGTACACCGGTCTCTTCAGCCTGTGCTATCCTTGCTGAAAGAAGGCCGTCATCTCTTTTTAGCCCGGGATCAAAAACAAGCAGATCGGGAGGATGGAGGGCTAATCCTGTCTCATGCTCGCCGGCTTTTTCGGATTTCGAGAGTTCCCAGCCCGGGAAAAATCACCCTCTCATTGAAAAGCAGCAGATCCTTTATATATTCATTTATTGCCAAAGGGTGGAATTTTGGTAAATATATTCAAAATTAACCCGCATTCTGATCCCCGCT
>CAVXNX010000021.1:0-127146 GCA_963763215.1 uncultured Bacteroidales bacterium
GGTCATTTTCATGGTTCCGGAGGCTTCGCTTGTCGTTCGCCATAGCCAGGCAAAGCGGCTGTTTTTGTTAAAAAGGGTGAGGATGAAGCCAAGGGCAAGGCAGATGTAACCGAGATAGGTCACGAGAGTACCCGTCCCGTCGTGGTTGACGGCCAGGACGGTACCCCGTTCATCAGTATCATAGGAAGCCTGGTACAAACGGTAGCCTTTGTAATTCAGGATATTGTTCATGAATATGCGTTGATCGCGGTCGACCCCTTCTCCCGGATCGGTCAGCCTGACGCGGCTTTCAAACCAGGAAGGACTGCCTGACCCCGGGTAGCGTTTGAGAATGAAATCATTTAAGTGCACCGCAAAAGGCAATGCCTTCCGGATAGAGCCGTAACTCAGTTTCACCTGGATCCCGTTCACTTCCGCAGTGACGGCCTTGCCCTCCTGTTCTTTCCTGCCAAAAACGGGCAGAGTCCGGACGGAACCACCGGCATCGACGTCCATGAGGAGGGCTGACGAAAGCCCGGGGCTGATCCCGGCAGGCGAGGCGCTCACCCGGGCATGGGGAACAAACTGACTGAGGACCAGTGGGAATCCGTTAAAATCATGGAGCGACATCGGGAGAAAGGGATGGGCAATGCCAGCCGCAAGCGTGTCTGTCGTCCGGGTGGTCATCACTGTCCGTATAACCTGAAAAGGGGCAACGAACGACAATGAACCGCCGGAACCGATGTAGAGGTTCACCCGGCCCTGCCGCATCATGCTGTCGGGTTGGACGAGAAAATCCATACTCGAGGTTCCCAGACGGAGACTTTCCCCTGATCTTACCAATACGTTCTCCCGGCCTTCCGGTCCGGCGGCGACGAAGAGAGCTGCGGGACTGCCCTGCTCATCCTGCAGGAGAGACGGAACGGCGCTTTCGTAAAAACGGTCCAGGGCAACCTTCACCCGCTGCCCATCGATGGTGAAGGATTTTTTGAAACGGTTGCGCGCCATACGCGAGAACAGGACCGGACGGCGGTAAACCAGTGAATCCTTTCCGTGCCTGAGTCCGATGGTCAGGTAGGCGCCGGAGGTCAGGAAGCTTTGGGATGTTTCCCCCTCCCGGATGGCCATAGATCCTTCGGTTCCGAAGAAGCGGGTGATGCCGGCGCCGGCGATGATGATGACAAAGGCGAGATGAAAGAGAAGGATGCTCAGCCGGGAACGCCTGTACATCCTGCTCTTTATGGTTACGGCGACAATATTGACCATTCCGGCGGCCAGCAGGATCTCAAACCAGAGGGCATTGTACACGACACTTCTCGCCGCATCGGTCCCGTAATCCCTTTCGATAAACGTGGCGGTGCCGATGCTCATTGCAAAAATGAGCAGAAGAACGGCCATGGTCCGTGTGGATGAGATGATGGAAAGCAATGATTTCATAGACGCCGAAAACATAGGATGCATGATCAATGAGCAAATATCAGGTGTAAATGTTCGTCAATTCACCAAAAAAACACGGATACAGGTGCCATCTGACCGGATCGGGGCCCGGCATGCAGAAGCCGGGGGTGGTTTCACGGGGAAATCATCATTTTTCCTGTTTGCGGGTTTCAAGGAAAGCGACAACGTCTTTCAGCTCCTTGTCGGTCAGCATTGGCCCAAAGGGCGGCATATTCGTTCCGCCGTTGACAATGCGGATGGTCATTTCCTCCCCGGTGAGGCGATCGGCAACATGGGTCAGGTCGGGTCCACGCTCCCCCCCTTTCCCATTAATGGTGTGACAGTATAGGCAGGCCTTGGAATAAAACAGGTCGGCCCCGTGGCGGGCCTCCGCACTCACATCCCCGATATCCGCCTGCGTTAGTGGCCGGGCACTGAATTTGGGAGACCATGGCGATTTCGTTCCCTTATACCAGAAGACGCCCACCATGGTGATCACGCCCACGACTACGGCAATGGACCAGGGCCGCCGGAGAGGGCTCCGTTCACCCTGGTTGAAGATGATGGGGACGAGCAGAAGGAAGATCCCGATGACCACGGGGGCGAAAGCGATCACAAAAGATTCGATCTGCGGGGGCATCAGGGCAAAAAGGGCGAATATCCACAGGAAATACCAGTCGGGCCGGGGGTTTGACTGGATATTCGACGGGTCGGGAGGATCGCCGATCTTCGGCGGGCCCGAAAAACGGCAAACGCCAGCACGACAAAGATCACCACAATGGCAAACAGGGCATCGCGCCAGGCGGCATTGGGCCAGAACGGCACCCCCTTTTTTTCCAGCAGTTCCTCGTATTCTTTTCGGTAGGTCTCTTCGTTTCACGGGCCGCCCGGCGACAGGAGGTTCGGAGATCCCGTTCTTGATGACCAGGTAGAGGTGAAGGCCGAGCAGCAGGAAGATCAGCCCGGGAACCAGGAAGACATGAAAGGCAAAAAACCGGCTGAGTGTGGCGCCTCCCAGGGTGTCGCCTCCGAGGAACAACCGGGCGATGGTGGTGCCGATCACGGGGATGCGCCCGGCCTGTTCGGCACCGACAATGGCCGACCAGACACCGTTGCTGTCCCAGCGTAACAGCTGACCGGTAAAGCCCATGGCCAGGGTCAGCGCAAGGAGGAAAAGGCCCGAGATCCAGTTCATCTCCCGGGGGTATTTAAACGAAGCCGTAAGGTATACGCGGATCATATGAAGGCCGACGAGGAAGATCATGGCCGATGCCGCGAAATAATGAATCCCCCGCAGAATCCGGCCCAGGGGAGCCTGGTTTGTTATGTAATTCAGCGACTGGTAAGCCGTTTCACTGGTGGGCTGGTAGATCAGGGCAAGGCCGACGCCGGTGATCACCTGGACAATGAACATGAACAGCGTGGCGCTTCCGAAAACATACATCCATTTCGCATTTGGGGGAACAGGATGGTCCATCAGCGGTTTCAGGGCATCCGTTATTCCCGTCCTGTCGTCAAGCCATTGCCAGAATTTCCGTAGTCCTTTCATGAATCGCTGTCTTAGAGGTTAGTTATCGGAATGGGGCTGGTGCGGACTTCAACCTTCCCCTTGTTGATCCGCACAGGGTAGCGGGGAAGCGGGTTGGGCGGCGGTCCGGCCTTGATGGAGCCATTCTTGCCATAAACCCCGCCATGGCAGGGGCACAGGAACAGCTCGGCGTCACCCACCCACCGGACCGGACAGCCCAGGTGGGTGCAGTTCACCGAAAAAGCCACGAACTTTTCTTCATCCACCCTTCTCACCCAGGCGGCCGTTTTCGAGGTCGTTCCCGACCAGGGCAGGATCGAAGCATCATGATATTTCACCAGAACGGTTTTCCCGACGACAAAATCATCCACTTCGCCCACCTGGCGCCAGGCGAACACTTTTTTCCTCAACAGCGGTTCCAGGAGGGCGCCGAAAATGGGTATGGAGACGAGAAATGCAGCAAAACCGCTAAGCCAAGAATGATCCGGATTAAAAATGTGCGTCGTTTCATAGTGATCATTTGTGGAGGGTCAGTGTTATTGAGATCACTTATCCATCCTGCCACCGAAATAGCGATGACAATGATGCCGGTTGTCAGCATGATAAAGGATGTAATCAGCCCCCAGAAGAGCAGGAGAACGCCGAAAGCCAGGAACACCGGCCAGAAGGTCGGCGCGGGGATCTCATCCGGATCCGCGGGTGAGAGCGGATACTCATCCTGATGTCTTGTCAATTCATCGATATTCATAAGTTGTCGTGTTAAGGTGATTTTATGAGTCGTTCAAGACCGGTGTCTGGATCTTTGATATACCATTTCCCGAGTGTGATCATGATATTGGTGACATAGACAAACAGGCCGGAACCCACATGATCAGTCCCGCCATCTGCTGATCGACCGTGCGGTTGATTCCCCAGTTGGCGGCGATCATTTGGCCGATGGCCGGATCACCGCCGGTGAAATACGCCGTATAAATACCCGACGGGGCAAAGGTGATAAAGATGCCCAAGCACTGTACATCCGACACAGGCCGAAAAAAGATACAGTGTACTTTCCAGCGGGCCCAGTTTCATGAAGCGGACCGGGGCAAAAACCGGCCAGATGAAAATATACCCGAGCACCAGGAGGTGACGACCTGCAGGACCATCAGGGCCTGCGATTGCTTCATGGCGTGAAAAACAACCGGGATATGCCATATCCACATGGAGCCGATGCCCATGATCCAGGTGACCAGCGGGTAAAACAGCACGCGGCCCGTGGTGCACCCGCGCCGGCTGCTGAAGACGGTGCAGGAATTCGGAATCTGTACCTGCAAGCAGCAACGGCGGGATGATCAGCAGATAAAAAATATGCTGTGTCATGTGAGCGCTGAACAGATAAATTCCGTCCGAGGAATTCCAGAGGTGACAGTGGACATGATCAGGAACAGCAGCAACTCCGGCATAAAACAAAGGGCTGTTGTGCCCGAACCGGAAACGGCCGGTCACGAGATGGAAAGACACCAGGCAGGCGGCAATGACCAGAGCCGGGATATTCAGCACCCAGTCCGAGATAAGAATGTTCTGTATTGTCATAACAATGATCCAAAATAAACCACGCTGAAAACAACCACCCAAACACCGTCGACAAAATGCCAGTAGATCGATGCCGAATCGAGTCCGGAGGATTCCAGTGCGGTAAATTTTCCGGTGAAAATCATATAGGTGATCACTGACAGAACAATGAGCCCGACCAGCACATGAAGGCCGTGAAAACCTGTAAGGGTGAAAAAAGCGGATCCGAAAACGTCCCTGCTGATCGTCACATTTTCATGATAGAGATGGTAATATTCCTTTCCCTGGCCAATCAGGAAGACCAGCCCAAGGACGACGGTTGCAACCATCCACCATGCGGACAGCCTTCCGCTTCCCTTTTTTCATACGCGATTCAGCCATGATGATCGTCCCGCTGCTGGAGAAGAGCAGGATACTGAAAATGCCGGTTTTTGTCACATCCAGATAGTGGGCCGTCGCTGACAGAGTACCCCCCGGTCGGCTGTATACCACATAGGAAATGATGAGTGCAAGGAAGAAGAATGCTTCCGAAGCAATAAAAAAAAGCATCATGATTTTGCTTTTCATTTGTGCCTTCCCTCCTTCATTTGGTTTCTTTTCCTTTTCCTGCACTTTCCAGTCGGGATTTTCGGGATGTTCAAGATCCCAGATCGGTCTGCGGCTGCGGACGAGCGGGACGGCTTCAAAGTTCTTCAGCGGCGGCGGTGAAGGTGTGAGCCATTCCAGTGTTCCATGCCCCCCAGGGATTATCGCCGGCCTTCTTACCCTTTTTCAAGACTCCGGAAAAGTATTATAGATGAAAAGGAGAAAGGAGAGTGCCGAAGACGAAGGCCATCACGGTTGAAAACATATTGAGTCTTCCCGAGATAAGGCAGGTCGGGATAAGTGAAGACACGCCGGGGCATCCCGAGCAGTGCCAAGGAAATGAAAGACGAAAAAGGTCCCGTTGAAGCCGATAAAGAAGAGCCAGAAATGCCATTTCCCGATTTTTTCGGAAAGCATGCTTCCCGAGATTTTCGGGAACCAGTAATAGGTGCCGGCAAATCCGCCCGTCAGGGCTGCTCCGATGAAGACATAATGAATATGGGCAACAACGAAGTAGGTATCGGTCAGCCGCCAGTCGACCGGGACGATGGAAAAACCCACGCCGCTCAGTCCGCCGATGGTAAAATCGATCAGCAGGGCCAGGGCAAAAAGCATGGCGGTGGTAAACCGAACGGACCCTCCCCACATGGTCGCCGCCCAGTTAAATATTTTGATTCCGGTAGGTACGGCGATCAGCATACTGGTGGCGGCAAAAAAGGCATTGAACGTGGTTCCGAGTCCAACCGCAAACATATGGTGTGCCCATACACCGAAGGAGAGAAGGGTGATGGCCACCGTGGAGGCGGCCACAAAGCCATAGCCAAAGATGGGTTTGCGGGAAAATACCGGGATGACCTCCGAAACAATTCCGAAAGCCGGCAGGGCCAGGATATATACTTCAGGATGCCCGAAGGTCCAGAAAAGGTGCTGCCACATCACGGCGTTACCGCCCGTGCTGGTGGTGAAGAAGTGAGCATTCATCATCCTGTCGATAAGGATCATCACCAGACCCGGCATTCAGAACCGGGAAAGCGGAAAGGATCAGGAAATGAATTCACGAAGATCATCCAGACAAAGAGGGGCAGCCGGTTATATTTCAGTCCTTTTGCTCGCATGGTAATCGTCGTCACCACAAAATTCAGGGCCGCCCCAATGGTCCCGATCCCCATCATCAGCAAGCTAGATGGCCCAGTAGTTGACCCCCGGCGACGAGCTGTAATTGGTTTCACTCAGGGGGGCATAGCTGAACCAGCCGACATTGGGCGCTCCACCGGCGAGAAAACTGAAATACAGGATAATGCCTCCCAGCAGGAACATCCAGAAACTGAAGGCATTCAGCCGGGGAAAGGCCATCTCGTTGGCCCCGATCATCAGCGGCAGCAGATAGGTGGCAAAGCCAAGGAGTATGGGCGTGAGCACCATGAAGATCATGGTGGTGCCGTGCATCGAAAAGATCTGGTTATAGGCTTCGGGAGAAAGAAACGTATTCTCCGGCCTGGCCAGCTGGATGCGCATCAGCATCGCTTCCGCAAAGCCGACCAGGAAAAAGAACAGGGCGGACCAGAGATACATGATGCCGATCTGCTTATGATCGACCGTGGAGATCCATTGAAGAAACCCATTGGCTGTCCGGAGACGCGGCAGGGGATCTTTGGATTCGGGAATATGGATAGCCAGCTTCATTTTAGACCCTCCAGGTATGTTTCAAGTTCATCGATTTCTTTATCGGTGAGCATAAAATCAGGCATATGAGCTCCTGTTTTAACCTTCTGCGGATCCTTAAGCCATTTCTCATATTTCTGACGTATTCGGCACCATGCCGCTCAGCAGCGTCCTCCGCGAACCGACATGCGTCAGATCGGGACCGATATGCGCTGTGGCCGGCGTTCCCGCGATGGCATGGCAGCTGCCGCACGATTTTCTCTGGAACAAGCATCGCCCCTTCCTTTGCCGCTCCTTCCGGCGGGAACAGGCGGCACTGCCTTTCTCGATGCAATCCAGCGATCAAAATCGTCCTGGGATTCCGAGCCACCACCCTGATCAGCATCCAGGCATGTTCAGTCGCCGCAAAATTCACTGCAGGTGCCCGTGAAAAACCCCGGTGGTGTCCGATTCAATCCAGGCATAATTCACCTTCCCGGAACAGCATCGGTTTTCCTCCCCAGAGCAGGAACCCACCAGCTGTGAATCACATCGGCCGATTCAATACGCATCCGCATCTTTTTACCGGCAGGGATGTGAAGTTCATTGGCCGTAATCACACCCTTCTTCCGGATACCGGATATCCCACCACCACTGGTGGGCAATGACCACAATATCGGGGTCCCGGCCATCCTCCGCAAGGCTGGTTGATCTGTTTCATGGATCTGACGGTCAGGATGAAGAAAAATGAAACCGCCAGCAGGGGAAGAATCGTCCATGTCAACTCCAGCTTTTTGTTGTGATGGATCTGATTGGGCACGTCCGGCTGAACCTTCCGGCGATACCGGTAACCGCCGATGAAAACCATGCCCGCCACGATCAGCATGATGACGAGTGAAAGAATGAGAAACTGCAGGAATAATGTATTGATATTGCTCGCATCAGAGGATGAAGCCTGGAACATGGCCGCGAAAAAACGTTTGACACTATCGAAGATATGGACCATTTTTTCGATATTAGTTCAATGAATCTGGCACAAAGGAAATCGTTCCGGAAATACCTCAACCTCGCAGATCAAGGGCGTTTCCAAAAAATTTAAACATCAGCATATGAAATATGTTTAGAAGTTTTCGAAGACAAAAGCCCTAATCGGATCCTTTTATCTGCTTTTATGGACATGCCTTCAATTTTAGGGCTCTGTCAGTCAAAGAATTATTGGAAGAGTGCCGGCGCTGAAAAAAAAATGAAAAAATGTCAAAGAAAATGAATGTGAAGATCAACCTGGCGGAAAAATTCGCCGTATTTGAAACGCACTGGGATCCGAAGATCATCGGGGAGTTGAATGGTCAGCATGTCAAGCTGGTCAGGATGCTGGGCCCTTTCGCATGGCACAGTCATCAACATGAAGATGAATTGTTCATGGTTTTCAGCGGGCGTCTCACCATGGAGTTCCGGGATCACCGGGAAGAGATCGGCCCGGGAGAGATGATCATCGTCCCTCGCGGCACAGAGCACAGGCCGGTGGCCGTTGGAGAGACGACTGCGCTGCTCTTTGAGCCGGCCTCCACATTAAACACGGGTGATGCCGACTCGGACCTGAGGGTAGATCACCCGGAATGGATCTGATCGACAGGGCGGTCATTTCAGGATGATCACCGGAATGTTGATTCTGCGCTGAACGTGGGAAATGGTCGTTCCCTTGATGAGCTGATGCAAAAATCCTTTTCGGTGTGACGACATGACGAGCAGGTCGGCATGGAGGTCATTGACAACCTGCGGCAGGACGTTCCGGGCCAGTCCGAAATCGAGCACTGGCCTGGCGCTGTACCCGGCGTGTTCGAGCTGTCTGACGTAATGTTCAAGAAAGCCCTTGTCTTCTCCCGTTTCCCGGTCGGAGATCTCCGATCGCATCATCCTGGCCCCGGCCGATTCCACCACATGGATCAGAAAATACTCGGCCGACTTTCCTCCCTGCTTTAAGGCGTAGGTCAGTGCATTATTATCCGAATCCGAAAAGTCGATGGAAATGGCAATTTTCCGGAATTTCACCTCTTCATCCAGTCTGAGTAATGCAGGAGGCCGGTGAGTCGACTGGAAAAATCCGGGGATCTTCAGTTTCAGGTAGGGTTCGATGATGATATAGATCAATAGGAGAAAAGCGCCGGTCACGGCGGGGATGATGATCCCGAAGATCAACCACGGGCTTTTTCCGCCGGTGATCAGCCCCCGCAGGGTGTCGAACACCAGGATAACGTTAAGCACCACGACAATCAGCACCGCGAACCAGGTAATGAGGATGGTGACGATCCGCAATTTGAAGACGCCCATGATCCTGTGGGACGAAACCCAGTGGGTGAGTGGAACTATGGCAAAGCCCAGCTGAAGGCTGAGGATGACCTGGCTAAGGATGAGCAGAGGGCCGGCCATGGAGGCTCCCGCCACGAGAATGGTGATGAATGCCGGGATAACGGCCAGCGATCTGGTGATCAGCCGCCTGAGCCAGGGTTCGATCCTAAGATTCAGGTATCCTTCCATGATGATCTGCCCCGTAATGGTGCCGGTAAGCGTGGAGCTCTGACCGGAGGCGATCAGGGCAATGGCAAAAAGCACCGGCGCCAGTACCGAACCCAGCAGGGGTTCAAGCATGCGGTGTGCCTGGGTGATATCCTGAACTTCATGATGCCCGGTTTTGAAAAAGGTTGAAGCGGCCAGGATAAGGATGGCGGCATTAACGAAAAGGGCAAGGTTGAGAGCGATCGTCGTATCGAAAAGGTTGAAACGGATGGCCTTCCCGATCCCTTCCCGGCTGTTCTGGAACTTGCGGGTCTGGACCAGGGAGGAATGCAGGTACAGGTTGTGAGGCATAACGGTGGCCCCGATAATACCGATGGCGATGTAAAGCGCACCGGGTCCGGGCATGGTGGGTATGATTCCTTTCAGGATGCCCGTGATGGAAGGGCCCGAGAAAAAAAGTTCAATCATGAAAGAGATCCCGATGATGCTGATCAGCCCGATGATGATGGCCTCCAGCATCCGCATGCCTTTTTTGATCAGGAACATGATGATCAGCGTATCAAACATGGAAAGACTGACCCCGATCAGCAGGTTAAGTCCGAAGAGCAGGTTAAGTCCGATGGCCATTCCGAGAACTTCAGCCAGGTCGGTGGCGGCGATGGCAATCTCGGCGAAGATCCAGAAGATGAAGTTCAGTCCCGGCCGGTAATACGACCTACTGAACTGCGCCAGGTCCTTTCCGGTTACGAGACCGAGCCTGGCGCTGTGGCTTTGAACGAGGATTGCCGTGACATTTGACAGGATGATCACCCATATCAGCGCATAGCCGAACTTGCTGCCGGCGGCGATATCGGTGGCCCAGTTTCCCGGATCCATGTATCCCACACTGACGAGATAGGCGGGACCAAGAAAGGCTAGAAGGCGTTTCCAACGGTTTTTAACATGGAGGGTATCGATACTGGAGTGGTATTCTTCAAATGATTTTAAGTCTTTTCTGTCCATTGAAGCGTTTCAGGTTAAGCATAAAAACACGGTGAACCGGCGGAATGTTTAAATCATTTCCGATTTTACCCCACCGGATGGGATGGAAAAAACGAAACGGCTCCCCTTCCCTTTTTTACTGTCGGCATGAAGGTCCCCATGGTTTTTCTCGACGAATTCCCGGCAAAGGATCAAGCCCAAACCCGTCCCCTTTTCATGTTCCGTTCCCTGCTTGCTGAGATGCGCATCCAGCCTGAAGAGTTTATCAAGCTCGGCGGATGTCATGCCAATACCGGTATCTTCAACGCTCACCACGACAGCATCTCCTTCCCTCCGGCAGGTCAGCGTGACCTTTCCTGCACGTGAAGTGAACTTCACCGCGTTTCCCAGCAGGTTGCGAATCACCGTGCTGATCATATCGGGATCGGCCCTGGCAATGATCCCGTCGGGGCAGTCATAATCGACATGGATATCTTTCTCCCTGGCTCGGGTTGAAATGAGGTAGGAATTTTTCCGGACCACCGATTTCAGATCGAAGTCCAGGATGTTTACCTCGAGAATTCCCGCCTGCGAACGTGACCAGTCAAGGAGATTTTCCAGAAGGTTGTAAGTATTCACGGAAACTTCATAGATATGGTCGAGGAATTTCCGCATTTCCGTTTCATCAAAGGTTGCTGCGCTTTTCTTGTAATAGTCCGTCACGGTGATGAGGGTACTGAAAGGACTTTTCAGATCGTGTGCCAGCAGTGAGAAGAAGCGGTTTTTGGTGGCATTGACCCTGGCCAGTTGTTCCTTCTGCTGCTCAATGTAATCCCGCGATTGTTTGAGTTCGAGATGGGTCATCACGCGCGACAGCAGTTCGAAGCCGTTGAACGGTTTCGTGACATAATCGACGGCTCCGGCTTCAAAACCGCGGATCACGTTTTCACTCCCGGTTTTTGCCGTGAGGAAGATTACCGGGATACCGGCCGTTTGATCCAGGCTTTTCAGCTTTCTGCACACCTCGTAGCCGTCCATCCCCGGCATGGACACGTCGAGCAGGATAAGGTCGGGAGGCTCATAAAGGCAGGCTTCAATGGCCTGCCGACCGTTATTGGCAAAGCTGACGTCCAGATTTTTCTCGGCCAGGATGCTTCCGAGAACCTGGAGGTTTTCAGGATTGTCGTCGACGATCAGGATTTCACCACCGGTCTGATTCCGGGCACTGTTTTTTTTATTCATGCTGTATCGGGTTTATCTCCAGTAATAGTCGTGTCGATCCGGGGATAAAGTTTGAGGAGGTTCTGGATCATTTCGGTATGGAAGGTTCCGGCCAGGGCCAGCAACTGGTCGCCGTACTTTTCCACGGCCGGGACATGGTATTCCAGCCCTGTTTCCTTCAGTCTCTGTGCGAATGTCTTGATCCTGTTCATGGAACGTTTCCTGCCGATCTGCCGGTAAACCGGCCGCAGTTCCTTCCTGAAAACCGCCTGCAGTGTTTCACTGAACCGCAGGCCGCCGTTTTCCATTGCGGCAACACTGCTTTCGATATCGGGGAACGTATCCTGTTTTTTTGTCAGCCGGAATTTGTCGTACGGGAGGTAACCGGTCATTTTGTGGACCATGCTCACGCGTGTTACCGGTTTGATCAGGAAATCGTCGAAGGTTTCGCGGATTTTCTCCCGGCTTTCCTTCATGGCCGAGGCGGTGAGGGCGATCACGGGAATGCGGGCCATGTCCTTATGACGGCGCAGTTGCTCCAGGGCTTCAAAGCCGTCCATCACCGGCATATGGATGTCCATGAATATCAATTGGGGATGGGTCCGGAGGGCCATTTCGACGGCTATTTTCCCGTTTTCAGCTTCCAGGAGATGCACGTGAAGTCCGGCGAGAAAATCGCGCACGACTTTCCGGTTGGATTCGTTATCTTCCACCAGAAGCACCTTAGGATCCCTGAACCGGATGCTGCGGATATCGGTCCCGGTGGCTGGCTGTGCAGCCTGCGGCTCACCGGTCTTAACGTCGGGCAGCATGATGATAAAGTTGGAGCCTTCATTGACGGTGCTTTCCAGTGAGATCGTGCCGCCCATCATCTCAAGGAGGCGTCGGGTGATGGCCAGCCCGAGTCCGGTTCCGCCATAAAGCCGGGTATCCTGTTCCGACTGTTGCTGGAAAGGCTGGAAGATCAGCTCCTGCTGTTCTCTTGGGATCCCCAGTCCGGTGTCTTTCACCTGGATAAGAAGGTCGGTCCTTCCGGTCGTGCTCTTTTTCTTTATGGTTTGGACAGAAAGTTCGATGTACCCGGAGTTTGTGAATTTCAAGGCATTTCCGATGAGGTTAAAAAGAACCTGCCGCATGCGGGTCTCATCCAGTTCGAGGCCCCGGGGCAGATCTTCGCCCATTTTTACCCGGAACTCGAGTCCCTTCTGCCGGGCGCTCTCTTCGAACATCGTTTTAATCTCGGCCAGGAGGTGGCGTGGATCGATCATTTCCCGGCTGATCTGCATTTTCCCCGCCTCGATCTTCGAGAGGTCAAGGATATCATCGATGATCCGGATCAGGCTCTTACCGTTTACCTCAATACCATGGAGATAACCGCCCAGCTTCGGGTCATCGGGAATGGTATCCTTCAGGATTTCCGTATAGCCCAGGATAGCATTCATGGGTGTCCGGATCTCGTGGCTCATATTCGCCAGGAATTCGCTCTTGGCCCTGCTGGATTCTTCCGCTTTATCCTTGGCCAGCTGCAGGGACTGCTCCATCTTTTTACGTTCGTCGATGGGGATGAGCAGCTGGAGGAACATCGGAGCCCCGGCCTGTTTTTCTCCGAGAGGGGTAAAGATCATCTGGTACCAGTTTTTGTTTCCCCGTTCATCGACCAGGAGGCGCTCTTCCAGGACACGTTCGCCGGGCCCCAGCTGGTCGGGCAGTAAGATCCTCCTTTTCTTTTCTTCCCCGGGGAAGGCCAGGTCGAATGTTTTTCCCTGCATATCGCCGAAGATGGTTTTCATCACCGTGTTACTCCAGAGGATGCGAAGCTGACTGGTAACGATGGATAGGCCGGCTCCCATATTTCCGGTCACCACCTCGAGCCGTTCCATCTGCTCCCTGACCGACTTCTCCGCCATCCGCCGTGTCCGGATCTGTCTTGTCAGAAGAGTATAACTAAGGAAGAGGATGATGAAGGCGATCATATTTCCACCCACGATATACGACCTGGCAATCTGGATGCTTTCTTCGCCACTGAGGGTCAGAGATTGCAGCCTGGCATTTTCGATCTCATCGATTTCATTGGCCACCGTCCGGATCCGGTCCAGGTTTCGCCTGGCGTATTCATCCATGTACCTGTTGATGGAATCGCCGGGAATGCCGTTGAGCTTCATGACGGCACTTGTTTCCAGCGTGGCGAACTTGGCGTCGATGCTGTTTCCCAGGTTAAGGGTTTTGGCGTAGAGCAGACTGTCATGCCGGACAAGGTCAGTGAGTTGCCCGAGGCGGAGCCTGACCTGTGCGGGCCCGTTGCGAAAATCCCTGAGGTCCTTGAGATTGCCTGTCAGCAGAAAGTCGCGATGACTGATGATGGCATTTTTGAGTTTTTCGCTCACCCCGTTCAAGGTGATGATGACCTGATGGGTCCTCCGGATCTGGCTGTCCATCCGGTTGACCTTGCGGCTGCTCATGTAATTAATGACCCCGATGGAGATAAAGATCAGTGCGGCCAGGAAGAAGCCGAATTTATACAAACGGTCGTCAACAGATCTGAACATCAGAATATCTTTTAATTCGTACCCGGAACAGTTTAGCTGCCAGTCCTGGTCTTGATCCGGCTTCGGCAGCGGTGCGCCTCAATGTTTTGTCGACCTTTCGAAAAACTGGTATCCCACGCCGTAAACGGTATGGATGTAATCCTTCGCCCCCGATTTTTTCAGCTTTTTCCTCAGGTTCTTAATATGGTTATAGAGAAAATCGAATGAGTCGGCCTGGTCGATATCATCACCCCAGATGTGTTCAGCGATAACTTCCTTTTTCAGGACATGGCCGGGATGACTGACCAGGTAGACCATCAGCTCATATTCCTTATGGGTGAGTTCCACCCGTTTTTCGTTGATCCGGACCTCCATGGTTGCCGGTATGATCATGATTTCACGGTACTTCAGTTCAGGTTCGCCCTGGAACCGTTTTCTCCGGATGATTGAATTCACCCTGGCGAGAAGCTCGTCGAGGTGAAAGGGTTTGGTCAGGTAATCATCGGCACCGATGTTGAGCCCAGTAATTTTTTGATCGACCGTATTCAATGCCGAAATGATGAGTATTCCTGCATCCTGATGAAGCGCCTTCAGCTCCCTGACGATGTTCAGTCCGTTTCCGTCGGGAAGTTCGATATCGAGCAGGACACAGTCGTATTCATAGAGGTTCACTTTCATTTTCGCCTCATCATAGTCGAAAGCGGCTTCACATACAAAGCCTTTCCGTTCCAGGAACGCCGCGATACTGTTGTTCAAAGACAGTTCATCTTCAATGACGAGGATCTTCATCACTTTTGCATTAGAAATTTCTCCCGGAAGGGAAAGCTAAAATTAGCACTTTTCAGCCGCATTGGCAAAAATGAGCGCCGGGGAAATGAAGGATATCCACAGAAATCGGCTCACCGGTTTCATTCCTTTTTTTTCATGGTGGCCCGTTCGGTCCTCCGGCCTTTCAGTCCGAATGCAGGGATAAGCAGGAGGAGGGTGACAAAGGCCAGGACGAGGAAGGCAAAGTCAAATCCCCGGATCCCCCCGCCTTTGCTGGCAATTAACGCTCCCACCAGGGCGGCGGCGAAGAGCTGGCCTGTACTGGTAAAAATGGTAAGCAGGCTCTGTCCGGCAGCCCTCTCCCCCTGCCCCGTCTCGTTGTTCATGATGTATCTCAGCGGAGCGCCCAACAGGAAAGCCAGGCCGATGCCGATCAGTGCACCGGAGCCATAAAAGACGACATGGGTGACGTTCAGCAGCGACAGCGTGAAAAGGCCGGTGATGAACGTGACGATGCCAATGATGATCACGAGCCGTGACCCCGCCTTATCAATGATCCGGCCTGCAATGGGCGCGGCGATGAACAGGGAGAAAACCAGCGGGATCATCATAAAGCTGGCTGTCGATTCCGAGACGCTGAAGGCTGTTTTTGCGAGGGAAGGGAAATAGATGGTTGCCAGTTCCCCCAGGCCCGATCCGAAGGCGATGAAATAGGTGAAAAGCAATTGCCGGGAGCGGAGAAGATCGAGGTGGATCGTGGGATGGTCCGACGTTTTCTGGATCCGGTAAAAGACGGGAAGGATCAGGACGGCGAGCAGGATGAAGGGCCAGACATTAAATGAGGTGAGACTTTTCATCAAGGCACCGGCATTGATGCGGTTGATCCCGTAAGAGAAGGCCGCCAGCGAAATGATGAGCAGCAGCATCCCTGCCCAGTCGAATTTTACGCGGCCCGGTTTCCTTCCGGCGGGAAGGATCCGGAGCGAAAAGAAGACGAGGACGGCCGCGAACGGGATGTTCACGCCGAAGATCCACCTCCAGCTCAGCAGGAGCAGTGCGCCGCCGATTGCCGGACCAACGATGAAGGCCAGGCCGAACACCGCCCCGATCAGCCCGAGGGCCGATCCCTGTTTTTTCCGGGGAATGGTGTCGCCGATCACGGCAGCGGCCACGGGAAAGATACCCCCGGCGCCGAAACCCTGGATGGCCCGTCCGGCCAGTATCACGGTGAACGAAGGAGAAAGCATCACTACCACCGATCCCAGGGCGAAGATCACCAGGTCGATGGTATAGATGATGCGTCGACCATAAATGTCGGACAGCTTGCCCATCAGCGGAGCCGAAACCAGGCTCAGGAGAACGTAGATGTTGAAGATCCATGGGATGTCGCGGTCGGAAACGCCCAGGTGACTCTGTATGGAAGGAATGGCCGGACCGATAACGGCAATATCGAGGGCACCCATCAGCACCCCCGCAAAAAGAAGGATAAGAATTCTTGTGGTGGATTTTACCATAACCGGTCTACTGCTCGTAATAGATTCCCTCCGTCTTGAAACTTTCTGTTACGATGCCGATATGCCTGTTGGAGATCACCAGCACGGGGAATTCCGATTTGTTGATCATCTGGTGGGCATAGTTGCCGAGAAGCAGGTTGCTGATACTCTTCTCCTGGTCCGACATGATCGAGATCAGGTCGGCGTTGACCGAACGGGCGTATTCCAGGGTAATGTCGGTGAGATTGCTTCCGTAAAGGGAATTCCTGACACACTTCACCTTTAAATTCCTGAGGTAATGTTCAACCTGTGTGGCGTAGAGCTCAATCTTCTGGTTGATGTCCTCAACTTCGGCCGACGTCACAGTGACCACATGCACCTCTGAACCGAACAGGGCAGCCAGCCTTGCTGTAAACGGGGCCTTTTCCCGGGTCTCACTGGTCACGTCGATCGGGAGAACGATTTTCCGGAAACGCTCCGGTACTTTTTCACCCCGGACGGTAAAAACCGGCCTCGAGGTCGACGATACGATCTTGTAAGCATTGCTCCCGATGAAGAGCTCCTCGAAACCCGAGCCGCCATGGGTCGACATCACGATGACCGAATCATCGTATGACTCAGCCTGTCCGACAACTTCCTTATGGATCTTCCCCTGCTTAACAATCGACGATATGTTGATATCCGGGAACGTGCTGTTATACGTTTTCACGATTTCCTTCAGCCGGTGCCCGGCATCCCTGGATTGGTTCTCCGCTTCACTTTTGAATTCGATGCGGGTTTCCTGCAGGACGTGGACAAGCTGGACCTCGGCGTCATACTTCTTTGCGATGACAAGGGCGAGATCCAGCCCTTTCATTGAAAGTTCAGAAAAATCGACAGGGACAATTACATTTTTCATATTCGTGAAATTTAGGTAAGTCAGCCTATTTTTGCCGCCCGGTCCGGGGTTACCGGGGGCCGGTCAGCAATGGGAGGTTGAGCCGTTCCCCGGTTCGTTAAACACGGAAACCGGCAGGAAAGTTTCAAGATCCTGCCGTCGGCCGGGTATTTCAGAGGTAAAAGGTACGAAAAATTCCCGGAAAAGTTCTGAAAAGCAGGCGGGATCAGCCTGATCGTAAGCGGTCCTGTTCTCCGTCTTCTTCGCGCAAATTGATGAGTGCATCGAGATTTTGCAAAACCTTCGAGGCTTCGAGTTCGGACATCTCATCCAGTTCGCCGTAATTCTGCAATGCTCTAAGGAGCGGGGCCAGCCGTTCACGTTCCCTGCCATGGCTGAGCGATTTGAGGATATGGTGCGCTCCTACTTTCATAAAGAAGGAATCCCCTTTGTGAATCAGCTTTTCGAGCAATGGGCGGATGGATTTCTTACCGACCCGGATGAGCCCTTCGGCAGCGATCCACCGGATGTCATCGTCTGAATCTTCCATCATGTTGAGAAACAGAGGGATGGAAGATTCGTCGGCGATTTCTTCGATCACCTTTGCCGTCTCCCATCGAAGGAGCCGGTTAGCCGAGTTTAAGAGAAGTTCATAATAGGAAAGGTATGCCGGGCCAAGTTGGACCAGGTGCTTCCTGGATCTCATCCGGGTCATGCCTTCATCCGAGATCAGTTTCCCGACCAGGGGCCGGATTTCCTCGGGAAAGAGGCTGAAATCGATATCGGCTTGATTTTCTTTTTCTTTCATCACATTCGTATTTAGTGTTTGCAAGAAAACTCGATGGCCCTTCGGCTTCGCTCAGGGACCGGTGACTTCATTCAAGAGGGTGAACTTTTCGGATGGTGGTAAGGCAGGCAAAAGGCCCCTATATATAAATTTAATATTCAGTGACTTTCGCAATAAGGGCCTTTTGCCTGCCTTACCACCATCCGAAAAGTTCTTCGTTCATCGAATTGACCGGTCCCTGAAGCCGAAGGGGAATCGAGTTTTCTTTCTGATACTATTTAGTGTCAGAAAGAAAACTCATGTTTTTTAGCCGTGCTTGATAAGAAAACGTCAAGAGCAAGGCTTGCGATGACTGAAAAACAGGAGTTTACTATTCGTAAATGACTGTTTTGAAGTCGAGCATAACGCAGCTATTGGCGTTTTCTTGCAAGCACTATTTAAGTTCCCGGACTGAAATTCATACCGCCATGCGGATAGACCTTCCGACTTTTTCGATGGCTGAACAGCAGAAACCGGTCATCCCCGACCACCCGATAAACCATCAGTTTGGCCATATCTTCCACGAGGAACCATAACAGGCAGTAGGCCCAGACGATACCGGCCCATTTCCATCCAAGGGGCTTCATGAAGACGCCGTACACAGAGATCAGCGTGGCCACCGCCTGGGTGATGATCACGGCAAGCAGCAGGGCAGCTGAAGGCCGGCTGGTCCAGAAATTCCGCCTTGTACGGGTCACAAAGATCGTCAGATGACCGGCAATGGAAAGCTTGAGATAAATCAGTGTCTGAAGCAATTCCCGCGAAAGATGAAAATACGATTCCCCGAGGTAAAGGAGTCCGAACGATTCGATGACCCCGACCGTCCCAAGGACTGAAGCCAGGGTGAAAACGACAGGCATATTCCATGCTTCGGGGTGCAGGGAACCTTTGGCCCTGTCGTAGGCGATGGAGAGGATCGCCCCGTCGTTCAGCAAGGCCAGCAGAACGATCATCAGAGCCGTGACCGGGTAAAACCGGAACACCAGGATCGACAGCGTCATAAAGAGGAGCAGGCGGATGGTCTCGGTGATCCGGTAGATGGTGTAGCTGTTCATGCGCTGGAATATGCGCCGGGCCTCATGGATCGCATCGATGATCACCGAGAGGCCGGGAGTCATCAGGACGATCGCTGAGGCGGCCCGTGCCGCGCTCGTCGCCCCCGAAACGGCGATCCCGGCATCGGCCTTTTTGAGTGCCGGAGCATCATTCACGCCGTCACCTGTCATCCCCACGATGTGGCCATGATCCTGCAGAACGCTGACAATATGATATTTATGTTCAGGAAAAACTTCGCAGAACACGCTACTTTTTTCAATTTTTTCTTCGATTTGACGGTTTTTCATGTGCCCTGAAGCAGAAAGCAGGCCGGCATTCATCACCGATGCCTTCATGCCCAGCAGGGACGCTGTTTCCCGGGCGATGGCCTCCTGGTCGCCGGTGACCATTTTGACCTCCACTCCCATTTCATGGGCTTTTTTGAGGGTTTCGGCTGAATCTTCCCGGGGGGGATCGTAAAGGGGAAGCAGACCCAGGAATTTCCATTTTCCATCCTCCATGGCCCGTCCGACACCCAGGGTGCGAAAACCTTTCGATGCCAGCGCATTGATCTTTTCGTCTGCGGCCTTCCGTTCTTCCGGGCTGATATCCGTCAGGCCGAGGATGACCTGGGGCGCCCCCTTAGTCACGCGGAAATGCGTTCCCCGGGCATCGGTCACACTGGCTTCCGTTCTCTTTTGCACGGGGTCGAAGGGCATAAAATGGGTCACCTTATAATCCTTCCCTGACAATAAAGGTAGACCGCGTTCCAGGATCGCCTGGTCAATGGCATCTTCATTTTCTTTCCGCGATGCCAGTGA
The DNA here is from genome assembly GCA_963763215.1 of uncultured Bacteroidales bacterium. GTDB lineage: Bacteria > Bacteroidota > Bacteroidia > Bacteroidales > DASQZK01. The sequence continues at coordinate 19,762 of CAVXNX010000021.1, forward strand.
AGCAGCCAGGATAAGATCGTCGGGGTCGACGCCCGCGGCGGGTTCCGGCTTGCCCGGACGAAGCTGGTTCAGCGTGAGGGTTCCCGTCTTGTCGGAACACAGCACATCGATCCCCGCCATTTCTTCAATCGCCGACAATTTTCTGACCACGGCCTGCTTTTTTGAGAGCAGTCGTGATCCCACGGCCATCGTGATGGAAAGTACGGTGGGCATGGCTACCGGGATGGCCGCAATGGTGAGGACGAGGGAGAAGCGGAGCAGGGTCAGTAAGGGCTCATGGCGGTAGATCCCAACCACGAGAATGAGCGCCACCAGGGCCAGCGCAATAAAGATCAGGTAATTCCCGATTTTCAGCACGGCACGCTGAAAATGGCTGACGGTATGTGCATTTTCGACCAGCGTGGTTGTCTTCCCAAAATAGGTCTCCGCTCCGGTGGCCGTCACGACAGCATTGGTTTCTCCCTGCCGGATGATGGCCCCGGAAAACAGCTTCCCGTCCTTCCCTTTCCTGACCGGCAGGGATTCTCCTGTCAGGGCAGACTGATCGATATCCAGTTCGGTATCGTCAAGCACAACGGCATCGGCAGGAATGATATCTCCCAGTCTCAGGCGGATCACATCGCCGGGAACGAGTTCCCTGGACGGGAGAGTTTGCCATTCCCCGTCACGCAATGCCCTGGCATTCAGCGCCAGTTTCTTCTTCAGGGCCTCGACAGCATTGTCGGCCTGGTGCTCCTCGATAAAACCCACTACGGCATTGGTGACCAGCAAAACCAGGATGATCCAGAAATCGGTCCAGTCTCTGACAAAAGCCGAGAGAATAATGGCAGCCTCGATCATCCAGGGAATGGGACCCCATAAGTATTCAAGAAATTTGAGAACAGGGCTGATGCCCTCCTCCCGGATCTCGTTGTAACCATAATCCTTCACGCGTTCAAGCGCTTCAGCTCTCGTCAGTCCTTTTTCAGAGGAATTCAGTCTCTGAAAGATCTCCATTGAGGGATCCGTTCTCCTTACCCTCCCCTTTTTGGACGGGTGCGGGTCGCTCTTTTGTGTTTACTGCATTGTTTTTCATTTTGAACTGCATTAGGTTCGGGCATCAAACTCACGGGACAAAATTACTCCTCCAATTCTGTAGAAATTCTGTAAAAAACACGTATACCGCGATGATGAGGGTAACCGTCAGAGGAAAAGTCACATCCATCGGGGAATGAAATTCCGTTTCAGGCCGGGGTTCACAAATATTTTGATAAATTTGTATGTTTTATAACCAATTAACCGACTGAGTTTCTTCCATGAGATCCCTGTTCAAAGCGCTGATCCTGCTGATCGGCCTTCAGGCGTGCGTTGAGCCCTTTACCCCGGATATCAGCAAATACGACGATTTACTGGTTGTGGATGCTACTCTCACCAATGAAAAACCGGCGGCTACCGTTAAACTCAACAGGAGCTTTCCATACACCTCGGAGGTCAGCAAACCGGAAACGAATGCCATGGTGGTCATCACCGATGAGACCGGCGCATCCTTTCCCCTCGAAGAGGTGACCAATGGAGTTTACCGTTCCGATGTCTCGCTGGTTCCGGTGACCGGAAGGCATTACCGGCTGCATATCGTGACAAGCGACGGCGCTGAATTCGAATCCGATGAACAGCAAATGCTGAGAGCCGTACCCATCGATACCGTCTCCTATTCCATGGTGATTGAAGAACCCCGCGTGCAGGCTTCCCCACAAAATGGCGTCAATGTATTTATCTCCAGCAGGGTATCGGATCCTTCACTGTCGCGCTATTACAAATGGGTATGGGAAGAGACATGGGAGATCCGCCCCCCCTTCCCCTACCCCAGTGAACAAAAGATCTGCTGGCAAAACCAGGAATCCGTCGGCATCCATATCGGCACAACGGAAAATCTCGTCACCAACGATCTCCGCGACGAGAACCTGTTCTTTGTCCCGGCCAGCGCAAGCAAGCTCTCGGTGCGTTACAGCGTCCTCATTAAACAGTCGGCATTGACCCGCGACAACTACATCTACCTCGATAAGATCCGGAAGATCAACGAGGGCTCCGGCGGCTTTTTCGATCCCATCCCCGGTCAGCTCGTTGGAAATATCCGGAAAGTGGGGAACCCGGATTACCCTGTATTAGGCATATTTGAAGCTTCGGATGTTTCAGAAAAACGTATTTTTATAGACAAGAGTGAACTAAAGCCTCTGGGATTTATTCCTTCCGGATTTGATGACTGCCGGTCCCTCACGGTTCCCGATTCCATCTATTTCAATACGAATACCTATAAGGAATGGATTTACCTGTTTCATTTTTACAGTTCGGAGGTGGATGACACCCTGGCGTTCCTGGTCAATTACCCGAAATGTTACGATTGCTCCTATGTGGGAACAAAGATCCGGCCCGACTTTTGGGAGGATGCCCCTTCTGCGGCCACAGCGGGAAAATGAAAAATTTGCAGGGCCGCAGAGGAATCCTGCCTCGCCCTTTAACGGATTAACGAATTGCCTGTGGATATGTCTTTGCGAAAAATTCTGGCGCTTTTAATGCTGACGGTCGTGGCGGCATTTCCGGCATTAGCCGGAGTGGAATGCCGGCTACCGGATCTTCCGGCCAACGGTTCCGACTCATTGGATGCCCTTGTCAACGGTTGGCTTTACCAGTACCAGACGGTCCAGAACGGCCAGCCATACTTCGAAGACCAGAACTGGTATAGGAGCACGGTAAACACCCGCTATGAGCGATTCGACAATGTCCTCGTCAAATATGACCTGTACCAGGATGTACTGATCATTCCCGTCTACAAAAAGACAGGCGCCTATCCGATCGTTCTGAATCCCCGGGATATCGGTTCTTTCACCCTGGACAGCCATCGGTTCGTCAACCTGAACCTGGTTTTGAAGGACTGTGGCACAAGCTACCCCGGATATTATGAAATGCTTTACGATGGCAACCTGAAACTCATCGTCAAATGGCGGAAACTGATGTCCGACCAGGACAAGATGAGTGGCGGAAAATTCCTGACCGAAAAGACCTACTATCTCATCCGCGATCATCACCTTGACAAGCTCAAGGGGAATGCGTCTGTCCTCAAATTATTCCCCCGGCACCGGCAGGTTATCCGGAAATTTATGAGGGAGAAACAGATCCTGGTGAACCGTTCGGAGGATGCCGTCCTGAAACAACTGGCCCAATTCATTGACCAACTGACTGAATAGCTGACCCTATGATACGTTCCTTCCTCATCGCCTTGTTCATCCTTGTTACCGTTCCCCTGGCGGCACAAGACGGCAATATCCGTGTCGCTGCCGACATGGAGGGCGTTCCTTTCCGTGACTTCGCCGACAGTCTGCGGGCGCGGGAGGGTATCCGGATCTATTACCTTCCCCAATGGGTGAACGGGATCACGGTGACATTCCCGGCCTCCGGAAACAGTCTGACCGGCGTTTTGGATGCAACGTTCAGCGGGAAATCACTTTTTTACGCCCATACGCCCAACGGTGACATCATCCTGAGCAGCGGTGGCATGCTGACACGTGAGTTTCCGGGGCGGTATTTTGAGAAGAAACCTGGGGAAGCGCCTGCACCGGCCGAAAGGGCCAAGGTCGAAAAAAAGGAGCCCGGCATGGCCGGTTCCCATGAAAACAACTCGGTGGTGGACGTGGGTTCGGCTTCATCCTCCAGGAGGACCGGACAGGCCATCCTTTCCGGAAGGATCATGGACCGGAACACGCGTGAACCGGTCATCGGTGCCACTCTCTACGCCGAGGACACCGGAACGGGAACCGTCTCCAACACGTCGGGCAACTACTTTATCAAACTGGCCAAAGGCACACACCGGCTCATCGTGAGGTGTATCGGGAAGAAGGATCTCAACCTGACGGTGAACCTGCGTTCCGACGGTGAGCTGAATATCCTGATGGATGAAAAGATCAATGAACTGAAAGCCGTGGAAGTCACGGCACAGAAATACCACAACATCGAAAGCACCCAGATGGGACTTAACCGCGTCGACACAAGGGCGATGTCGCGCATTCCGAAAATCGGCGAAACCGACGTTCTGAAAGTGTCCCTGCTGCTTCCCGGCGTGCAGTCGGTAGGTGAAGGGACCACCGGCTTTAACGTCAGGGGCGGCAATGCCGATCAGAACCTCATCCTGCTCGACAAGGCCCCGGTGTTCAACCCCTCACACCTGATGGGCTTTTTCTCCGCTTTCAATGCCGATATCATCCGGGATTTCGAATTGCATAAAAGTGTGGTTCCTGCCAAAATGGGGGGCCGCCTCTCTTCGGTGCTCGATCTGACCGTAAAAAACGGCAATAAGACCGCTTTTTCGGGAAGCGGCGGCATCAGCCCGCTGACCGGAAATTTTGAACTGGAAGGGCCGTTAATCAAAGAAAAACTCTCCTTCCTGGTGAGCGGAAGGACGACCTATTCGAACTGGATCCTCAAACGCATCAACAACCCGACCATCCAAAAGAGCCAGGCCTCATTTGATGATTTCAATGCCAAACTCGACTACGACCTCAATAAAAACAACAGCATCAGCCTTTCCGGTTACTACAGCGATGATTATTTCTATAAAAACAACAGGGATACGTCCTATTACTATGGCAACCGGATCATGAACCTGGAGTGGAAACACCGGTTCAGTCCCCAGTTGCACATGTCCAACAATCTCATCTACAGCAACTACAGGTTCACCCTTGGGGACCGGGCAAACCCCGGCGATGCTTACGAAATGCGTTATGATATCCATTATTACGAACAACGGTCGGACTTTACCTATTTCTGGACCAACAACCACCTGCTCACCTTCGGCATGAGCAACGTCTTTTACGACCTGATGCCCGGGAGCCTCAATGCCCTTGGCGAAGAATCCATGATCCGGGAAAAAACGATTCAGAATGAGCATGCCCTGCTCAATTCCCTTTATGTAAGCGATGAATACAAGGTAAATCCCGAAGCTGACCATCAATGGCGGACTGCGCTTTTCACTCTACAACGACATGGGGCCGGGGAGTGCCTTCAACTATACCCCGGGCCTGCCGTACGACCTTTCGACCCTGCGTGACACCCTGACGGTTTCCGGTTTTAAATCGATCAAAACCTACTCGGGTCTTGAACCCCGCCTCTCGGCCCGGTACCTGCTTTCGAATGAACTGTCGGTCAAAATGGGATATTCCAGGATGAAGCAGTATATCCACATCATGTCCAATACCTTCAGCGTATCGCCCACCGATACATGGAAACTCAGTGACAACAATATCAGTCCGCAGATCGCCGATCAGGTTTCCCTGGGATTGTACCGCAATTTCAAAGGCGGGATCTACGAGACATCCGTCGAGGTGTATTACAAAAAACTACAGGGGCTGAAGGACTATAAGGTGGCCGCCGAGCTCCTGATGAACGAACATGTGGAAACGGAGATTATCGATACCAGGGGAAAGGCCTACGGCGTCGAGGTCATGCTGCGGAAGAGCCTCGGGAAACTGAATGGCTGGCTGAGTTATACCTATTCCCGCATCCTCGAAAAATCCGATGGCTTTTATACGGAGGAGAAGATCAACAACAACACGTGGTTCCCGGCCATCTATGACAAGCCGCATTCCCTGGCTTTTGTCGGGAATTACCGGTTCTCGCGGCGGTTCAGCCTTTCCACCGATCTGGTCTATTCCACAGGCCGTCCCATAACCTACCCGGTTGCCCGTTACCGGTTCCGGAACGGTGTCTTCCTGGATTATTCCAGGCGAAACGAATACCGGATCGACGACTATTTCCGCTGGGACATGTCGATCAACCTCGACGGCAACCTGAGGATCAACCAGTTTGCCCATAGCTACTGGAGCCTTTCGGTCTATAACATCACCGGGCGCAACAATATTTATTCGGTCTATTTCATCAGTAAGAAACAACATCACCCAGGGGTACAAGATGTCCATATTTGCAGAACCGATCCTGACCATCTCCTATAACTTCCGTTTTTAAACCATGTGTCAGCGAACCATGAAAAAGCTATTCCATATCTTATCGCCATCCTCCTTTGTCCGCTTTTCCCGGCGGCCCCTGCCGGCGCCCAGCCGCAGCCTGCCGCTGAATCGGTGTACCTCACAACCGACCGGACCATTTACTTTGCCGGCGAGGATATCTGGCTGAGCCCTGTCTGCCTGGACGCCGGTAACCGGGTGAGCGACCAGTCGAAGGTTATGTACATCGAATTGCTCACCGCCGGCAACGAGCCGGTTGTCCAGAGCATGCTGATGCTGGATGACGGAAGGGGAAGCGGAAGCCTCACCGTCCCGTCGTATGTTTCTTCAGGATTTTACCTGCTCCGGGCCTACACCAATGACATGAAAAATTTTGGAACGTCATCCTTCTTTTATAAAAAGCTCATGATCCTGAATCCCGTGCAGGGCGGCCGTTTTAACTACCCGGAAAAGAAAACCGGCACGGGCGGCATCAGCGGGATCCGGATTTATCCCGAAGGCGGCACGATTTTCCGGAATCTCTACAACCGGGTCTACGTGCAGCTGACAAACCCGCCCTTGTCTTCCGGCATGCAGGGATGGGTCGTCGACCAGTATTATGACACCCTGGCTCCGGTCCATTTCCTCAGGAATGACCTGGCCTGGTTCGACTTCGTACCGGGGACCCCGAAATATTTTCTCAGCCTTTCCGGTTACGAGCGTTGGTGTCCCCTGGATATCAGCCGGTCGGGCGGATCGCTCCTCAAAGTCGAACCTGGCATCGACCGGTTCGCCGTCAGCCTGGAAACTCACGATTCCGTGGCTGGCATCTCTCCGTTGTTCCTGGAGATCCGGAATGCCGGAGATCCGCAGGCGAAGATGGTCCGGCAGCCATTCAGCGGCAGGGCCGTGATTGAAAATGCCTCGGTGGGCGGGGGATTCAACAGGCTGACGATCCAGGATGCCGAGGGAAAGTCCCTGGCCCGCAATTACATCTATATCAAACCCATGGGCGCGCTCAAGGTGAACGTTGAACCGACAAGTCCCCATTATGGAAACCGGGAGAAAGCAGGATTGGACATCCATGTCACCGATGCTTCTGGGAATCCCGTCCAGACCATCCTGACGGTTAGTGTCCGCAAAAGGACGGATGCCGTGCTGCGAAACGCCACGCTTCCTTCTTACCTCACCATACCCGAACCATTCAAAGCCCTGGCCGCCGACTGGAACTTCGACAATCCGTACCAGGCATCCGCTTTCCTGGCGCGTTTCGGGGATTCCCTGTTTTTACCCGCGAGCCGGGCCGGAGTGCGGGATTTTCAGCCTGACCGTTCCGGGATCACCGTGAACGGGAGGCTTGAAATAAATGGGAGCCCCGTGCCCGATACCATGATCTATCTCTCGGTGATTGGCGACAGTGCCCTCCTCTGGCCGCGGAAAACGGATAAGGACGGCAGGTTCAGCATCTCGGTTCACGACCTGAAGGGAAACCGGGATATCGTTGTCAAAGGCGACGATGCGTTCCAGAATGCCACCTTTACCATCGACGATGAATATTTCCCTGAACAGGCCCGATTCAGTGATTTCCCGGACCAGATCGATTCGGCTTTCACCCGTTCACTCAACTCTCTTTTCTTTGCCTGGCAGGTACAGAAACTTTACCAGCTCCCGGATTCAAGACAGGACGATAGCTGCATAAGCAAAATGGATTTCTTCGGTGAACCCGACTTCTCCATCCGGATGAAGGATTACGTCGAACTTCCTCTCCTTGAAGAAGTCTTTTATGAGATCGTCCCGCCCGTGATGGTGCTTCATAAAAACAAAGAAGCCTATCTCAGGGTCGTCGACAGCTATACCAACAGGACTTTAGGGGACCGGCCGCTCTATCTCGTCGATGGCGTTCCCCTGTTCGATCCCGCCGTGATCATGAAAATCTCCCCGTCGGTGATCCGTGAGATCAAAGTGGTCCAACGACAGTATTTCCTCGGCCCCGAAATTTTTGATGGCATCATTGCGATCCTGACCAAAAGCGGGGATTTTTCGGATGTAGAGTTCAAGGGTGACTATTCCAGGAAGGAAATGCATTTCGCCGACCGGAAAGCCGTATTTACTGCTCCCGTCTATGCTGACGGAACAGGGGAAAACCCACGGCCCGATTTCCGCAATGTCCTTCTTTGGGAACCCAACGTGGAAACCGGACCCGACGGCAGCCTGTCGCTGACCTTTTTCACCTCTGATGATTCGGCTGAATATGAAGCGGTTGTAAATGGACTGGATGCTTCGGGGAGGGCGTGTTACGGAGCCTGCCGCTTCCGCGCCGGCACGGCCCGTTAAAACGGGTGAACCGGGATTGAATTCACGGAACGAATAACGGCCGCTTTAAGCTAAAACGGCCGTTGAAAAATGTGGGATTCAGGACAAGGTTACCTGTTCTTTTTCCGTTTGCCCTTGTTTTCCTTTTCGGGAGCATCGCCCACCATCTCGACCCTGATGCGTCGGCCTTTGTATTTATTATTCTGAAAAGCGTTGACGATGGTACCGGTGAATTTTTCCCCGACTTCAAAGAAGGAAAAGCTGTCCTTGATATCGATGGCGCCGATATTGATATCCCTGTCGCGGGTATTGTCGTTGATCATCCCGATGATGTTCCTGGGAACCATCCCGTCTTTTTTTCCCAGGTTGATGAAAAACCGGCTGTAGCCGGAATTGCCAAATGGTCTGTCGGATCTCTTTTCCCTTTCCCGTTCCCTTCGCGGGCTTCCTTCCCTTTTACCCCTGGCAGGGCTGAAGGAATCGACCATCTTGTCATTCAGGTCGGGGGCATTCTTGTAATAGTCCAGGAAGCGGTTAAACTCCAGTGAAACGAAGTGTTTGATGATCTGTTCTTTACTCAGCCATTCGAGTTTTTTGTTCACGGTCTCCATGAACGGGGCGATCTGTTCTTCATCCACCATCACATTTTCCATCCTGTCGATCATGTTGAACAGTTGTTTCCGGCAGATCTCAACGCCCGTGGGAACGGCATTTTTTCGATCTTCCGGTTGATCATTTTCTCGATCTGGGGAATGCGGCTTTTCTCCCGGTGGTTCACGATGGAGATCGCCACGCCCGACTTATCGGCCCGGCCCGTACGGCCGCTGCGGTGGGTATAGACTTCCAGTTCCTCGGGGAGATTATAGTTGATGACATGTGAAATATCATTGACATCGATGCCGCGGGCCGCCACGTCGGTGGCCACGAGCATCTGCAGGGAACGTTCCCTGAAGCGTTTCATGACATGGTCGCGCTGGGCCTGTGAAAGGTCGCCGTGCAGCGCATCGGCATTGTACCCGTCGCGGATCAGCTTGTCGGCGACATCCTTGGTTTCCATCCGTGTGCGGCAGAACACAAGCCCGTAAATGTCGGGGTTGATATCGGCAATGCGTTTCAGGGCGGAATACCGGTCGGCAGCATGCACCAGGTAATAAATGTGGTGGATGTTCTCCGCCCCGGCATTCTGTTTTCCGATGGTGATCCTTACCGGGTCGTTAAGGTAATTCCCCGTCATACGGGCAACATCCTTTGACATGGTGGCCGAGAACAGCAGGGTCCGCTTCGTGGAAGGGGTATTTTCGAGAATGCTGTCGAGTTCCTCGCGGAAACCCATATTCAGCATTTCATCGGCCTCATCGAGGATCACTGTTTTGATTCCCGAAATATCGGCGGCTTTCCTGTTGATCAGGTCGAGCATCCTTCCGGGTGTGGCGGTGATGATGTGGGCGCCACGGCGCAACGAGCTGATCTGGTGATCGATGCTGGCACCTCCATAAACAGGGACCACCACCAGTCCCTTGATGTATTTCGCAAAACTTTCCAGGTCCCTGGATATCTGGATGCACAACTCCCGTGTCGGGGCCAGGATCAGGACCTGTACTTTTTTATTCTGAATATCAACCTGTTGGATGACAGGCAGGCCGAAAGCCGCTGTTTTTCCGGTTCCGGTCTGGGCAAGTCCGATAAGGTCGTTTGGTGTTTCAAGAACGACAGGAACAACTTGTTCCTGGACAGGGGTAGGCTTCGTAAATCCCAGCTCTTCAATCCCTTTCAGCAGGTCGGGTGAAAGACCCAACGCATCAAATGTAAGCATATATAATTGTAAAATGAGCCGCAAAAGTACGCATAATAAATAACGTGAAGAAACATTGCCGGGATAAAATTCAGATAATCAGAATATTTATTGATCCTGCGGGAAAGCTGTACCATAAAAAAACCCGGTATCCCGTGGCCTACAGACCCGGTCTTGCCCGGGGAGAAGGCTTAAAAATTTGATGGCGGGCCGGACTTGCTCTTTGCGGGCTTTTTCTTATCTTGCCGCAACAGCCCGCACGGGATAACCGTTTGACCGGTTGCTGCCGGCATCTTTGTTTCCCAAAAAACCTGCTATGAAACTGCGTTTTTATTCCCTTTTCCTCTTCTTTCTCCCGGTCATGGGTATGACCCTCTCCGCCCAATCGGACCACCTGTTATGGTATAAGGCTCCGGCTACGTATTTTGAAGAGGCCCTCGTCCTGGGAAATGGCAAGATGGGGGCGACCGTCTATGGCGGCGTCACCTCCGACCGCATCAGTTTGAACGACGCCACGCTCTGGTCAGGCGAACCGGTCGATCCGGATATGAATCCCCGGGCTCACACCTACATCCCTGCCATCCGGAAAGCATTGCAGGATGAAGATTACCGGAGGGCGGATTCCCTGAACCATTTCGTCCAGGGTTCCTTTTCCGAATCGTATGCTCCCCTGGGAACGATGTTCCTGGAGGTTGAAACCAACGGCGAAGCCACCGGCTACCGAAGGGAGCTCGACATCAGCCGGGCCGTATCCTCGGTGAGCTACCAGGCCGGCGGCAATCGCTTCACCCGGGAATATTTCGTCTCACACCCCGACAGTGTGATGGTGATCAGGCTGACTTCGGAGAAAAAACAGGCGCTGAACTTCACCATCCACTTTCAGAGTCTCCTCAGATATGGCTCTTCGGCTGAAGGAGACATCCTGAAAGTCTCGGGTTATGCCCCGTACCACAATGATCCGAAGAATCACGGGAACAGGGTGGACTTTGATCCGGACCGCGGAACACGGTTCACGGTCCTTTTCAGGATCCGGCACCAGGACGGCAAAGTCACCGTTACCGACAGCACTCTCTCGCTGGGCGGGGGCAGTGAAGCCATGCTCCTTGTTTCGGCGGCCACAAGTTTCAACGGGTTCAGTCATGACCCCGCACGGGACGGAAGGGACGATGCCTCCCTGGCCGAGACGCAGCTGGAACGGGCTTTCCGGAAACCCTTCAAAAGCCTGGAAAAGGACCATATCGCCGATTACCGCACCTATTTTGACCGGGTCGGTCTGGAGCTGGGACCGACCCAAGCCCCCGACCTGCCCACCGATGAACGGCTGATGCGTTATGCCGGGGGCGAAGAGGATAAAAACCTGGAGATCCTCTACTTCCAGTTCGGGCGTTATCTCCTCATCTCCGGTTCCCGTACTCGCCGGTGTTCCCGTGAACCTGCAGGGGATATGGAACCCTTATCTCCGGCCTCCCTGGAGCAGTAACTACACGATGAATATCAATCTCGAGGAAAATTACTGGCCCGCAGAAAACACCAACCTCTCTGAGATGCACCTGCCCCTGATGGAATTCATATCTGAACTGGCAATCACCGGTCGATATACCGCCCGGAATTTTTACGGGGCGCGGGGCTGGGCAGCCTGCCATAATTCCGACATCTGGGCCATGAGCAACCCGGTGGGCGATTTCGGTAAAGGCAACCCAAACTGGGCCAACTGGAATATGGGAGGGGCATGGCTGTGCACCCATCTGTGGGAGCATTACCTCTTTACCATGGATGAGGATTTCCTCAGGAACCAGGCCTATCCGCTGATGAAGGGCGCTGCCCGTTTCTGCCTCGACTGGCTTGTCGCGGACAAAAACGGTGACCTGATCACATCCCCTTCCACTTCACCCGAAAACATTTACATCACACCACAGGGATACAAAGGAGCTACGATGTATGGTGGAACCGCCGACCTGGCGATCATCAGGGAATGTCTCCGGGCCACCATGGAAGCCGCCCGGATCCTCGGTACCGACAACGATTTCCGCAGCGCCCTGTCCGACACGATCTCCCGTCTCCATCCCTACCGGATTGGCAGTAAAGGTCAGTTGCAGGAATGGTATTTCGACTGGGAAGACGCGGATCCACAGCATCGTCATCAGTCACACCTTTTCGGCCTCTACCCCGGCCACCAGATCACCCCCGGCACCACGCCCAAACTGGCTGCCGCCTGCCGGCGGACACTGGAAATCAAGGGAGACGAATCGACGGGCTGGTCCAAAGGATGGCGCATCAATCTTTGGGCCCGGCTCCGTGACGGTAACCATGCCTACCAGATGTACCGGCAGTTGCTGCATTACGTCGTTCCCGACGGGGTGAAGGTGAATTATGAACGCGGAGGCGGCACCTATCCCGACCTGCTTGACGCTCATCCACCTTTCCAGATCGACGGCAATTTCGGCGGGACGGCAGCCGTGGCGGAGATGCTTCTGCAATCGGGTCTGGATGGCATCACCCTCCTTCCCGCCCTGCCCGATGCCTGGCCCGACGGGAAAGTTAGCGGCCTGCGCGCCCGGGGAGGTTACGAAGTCTCGATGGAATGGAAAAATGGGAGCCTTCAAAACTTCAGCATCACCGCTCTGCGGAACGGTCCTGTGACCATTCATTACAAAGAACAGGAAAAGAAGGTCCATCTCACCAAAGGTCAGAAGGTGAATCTCAGGTGGTGAATGAACGATCTGCCGCGGTGATCAGGAACAAGGGGACATTGCGGGGATGATGCCGGTAGGCTGAAAATCGTTAACTTCGTGAACAAACCTGGCAGGGAAGCCTTCCGGATGGCGCCCCTGCCGGAGGATTTAACCGGGGTGGGTGCTTCACGCTCCCACGCGGGCCGGCAACACAACAGGGATGAAAAAACACCACTTTCTCTTATCGGTCATATTGCTGCAGGTTCTTTTTCTCGCCGTCCAGCTGAAAAACCATAATCTGTATCTCCGGGATTCGGCGGAATACCTCACTGAAGCCACCAACATCTCCGGGCATGGTCAGTTTTACTGCGGCGAAATTGAAGGGCCAAAGGATCCTTCCCTCTATACGAAAAGGCCGCCGGTCTACCCCTTGTTCATTTCCTTTTCACATCTCATGTCGCGATCAGACTTCCTGATCATCATCCTGCAAAATGTGCTTTCACTGATCAGCATTCTCCTGCTGCGAAGGGCCGCTGTCTCCTGGGGCTATTCAACATCATCGGATTCCCTGGCGCTGCTTTTCCTCATCTTCTCGCCGGCACAGTTTATCTATTCCCAGCTGGTGATGTCGGAGATCGTGTTTCAGTTCATGCTGGTGATGATGATCCTGTTTCTTTTAAAATACCTGGAAAGAGAGCGTTTCAGCGACCTGGCCCTGTACAGTTTTTTTATCTTCCTTGCCGCCCTCACCAAACCGGTGATGTACCTTTTTGCCATCCCGAATCTTTTCTTCCTCGCCTGGGTGAGTCTCCGGAAAAAAACAGCGGCGCCGGTGCTGACGTCGCTGATCCCACTGGTCCTCATCCTCGGTTACTGTTCCTGGAACGCTGAACGCACCGGCCGGTTTGCATTCTCAAGTATCCAAAGCACCAATCTCGTCAATTACAACACGTATTTTTTCCTGATGGAGAAGCACGGGGCCGGTTACGCCCGGCATGTCATCGACAGTATCGACAATGCCGCCGACAGGATGCACGATTACAGCGACCGGATGGATGTCCTGAGCCATGGTACCAGGGAGATCATCTTTGACAGCCCGTTGCGCTACGCCTGGTTTGAAGTGAAGGGCATGATCCGGTTTTTCATCGATCCGGGAAGGTTTGACCTGGTCAGCTTCATGGGTCAGCATACCAAGGGCGGAAAGGGATTCCTCTATTACCTGAACGCACAGGGCCTCCGCGGTGCGCTTCGTTTCCTGTTTTCGGGCGGCGGGGGAATGAGCCTGTTACTGGTGTTTATCCTGTTGGCCAATTTCCTCAAGACAGGCGGGTTGCTCCTCTTCTTCCTGAACAGCCGGGTCGACCTTCACCTCAAGATCTTCCTTCTTCTGTTGATCTTCTACATCGCCTTTGCAACGGGTCCCCTGGGTGCCTCCCGTTTCGCCATGCCGCTCATCCCCCTCATCATTTTCATGGCCCTGGCACAGGGAAATTTCACATTGCCGGTTCATCGTCCGAAATCCGGAAGGCGACGGGAATTCCCGGCAACCAGAGTTAAAAATCATTAAATTTATCTTTGAAAAAACCAGTGCTTTTAGAAAAAAAAGACCATCCAGACCATGAAAAAGACGTTCATCTGCTTCGCATTCATTGTTTTAACCTTGCCGGCACTCCTTTCCCAGCCGTTGAAAGTCACCCGCAATGGCAGGTATCTGAAGACGAAAGACGGGAAAGACTTTTTCTGGCTGGGCGACACCGGCTGGGAACTCTTTCACCGTCTCAACCGGGACGAGGCGGCTCTTTACCTCAAAAACCGGGCGGATAAAGGATTCAACATCGTCCAGGCCGTCCTCCTCTACGAACTGGAAGCGTTTGAATCGCCCAACGATAACGGGGACTGGCCTCTCAGGGGAAGGAATGTTCTCCGGCCCGATACCACAATGGGTAACGATCCGGCTGTTCCTGCGGAGTACGATTACTGGGATCACGTTGAGTATATCATCCGGGAGGCAAAGAAAGACGGCCTGATCATGGGCATCCTTCCCTGCTGGGGGGAATATGTGACGCCACGTTTCAGGGAACAGGATATTAAAACGCCGGGTGAAGGGTACCAGTACGGCTATTTCGTGGGCAGCCGTTTCCGTGATCTGAACGATGACATCGTCTGGATCCTTGGAGGCGACAGGCTGCCCGACGAACGGGAGAACGGCCTGGAGATCTGGCGGGCCATGGCGGAAGGCATTACCGACGGGGTAACCGGCGACCACCGTTTTGACGGGAAAGCGGATTACACCAAAACCTTCATGACTTACCATTGCTATGCCTCGGCTTCCCGGTGGTTCAGCCGGGATCCCTGGATCGACATGTATACCTGGGGATCCTATCATGAAAAGCATGACAATGAACGGGCCTATAATATGGCCTATAGCGACTGGAACCTTCCCGATCCGAAACCCACACTGAACAGCGAGCCGGCCTACGAGCTTTCACCGGTCAATTACGATGCGGAAAACGCGGCTTACGGATGGTTCGACGATTTCGACGTCCGACAGGTCGCCTATTGGTCGGTCTTTTCCGGCACATGCGGTCATACTTACGGCTGCGGTCTCATCTGGCAGATGTACAAGAAGAAAAACCCGCATCTCCCGCTAACAAAACTCAACACCAGGGAATGGAGCGATGCCCTGGATGAACCGGGCGCTTTCCAGATGCAATACCTGAAAAACCTCATCCTCTCCAGGCCCTTCAGCAGCAGGAAGCCCAACCAGGATATCATTGCTGAAAATGTTTACGATCCCACCGGCCGGCTGGCCGCCTGTTCCGGGAAGGGCTTCGCCATGGTCTATATTCCCACCGGCAAACCTGTCCTGATCCGGACCTCCGGGCTGGATTCCCCGGTGAAAAAGATCCGCGCATGGTGGTATAACCCGCGAAACGGTGAAGCCACAGAGATCAATGTTTTCCAGAATACCGGCGAAATCATGGCTTTCGATCCTCCCGGGAAGACCCGGCGCGGAAACGACTGGGTCCTGGTCCTGGACAATGCGGCGGCTAAGTTCGCGCCCCCGGGAAGACAAATGTCATCATTCCTGAAAAACACGGATTCCCCGGCTGCCCGGTGATGACAGCCGGATGATTTCCCGAATTTCCCTCTTTTTCAAACTTTTTTTCCCTCCCGTTTGTCCTTATCACGTCAAAATACAGGGAGGAATGATGAGAGAATTTCATAAGATAAGTGGTACAGGTGTCCGGTTTTTTCTGCTGGCCTTCCTGGCTTCAGCCGCTATCCCGGCTTTCGCCGGTCCACAGCCCGGGGTGGAAGACAGGAACACACAGGTGGTACCTGAGGTGTACCGGACCTTCGACGGAACGGACCGGGCAATGTCTCTTTTGCTCCAGGGTTCCGGGAAGTTGGTTGCCGGGGGAGAAGCGAACCAGGGAGATCTCAAAAAGCTTGAGGTCACGGACAGGGAAAAGGAATCCCATCACAGGCCCCGTGCCAAAAGCGATAAGACCGGACTGTTGGGAAGGAACCGTCTGTTGCGGGAGGAAAGAAGCGGCATTGGGGATCCTCGACGAAGCAATCATCCCCCGGTGAATGATTTTGCCGAGCACCGCAACCGGAAACTTCGACAGAGGGATATCAAAGGTAATTTCAGGGCACTCAATGCCCATGGAGACAAACTCAATGGCCGAAAAAGCATCCTCAACGGCTACCTGAATGACGACTTTTGCATGAAATTCGATGCAAGGCTCATCGATAAAAAGCGAAAACTGATCTGAGCCCGATGCGGAAAGGCGATGGGTCCTCTGAAAAACAGGAGCGCAGGATCAGCGGGGTGATCCTGCGCATTGCTTTATTCCATGAATGACGCGGGTCATCTCTTTCTCCGGTCAAGCTGCCGCCCTGTTGACGGCAGGCCGGGGCGGGATCTTTAACGTGAAGCCGCCGAGGGAACAAGTTCAAAATCCTGCCGGGTACTGTTACCCGCCGTAACGGTTACGCCCTGTACATCCGATGTTTCATAGCCTTCCATGGATGCCGAGACATCATACGCGCCGGCCGGAATGGCAATGATCCGGTAAAAACCTGTCGAATCGGTGAGCGAAGCTGCCACCAGGGTATCCTTCTGTACCCAGACGGTCACATTGGAAAGCGCCGAACCTGTGGTATCGGTCACCATCCCTTCTACACGGCCGGAGGTGCTTGCATTGACGGCCCTGATGACCGGTTTGAAGATAAATCCCTTGATCCCGGCCGGTGTATTGAAATTACCCTCTACCACAAACGACCTGCTGAGGTCGAAATCCAGAACCAGTTCCGATGTTAAACCTCCCTGGACATCGATGGGGGGATCCACCTTGATTTTAAGGCCCGAAGTCGATCCGCTCGGCACCTTGAGGTTGAAAGTCTCACCTCCGGTAAGTGTCAGACTTGCCGAGGTGACATACAGCCGCATCTCATCGTAGGATCCGGCGGGGATTTCCGTCCGGGACAATTCGTCCGTGATCCCGTTCCGGAGATCCATCAGATCGAAAGTGGCCGAATCATTGAAAATCGTGATGAATGAGGTATCCGCCTCTCCCGCAGGCCGGATCTCAGCCCTGACAACGGTTACTGTTGCCGAAGCAATATAGTCCATCGGAAAAGGGGAATCGGTGATACTCACCTTCAGGGTCCCGTTCCCCGGCCCGGTGCTGTTGCCGGTTTTTTTCTCACACGAGGTTGCGACAACAATGAGACATGCTAATCCTGCAAAAATCAATTTTCTCATAACGCATTGTTTTTGTGTTAGACAATTAAAAATTCCAAAATTTGACCAGGTGTGTTGTCTTTCGCGGTGACGCTTCGGTAAGATCAATAAAAAGGCTTTGCCTTTGAATTTAAAGGTAAACGGATAAACCCCGGGGTATGTTTTGTGAATTCGTGGGTTATTGAAGAAATGAGCCGCATTTGTCCGTTTCCGGAAATAAATCTTTACTTTGCATGATCGGGTGTTGTGCATCGTCTGACTGACCGGTCGCCGGATCCGGCGGATCTCCCCGGACATGTCGGAATCTGAACGTTTTCAGGCTGTTCAACGCATCCTATTGACATCAAAAACGATCCCATGAAGAACGAAGTGATCATTTCCATCGGCATTCTGGCATTGATGGGAACTTCTTGTACCGGACCGAATAAGAAAACCTCCGGTAAGGCGCAGAAACCGAATGTTATTTACATCCTGGCCGACGACCTGGGATATGGTGACGTGAGTTGTTACGGTCAGACGCACTTTTCGACGCCCCATATCGACCACCTGGCCGCTTCAGGGATGAAATTCACGCAGCATTACGCCGGGAGCACGGTATGTGCCCCATCCCGGTCCGTGCTCATGACGGGCCTTCACACCGGACATACCCCGGTACGTGGCAACATGCGCATCCAGCCGCTCGGTCAATATCCCCTGCCCGACTCCATTTATACCCTTGCCGAATTGTTCCACGATGCCGGATATGTAACCGGTGCCTTCGGGAAATGGGGTCTCGGCTCTGTTTTCAATGAAGGTGACCCCCAAACGCAGGGTTTCGATCATTTTTTCGGGTATTATTCCCAGTCGAAGGCCCACCGGTATTACCCTGCTTTTCTCTGGGATGACGGGCAGATCGACAGCCTCGGCAACACGGAGGCACTGAAAACGTACAGTGCCGATGCGATCAACAGGAAGGCTCTTGCGTTCATCGCAGCCCATAAGGATACGTCTTTCTTCCTGTTCCTTCCCTACACCCTCCCCCATCCCGAGATCATTGCCCCCCATGATTCCATTTTCATGCACTTCAGGGGGATGTTCGAGCCTGAAAAAAAATACACCGGCAACGATTATTTTACACCCTACTATAACACCATCGATTATGCTTCCCAGGATGAATGCCATGCGACTTATGCCTCCATGGTCACCCGTCTCGACATTTACACGGGCCAGATCATGGACGCTCTGAAGAAATACGGACTGGAAAGCCACACGATCGTCATGTTTGCCAGCGACAATGGGCCGACCAATGAGGGCGGATCCGATCCGGAGTACTTCGGCAGTCACGGTTCATTGCGCGGCATCAAGCGTGACCTTTATGAAGGAGGCATCCGTGTTCCCTTCATCGTTTCATGGCCGGGGAAAATAGCGGCAGGAAGCACAACCGGCCATATCTCCTATTTCGGCGATATGATGGCCACGATGGAGGATCTTCTGAACACCCGGGTGCAGGATCCCGGGGACGGCATTTCTTTCCTGCCCACCCTTCTGGACAAACGGCGGCAGAAGGAACACGATTACCTCTACTGGGAGTTTCACGAAAAAGGAGGCAGCCAGGCCATCCGCCAGGGAAAGTGGAAGGCCGTCCGGCTGAATATCCAGGATAACCCGGGTGCGCCCATCGAACTCTACAACCTCGATGAAGATCCCGGGGAAAGGCAGAATGTAGCCGCGAGCCATCCCGACATTATTAAAAAGATGAAACAACGGTTCTCGAAATCGCATGTAAAGTCCGTTGCATTCCCATACCGGTGGGAAAATTAAAACCAGCTGCGGCATCTGCGAAAAAAGCCTATCGACCGTTGCCTGTCACCATGATTTTCCTGACGGTGTAATGATTGCCGCTCATCGATCTCCAAAAAATACAATCCACCCGCCAGTCTGCCGGCCGGGATCACCACGACCGGTGAACCTTTGCTCTCCAGGACACTGACCATCCGGCCGCTCGCATCCCGGATGATAACCCCCGTGATCAACCGGTCCGATTTTATCGTGATGTCGTCCGTGGCAGGGTTCGGATAGACGACCGGTGATGTGGATTCAACCCTTCGCAACCCTTCCGGCGAAGCTCCTGTTTGGCGGATCAGCACACTATCGGCCACCCCTCCGTAACCCCGGACAACGAGGTATGCCTGACGGTCCGATCCGTCCGAATTGTCATCGACATCCATCCGCACGGTCTTTTTGAGGAATTGCGATGAAAATCCCCCGATCGATCGGTTCTCCATGATGAGGTTGGCATAGGGGAATTTGGCCTGGAGGTAACGCCGGATCTCCAGCCACCAGTCCTGTTCGCTGATGGACTGGCCATAAACGAGAACTTTTACGGTGTTCCGGTGATCAGGCGTACTGGTTGCCAGCAGGGTCATGGTTCGCTGGATCATCCGCCCAAATCCGGTTGTGTCGGGCAGTCCGGGCATCGGCCATGTCTGGGAATGAAGAGCCGGGAGCGCCAGGCAGGCAATGAGTGAGATGAGGATCAGCTTTCGAAGGAGCTTTTTGTTCATGAGCGGTTTGGGTTGGTGGTTGGTGGTTCGTCATTCTTCATGCAATTCGAAAGATAATTAAAAAACAATGGAATTTACCCCCGATCCCGGACCGAAAAATGCACCATTCTTCACAACCATGTGAATGCCAGGTGCAGAACAATGATCCGCGACGGTCAAACTATCGGGGTTTGCGGTTGTTTGAAGAATAAATACAATCAGATGGAAGGCATGAAAAATAAAACAGTCGTCATAACCGGAATCACTTCGGGTATCGGAAGGTTTACGGCCGTCGATTTGGCATCGCGCGGCGCGCGCCTTGTTCTTATCGCACGAAACAAGGCCAGGGCGGATGAGACCATTGAAGAGATCAGGAAAAAAACCGGCAATAAAAACATCGCGCTTTTTATAGCGGACCTTTCGGTGATGGAAGACATCCGGAAGGTCACGGCGGAGATCATCCGAAAATATCCCGTGATCGATGTCCTGATCAACTGTGCCGGCATGGTCTTCCCGAAAAGATATGAGAGTTCGGAAGGAATTGAAATGACATTCGCCCTCAATCATCTCGGTTATTTTATGCTCACCAACCGGCTGGTTGAACACCTGAAGGCGGCTCCATCGGCGCGGATCATCAATGTGGCATCCGAAGCTCAGCGGTCCGGACAGATCCATTTCGACGACCTGAACCTCGAAAACGGGTATTCTGCTTTCAAGGCTTACAGCCAGTCGAAACTCGCCAATGTAATTTTCACTTACGAGCTGGCGCGTCGTCTGGAGGGAACGCGGGTTACCGCGAACGCCGTCCATCCCGGCGTGGTAAACACCCGGTTCGGACGTGACTTCAACGGGATATGGAAAATCCTCTTTGCTTTTGTCAAGCCGTTCATGCGTAACGTGGAAAAAGGGGCGGAAACCGTGATCTGGCTGGCTGTCTCGCCGGAGGTGGAAGGTGTGAGCGGGAAATATTTCACCGACAAAAAACAGATCCGGTCAACGGATATCTCTTATGATAAAGAGATTGCTGACCGGTTGTGGAAGGTGAGCGAGGAGATGGTGGACCGGATTCTGGGAGAAGAAGGGAAGGAAAAGGAAAAAGAGCCCGGGCAACACATTCAAAGCACCCATCACAAAAAGTCTGAAAAGGCGAATCGCAAAAACAAGCAAACACGCTGATCGGATTCAAAACCACAAACCATTTTGCCTCATTCCCATACCCGTGAGACCGGATTAGGCCGGAGCTTTTGTGGTTATCAATGATGGCAGACGGTTGGAAATGTGAAGCTGAAAATCTGAAATCCGGATTTTCGCAATGGATATCCGGAGTACAAAGCTTAAATTCGGGAAATGTCGCGAAAAGATTACATGATGCGTTATTTCGAGCAACTGGGCATAGTACTGGGGGCGTTGCTCGGATTTAAGGTGAAGGGCCGTTATGACGACGCCCTTGACCTGATCAGGACCACCCTGAATGAACTGCCCGATTTTTACTACGCGCTCGTGGACCTTCCGCCCCATGAACTTTTTGAAAAAGTGACGGGTGACGGGTCAGGTTCACCGGACAAAACCGAAATGATCGCAACCCTCCTGTATGAAGAGGCAGAGTTCCTCAACCTCTCAGGTGCATCTGAAAAAGCGGCGGACCGCTATGAGAAGGCCCTTCGCCTCCTGGAGCATATCCACACCACATCGGCCGTCTATTCGATGGAAAGATCCAGCCGGATCGCGCGGTGCCGGATGATCCTCGGCCGCTGAACGCTGAACAAGACGAATGTAAAAACTGTTATCCATGCGGGCGGGGCCCCGGAATGGCCTGCTTTTGACGCCTCGATCCCCCCTGATCCTTACTTCGCAATACCCATCCATTGCGCTCAGGACGGGGATCCGCGTGACCCGGACAACAGAACGGCGGGCTCTCCGCCGGAGAGTAAAAAAATGACCATTCTGCAATTGGTATTCACTTAAAATGCCTACATTTGCACGTCTTAAACAAACCGAGTTATGGACGACTATCACGCGGAAACGAGTATTGATTTTTAACCTGTCCTGCCAGGGTAATCACTAGTTTGCCTCAGCGGGACTCAAAAGAGAGGTACGGCTATGATTACTTTCTGGAAATTCGGGAAAGAATTGTCAAGGCTTGACAATTTTCAGGACAACAGCTACATCAACATTGTTGCCCCCACCACCGAAGAAATCGAAATCCTTAAAAGCAACTATGATATCCCCGAAGAATTCCTTTCGGACGTCCTCGACGTGGATGAAAGGTCGAGGATGGAGATCGAAGATGACCTGTTGCTGATCATCATTCGTGTGCCCGTATACAATCCGCATGACGGTGTTCCCTACACCACCATACCCCTCGGTTTTATCATCAGCGACAATTTCGTGCTCTCGATCTGCATCCGTGAAGTGGAGGTCATCCAGAACCTCGAAAACAACCGCATCAAGAATATGCGGACCGATACCCGGATCGACTTTCTGCTGTCGATCTTCCTTCACACCACCAATTCATACCACAAATATCTGAAAAACATCAACATACAGACCAACCGCATTGAGAAGGACCTGGAGCGTTCCACCCGGAATGAGGAACTGCACAGGCTGCTGAAGATGGAAAAATGCCTGGTGTACTTTACCACCTCCCTCAGGGCCAATGAGCTGCTGCTGGCCCGGCTGCGGAATTCGAAATACATCCGGCCCGACAGTTATTCCGAAGAGCTCCTCGAAGATGTGATCATCGAGAACAAACAGGCCATCGAAATGGCCAATATATACAGTGACATTCAGAGCGGGATGATGGATGCCTTTGCTTCGATCATCTCCAACAACCTGAACATTGTCATGAAACAGCTCACCACCGTGACGGTCATCCTGATGATCCCCACACTGGTTTCCAGTTTCTTTGGCATGAACGTCCCCAATTTCCTGGAGAATAATCAATATTCCCTGATCGGCATTTTCCTGGTGTCAATTCTTCTTGCCGTCATCGGCGGACTGCTGATCCGGTATAAACGGTGGATCTGAACCGGTGAACGATTCCGTTGCTTCAGATTTCAGTACCATTTGAAGATCTTCATTCCGGCAATGAGGGTGACCAACCCGATTCCCCCCAGGATGAGGGTGTTTCCCATAACCTGCGTAAGCCCTGCCCCTTCATTGATGATGCTCCGGAAACTGTCGGCAACCATGGTCAATGGCAGTTTGCGGATAATCGGTATCGTCCATTCCGGGAAATTCTGATAGCTGAAGAAGATCCCCGAGAGGATCATCATGGGCATGGTGACGAAATTGATAATGGCATTACCAATCTCCGTCTTGGAGGTTCGCGAGGAGAACAGGATGGCGATGCCGGTGAAGGCGAAATTGCCCGCGATGAAAACGAGAAAAAGGGCCAGGAGGCTGCCCTGCACCCGGATATCGAAGTAAAGGCCGGCGAAAACCAGAAGAAGGGTTGCTTCGACAAAGGTCATGGAAAGCCTGGCGGTCATATGGGCGATCAGCAGGTTGGCCTTGTGCATGGGTGTGGCCACCATTCTCCTCAGCATGTTGCCTTTCCGGCGTTCGATGATGGTATAGCTGATCCCCCACATGCAGGCCATCATCACCGTCAGGGAGAGAAGGCCCGGGACAAGGAAATCGACGTACCGGGTGCCCTGCAGTTTCATCGGGATGATTTCCGCACGATTGATTTCCTGCTGTTTATGGTTCTCATCCAGCAGGTTGCCCAGCTGAAGTTGCAGAGTCCGGGCATCCGGGTTGGCCGGGTCGAGATGATAGATCAGGCTGTCGCCATGGCTCTCAAGGATGATCTGGTATTTTCCCCTTTTGATGCCCTGGATGGCCAGGGCATGGCTCACCGGGATGAACCGGTAGGTGGTTTTCCCATAAATGCTGTCGTTGACCGTGACATTGTATGTCAGCATGGAATCCGAGGTCCATCCCTTCTCGGCGTTCCGGTCGAGGAAATGCATCAGCCTGGATTGCGGGGAGGTATGGATGAAGGCCACGTCTTTTCTGACGTTTGGCTTATTATTGAAGGCAATGCCGAGCCCCCAGGCCATGAGAATGGGAAATCCGACACCCCAGAAAATAACGCCGGGTTCGCGGATCAGTTCTTTGATATGGATGACGATGAGTTTCCAGAGTTCCTTATTAAACATAGTCCCAGTGTTTTTCATATGATCAGTTCGACAATCTCCGCCCTGTTTTGCGCAGGAAAAGGTCGTCGAGGGTCGGTTTCCGGAAATTGAAATCCGAAATAGTGATGTGATTCTTCTCCAGGAGATCAAAGAGCCAGGGCAGGTCGTGTGTGACATCCGTCAGCTCGCAACTCACCCGCCCCGTGTTCTCATCCCACCGGATCTCCAACCCGTTTTGCCTGGTTTTGAACGTTTCAGGGATTGCCCCTGAAACGCTGAATTCCGCCACGTTGTGGATGTTCTCCCGGGCCAGGAGCTCATTCAGCGTTCCCTCGGCAATGATCTCGCCCTTGTCCATGATGATGATCCGGTCGCACAGGTAAGCGGCCTCTTCCATGTAATGGGTGGTGAGAATGAGAGAAGCATTGTGGTCCTTTTTCAGGTTCATGAGAATATCCCAGATCTCATGGCGGGCGGTCGGGTCCAATCCGGTGGTGGGTTCATCAAGGATCAGGATCTCCGGATCGTTGAGGATGGCAATACCCAGGGCAAGCCGCTGGCGCTGCCCCCCCGACAGGTTCTTGGTGAAAGCCTTGCTTTTTTCTGTGAGACCGACGATATCCATCACCCGGTCAATTTTCTCGTCGGGCATGCCGTAAAAGCTGGCAAACATCCCAAGGGTCTCGGCCACTGTGATCTTTTCAAAAAATTTGGTTTCCTGGAAGGAGATCCCCAAAATGTTGTACAGTTCGGCCTTGTTGTCGCGGAGCTTTTTTCCCTTGATCAGGATCTCCCCGTGGTCGGGATGCCTGATGCCCTCGATCATTTCCACAAGGGTCGTCTTACCTGCACCGTTGGGTCCGAGCAGGGCCACGTATTCCCCTTTGCCGAGGGTGAAATCGACACCCTTGACCGCATGGACATTCCCGAAGCTTTTTTTGACAGAAGTGATGGTTATCAGTTCATTTTCCATAAAAATATGGCATTGATACAGGTATTAACAATAACCGGGTTTTAATGTTGCTTCTCCTCCGTTACCGCTCTGGTAACAGGCCGGGACTTTACGCGGGTGCATCATTTTTTCCCCTTCTTCATTTTTTTGACCGTGCAATTTACGGATACCTGAGCGGATCCCGGTGTTCTTTTTCCTGGATTTTTCATAGATTTATCCACACGATTCAAGTCCAAACCAGAAAGGATAAGAGACCGGCCGTTCTTTTTCCATCCGGCAAGGTTGCTTTTGTATCCTCTCACCGCATCGACCACCGTTAACCGGACCAGGTTCCGGCAGTCGACCGGTTTTGATGAAGGAAGAGACAGGCGACCGGGGGGGCAGGTCGAAGCCAAAATCACGGCGATCTTTCCCCGGGAGTCGGTGGAGGGAACAAAGGAGGCCGCAATATGGTTTCACGATATATTCCATTCCGGCGGTCCGCCTTCGAAACGGCAGAGACGGGATTGATCAGGAGGATGACCGGAAGGTAGCCATGCGGGACCGGTGAAAGCAGATCCCGATGCGAACACAGAAACTTTTTTTATGAAAAGCAAGATCATCTGGGTAACCTTGTTTGCCATTGCCATGGGCTTCTTTGAAGCGGCCGTTGTCATCTACCTTCGAAAGATCATGTATCCCGCCGGATTCACTTTTCCGTTGGCTCCCATCGAGCAGGGCCTGGCGGTCACCGAACTCCTGCGTGAAGCCGCCACTGTTTTGATGCTCCTGTCGGTAGGGATCATCGCGGGCCGTTATCCGGCCGAAAAGTTTGCCGGCTTCATTTACAGTTTTGCCATCTGGGATATCTTCTATTATGTCTTTCTGAAAGTTCTGATCGGCTGGCCGGCCTCCTTCATGACCTGGGATATTCTTTTTCTCATCCCCGCCACCTGGGTGGGGCCGGTCATCACCCCGGTCATCGTCTCCCTTTCGATGATCCTTCTTGCCGCGGTGATCGTGTATTACTCTTCCAGGGGCCAGAAGGTTGTCATCAGACACTGGGAATGGACCGGGCTCATCGCGGGATCGCTCGTCCTGATCGTGGCATTCGTCTGGGATTATTCCTCCTTCATCCTTTCCCGTTACACACTGCACGAGATCTTCAACCTGCCCAATAAAAGGCCGTTGTATGATCTGGCCATGAGGTATATCCCCGAATCCTTCAACTGGTTCCTGTTCTCGGCAGGACTGATCATCATCCTGCTCACAACCTTTTTCCTGGCACGCCGGCTTCACCGTTCCCGCATCGGGTGAAGCCCGCTCTGGGCATATGTGGTGATCAAAAGCAAAATAATTTTGTTATCCTTACGTAATATTAAGGAATACACTTCATTCAAATCCCGCTTATGACCGATAACAAAGAACAGAAAGTCGAACTCAGAAATCTTCAAATCAATGACTATTTAGAGCTGAAAAATTCCATGATTCGAAGCCTATGCCAACTGGGAAGGGGCTTACTGGAGGGAATCGCATATCGCCAGGCTCCTGGAAATTTTCCCCGAGGGCCAGATCTGCATCCTGGTGAACGGTAAGGTCGTCGGAACAGCCCTTTCGATCATTGTCAATTACGCGAAATTCGGAGACAATCACACTTATCACCAGATAACGGGCAATTACACCTTCAACACGCATGATCCGGCGGGTGACGTGCTATATGGCATCGAGGTTTTCGTTCACCCCGAATACCGGGAGATGCGGCTTGGACGAAGAATGTACGATGCCCGCAAGGAGTTATGCGAACGTCTTAACCTGCGCAGTATCGTGGCTGGCGGCCGCATACCCGGGTATGCAGCCTATGCCGGTAAAATGCAGCCCAGGGAATACATCGAACGGGTCAGGCACCGGGAGATCTACGACCCGATCCTGACCTTCCAGCTCTCCAATGATTTTCACGTCCGGAAAATCCTGAAGGACTACCTTACCGGTGACCGGGAATCGATGGAATTTGCCACGCTCATCGAATGGAACAACCTGTATTTCCAGGATGAGCCCAACCAG
Organism: uncultured Bacteroidales bacterium; assembly: GCA_963763215.1. GTDB lineage: Bacteria > Bacteroidota > Bacteroidia > Bacteroidales > DASQZK01. Next base: position 46,917 of record CAVXNX010000021.1, read on the forward strand.
ATCAACCAGACCAAGTCGGTTGTCAGGATCGGCCTTGTGCAATGGCAGATGCGGCATTTTGAAGATATGGACAAAATGTTCGAGCAGGTGGAATTTTTCATCGACGCCATCAGCGGTTACAAGAGTGACTTCGTTCTTTTCCCCGAATTTTTCAATGCCCCCCTCATGGCCCGGTTCAACGATTTCCCCGAAGCCGATGCCATCCGTAAACTGGCAGAATACACCGAACCCTCCCGCAAACGGTTCTCCGAGCTGGCTGTATCCTACAACATCAATATCATCACCGGGAGCATGCCGTTCATGGACGGCGACAAACTCAAGAATATCGGCTACCTCTGCCGCCGCAACGGATCATGGGAAAAGTACGAAAAGATCCACATCACCCCGTCAGAACTGAATTCCTGGGGCATGGTGGGAGGTGACGAGATCAAGGTCTTCGATACCGATTGCGGGAAGATCGGGATCATGATCTGTTACGACGTCGAATTCCCGGAACTCTCCAGGCTCATGGCCGAAGAGGGCATGCAGCTGCTGTTCGTCCCTTTCCTCACCGATACGCAGAACGGATACATGCGGGTCCGGCGGTGTGCCCAGGCCCGGGCCATCGAGAATGAGTGTTACGTTTCCATCGCCGGTTGTGTGGGGAACCTTCCCAGGGTAAGCAATATGGATATCCAGTATGCCCAGTCGGCCGTCTTCACCCCTTCCGATTTCCCCTTCCCGACCAACGGGGTAAAAACGGAAGCCACACCCAACACCGAGATGACCCTGATCGTCGATGTCGACCTCGATCTGCTAAAGGAACTGCACAACTTAGGATCGGTGCGGACTCTCAAAGACAGAAGGACGGATCTTTACGATCTCCGGCTCAAAGTCCCTTCCCGGGCAGAAATGATCACCAGGGAAACCTTCCTGAAGCAACCCGGCTCGAACTGAGTCCTGAAGATGATTGAATATTCAGGCGAATGTTCAACCGGGTTTTGAAAAGGGCTGAACCCTCCCCTGAGCCAGATCCCAACAGACTGGGCGAGGACCGTTCCTTAAACGGCCGTGATTTCAGCGATAAATTTTTTTTCAAAAAAAGACCCCGGCCCCGGCAATAAATGCATTCCGCCAGGGTTTATCCTGAGCGAGCGATGAAAAGTTGGCCGGGAGAATGTTAAAATATGCCGGCAATAAAACTATCGTCTTCCCTATCCGTTAAAAGCAAAAAACGCCGGAGATCCCTGTTGGTCGGCTGACGCACCCGGTTCATCCACATAGAGTTGTATCTGAATAAATTACCAAATCATTTCCGGGATGGAAAGGCCTGACTTCGTTTTAATGAATTGTCTGACTTGCGGTTAATCCCGGCTTTTATTTTTTTTGGATTATTTGGGTTAAAATAGTTTTTGTAAAAACGAAAAAAAATATATTTGTCATTGAAATCATTCAACGCGGACACGAACAAAAACAGTATTATAATTTACACATTGTCATGAAATTATATAGTTTGAACAGTAAGCTGGACTTTGGTGAGTATAGCGGTAAAAGCCTGAAAGATGTCTTTACGAAGGATCCCGAATACATTGAAGAATGCATCCTCGAGAATCCGAGTTTCTGTTTCAACCCGTCCAACATCGATGCTCTTGAAGACATGAATCCTGAGTTCATCTTCTCGGAGGAAGCTGTTGAGAAGCTGGAAGAAAAGTATGATATCTACGAAGAAGAAGAGAACGATATCGAAGAGATGGACAATTTCAGCGACGATGATCTCAAGAACCTGGGGATCATGGGTGACGGAATGGACGACGACGATTTCGACGATTTCGGGAACGACGGCGGGTTTTACGATGACGGTTACAATTATTGATCATTCTCCCGTACCGTCACCGGCACACGCTCCGGAAGGGCATACCCATCTCCCCTGACACCAGTTGGCCAGGCAAAGGCCAGCGAAGATCAGTTAACAATCCTCAGCAAGGTCACTCCGCATTTATCCTGTGATAAAGCGGATTTTTTTTGCCGTTCAGTGTTTCAGCAGCCTGAATGCATGACTCCATCGGTTTTCCCTGAAGCCCGGTATACACCAGAGGATACAGAGTTGTTCGATGGGCCGGGCCGCTTTTGCCGTTCCCATATCCTCCACCTCCCAGCCAAAGGTTTCGAGGATGCCTGAAACCTCTTTCCTCGCTTTTTCACTATCACCGGCGATGAACATGGAGGGCTTCAGGTCTCCGAAATCCGGATCCACCATGTCTGAGTTCCCCACCGAGTTGAATGCTTTTACAAAAAGTGCCCCGGGGAATTTTTTCTGGAGGATCTCCATGAGCGATTCGTCCTTCCCGGTGAAAAACTGAATGACCCCGTCTTCGGGCGGGGCATCAGCGATGGGATTGGTGACATCGATGATGATCTTTCCGGTGAGATGATCAAGACCGGCGAGTTCAAGGGCCTTTTCTGCCGCCGAGCCTTTGACAGCGAGAACCAGGATTTCTCCGAACTTCCCGGCATCTTTAAAGGTGCCGGTCTTAATCCCCGTGTGACCTTCCGACTTCCATTCGTCGAGCTTATCCGGTGTCCTGGACCCGATCAGCACCTCGTACCCTTTTTTCTCAAATCCCCCGGCAAGCCTTTTACCCACAGGACCTGAGCCGATGATTCCGACTTTTTTCATACGTTTTTGTTTTTTTGTGATTCTGTACGAATATGAAGAAGCATTGTCCGCGACGACCGGTCATCCGGCCGGTCGCTCCCGGTCATTCATAATAACAAACAAGAGACGAATACGGTTCTTCAAACAATTTCAGGCAGCTCACCGTTGTTCCGGTTATGGAAGCAATGACCTATACCGACATTCTGGGCCTGCGTATCCTTGAACCTGTGACGACCGTAACCGACCTGCTTGTTTCCGCCGTTTGTTTCTTCGCCTTTATTAAATTACTGCGTCAGAACAGGTCTGAAATGTACTTCCGTTACTTCAACTGGTTCTTCCTGACGATGGGGCTGGCCACGGCCATCGGCGGGATCATCGGACATGGCTTTCTTTACGCTTTCAGTTTCGAATGGAAACTGCCGGGATGGCTGACAAGTATGCTATCCATCTCCCTTCTTGAGAGAGCTTCCATCGATTATGCCGGTCCCCTTCTCAGTCCGAAATTCCGAAAATTCCTTGGCTGGGCCAATATCATCGAACTGCTGACCTTTATGACACTCACCTTCAGCAGCCTGGACTTTTTCTTCGTGGAAGTTCACTCGGCTTTCGGGCTCCTGGTCATCAACACGCCCCTTCATCTTTATATCTACTGGAGGACGCGCAGTGAAGGGAGCAAGTACATGCTTCTTGCCATCTGTTTTGCCATGGTGTCGGCAGTGGTATTCATGAACGAACTCTCGGTGGACAAATGGTTTAATTATTTCGACATCTCCCATCTTTTCATGGCCATCGGGGCATATGTCTTCTATCTCACCGCCAATAAATTGCCCTTAAGTCCCTACCGGGTCTAGATTTTTGCCCATGGGTGGGCCGGCCATGCAGGATTCAGCAGAGCAAGGGGATCATTCATCAAAGCAGATTCATACTGGGCTCCGGTGGGTATAGATAAATTCACCGATTGTTGAATCGAAATCCCGTTCCGCCGATCGGCTTCTACTAAAGTTCCTATTTTTCATTCGTTTGATGACATGATTTAACAACATAAATGACTTACCATGAAACCGTCATGACCTTTCATTTTTTGTGAATATCCTTATCGGGAACAGGTTTTTTTTCATAACTTGGTTAGCAGTATTTCATCAAACTGACTCTAACAAAAACGACTAACTTATGAAGAAAAATCTCCTCAGGAGGATTTTTCTATCCTTCCTTCTCATGTTAACCATCGTTCTGAGCGCCTTTCCGCAGAATCTCAAAGTCAGCGGGAAGGTCACCGATGCGGTCACCGGCGATCCGGTGCCGGGAGCTACCATAGCTGTCAAGGGAACTGCGTTGGGCACTACCACCCAAATGGATGGAACGTACGAGATCACGGTTCCATCAGGCGATGCCATACTGGTTTTTTCCTTTGTCGGTTATAAATCTTTCGAAACGCCCGTTTCCGGGCGTTCCACCCTTAACGTTTCCCTGGATCTCGACCTCACCAGGCTCGACGAAGTCGTCGTGGTTGGTTACGGTACACAGAAAAAAGAAGATCTGACAGGATCGGTCGCCGTCGTCAACGTCGATGAAATGAACAAGTCGAATTTCACGACCCTGTCGAAAGCATTCCAGGGAAGGGCTGCAGGGGTAAATGTCATGGCCACCTCGGGGCAACCCGGTTCTGAAGCCTCGGTCAAAGTCAGGGGAATCGGTTCCATCAGCCTCAGCAGTGAACCCCTGTACGTGGTCGACGGGATTTCCGTCGGTTCAGAGGTTCTGACAACACTGAACCCCAACGACATCGAGTCACTCCAGGTCCTCAAGGATGCTTCCGCTACGGCTATTTACGGAGCCAGGGGAGCCAACGGGGTCATCCTGATCACCACAAAGAAAGGCCGGTCAGGGAAGACGAAATTCAGCGTGGGTGCCAACTCAGGACTGGCCTATGTGCCGCATACATACGATCTCATGGATGCCGCCCAGTATGTCGATTTCATGAAAGCAACCTATGATGCGTACATCCCCCGCAATCCCGATAAATACAACCTGTACACCAGGGTGTATTCCGATTCGGCCCGGGCGGCAAACAATAACCTGAATACCAACACCGACTGGCAGGATGCTATTTCCCGCGTCGGCAAGACGCAGAATTACAACATGAGCGTGTCGGGTGGCAGCGAGAACAGCAATTACTTCATCTCCGGCAATTACGCCAACGAAGAGGGGATCCTGATCAACACCGGAATGGACCGGTATACCCTTCGCGGTAATTCCGACTTCAATGTCGGCAAGCGGCTGAAGATCGGCGAATCCGTTGCCCTCACCAAATTGAAGGTTGACGACGAAGCTCATTACACCAACGGGAAGCCCTGGCAGGCCGTTCTCGTCGATTCGCCGCTGATGCACATCTATGATTCCACAGCTGTCGGGGGCTATGGCGGTCCTGTCGATACGCTGACCGGGGCGAACGAACGAACCAACCCCGTCGGGCGAACAAATGATGAACATCAATACCTACGACGAGACACGGATCCTCTCCTCCGTCTATGCCGACCTGGAGATTGTCCATGGCCTGACCTACACCTTCAGGTTCGGGGCAAACCTCAGGACCCGCCTCACCCGGCAGTGGACTCCCGTGTATACCCTCGGGAACATGCGGCTGCGCGACAACGACATCAGTAAGCTTTATGAGAACAATGAATACAACCAGGACCTGGTCACCAGCAATATCCTGAGCTATACCAATTCCTTCGGCAGGCACAACCTGACCCTGATGGCTGCTTACGAGCGGACCAACATGTCGTGGCAGAACAACAGCCCCACCGGCCGGAAAATCACCAACGAAAGCCTCCCCGTCCTCAACCAGGCGGAAGAAGCCTTCACGGTCAGCGGCGGCGATTACCAGCACCGGCTCGAATCCGTCCTGGGCAGGGTGAATTATAACTTCAGCGATAAGTACCTGCTGACTGCCAGTCTCCGTGTCGACGGTTCCACGAGGTTCGGCCCACTGGGAGGGCGTTACGGCAAATTTCCATCTTTCTCGGCCGGCTGGAAGATCAATGAAGATTTCCTGAGGAACGTCCGGCAGATCAACATGCTCAAGCTACGTATCGGCTGGGGCCTCACCGGGAACGAGAACCTCCAGGATTACCAGTATTTTGCCCTCATCGATCCGTTGAGGAACAGCCGTTACTCCTTTGGCCTGAACCAGGATCTCTGGCTGGGCGGTGCCGCGACATCATTCCAGGAGAATCCCTATATCAAATGGGAAGCCGCCGAGATGACCAACTTCGGGGTCGATCTGAACGCCTTTTCCAACAGGCTGCAATTCACCGCCGAATATTATATCAAGAACCAGAAAGATATGCTGGTCAAAAAGCCGATATCCGTCGCCTTCGGAAAGTACGTGGCTTATGGTCCCACCGAAACCATCGGAGCCTGGACTAACCTGGCCAAGATCCAGAACCGCGGATTCGAATTTACCGCTTCCTGGAGAAAGCTGACGGGAGATTTCCAGTACAATATCAGTGCTAACCTCTCCACCTATAAGAATGAGGTCATCGATCTCGGCCTGCCGAAAGAAATCGGGAAGCCTGAAATTGTGACCACCTATACGATCACCGCGCCGAACCACTCCATCGGAAGCTTCTACGGTTATGTGGCCGAGAGAATCCTCCAGGTCGACGATTTTGCCCGGGACGAGAACGGAAACCTCATCACCAATTCCAATGGTGATTATACCCTCCTCGCGGCCAAACAGGAGGTGGGCACATCGCCAGGTGATATTAAATTCAAAGATCTCAACCAGGACGGGGTTATCAATGCGCTCGACCGGACCATCATCGGGAAACCGATGCCGGATTTCGGATACGGGCTGAATATCGACCTCTTTTACAAAAACCTCGACCTGACCGTCTTCGTCCAGGGCCTGCAGAACATGAGTGTCTACAACGACCTGATGGCCAATATCGGCATCGCCACCGACAGGTTTGGCAAAGATGAGAACAAACTCGTGGATGTACTCGACTACTGGACCCCGGAAAACCGTTCGAATACGATGACACGGCCTTATGTTGTCGATGAAAACAACAATGCCAGGATCTCAACCTGGTTCCTCGAAGATGCCTCCTTCCTGCGGATCAAAACACTACAGATCGGATACTCCCTTCCGGGATCCCTGATGCATAAGATGGCCATCGAACGGTTCCGGATCTTTGCCAATGCCAACAACCTTTACACCTTCACCAAATATCGCGGCTATGATCCGGAAATCGGGGATACCGACCCGCTAAACCAGGGCATCGATCTTGGCTATTATCCTGTGCCCAGAACATTTATGGTCGGCGTTCAGATCGATTTTTAACGATGTAAATCCCAAAACGATGAAACCCTATCTCAAATACCTTTTATCCATTCTCCTCCTGGTCAGTTCTTCCCGTCCTGTGAGAAATACCTGGATATAAAGCCGAAAAATAACCTCAGTGAAGCCCAGTATTACCAGAATCAACAACAGGCTATCGAGGCGACGACGGCATGTTACGACCCGCTGAAACACCCCGGCGGGTTCAATATCAACTTCTTCTATGTCTTCACCACCTTCAGCGACGATGCCTTGCACGAACAGGCTCCGATGAATTCAATGTCCTTCAATGCCAGCAGTGATTTTGTCATCCAGATCTACACCTATATGTACAAGGGCATCGCCCGCTGTAACGTCGCCCTGGAGAAAATCCCCGGCATCAGTATGGATGAAGCCCTGAAGGCGAGGCTTCTCGGAGAGGTACGGTTCCTGAGGGCCCTTTATAATTTCTACATCTCCACCATCTATGGAACCGCTCCGGTCATTGATGAGGTACTGAAAGACCTGAACGTGAAATTCAAAAACAGCACACCGGAGGATTTCCTGAAGATCATCGAATCGGACCTCAAACAAGCCATCGACGTGTTGCCGGTCAGCTATGACGACGCAGACGTGGGCCGGGCTACAAAAGGTGCGGCCATGGCCCTGCTGGGAAAAACCTATCTGTACCATCAGATGTGGGCCGAAGCGAAGGACTATCTCCAGCAGGTTAAGGATCTTGCCGACAACCAGGGGGTTTACGGACTGATGATGCCCCAGGGCAACGATCCGAAAGATTATATTTACGCCTACCAGTGTAACTTCTCGGCCCTCGATCTCACCTCTCCCACCGGTAATACCTATGACAGTGAGAATAATAAGGAATCCATCTTCGAGATCCAGTTCGCCTACGGCGGATGGGAAGTATGGGAGGGCGGCTGGCAGGCCGACGGATCGCTGACTGACCTGTATTTTGGTCCCGACGGTTACAAGAACTCTGTTCCGACAGCCAAATTTGTGAATGTCTTCGAAAAGGCCCCGGCAAACCATCCCGCAGGTCTGGAATTCGACCCACGCCGTTATGCCACCGTTTACGAACCGGGCGACACCATCCACTACCTCCCGGAGGCCAACAAGGACCCGGTTCCCTGGCAAAACAGCAAACATACCAATCCCAGCATTTCGCAAGGCTACGGCTGGCAGAAGTATTTCGATCCGGCCTATACCACAAACAACGGGCCGACCAATCTCAAGATCATGCGGTATCCCGATGTTCTCCTGATGCTGGCCGAAGCAGACTATCACCTGAACGGGAGTACGGAGCTGGGGACAGACTGCATCAACCAGGTCAGGAATCGCGCCGGCCTGACGCCGGTCACTGCGGTGACACCCGAAGCCATCATGCACGAACGTGAAGTGGAGTTCGGCTTCGAATGGCAGCGGTATTTCGACCTGGTCAGGTGGAGTCTCCTCTCCGAACCCTGGGTGAATATCAATGATTATCTCCCCGCTTTCCAGGTGGGTAAAAATGAAGTGCTGCCCCTGCCCCAGTATGAGATCAACCTCTCCGGTGGATTGCTGCATCAGAATCCCGGTTGGTAAGAGGTGGCAGCCACTCATGAAAGCTTGAAACACCTCTCCCCTTCCGGCTGTTGGCAGGAATGGGAGAGGTTGCATGTACCGGTGAAGCTCCCATGAGTGAAGGTTGACAGGGAGTGTGCCTCCGTACCGGGCACCGGATTAAATGGGAAAAACGTATGACCGAACCAGACGGAAAATTCAGATATGCCTTACCACTGATCATCTTCTTCTCGGGGTTTGCCGCCCTGACCGACCAGTTGGTATGGATCCGGGAATTTTCGTTACTCTTTGGCACCCATCTTTTGTCGACGAGCACGGTGCTCACGGTTTTCATGGCGGGCCTTTCCGCGGGTGCGTTGCTTTTCGGAAGACAGGCCGACCGCGCCACGAGGCCGGTATGGCTGCTCTTCATCATCCAGGCCGGCATCGCCCTCTTTGCTTTTTTGTTTCTCCCCCTTTTTCATTTCCTCACCCGGGTCTATGCGGAGATCAACCAGTCGGGCGGCTGGCTCTCCGGCCATCCCGACATCTGCCGGTTCCTGCTCTCCGCCCTGCTTCTCATCATTCCCACCACCCTTATGGGCGGGACAATGCCTGTGATGGTCAAACTCTATACCGATAACCTGAAAAAGCTCGGGACGAAAATCGGTGCATTGTATGCCTTCAACAACAGCGGCGCCCTCGCCGGCGGATTTTTAGCCGGGTTCTTCCTGATCCGTCTGATCGGATCTCACGGGACACTGATGCTGGCCGCCACGCTGAGTACTCTGAATGCCCTGGTTATCCTGGCTCTTTCGAAAAACGTTACGCCTTCCCGCGAACAGCCGGCAGCCGAATCACCAAAGGACAATATCACGATCCCTACGGTGAGCGCCGTCCTTCTGAAAATCATCCTGGTCGTCACTGGCCATCGAGGGGTTCACCATGATGGTGTATGAAATGTTATGGACGAGGACCATCCTCGAATTTTCATACGATAAATCCTCGTATGTCTATACCGTGGTCATCGTGGGTGTCCTCACCGGCTTATCAACAGGTTCCTTCATCACCCGCAAATGGATCGATACCTGGAAAAATCCCGTGATGCGGTTTTCCGTTGTTGAATACCTGGCCGGTGCCGCATCACTGGCAGGGTTTATGGCATTCTCCGTTCTTTCCCCGCATCTCTTCAACGCACGGATGGGGAACGACACCTGGTTTCACGTTTCGGGCAGGGAATACCTCCTGTTCTTCATCCTGACAGCCATACCGGCATTCTTCATGGGGATCAGCTATCCCCTTGCCGGCAGGATCATCACGGGGAACCTGGGCAGACTCGGATCGCGGATGGGACTGCTCAGCTTCACGGATACCATCGGCAGCGTTGCCGGTCCGGCCATCGGCGGCTTTGTCATGCTCCGGTATTTGGATGTCTACCAGAGTTTCCTGGTCTGTGTTTCCCTGAATGTCGCTTCCGGAATTTTCCTCATGGCCTTTAACAGCCGGTTCCGTCTGACCCGGCGTATCCTGTTTCCGGCGTCGGCGTTGGGGTTGATCGTTATATCCGTACTGGCCTTCCCGCGGGGGGCTTATTACCGTCACAAAGCCGGGCTGTACCCGGGTGAGCACATCGTGGCCATGAAAGAAGGCGTCACCGCGACGGTGACCATCACCGACCGGCCTTTGCAATACCAGGTCCTGGCCATCAACGGGGCCAAGACGGCTTTCACCAATTCTGAGGACCAGAGGGTTCACAAGATGCTGGCTTACCTGCCCTGGTTCTTCAACCCGGGGGCCGGAAATGCAGCGGTGATCGGTTATGGACTTGGCATCACCACCCGCTGCCTGGCTGAACTCGGGATCCGGACCGACCTCGCAGAGCTCTCCCCGGAAGTACTCGAACTCTCGTCCAGACATTTCAACTACCTGAATCACAACATTTTAACAGCCAGTAACGTGACCGTTCATGTCGAAGACGGGAGATCCATGCTTCAGCGATCCACCGGGAAATATGACCTGATCACCACCAATGCCGTTCATCCCCGGCTCGGACCCAACCTCTATTCGGCCGATTTCTACCGGTTATGCCGTGACCGGCTCCCGGAAGAAGGGACGATCTGCCAATGGGTTCCAACCAACTGGATGTCGGAAACAGAATTCAAAAGCCTCATCCGGGCTTTTACCGATGTCTTCCCGCATTCCCTGATGTGGTACGTTAACCGTTCGCACACCCTCATCGTCGGATCGAAAGCCCCTCTTGAAATCAGCTATGCGAAACTTTCTGCACTGTTTCAGCGGACCGGCATCCGAAACGAACTGTCCGATGTCGATCTCGGTGATCCGGAGAGTGTGTTGGCCGGCTTTTTCCTGACGGGTGAAGAGCTCAGTGCCTGGGCCGCTTCCACTTCCCCGGACACCGACGACAAGCCCGTGATTGAGTACAGCTTTGTCACAGACCCGCGCCCGAACCGGGCTGTGCTCATGAAACTCATCGACAGCCCACCGGATTTCAGCCGGCTGATCAGCTTTCCGGATACCGCCAGCGCGGAATTCAAGAATTCGGTGCTGCTGCGGGTGAATATGGCATACCGGCAAAACATCAGCACCCTTCAACAACTGGTCCGGAGGCTACAGGATGAAGATTCACCAGGACATTGACCACGAATCGCGCTTTGTCCTTCATTTTCTAAAAAATACTTTGTAATTTTCTCCCCATACTGACCAAACCAACAACCCATGAAAAAATCAGGATTGCTCGTTCTGGCAATACTTGGACTTGCCTGTGCCAGCCTTTCCGCACAGGATGGCCACAAAGCCGGCAGGTGGAATGCGGCCTGGATTACCCACCCGGGTATTTCCGAAACCGATTACCATGTCATCCTGTTCAGAAAAACCATTGACCTCGCGACGGTTCCATCCACCTTCATCATCCATGTGACTGCCGACAATCATTACCGGCTTTACGTGAACGGGCGTTATGTCACTTTCGGCCCGCAGGAATCGGATATCCGGCACTGGCGGTACGAGACCGTTGATCTCGCCCCGTTCATGAAGCCCGGCAAAAACCTGGTTGCCGCAGAGGTCATCAACTGGGGCGTCGACCGGGCTTTCGGAATCATTTCCGCGCGAACGGGATTCCTCATCCAGGGAGATACGCCCGCTGAGGAAGTACTGAATACCAACGACGAGGGATGGAAGACCTTCGTCAATCCCGCCTTTTCTCCCCGACCGGTCAACTGGATGTACGGCGTGGATATCAAGGGCGGATTCTATGCCACGAATTCCGGAGATACCCTCGATGCAAAAAAATACCCATGGGGATGGCAGGAGCCGGAGTTCAACGACAGCGGCTGGGTTAAGCCGGAATGGCTTTACTCCGCCGTGACCCATGGGGGATCGTTCATCTGGATCCTTGATCCGAGGAACACCCCGTTACAAGCGCATCAGCATGAACGTTTCACCAGCATCATCCGTGATGGCGGCCTCACCATCCCGGCAGGGTTCCTGGCCGGCACCGCCCCCCTCACCGTCCCGGCCAACACGGAATCCAGGATCCTTATCGATCAGACCTATCTGACGTTCGGCTATCCGGAGTTCTTCTTCTCCGGCGGAAAAGGTTCGTCCATCACCATCAGTTACGCAGAGAACCTCTACGACAGGAACAAAATGAAAGGAAATCGCAATGAGACCGAAGGAAAGACCCTGATCGGGATCAAAGACGTGATCCTCCCCGACGGCGGGACGATGCATATGTACAAGCCCTTTTCACACAAAGCATTCCGCTTTATCCAGCTGGATATCAAAACGGGCGCTTCACCCCTGACCATTAACGATTATTACAACGATTACACCACCACGCCAATCGGTAAACTGGCATCCTTCGAAAGCAACAAGCCCGTGTACGATTCGATTTCGGATATCTGCTGGAGAACGCTTAAGATCTGCACGCAGGATAATTTCATGAGCGATGCCTACTATGAAACCATGCAGTACGTCGGCGATTCGAGACCGCATGCCCTCTCCTGGATCTCCATGACCGGCGACAGGCAGCACATGCGCAACGCCATCGGGCAGTTTCATGATTCACGGCTTCCCGACGGAAACCTGACCAGCTGTTACCCATTGAAGGCCACCTTCGTTCACCCGACCTATTCGCTGGCCTGGATCGATATCATCCATGACTACATGATGTATTACGGGGAAAAGGATTTCATCCGTCCGTTCCTTCCCGACATTGATGCTGTTTTTGCCTGGTACGAACGCCATCTCAACGCGAACGGCATCCCAGGCAAATCGGAATGGCCTTATTTTGTCGACTGGTACAAGGAGACCGGCAGCGGCACTTCTCCGGTTTCGAAAGACGGGAATTCAGCCGTCATCACGCTTCACCTGGTCTACAGCCTGCAAAATGCGGCCGATATTTACGACTGGTTCGGCCTCGGGCAGCAGGCCGAAAAATACCGCGCCCGCGCCACTGATCTGAAGAACATTGTCAATACCCTGTTTTATGATAAAACCCGTGGCATTTATGCTGAAGATCCGGAAAAAACGTTCTACGATGAAAGACCGAACATCATGGCCGTACTCACCGACTGTGTCCCTCAGGATGAACAGAAAGCCTTTATCGGCAGGGTCCTTGACGACACAACCATCAGCCAGGCCGGCCTCTACTACCGTTACAACTTTTTCAATGCACTGGAGCACGCCGATGCCGGCCGGTATTTCGACCGGGTCCTTGAACCATGGGTCGATGTGATCCGTGCGGGGCTCAGCACCACGCCGGAAAAGCAGGTCGACCAGCAGCCGAGATCGGAATGTCACCCCTGGTCAGCATCCCCGGTCTATGCCTATTTCCATGTCCTGTGCGGTATCCATCCGGCGGCCCCGGGCTTTACGAAAGTGGTTATCGCCCCGTCGCCCGGAGACCTGCAGTTCCTCAAAGCCGAATACCCCCACCCGGCGGGTAAAATCGTCATGGACCTTCAGTTCAAAAACCAGAAGGTGAAGGGCGAGATCGACCTCCCCGGCAGGCTGGACGCCGAATTCACCTGGAACGGCAAACACCAGAAATTAACCCAGGGAATAAATAAAATCTCACTGTAATGTTCAACCTGAAAATCCTGCTGGTCATGCTCACCGGAGCGATGGCGCTCAGCAGTTGTGCGAAGAATGACCTGCCCGTCATCTATCCGGAACCCCATTCCATTTCCCCCGGCAGCGGGGCCTTTGCCATCACCTCCGGCGTGAGCATATCACCCGGCGACTTCGGTGAAGACGCCTTTCTTGCCGGATACCTGGCCGATAAGCTCAACCGGCACACAGGCGTTATGATCAATACCAAAAATGCAAAATCTGATGGCCGCCGGATCGTTTTTTCCAGACTGATAAAAAAGAACGACCTGGGTACAGAAGGTTATACGCTGGAGGTGGGGAAAAAGGAGGTCGATGTCGGGGCCAACACCGATGCCGGAATCTTTTACGGTATCAACACGCTGTTGCAGCTGATCCGGCACGACGGGTCAACGAGCTCATTCTACCCGGTAAAAGTCAGGGATTACCCGTCCTTTTCGTGGCGGGGCATGCACCTGGATGTTTCGAGGCATTTTTTCCCGAAGGATGCCGTCGAAAAGTACATCGACATCCTTGCCATGCATAAGATGAACGTCTTTCACTGGCACCTGACCGACGACCAGGGCTGGCGCATTCAGATCGACCGGTATCCGAAACTCACCTCCGTCGCCGCGTGGAGAGTCGATCATACCGACAGGCCCTGGGATTATGATGTCACCATCACCGGGGACCCGACGAAGAAACGTTATGGCGGGTATTACACAAAGGAGGATATCCGTGAAATTGTCAAGTATGCAGCCGACAGGTTCGTGACCATCGTGCCGGAAATCGAGATGCCGGGACATTCACGCGCTGCTCTCACCGCCTATCCCGGCCTGAGTTGTTCAGGGAAACCCTATCAGAAGCCCGCCGATCGTCCCTTTGAATTCACCGACCCTTACTGCGCCGGCAATGATTCCACCTTTACCTTCCTCGAAAATGTCCTGACCGAGGTCATGGATCTTTTTCCTTCAACCTATATCCACATCGGGGGTGATGAAGCCAAAAAGACCCCGTGGGAACACTGTCCCCTCTGCCAGGCCAGGATGAAGAAAGAGGGGCTGGAAAATACAGCTCAGCTGCAGTCCTGGTTCATCCACCGCATCGACGCGTTTCTCCGGGAACACGGCAGGCGGACTATCGGATGGGATGAGATCATGGAGGGAAACCTTCCTACCTCAGCTGCCATCATGGCCTGGCGCGATACAAAAAGTGCCGGTGAAGCCATCCGTGAAGGCTATAAAACCGTGGTGGCCACCAGCAGATATTATTATCTCAGCTCGCCCCAGGACAATACGTCCGATGCCCCAGGCAGGGCGCTGACCCTCCAGGATGTCTTTAGTTACAATCCCGTTCCCGATTCACTCTCCCCCGAAAAGACAAAACTGCTCATGGGTATCAGCGGCAGCATCTGGACCGAAAATATCCAGACACCCGAAGATCTGGAGAAGCATCTTCTCCCCAGGTTGGCCGCCCTCGCCGAAACAGCATGGTCGGATTCGGTCCTGCAGGATTATCAGGTCTTCGTTTCGGGGCTGCCCCGGTATTTCAAATTCCTTGACGATGAATCGGTGGCCTATCACATCGATTCGCCCAAGGGCTTCACATCTGATAAATTCTTCAACGATGACTATACGGTGAGCATGCACTCCGACATCCCCGGAACGCAGATCCGTTACACCCTCGACGGGAGTGATCCCGGACAGGATGCGACGCACTATACGGCCCCTTTCAAAGTGAACAACAGCACCACGGTCAAGGCACGTAATTTTCTTCCCTCGGGTCAGTCAAGCGCAGTAAGGACGGCCATCATCGACAAGGTCAGTCTTGAAGATCCCCTGGAAACCGGAGGATCAAAGCGGGGACTGATTCTGAGGAACGCCATGACCGGCGATCTTTCCTCTCTCGATGAAATGCCCCAGGATCTGAAGTGGAACAGCGGGGTGGCCGACAACATCGGCATCCCGACCGGCCTGCAGGGAAAGGATCATTTTGCCCTTGAGTTTTCCGGCTTCATCAACATCCCGGAAGACGGCATTTACCGCTTCACCACCACCTCCGACGATGGCAGCCGGCTTTTGATCGATGGAAAACGGATCGTCGACAATGACGGGGTTCACGGATTTATTCCCGCAAGCGGACAGGTCGGGCTCCGGAAAGGCCCGCACAGCCTGGAGGTGAACTATTTTGAGGCGCTATATGGTGAAGGTCTTTCTGTGGAAATGGAAGGTCCGGGGATCAGGAAAGCCCCGATCAACCCGGAACTGCTGAGCCACTGACCGCATCCCGGCGAGTGGGGCAAGGCCGTCATTTGGATGGGCGGGAGAGAATATGCCGGTGATAATTTCGCTGCTCTCTCAAGAACATTTTTGAAAATGCAGCGTTACCCTATCACTTACCGGTTAATACAATACGAAACCGTAAGGTGCATCAGGGCCAAAGGCCCGAACAGTAACCGATTATACCCCTGCAGATGCACCTTGCGGTTTTTCTATGTGCCTTCCGGGTAATATCCTGCATTATTTTTCCGGGCTCTTCGGATAGATCACATCCATCATGATGATGGTAAAGTCCCAATCGGTTTTGTCATCCTCGAACAGCATGGAAATGAAGACCGGGTCATTTCCCTTCGGTGGATTTAGCCGAGATATAGGCATGATCGCGGCCTCTCAGGCTAAGCGATGGCGCGGAGAGCGGGATTGAAACCGGTGTCGGAGCTGTAAACCTGGTCGTACCATTGTTCGGGTGGGCCGAGTTCCTCCGATCCGACACCGCTGAAGATGATCTTGAAACCGGAAGCCTTCAGCGATCTCATGTAATAATCGTAGCAGTCTTTCGGTGTATTCTGAAGCGGTACCGAGTATAAAATGCGCAAAACATCGCCGCGGACTTCGGTCACAGGAAAATCCCAGTCGTTGACCGCCGCAGAAAAATAAGGTTTTGCCCTGACCACGAAATAGTTTTGGTAATGTTCCTGGTAATATTCGATAACAGACCCCGGGTAACGGTTAAACGGACCCGTGGCGTGACTGCCGGCCACATCACGGTCCGACTGCATCCGCTGGGCCTGTAGATCAGTGCCGGTAAGGATGCCGGCAGCCAGGATGATTAACAATGCTGCCTTTTTCATAACTGTAACTGTAAATGTTCATTGGTTCCGGCGATATCCGCCCCTGGCGGAAAATCACCAGGCGCCCCTATTGAAGCGCCTGTGGTATAACGAATTCATTTGCAGCATTGTTTAAAAAGCCGGCCGCGCTGGTCGATCACGGAACGGTGTGTTTCCCGGGATTACATCGCGGTCAGCACGATAGGGACGGATAGCAGCGCGACCATCAGAATGACGGGCCAAACATGGCGCCTGCGGTAGCGAGTCTGTTTCCCGATCACCCGGTTCCAGTAGAGTTCCTCCAGGATCAGTGAGCCGATCAGGTTCGAGATGATGAGGATGTTGGCCGCTTTGGGGCCGTAAGTGGTGTAGAGCACCGCCCCGCCTACCGTCATCACAAAGGAGAAAAGCAGGACGAGGAAAAGTTCGGTCTTTCTTTTCAGCCGGTGAAGATTGATGGCCATGAGAATTCCTCCCAGGAAGGTGCTGCAGAATATGGCAAAAAATCGGATGGAATAACGCGAAAACAGGGCGGGAGCAGTAGGATCCGACGTGATGTTCCGGTCGCGGAACAGCCCGGCAGGCCGGGTATCGTTATTGTTTGTGTTAAATTGAAAATTATCTGGCATGATTTGTCCTTTGTTATGGCCTTCTTCTTTCGGTTGATCCTCACTCACAAAAGGTTGGAAAGCATGTTGTTCATTTAAAATATAACGTCTAAAATTAATAAATTAGTCTGTTATTTCCGGATCGATGGTTAATTTTTACGCATATTCGTACGTCGCGACTAGGAAAGGGACCGCAAAAATCACGGATATTCCTTGAAATTTACGAACACAAAACCCGATTTTCCGTTATCTTGCATCATCATCTGCAAATTTTCTCCCATGAAACACACATCACGCCACCTCATGTTGATCGCCCTCTATCGCCCTCCTGGCATTGACAGTTCCTGAAAAGGCCCGCTGCCAGGAAGATACGGCGAGTTTTACAACGGAACGTCTCATCATTACAAGCGACAGCATCAAGCTCAAATCGAGCCTGATCATCCCCTGGAATGTAAAAAAACCGCCGGTGGTCCTGATCATCGCCGGTTCAGGGCCCACCGATATGAACGGAAACAATGCGACGATGCAGAACAATTGTCTGAAACTCCTGGCACTCGGGTTGGAGAAGGAAGGCATCGCCACCATGAGGTATGACAAACGCAGCGTCCCCGCCAACCAGAACACCGTTCCGGAACAAGGGGTGGTTTTCGAAGATTTTGTGATGGATGCTATGAAATTCATCGACTTCCTGAAGAAAGACAACCGGCTGGGCGATGTTTACATCCTCGGACACAGCCAGGGATCGCTGGTGGGAATGCTGGCCGCGGAAAAGATCAAGGTTTCGGGATTCATTTCTGTTGCCGGGGCGGGAGAACCCATCGGGGATGTCATCGTCAGGCAGATCAACGAACAATCGACCGAACTCGGCGCCCAGGCCAGGATCATTGTCGACAGCCTGGTAACCGGCCATGATGTGCGATCGGTCAGCCCAATGCTCCTCGGCATTTTCCGCCCGTCGATCCAGCCCTTCCTCAGATCATGGCTCAAATACGATCCGGCCAGGGAAATCGCCAGGCTCAACACCCGCGTCCTCATCCTCCAGGGAACGAACGACATCCAGGTCACCAAACAGGATGCCCTCAACCTGAAGGCCGCGGATCCAGATGCCACCCTGAAATTTATCGACGGAATGAACCATATCATGAAAAAGGCACCGGAAGACCGCCGGGCAAACCTGAAAACCTACTACAATCCCGATCTGCCGGTTATGCCTGAACTGATCCGTGACATCGCCGACTTTGTCAGGAAATAAACCACCCGGATCTCCATGGGTATCCGGACTGTTCATGATCCCCATGCTCAAACAAACTAAAACTGACCCTCGCCATGATAAGACACCTTGTCATTTCACTTCTGATCCTTTTCATGCTGTCATCCGCGTCCTGTCTCCGTCAGCATGACTACCGCCGCGAAACCAACCTGGATGCAGGCTGGAAATTTCACCTGGGTGATATCCCTGGTGCAGAGGCACCCGGTTACGATGATTCGCAATGGAGGGCCCTGGACCTGCCCCATGATTTCTCTGTCGAGGCCGGGGTCAAAGAAAACAACCCTTCCTCAACGGCCGGGGGCTATTTTGAAGGGGGCATCGGCTGGTACCGGAAGACCCTGAACATCCCGGGCGATTACGCCGGCAAAACCATCTACCTGTTCTTCGACGGTGTCTTCATGAACGGGGAGGTCTGGGTGAATGGCCGGAAAGCCGGTAAAAGATCCTACGGTTATGTGAGTTATTACGACGATATCACTTCCCTGGTCACCCCGGGAAAGAAGAATGTCGTGGCCGTTAGGGTCGATAATTCAGGCCAGCCCGTCGACCGGTGGTATAGCGGATCAGGGATATACCGTGATGTCCGGCTTCTCGCCGTCAACCCGGTGCATGTCAGTCCGTGGGGAACCTATATCCGGAACCTGTCGGTCTCTGATCAGAAGGCGGAAATGATCATGACAACATCCATCAGGAACGTTACTTCCGGCAAGCGCCCGGTGCAGATCATCAGTCATATCTATGACCCTTCAGGTCAAAAGGTCACGGTGGCCAATTCCGGCATTTTCAATGCGGGAAACACAGCCGGTATCGACCAGGTTTTCACCATCGAAAGTCCCGACCTGTGGAGCCCGGATCATCCTGTGCTTTACGAGGCGGTCACCGATATCCTTTCCGACGACAATACCATACTGGATACCTATACGACCCGTTTTGGGGTCAGGCAGGCGGAATTTTCCCCCGACAGCGGCTTCATGCTGAACGGCCGGAAGCTCATGATGAAGGGCGTATGTCTGCATCATGACCTGGGTTGCCTGGGCTCAGCCTACTACCCGGAGGTCATGAGGACCCGGCTGCAAACCCTGAAAGACTGCGGGGTCAATGCGATCAGGCTCAGTCATAACCCGTATGCCCCGGATGTTCTTGACCTGTGCGATGAGATGGGCTTCGTGGTCATCGATGAAATGTATGACAAGTGGGAAACGGAATGGGGCGGATACCGCGGGACCAAAGAACCCTTCATGAAGACCTGGAGAAACGACCTCAGCGATTTCGTCAGGCGTGACCGGAACCATCCGTCGGTTGTGCTCTGGAGCGTGGGCAATGAAACCACCGAGCAACTCGACAATCCGGAGCGGGGGGTCGAGATTTTGGAGATGCTGAAGGACCAGGTCGCCATGTTCGACTCGACACGCCCGGTGACCTGTGCCCTTCACCCCGGCGGCGAATTGCCGTCGCGCTTCATTCATCATGTCGATGTAGTCAGCTATAATTACCAGGTGGAACATTTCAGGGAATGGAAGGACCAGTACCCCGGCTATGTCTTCCTGGGTTCCGAAACCAAGGTCCTGCAGGAAGGAACAGTCGATGATTACAACCACCCGGACTTTTCAAAAAATACATGGTTCATGCTCTCCCCTGCCGATGCCGGCCAGTTCATCTGGGCCGGGATCGATTACCTGGGCGAATCGCGGGGCTGGCCCGATATCGGCATCCGGACGGGCTTTATCAATACCTGCGGGGATGTCAAGCCTTACGGTTACTTCACCAAAAGCCTCTATTCGCACGAACCTTTCATGCATCTGACCGTCCTCGACCCTAAACTGGCCGGAGAACTGAACGCCCTGCAGACATGGCAGAAAATATGGTACGGCCCGCCCCTTGTTGAGCACTGGAATTTTAATGAAAAAGATAACGACTCCCTGACCGTGATCCCCTTTACCAATGTCCCGGAAGTGGAATTATGGCTCAATGGTCAATCCCTGGGCAGAAAAGAACGTTCCACATCTCCCGGCGGTGTGGTCATGTACAGGGTGCCTTACCGCAAGGGGACACTCATGGCGCGTGCGACTGACAACGGGAAGGTCATGGCGGAGGACAGCCTGACGACAGCTGCGGACCCTGCCGTGATGGATATGTGGAGGCTGAAGAGCCTGTTGCACCCGATGGCAGGGAAAGGATCATCATGTGCCGCGTGCGTATTGCCGACATCAACGGCGTGACCTGTCCCACGGATACCTGCCAGGTGAAGATGGTGGCGGAAGGTCCCGCGACGTTCCTGGGAGCGGATAACGGCGACATGGCGGATCACACCCTTTACAACATCCCTGAGCGGGAAAGCCGCGATGGCCGCTGCCTCTTTATCGTTCGCAAAACAGGCGATCCTGGAAGGATCAGGTTGCATTTCAGCGCTGACGGTCTGAAGGGAAAACGGTTTCATTCTGAGAGGAGGATGGGGTGATGAAGAAAGTGAGAAAGTGAGGAGGTGATGGGTGATGGGTGATGGGTGATGGGTGATGGGTGATGGGTGATGGGTGATGGGTGATGGGTGATGGGTGATGGGTGATGGGTGATGGGTCAGTCAGTCAAACCGATATTTTTATAAAGTCTTTTGAGGCAACCCGTTGGGGCGGGTCGCGACCCGCCCGTCTTGGTGGAAACGTGGGTACGTGGGTACGGGAAGAAGTTGGGACAAGGATAGTCGTCAGTTAAGTATCACGAATCAGAATGAAATCGTGCGTACGATCATCCCTGGCAGAAGCTCCTCCACCAATGCCATTTAAAATATATTCGCCGTTCTCAGGAAATAAAACATGAGAAGAGCGCGAAGGCGCCCGCGATTGGTGTGAACCTGTGTGAGACCGGCGCCTGTGAGTTGGCCAGTGCGACAAGGGCGAGAGGGTTTCAATCGCGGAGGGTTTCTTTGTTACTTTCTTTTGCCCTTGAAAAGAAAGTAAAGAAAACAAAGTGATGGGGTGATGCGATGATGGGGGGATGATGGGGTGATGGATGATGGGGTGATGGATGATGGGGTGATGAAGAAAGTGAGGAAGTGAGGGAGTGAGGGAGTGAAGAGGCTGGCATACGGGGCACGGGATACGATTGGCAGGATGATCGGTCCGTTGGCCGCACTGCCACTTGTGGCAAGGGATATGAAAAGAAACCAGAGGGGAAATACCAATTTCCTATAGTTCTCCGGGAAATCCTGTCCCGTATCGTAAGCCGGTTAACCTGTAATAAGCCCCATTTTTTTCTACCTGTTTTTAAACGCTTTTAATCCGGCGAAGCTTGAACTTTTTCCAAGCTCATTTTCGATGCGCATCAGCTGGTTGAATTTTTCAATGCGTTCACCCCGGCTGCAGCTCCCGGTTTTCAAATGCCCTGCGTTCACGCCTACGGTCAGATCAGCGATGAATGTATCGACAGTTTCACCGCTCCGGTGCGAAACAAAGCAGTTATAATTATTGCGATAGGCGAGCTCAATGGTTTCCAGCGTTTCCGTAACGGTCCCGATCTGGTTGAGCTTGATCAGTATCGCGTTGCCCACTCCTTTTTCAATGCCCTTTGCCAGAATTTTTTTATTGGTACAAAAGATATCATCTCCCACCAATTCAATTTTCCTTCCCAGGGAAGCTGTCAGGTTTTGCCAGCCTTCCCAGTCGTTTTCGGCGAGGCCGTCTTCCAGCAGGATGATGGGATAACGCTTCGACCAGTCTTCCCATAATTTGATGAGTTCATCACTGGACAGGAACTTGCCGGTACTTTTAAACATCTTGTATTTACCATCTTCCCATAGCTCACTGGCAGCCGGGTCGAGACAGATGCTGACGTCATCGCCGGGCTGATAACCCGCTTTGGTAATGGCTTCGAGGATCACTTCGACGGCTTCGTCGTTTGATTTCAGATCGGGAGCAAATCCGCCTTCATCACCAACACCCGTGCTGTACCCTTTCGCTTTCAAAACCGACTTCAGGGTATGAAACACCTCGGCACCCATGCGAATGGCTTCGGTAAATGACGGGGCATTGTGTGGTGCAATCATAAATTCCTGGAAGTCAACATTATTATCGGCATGCTTTCCCCCGTTGATGATGTTCATACAAGGCACTGGCAGTACATGGCCGTTACTTCCGCCCAGGTATTGGTATAACGGGATGTTTTTACTCCGGGCCTGGGCCCGTGAAAATGCCATTGAAACGGCAAGAATGGCATTAGCGCCCAGTTTCGACTTATTTTCCGTGCCATCAAGGCCGATCATGAAGTAATCGAATGCACGCTGGTTTTCAAAAATGCAGCCTTCCATTTCACCTGCTATCATTTTATTTACATTTTCAACGGCCTTCAGAACGCCTTTCCCTCCGTACCTCCGTTTATCCCCATCACGAAGTTCATGAGCTTCACGCTCACCGGTTGAAGCACCACTGGGCACCATGGCCCGCGCCGATGATCCGTCTTCAAGGATTAATTCAGCCTCGACTGTGGGATTTCCTCTGGAATCCAGAATTTCGATTGCTTTTACTGATGTGATTTTCATGGTTTTTTATTTTAAGGGTATGAAACTGTTGGATTTCCTGTTGGATTAAATGATGATAGAAAAATGATTTTACTGTACGGGAAAATTAACGATCTCAGCCTTCCCCGAAACAGCACGTATGAAACACGAGAAACCCGTTCCTCCTGTTATTGAATAAATTCAGCCTAAATACAGCATGAAAAGGAATCTGGAGAAAATAAAAGTCCCGGATGCAGGGAAAAGTGATTTTATAGGGTGGGATTTCCTTAAAGAAAAATGACTTCGCCATAAAGATAACTGTTAACTGGTTATTCAAAAGGTAGAAGTCATCAGCCTTATGAAAGGCGGTTAATGGCAGGCTTCATTGCCGGTATACAAAAGTAATAAATTTCTGAAACCGCTAAACTTTTTGTACGCTTTTTATCGAAAAACCAGTATCGTTAAGTCATGATTTTAAGGGTTTTCGGAAAAAAGAATCTTCCCTGGGAATTGTTTCTTCGCCTCTTCGAATGGGTTATCCCATTACGGTTTTTCTCATTTATGAATAAGAAAGAATCCCCTCATTTTCCTCCTTTCATTAATAAGGCCCGCGATTCTGTTTCAGAACTCCTTTTAATGGTTTATTAACATATGTATCGTATACCCATAAATCATAAATTTGTACTTTTATAAATCCAGACAAAATCCTAAACATAACCAAACCCCATTGCCATGAAAAGCCTTGTTTCCGTTTTCCTGCTTACGGCCCTTTCCATTTCCATCCATGCCCAAAACAAAGCAGACCTGACTTATCACCTGGAACTGAATAAAGTCTACCGGGCGAAAAATACCGCAATCCAAAATACCAATCAGACGGTCATGGGTAACCAGCAATCCATTCAGACCAACAACACCATGGTTATTTCCCTGAAACCGCTGAAACAGATGGATAATGAGATGATTGCCGAAATAAAATTCGATACCATTATCACCATTATCAGCCAACCGCAAATGGAGATCAACTCTTCCAGACCAGGTGATTTGAATTCTTCTGATCCCTCCAAGATCATGGAGGCTATCCTTCACCGGATGTCCAACTCGACTTTCCTGGCCCGCATGACCAATACAGGACGTGTGGTTCAGTTCATGAACCTCGAACCCGTTGTATCGGAGATCATGCAGGGAACAGATACATTGAAGGGTCAAACCGCTTCCTTTATATTGCAGCGTGCTCGTACGATGATGGAAGAGAAAAGCCTGAGGACCATGGTGGAGGCATTTACCGCCTTTCTTCCGGGCAAAGAAGTAACACAGGCGACACGTGGCAGATTAATCAGAATGCTTCCGGTGGGGGCATGGATATGATTTTGAATGGCGATTACAAACTCGAAAACCTGGATAAAAATTCCGCTTTGATCAACGCAGAAATCACCATTGCTTCGGCCCCCGGGACCATGGAGATGAACGGCGCCCAGATCACGCCCGATATCAGTGGACTGGGTAAATTTGAATTAACCATCGATCCAGAAACCGGATGGATCATACATGGCACATCCAAACAACAGATGAAAGGTGAGCTCGGCGTTGTTGCACAGGGCAATTCACTGACCATTCCGATTGAGATCAACACGAACACAGAAATTACTTCACTCGAGGTATCCGAATGATGAAAAAATTCCTCTATTTCCTTTTGTCCTTATGCTTTTCCGGAACCCTCAGCGCCCAAACTATTAAAGGTTATGTTTTGAGCGCGAAGGACAGGACACCGGTTGAATTTGCGAACGTAGCCATATTGAACCTGCCGGATTCCTCACTTGCCAAGGGCGTTATAACCTATACCGACGGACAGTATTCCGTACCCGGCCTGAAACCGGGCAGTTATTTCATCAAGGCGACCTATGTGGGAATGGTAATCGAACGGTACGAGCATCGAGCTCAAACAAGGGCAGCCGGTTGTTCTGGCCGATACCATTTACATGGCTGAAAAATCCGAAGTTCTGGATGACGTGACGGTTACGGGAAATTATATCAGGGCGAAGGAAATGGTCGATCGTACCGTTTATGAGATCCTTCCCGAAGTTGAAAAAGCCTCGACCACGGGTTATGACGTGCTCCGGAAAATTCCGTCCGTCCAGGTAGACTTCAACGACAATATTACGATCAACGGTAAGAGCAATTTCATTATCCAGGTTGACGGGAAACAGCGCGACAAGGAATTCCTGGCGCGATTACGTCCGGGTGATATTGAATCAGTCGAAGTCATCCATAATCCTTCGGGCCGGTATGAAGGTGATATCGAAGCCGTCCTGAACATCATCCTGAAAAAGGAAGCCCGGATGGGGATCAACGGCATGTTCGGCATGCAGCTCAAGCCGATCAACAAACCAACGCTCGGGGCTACCGCCAGCCTGGACTACGGCCTGCAAAAAGCGACATTCTATGTTTCCGGTTACTCCTTCCTGCAGAGGCTGAATATCAGTGGTACGAATTACCGAAGGATAAGCCTGCCATGGGCGCAAAACCCCGTCGATTCGATCATCGACATGACAGGCAACGGCGATTTCAGTATCACGGCTTCTTCCGTGAATGCCGGATTCGATTACTACCTGAATGACAAAAACACGCTGAGCCTGAATTACAATTACAAACCATACTCCAATACGGTGAACATCCTGAATAAAGGAAACATCTTGATGGATAAGCTATTAATTAACGAGCAGGAAAATGAGACGGATGCTTTGACCGGAAGTTCTGAATCAAACGCCAGTGTTTTTTACCGGAAAAAGTTTAAAAAGCCGATACAGGAATTGACGATCGAATCGATCTTTTACGCTTTCCATTCGAACAATGACAATAACTTCGTCCAGCTCCTTCTGCCGCCGGGTGGATTAAGCGTCTCCGATTCTGTCAGCAGGGCGGAAATCACGCTAAATGACCGGAATTACCTTAATACCCGCATTGATTACGTTCAGCCCATCGGCGTCGGCATAAGGCTCGAGACAGGTCTCCAGTTCTACATCCAGAATATGAATTACACCTATGAGACTAACCTGGAAATGGCTAATAATAATTATGATTACGCCGAATTAAGAAATTCAGCCTATGCCAGTTTTTACTGGAAACTGAAAAAATTCTCTCTCCAGAGTACCCTCAGAGCCGAAAACAGTAATATCGATATCAACTCGGATATCCGTAATTCCTATACCACACTTCTTCCTTCGGCCAACCTTCTGTATCAGCTCAGCACAAAGCACAGTCTGAAAATGACCTATAACCGAAGGATCGAAAGGCCGAACCTTTACAGGTTGAATCCTTTTGAACGACTCAATAACGACCTCAGCGTGTCGTCGGGTAATCCATATTTGAAGCCTGAATACCAGAGACAGACTGCAGCTGAGTTATACCATGAACATCAAAAAAGTGAATTTCGCACCTTACATCTATCATGAATTCTACTCAAACAAGATCGATAACCGGACGACATTGAAAGTCACATCCGTCAGCGATGTTCCCGCTGTTTATTCGTCTCCCCAAAACCTGTTGACCGGCTACGAGCAGGGATTCGGGATGAATGCGACCCTTTCAATTTTTAACCTGAACGGAAGTATTTACAGGGGACATTTCAATTCATACCGGGATTCGCTTTCGGTCATTCCGTCACGTGATTATTATTCCTTCAGGCTGAACAGCTATATCCTCAAGCCGGTATTTAAAGAAAAACTGAACGTTTTCAGCTTCATCAATTACAATGGGGCTGTCCGTTCGGCCCAGACCCTCACTTACAGCCCATTATTCTGGGGTGTGGGAATCAACCAGAATATTAAAAATCATACCTGGGGAATTTTCTATTTCCTGCCCTTCTCGAAAACGATCCGGTTCCAGAAGATCATTACCGAAACGCCCATCATCTATTCTGAGAATACCCAGCTGTTTGATGCCTCCTGGTTTATTCAGGTGATGTACAGTTATAAGTTCAATAAAGGAAAGGCGATCAAAAAATCGGATCGCAAATCGAAAGTTGACAGTGATACCCAGGGTGGCGGACTGGGAAGATAGGGGGAAGTGAGGAGGTGATGGGTGATGGGAGGTGATGGGTGACGGGTGAGGGTGATGGGTGATGGGTGATGGTGCGGGTGATGGGGTGGTATGGGGTGAGGGGCCATTGCAAAGCCTTATCCAATCAATAGTATTCTGCCAGTCCGACGGGTGTTTTTTCAAATTCGCCGGCCACATGGTTGATCTTCGAATTGGGGCCACTCTTTCCCTGGAGAAACGCAGAAAGGATCCGGCTGTTCGCAAAGGTCTGGCTGAAAACGGGTTCCTTTTCCAGGTAGACCTTCATTCCCGATTTCAGCACCTTTTCCCTGAACGGAAAGTAATAGCTCAAGGATTGCCTGAGACTTATCTTCGCGTAGGAAAGGGTGATGGGTTCTTCAAGGATCAGATTGTCAAGAACGGAAGGTTCTTTCAGGTAGATGGTGTTCCTGGCCGAATAGAGACTTTCCCGCAGGGATGATGGCACCGCTTCCGGCGCCCGGCGCAGGTCGCCGGGAAGGTGAACGGACCTCAGGTAACCAGTGCCGGGAAGCGCCTGTTCCCAGGGCTCCTGCATGAAGGTCATGTAGCGTTTCCTCGCTGCCAGTGACTGGTACCGGTTTTTGTACACGAACGAACAGTAATTGACCGGCAGGGAAATGTGTTCCTCCCGGGTATAGCGGATCAGCTCGAGGGCCGCAAGTTCGGATTCCAGTACAGTGACTTTCGTCCCATGAAGAAAGGTATAGGGCCGGTTGACAAGGTTAGTGAAGTTGTACGGGGTGAGCCTGAGCTGATGAAGGTTGAGGTGGTCGATACCCGCCGATTTCATCCCGACGACCCTGGACTTCAGCAGGCCCAGATCTTCCGGTATGGCCGGGATCTCCACCGTAACCACTGGGATCCGGCCGGCGGCATGGCTGATCTTTTCCAGCCGGTAATTATTCGCCGAAAGATCGAACCGGATTTCATTGAGTCCTTCTGCAGCCAAAGCGCCGGCTTTTTCAGGCGTGAGCAGTATACCATTGGTGTAAAGCCAGATGTACATCTGTTCACCGAAATGTTTCCGCACCGCCCTGAGGTATTCCAGTGTCCGGTCGAAAGTCAGCAGGGGTTCACCTCCGCTGAAGCTGACACCGCTGAAACCGAATTCCCCGAGATAATCGACGTAATCGCCGGGCCGCGGGAATACCATGGTGTTGGTGGAGGGTTGGGAGAGATCGCTCTGGGATGAGGGACAATAGAAGCAATGGGCATTACACATGTTGTTGATGAACAGGCACGACCATTTTCCTTCTATGCAGAGGCGGCAGCCGGGTGAAAGCTGACCGGTGAAGATTTTGGATTCCCCGGCACAGGTCTCTATGCCGTTGGTCTCGAGCAGGGCCGAACGTAAAAGGGTGGATTTTTTTGCATTCTCCTTATCGACAAACCTCATGCGGCGATATGTGTCGCCATATTCCGTCTTATTCGACAGAATCACAGCCTGCCTTTTCATCTTTGTTTCAAATCCTTATCAATGGATGTCAAATATCATCATGTGTCAGAACACGCAAAGATATATCGATTTCGGATATGAAAAACGGGGTTGAATTTTATTTATCACCGGGTTTGAATTATTTTAGTATCCCAAAATACACGGATCATGAAAACACGTTGCCTCCTTTTCCTGGCGCTGTTCTTTCCGGCGCTGGCCTTTTCCCAGAACCTCATCGATACCCACTGGAAGTTCCGGGCGGGCGATTCTCCCCAATGGAGCCGAATTGCCTTCAATGATGCCCAATGGCCTGAAATTGAGGCCGGAACAGTTTGGGAACTCCAAGGATATCAAATACTTGACGGGTTTGCCTGGTACCGCAAGACGGTGATGATCCCTTCGCGTTTGAAGAAGACGGCCGAGAAAAACGGCGGACTGATCCTCGACATCGGGAAGATGGACGATGCCGGAGAGATCTACTGGAACGGAAAGAAAATCCTGTCCAACGGTCAGTTTCCCCCTTCCTACCTGACGGCCTATGATAAAGCGGCCAAAACGGAAATTCCGGCCTCCGCCGTGAACTGGGACGGTGACAATACCATCGCGGTCAGGGTATATGATGAGCAGGGCAACGGCGGCATTTACGGCGGCAGTGTCAGTCTCCGGGTGAAAGGCCTCGACGATCTCTTCCACATCAAGGTGAAAATGGACCGGGAAGATCATATCGTGACCGGCGTCCGGGATGTGACCATACCGGTGGTATTCACCAACGATTTTCCCGACAAACTCGAGGGAACGGTCGAATACCGGGTTAAGAATGATTTCGGAGACGCGGTGACCTCGAAGACCGAAAATATCTCCCTGCGGTCCGGGAAATCGTATACCGGCGGGCTGGCGCTTCCGGGACTGGCCCCGGGCTTTTACGAGGTGAACGTTTTCTTCAGCAGTCCGGTGGACCATAAAAAATACACCTTCCGGTTTGGCAAAGATCCCGAAAAGATCGTATCCCCCCTCGACCGGCCGGATGATTTTGAAGCCTACTGGAAACGGGCAAAGAAAGAACTCGCCGCTGTCGATCCCCAATTTCACATGATCCGCCAGGACAGCTTGAGCACTCCGGGGAGGGAAGTCTATCTCGTGGAGATGCGGTCGCTGGGCAACGTCTTGATCCGCGGCTGGTATGCAAGGCCCCGGAAGCAGGGCATCTATCCCGCTATCCTGCATGTCCAGGGATACAGCACCAACCAGGAAATGTCGTGGGGTTATCCTGGCAACGATATGGCCGTCCTTGTCCTCAACATCCGGGGTCATGGCAACAGCTGTGATGATGTCGATCCCGGATTCCCCGGGTATCTCCAGGACCATCTGAACGATCCGGGGTGCTATATCTACCGTGGAGCATACATGGACTGCCTGAGGGCTGTTGACTTTCTGTTCAGCCGGCCCGAGGTGGATACCACGCGGGTTGTCGTGGAAGGCGGAAGCCAGGGCGGGGCGCTGAGTTTCGCCACCGCTGCACTCGACAACGAACGGATCGCCCTCTGCGTTCCCCACGTGCCTTTCCTGTCCGATTTCCGGGACTACTTCAAGGTGGCCTCCTGGCCGGCCAATGAATTTACCGCCTATGAAAAAGAACACCCGGAAATGAGTTGGGATGATATCTATCATACACTCAGTTATATCGACATCAAGAATCTCGCCCCCTGGATCAAGGCTCCGGTGTACATGGGTGTCGGGCTGATGGATGAGACCTGTCCCACGCATATCAACTTCGCCGCGTACAACCAGCTTAACGTGCCCAAAGAATACGTCGCCTTCCCATGGTCGGGGCACGGCATCGATGCCCGCTGGCATGTCATGAAATATGAGTGGATTAAAAAACACCTGGGGATGGATCAGTAACGTCGGGAGGGACATTGAATAGACGATTTGTTGATGACAGTCGTGGGGCTGTGAACGAGACTGGAAAAAAAAGCAACATGGAAAGACGAAAATTTTTACAACGTGCAAGCCTGGGCGCCTCGGGACTGTTCCTGGCGCCGAAGGTGATCGGCACAGCACGGCATGAGCGTCAGGATCCGGATATCCCCGTCCTGCGTGAGATCAAAAGCCTCGAACGACATCGTGACCGCCGCGGGAGAGATCATGCTCCGACTGGAATTCAGCAACGCCGACGAGGAGACAAGAACGGTTTACGACACACGGATTCATGCCCGGCACGGCCAAATTTCTGCGGTGAAAGGTTATTTCCTCGATGAAGGTGACGTGCTCGAGACCGGGAAACTGGCATTATTCGGGCGTTGCCGGGATCCGCAATCCGGATATTTTCGTCGTATGGCTGGATAAATTTTCACCCGCAACGCAGTTGGAACTCAGCGATAAAAAAGGAAATTACACCGTCAGCCTTTCCGATCTCCTCTCCAGGCAGGAAATCAGCTTCCAGCGACGAGCATGTCCATATCACCGTCAATTACCTCCTCGACAAGGAAACCGGCCTGGTCGACGTTTCATCCGCCGGTATTGCCGATCCGGGCGATAAATTCCGGTTTGCCGTCATGGCCGATCCGCAGGGCGGCGATCCCGGTGAAGGGGCGGATCTGGGAACACGGATGAAGATCCACAATGCCTGGAGCGAAGAGAGCATCCGGGTGACCAATGAGCTCGATCCGGGGGCGCTTTTCACCCTCATCGTCGGCGATATCATTGACGGACAGGGCAAGGAAACCGATTTCCGGATGATGGAGCACTTCTTCAAAGCGTTAAAGACCCCACTTCTCTATGAGATCGGTAATCATGAATCGAAGTACGCTGCACAATTCGGTCCGGGATACAATCATGAGCCGCTCAGAAATTATTATGAAGCCCAGAAAAGGATCAACGGGATGGATAAACTGCTGTATGCCTTCAACCTCGGGCAGTGGCACTTTATCGTCTGGCCCGATCCGCTGCGCCCGGGATTCTGGGAAAGGCACCCCCATTATTTCCATTGGCTTGAACAGGACCTCGAACAGCATAAGGACCGGCCCGTCATGGTCTTTCAGCACGTACCCATCCACCCCATCGGCATTGATCCGCTCACGGAATATGCCGAGTCTCCGTATGTCAAGCGAACAGTTATGGAGATCCTGGCAAAACACGGGAATGTGAAGTATGTCCTGAGCGGGCACGTTCACATCCCTCTTCGCGCGTCCATCAAAACCGCCGTGGCTTACAGAGGCATCCGTTTCATCAACCTGCCCGCCGCCGGTTACAGGCCAAGGGCTTTCGGCGAGGAAGATCTCTATGGCGGACCCACCGAAGGCATTGCCATCATTGACATCGACGGCCGTGAAGCCACCGTGGGTTTTAAGAACGTGACCAACGAGGTGTATACTTATGCCCGCGACCTGCCGGAGTTCAGACCTTCGGAATACCCGCTATGGCTGAATAACCGGTGGGAAGTTCCCACCAACGAACACCTGATGAACGGCGATTTCAGCGACGGGATCAACCACTGGATGAAACGTTATGTGTATTCCGAAGATGAAAACCCGTCCAATATCATGGAGGTCAGAAAGGACAAGGCGGGGAACAGTTCCCTTTACTTCTTCACCCGTATGCGAGGATTTAATACCCCGGGTCAGGACCGGCTTCCGCAGACCCTGAACAGACTGGCGCAGGCTGTGAAAGCCGCGCCCGGAACGGAACCTGTCCTCGATATCGGGTTTATGATCGATCGAGAGAATTATAACCCTGAAAAACGCAATGGATCCTTTATCTGGCTGGAGGGTTATGAGAAGGATACGAAGCGGCTGAATATCTCCTATTCGGTGGGTTATTACTTTTACAACATGGAAAGCAACTACAGCCAGATGAAAAACGTCCCGGCTTCCCGGATGGAGATCACATCCTCCCCGGGGCAATGGCACATGCTGAAACTCAATCCCTACAAGGATTTCCGCGAAACCACCGAGATGAAACATTTCGATCTTTCCCGCATCGACCGGTTTATCATCAATATCGGCGTATGGACCATTAACGACGGTTACGAAGAAAAAGCAGGGGTATGGTTCAGGGATGCCGGCTTAACCTTCGTCAGCTGGCGGGTCGGGTCCTTCCAGCACGCTCGACGGGGCGCCGGTACTGTAAAAAAGACGACCAGTTCATGTGGTGGGGCGGGGTGAAGCATGTGGCCGGCGAGCACCAGGCCTTCATCGAAGACATGAACTGGTACGGGAAATCCTCACCCGCCCATAAAACCGGCGACTGAACTACAGCTGCTGATAAACCACGCCGCGTCTGAACTGTTATACCTTTTTTCGTATCATCCACTTTTTAAAATTTCCTGTCGCATGAAGCCGATCAAAGAACGTTTTTTCTCCTACGTCAAAATTGACACCCAATCCGATGAGCACTCCGCATCGACCCCGAGCACTGAAAAACAGCTGAACCTGGCCCGCCTTCTTGAGGATGAACTCAGGAAGATGGGATTGCGGAATGTCAGTCTCGACGAAAACGGGTATGTGACCGCCACCGTCCCCTCGAACCTGTCCAGGAAGGTTCCCGGTCATCGGTTTCATCGCCCATATGGACACGAGTCCTGATATGACGGGACAGCATGTCAATCCGCAGGTCGTCGAGAATTATGACGGCGGGGAGATCCTGCTGAACCGTGACAAGAGGATCTTCCTCTCCCCTGCCGATTTTCCCGAACTCAGGAATTACAAGGGACAGACCCTGATCACGACCGACGGCACCACGCTTCTTGGAGCCGACGATAAGGCGGGGGTCACCATCATCATGTCGGCGGTCGAATATCTTCTCGAACATCCGGAGATCAGGCACGGTGATATCCGTATCGGCTTCACGCCGGATGAGGAAATCGGCCGCGGTGCCGACCACTTCAATGTCAAAGCCTTCAAGGCCGACTTCGCCTATACGGTCGATGGCGGCGAGATCGGTGAACTGGAATTCGAGAATTTCAATGCTGCCCTGGCCACGGTCAATATCAAGGGCCGGAACGTCCATCCCGGGACCGCGAAGGGGAAGATGATCAATTCCATCCACGTGGCGGCGGAGTTCAACACAATGCTGCCGGAAGAGGACAGGCCCGAATCCACAGAAGGTTACGAGGGCTTTTTCCACCTCACCGATTTCACCGGAACGGTGGAGCATACCCAATTCAGGTATATTATCCGGGACCATGACCGGGAAAAATTCGAAAAGAGGAAGAATGCGGTGAGAGACATCGCCCGGCAACTCAATGGGAAGTACCCTGACGGGAACCGTTTCACTGGAGCTGACGGACCAGTATTTCAACATGCGTGAAAAAATCGAGCCGGTCATCCACATCGTCGAACTTGCCAGGCGGGCCATGCAGGAGTCGGGAGTGAAGCCCGTCGTCAAACCGATCCGTGGCGGCACTGACGGCGCGAGACTGTCGTATATGGGTCTGCCCTGCCCGAATATTTTCACCGGCGGGCATAATTTCCACGGGCGATACGAGTACATCCCCCTCCAGTCCATGGACAAAGCGGTGAAAGTGGTCCTGAAGATCATCGAACTGAACGGCAGGCCGTAGTCCGGGAAACTCCGAACACGGATGGGGAACACGGATGGGGAACACGGATTAAACGGATGGGACGGATTTACACGGGTGAATAATTGGAGAGTCTGGAGAACGGATGTGGAACACGGATGAAACGGATGGACGGATTGCACGGGTGAATAATTGGAGAGTCTGGAAGACGGATGTGGAACACGGATTAAACGGATGGGACGGATTTACACGGGTGAATAATTGGAGAGTCTGGAAACGGATGTGGAACACGGATTAATCGGATGGGACGGATTTACACGGGTGAATAATTGGAGAGTCTGGAAGACGGATGTGGAACACGGATTAATCGGATGGGACGGATTTACATGGGTGAATAATTGGAGAGTCTGGAACACGGATGTGGAACACGGATTAATCGGATGGGACGGATTTACACGGGTGAATAATTGGAGAGTCTGGAAGACGGATGTGGAACACGGATTAAACGGATGGGACGGATTTACACGGGTGAATAATCAGAGAGTCTGGAAAACGGATGTGGAATACGGATTAATCGGATGGGACG
The DNA here is from genome assembly GCA_963763215.1 of uncultured Bacteroidales bacterium. Classification (GTDB taxonomy): domain Bacteria; phylum Bacteroidota; class Bacteroidia; order Bacteroidales; genus DASQZK01. Next base: position 81,634 of record CAVXNX010000021.1, read on the forward strand.
AATTTACACGGGTGAATAATCAGAGAGTCTGGAAGACGGATATGGAACACGGATTAATCGGATGGGACGAATTTACACGGGTGAATAATCAGAGAGTCTGGAAGACGGATGTGGAACACGGATTAATCGGATGGGACGGATTTACACGGGTGAATAATTGGAGAGTCTGGAAGACGGATGTGGAACACGGATTAAACGGATGGGACGGATTTACACGGGTGAATAATTAGAGAGTCTGGAAAACGGATGTGGAACACGGATTAAACGGATGGGACGAATTTACACGGGTGAATAATCAGAGAGTCTGGAAGACGGATATGGAACACGGATTAAACGGATGGGACGAATTTACACGGGTGAATAATCAGAGAGTCTGGAAGACGGATGTGGAACACGGATTAATCGGATGGGACGGATTTACACGGGTGAATAATTGGAGAGTCTGGAAGACGGATGTGGAACACGGATTAATCGGATGGGACGAATTTACACGGGTGAATAATCAGAGAGTCTGGAAGACGGATATGGAACACGGATTAATCGGATGGGACGGATTTACATGGGTGAATAATTGGAGAGTCTGGAAGACGGATGTGGAACACGGATTAAACGGATGGGACGGATTTACACGGGTGAATAATTGGAGAGTCTGGAACACGGATGTGGAACACGGATTAAACGGATGGGACGGATTTACATGGGTGAATAATCAGAGAGTCTGGAACACGGATGTGGAACACGGATTAAACGGATGGGACGGATTTACATGGGTGAATAATTGGAGAGTCTGGAAGACGGATGTGGAACACGGATTAAACGGATGGGACGGATTTACACGGGTGAATAATTGGAGAGTCTGGAAGACGGATATGGAACACGGATTAAACGGATGGGACGAATTTACACGGATGGAAATCGATGGGTAGTGAACACGGATTAAACGGATGGGACGGATTTGCACGGGTGAATAATTAGAGAGTCTGGAAAATGGATGTGGAACACGGATTAAACGGATGGGACGAATTTACACGGGTGAATAATCAGAGAGTCTGGAAGACGGATGTGGAACACGGATTAAACGGATGGGACGGATTTACACGGGTGAATAATTGGAGAGTCTGGAAGACGGATATGGAACACGGATTAAACGGATGGGACGAATTTACACGGGTGAATAATCAGAGAGTCTGGAAGACGGATATGGAACACGGATTAAACGGATGGGACGGATTTGCACGGGTGAATAATTAGAGAGTCTGGAAGACGGATGTGGAACACGGATTAATCGGATGGGACGGATTCCATTTGCTCCCTTATCCATCCCCATCCGTTTAATTATTCCCTGTCCATCGAAATCCATCCACGTAAATCCGTCCCATCCGTTTAATCCGAGTTCCTATCCATCGATGTCCATCCGTGCAAATCCGTCCCATCCGTTTAATCCGTGTTCCTACCCATCGATTTCCATCCGTGCAAATCCGTCCCATCTCTTTAATCCGTGTTCCTACCCATCGATGTCCATCCGCGTAAATCCGTCCCATCCGTTTAATCCGTGTTCCTACCCATCGATTTCCATCCGTGCAAATCCGTCCCATCCGTTTAATCCGTGTTCCACATCCGTGTTCCACCACGTTGTTCCGCATGATGAACAAACTTTAGAGGAAAGGCAGTCTTCTGTCTCAGAATTTTATCCTATCTTTGCAACCTTTTTAGACAATGATTTTTAAAGGAAACAGCGGAGAATGATTACAGTTGCAGATTTAAGGATACAGTTCGGTAAGAGAATTTTGTTCCAGGATGTGAACATGAAGTTTACGGCAGGGAATTGTTACGGTGTGATTGGTGCAAATGGTGCCGGAAAATCGACCTTCCTGAAAGCCATCTCGGGAGAGATTGATCCTGCCGCCGGTCACATAAGCCTGGGTCCCGGGGAAAGACTTTCGGTATTGAACCAGGATCACCATGCCTTCGATGACAGCACGATCATCGATACTGTCCTGAAGGGCCATAATCAGCTATGGAACCTGATGCAGGAAAAAAATGAGATCTACATGAAACCCGACTTCTCGGAAGAGGACGGCATCAAGGCTGCCGTACTGGAAGAGAAATTCGCAGACCTCAACGGCTGGAATGCGGAAAGTGAGGCAGCGACCTTGCTGAGCAATCTCGGGATAAAAGAGGAACTGCATTACAGTCTGATGAAAAACCTCAGCGGAAAGCAGAAGGTACGTGTTCTGCTTGCCCAGGCGCTCTTTGGGAAGCCGGATAATCTGCTGCTGGATGAGCCCACTAACGACCTGGACCTGGAAACAGTGGTATGGCTGGAGGATTATCTTGCCAATTATGAAAATACGGTGCTGGTGGTTTCGCACGACCGGCATTTCCTGGATGCGATATCCACCCATACCATCGATATCGATTATGGTAAGATACAACTCTTTGGAGGGAATTACAGTTTCTGGTATCAGAGTAGTCAGCTTGCTCTGCGTCAGCAACAGATGCAAAATAAAAAGGCTGAAGAGAAGAAAAAGGAACTGCTTGAGTTCATTGCCCGCTTCAGCGCCAATGCATCCAAATCCAGGCAAACCACCAGCCGTAAAAAAATGATGGAGAAACTCCGGATCGAGGATATCAAGCCCTCCTCCCGCAAATATCCCGGTATCATCTTCACGCCTGAACGTGAAGCCGGCGACAAGATCCTCGATATTCACAACCTGAGTGCAAGCATCGACGGAACCATGCTGTTCAGTAACCTGGACCTGGTTGCAAACAAAAGGGATAAGATCGTATTCCTCTCCCGGGATTCCCGAGCCGCAACGGCGCTCTTCGAAATCATCAATGGCAGGCGCAAGCCCGACAGCGGAAGCTACCAGTGGGGACAGACCATTACGCCGGCCTATCTCCCGCTCGATAACTCCGGGTTCTTCGACAGCCAGTTGTCCCTCTTTGACTGGCTGTGTCAGTTCACCGATGATACCAGTGAATTCCACATACGCGGATACCTCGGAAAAATGCTGTTTTCCGGTGAAGAAATCTATAAAAAGGTGAATGTCCTTTCGGGTGGCGAGAAAATGCGCTGCATGATATCACGGATGATGCTGTACAATCCCAATGCCCTGGTGCTCGATACACCGACCAATCACCTCGACCTGGAATCCATCCAGTCCTTCAACAATAACCTGATAAAATTTCCCGGGAATATTTTCATGGCCTCTCATGACCACGAATTTATCCAGTCGGTCTGTAACCGGATCGTCGAACTGACGCCCGTCGGGATAATCGATAAACTGATGGCGTACGATGATTACATTACGGATGAGGGGATTAAGGAATTAAGGGAAAAAATGTGGAACTGCCAGGTTCCATCAAATTAATAAAAAAGCTCCTCCCCTCTCTCTTCCGCCGGCAGGCTGAACACTCAGGCACTTTCCGGGCTAACCCTCAGCAATGCGATCCGCCGGATCGCCCGGATGAGGCTTCATTCCGGCGGACTTACGAAGTATATCTCCGGGAAGAGATCAATGCCTTTCTTACCTTCAATGCCCCTGACCATGGGTCATGAAATAATCTGATTAAATTTATTAATTTAGGCGGCATTAAACCTACACAAAAGCATTAGGAGATATGGTACAACACATCCGCACTTTGCGGGATTCCAAAAAAGCCCGCTGGACGGCGCTGTTAATTGTCTCACTGTCAATGTTCGGGGCTTATTATTTCAACTATGCCCTTTCACCCGTTAAGCCAATGCTCGAGAGTATCCTTGGCTGGAACAGCTCTGACTTTGGAATATACACGTCATCGTATACCTGGTTCAACGTCTTCCTGTTCATGCTGATTTTCAGCGGCATCATTCTTGACAAAATGGGCGTGAGGTTTACCGGCGTGGCGGCTACCCTGATGATGACCATTGGAACGGGGATAAATTATTGGGCCCTTATCCATGTATTTCCCGACGGAGCCATGATCTTCGGTATCAAAACTCAGGTTGTTATTTCGGCCATCGGGTTTGGTATTTTTGGTGTTGGTACCGAGGCAGGTGGAATAACCGTATCCAAAGCCATTGTGAAATGGTTTAAGGGTAATGAGTTAGCCCTGGCTATGGGATTGCAGGTATCCATAGCCCGGCTGGGTACGGCAGTTGCCCTTGGCATTGCACTTCCGGTTGCGAAAGCCTATTCGTATTCCTCACCTGTTCTGCTTGCGTTTGTTTTTATGCTCATTGCCCTGGCGGCGTTCATTATTTACACGTTCATGGATCAGGAAGCTCGATGCTTCCCTTGAGCAGAGTAAAAATGGCGTTGAGGAGGAGACCTTCGAAATGAAAGATATCCTGTTCATCATAAAGAACAGGGGATTTTGGTATATCGCCATATTGTGCGTTTTGTTCTATTCCGCCGTGTTCCCTTTCCTGTTCTATGCAACTGATCTGATGATCAATAAATATAATGTTAATCCCAATCTTGCGGGTTCCATCCCCGCACTGCTGCCGTTCGGGACCATCTTCCTGACCCCATTGTTCGGTGCGATCTACGATAAGAAAGGTAAGGGAGCAACGATCATGATCATCGGTTCAATTATACTTATCGTTGTTCATGGCGTCCTCTCTATTCCTTTCCTTGATTTCTGGTGGCTTGCAGCAGGAATGGTTATTATCCTGGGAATAGGTTTCTCCCTGGTCCCTGCGGCCATGTGGCCCTCTGTTCCGAAGATCATCCCGGAAAAACAACTTGGTACCGCCTACGCCGTGATCTTCTGGATTCAGAATATCGGATTATGGATTATCCCGTTGCTTCTCGGCGTGGTGCTCAATGCAACCAACCCCGCCGTTACTCCGAATAAATTACTCGTTAAGGATGCTGTGGCCAATGCATATGCCAATGTACTTTCTGCTAACAAGAACCTTTCGAAGAAAGATATCATACGTCTCGCTGAAAAAGCAAGCAGCAGGACCATTGATTCACTGGTACAGAATACCCGTTATGAATCCGTGGCGCTAACCCCGGCAGAAAAAAGTAATCTGAGCGAAACCATTACCGCAGATACGGAAAAAGCGATCCGGAGTGTGAACGTCAGCGGCGATGATCAAAAGTTTGACGACAGGATTGAGGTTAAGACTTCCGAAGCTGTTTATCCTGTCATCGAAAGGGCAAAGCTTAATATCAGGTATAACTATTTGTACGATCTTTTGATCTTCACCTCACTGAGTCTGTTATCCTTATTGTTTGCCTTCCTGCTTAAAGCTGAAGACAGGAAGAAGGGGTACGGTCTTGAGAAGCCGAATATTGCCGCGTAGGCTCTGTTCGTGCTTGTCTATTGAGTTGCTGTCCGGTCAGATCGACCCGGAAGTGATCAACGAATATCTATCTGGCCGGGTAGACCTGCATTGCTGTCTATTCCGGCCCCTGAACTCATTTTTGCGGGGTGTTCCCCATCACGAAGATCATGGTACCGCCTTTCATGATCTGCCGATGACTGATAAAATAGCTCGTCCAGGGTTTGCCGTTCAGTCGCATCTCCTGGATATACTTATTGTCGTCGGAGGCATTCTGAACTTCAATGGTGAAGGTCTTATCCCCCGGCAATTCGATCCGCGTTACGGGGAAAAGAGGGCTACCGATGGCGTACTGGTCACTTCCCGGACAAACCGGGTAAAAACCCATGGCAGAAAAGATGTACCAGGCCGACATCTGTCCGCAGTCGTCATTCCCATCGAGACCATCGGGCGCATTTTTGTACTGTGAGAGGGTGTATTGCCGCACTCTTTCCTGTGTTTTCCATGGATATCCGGCATAATCATACAGGTAGGGATAGTGATGTCCGGGTTCGTTCTGATGGACATAGTATCCGCCGTCGAAATTTTCATCCAGTTTCGAGACAAATTTCTCCGGGCCGCCCATCAGGCGAATGAGTCCGGGCACATCCTGCATCGCGCAGAAAAGGTAGGTCCACGGGCTTCCCTCGGTGTAGGCCTGGACATATTCCGGGCCCAGCCGGCTGTTTTCTCCAGCCGTGTCGGCGAGCCAGGAACCGTCGTAAAATCTGGGATCCATGAAGCCAGTGGTGGTATGGTACAGATTTTTATAGTTTTGACTGCGTCTGAGCAGCGAGTCGGCCTCGGCCCTGGCTCCGGCGCGGCTGGCCACAACCGAAGCACAATAATCATCATAGGCAAACTCCAGTGTGCGTGATACGCTTTCATTGGTCATATCACACGGCACATACCCTTTTTGCATGTACCATGTGAGGCCTCCCCTGCCTTCGTAACCGTGCCAGAGGGCCCTGTCGAACCATGGATTCCCGGCTTTCGGGGGAAGCCATCTCGGCCGGATACCCGTCCACGGGCTGGGAACATAATTGGCATTCCCGGTATCGCCGGGAGGCGGAACGAACGCATCCTTGCGGACGGCTTTCCAGGCAAGATCGTAGTCAAAGCCTTTCACCCCTTTGGCCATGGCATCGGCAATGACCGCATCGGCGTGGGTGCCGATCATGATGTTCGTATAAGCCGGATTGGGCCATTTAGGCATCCAGCCCCCTTCCCGGTACATCTGGAGCAGGGAGGTAATCATTTCCGGCACGCGGTCCGGGGCAATGAACAGCAGGAGTGGATGAAGCGCCCGGAATGTATCCCACAGGGAGTAGTCATTATAGGAGATCCCATGGTGAACCGAATCGTCGAAAGCGCTGTAATACCTTCCGTGCTCCGAGAATTCACGCGGGTAGAGCATGGCATGATACATCGCCGTGTAAAATACCGTTTTCTGAGCACCGGTACCTTCGATCAGGATGTGGGAAAGCGCATCCTGCCAGGCTTTGTGCGTTTCGCTGATCACCCTTTCCATATCCCAGCCGGGGATCTCTTTGTCCAGGTTTTCACGTGCCTGCTCAACGCTGATAAAGGATGTCCCGACCTTCACCCTGACCTTTTCGAGACTTGAAACACTGAATCCCGCATAGGCGCCAACCTGGTGACCCGACATCTCCACCTCGCCCCCGGTTACCGAATTATCCTTCCAAACCCCGTAACTGTCGAAGGGGCGTTCAAACCGGATAACAAAATACCCCCGGAAATGCGGCAGGGCCGGACCGAGCATGAAGCTATGCCGTTCGGGGTTAAACCCGTATATCTCCCGGCGTCCGGGATCGACCCTGACAAATCCGTGGAAGGCCTTCCGCATGCTGTCGATGGCCTCAACATACGACCGGTCAAACATACTACGGCTCACATAGTTGAAATCCTTCAACCGGGAGGCTTCGACGACAATATTCATCGTATCCTCCTCTGAGGCATTAAATTCAAAGATCCCGCAATGCGACGTTGCCGACATTTTCGCCGTCAGCTGGTAACTGCTATCGGCAGCAAACATTTGAACTTTGTAGACATCGGGTCTGGAAATCTCGTTATCGTGGCTGAAGGAAAGACCTCTCTCCCCGGGTCTGATCCGGACCTTCCCCATGGAGGGCCAAAGCGTAACGAAACCATAATCACCCATCCAGACACTAGGCTGATGGGTACCCATGAACCCAATATTCTTTGTTCGTTCGTAATGATACGGCGTTACCCCGATCGCATCTTCATCGGTTACGGGAATGAAATTGGTCATGGCAAAGGGCGGATTAACCGCCGGGATGGTCCCGGCATTGCCCTTAAATGGAGTGCCGATAAGGGGATTGACGTATTGAACCAGGTCCTCTTCGACATCCGGTCCGCCCTGGTTACAGGCAAACAGGAAGACGGGAACCGCAATGAGCAACAGAATCGGCCGGCCTTTCATGATGATCTGAATTTTACGCGTTCGGTGCCCTAAGCCGGACGTCGTGACCGGTTAAGGCATCAACTTCCAAAATTAGCAAATCCTTCCACGGGTTCAAAATCAGAGTTCAGCAGCTCGTAAAATCCGGATGAACGCCAAAATCGGGGTCAAGAAAAGGTCAATTCCGCACAGCAGTATATTTAACAACAGGTTTACCAATGCGGAATTCGGTTTGCTCAGATAGGAGAAATAGAGGGCTTTTTACTAATTTGGGGACCTGAACCGAAATGATAACCAAAATAACCAACGTGAAAAAACCATTCCTTCTCCTCATTTGTATGGCTATTATAGCCAGTTCCTGCCAGAATAGGGAAAAAGCAGATCATATGAAAAATCCTCTTTTAAGTGAATTCAAAACTCCCTTTGGAGTTCCCCCTTTCGATGAGATTAAAAATGAACAGTTCATTCCTGCCATGCGGGAAGCCATGAAGGTTCACCGGGAAGAAATCGATGCCATTGACAATCGGCCGGAAGACCCCATCCTTTGAAAATACGGTGGTGGCCCTGGATAACAGCGGCGATTTGCTCGACAAGGTGCAGGGTGTGTTCCACAATCTCAACAGTTCGCTTACCAGTCCTGAGCTTCAGAAGATCAACAAAGAACTGGCGCCGGAAATCTCCGAGCATTTCGATGCCATCATACTGAATGAAAAACTCTTTCAAAGGGTCAAAACCGTCTACGACCGAGAAGGATGGACCTGGCCTGACACCACCAGCAAGCCAAACTTCTTGAGGACACCTATAAAGCATTTGTCCGCGGGGGCGCCAATCTTAGCAAGGAGGACAAGGTCAGGCTCAGCAGGATCAACGGGGAACTTTCCCTGCTCACCCTGAAATTCGGGGAAAATGTCCTTGGCCAGACCAACGCCTACAAGCTGGTCATCGACAATGCCGCCGACCTGGCCGGTCTGCCGGAAGACGTTATCAGCGCTGCCGCCGAGACAGCCAGGGAAGACAGTCTCGATGGAAAATGGGTGTTCACCGTTCAGAAGCCCAGCCTCCTTCCCTTCCTGACCTATGCCGACAACCGCGACCTCCGGGAAAAACTCTTCAAGGCATACGCCAACCTGGGAAATAATAATGACCAGTACGACAATAAGGAGACGATTAAAAAAATCGTCAGTCTCAGGGCTGAACGGGCTCAACTTCTCGGTTACCGGTCCCATGCCGATTATGTCCTCGAAAAAAACATGGCCAAAACGCCGGAACATGTCGACGATCTTCTGATGAGACTCTGGAAACCCGCCATCAGGGTGGCCAGCCAGGAAGTTGCCGATATGCAGAAAATGATTGACCGAGAAGGCGGAAATTTCAAGCTGAAACCCTGGGATTGGTGGTACTATGCCGAAAAGGTCAGGAAAGAAAAATACGATCTCGACGAAACCACCCTCAGCCAGTATTTTGTCCTCGACAATGTGAGGAAGGGTGCCTTTGATGTGGCCCACAGGTTGTACGGTCTGACCTTTGAGCCCGCGCCCGGTATCCCGGTCTATCATCCCGATGTTCAGGCTTTCGAGGTCAAAGACGGCGACGGAAGTTTCCTGGGTGTTTTGTATATGGATTTCTTCCCCCGAAACAGCAAACGCGCCGGCGCCTGGATGAGTGAATTCCGGGGTCAGCATAAAAAAGACGGAAAGGATATCCGTCCGGTCGTATCCACCAATTTCAATTTTACCAAGCCCACAGGTGACAAGCCATCCCTTCTAACGGTGGATGAAGTTCAGACGCTCTTCCATGAATTCGGCCATGCGTTGCACGGACTGCTGTCGCAGTGCTCGTACAAGGGCCAGGCCGGAACCAATGTCACCCGCGATTTCGTTGAACTGCCTTCACAGATCATGGAAAACTGGGCCCTCGAGCCTGAGGTCCTGCGGTCTTTTGCCCGCCACTATGAAACCGGGGAGGTGATCCCCGACGAACTGATCCAAAAAATCCAGAACAGCCGTCATTTCAACCAGGGTTTCGCCACCGTGGAATACCTGGCCGCCGCCATCCTGGATATGGATTACCATTCCCTGCCCCTGGAAAAAGCCGGGATCGGGGATGTCAATGCTTTTGAAGACAGCGCGCTCAATGCCATCGGCCTGATCCCCGAAATCATCTCACGATACCGGAGTCCGTATTTCAGTCATATTTTCGCCGGCGGCTATGCTTCGGGCTATTACAGCTATATCTGGGCCGAAGTTCTCGATGCCGACGCGTTCCAGGCATTCAGGGAGACCGGAAATATTTTTGATCCGGCCACTGCGCTGTCTTTCCGCAAAAATATCCTTGAAAAAGGGAGCACCGCCGAACCCATGGCGCTCTATGTTGCCTTCAGGGGACAGGAGCCGGGTGAAGGGCCGCTGCTCAGGAAGAGAGGATTGGATTAGACGTGGATACGGGGGTACGGGGGTACGTGACTTGTCCTGAAATAGGTTTACAAAAAATGTAACAAAAAACAGGACTATGAAACGAAAAGTAAATGTTCATTCGGACGAGTTCAAGTTCAAGGTCCAGAAGAAAAAATTTCCGCTGATACCGCTGATTTACGCTGACGTTTTCGATTCTTTCTGCGGAAATCCGCGCGATCTGCGGGAATACATTAACGAAGCACACCAGGAAAAAATTTCCCGCAGATATCGCTGATTTACGCTGAAGTTTTCGATTCTTTCTGCGGAAATCCGCGCGATCTGCGGGAATACATTAACCGAAGCACTACCAGGAAAAAATTTCCCGCAGATACCGCTGATCTACGCTGAGGTTTTCGATTCTTTCTGCGGAAATCCGCGCGATCTGCGGGAAAACATTAAACCGAAGCACTACCAGGAAAAAAAATTTCCCGCAGATATCGCTGATTTACGCTGAAGTTTTCGATTCTTTCTGCGGTAATCCGCGCGATCTGCGGGAAAACATTAACCGAAGCACTACCAGGAAAAAAATTCCCGCTGATAGCGCTGATTTACGCTGAAGTTTTCGATTCTTTCTGCGGTAATCCGCGCGATCTGCGGGAAAACATTAACCGAAGCACTACCAGGAAAAAATTTCCCGCTGATAGCGCTGATTTACGCTGACGTTTTCGATTCTTTCTGCGGTAATCCGCGCGATCTGCGGGAAAACATTAACCGAAGCACTACCAGGAAAAAATTTCCCGCTGATATCGCTGATTTACGCTGACGTTTTCGATTCTTTCTGCGGTAATCCGCGCGATCTGCGGGAATACATTAACCGAAGCACTACCAGGAAAAAATTTCCCGCTGATATCGCTGATTTACGCTGAAGTTTTCGATTCTTTCTGCGGAAATCCGCGCGATCTGCGGGAATACATTAACCGAAGCATTACCAGGAAAAAATTTCCCGCTGATACCGCTGATTTACGCTGAGGTTTTCGATTCTTTCTGCGGTAATCCGCGCGATCTGCGGGAAAACATTAACCGAAGCATTACCAGGAAAAAATTTCCCGCTGATACCGCTGATTTACGCTGAAGTTTTCGATTCTTTCTGCGGTAATCCGCGCGATCTGCGGGAATACATTAACCGAAGCATTACCAAAAAAAAATTTCCCGCTGATATCGCTGATTTACGCTGACGTTTTCGATTCTTTCTGCGGTAATCCGCGCGATCTGCGGGAATACATTAACCGAAGCATTACCAGGAAAAAATTTCCCGCTGATAGCCGCCGATTTACGCTGAAGTTTTCGATTCTTTCTGCGGTAATCCGCGCGATCTGCGGGAATACATTAACCGAAGCACTACCTGGGTCTTTTAGTCGGAACGGACAATTTCAATAATAAGTGCCTACCCCACGGTCGTTATTGCCTTCCCAAAACGACCCGGATAAACAATGCAGCTCGAAACCTGTTTTACCTGAAACCTCTTTTTCAGCGAAAACATGAAGACAAAGCTGCAAACCATCACCACTTCCGAATTGATGACGTTCATCCACAACCGGGAGGGTATCGTCATCGACGTGCGCCCCGTGGATGCCTACAATGGATGGAGGATGAAAAATGAAAAACGGGGCGGGCACATCCGGAACGCCAAAAGCCTTCCCCACAAATGGACCCATTATATCGACTGGATCGAGATCATCAGGTCAAAAAACATACGCCCCGCAGATTCCCTCGTTCTCTACGGTTATACCCTTCAGGAAGCTCTGGATGTTGCCGGGATGTTCCAGAGGGCCGGATACGATGACCTTAGGATATATGAAGATTTCCTTGAAGAATGGACAGCACGTCCGGAACTCCCGATGGATCACCTGCGGAATTTCCACGCCCTTGTGTACCCCGGTTGGGTCAACACCCTGATCTCCGGAGGAAGGCCCCCTCTTCATGACAATGACTCCTATGTGATCGTACATGCCCACTACCGGAACCGGGATGCGTACCTCCAGGGACATATCCCGGGGGCTATCGACATGGACACCCTTGCCATCGAGTCGCCCGAGACCTGGAACCGCAGGGATCCTGCCGAATTGAAAGAAGCGCTCGAGAAACACGGTATTACCGCCGACACCACGGTTGTTCTCTATGGGCGGTTCATGTATCCCGACAATAAGGATCCCTTTCCGGGCAGTGCCGCCGGGCAACTGGGTGCGATGCGCTGTGCCTTCATCATGATGTATGCCGGCGTCAGGGATGTCAGGGTGCTCAACGGCGGCTTCCAGTCGTGGAAGGACGCCGGGTACGATATCAGCACCGCAGATGTGCCCAAATCGCCGGTCACCGATTTCGGGGCAACCATCCCCGTACATCCTGAGTTCGCCGTCGACCTGCGGGAGGCCAAAGCCCTGCTGGCTTCCGACGATGGTGATCTGGTGTCGGTGAGAAGCTGGCTGGAATTTATCGGTGAGGTGAGCGGCTATCATTACATTGAGAAAAAAGGCCGGATTCCGGGAGCGATCTTCGGAAACTGCGGCATGGACGCCTATCACATGGAAAACTACCGTAACCTCGACCACACCACCCGCGAATACGGGGAAATCGAAGCCATGTGGAATGAAGCCGGCATTTCCCCCGAAAAGCATCTGGCCTTTTACTGCGGCACCGGCTGGAGAGGCAGCGAAGCTTTTTTCAACGCCTGGCTGATGGGCTGGCCCAGAGTATCGGTCTATGACGGGGGATGGTTTGAATGGAGCAACGATCCATCCAACCCCATCGAAACAGGTGAGCCCATTGGAAGTCTGAGAATCTGACCGGAAAGGCGGACGTCCCGGATCCTGACCCGTTTCACGGATTATCGTGTTTTCCAGATCTTTTGAGCGGGAAATACGGATTTTCTGTGCGGGCGGTATCCATGATCATGCGCATTTCCTTCACGATTTCAGGATGATCGTATGCCCGGTTATCATTTTCCTGGGGATCGTTTTTTAAATTGTAGAGTTCCATGGGACGGTCGGGATCATGGCGGACGGCTTTCCAGTCGCCCTTGTGCACGGCCTGGTCGGAGTAGGTATTTTCATGAAACTCCCAGTAAAAATAAGCGTGTTGTTGTTGGACGGCGGTATTCCCCGTCAGGGTGGGTATTAAGGACACCCCTTCCGTGGGCACGCGGCTGATATCCGCATGAGCGATCCCGGCAAGGGTGGGAAGGATATCCCAGAAAGCTCCCGGCTGATCGGTGACCTGCCCGGCGTTGACAACACCCGGCCATCGAACGATGAAGGGCACCCGGATGCCGCCTTCGTAGACATCGCGTTTAATACCCCTGTACTCGCCGTTGCTGTCGAAATAATAGGGATTGTTTCCGCCTTCTTCGTGCGGACCGTTATCGCTGCTGAACATCACAACCGTATTCCGGTCCAGCCCGAGGTCCTTCAGTGCCTTCATGATCTTACCAACATCATTGTCGATATGGGTGATCATCGACGCAAAAGCGGCCTCCGGGTACGGCTGGGAATGGTAGACGCCCAGGGTGTCCATACCATTACTGCCCTGTGGTCCCTTCCACGAAGGGTGTTTCCCTGAACCGCCCCTTATAACTGGCCCACACCGAATCCTCCGGAACGATCATCTCAGCATGCGGGGTCACCCAGGCGAGGTAGAGAAAGAAAGGCTTATCCTCAGCTCTCTTAATATACGACAGGGCCTCGGATGTAAAGATATCGTTGGAATACCGGCCTCTTTTTCCGCCGGCATTTTCGGCGATCACTTCCTTTTTCCCGTCGCGGTAAAGGTAATCCGGAAACTGCCAATGTGCATGGGCCTGGTTCAGAAACCCGTAATAGGTATCAAACCCTTTTTTATCGGGCTCGCCGGTGGTTCCGTTCATCCCCAGTCCCCACTTACCGATCATGGCCGTCCGGTATCCGGCTTTTTTCAGGATTTCGGCAATGGTGACATCCGAGGGTCTGAGTTCAAGTTCGCCTCCGAATCCAAAAGGACCGGTTTCATAATTTCCCCTGACCCTGCTGTGGCCAGGATCCCTCCCGGTCATCAGCGATGCCCGGGAGGGAGCGCAAACGGGGCTTCCGGCATAAAAAGTTGTAAATCGGATACCGAGAGCGGCCATCTCATCGATATGGGGTGTACGAAGGGTCCGCTGACCATAGCATCCCGGATCGCCATATCCCATATCATCGGTAAGGATAAAGATGATGTTCGGCCGCCGGGATTGGCCGCCGTCCTGTGCATGTGCGGTCTGTAGGGGCAGGATCCCTGCCGTTCCGGCTGCCAGGATGAGTTTAAGATGCCTATGTTTCATGATGTCGGTTTTTCCGGGTTTGTTCCCGCGATCATGACCTGGTGTGAGGATCCGCCGTATGCACTATGGTCAGACGGGCAGGGGACCGCATATTTCACAAACTTAATAAAATGATCGGGAAAACCGCGGAAAGGTTCGTCAGTGGTTCTTTGCAAAAAAAAAATCAGCACAGGCATGAAGGATTTGCCTGTGCTGATCACCTTTCATCAAGAACTAACTAAAGAGAAACTACCAACAATTAAACCTAAATCAGCAATTAATAACCCGGATTATTTTCCGTGATGGCGCTGTTTCTGTCAATTTCTTCCTGCGGCAGCGGGAAGAGAAGATTTTTACTAACGCTGAATTTCACAGGGGAAGCGAGGTTCGTACTGAAATACTGTTCACTCCCGTCCCATCCGGTAAGATCAATATCACCGGCAGCGTGCCATCTCCTGAGGTCGTTCCATCGGTGTCCTTCACCGGCCAGTTCAACAAAACGTTCATCCATGATCCACTGCATGATGGTTGCGGTGTTGGTTTCAGAAGTCGACAGGTCTTCCGGAACGGTTCCGTCGCTGATGCCTGCGGCCAGGCCCCAGTCTCTGGCGCGTTTCCTGACATCGTTGATCTGACCGATCGCACCGGAAGCATTGCCGGTTTTCAACATGTCCTCTGCAGCAATAAGCTTCATATCGGCAAAGCGGAAGATCCGTTCATTATTGACCGAATTGTCATGGAAAGGAACGACGCTGTCCAATCCCGCCAGCGTATATTTCTGAAAGAGTTTTCCGTTGAACCCGTCATCGGCTTTCAGGAAGACGGATATCCGTGGATCGGTGCCGAAACCATTCAGAAGCTTATCGGTGATGATGAACTTCGTGGGTGCGAAATTGGCGGCAGTGGTTCCGTTTACCGTCTGGCAACCCCTGTAGATGGTCATACATTCCACACCTCTCCATGGACCGTCGTTGGCAAGAAAGATATTGTCGCCGGCGGTTGGCATGGCGCCCTGCACTTCGAACAGCGACTCATTGTTATTTTCGTCGAAGGCGTTGAAGTTATCGGTATACGTGGGCAACAATTCCGAATTGATGGAATTGAAAATGGTAAGGGCTTCGGTGAAGTCGGCCGTGGAATTCCCGTAGTCGCCCCTGAACGTCAGGGCTTTCATCAGGAGGGCGCGGGCCGAATTCTTGGTTGCCCTGCCGGCGTACTCGGGGGGCCAGGACTCCGGTAGCAGATCAATAGCCTGCCGGGCATCAGCTATCGCCTGTCCGAGCACTTCCATCTTGTCGCTCTTGGGCGTATTGGATTCGCTCTGAAGAAGGATCCTTTTGGTGACGATCGGCACACTTCCATAGGTGTTAAACAGGAGGAAATACGCGTATCCCCTCAGGAAGAGGGCTTCGCCTTCCATCTGGGGGATTTCTTCCTTCCCGTCATACCCGGAATAATCGACCGTTTCCACCTTCTCAATCAACACGTTGGCCCTGGCAATCATCTGATACAGATGGTTGAAATAGAACGTGATCCGGAAATTGTTCGAATTCATACTTCCATCGAACAGTTCTTCAGCTGTCCGTGCACCCTGGGTTTCCGTCAGGTCATCACCGGGAAGCAGCCAGAGGCTGGAGACGCAGTTTGCGAAGTTGAAATCGGGATCGAAGAAATAATAGTCGTACAGCTTTGCATACACAATGACCAGGTTTTCCCTGAACTCCAGTGTCGTTTGAAAGAACGACGCCTCTGTGTTACCGACAGGTGGTGTATCAAGCCTGCTGGCGTCGCAACTAACGACAACAATAGCGATTGCTAGAAATAGCGCTTTTATATATGTTTTCATAGTTGTCGGTTTTAAAATTTAACATTGAAGCCAAAATTGAGCGTCCGCGGGAGCGGTTTGCGGTCGTTGACCGGATCAATCCCTGACCATGAGAAATAGTAGAGATTGTACTGGCCGCCGACATAGACCCTCACTGACCTGACGACATTGTTTGCGCGTTGCATCAATTTGGGAGAAAGAGAATAGCCCAGTTGCCAGTTGTTCAGACGGAAATACGCGGCGCTTTCGACAAACCTGTCCGAATACCGGTTATTACCTGCCGGGTCGTTGACCACTGCTCGCGGTATATCCGTATTGGTGTTCGAAGAGGTATACCTGTTGAGAACGTCAGTGATGTAGTTATTGCCTGCTCCGTCCATGCGGATGAGTTGCTGTCTGACGTCGTTGAATTTCTGGACATCGCCTTCACCGTAAAAACCGACATAGAGGTCAAAGCCTTTCCACTGGGCATTCAGGTTGATCCCATAGATAAAACCCGGAATGGTTTTCCCGATCTGGGTCTGGTCGTAGGAGTCGATGATACTGTCGGGAGTTGTGCTGTAAAACTTTTCCGTTGCCGTCGGGCTTCCGCCGATATCGCGGAAATACAGGTCACCGGGAGCGACATAATCGCTGTTGTTGATGGTCTGGTCGGGGGTATTGGCATAATATTCATCGATCTGGGCCTGGGTCTTAAACATACCGCCCTGCTCGTAGCCCCAGATGATCCCGATAGGCCGGCCTTCCTCGATCCTGGAATACTGATCGGTGGAAGTGGGCTGGTGCTGGTAGAGATTGGTGACCTCGTTCTTTCCAAAGCTGATGTTCCCGGAGATCCCGTAGTGGAAGCTTCCGGCGGTACTGCTGTACCCTGTCTGGATATCGAGTCCGGTGTTCCTGACATCCCCGATGTTCACATACGGATTGTCGAGCCCGACCGACAGCGGCAGGTTCACAATCTGCTGGATCCCCGAGGTTTTCTTGTCGTAGTATTCCATGGTCAGGTTGACCTTGTTATTGAGGAATATTCCGTCAAAACCGATGTAGCTGGTTCCGACCACTTCCCACGAAAGGGCTTTGTTCGGGAAGCCAGTGACAGGCGATGCCGGGTAGTACGATCCGATGGGGTTACCATTTCCTGAGCCCCAGCGGTACGAACCGGATCCGCCAACCACCGAAAGGTAGGCATAGGCGCCGGCCACGAGTTCATCGTTCCCGGCTTCACCATAACCACCCCTGATCTTGAGGTCGTTGATAAAGGTCACATTCTCCATGAACGGTTCACTGCTGATACGCCAGGCCCCGGTGATGGAATAGAAATTACCCCATCGGTAATCGGGGGCAAAACCGGAACTCCCGTCCCGACGGTAGGAGAAATCCATGTAATATTTCGAGTTGTAGTTGTAACTGGCCCGTCCAACATAACCGAACCAGTATTGTTCCACAGCCGGTCCGTAGAAGGAGTTGTTATTGGAGAGGTCGTTACCCCAGCCGATTTTGTTTCTATTGTTCACACTCAGCAGGTTTGTCGTGCTCAGGTCTTTCAGGTCCCGTGTATGGTACTGATCCTGCACAACGCCGGTGAGGGTGAGCCGGTGATTTCCGAACTGCCTGTCGTAGTTTACAGTCAGGTCGGCCTGGTAGTTGAAGATGTAGTTATTTCGGCTCCCGAAACCTCCGAGGGCATTGGGATTGGAGGGGGCTTCCGTTGTCGGGTCGGCACCGTCGACCATATAGATGTTGTACTCATAGATGGTGAGTTCCTGCCTTTCCTGGGCCGAATAGTCGAGGTTAAGGCTACCGCGGATCGAAAGGCCTTTGAGGGGTTTGATATCCACATAGCCGTGACCCATGTGCCGTTGAAGGACAAAATCGTTCCGGTTGAGATTGGCCATGGCCATATAGTTGGAACGGGCACCCTGTCCCCATATCTCCCGGGTCTGCCAATTGTCGAAGGTGGTCTGCAAAACAGGGGCATAGCCGGTTTTGCTGCTCGGGTCGTACACCGGCTGCCAGGGGGCTCCGCTGGCGAGGCCCACCATATCGGTATAGTCGTTGGTGCCGACATTTTCGAGAGCAAACTTGTAGTTCAGGCCGGTACTCAGCCATTTGGTCACATTGTTGTCGACATTTACGGAAACCGAGTACCGTTCAAGGTCACCACCCACGAAGGTGCTCTGCTGGTTTTTGTATCCGACCGATAAATAGTAGTTCACTTTATCGGTAGCCCCGGAAACCTTGAAATCGTACGACTGGTCGAGGGCGTTTTTACGAGTGAGCAGGTTCTGCCAGTCGTAGGTGTCGTTGGAACTGATATAATACGGACTCTGCGGATCGAACTGTGGCGAGTAGGAAATGAGACGGGTATCGTCATCGGGCTGGTCGCGTCCGTAGAGCTGATTCTCAATGGTGATGTCGGGATTGAGGTTATTGGCAAACATCTCGTAGGTCAGATCCTTATACTGTTGGGTATTGAGAATGTCGAAATGCGGTGTATTCTGGTATCCCCAGTACGAGTTGAATTCGACGAGGGGAGCACCCGATTTTCCTCTTTTGGTGGTGATCAGGATAACGCCGTTCGCACCCCGGCTACCGTAGATGGCTGCTGCTGAGGCATCCTTCAGCACCGAGATGGATTCGATATCCGAAGGGTTGATCAGTGTCCAGAGGTTGGGAGGCGTATCCCTGTTCTGCCCGGAAATGACATCTTCATTGTTGTCGTGGGGCGTTGTGATGATCTGTCCGTCGATGACATACAGGGGCTGGGATGTTCCCTGGAATGTTCCGATCCCCCTGACATAAATCTCGGGAGCTGCGTTGGGGTCACCGCTGACCGGGACGATACGTACGCCGGTGGCATTTCCCTGGAGGGCAAACTGGGCCGATGCCGAGGGCAGTTTGTCGATGATATCCGACTGGACACTTGAGATCGAACTGGTCAGGTCCTTTTTACGGCGGGTACCGTAACCGATGACCACGATCTCATCGAGATTCTGGACATTTTCTGAAAGGGTGACGTCGATCTGTGTCTTCCCGTTCACCGGTACTTCCTGATCGACATACCCCACATAGGAAAAGACCAGGGTCGCCTGCGGGGATGAAACGGTGATGGAATAGTTCCCGTTCACATCGGTGATGGTCCCGTTGGTCGTTCCTTTCTCAACGATATTGACGCCCGGCAGGGGATCATTACCGTTGGCATCGAGCACCTTTCCCTTGATGACCGTCTGCTGCTGGTCAAGGAAATTCTTGTCAGGGCTCAGAACGATGATCCGGTTCAAAAGGGTATAATTGATCCCTTTTCCCTGCAGGGCATAATCCAGGATTTCAGAGACCGGCTGGTCCTTTGCATGCATGTCGACCGGCCAGTTCAGGTCGATCTGATCATTTTTATAGAAGACTTTGTATTCACTCTCTTCTTCGATGGCTGCGATGACGTCGGAGAACTTGCCATTGTGCAGGTCCACATTGATTTTGGTATCCTGCGAATAGACGGATCCCGTCACCTGAAGAGCGGTTAACACAGACAATAAGGTCGTTAGCTTTATCATCAGTAGTAGTTTGTTAATTTTCGGGTATATTTTACCCGTCAATAAATTTCTTTTCATATTTTTACAAGTATTAGGTTTTACGTTTGGTTAATGCAATACAATAGCCTTTCTTGCATTAACAAAAACTTAATTTCGCCGGGAAACTCGCCCTTTCCCGGCTTTTTTACAGGTAAATAAAAAGGAAAGATTTCGTGAGAAGGTACATTACATAGGCGTCGTAGTTTTTAGTTAGTGTCAGAAAGAAAACTCATGTTTTTTAGCCGTGCTTGATAAGAAAACGTCAAGAGCAAGGCTTGCGATGACTGAAAAACAGGAGTTTACTATTCGTAAATGACTGTTTTGAAGTCGAGCATAACGCAGCTATTGGCGTTTTCTTGCAAGCACTAGTTAATAAATAGTTCCTGTTAGCTAGTTATTTTCAGGGTTTCATCTTCGTTTTCCGTTTGATGTAAATTTCATTGTCCTTCACCTCGTAAATCACAGGGGTTGTCAGCTCAATGGCGCTGAGAACCTGGTAGAGGTTTTCATTATTGATGAATTTGCCGGTGTAGCGCTCTTTCCCGAGCTCGGGATCGATAACATGGACCGGGATATTGTACCACCTGCTCATCTCGACGGCCATTTCCGAAAGGGTCTCATTGTCAAAAATGAGCTTCTGATCTTTCCAGGAAACTTCAGCCTGGGTATCCACACGCCTGACGGTAACCTTCCGCTCGGGGGCATGCTCCGGTGCAGCAATCTCCCCTGAAGGACTTTTTTCGCGGGTAGATTCGAGGCGGACGTCATGGCTGGTTTTCGAGATGGAAGCCTTTTCGAAAGGTTTGAGCACGAGAGGTTTAAAACTCACCTTGTCGCTGTTTTCCGCAACCATCACCGAACCTTCAACCACCGTGACCTCGAAGGCATCGTCATCCCGGTAGTTTTTGATATTGAATTCCGTACCGAGAACGGTGATGTTGACATCATTGACATTGACGGTGAAGGTTGAATTTGGCACCTTTTCCACGTCGAAGTAGGCTTCACCGTCGAGAAAAACCTTGCGTTTTCCTTTGGTGAAACTCTCGGGATACTTCAGTTTACTTTCGGAATTCAACCAAATCCGCGTTCCGTCGGAAAGAACAACCTCGGCCTTTTCCCCCTTGGGGGCAATAACCTGATGATAGGCTGCCGGGCCGGTTTGTGCCCGCGTGCTGAAGTACAGGTAGGTTAAGGCAGAGAGGCTCATAATCAATAATAATGAAGCGGCAACGGCAATCATCCTGACCACCGGGATGCGTCGCATGGAAGCCGGGGTTGTATGTTTCTCCCACAATTCTATCTCCCTTTGCAGGAAGGCATTCTCTTCCAGTTTGTCAAATGGTGCTTTCGGCTGGTGCAGCTTTTTCAGGGCAGCAACCATCTCTCTGATCTTCCCGGCCTGATCCCTGAACTCAGGATCATTGCTCTTCCCGTTCTTTCCACTTTTCGGTATTTTGATCGACACGTCCTTCAACATATGATACAAAGCTGTCATCCAGAAAAAAATCTTCAAATTTCATCTCCATCCGTGATAAACATTAGGTGTGCGTTATGATTTATACACTGCCTGTATCGCACATTTATACTCAATCTGTTTGCAGAAAAAAAAGCAAAGAAAAATCTATTCTTTTCTTCAAAAAAATGATTAAAAGCCTGTTAGGATGAAAGGGTATTGACAGGAAACGGTAAAGGAAAGGTCATCAGAAGGATTTTCTCATGACACACATGGCCCGGAAGATGTTGTTCCTGACCGACTGGACATTAACCTGCAGGATATCGGCGATGGCCCCAATCTCCATTCCGTGATAGAACCTGAGGTAAATGGTTTCACGCTGCCGTGGGGAGAGCTGCCGGAGGGCCAGGGCAAGCTTGTCGCGTGTCTCTTTACTGACCTGGTTATGGATGATGAAGTCTTCGGCTGAAAACTCGCTGTCTTCCTCGTGAAAAGGAGTGTCTTTCCGGAAAAAGAACCGGGAATCCGACTTCAGGTGATCGACCAGCTGGTTTCTGAACATTTTAAAGATGTAGGGCTTAACATCCTGAATTTCAGAAATAGTTTCCCTGAATTTCCAGATTTTCAGAAAAAGTTCCTGCAAGGCATCCCTGATAACCTCCGGATCTTTGGAAAACCGGAGCCCGTAGTTAAAGAGCTCATCGTAATAAGTCCTGAAAATAATCCCAAAGGCTATCCTGTCTCCCGCAACAACTTTTTGCCATAACTGGGTCTGCTTCATAGAACGGGAAATGAAAATAGTGTATAGACGATGGCTTCAATTGCACATAGCTCTAATATCTGACTATTGTTCAAAAAATCAAAATAAAACGGGCGAATAATTTTCACCACCGCTAAAAAGGAATCTTATGCAAGCATTTCAATTCCGGGGCTTTCTGATCAGCGGGCCGGTGTCGGAACAGCCGGTCAGATGCGTGGGAAATAGTTGAGGGTGTTCCCGAAGTCTGTTCTCATCGGCTTCCGGTGCACCCTCACTGGTAATTATCCTGAAATTGAAAATTCAGGTATCCGTTTCAGGATAAACAGATACCCGTCCGCTTACCTTCCTGCCGATGCATTCATGGCGGCGTCGTTAATCTTCCCGACGGCCAGGAAATTCAGCTTCGAATCCGTTTCCTTTTCCTCCGAAAGTGTCTGTTCAAGCAAGGTGGCCGCTTCATCCAGACCCAGTTTCTGGGCGTAATTCCGGGCTGTCCCATAGGCAGATATCTCGTAGTGCTCCACCCGTCTGGCCGGCCGCGATCAGCGCCGCATCCTTGAGGGCAGGATCGGCTTTCATTTTCACGATCTTATCGCCTTCGTCAATCAGGCCTTCCATGGCATCGCAATTTTCACCCTTCAGCCTGAAATCGCATACTTCACCGATATGTTCGAGTCGTTCCCGGTGATGCCGGGTCTGTTCGAGATGTTCTTCAAAGCCCTGCCTGAGCTCTTCATTGGTGGCATTTTCCGCCATCGTGGGAATAGCATCGAGCAACTGCGATTCAGCACTGTACAAATCCCTGATTTCGTGCTCGAATAAATCTCTTAATGAATTCACTTTTGTAGCCATATTCTTTCCTCTCTTTTCTTTTAAGTTTAACATCAATTCCTTCTGTGCTCATCCATCGGCCTCAGACTACAGTACAGTTATAACCCTGCCGCATGGTCAAGGTTTTGTTAGAGAAGTGTTAAAAATCTTAAGTGTCTGATTTAAAGATCCGGAAAAAGTAAAAAATCATGGTCCGTCAAATTTCCTCCTGCCCGGAGATCTTTTCCAGGATCGCTTTCATATCCACCCGCCGGTCGAAGATGCCCTGCCAAAGGTCTCCCTTCCGGTCGAGCCGCTGCCGCATGGTGCGGATATTAAACTGATGCGGTTGCAAGGCCGGGGGCCAGCTCTTCCCATTCCAGGGGCGCCGAGACGGTGGCACCGGGCCTGGGTCTCAGGCTGTACACCGAAGCCATGGTTTTTCCGCGGGCGTTCTGGAGGTAATCGAGATAGATCTTGCCCTTGCGGGCTGAAGGTGAACGTTCAAAACTGGTGATATCCCCGTTTTCCCGGTGAATATGCTCCTCAATAAGCCTGACAAAACGCTGGACCTGCGGGTAGGTGTAAACCGGCTGCAAAGGCACATAAATGTGCAATCCCCTCGAACCCGACGTCTTGCAAAAAGCCGGGAGCGATAACCTGTCGAACAGGGCCTTAAACTTTAGGGCCAGGGCGATCACCTTTTCGAATGCCACTTCCACGGGATCAAGATCGAAGATCATGAAATCCGGTCTGGTGACGTCGGGAAGGGAAGAACTCCAGGGATTGATCTCGATGCAGCCCAGATTAACCATAAACTGCAATGTATCCTCATCCTGGCAAAGAAGGTATTCGACGGTTTCACCCTTGCTGTTTTTTTCCCGGTAAGTACGAAACCATCCGGCCTTCAGATCGCTGACATTTTTCTGGAAAAAGCCCTTCTTCCCGATCCCTTCGGGGGTGCGATAAAGCGATTGCGGCCTGTCTTTGAGATAAGGAAGGATAATCGCTGAAATATCATGGTAATATCCGGCGACATCTCCCTTGGTGATGCCTTCCCCCGGCCAGAAAACCTTGGAGGGATGCGTGAGCGAAACCCGGGATACGGTTGCCGGCGGCTCCACAGCTTTTTCCAGGCTGATCTCATCCGGGGATTTTGTCAGACCGCAGGCCCATGAAGGAAGGATGGCGCATCAACCCGTCGCCAGTCCATTCGGAAAACTTCACTTCACACATCAGTTCCGGTTTCACCCAATGAATATTCTCAAGTGAAGGTGGATTATCGACAGGTACCCGGCCTGTCTCCCTTTTTTTGAGTTTCGGGAGACATGTCTTTTTGTGTTCTCTCCGTGAACCCCGTTCCCACCCTTCCGGCATAGACAAGACGACCGTCCCGGTTCAGGGCACAGAGCAGTGAACTGAAGCTGCGCCCGGTCTTTGAAGAAGGCAGATAACCGCAGATGACCATCTCCTGCCGTTGGGTCGTTTTGACCTTCAGCCATTGGCGCGACCGTCTCCGGGCCGGTAGGCACTGTCCGAGCGTTTTGCGATCATCCCTTCGAGGTGCCTTTCCGAGACTTCCGCAAAAAAGTCCTTTCCCCTTGTCTCCACCTGTTCGACGAGATGGATATGGCCGGGCGGATTTTTCAGAAGCTCATCCAGGAGCTTCCGCCGCTCCTTCAGGGGTAAGGGCAGGAGATCGTATCCATTGAGCCAAAGGAGGTCGAAAACATAATAGTGAAGGTTATTATCGTTTGCGCCGGCCGACTGCAGTTTCTGGAAATCGGGCCGGCCCGATTTCCCGGTGTAGCAGATCTCGCCGTCGAGGACAAATTGAGCTCCGATCCGGGATACCTGTTCGGCGATCAAGGCGTAATTTTCGGTGAAGGTATTTCCCCTCCTTGAATAGAGGTTCGCTTTTCCTTCATCTTTTGCTGCGATAACCCGGTATCCGTCGAGTTTTAACTCAAAGATCCATCCTTTGCCGTTAAAGGGTTCACCGGTGAGGGTGGCCAGCATCGGGCTGATGAATCCCGGGAAGCGGCCTTTTTTAATGCGGGTTGATTTTTCCGGAGCTGTGCTTTTGTGAGGTGTCATCCCATTGCCCGTCCGAAGCGGCAACTTCCTCCATGGTCCGGCCGGTGAGAGCGCTCCGTTCTTCGTAGCCGGAATCCTCGCCTTCGTGCCTGATCTTCATGAAAAACCATTCGTTTTTCTCACTTTCATGATCCCTGACCAGGTTGAAGAAACCCTTCAGCTTCGCGCCCTGCAGGTATAATTTCAGGGCTCCCCTGGCAAGCGCTGCCCTCACCTTCCCTTCAACGGGAAAGTCTTTCTGCTCTCCAAGATAGTAATATCCGGTATCCCAAACCATGACCGATCCCGCACCATAGTTACCCTCCGGGATGTTGCCCTCAAAATGGATGTAACTCAGCGGATGATCTTCAACCTTGATGGCCAGCCGGCGCACGGCAGGATCATTCACTGGCTTTTTAGGTATGGCCCAGCTCACCAGGACATCACCCAACTGCAACCGGAAATCATAGTGCTCATGGCTGGCCTTATGCCATTGCACCACAAACCGGTTCCGTTCCTCCGGCTCTGAATGTTGCCCTTCAGGTTCGGGGGTATGTCCGAAATTTCGTTTGGCATTATAATCCTGCAAGGGTTCCATGGTGAATCACCATCATGAGCCTGCCATCTCCAGGCTCTTTTTCAGCTGGTCCATCAAATCTTCGACAGCCGACTCTTCCTTTTTCCCTGCCGGCTTCGGAACCGGCTTGTGCTCGCTCCTGGCCTTGATGGTCTGCCTGAGGGTCTGCTGGTAGGTATCCTTGTATTTTTCGGGCTTGAAGGGACCACTCATTCCTTCGATCAGCTTCATGGCCATCTGGAGTTCGTTCTTTCCGGGTTTGGTGGACGGAATTTTCAGATCTGAAGATTTCCGCAACTCATTGTGATACCGCATCTGGATGAGGTACAGCACTTTTTCGTCGGCCATGAGCAACGCCATGTGCTCCCGGTTCCGGATGACGAATTTGGTCAGACCCGACATTTTCGACTCGAAGATCGCCAGCCGGAGCAGGTTATAGGTCTTCCCCGCCCCTTTGTCTGGCTCGAGCAGGTAAGGCTTGTCAAAATACCTCGGGTTGATTTCCTCCGTCCTGACAAACTCCCTGATGTCGATGCTGTCACTCTTCCCCCTGGCGGCGCGTTCGAAATCCTCATCGGTAAGGGTGACGTAATAACCATCCATCTTTGTCCCCTTCACGATGTCTTTCCAGGGAACCTCCTTGCCGTCTTCCTCGCAGACTCTCACGTACTTTATAGGACACTGGTCATTCTTCCTCAGCATATGCAGGTCCACATCATGGACCTCGGCGCCGCTGTAGAGCTTCACCGGTATAAACACCAGGCCGAAGCTGATCCCTCCTTTCCATATTGCTCTTGGCATATTCCCTCCGTGTTTTCATGTGCATTCGATGAGTAGCTCTCTACAGCACCGGTATTCCCTGGTAATAAAAGGATAAAACTGTGCCAGTTGTTCACGGTGGGACGTAACGGTCAGGGAAAGCCGGTGATGAGGGGAAGGGATGAGAAAACCGGGTCGCCTGAGGCCCCGGAACCGCTCCCGCCATATCGGCACTATTCTGCCTGCATGTAGATAATCAGCTACATCTAGCTGTGAATTGTCCACAGATCCAGGGGATCCCTGTTCGCGTCGACCGGACCTTGCCGGAGTCAGCCACGAACCCGGGTCGATGCCCCCGGTGCAGGATCAGAGAACACCGACCGGGCCGGAGCGCCGGTTCTACGGAGGCCCGGCATGCGGAATGGCCTGAAAATAGCTCTGTCTTTCCCCGGAATTGAATGACTGCTCCACATAACGGCCCTGAATCAGTGAC
The DNA here is from genome assembly GCA_963763215.1 of uncultured Bacteroidales bacterium. GTDB lineage: Bacteria > Bacteroidota > Bacteroidia > Bacteroidales > DASQZK01. The sequence goes on from CAVXNX010000021.1 coordinate 108,436, forward strand.
CATGGATAAAAACGCACGAAGGATTATTTTCCGCCTGTGTATCGGGCTGGCCGGATTATACCTTGTCCTCCAGGGTATCGTCAGGGCGAAGCCTTTTCTCGTCCCGTTTTCATTCGCCATTCTCTTTTCCATGATCCTGGTGCCGGTCGATAACAAACTTCGTTCATGGGGATTTCCCAAAGCCCTGTCCGTGATCACGTCCGATGTCCTTCTCCTGGCATTCTGTCTCTCCGTTTTCTTCGTGGCGGCAAAACAAATCCACAGTTTTTCAGGCAACTGGCCGCAGTATAAGGAAAAGTTAATGCCGAAAGTCCAAAAGGCAGAGCATTTCATTGAAAAGCAAACGGGCATCACGGCTCAGCGCCAGGAAGAAGCGTTTCACAACATCGTTGTAAAAGAGACCGGCACGGGAAGCCATGGGGAGAACAGTGGTGCCATTGCGCGAGCGTATCCGGAATTTATCTCATTTTCAGCTAATTTCGCTCTATTTTTTATCTATATCTTTTTCTTCATGTACTACCGGCATAAATTCCGCAATGCCGTGCTCAATTTTTTTCAGGAAGACAAGCGGGAACGCGCTGCGAAGATTCTGGCACACATTGGTTCGGTCGGCAGGCAATACCTGGTGGGCCGTTTTATCCTGATGCTGATCCTCTGGGGAATGTATACGGTGGGCTTGCTGATCATCGGTCTCAAGCATGCCATGCTGGTCTCCCTTATCGCGGCCCTTCTCAACCTGATCCCCTATTTCGGTAACGTGATTGCCCTTTTTATGATCCTGATCGTGGGGTTGATGACAAACGGCTCGCCGGGCACCCTGGTTGGCATTCTGGTGGTGTTTTCCGTCGACCAGTTTTTTGAGAGTTACTTCATTGAGCCATATGTCGTGGGACACAAGGTGGAGCTGAACCCCGCCATCACCCTGACGGGTGTCGTTGTGGGCGGATACCTGTGGGGGATACCGGGAATGATCCTTTTCATTCCCCTCATGGGTTTCCTGAAAACCATTTTTGACGGGATCCCGGGACTGACCCCCATCGGGTATATCTTTGACGAGAGGGATACCCGTTCAGGAGGCGAATGGATCAGGAAACTCAAGGACTCGCTCTTCTCCGGAGCAAAAAAATAAGCGAAAAAACCAGCGACTGGTCTGTGAAATCTTCGGACCGGCCGTTGAAAGGCGGGACAGGATACCAGGCACAACTCAGGTTATAACCTCAACAGGATAACCCGTGACGTCAACACGGACTCGCCCTGTCTGACATCACGCATGCTCGCTCATGGTGTTGGTGACCGGAAATTAGGACCGGGTGAGAATGATCAGTCCCGCGACAATAATGCCTAAGCCGGCCAGGGCTAACCAGGCTTGGGGATTCCCAGGTTTATGGTCCAGCCGAGATCCGGATTCAGTTTTGGAACAAACAGCCTGGAATCTTTACGATTGACATAGAAAATCCCTTTCCAGTTATCTGGATCCTTATGCATCCTGTCGAAGTACTGTTGATCGAATTCATCTTTCATATCGGCCTGAAATTCGTAAATAGTGCTTGCAAGAAAACGCCAATAGCTGCGTTATGCTCGACTTCAAAACAGTCATTTACGAATAGTAAACTCCTGTTTTTCAGTCGTCGCAAGCCTTGCTCTTGACGTTTTCTTATCAAGCACGGCTAAAAAACATGAGTTTTCTTTCTGACAGTAAATAAAAAAAGAAAGGTATGATATTTTGGGAATATAGGGCAGTCGGGCCCTGATTTTTTATTCAACCTTTTATACACCGCATGGCCGGCCTCTCACGACGCTCATCATTCCGGGCTTCTGCCTTTGTATGTCGTCAAGGGCAGGACGAAAATCCCTCTCAGAGTGAAATCTGGTAGATCCTTCCGAAGCTCCCAGGGACAGTTACCGGTACCTCAGCCGACGGATCGACAACCGTAACGGAATGCGCCGGGCTGTTATAGGCTCCATCGAGAATATCGGTCCATGTCCCGGTTTCGCCGAAAACCACAGAGATATTCTGGGGCATTTCCGAAAAACACAGAACAACGAGGATCACTTCGTTATCCTTCCATCTCCGGTAAACGAGGGTCTTTTGGCTTTCGTTGAGGAACTCCACCTTGGCCATGTCCCGTCCCGAACGGAGCGCCGGATGCATGGCCCGGAGTTTGCCGAGGTTGCGGTATAAAGTGACCAGGGGCAGGACCGTGGAATCCCCGGCGGAGGGTGCTGCATTGTAGAAGTAGTCCCAGTGAAGAGGCCTCAATCCGCGCACCCGGGCCATGCTTCCCTCCGGAACGCCCGTATTTTCCGCGAATTCCTGTCCGGCGAAGAGCATGGGAATGCCCACACAGGTGAGAAGGGCTATTGCATACGGCTGGAGTTTCCACCATGGCTGGCCATCCAGCCCGTTGCGGTAGTCATAGCCGTCGCCGGTGATCACACCGCCGTTCTGCATGAGGTAAAAAAGCCTGTTCTCATCATGCGATTCGATGTACTGGACCGGGAGGGTGCGGATTTGATCTGTTCCGGCCATCTTGGTACCCGTATATCCCAAATCATCGTAGCGGCTGTCCGACATCAGGAGTTCAGAGCCAAATTCAGGATGAAGTGTTCCTGAGATGGCCATGTTGCGGGCCAGGGAGGCCAGACTCTTCTCCCAGTTGCCGTTGATGGCACTCCCGGAAACAGGTGAAAGCTGGTAGGCGCTCTGCCCGAGGTCCTCAGAAATCTGGACGAGACGAGACGGATGGTTGGTTGAAAAACGGAAACGCGGGTGGCTTTTTGAAGCCTGATAGGTGGACAGTGATAAGTTTCGAAGGGAGGTAAATGTCGGTCGGTTTTCCTGGCTGTACCAGTCGATGCTTCCGTTTGTTTCCACCGGTTTGTGATCGAGGTAACCGTTTACATGGTCGTAACGGAAGCCGTCGATGTGGTATTCCTTCATCCAGAACGCATTGACCGCGGCAAAAAATTCCCGAGTGGAGGTCAATCTCCAGTCATTCTTCTTCCCGAAGTCATCATAGGCACTAACCATCGGATTGGGTGACCGGTGGAACCCGGAAGCATCCGAATATTCATTGTCTTCCCAGAGCGGGAAAAACCGTTCATAGGCCGCCTGGTAAGGGAACATCCTGTCGGTATGGGCGTACACCATATCCAGGATCACGGCAATACCTGCACCGTGACAGGCATTCACCAGCTCACGTAAACCGGCAGGTCCGCCAAACCGCTCTTCCGGCGCCAGGTAAAATACCGGCATATACCCCCACCTGGTGGGCTCGGCAATGCTGTTGACCGGCATCAGCTCGATGGCCTTCACCCCAAGGCTGGTGAAATACGGAATTCTGGCCGCTACCCCTGCAAAGGTGCTTCCGAACTCAGCCACATTGAGCTCGTAAAGGATGATCTCTTCCAGGGGAAGCACTTTAAACGCCGCATCGTGCCATGCAAAGGATGAAGATGCCGGAATCCGGAAAACAGAAAAAATACCGGCATCCGTTTCACGGGCAAAAGGATCGCCGAAATACATACTCCTGACCACTTCTTCGCCCGGGGCTGGCGGTTGCCGCGTTATTTCAAACCGGTACAGGTAGATCCCAGGGGGCATGGTGATGAATTCACTCATCCAGAGATTTTTAGGAACATCTCCCCAAAGCTTCTGTCCCGGCGATCCGGACGGTTGCATGCTTAAATCATGCACATTCGCCGGGATATTGACATCAAACTGGCCGGGTTTACTGATCATATATACCCTGACCGTGAATCCGCCGGGGTCGATGCCCGGCAGGTATATCCGGAAGCGGACCTTGTTACCCCGGATTTCCGGGCCGGTTTCTGTTAAGGTGAACATGGCTGACTAACGTTAGTAAGGTTTTTCAGATGGTTCTTCAACACTTCCCGGTAACATGGAAAAAAACCGGGAATTCACACCAATCCGTTCGACGTGAACATCATAAAACAGGTAAACACGGAAGCCGTCAAAGTGTTGAATATCTGGAGAAAAATCCTGGCGTCCGTAGATAGGCGTCTACTTTTCAACCGTCTTCAATAGCTTCTCCCCGGGGCTATGTATTCTGAAAAAATTACCTTAATTTTATTCCTGTTTCTCATCCGTCTGCCAACCTAAACGAATGACATGAAAACGAAACTGCTGGCCATAGCCGGGTGCTTTCTTTTATCCCCGGCCCTGAGCCTTCTTGCCCAGATCGACTATAAAGGTTTACCCGAATGGAAGTTCAATAGCCGCGGAAGTACCCAGTACTACCTCTACACTCCTGAAAATATCGATACGTCGCAGGTTTACCCTGTAGCCCTTTACCTTCACGGTTGCTGCGGTACGGATGACAATGCCCGGCTTCGCAATTGCGTTGATCCGCCAGTGCGGATGTGGCACAACTACGGAAAGAACACCCAGAAAGTTCCCACCTATATCATTGCTCCCGCCACGTCATCCGGGTGGACACAGCATTTCACCGACCTGGCCGGAGTTATTGACGACCTGATCTTCAACCATCACGCCGACTCCACACGGATTTACATCACCGGGTTTTCGATGGGCGGCCGCGGGACATATGATTTCATCAACACCTACCCCAGGCTTTTTGCCGCGGCCATCCCCATGGGGATGAATTTCAGCGGCTCGATGGACCGGGCGAAGGACATTCCTTTCTGGGCCAATGTCGGCAACTCGACACGTACGGCGCCGGCATTGCCCAACAGGTTTCCGACATACGGGCTCTCAACGGGGATCCCAGGGGAAGTGCCAACTGGGTCACTGGTGTGAATCCGGGACTGACCATTTTTGAGGGGGTGGGACACAATGTGCAATGGGATGCCGCCAGCACACAAGACCTCGTCGGCTGGGCGCTTGAACATGTGAACGATGGGAACAGCTACCCCAATGTGTATTTCGCCAATGTTGAAAATGAGACATACGTCACTGCCGGACAGGAGCTTCCGCTTGAAGTCATTGCAGGCGACAATGACGGATCCATCGATACTGTGGAGATCCTCGTGAACAAGGAAGTCATGGCAACACTGACCGCATCGCCCTACAATTTCACAGTCACACTCGCCCCCGGTGATAATCTCGTTGAAGCCGTGGCCATCGATAACCTTGGGAAGAAAAGCACAGCAACGATCCTTGTCAGGACGGATTCCCCTCCCCAAATCACAACCGCCGAACTGCCCCAGGCTACACAGGGTGCCTTATACCAACAGCAGATCAATGTTTCGGGAAATGCCGCGATTTACCTTCTCCGTCGATCCGGCTCATGATCCCCTGCCCGACGGCATCACCCTTTCGGATGACGGACTTCTGAAGGGGGTTCCACGGGTCACCGGCGATTACATGTACAGATCGATGTCCTCGATCATGAGAACGATTTGACCTATCGCGAGTTTGATCTCACGGTCAATCCCAAACGGAACGATGAGATCCTCGTGACAAATGTCAATCCCTCCTACCTCACCGTTTCCAAACTCGATAACGGAGAATTCCCCAACTACCGGATCAGCAGCGAGATCAGCATCAGCGATGTCAGCACATATGGTGGACTGACCTTCATCCCCTCGCTTTTCACAACATGCAACAGTACCGCTGAGAATTACCTCTCCTTCGATGTGGACGAGGATGCGACCGTCTACGTGTGCTATGAAGTTCTCGATAACCTGCTGACTTCCACGGTGCCGGAATGGCTGAGCAACGGCTTTACTAAACAGCCCGGTCAGATCGTGGCCCAGTACCGGTATTACGACATTTACACCAGCGAATTCCCGAAGGGCAGCGTCACACTCCCCGGTCCGGCGGCTTCCGCCAACGGGGTGGAGACGGGTTATTTTGTCCTGGTGAAAAAAAGTTCGGCTCCTCAGGAGATCCCACTCACCCTATCCACCACCTACCTCCCCCGGGCTTCCGTTTTCATACGATACCGCCAACAGCTTGCCTGCACCGGCGGCCGGGGCGATGTGCAATGGACTGTCTTCCAGGGCTCACTGCCTCCGGGTCTGGTTCTCGACGAAGAGGGGATCCTGCGGGGATATCCCTCCGAAGCCGGAGATTTCGGTTTCGGTATCCGGGTTTCTGATGGCTTCGGAAATGCCGACAGCGCTGGTTTTTCCATGCATATCGATTCGGTTTATGCTTCCCTGCTGAAAATCCATCACCTCGACACCGCCTTTATCATGAATTCCGGTGCACATGACATCCCCCTCTACGGAATCGTGCAGGATGCCATCGATACCTCCAGGTATACACTCACCGCCGTCAGTTTTCCCGCAGGCATCCTCAGCGTCGGGCAACCTGAAATCCTGACAACCGATTCCTTCAACCTCTATGTCCAAACCATGGACAATGCCTGGGGCAATGTGCAGCTGTTTTTGAACCTGGTCGACAAATCGGATCCTGATCCCCGCGACAATTCCGTCTCTTCTCCTTTCCTGATCAAAGTGCTTCCGTTCCTTAACCATGCCCCTGAATGCAATCCCGTCCCCGATATAACCGCCGGTCTCAACGTGGGATATCTGAAACACCAGGTTCATCTCACCGGCATTGGTGACGGCAATGACGGGAGTCAGAATATTTCCATCGATATGCAGCTGAGCAACCCTTCCGTTCTCCGCAATCCCCGTCTGACCTATAAACCGTCAGAAGATTCGGCCCTGATCACGTTCTACCCGGAAGCCCTCGGAACGACGACTGTGACCTTGCACATCCGCGACGATGGGGGAACCGACCTCGGCGGCACGGATTCCCTGGTCGTGGCATTCACTGTAACAGTTCTCGAAAGCAATGGCACCGGGACACCGGCAGCGAAGGAATTCAAGGTTTATCCCAATCCTGCCACGGATAAGTTATACATCAATCTGCCGGGCCATTCGGGAAAAGCACAGGCGGTCCTGTACAATCTCCACGGAAAGATCATCCGGGCAGATGAGATCATCAATACCGGTTCCTTCAGCCTCGACGGGTGTCCGAGCGGGCTCTACCTGCTAAAGGTGGTCTCGGGGAGCGATATTTTCCAGGGTCCGGTTGTCATTAGCAGGTAAAAACCGCACGCTGTTTGACCATCCTGTTATTGTCCGTATCATCGACCCCGGTGGACCCTGCTGGTTGACCTCATTGGTTGGTGGGACGGGATTGGCTGGCGCATTCATGCTCATCCATCCCATCGAGCCTGACATTGCCTCAAAAGGCCCGATTCCCGGCAAGATCATCTGCACCGGTGAAATTTCCCTGTGTCTCCTGCCCGGGTTTTTGATCAAATGCCGCGACCGGAGGTGACCGATGGGCATTCAGCCCCTTTCCTCCGGGATCACAGCGTGAGTGCCTGGCAGGTCGGAAGAAGCGGTGGGGCAAAGTCACATGCCAGCTCCGCCAGTCCGGCGGGTTCAAAAAAAATGCGCGGGTACTGATTTTCCGGAAAAATGTCTATCTTTAATAGAACAATCTACCATTTGAATAAAACCATTTCACCTCCTCTCGAACATGAAAAAGCCGGCTTACCTCAAGATCCTCTGTCCCCTCGTTTTTCTTACCCTCCTTGCCACCGGATGCCGGCAGGCTCCCCCACCCCAAACCGGATCCCGAACCATCTGCAACCCGGTGGACATCAGTTACCGGTTTCAGCCCGACCAACCCTCCCGGCGGGAAGCCGCCGATCCGACGGTGGTTCGTTTCCGCGGACACTATTTCCTGTTCGCTTCCAAATCGGGTGGATACTGGCATTCGGCCGACCTTGCCCGGTGGGACTACATCCCGACCGATGAAATCCCTGTCGAGGAGTATGCACCCACGGCCGTGGCTATTGGCGACACGCTGTTTTTCCTGGCCTCTTCCACTACCAAAAGCACCCTCTACAAAACCACGGATCCGGGTTCGGGAAAATGGACCATTGCCGTGGATTCGATGGATATTACCGTCTGGGACCCGGCATTGTTCCTGGATGATAACCGGAAGCTCTACATGTACTGGGGATGTTCCAATAAAAACCCGATATACGGAATCGAATTGGATTACAGAAACCATTTCAAACCGGTCGGAGAACGGGTTCCGCTGATCTATGGCAATCCGGGCGATCATGGTTGGGAAGTCCCCGGCGATTACAACACCAAAACCGGTGATTCGCCCTGGATAGAAGGCGCATGGATGAACAAGCAGGATGGCAAATACTATCTGCAATATGCCGGTCCGGGGACAGAATTCAAAAGTTACTCCGACGGCGTGTATGTTTCGGAAGAGCCCCTGGGCCCTTTCGTGGCCGCGGCTCACAATCCTTTTTCATATAAGCCGGAAGGGTTCACGGCCGGTGCCGGTCATGGCAGCACGTTCAGCGACAAATACGGCAATTACTGGCATATCGCAACCTCAACCATATCGGTGAAACATGTCTTCGAGCGCCGGCTCGGGCTCTACCCGGCCTTTTTCGACGGTGACGGCAACCTCTTTGCCGTGACGAAGTTTGGGGATTACCCACTGGTCATACCCGACAGGCATGTGGAGAGCTTCAACGATCTGTTCCCCGGGTGGATGCTGCTTTCCTGGGATAAGAACGTGGCTGTTTCCTCTACCCTCGAGGGGTGTCCGGCAGAGAATATGACCGATGAAAACATCCGGACCCATTGGTCGGCCCGTTCCGGGAATGACGCTGAATGGGCGACGATCGACCTCGGCACCGAAGATGAGGTATTCGCCATCCAGGTCAATTTCGCCGATCAAAATACAGAGATATTCGGCAGGCAGCCCGGACTCAGTTACAGGTATTTCATCGATGCCTCGGGTGAAGATAAAAACTGGAAAGTCCTCATTGATAAATCGGAAAGCGATTCCGACAATTCCCATGCCTACCTCCCGTTGGATTCACCGGGGCATTACCGGTACATCCGGATTCGGAATGTCTGCGTGCCCGGCGGATTCTTTGCCCTTTCAGGCTTCAGGGTCTTTGGCAGGGGAAACGGACCTGAACCGGCACGTGCAGAACATCTTTCCATAAAGAGAAATCCGGCAGACCGGCGCATTGTCCGCCTTTCCTGGAGCAGGGTGGATGGCGCTACCGGGTATAACATCGGGTACGGCAGCGAAAAAAACCGGCTCTACCTGAACCGGACCGTTTATGGCGACACGATAGTGGACATTCGCAGTCTCGATACAAAAAAGGACTATTTCTTCACCGTCGAGGCATTCAATGAAAACGGCATCTCCTTACCCGGCAAGGTCGAGAAGGATTAAGGCGACTGACTCTCTCCGTCTTGCCCGGATGGCAGGTGCCTTATTACCCCGTGGAATGAACCGGAGCAGACAATCCCGGCCTGACCTTTCTGTTTCAAAGGTGAATGCCGGTTAGTCCTTCCCGGAGCGCTACCGTCCGACCTTTCCATTCGAACGTGCCGGAAACGCCTTCCGGCAGGGTAACCGTACCTTTCACCCCTCCTTTCGTGTCAAATTTCAGATCGACGGAGATCATACCGGCAGGTATCGGCATCGCAGATTTGACAAAGGTCAGCTTTCCGGGTGACGGGGCGATCCGGACGGTCTGGTAACCCGGACCGATGGTTTCAATGCCGGCGGTGATATTCAACATGTAATACAACGGGCTGGTCGACCAGGGATGACAGTCGGAACGTGCTCTGTCACTGTTGATTTCCTTGAAGGTGGTCAGTCCTTCTTCATTCACCTGTTCCCTCCACGGATCCAGCATGTGATCGAAGAGCAGGTTGCCCATCCCGAGCTTTTTGACAGCTTCGAAGAGATAAAAACCCTGGAAATAGTCGATATGCGGCAATTCCGAGGGACTGAGGACGCGTGTCAACAATGCAGGCTGATCAGCCAAGGGCACGGCATCCGTGAGGATGGCCATGATATCGTCCCACTGTGTGAACCGGTCTTTTTCAGGAGTTTCGGCCATTCGTTTTTTGCCATCGTCCCACGAGAGCCGGTTGACTTCCCCGGCGATGGCCGAGGCCTGTTTCCGGTACGCTGCCGCCTCTTCATCATAGCCGAGGCCGTCACAAACACGAGCCGTGTTATTGAGTGAATAGGCATAATAGAGTGAAAACAACGTTGAATTTTCCGGTGCCCCGTTTGGGTTTGCCCATTCCATTTTTCCCAGGAGGCCATTATCATTGAGATGACGACTGAACCATGCCAGGACATCCCGTACCCCAGGCATCACCTGCTCAGCCAGGGTTTTATCACCGGTGAGCATGGTGTAATCTTTGACCATGTCCACCCACATCAGCGAATAATAAGGGATGATCCAGTACCAGTCGTTGGGATAAGCGGCCAGGGTCAGTCCGTCGGATATCCGGGATTCGTCGAACTGAAGAATGGCCTGCCGGTAAAGGGAATAATCTCCGGTGAGAGCTGCCGTCACGAGACCATGAACCCGCGTATCTCCGACATACTGCATGGTTTCATAATAGGCGTCGCTCATGTAAAAATCCTGCGAGCAGATCAGGTCGGTCCTCCACCCTGCCTCCCAGATCTTCGCGTAATCCGGATCATTGCATTCGAAAACAGCCTTCTCTCGGAAAGGATAGTGGGTGGAAAGGTTATAAAAATCATTGATCACCAAAGGGGTGTTTCCGGTATGAATTTCAAGCCGGATATACCTGAATGCGCGGTACCAGAGCGGTTGGTAAACACAGCCGTTCCGACCGTCCGGCTTATAGACATCGTACACCCCGATCATCGTTTTGCCGTCAATGTCATTGCGGTTGCCCTTCAGCCTTTCGCTGTCGTAGAGGGCTTCGGCATACTGTACCCTGACCAGGCTTCCTTTTCCGCCGGAGATCGTCATCACCGGGAATCCCATGGTTTCCGTTTTGTTATCGATGAGAAGGACAATATCCAGGCCGGCGGGGATCACCAGCGAATCCTTTCCGTTAAAAGGAAAGCCTTCCAGGTTCAATCCTTCGGTCCGCACAACAGAGGCGAACCGTTCTGTCGACGAGGAGAGCAGTTTCACCTTCCGGGGTTGCATGAGAAGAGGTCCGGAATCACCGGTTCCCCGGATATTCGGGGAACCCAGCCACACCGGTGTGTCCCACGCGGAATCGTCGAAACCCGGATTCTGCCAGCCCCAGGGATAATCCGACCCGATGATGGAATCGTTGGGGTTTAGACAGTACCAGCCGTTGATGATATCCTTTCCATTCATCCATTCCACCGGACGCTCGCGATATGCCCGGTTCACCGTTGTTTTCCAGGTTTTATCATCAGTGTTGACCACTGCATTGGACGAATCATGTGCGGAGAGAAGAAAAGCCGTTTTAAAAGTGAACTGGGCATTGGCCTTGTCATGTCCGAAACTGTTGACCTGCGCGGCCAGGGTATTCGTCCCGTTCCGGAGAAAAGGGGCGATATTGATGGTTTCGTAGTTCCAGTGGTAAAGGTCGTCGCGTGCCGGTCCCATGCAGATAAATTTCCCGTTCACGTAGAGCCGGTAAAGGTTATCGGCCGAGATATGAATGATGCATGAATCAGGTTTCCGTTCAAGGCTGAAGGTTTTTCTGAACAGGATGACATGATACTGCTGGATGTCGATTTCCGGGTTAGTGATCCAGAAGCCGGAATGCCGGTAGATCTTCTGCAAGGGATAGCGGACCTGTCGGGCGTTCAGTTCTTTAACCTCCTGGGCCCGGAGTGTGAGGCTGGCCAACGCCGAGAGGAGCATCATGATTCGTTTCATGGCAAAGGGGGTTTGGGGGTGGTTTGGGGGTGGTTTGAGAGTGGTTTGGGGGTGGTTTGAGAGTGGTTTGGGGGTGGTTTGAGAGTGGTTTGGGGGTGGTTTGAGAGTGGTTTGAGAGTGGTTTGAGAGTGGTTTGAGAGTGGTTTGAGAGTGGTTTGGGGGTGGTTTGAGAAAATAAAGAATTTACACCGATCCATACCCGTCATGGATCGGTGTAAACCTGTATTATCCCTGGCTCAGGGCCAGGAGGGAATGGCAGTTCCTGCTACCTGACAAAATTCAGAATAACCGGCCTGTCGCTTCCTTCGAGGATGAACATATAGAAACCCTTCGAAAGCGTGGAGACGTCGACCTCGATTTTTTCACGGGTTATTTTCGCTTTACGAACCACCGTTCCGTCGGCAGCAACGACCGTATAACGGGTGAATGTCCCCACTGGTACCTCCACGGTGACCTTTTCGGCAGCCGGGTTGGGATATAATTTCACGCCATCTGGAATCACCCGTCCAAGGCCGTCTGTGTTTGCAGTCACTTCGACGGTAAAGGTGGTGGCGGTGGTATTTTTCCCTTCCGGTCCGTCATCGGTCACGGTGACGGTAATCTCCGCCGTCCCCGGAGTGGCCGGCAGGAACGAGAGCGATGCTGTTTCACCGGGAGCAGTGTAATCCACGCTCAGGCCGGTGATCACACCCGCTGGGGTGGAAGAGGTGACTTTAGCTGAAACCGAGACGACCTGTCCCCCGTCTCCGCCATCGGTAATGCCGCTTAACGGGACAGACGCAGATTCTGTACCCTGGACAAAACTCTGGTTGCCGGTTACGGCATCGATGGTCGGCAGGTTATAGGCTTTCGTCACGACCACGGTGAACGTTGTTGTCGCGGTGTTTTTCCCGTCGGGGCCGTCATCAGTGACGGTGACCGTGACGGTGGCCGTCCCAATGGCTCCCGGAGAGAAGCTGATCATTCCATTGCCTGCCGGTGAAGTGTAATCCACTGCAAGATCACTGATCACTCCTGCCGGATCGGAAGAGGTGACTTCGGCCGCGACAGTCAGGGACTGGCCGCCGTCACCGCCATCGGTGATCCCGGTGAGGTGAAGTGACTGGGTTCCGGAATTTTCCTCGAAGGAAAGGTTGCCGGTAACCGGGCTGACCGTGGGGGGATTGTAATCCTTCACCACGATACTGAACTTAATGGTTGATGTGACCTGGTTTGCCGTTACATGGACCGTGACTTCCGTCGTTCCGGCTCCCGCAGGACTGAAACTGAAGGTGCCCGTCTGGGACGGAGAGGTATAGTCAAGGGTCACATTGTTGATCACGCTGTTGTCGGAGAGGGTATAATCGATGCTCACCGGGTACTGATTGCTCTCATAGCCATCGGTGATGCCCGAGAGCTGGATTACTTTCTGCCCCTGGTCAATGAATACGATCTGGTTGGAGATGGCATCGATCGAGGGTTCACCTTCCACGCCCGAAACAAGAGTGACGATGGACCTCGGTGCAAGGAGAAGTTTATCCCCCTTCTGGTAGGTGTTATCCTTGAAGCGGGCCACATTTTCCGAGCAGCGGTAGACGGTGTATTTCTGTGCCATCTCCTGGCTCGTTATCGTCAGGGTGGAAGGCTCAAGTCCTTTATTCATCAAGACGATAACTGTCTTTCCGCCATGCTGCGCATTGTTGACCCAGGCCGTGGAAAGGACGTCGTTATTGCCCGTGTGGCTGGTAATCCGGACAGCTCCCGGTTTGATGAAGGAGAACATGCTCTGGGACCAGAATTTTTGGGTCGGACGTCCTTTGTCGATGCAATGCCCGTCCCAGGCCCATTCTGTCCAGAGTGAGACATTCCCCGATTCGAAAGCCGTCAGGATGTTGGCCGCATTATTAAAATCCGCCATCCAGTCGGCCGATGAAGGTTCCGTCTCAGTCATCCAAAGTTCACGTGTTTTTCCCTGGGCATTAATAGCGGTAAAATCTGCCGCCCATCCTGCCGATCCGGGTTCTTCGCCCGGCTGGATGCCATCGCTGGCATATCCGTGGATTGCAAAAACATCGTTGTATTTCTGAGCGTCGGCATTATTGTCGAAAGCCGAGAGATACGAACCGTTGGAGTAAACAGGACCTTCGTTCATTGTCCCTCCCACCTGTTCGGCTCCATAGAGCATGGTGGAGATGCCTTCCTCCTCAAAACGCTTACCGACCTTCGCAAGAACCTCGGCAAATCTTTGGGGACTCAATACGGCGGAAGCATAGGGCTCGCAAAATGCCGGTTCATTCTGGATCCCGACACCGGTAAGATCGATGTCTGCTTCCTGTTTGAATAATTTGACAATGGCCAGAACATTTTCGGCATATTCATCATACATGTCGACCATGACCTTGTTGGTTGTGCTCTCCCAGGTGGGGGCCGCAGCCTGCTGGTAATTTGTGGAGAGGTTTTCCTTCATCCATGCCGGTGGCGACCAGAAGGTAAACAGGAATGTCTCAACGCCCCGGGTTTTGAGTTCCCTGAAATAATTCCAGTCATAAGTGTGACTGTTCAGCTTGCTCATGTCGAGGACGAAAGGATCGGCATTGTCGTTCACCGGCTCGAACTGGTCATCATCAAAGACCCCGATGCGCACGGCCGTGGCGCCAAAATCGCCTGTAAAAAGATCGATGTATTGTGATCCCGGATCGACAGCGCCCAGCCCCATATAAGTCTGGTGCGTATCAGCCGGATCCGTTGTCAGATCAGCGGGAAGGGAAGCCGATTTGTCAACCACGGCAACCGGGATCTCCATGACCTTCTGGACGGGGATCTTACCGTCGATGGCTGCCCCGCTGACCGTCACCACGATGGTGTCGTTCCCGCTGATGGAAGGGGTGAATGAAATCACCGACGAGCCATTTGTGACGGCTGAAGCAGTCAGACCGGGAAGGTTCCCTTCTTTGGCAGTCACGCTGACCTGCGCCTGGTTATCTTTGCCGCGGGAAATCCCGGCCAGGCTTATCGTTTGAAGATCGCCGCCCATGTAAAATGTCCTCTGTCCGACGGGATCCACCGTACAGTAGTAGGTTGGGGTGATGCCGCTCTGATCACCGATCCGGATGTCCTTGAACTGCACATTCCCGGTCCAGTTGGTGAAGGGCCAGCCAAAACTCGGATGGTAGTTGAAAAGGATTTTCTTGATCCGTTTTGCATTGACCCGTTCCCCTTTATTGTTCAGCATACCCTGGGGATCGCTGAAGTCGAAATCCACCTTCGTCCACGTATTGGCGGGGATGGCGTATTCCAGGTGGTGATCTTCATTATTCCGGAGGCTGTCATCGTAAAAATAGAGATGGAAACGGATGTTCTGATCTGCCTTCACCCACATCGAAAGCAAGGGAAAATCAGTGAGATCCATATCCGGCGTATAATACCATGAACCGCTCCAGGTGCTTTTCCCGTTGCAGTCGATGTTGAAGACTCTCGTGCCGGCATCGTCGGCCCAGGAAACAGATTGTGTCACCCCCATGCCTTCGACGTACCAGTAATCGCGCATCCCTTCCTGAACGGCGCTGTAAGCATCCGGGGAGTCACCGTCGAATGGAATGACGTACCCGGTGAGGGGCGGATCATAGGTCTCAATTTTGAATGTTCGCAGGGTCGTCTGATCTCCGTTGTTCCCGGCCGATCCGCCATTGTCGGTGACGGAAACCGAGATGGTGACAATACCCGATTGCCCGGCTACAGGAGAGTAGGTCAGCGTTGCCGTCTTTCCGCCTGAATAGGCTAATACGGGGTCAGGTATAACAGAAGGATCCGAGCTCGTGGCTGTGATCTCCAGCTGCTGTGAATTGTCATCACCGTCGCTGATCCCTTTCAGGGTGATGGTCTGCTCGCCGCTGGTATTGAGCACCTCGCCACTCGGTATAAAATCGAGCGTGGGAGGGTTGTTCCAGCTGTCGAGAACCTGAATGTCGAAACTTTTGGCTACCGTATTATTGACCGCAGACTGATCGTCAACGGTGACGGTGATGGTCGAAGTACCTGCCGCGGCAGGGGTGAATGAAAGCCTGGCATAGGGACTTCCCGGATCATGGCTGACCGTGATGTTATCCACGACGGCGGTATTGCTGCTCACAGCCGTTATCGTGAGAGGCTGTTCCGCCGCGCTATTGCCGTCGGTAATCCCGGACAGCGTGATTTCGCGCACAACACCGGCTGAACCTTCAGCATTGGCAATATCATCGAGTGTCGGTGGACGGTTTCCCTCTACATCGAGGGTGAAATGTTCCGTCTTATCGGTATAGCCGGCTTCCGCCATGGCCGTTAAAGTCACATCGGCTGAAGCATCTACCCCTGCTTTGCAGTCGAACCGGATCCAGGTTGTCCCGGAAGAAGAGACAGGATCTACGCTGACATTTTCCAACAGAGCGTCCGCACCGCTTAACGTAACGGAGGAAGCATGTTTGATACCCCGAAGGAAAACCTGGTGACCTGTGGTTCCCTGGTAGAAGGACATGTCGGGAAGGGCGCACATATTGGCATATTTTACCGAACTGCCCACCTCGACATCATCAAAGTAAACATCTCCCGACCAGGACAACGCCCCACCATTGAAGGCGAACAGGATGCCGTTCACCGCGTTCAGAACATTGGCATTGACATCCAGTCCGGAAAAATCGAAGGATACGATGGTGAAATCACTGCCGGGCATAACCGGCTGGGTGATCATGACATTACCGGCATCGGAAAGAAGATAAACCGAAAGCTGGAAAGGTTGATCGGTCTTGACCGAAACATTCAGTACGGGGTTTGTGGTAAAATCCTGCACCGGGATATTGGCACCAAATCCGGCCCATTGCACGGTTTTGTGCGCTGATATTTTCAAGGCGCCGTCACTTTGGGAAAGACCATAATGAGCTGTCTGGTACCATGCTGAGCCCAGGTCGGCTGAATTGAAATCATCGCTCCATGATCCCTGGGAAAATACCCTGCCCGGCAGGAATGCCATCATGACAAGGAGGGGAAGAATTAGTCGTGTTTTCATGTTGAGTATAGTTGGTTGAATTTGAGATGAAGATTGGGACAAGGTATGAAAAAAACCCCTCGATGCTTAACCGTTCATAAAAATTTCGGGTCAATCGTCCCCGGTCCCTGATCCGGCAGGTTTCGGTCACTGGCTGCTGGCAACGGCGTCGTGGAGGCAAGATATTGCGCGTTCCAACTGAATGTCCTGACCCGAGGAAAGCGCATTCGCATCGGCCTCCACCACGATATCCGGCTCAATGCCGTTCCATTCCACCGGCAGGCTGTCGTACCGGTAAAAATAGCGGGTATTGATCGCGGATCACGTTTCTGCTCGGAAGGGCAAAAAGAAACGGGTTCCCGGAGCCGCCGCCCGTGGTGTCGCCCACCAGTGTGGCATGACCGGTATGCTGCATCCACATGGCAAAATGTTCGGATGAGCTGAAGGTTACCCCATCGACGAGGACCACAACGGGCCCGGTGAAATTGTTCACCGTATCGGGCCTGAGGGTCGGTCCGGGGGAATAAACCCCTCGCTCAATCCATCCCGGCGTCCAGAGAGGTTTCGGGATGCATTTGGCAACAAACGGGATAGCCAGATCGGTACTGCCTCCGCCATTATGCCTGACATCGATGATCATGCCTTGTGACCCGGCCAGAGCTCGGAAGACCGTATTCACCGCATTCAGTCCGAAACCGCTGAATGCCGGTATCCGGATATACCCAACATCACCGATGTGCCCGTACGGAAGGTTGCCCACAACCGTATCATCATCCAGGTAAGTCCGGGTGACCTCGAAATCATACAGCTTTGCATCCTTTAACTGCCTTGGTGTTCGGTACGAATAGACCTTTCCATTACGGAGTTTGAGGTAAACGTGCCCGTCCTTGAGTTCACGGAGCATCTGGCCGATGACCGGGAGGTAATCGTCAGCGTAAGAATCCAGGATGCGTGGATAATATACAGCATGAATGCTGTCCCAGTCGATGCCCTTAAAGGTGAAATACGGGTACCATTCATTGAAGACCGACCATGTTTTCTCAAAATCCGCCAAACGCATATCTTCCTGTTGCCGGTTACCGACCAACGCTTCCGAGCACCCTTGCAAAAGGACTGCACCAAGAAGAAGATATATCACGAACCTCATCATTTACCATTTCATGTTAAGCCCGAGCATCAGCTCATCTGATCCGTACAAAAGAGGTTCCCACTTCCGCAGTCCGCCGTACATGAACCGGTAGCGGATGGCAGGACTGATCTTCTTCCCCGTATTCCAGGCCAGGGCCAGGTCATCGGAAAATATCAACGTCTTTCCGGCTCCCGAAAATCCGGCGCCTGCCCTGTCCTGCGCGAGGTAGGTCAGGAAATTCATGCGGAAAATGGAGGTAAACATCAGTTTACCCGCCATGTTCCACCGGAGTCCGAAACCGGGACCTGCGGAGAATGCGAGAAAAACAGTTAAGTCGTCGGGCAGTGAAAGATTGGTTTGATTTCTCAGCCTTCCGTGCAGAAAGAAAGCCGGTCCGGCAAAGATTTCGGTGTTCTTCCTGAATACCGGGAATTTGGCCAGTGTAAAGCCCAGATCATATCCCAGGGATCCGTTTTTGAGCCTGGCTTCATTATAAGGAATACGGATTCTTCCCGCACTGTAATTCACATAGATCTTCCAGAAATGCTTCGTTCTGTGGCTGCTCCACTCCAGTCCTGACGGGAATTGAAAGCCGGTGTAAGTCTCCTGGCCGTAAAAGGCGTCGGCTTCCACTGAAAATCCGGCCCCCGAGTAAACCGACAGCGTATTGCGCGGCATAATCCCGGACGGAACCTGGGCAGTACAACTCACCCACCAGGCCAGGAGAAAAAGGACAGCTGAAACTTTCATGGGTTGAATACACCGGGTTGATGGTCAATATTTCGTTCCCTTCAGCCGTAAAAACATCCATTCAATCTAAAATTAAAAAAAAAAGGCGGAATAAAAAATTCCGGGTCCTTTTCCTGTAAAGACGGATGGCTTCACAGCGGAACAATCCAGTC
>CAVXNX010000022.1:0-73552 GCA_963763215.1 uncultured Bacteroidales bacterium
TTTTACCGGTTCCTTCATAATTTTCTTAATTTTGTGATAAAGATAAGAATTTCATGGCAAACGCGATGTCTGAAAACCACGCCTACCGGAACATGTGGTCCATGGGTACCCGCCTGGACATCCTGATGCCCGGGGTGGATGATGAACTGGCCGACCGGGTTTACCGTTCCGTTCGTGAAGAGACAGAGCGTCTGGAAAATATCCTAAGCATCTATCGTGAAACCTCGGTCTTCTCCCGTCTGAACAGGAAAGCTGGGGAGATGCCCTGCGTGGTTGACGAGGACGTTTTCCATTTGTTCACGCGCCTGCTGCATTTTCAAACCCTCACGCGGGGATACTTCGATATTACCCTGGGCACCGGTCGGAAAGAGGATCTTCCTTCACCCCAATCTGATCAAAACCGGTCGGTTATCCTCGACCCGGCGCACTTCACGGTCCGTTTCACCGGTCCGGAAGTCCGGATCGATTCGGGCGCTTTTGGCAAAGGGTTGGCCCTGAATTCGATAAAAAACATACTGCTGCAGGCAGGAATTCATCATTCTTTTATTAGTTTTGGGGAAAGTTCGGTGCAAACACTGGGTCATCATCCCTTTGGGGACCACTGGAAAGTGGGGATCAGGGACTTATTCAGAACAGGTACGAATGTCTACGTATTTGGGATGACTGACGGATCGGTGTCCACTTCAGGAAATTCACCCAACAACAAAAATAAATATCCGGAAGGCCATATCATCAATCCGATGACCGGTGAAAAGCTCAGGGGATATGTGCTGATGTGCGTTTCGGGTCCGGATGCCCTGGTAACAGAAGTGTTATCGACGGCCCTCATCCTGGCCGGAGAAGACGAACAGGTGGAGATTCTCGGCAATTTTCCGGAATACCATGCCGTTAGAATTTCATACCGGGACCATCAGGCTGAGCCTCTTGTGAAGGAATTGTCATGACTCAACATTAAAAATGGAAACAGAACAGAAAACTTCCCGCAGGGATTTCATCAAAACCTTTTCGCTGATTGCCGGATCAACTATGCTCGCCTCACAGATGCCATGGCTCCGTACGGCCAGTGCTGAAGGTTTTGACAGGCCGGTGAGACTGGCTATCATCGGCATCGGTTCGAGAGGATCCTATCACCTGATCAACCTGAAACAGATCCCGGGATTGGAGATCACTGCCTTTTGTGATATCTACGAACCCAATTTCCTGGCCGCACAAAAAAAGATCGGACCTGCCGCAAGGGGTTACAAGGATTATCGCGACCTGCTCGCCAAAGAGGATCTGGATGCTGTGCTGATCGCCACGCCGCTCGAC
This sequence comes from uncultured Bacteroidales bacterium, assembly GCA_963763215.1. GTDB lineage: Bacteria > Bacteroidota > Bacteroidia > Bacteroidales > DASQZK01. The sequence continues at coordinate 1,309 of CAVXNX010000022.1, forward strand.
CGTCATGCCAGGATGACCATCGATGCCCTCAGGGCAGGGCACCACGTTTTCTGTGAAAAAAGTATGGCCCTCACCGTGGAAGATGCCAATGAAATGGTGAAAACCGCCCTCGACACCGGTAAAATCCTCCAGATCGGTCACCAGAGGATGTTCAGCCTGATCTACCAGCAGGCCTATCAACAGATCCGGGAAGGCAAAATCGGCAATGTCACGCAGATCCGGGCCTACTGGCACCGGAACAACAACTGGCGCCGGCCCGTTCCGTCGCCCGAACTCGAAAGGCTCATCAACTGGCGCCTGTATCATGATTACTCCCGGGGGCTGATGACTGAACTGGCGTCCCACCAGGTTCAGGTCGGGAACCAGATCCTCGGTATGCCCCCGGAGCGGGTCTGGGGATCGGGCAGTATCAACTACTGGAAAGACGGCCGCGAGGTGTTCGATAATGTCAACCTCGTTTACCGGTACCCGAACGGTACCCACCTGATTTACGATTCCATCGCCAGTAACCGGCACTATGGACTTGAAGAACAGATCATGGGCCCAAAAGGGACCATGGAGCTGGAAAATGGTAAGGAATGGGATGAATTTCCTCCGCCGGCCCCGGGTATCCTACAGCTCATCAACAACTTCGAACATCAGTTTTTCGATGCCATCCCTATCGGGGGAGCAAGCTGGGTGCCTGAAACGGCCATCGGCAAAAAAGGCCGTGATATCACCAGCGAGGTGATGGAAGATGACGGATCGAAAATGTCGCTTGAAGCGTTTGTGGCCAATGTCCGCGACAACAGGATCGACATGGAACTGACCCGCCAGGGTTTCTATGCGACCGTCGCCGTTTTGCTCGGATTTGAAGCCATGATGAATGACAAAATTATGTACTGGCCCGATGGTCTGGCTCTCTGACCTTGTCTTCCGTTCAAATGAAAAAATGATACCCATGAAAGATACCGTCATCACCCCAAAACAAAAAAAACGGGAACTTTATATCCTGTTGGTTGCCTTTATCATCGCCAACATCCTGAACCTGATCAGTATCGTAAAATACAGCACCCCGGCAAAGGAGCTGATCACGCAGCTTCCGGTCGTTGTGGCCGTTACGCTTTTTCTCTACGGAACAGCCGTGGTGCTACGGCTCATCTGGTGGTTGCTCAACGGGCTCATCAGGATCTTTAATCCCCAGGATTAACAGCGGAAAGCATCCTGATCTTGATTTGTTTCACCCTTTAAAAATGGAATATGAAAAAAAATCTTCTTTGCCTTGTCATGGCCTTTGCACTGGCCCTGACTTTTTCGTCATGCTCAACCCGGACTAAATCTTCAGATGATCTTCCCGGGATCAAAAATGTCATCCTGATGATCGGCGATGGCATGGGAACAACCCAGATCTATGCCGCCATGACGGTAGCGGGCCATCCCCTGAACATCGAGCAGTTCAGTTATAACGGTTTTTCAAAAACCTATTCATTGTCCGATTACATCACCGATTCGGCAGCCGGGGCCAGCGCCCTATCCACGGGGCACAAAACGAAGAACGGCACCCTCTCCATGGATACCCTGGGCCATCCCCTGAAGACCATCCTGGAGATTGCCGAGGACCACGGACTGGCTACCGGGCTGGTCTCCACTTCCGCCATCACGCATGCCACTCCGGCAGCTTTCGTCGCCCACCAGGCCGACCGGAACAGCTTCGAAGGTATTGCTTCTGATTTCCTGTCCACCGATATCGATGTCTTTATTGGCGGAGGGATGGATCACTTTGCCCGGAGATCCGACGGGCTGAATCTCTTGGATTCACTCAGGGCAAAAGGATACCAGGTGACCGAAACGATCGACGAGGCAGAAAACGTGCAGACCGGAAAACTCGCCGGCCTTCTTGGACCCGATCATCTGCCTTCAGTCAATAGTGGCAGGGGGGATATGCTCCCGCGTGCCACCGCAGAGGCGATACGGCTGCTCTCACAGGATCCCGACGGCTTCTTCCTGATGGTAGAAGGTTCGCAGATCGACTGGGGAGGACATAACAACGACATCAGCTATGTCACTTCCGAAACCATCGACTTCGACAACGCCATCGGCAAGGCCCTTGAGTTTGCTAAAAAAGACGGACATACCCTCGTGATCGTCACCGCCGATCATGAAACTGGCGGCCTGGCCATAACGGGTGGAAACATGGAGGCGCATCAACTCAAAGCTTCCTTTGCCACCAACGAGCACACCTCGGTCATGGTACCCGTTTTCGCGTGGGGACCGGGATCTGAGCATTTCGCCGGCATATACCAGAACACATCGATTTTCGATAAAATGCTGCAGGCTCTGGGCCTGAATAAATAATCATTTCATGCATTTACGCGGCATACCGGGCAGGGGATCAGCGGTCATATGGCTGTTGATCCCCTGTTTCATTTCGTGCCGGTCGGTGCATTATCTCCAGGGAACGGGCGGGCCAAACATAGAGAAAGAACACTTCGTCAACCGCTTGCCGGCCGTCCTCAACGAAACGTCCGGTCTTCTTTACCGTGACGGTCGGCTGTGGTCATTCAACGACAGCGGGGGAGAAGCGGTCCTCTATTCCTTTCTACCGGCCGATCCTTCAGGAAGCCTCCGGATTTATCCTGTTCCGGGCGCAGTCAACACCGACTGGGAGGATATCGCCATGGATGACCATTCGGTTTATATTTCCGATGCGGGCAATAATACCGGTTTACGCGACACACTGAGAATTTACCGCGTCAGCATCGACACAGCCAGTGTGAGTGCCGGGATTTTGTCGGTGATCGCATTTTCCTACCCGGGGAAAACAAAAGAATTTCATGACTGCCGCCGCAATCCCTTCGACTCGGAAGCGCTGTCCTTTTACGGCGATTCCCTCTGGCTCTTTACAAAAAACTGGCAGGATGAGTCCTCCTGTGTTTATATCTATCCACCCGGCTCCGGGTACTATGTCAGCCAACCCCGGTTTTGCCTGGATCCGGGGATGCTGGTGACCGGTTCCGACATCGATCAGGCCCACGGCATGCTGTGGCTGATCGGTTATCACCATTTTATTCCCGTACTGGAAGTCTACCATCTCAGTCTCCCCGATGCGCCACGACCGGTTCTTCGCATCCGCCTGCCCCACCGTTTCGGGCTTCAGACAGAGGCCATCGTCTGTGCGAACGACGGATACATCTATTTCACGAACGAGAAAAGTAAACGGGCCCCGTGTCTGTTCCGGATGAAAAATCCGTTTACCACCTCTCCCTGACCGGCAATCCGATCTTTTTATGTGGCCGGTGATGACAAACCCTCAAAAAGGATTATTTTTGCAGTTTTGTTTAACAATTGGACATGCATTTAGACCAGGCATTATTTGAAGGCGGGAAAAAACTGCCCGTTGTGGAGGAATTTTACAGCCTGCAGGGCGAAGGGTTCCATTTTGGAAAAGCGGCTTATTTTTTACGGATCGGCGGTTGTGACGTCGGGTGCACCTGGTGTGATACGAAATTCTCCTGGAACCCCGATATTCATCCGGTCGTGGATGTCGACCTGATCATCCGGAACATCACTGCCTGCCCGGCCGGCGCGGTGGTGGTCACCGGTGGCGAACCCCTGATCTTCGACCTGAACTACCTCTGTGACCAGCTGAAAGCCAACGGCGTGGAAACCTTCCTGGAGACTTCAGGCTCTCACCCGCTATCCGGAACGTGGGACTGGATCTGCCTTTCCCCTAAGCAACAGATGCCACCGGATGCCCGGATCTACCCTCTGGCCAATGAGCTTAAAATGATCATCAGTACACCGGCCGACCTGGAATGGGCGATTGAAAACTCCGGCCTGGTGCCCGATAACTGTATACTCTACCTCCAGCCCGAATGGAGCGCCTATTCCCGGATGTTACCGGTTATCGTGGATTTCATCAAGGATAATCCGTTATGGAAAATTTCCCTCCAGGCCCATAAATTTATGCATATCCCATGAAACGGGGTTTCCAGCTGGTCGGAACATTTTATCGACGTCTGTTCGTGACCAGGAGAAGGTTATTTTATGTTTCCGCGAATATTTTCTAATTTCAGACCAAAATAGACCACATGAAAGGCATTACCGGGATCATCTTATTTTTTTTTCTGGCCGTTGTTTACGCCAGTCCGGTGAATGCGCAGTATCATTCCGGTTCACCCAAAGCCGTGAAATACTTCAAACAGGCGCTCGACCATTATCATGAACGCGACAACAAAGAGGCACTCGACGACCTGCGGAAGGCTGTGAGGGCCGACGATCGCTTCGTCGAAGCCTGGATGCTTAAGGCACAGATCAACAAGGAAGCAGGAAACAATGATGAAGCGATTTCCGATTTCGAGAAGGCCCTGGCGATCGATCCCGGCTATTTTCCCGAAGGATATATGGTTCTGGGGCAAGTCGAGTACAGCCTCGGAAGGTACGCTGAAGCCCTGACCAGCGTCGACCGCTATATCAACCAGGGGAATTTTGAAAAAGTCAGCAAGGCCGGGGCACTGGATTTCAAATCCAAATGCAATTTTGCAATCGGGGAAGTGGAACACCCCGTTCCTTTTGATCCGGTGAACCTGGGCGACTCGGTCAATTCAGACAAAAATGAGTACTGGCCGTCACTATCCGTTGATGAATCCACCCTGGTCTTCACGGTCCTCGATCCCAAAGATCCATCGCGTCCCATCGGCTTCGGAAACATGCAGGAAGATTTCTACTATTCGGAGAAACGCCCGGGCGACGGATGGAGCAAGCGTAAAAATTTCGGGGCACCGTTAAATTCACCCGACAATGAAGGGGCGCAGTCCCTTTCCCCCGACGGCAGGTTTCTTTATTTTACCGCCTGTAACCGCGAAGATGGCGAGGGAATGTGCGATATCTACCTCTCGGAGAATAAAAACGGGAAATGGACAGTGCCCATGAACCTGGGACGATCCATCAATACATCGTATTCGGAGAAACACCCTTCCATCTCAGCCGATGGGAGAACTTTGTTTTTTGCTTCCGACAGGCCCGGGGGCAAGGGGGGACTGGATATCTGGTATTCGGTCAAATCGCCCGGCGGTGGCTGGATGCCCCCCGTCAATGCCGGTGACAGCATCAATACCCCCGGCAATGAACAGTCGCCGTTCATTCATCCCGATGGCCGGACATTGTATTTCGCCTCTGAGGGTCACATGAACATGGGGAAAGGGGATATATTCATTTCCCGGCTGAGGGATGACGGCACCTGGGGTGAAGCCAAAAACCTGGGTTATCCCATCAATACGTTCAATAATGAAATCGGGCTTATCGTCAATTCGGCCGGTGACCGTGCCTATTTTTCCTCCGACAGGCTCAAAGGGAGGGGAATGGATATCTATGCCTTCGACCTGTACCCGGCCGCACGTCCTGCAGCGGTGTCATACATGAAAGGGAGGGTCTACGATGCAGAGACCTTTAAAGGGCTGAAGGCCCAATTCCAGCTCATCGACCTCGCTACGGGGAAGGTGGCCGTCGAATCACGGTCGCGTGAAGGCGAAGGCGATTTTCTCGTCCCCCTGCCGACGGGTCATAATTACGCCCTGAATGTGTCCCATCCTGGTTATATGTTTTATTCGGAACACTTTTCGTTCGAAGGGATCTACGAAAAAACCAACCCTTACCTTAAGGATGTTCCCCTAAAACCCATTAAATCGGGAGAGAAAATCATCCTGAAGAACGTATTTTTCGGGTTTGATTCCGATTCCCTCCTCGCCGAATCCAGGGCCGAACTCAAGAAGGTCGTCGATTTCATGACCACCAACCCCGACATCCAGGTTGAAATCAGCGGCCATACCGATGCCGTCGGTTCCGAAGCCTATAACCAGGCTCTCTCGGAGCGCCGTGCAAAATCGGTGGTGAATTTTCTCATTTCCCAGGGGATCAGCTCCGGACGACTGAGCTATAAAGGATATGGCGCATCGGATCCCATCGCTCCCAACGATACCGATGAGGGCCGGGCCCTTAACCGCCGTACCGAACTGAAAATCATCCGGCTGTGATCTTCTGTTCCTTTGCCGTAGGCCGGATCGGCGTTCAAATCCTGACAAAAACCAACAAAAATCATGTTTAGGATTCACAATTATGTCTATTTTGGAACGTTAAATTTATTTATTCATCAACATAAGCAAACATTCATGAAGAGGATTGCAATTTCGATGTTCCTGTCACTGTTCCTGATCGCCGGGCTTTTGGCACAGGAAACGGGATATACGTTTAAAAACATCATCAGCCTTCCGGCCACTCCGGTTAAGAACCAATCCCGTTCGGGCACCTGCTGGAGCTTTTCGGGCATCTCTTTCCTGGAATCGGAGTTATTGCGGATGGGAAAAGGAGAATATGATCTCTCGGAGATGTTCGTGGTTCGCACGGCCTATAACATGAAGGCAGAGAAATATGTCAGGATGCACGGAACCATCAATTTTGATGCAGGTGGCGGATTCAATGATGTCCTCACCGTTCTCTCCGATTCGGGGATCGTTCCCGACCAGGTCTATCCCGGACTCAATTACGGAGAACCCATGCATGACCACGATGAACTGAATAATGCATTCAAGGCATATATGGCATCCATCATCCAAAACAAAAAATTGACCACCGCCTGGGACCGCGGATTTGAAGGCCTTCTCGATGCCTATTTCGGGACCTACCCGGCGACATTCACCTACGACGGGAAGCCCTACACGCCGGGATCATTTGAAGCTTCCCTTGGTCTTGATGCCGGTGATTACGTCTTGATCACTTCATTCACGCATCATCCCTTTTACAAACCGTTTATTCTGGAGATTCCCGACAACTGGGGCTGGGGGGAAATGTACAATGTCAGGATCGGTGAACTGACGGATATCATCGATTATTCCCTGGAACACGGCTATACGGTCGCCTGGGGTGCCGATGTCAGCGAAAAGGGCTTTAGCTGGAAGAATGGCATTGCCGTTGTTCCGGACGACGATATCGCCGACCTTGACGGTCTGGAAAGGGCCAGGTGGGATACCCTCACCAAAGCGGAAAAAGACGCCTTGATCTACGATTTTTCCAAGCCTCATAAGGAAAAGGTCATCACCCAGGAAATGAGACAGCGTGCCTTCGACGACTACGAGACCACCGACGATCACGGGATGCACATTACCGGGATGGCCAGGGATCAGGATGGGACGCCGTTCTACCTGGTGAAAAATTCCTGGGGTACCACCGGGAGCCCATACCAGGGTTACCTCTATGCTTCGAAGGCTTTTGTGCAGTACAAAACCACCACTCTTATGGTGAATAAGAAGGGAATCCCGCCGGCCATCAGGAAGAAACTGGGTCTCTGATCCCAATGTCCGGATGGATTTCATGGCGGTTAATGCCTTCAGGATTATCGGGGTTGGCGCCACGTGAGTAGCGCCACCGGAATTATTTTTCAGCCGCCGGTGGCAAATCCCGGGTAGAGCGTCATTCCGCCGTCCACATAGAGCGCATGACCGGTGATGTATTCCGATTCATCGGAGGCCAGCCACACCGCCGCCAGGGCAATATCCAGGGGTTCCCCGATGCGGTTGTCGGGGATGAGGCTGAGGAGCTTTTTCCGCGATTCGGGATTATTCCAGACTTTTTTGTTGATCGGCGTTTTGATAGCCCCCGGTGCCAGGCTGTTGGCCCGGATTTTCTGCGGGGCTAGTTCCTGGGCCACGGTGCGCATCAGCTGGGCGATGCCTCCCTTTGATGTGGCATAGTTCACATGACCGCTCCACGGAATGTCTCTGGTGTACCGAGCTCATAAAGATGATCTTGCCCGCGGAAACGGACACATCATGGTCGACACCCCGGCGGAGAAATTCTTTGGCCGCTTCCCTGGCACAGAGGAACTGCCCGGTGAGGTTAATATCGATGACTTTTTGCCAATCCTCCAGGCTCATATGGACAAAGCCCGAGTCTTTTTGAATGCCGGCGTTGTTAACCAGGATATGCACCGTGCCGTAAGTATCGATCGCTTTTTTGAACAGGTTTTTCACTTCGTCTTCCTTGCTCACATCGGCTTCAACGGCAATCGCCTCACCGCCGCCCTCGCGGATCTTCCCGATCACATCGTCTACGGGATCGCCTTTGAGATAATTAACCACCACTTTGGCCCCTTCCAGGGCAAACTGGATGGCCACGGCCTTCCCGATTCCTGTGGCGCCGCCGGTTATGATCGCCGGCTGGCCTTTCAGCCTGTCAAAAGTCTTCGTGTTCATAAATTCTGTATTTTTTAAGGTAAATCCAACTCGCGGTTGAGATTAAAGGCCGCGCTGATCAGGGCAAGGTGGGTGAAAGCCTGGGGTGTGTTGCCCAGGGCCTCGCCGCTTAACCCGATTTCTTCGGAAAACATCCCCAGGTGGTTGGAATACCCGAGCATCTGTTCAAAGATCAGCCTGGCCAGGTCGAGCTTTTCATGGTCGTGCTTTCCGGCCCGTGTGAGAGCTTCTACCAGCCAGAAGGTGCAGATATTGAACGTCCCTTCATCGCCCGATAAACCGTCGGACGAATCTTTGGTGTTATACCTGTACACAAGGCTGTTGGATACCAGACCTCCCTTGGAAGGAGGCCGGGTGATGGCATCGAGGGTTTTGATCATCAGGGGATCGGTCGGGGACATAAAGAAGACGAGCGGCATCATCAGAACGGATGCATCGAGGGTGTTGGTGTCATAATACTGGCTGAAAGCCTGTTTCTTCTCGCTCCAGCCTTTATGGATGACATCCATGTAAATCTCGTCACGGATCTTTCGCCAGTGATCCAGATCGGAAGGGAGGGACCGTTTCATCGAGAGCCGGATAGCCCGGTCGAGGGCAACCCAGCACATCATCTTGCTGTAGGTGAAATGATGCTTACCGCCCCTCACTTCCCAGATCCCTTCGTCTTCCTTCTGCCAGTTCCTGCAGACCCAGTCGACCGTTTTGGACACCGCTTTCCATGTGCCATAGGGAATGGGTGAACCGTACTTGTTGTAGAGATAGGCTGAGTCCATCATCTCACCGTAAATGTCGAGCTGAAGCTGGTTATAGGCGCCGTTGCCGATCCTGACCGGGCCCGATTTCCGGTAACCTTCCAGGTGATCGAGGGTTTCCTCGGAAAGATCGTGCCCGCCGTTGATACCGTACATGATCTGCAGGGATCCTGATTCGGGCGATTCATTGCACCGTTCAACGATCCAGTTCATGAACTGGGCGGCTTCTTCCGTGAATCCGATGCGCATAAAGGCATAGACAGTGAAGGCGGCATCCCGGATCCAGGTGTACCGGTAATCCCAGTTCCGTTTACCGCCAATGCTTTCGGGGAGGCTGCACGTGGGGGCGGCAACAATGGCGCCTGTAGGCTCGAAGGTCAGGAGTTTGAGGATGAGGGCCGAACGGTTGACCATCTCGCGCCAACGTCCCTTATATTGGGACTTCATCAGCCAGTTGCGCCAGAAATGGATGGTCTCCACAAAACTCGTATCCGCCTGCTCGATGGAGAAGGTCAGGCAGTCCTCTTTCTTCCTGACCTTATGGAACACAAAGACAACCGTTTCTTCTTCGCTGATGTCAAACTCCGTATACACTTCGTTCTTTCGTTCTTTGGCATGGAGATTAAAATTGCTGGAAAGGCCCATGGTCAGATCCCCCGAGCTGAAGATGGCTCCTTTTTCGGTCAGCTCCAGTTCATGATCATCACGGGCGTAATTGAAGGCCGGTTTGCATTCGAGTTTCATCTTCACGGTGCCGTGCACACCTTTGATCCGCCGGACGATATAGTAATCCATATCATTTTTGACTTCCTCGCCAACCGGCATATAATCGGTCATGTCCACAATTCCGCCTTCCACGGTAAAACGGGTGACAAGGACATTGGTGTCGGGCCAGTAAAACTGTTTGGATTTGAAATCTTCATGTTTGGGTGAAACCCGGAAAAAACCGCCTTTATTTTCGTCGAGAAGACGACCGAAGATGCTGGGCGAATCGAAATGAGGGAAACAGAACCAGTCGATGGAGCCATTGATGCCCACCATCGCCACCGAGCGCATGTTGCCGATGATGCCGTAATCCTGGATAGGTAAGTATGCCATAAAATGAAATTGTTAATCTGGTAGGTTAACATCACCGCTCCGGGAATAGTTCTTTTCGAACAATGACGGTGCTTTTCACGATGGCAGCGGGGAAGGGCCGCCCGGAAAAAGCATGATCGCTCTTTCCGGGTGGCCGATATCCTACTTGTTCTTTACCGGAGGCTCCGGGATGGGAGGAACACCCTTATATTCCTTCAACTGACCCATGATCACCTCGATGGCCTTGTCAAGCTGGGCATCCTGACCGAGGTACTCCTGGTGGGGGTCATTGTCGATGCTGATGTCGGGCTCCACACCGTGACCTTCAATGATCCATTCGCTTTTCTCAGCCGAATAGGATGCGAATTCGGGCTTCCGCAAATCCTGGTCATCGATGAACGGCAGGGTTCCGGTGATTCCGACCACACCGCCCCAGGTCCGTGTGCCAATGACCGTTCCGAGGTGATGTTTTTTGAAGGAATAGGCGAAAAGGTCACCGTCGGATGCCGAATACCGGTCCACAAGCAAAACTTTCGGACCCAGCATCATCTCCTCCGGGACGGGCCGGCCCAGCGGGAAATTTCTCCGCATCGTCGAACGTGTGACTTCCCGCCGCAGCCGCTCGATGATCATCGGTGAAACATTTCCCCCGCCATTGCCACGGTCATCGACAATCAGCCCTTTTTTATCCAGTTGGGGATAGAAATGCTTTACAAACTCGTTGAGCCCCTCGGATGCCATATCCGGGATATGCAGATAGCCGACCTGGCCGTCTGTCTTTTCATTGACGTAATCGATATTGTGCTTCACCCATTTATAGTAATACAACTGTGACTCATCGTCGGTGGGAACAACGACGATTTTCCGGCTTCCGTCCATCGTGGGTTTGCCGTTCACGGTGAGCTCCACATCCATCCCGGCCTTTCCCACAAGGGCGGAATAGATGTCATTCATCCCGGCGGTTGATACACCGTTAACCGCCAGAATATAATCCCCCTGGCTGACATGAAGGCCGATTTCCGTGAGCGGCGAACGCAGGTCCTTACTCCAGTTGGCCCCCGGGAGGATCTCCTTGATCTGGTAATACCCCGAAGATGTCTTACTCAGCCTGGCTCCCAGCAGACCGGTCTTGATCCGTTCGGGCTTCTCCTTTTTCTCCCCCGAAGTGATGTAAGCATGACCGATGCTGAGCTCGCCAATCATCTCCCCGATGATGTACGTCAGATCGTCCCTGGTTTTGACATAAGGAACCAGCTGCCCGTATTTCTCTTTCATCGCCTTCCAGTCCACACCGTGCATGTTCGGAACATAGAAGAAATCCCTGAACTGACGCCAGCTCTCGTTGAAGATCTGTTCCCATTCCTTTGCATAATTCACCTCGGTTTTCATGCCGGAGAGGTCCATGGGATCCGTGATGGTGACTTCCTTGTCGGGGGGATCCATGACCATCCAGGTCTCATTCTTTCCCACGAGCATCTTTTTGCCGCTGGCCGAAAGGCTATACCTCAGTCCTTTACCCAGGCTGGTTTCCTTTTTCTTTTCCAGATCGAAGACTTTGGCCTCCGACCCGCCGTCGGTTTTGTAGTCGGTGTAGTAAACCTTCGAACCGGTGGTTTGAATGTTATAATAATTGGAAGCGGTGATGGGCAGGACATCAATGCGGTCCTTGATGCCCTCCGTGTCGATCTTCAGGCTTTTGTCCTGGTTTTTATCCGGTTCTTCCTTGTTTTCCGATTTGTCTTTTTCTTCAGGTTCGACCACATCGTTCCGGGGGGCAAAAGGCGATTTTGTATCCGCCGAAAGGGTCACCAGGTAGATTTTGCTCATGTTGTCATAGGCGGAGTTCCATTCCGTCCGGCTGTATATGGGATTGAAATCCCTTTCGGAGACGAAAAACAGGTATTTCCCGTCATCAGAAAAAGCCGGTCCGCCCGAGTCGTACCAGTTATCGGTGACGTCATATTTTTTGCCCGATTCGAGATCGTACAGACGGATCAGGGTGAACTGGTTGGCCGAGGTGTACTCATAGGCAACCCACTTGCTGTCGGGCGACCAGTCGTAGCTGGTGGGGATGCCGAATTTTTCCGTTTCGATATCCGTTACCTTTCCGCTTTGAACATCGACATATCGGAGTCTCAGCTTCCTGTCGTGGTACATGATCTTTTTGCTGTCGGGCGACCAGTCGAAGCTGTAGATGTAGGTGTCGGCATTGTGGGTCAGTTGCCATGCAGGTTCGGTGCCGTCCTGCTTCTGGATCCAGATCTCGAATTCACCGCTCTTATCTGAGAGGTAAGCCAGGTTTTTCCCGTCGGGTGAGTATTCGACGTCTCGCTCATGAATGCCGGAAGATCGGGTGTAATTATACGTCACGCCTTCTTTGGCCGGAAGGCTGAATATCTCGCCCCTGGCGGCAAAGAGCACGCGTTCCCCGTTTGGAGAGACATCTCCCGAACGGATATCCTTGCTGACATCCTTCAGTTCGGTCCTGGCCTGTGGCTCGTCATTGGCAATGGTTATGCTGACCTTTTGTGCTTTTTTGGACCCCAGGTCGTATTTGTAAATGTATCCGCCATTTTCAAAAACGATAGAGGAATCGTCGGATGTGGGGAACTTGATATCGTAATTCGTAAAATCGGTGAGTTTTTCAGTCGTTTTTGAGGTGGTATTGTAAACGAAGAGGTTCATTGTCCGGTCACGGTCCGACAGGAAATAAATGCGATCACCGACCCACATGGGAATGATGTCCTGAACCTCGTTATTGGTGATTTTCTCAACCTTTCCCGTTTTAAAATCGTAAACCCGGATATCGTCGGCCATTCCGCCGCGGTAGTATTTCCAGGTTCTGAATTCACGGAACACCCAGTTGAAGGCCAGTTTACTGCCGTCGGGAGAGTAGGAACAGAAACCTCCGAATGACAGGGGCAATTGTTCCGAAAGCCCGCCGTCGATGGATACTTTGAAAAGCGAACCTTTAAAACTGTTAAAAGATTCTTTTCTTGAGCGGTAAATGATATATTTGCTGTCGGGAGTCCATGCCATGACGATGTTGTTCGGCCCCATCCGGTCCCCGATATCGTCACGCTTCAGCGTGGCAGTGAAAGTGAGCCGTTTCGGCACCCCACCCTCGGAAGGGATCACAAAAACTTCAGTGTTGCCATCGTACTGACCGGTAAAGGCAATGTATTTACCGTCGGGCGAGAAATGGGCAAACATCTCATAGCCGGGGCTGCTGGTGAGCCTGCGTGCCATTCCCCCGTTCGCATCAGCGGTGTAAAGATCACCGGCATAGGAAAAGACAAGCTGATGGCCATGTATGGCCGGAAACCGCATGAGCCGTGCTTCGTCCTGGCTGTACAACAGGCATGAAACGGCGAGTAATGCCATAACCAGGGCAGACCTGTAAAATTTTTTCATAATGGATGTTTTAGGTTCGGAAATAGCTGGCCTGAAAATTAATTAATGTCAGAAAGAAAACTCATGTTTTTTAGCCGTGCTTGATAAGAAAACGTCAAGAGCAAGGCTTGCGATGACTGAAAAACAGGAGTTTACTATTCGTAAATGACTGTTTTGAAGTCGAGCATAACGCAGCTATTGGCGTTTTCTTGCAAGCACTAATTAAAACAATTCTATATTGCCTGATAACAGACCTGTTGTTGAAAACATCTTTTTAAATCGAAAGTTCGTTAAACTATCTTTGAATGTCGCATTGAACAAAGGAACGAGAACATGAAGAGCTACCTGATCCAGACATTTATCCTGTTATCCTTTTTTTTGCTGGTTGCCAGTTTCAATATATCGGGGGTTCGTGTTTTTAATGAATTCGAGCCCGTAAAGATCGAAAAACCAAAGTTTTATAAATCCGACTCGGTATGGGTCGACTCCGTGCTGGCCTCGCTCACCCTGGACGAGAAGATCGCCCAGCTCCTGATGATCCCGGCCTATTCCAACCGGGGGGAAGAACACACCGGGGAGGTCATACGAGAGATCACCAAATACAATGTGGGCGGGATCATTTTTTTCCAGGGAGGTCCTGTCCGGGAAGCGCAGATGACCAATCGCTTCCAGTACGCTGCAAAAACCCCCCTGCTGATTTCCATCGATGGCGAATGGGGACTGGCGATGCGGCTCGACAGCACCATCACCTACCCGCACCAGATGATGCTTGGGGCCATTGACGACGATGCCCTGATCTACCAGATGGGATATGACATCGGCAAACAGATGAAACGTCTCGGGCTGAACATGAACTTTGCCCCGGTGGTCGATGTGAATAACAACCCGGAAAACCCCGTGATCAATTCCCGGTCGTTCGGGGAAGACCGCATGAACGTCGCCAGGAAAGGACTGATGTATGCCATGGGCCTTCAGGATGCCGGGATCCTTCCCGTGTACAAGCATTTTCCGGGGCATGGCGACACCGATACCGACTCGCATTACGGACTTCCGGTCATCCGGCATGATATGGCTCGTCTCGACTCCATCGAGCTGTTTCCCTTTAAATTTGGGATACGTAACGGTATCCCTGCCATCATGTCGGCCCACCTCCACGTTCCCGCTCTCGACTCTGCAGGGAATGTTCCTTCGTCTTTGTCACCGGCAACCATCCGGGATTTCCTCAAAGGAACGCTCGGATTCGAAGGTATGGTGATCACCGATGCCCTGAACATGAAAGGTGCCAGCGAGGGTAACCGTCCCGGTGATCTCGAAGCCAAAGCTTTTGTGGCGGGTAACGATATTCTCCTGATGCCTTCCGATATCCCGAAGGCTATTGCAGCCATCCGACGCGAAATCAAGAACGGCAACGTCACCGAGCTGGAACTCGACCGCCGCGTCAGGAAGATCCTCCATGCCAAAGCCTGGGCAGGACTGAAGGATTTTAAACCGGTCAGGACCGACTCGCTCATCACCGATCTCAATAATCCCTTTTATAAGGTTGAAAAGCGCAAACTCATCCGGAATGCCATCACCCTCGTCCGGAACCGCGGAAAAGTGATTCCTTTTCTCAACCTGGAAAACTACCGGATCGCCTCCCTCGCCCTGGGGGCCGGATACACCGATCCCTTCAGCCAGTCCCTGAACCTTTATACCG
Source organism: uncultured Bacteroidales bacterium (assembly GCA_963763215.1). Lineage (GTDB taxonomy): Bacteria > Bacteroidota > Bacteroidia > Bacteroidales > DASQZK01. Next base: position 16,452 of record CAVXNX010000022.1, read on the forward strand.
CGGTGGATACATTCTACAGCTCAAAGGACGCCGTAAATGCCGGCGATACGGCCCTGACAAACCGGCTGTCGGAATATAATACATTGATCGTCAGTATTCAAAGTACGTCACAATGGCCCTCCAGGCACTACGGATTAACCCCCGGGGAGAAGGACTTCATCAGGAACCTTGAACTTCCGGGGAAACCTGGTCCTGGTCATTTTCGGAAATCCTTACCTGCTCGACGAATTCGACCGGGCCGATCTTGACCGGTTCGATGCTGTGGTGATGGCATACGACGATGAGGATGATACCAGGGAACTGACAGCGCAGGCCATATTCGGGGCCTCCGGACTTTCCGGGAAGCTGCCGGTGAGCTGCGGGACGGTCTTTCCCGCGGGGACCGGCATCGAAAGCCCCGCCATTCAACGGTTATCCTACGGATTCCCGGAAGAGACCGGGCTCGATTCGCGGATTCTCATGCGGATTGACTCCATCGCCCGGGAAGCCATCGATATCAAGGCCACACCGGGTTGCCAGGTGGTGGTCGGACGGCACGGCGAAGTGGTGTTCAATAAATCATACGGCTATTTCACCTACCGGAAGGAGCACAAGGTTGAAAACGATGACCTTTACGACATGGCCTCCCTCACCAAGATCTTTGCCACACTTCCGTCGCTGATGAAACTCTCCGACCAGCACCGGTTCGATGTGACCAAAACCCTCGGTGACTATCTCCGATGCCCGACACATGCAACAAGAAAGATCTCCGGATCAGCGACGTGCTTGCCCACCAGTCGGGCCTGGTCGCCTGGATCCCGTTTTATCTCTCCACGCTCGAGCCAATGGACACATCCCAGCTGCTGTTCAGCACCCGGTTTTCCAATGAATACCCCTATAAAATGGGTCCCAAGGCCTATGCGAACCGGAACATAAAGTTCATCGACAGCGTCTATTCCGACACATTCAGCCTGGCTTACCCGATACAGGTGGCCCGGGATCTGTACCTCAGGGAGGATTACAGGGACACCATTTACCATGATATCCTGAATTCTGAATTACTCGATAAAACGTACCGGTACAGCGATCTTGGGTACTACCTCTTCAAGCGCATCATCGAAGAGGTGACCGATACGGCCCTGTATCCCTACGTCTATCATAACTTCTATGCCCGCATGGGGGCCACCACCCTCGGGTACCTGCCACTGAACCGCTTCCCGGTCAGCCGCATCGCCCCCACGGAGAATGACCTCATGTTCAGGCACCAGCTGCTGCAGGGATATGTGCATGATCCGGGCGCAGCCATGCTCGGGGGAGTCAGCGGTCATGCCGGACTATTTTCCGATGCCAACGACCTTGCCAAGTTCATGCAAATGTACCTCAATGGTGGAACCTATGGAGGACGGAGGTTCCTGAGTGACACGGTCATCCATCATTTTGCCGTGCGTGTTACAAGTGACTGTGAAAACCGCCGCGGTCTTGGCTTTGATAAGCCCGAACCCGACGAAGAAAAAAATAAGTCCCACCTGTACAAGCGCTTCCCTCGAAAGCTTCGGCCATACCGGTTTTACCGGCACGATGGCGTGGGTCGATCCCCGTTATGACATCGTCTACATCTTCCTGTCGAACAGGGTGCATCCGAATCAGTACAATAACCTGTTGGTTGAAAAGAATATACGTACCAGGATCCAGCAAACCATCTACGATGCCATCATCAATCCGGATAAGATAAAGTAGGAACCACCCTTGGCCGCTGCCTTATTTTTTGAAAATGAAATATACCGCCAGGATGAGAAAGACAAAGCCGACGAGATGATTCCATTTCAAGGCTTCGGTCCTGAAAAAGAGGAGGGTGAACGCCGTGAATACGACCAGTGTGATCACCTCCTGGATGACCTTCAGCTGCACAAGTGAAAACGGCCCCCCACCGCCGTCAAAACCAATACGGTTGGCCGGCACCTGGGCGCAGTATTCAAAAAAGGCAATGCCCCAGCTGATCAGGATGATGCTGAACAACCCCAGGTGTTCAAACCATTTCAATTCCCTGAACTTCAGGTGGCCATACCAGGCCATCGTCATGAAGCTGTTCGATAAAATCAGCAACGCAACAGTCGTCAGACCTTTCATATGTCTTTTTTACCAGGTGGATTTATTCGCATCGATTCCAAAATCATGCAAAGGTATATAAAGAGAATATTCGCCCTCATCAGACGGAACAGATTCTTATAAAAATCTTTGTCTTGCCCTTCCGCTTCCTTCCCCCTGGTCGGGCCAGATGCAGAGAGCATGTTTAAAAACAAGGAAAACAGCAGGAGCGCATTGACAAATATCATATTTCTTGTTCCCGGAGAAAGGTTACTTTTGTTATATGAAAAACAACAGGAGAATTGATGATGAAACCAACACACATTGAACACATTGGAATTGCGGTGGAAAACCTCGCCGAAGCGATCAAATATTATGAGGAGGTCCTGGGACTTGAATGTTATGCCATAGAGGAAGTGACCGACCAGAAGGTGAGGACAGCTTTTTTCAAGGTCGGGGAGACAAAGATCGAACTTCTGGAAAGTATGGATCCTGAAGGACCGATCGGGAAATTCATCGGGAAAAATGGTCCCGGCATTCATCACCTGGCTTTTGCCATGCCCGATGTCGCGGGGGCCCTTCAGGAGGCGGAGCAAAAAGGCGTCCGGCTGATCGATGCGCAGCCCCGGAAAGGCGCGGAAGATATGAAAATCGGCTTCCTTCATCCCAAATCCACGTTCGGCGTACTGACTGAATTCTGCGGCAAATAATCCATAGCTGATCCCGTTCAGCTTGTCATTTCACATACACCTATGTCTATTCAGAATAAAATTAAAGAGCTGATTGATCTTCGTGAAGAGGCGAGGAAGGGGGGAAGTGAAGAGCGGATTGAGGCTCAGCATGCCAGGGGCAAACATACGGCCCGTGAACGCATTACTATACTTCTTGATGAAGGAAGTTTCGAGGAGTATGATATGTTCGTGACGCACCGGACCTCGGATTTCGGTCTGGCGGATCAGAAGTTTCTCGGCGATGGCGTGATCACGGGTCATGGGACCATTGACGGACGTGTCGTCTATGTCTATGCCCAGGATTTCACCGTATTCGGAGGGTCCCTCTCTGAGACCCATGCCCGGAAAATCTGCAAGATCATCGACCAGGCCATGAAAGTCGGCGCTCCCCTCATCGGGATCAACGACAGCGGCGGTGCGCGGATCCAGGAAGGCGTCAGGAGTCTCGCCGGCTACGCGGAGATCTTTGAGCGCAACATCCTGGCCTCGGGCGTGATCCCCCAGATATCGGCCATTTTCGGACCATGCGCCGGCGGTGCCGTCTATTCCCCCGCACTCACCGACCTGATCATCATGAGCGACAAAACATCGTATATGTTCGTCACCGGTCCCAAAGTGACCAAAACCGTGACCGGGGAGGTGATCTCGACCGAGGAACTCGGCGGGGCCAGGGTTCACGCCTCGAAATCGGGTGTGGCCCATTTTGTTTCCGGGGATGAAGAGGAAGGTCTCCTGCTGATCCGGAAGATCATCAGCTATCTCCCCCAGAATAACCTCGAAGATCCGGTGATCACGGAATGCTCGGATCCGGCCGATCGGATGGATGACGAACTGAATGAGATCATTCCCGACAATCCAAACATTCCCTACGATGTCAAAGATGTCATCTTCAGTGTCGTGGACGATGCCGAATTCCTGGAAGTGCACCGTGATTTTGCGAGGAATATCGTGGTGGGATTCGCTAAATTCAACGGCATTCCGGTGGGGATTGTCGCCAATCAGCCCAATTACCTGGCCGGTGTCCTCGATATCGATGCTTCCCGCAAGGCTGCCCGCTTTGTCCGGCTTTGCGATTGTTTCAATCTCCCCGTGGTGACTCTTGTCGATGTGCCGGGTTTCCTGCCGGGATCAGCGCAGGAATACGGCGGGATCATCATCCATGGCGCAAAACTGATGTTCGCCTATGGTGAAGCCACCGTGCCGAAAGTGACCATCACCCTAAGGAAATCATACGGAGGGGCTCACGATGTGATGAGTTCCAAGCAGCTGAGGGGCGACATCAACTATGCCTGGCCTTCGGCCGAAATTGCCGTTATGGGACCCAAGGGCGCCATCGAGATCCTCGAAGGAAAGAGGATCGCTGAGATGAATACGCGCGAGGAAATTGAGGCCTTCACCGCCCAAAAGGAGAAAGAATACCGTGACCGTTTTGCCAATCCTTATGAGGCGGCCCGTTATGGGTATATCGATGATGTGATCGAACCCCGAAACACCCGCTTCCGCATCATCCGGGCCCTGCAGACCCTCTCCACCAAGAAGGAAATGAATCCGCCGAGGAAACACACCAACATACCTTTGTAAAATGGAATTTTTACTGTTCAGGCACCTTAACGGGAGCCATCTCTGTTCGGGAGATCATCATCGCGGTGGTCGGGTATGTCATCGTATTCATCGCCCTGGTGATCCTGAGTCTCGTCTTTCAGTACCTTCCCCGGATCCTTTACCTCAATCTCAGGAGGAAAAAGGCGAAACTTGGGCAGGCGGCGGTGGAAGCCGCTGATGTCATGCAGTCGGGAGAGGAAACAGCTGCCATAGCCATGGCCCTGGTGCTGTATTTTGAAGAACTTCATGATGAAGAAAGCGGGGTCCTGACCATCCGCAAAGTGTCGAAAACGTATTCTCCCTGGAGCTCAAAGATCTACGCGGTGCGGAACCAGTTTAACAGAATCTGAATTTCCTGCCATGAAAAATTACAATTTCACCATCAACGGGAACGCCTACCATGTCGATCTGAAGGGCATCGAAGACAATATTGCCCATATCGAAGTTAACGGGACGCGGTATGACGTTGAAATTGAACGCCAGATCAAACAGACCAAGACGCCCAGGCTGGTCAGGCCGGTCAGCAAGGAGCCGCCCCGTCCCCAAATCGACAGGCTGGAGAAGGGTTCGGCCACACCGGTCACTGCCCCGTTGCCGGGAAATATCCTGACGATTTTTGTGAAGCCCGGCGACATCATCGAAAAGAACCAGAAAGTCCTCACCATGGAAGCCATGAAGATGGAAAACACGGTCCTGGCCGAAAAAGACGGGGTGGTGGAATCGGTGAAAGTCGCTCCCGGGCAGAGCGTCCTCCAGGGCGATACACTCATTGAAATCATATAGACGGCTATGAGGAAATTTGCGACGGTTTTTGCCATCCTTGCTGTACTCTCGATCCTGCGTATCCTGGTTTTTCCCGGCGACTTTTACCCTCCGGTGGCCGGAGATCCTCTGACCGGCACCGGCACCACGGCAGTGGCGGCACAACGGCAGGATGACGCCCGGCCGGAAAAGAAAGACGGCCTCATGGGCCAGGTCGCCGGCGGCGTAAAAAAGTTTTACAATTACACGGGCTTCAGGAACGCCACCCCCGGTCACCTGGTCATGATCGCGGTCGGTTTGTTCTTCATCTTCCTGGCCATCAGGTATAATTACGAGCCCCTTTTGCTCATTCCCATCGGGATGGGCATTATCCTGGGCAATGTTCCTTTTTTCCAGGGCGACAACATCAACCTCCAGATCGGCATATACCAGCAGGGCAGCGTTCTGAACTACCTTTACATGGGGGTGCTCAAAGGCATTTACCCGCCGCTGATCTTCCTGGGCATCGGGGCGATGACCGATTTCTCCTCTCTCATTTCACGGCCAAGGCTGATGCTCCTCGGTGCGGCTGCCCAGGTCGGCATTTTCCTGACCTTCCTCGGCGCCCTGCTCCTCGGATTTCATCCCCGCGAGGCCGGGGCAATCGGGATCATCGGCGGTGCCGACGGACCTACGGCCATCTTCCTGTCCTCCAAGCTGGCCAACGGGATCGACGTCATCGGTCATACCGCGGCCGGGGTCCCGGTAAAAGTCAGGAATCTTATCGGCCCCATCGCCATCGCCGCCTATTCCTACATGGCCCTGGTACCGGTTATCCAGCCACCCATCATGCGGCTCCTCACCACCAGGCGGGAACGGCTGATCAAAATGAAACCTCCTCGGGCGGTCGGGAAACACGAGAAGATCCTCTTCCCGGTGATCGGGCTTATCCTGACCGCTTTCATCTCGCCCGGGGCCATGCCACTCCTGGGCATGCTGTTCTTCGGAAACCTCCTCAAAGAATCTCTGGTCACCAAACGCCTGGCGGAGACGGCCCGGACATCCCTGATCGACATCGTCACCATCCTTCTGGGGATCACTGTCGGGGCTTCCACCCAGGCCGATGTGTTTCTCACCACCGATTCCCTCATCATCTTCGGACTCGGCGCTTTTTCATTCATGGTTGCCACGGCGGGAGGCGTCATCTTTGCCAAAGTGATGAACCTGTTTTCCGCCCCCGGGAACAAGATCAACCCGCTGATCGGTGCCGCCGGCGTTTCGGCTGTGCCCGACAGTGCACGGGTCGTCCAGAATATGGGCCTCCGGGAAGACCCGTCCAATCACCTTCTGATGCATGCCATGGCCCCGAATGTGGCGGGCGTGATCGGATCGGCCGTGGCCGCCGGGATCATGCTCAGTTTCCTTCTCTGAAAGGAAAACAGGATACTATGGCAGGATATGCCCGGGAGAAGAAGGAAATCTTTTCCCGCTATTCTTAAACATATCATCGGCATGGCCAACCCGTCGCACCTTTTTTACCTTTGCAAAGACCACCAAATCCAATGAATCATCATGCCAGACATCATCACCGCAGGTAACAGGGGGGAAAAGGTCCGGTCCGACTGTTTCGTGACCCTGGTGCCGGAACAAGCCGGAGGTATCCGGATCACCCTGGAAAGCAGGGTTGCGGCCCTCTATGGTCGGGATATCCGGAAACAGGCCGGCGAGGTCATGGAACAATGCGGAATCGCCCATGCCACCGTGACCATCGAAGATTCCGGTGCCCTTCCCTTTGTGATCTCTGCACGCCTTGAGGCCGCTGCCCGGCAGCTTATGCCCGGTCCGGCTCCCTGCGTGTTACCCCTTCTGGAAGAGAACCGTTACCCCACCCATAAAGAAAGGTTCCGGTTTTCACGCCTCTACCTGCCCGGAAATACGCCCTCCATGATGCTTAATGCCGGACTCCACCATCCCGACGGCATCATCCTCGACCTGGAAGATTCCGTGGCCCCCGACAGGAAGGCTGAAGCGCAGATCCTTGTCAGGAACGCCCTCTGCCAGGTCAATTTCTATGGCACTGAACGGATGGTGCGGATCAACCAGGTGCCAGGCGGGCTCGATGACCTGATCCATGTGGTGCCATACAATGTGCATCTTATCCTCGTGCCCAAATGTGAAGATCCTGAACAGATCATGCTGGTGGAACGGGAAATCGAACGCATCAGCCGCCAATGCGGTCGGACGGAACCGGTGTACCTCATGCCCATCATCGAAAGCGCCCTGGGCGTCGAACGGGCGTTTTCCATTGCCTCATGTTCACCGCATATTGTCGGGATGGCCATCGGACTGGAGGATTATACCGCCGATATCGGGACGCGGCGTTCACCCGGCGGGGAGGAATCCCTGTACGCCAGGACGCGGCTGGTGAATGCCTGCAAGGCCGCCGGCATCCAGGCAATCGACTCAGTCTTTTCGGATGTGGGCGATGAGGAAGGCCTGAAAGAAACGATCCGTGCCTCCCGCGCCCTGGGCTTTGAGGGAATGGGCTGTATCCATCCCCGCCAGATCGCTGCCATACACCAGGGGTATGCCCCCGGCACCGAAGAGATCGAAATGGCCCTCAAAATCGCCGGTGCTTATCTCAGGGCCGAGGAACAGGGGCTGGGCGTTGTCGCTCTCGGGACGAAGATGATCGATCCGCCGGTCGTGAAAAGAGCCATGAAAACCATCGACCTGGCCGTAAAACTCGGCCTGGTTCAAAAAAACTGGAGGGAAGATTATGCCTGATGACCGCCTGGTAATCAATGCCGCCGGAAGATCCGTGCCCCTGAATCTTAACGGCGAGGAGCAACACCCTTATGCCGGGGTGGGGCAGTATATCCCCCGGGGAAGAAAATACGGGCCGCCCGTGCCAACAAGCGCCCACTATCCCGCAGACGGGAACAAACTCGTGCCTTCACTTCGCCATGCCCTGGAAAAGGCCGGTTTGCGCGACGGGATGACCATCTCGACCCATCACCATTTCAGGGATGGCGACCTGCTGGCCAACCAGGTATTCGACATTGCTCACGAGATGGGGGTGAAAAACCTGAGGTGGTTCCCTTCAGCCTCCTTTCCCTGCCATGCCCACCTGATCCCATACCTTGAAGACGGAACCATCGGACGCATCGAGGGCAGCATGAACGGCCCCCTCGGCCGGTTCGTTTCCGAGGGCGGGATGAAGGGCACCGGCATGCTCCGTTCGCATGGGGGCCGCTACCAGGCCATCCAGGACGGTGAGGTGGAAATCGACATCGCCGTCATCGGCGCTCCTTCGGCCGATGCCTTCGGCAATGCCAACGGACTCTACGGACCTTCATCATGCGGACTTCTCGGGTTCGCCCTGGCCGATTCCCAGTATGCCGGTAAAGTCATCGTGGTAACCGATAACCTGGTCGATTTTCCCTGTATTCCCTGGCAGATCCAGGGGAATTATGTCGACTTTACGGTTCTGACCGACCGCCTCGGCGATCCGTCCAAAATCATCTCCGGCACCACGCAGATCACCCGGTCGCCCGACAGGCTTCTCCTGGCCGAGCTGACGGCCCGCTTCTGCGACGTCACCGGGATCATCCGTGACGGTTTTTCATTCCAGAGCGGGGCAGGAGGGACTTCACTGGCTGTCGGGGAGTATTTCAGGAAGATCATGAAAGAAAAGGGCATCAAAGCGAGGTTTGCCCGGGGGGGAAGCAACAAGTACCTGGTTCAGATGCTGGAAGAGGGGCTGGTCGATTACATCCTCGACGGGCAGACATTCGACCTGGAGGGTGTCCGGTCCATGGCAAACAATCCCGGACATGTTTGGACGAGCCCCTTCACAAGCTATAATTACCACAGCAAAGGAAACTTCGCCGGCATGGTCGACGTGGTGATTCTCGGGGCCACCGAGGTGGATACCCGGTTCAACGCGAACGTGGTCACCCATTCCGACGGTTACCTTCTGCATGGGATAGGGGGCTGGCAAAATTGCCTTTTTTCCAAAACCGTCATCCTTCCCCTGCCACTGTTCCGTGACAGGATCCCCGTGATCAGGGAGAAGGTCACGACCCTCTGCGGACCGGGCGAACTGATCGATGTCATCGTCACCGAAAGAGGGATCGCCATCAATCCCTTACGGGAAGATCTGCTCGAAAAGGTTAAGGGTTCGGATCTGCCGGTGCGACCCATCACCGACCTTCTGCACGAGGCTGAAAAGATTTGCGGAAAACCCGCTGATCCTGAATTCGGGGACCGGATCGTCGCCGGTGTGAAATGGGTCGATGGCACACTGATCGATGTGGTCAGACAGGTCGGCCGCCGGTAGTGATTCCTCAACGGATCGACCTCGCATGCCTTCCAGCATAACCGGCGGGCCCTTACCTGCCCTGGATATCATGGATCCGCCGGAGAACGGGTCGGAAATTTTCGCTGGTCAGGCCCGGGTCGAGGAGAATCCGTCCGGTACAGTATTTACTGAATGAGGATTCCGAGCCTGGATTTCCGGGGATAAGCGCTTCAAAAGAAGTTCCCGGATCGTCCGACCCGGTTTTGACTTCAATGACCGCAATCCCGTCAAGGTCCTTCCGCACATTTCCCTCGCTGTAAAAGGAGATCCCGGCATCCAACGTGATGCGCTCTCCCGTTTCGGTTCCGGCTAAGGTGATCCGGTAGAAATCGTTTTTCAGGCAGGGCAAAAGGGTCGCCGGGTGATAGGGCGTGTTCTTACTGATGAAATCCATTTCTTTCGCCACATCGATCGACGAACGCTCCTTGCCGGAACGGATCCGCTTTTTGAACGACCTGCCCTGGTCATCTTTCCTCTTCACCTCGAGAAATGTCAGCCCGTTGACATGATAGGTCCTGTACCGGACCTTGAAACGTGGAAAGCGGGCATCGTGGTGATGATGGAACATATCGGCATTCCCCGTGTCGAAATATTGACTCGTATAAAACTGCATCCGCGTATGGTTGACTTCGAGAACGGCATAGTTCCCGCGGGCACGCTCCAGGAGAAGACTGAGCTGGGACTGGTGAAGGATGTACTTCCGTTCGTAGCGCTTCCTGAACTGCCTCCCGCTCAGTGTTTTCAGATTGGTGGTGTCGAAATGACCAAGTGCAGCCTGTATGGATTCGAATGCCGGGTCGTTCTCTCTGAACATGGGCTTAGGTTTTTCTGGTTTCGGGCATGCCGGCCCGACGGGCGCAGAGGGGAGAAGGGGACCTTAACGGGTCGTCTTTTTCAATTATGTGAATAAATCTTTTATGTATTAACTCAGATAGTCCTATTTTTGTGCAATAACACGACGTAAAATTTGAACATGATACGATACCAGTGCACCGTTTGCGGATATGTATATGACCCTGAGGAAGGAGACCCCGATGGCGGAATACCACCGGGGACAGCATTTGAAGATATTCCCGATGACTGGCACTGCCCGGTTTGCGGTGTCAGCAAGGAAGATTTTGAACCGATTGACTGAATCAGGCTTCGGGAATGCGTTTGAGCGTCTCGAGAAGCAATTTCCAGAATTTATCTGCCGTCTGTATTTCTATCCCTTCATCAGGACTGTGCGCCCCTTTGATGGTGGGACCAAAAGACACCATGTCGAGTCCCGGGTATTTATCGAGGAACAGTCCGCATTCCAGCCCGGCATGGATGGCTCTCACTTTCGGTTCCTGACCGAAGATATCTTTATAAGCTTTTTCGGTGATTTTCAGGATCTCTGAATCCGAATTGGGCTGCCATCCGGGGTAGCCGTTGGAATGTTCCACTTCGGCGCCGCAGAGCTGGAAGAGCGCCTCAATGCGGTCGGCAATATCTTTGCGGGCCGAGTCGACGGAACTGCGCTGGCTCGTTGTGATGAGGATATTTTCAGGTTTGTCGAATTTCACGGAGGCCAGGTTGGTGGATGTTTCCACAAGATTTTCGATTTCACGGCTCCATTCAACCACGCCGTTCGGACAGGCATGGAGGCTGTTCAGGAGTTTTTTCTGGGCTTTCCTGTTGATGACGAATGCCGGCTTGTCGGCTTTTTTCAGTTCCATGACCAGGTTGGGTTCCGTCACCTTCAGCTCGTCTCGCACCATTGCCAGGAACGTTTCAAACCAGGTTTTCAGCGCTGTGTAACGGGCTTCAGGGATGGTGATGATCGCGACGGCTTCACGCGGGATCGCATTGCGGAGGTTGCCCCCGTCGAAGTCTGCCAGCCGGATTTCAAACTTTCGGGTCGCATGGCGGAGGAAACGGCTCAGGATTTTATTTGAATTACCGCGTCCCTTGTGGATATCATCGCCCGAATGCCCTCCGGTCAGGCCCCGGACCGAAACTTCAAAAGCCAGGTGCCCCGAGGGCACTTTCTTTTCCTTGTAGGGAAGGTTGATCAGGGTATCATTGCCTCCGGCACACCCGATGAAAAGCTCGCCCTCGTCCTCAGAATCGAGGTTAAGAAGGATCCTGCTTTTGAAAAATCCGGGCTGCAGGGCGTTGGCTCCGGTAAGACCCGTTTCTTCATCCACCGTGAACAGGCATTCGAGGGGACCGTGTTCAATGTTGCCGGCGGCCAGGACAGCAAGCTGGGCGGCGATCCCAATCCCGTCGTCCGCCCCGAGGGTCGTCCCTTCTGCCCTTACCCAGCCGCCTTCGATCTGGGCCCTGATGGGATCCTTTTCAAAATTGTGGTCCACATCCGAATTTTTCTCCCCGACCATGTCCATATGTGACTGCAGAATCACGGGTTTCCGGTTCTCGAAGCCACGCGTCGCCGGTTTGGATATCAGGACGTTGCCCGCTTCGTCTGTTTTGTGTTCCAGGGCATGCTCCGTGGCAAATTGGATGAGAAAAGCCCTGATCCGCTGCTCTTTCCGGGAAGGTCTGGGAATCTGGAGGACCTGTTCGAAATACGACCACAGCTCGGTGGGGTTGATGGAACTTATCGTGTTCATGGCTTCTGTTGTTGAGTTGATACACAAAATAACAGCTTTAAAACCGCATAAACAAGGATTCCGGGGCCGATGTTCTCTTGCCCATGCATGTACGCCCTTTGCTTCTCATGGATCAAGGCACTGCTGAAGTTTTGCTTTATAACATACAGCGGTATTCATGGACTATGGAGGCAGTCACCTATATTTGATCCTGAATAATCCAGGCATCGTCCGCTTTTCGTGACAATTTGGAGAGATCTAATCTCGAGTGATTACTTAGATGAATGCATATTAATACACTGGTAAACAATAGAATATGACTAAACATACTATTGTTCATTATGCCGGGTGACGGCATTGGCCGGGTCGTTTTGGAAGAAGCTGTCCGCGTTCTGGATGCTTCGGGATTTGAAGCGGATTATGTCGAAGGGGATATTGGCTGGGAATTCTGGTGCCGTGAAGGAAATCCGTTGCCGGACCGGACCATTGATCTGCTTTCGCGGCATAAGACCGGTCTCTTCGGGGCGATTACCTCGAAGCCCAAGGATGCTGCCGCCGAGGAACTTTCACCTGAGCTGAGATCGGCCGGATACATCTATTCCAGTCCCATTGTCGGCCTGCGGCAGCATTTCAATCTGGATATCTGCATCCGTCCGTGCCATACCTACAAGGGCAATCCTCTGAACTTCATCAGGAGGGGACGCCATAACACCATCGAAGAACCGGAAGTCGACGTGGTGATCTTCAGGCAGAATACCGAGGGCCTTTATGGCGGTGTGGAATGGACCGATCCGCCGGACGCAGGTGTATGAGGCACTGATGACGCATCCGAAATTCAGGAAAAACTTCGGCCATGCCCCGAAAGAAGAGATCTCCGTTTCGACGCGAATCTTTACCCGCCGGGCGACGGAACGCATCCTCCGGGCCGCCTTCACGCATGCCCGGGATCATGGGTACAAGTCGGTCACGGTCTGTGAAAAGCCCAATGTCATCCGGGAAACATCAGGAATGATGTACAAGATGGCGATGGATCTTCAGAAGAATGCATTTCCGGGCATCGAATTGTGGAACACCAACATTGATGCCCAGATGATGTGGCTGACGAAAAATCCCGAAGATTACGGCGTCATCGTGGCCGGGAATATGTTCGGCGATATCGTGTCGGATGGCTTTGCAGGACTCATCGGCGGACTGGGTTTCGCCTGCAGTGCCAACCTGGGGGAGGAGGTGGCGGTTTTTGAACCGACCCACGGTTCGGCCCCTAAATATGCGGGTTATCCTGTTTCCATCGTCAACCCCATCGCCATGATCGCTTCTGCCTGCATGATGCTCGACCATCTGGGAGAAAGCAACAGGGCGGAACGGATCCGCCGGGCCATCGCCGGCGTGATCGCTGAAGGCGCGCGTGAGGACCTACGACATGATGAAAATGCCGGGAAAACCCGACGTGCTGGAGAAAGGCGCTGCATCAACGCGCCAGATGGCCGACGCTGTCATTTCAAAACTCGGCACCTGATGTCTTCCCGGATGAACCTGTCTCATTCTCCATAATGTCATGAATCATGAATGATCACATCAAGAATCTTTGGCCCGAACTGGAATGGATCGGGGATCCCGGTCTCAGGGAAAAAGTGGCTTCAACCTGGGAACTGGCTCTGCAAAAGAGCGTTCTGACCCCCGTGGACCTGGAGCATATCCCGTTCACCCTGCTGGTGCCGGGCATTAGGACCAGTTTTATGATCCATAAGCGTTCCGTGGTCCATATCGCCAAAAAAGCCGGAGAAACCATCCGCGATTTCTACGACGATGAGCTGCCCGTGAATATGGATGTCCTGATCGCCGGGGCGATCCTGGCCGACGTGGGAAAACTCCTGGAATATGAGATGAAGGACGGAAAAGCGGTGCAGGGCCGTTATGGTAAATATCTGCGCCATCCCTTCTCCGGGGTGTCGCTCGCCGAACAATGCGGCGTGCCGCCCGAAGTGTGCCATATCATTGCGGCCCATGCCGGCGAAGGAGACCAGGTCAAACGGACGGTGGAAGCCATGATCGTTCACCATGCCGATTTCATGACCTTCCTCTCATTCCGCGACCGGTTGGTTCTTTAATCGATTTTTCTCCGGAATTAGGTAATCCACTTAAAAACTATTAATTTGGACCGTCCAAAGTGGGTAAACCCCCGTCTATGCTGAGCTTCGACCTGATTCTGGTTTTCATCGTTATCGTCTTTATCCTGGTGTCCCTGTATTGGGGGATACTTGGCCCTTCCTTCACGTTTGTCATCGGCATCAGCGCGCTGGGATTCTTCGGTGTACTCACCCCCAACGAAATCCTGAGCGGGTTTGCCAACGAGCAGGTCGCGGTGGTGATCATGTTGCTGTTGATCGGCGACATCATCCGGCAAACCGCGGTCATCGAAGTGATCTTCGACCGGATCTTCCGGTCGGCGCGCAGTTACAGGGGATTCCTCAGCAGGATGCTCGTGATCATCAGTTCTTTTTCCGCTTTCCTGAACAACACGCCCCTGGTGGCCGTGATGATGCCATACGTCAACAGCTGGTGTAAACGCAACAGGATCGCCCCGTCCAAATTTCTCATGCCGCTGTCTTTTGCCGCGATCCTCGGTGGTTGCGCCACCCTGATCGGAACCTCTACCAATCTCATCGTGAACGGGCTGGTGGAAAGCCAGACCATCATCCCCGGACTGCAGCCCCTGAAGATCTTTGACTTCACGGCGGTGGGGCTTCCCATGATGGTTGTCGGTTTTTTCTACCTGTTGTTTTTCGGCGACCGCCTGCTGCCTGAAACCGACAGGGCCGATGAGGAATCGACAGGCGTCTCCAGGGAATACATCGTGGAAACCAAGGTCCGTTCCGGTTCCCACCTCGTCGGTCAGACCCTCGAAGAAGCCGGTTTCTTCCAGGACCGGTCATATACGCTCCTGGAGATCGTCAGGGAAGAAATAAAGATCCTCGCCTTCAGTGAACACTTTGTGTTGCAGGCGGGCGATATCCTGGTCTTTACCGGTGATACCGACACCATTGCCGGACTGATCGAAGGGAAATCGGGCCTGCAACTGCCCGAGGTGGGCATGATGAAGAAACGGAAAAAAACAGAGATCGTGGAAATCGTGATCAGCCAGAACTCCACACTGATCGGAAAATCAGTCAAGATCATCAATTTCCGGAGCAAATACGATGCGGCCATCATCGCGGTGCACCGCAATGGGGTACGGATCCGTGAAAAACTCAGTGACATCATGCTCCGGGCAGGGGATGTGCTTCTGTTATTTACCGGCGAAAATTTCCTCGTCAGGACAGAAAACACCATGGATTTTTATTTCATTTCGAAAGTCCGTGGATTTGTGAAGCTGGAATGGTACAAAACAGCTGTTCTCCTTGGCGGACTGATGCTGTCGATCCTCCTTTCAGCCTTCGGGGTGATCCGGCTTTTTATGGGGCTTATTTTCATCATTATCGCCTCCCTGGCCCTGAAGATCACCAACCCCAAGGATCTTTCGAAAAGTATCGACTATAACCTGGCCATTATCATCGTCCTTTCCCTCGCTCTGGGCACCGCCATGGCTAAATCAGGAGCCGCCGACCTGCTTGCCGACCTGATCATCAACCTCTTCATGCCAATGGGGAAAGTCGGATTACTGTTTGGTATTTTTCTGATCACCGCCATCCTGGCAGCCTACATCACCAGCAAAGCTTCTGCGGCCATCATTTTCCCGATCTCGCTTACCATGGCGGCAAACCTCGATCTGAACCCTGTACCCTTCATCCTGACCGTTGCTTTTGCCTCCGCTGCCAACTTCATGACGCCGATCGGTTTTCAAACCAACCTGATGGTCTACGGGCCGGGTAATTATTCATTCAAAGATTTCATGAAGGTCGGAGGTCCTTTGACCCTCATTTACATGTTAGTGGCTGTGCCTATTCTTTCCCTGATTTATTTCTGATCGTCATTTGTCCACCCGCCACTGGCGAAACATCACCCGAGCTGCAAGGCTCATGACTTTTTCCCGAAAAAGTACGTTTACCCCTATACGGACAGATCAAGGGTGCTTTCATACCGAGGGCGGAATCTGTCAGTCAACCTTTATCTTGACGCTCCCTTCCGTAGAGACGACATTGACGGTCGATTTCGGGTTTGAACCATAGGACCCCGAAATGTATTTATCGTCGTTTTCAACCCGCTTATTCAGGTTCTCGATGCCGTCGACTGAAATGTCGCCGCGTTTAGCTTCCCCCTCGATGGTGAAGCTGGATTTCCCACTGATGCCCAGTTTATAACTTCCGCGGGTGTTGTCGATCTTGATGCTTTCAAAATTCCCACCGATCTCGTCAACCTTTACCACAGAGTAACTGCTGGTGATCTCAAACTTGCCCGCGATCTCATCGGCAGAGAGATTGCTGTACCTGAGATCCCCCACATAGTTTTTAAGTTCGCTGATCTTATAGGTGTCGTACTTCGATTCAACCACGAGCGAACTGCATTCCTCGAGGTTCAGGCCGGAATATTTGCTCAGGGCCACGAGTGCGGTGGCCTCACTGATATTTAATTTAGAATAGGCGAGGCTGATCTTGAGCCAGGACACACTGCTGATGGAACCGGTGGAATACGACAGATTCACTTCATTCAGGGTGTTTTCTTTGCCCCGGCTGAGGGATCCGGCTTTCAGATTGCCATACGAAACATCAATCATGGCGAGCCCGGAGAGATCTTCGATGTAAACGGCTCCGTAGCGGTTTTTCAGATTTACGGCAACGGCAGCAGGCGCATGAATGGTGAAATCGATGCCAAACTGGGTGTTGTCCCGGGAAGGAAGTTTATCGGGGAAGACGGAGGAAATGCTGATGTCTGTTCCCGACTCCGAGATCTGTGCATCCAGTTTCCCGGCAAGGTCATCCGACAGTTTTTTATTGTCACTGTTGGCCCAGAGGGTGGCCACTACCGTGATCGAATTGTCGTCGGAATTGAGGATATTGATATTGCCGAACTTTGAATCGATATTCAGCGTGGTACCACTGGTATACTTGAATTCCCTGGTGACGGTTCGCTCCGACCTCTGAGCAGCCAGCCCCTGGCAGATCACAGGTAAGGTGAGCGCGATTAAGACGGCGGCTAAACGCAAGGATGATTTCATGGCTGTGTTGGTTTTATGGCATGTTCGGTTTGTGCAAAATACATCTGTTTAAAGGCTTTCCGTGGTCCCCGTGCTCCTGTTTTCGAGCTGGGCCACGACGTACTGGAGAAACTCGGCCCTCGACCGGTAGTATTCGATTAACGCGTGGATGACGCGCTCGTCACCCGGGTATTTTTTCAGATCGCTGAGCAGTTTTTCATAATTCTTATCCCCGGCCTCGGCATCCTTCAGAACTTTTGCCTTCATGTCCCTGTCGGGAAGGGGGCTCTCCTGAATCTCAGTGATCATCTGACCGCTGAGTGAACTGTAGTAATAGAGGGTTTCCTTCACGTCGGGAGGCAGCGCCGCCAGGATGGATTTTTCATTCTGCCGTTCAAAGTACATATATCCGCCTGTAGCGAGGATGACTCCTGCAAGGAAAGCCGCAGCCATCCTCAAAAAGCCATCGCCCGCCTGCCGCCCCAGCTTCCGGCCGAATCTCCTTTCATGCCCGCGGTAGGGTAGCTGGTCGTCAAGCAGGTCCCTGTTTTCATTCACCAGCTGTTCAATGTTCATGACTTTTTCTTTTTCAGGTTTTGAAGAAGTTTCTGTTTAGCCCTGGAGTACTGGGACCGGGAAGTGGAAGGTGTGATGTCCAGGATCTGGGCGATCTCCTCGTGGTCGTAACCTTCGAGAAGGTAGAGGGTGAGCACAACCCTGTACCCTTCGGGCAACCGGCGGATCTCTTCATTGATCCGCTTCACCTCCTCCGGTGAAATCTGCACTTCCTCCCCGGCTATTTCAGGGAACTCTTCATTATCGTGGTCTTCAAGTGGTTCAACACGATGCCTGTTCCTTTTTCTCAACGCATCCAGAGAGGCGTTGATGACAATTTTTTTCAACCAGGCTCCGAAACTGACGCCGGAACTGAACTGATCCAGGTTCCGGAACGCTTTTAAGAAGGCTTCCTGCATCACATCCTCGGCCTCAAACCGGTTATTCAGGATCCTCAGGCTCGTATTGAACATGGCCCTGTAATAGAGCCTGTATATCTCATTCTGCGCCTTCCTGTCACCCCTTCGGCATGACTCGATCAATGTCTTGTGAATGTCTTCGTAAGCGTTATGACTGTTGTCGGTTTTCATGGAAAAGACGATGAAATAAATTTACCGTTGCATCATCTCTAAAAATAATCTCCTGACCATATTCTGACTGTCCATTAAAAATCAGGCCTAAAGCATTGCAAATTAAGATATTTTACTAAATTTGTACATATCCGAAAACGGATAACTGTTTTCACAAACCCTAATATGAGCATGCTATGAAAAAAGTAAGTGTTTTTCTTGTTATCCTGTCATTTTTTGCATTTGTTTCCCTGAATTCCTGCCAGCAGAAACCGAAAACAAATCAGACAGAAGAAGAAATGACCCCGGCCGGCAACGATACGACCCCCGGCATGCAGCAAGACACGACGAAGAGTGCCGATACGACCATGCAGAAGTGAGACCCGGAACGATTTGATGATGCAAAGCCGCAACGGCCGGGAGACCTTAGGTTCATCCCCGCTGTTGCGGCCTTTTTTTTCAGAAGAACAGGCCGGTGACAAACATCATCCCGGTCTTGATCTGGCCGGAGGAATAATCCAGTTGTGATCCGCCCATGCTGTGCGGGATGAAAGCGATGATGAGATTGACCAGGGCCGCTGCCACAACGAGATAGGGCCGTTTTGCCCCTCTGCGGTTTCCGGCCCAGGCAATGATCCACAACACGAAGGCAATCAGCGACTTATTGTCGGTCAGATCCATGCCAAAAGGAAATCCGGTCCAGAATTCACCGAAAGCGAATTTCTGAACGACGGGACCCATGACCATTCCGCCAAGGAGGAAGAGGATGAGCGTCAATCCCGTGTAAAATTTATACTTTGGAATCCCGGCAATGGCATAGATCCCGGTGAGGTTTGATAACAGCATGGCTGAGAAAATCAGGAGGATGTGCGGGATCAGAACCCATGCGGGAACGTTGTCTTTGAACCGCATCACAACATTTTGATTTTCCCTCACTTCCACCGGATCACCATGGTCAAAAAGCTGAACCCGGTATTCCAGCTTTCCCGCTGCCGGCTGTTTGGGCAACCAGGCAACCAGCTGACCGTCTTCCCTGACAAAATGCACCGTATCCCAGGGATCACTGGTGGGGAAGCGCCGGTAAACGATCTGCCCGGTGATGGCGGGATCAGGGATGTCCAGGCTGATCACGGCATCCATATAACCATTGACACTCCTGGGGAGGTTGAGCCGGTAGGCACTGCCGCCGGCTTCAAATTGAATGGTCTTCGGGTAAGTGGGACCGGTCATCCGTTGATAAACAGCCGTAAAAAGGGTCACCACAACGGCAATGGTCCAGAACAGGGTTTTTTTCCATTTCATCGTTTCAGAGTTGTATTAACAGGTCGACAATAGCATTGTTTCGTTTGACGCTGACCACGATACGCTGGCCGTATTTCATGGTGTTCATGCGGTACATATAATCGTAAACATTACCCACGGGCTTTCCGTCAATGGCCACGATGACATCGCCCCGCTTCATGCCTCCGATATCGGCCGGTTTTCCCTTGGAGACGGCAAGCACTTCCATGCCTTCCTTTCCTTCGCCCGACACATCGGGCATGATACCAAGGGTGATCCTGTTCCGGTAGCTCCGTGAGGTGCTTTCCTTGGGCCCGGCTTCATGAAAACTCAGCGGCGGAATCCCGGTTGGCCACAACATCCGCAACATCGGCAATGAAGTGATCGGCCATCACCATACCGGGGATATTCAGGGAATCGACGCGGTCGAACGGCGTGTGATAGTCCTTGTGAGGCCCGGTGGAGAAGAATATAACCGGCACATCTTTCGCGTAGAAGGAGGCATGGTCGGAGGGACCGTACCCTGCATCCGAAAGTTCGAGGTTGAAGTGGTACCGGCCATTCAGACTATCGAGGATGTTACGGGTTTCCGCCGCCGTGCCCACTCCGCCGATCTGCAACATGGAATCGGGTCGCATCCGCCCGATCATGTCGACATTGAGCATGACCGAAATCTTTTTCAGGTCGATGGGCGGATGCTCGACAAAATGCCGCGATCCGAGAATGCCCATCTCCTCTGCGCCAAAGGTCACAAACAGGATGCTTCTGCGTGGTTTCTCCTTCCTCCCGGCAAACCAACCGGCAAGTTCAAGAACCGTGGCGGTACCTGAGGCATTGTCGTCCGCACCGTAATGGATCGCAATGGTATCGGGACGACGCGATGAACTCCCCGGTCCCCCCATGCCCAAATGATCCTCATGTGCACCGATGACAATCCACTGGTCGCGCAGCACAGGATCGGAACCCTCAAGAATGGCCGCTACATTGCCCGTGTGGGCGTAGGTCCTGACCATGACGATGCCGGCTTCGAGGGGCTCGCGGCTTTCATACGCCGTGGAACGGCCCGTCGACTGCAATGCTTTCTCCGCCCGGTCGACATCGAACCCTGTCCCGTCCATCACGGCATTGGCTACGGCTCGTTTGACCTGCACCACGGGAACGCCGACCGAAGGCTCCTTGCCGTTCTGATCGGGGAAACGCTCCTCGGGATCGTACCCGCTGCCCGAAACAAACAATACCCCGGCAGCACCCTTGTCTTTTGCCATCAGGATCTTATCCCTGTCGCGGGAATGATCCATGAAAATATCCTTGTTCTCAGGCTCCCCGCGCAGGATGAGAGCCCATTTGCCGGTCACATCCCGGCCGGCATAATCATTCCAGGTGAATGTATCGGTCCGGATATCGAAGCCATATCCGCAGAAAACCACCGGGACCTTCAACGTGTCATTTCCCGAATATTCCATCGGAAGGTAATCGCTTCCCTGGGCATATTCATGATTCCCGAATCGGAGCCAGTTGTGCTCATCGGGCGTGATGGCCGAGATCACATCGAAATAGTCGATGTACTGATCACCTGCCGGTTTTAAACCGTATGTCCTGAATTTCGCTTCAATGTAATGAAGCAGGACGGAATCCTCCGGGGTACCCGGATATCTCCCCTTTAAACTGTCTGTGGCCAGAAAGTTCAGATCCGAGAGGAGATCCTTCGACGTGATGGCAGGATCATATTTGCCGGCGCACGACGACAATAGCATAAGGCTGCACACTGTCCCCGTAACGATAAGTATTTTCCTCATGTGAAAACGGATATTGATTTTAAAAGGGCAAATTTACTTTTTTTTCCATGAAATGCTATAGCATAGGTATGATATGGACCTGCATTTCGGCCTGCCTGCCTTTTAATCAGGTTTCCGGAAAATTTGCATTTTATTCTTGCATGGTATCCGGTAAAGATGTATTTTTACGAAGTCGTTTAACAATGTTGTTAAACGTATATGTTAATAAACCGGTCATGACTCAGGAATTAAACACCGACATGGAGAGCCGCATTGTGGAAGCGGCGACCCGTGTGTTCATCAGGAGGGGGAAAGCCGGCACGTCGATGCAACATATCGCTGCCGAAGCCGGGATTAACCGCACCCTGCTGAATTATTACTTCCGCAGCAAAGACAAGCTCTTTGACGTGGTCTTTCAGCGTGTCTTTGTGCGTTTTCTACCCGATCTGGCAGGTGAGATCAACGCCAGGGTCACGATTGAAGAAAAGATTATCCGGTTCATCGACCGCTACCACAGCATTCTGAAGGAGAGTCCCTATACGGCATTGTTCATTCTTCATGAAGTCAGTACCGAACCGGATCGGTTTGTCAACAGTATCCGGCAGCAGGGTATCCGGCCGGACCAGTTCATAAAAGAGATCGGCCAGGCGATGGAAGAAGGAAAGCTGAAGAAGGCTGATCCCCGTCAACTGTTGATCAATCTGTTGTCGCTGATCATCTTTCCTTTCGCTGCCCGGACCATCATGGAAAGTGTGTTGTTCAATGGCGACACCACGGCGTTTGAACATTTCATCGATGAGAGAAGAGCGTTCATCAAGACATATTTTATGGAATCCATTAAGGCCTGAACAATGAAAAAAAACCTGATTTTGCTCCTTATGCTTGTACCCCGGATGGATATATGCCCAGGACACCATCAGTCTGGACAGATGTCTCAGGGCCGCTGAAGAAAACCACCCCAGACAGGCAGATTACCAGATACTTAAAAAGATATCGGATAACAATCTGGAAAATGACCAGTCGGGCTGGTATCCCGCGGTGAACATGAACGGCTCGGCAACCTATCAGTCGGATGTGATTGAATTTAATTTCAACAGCCCCGTTCCGGGTCTCCGGTTTCCTGTGGTCCCGAAGGACCAGTACAAGCTTTCACTCGATGTTACCCAGACCATCTACGATGCAGGGATGACAAAGAAAAAAAAGGAAATGGAAAAGGCCGGTGAAATGGCATCGGTGACCCAGCTGAAATCGGACATCGGACAGGAAAAAGACGTCATTAAGAATATCTATTACACGATTCTTCTTCTGCAGGAGAATAAGAAAATCACCTCCCTGTCGCTTGGACAGCTCGATGCAAGCCGGAGTGTTGTCGGTTCCGGGGTGGACAACGGCGTCCTGCTGTCTTCCGACCTCGACCTGATCCGTGTCGAGATCATGAAACTGCAACAGAATATTTCGGAACTGGATCACCGGAAGGAGGCACTGATCAGTGTCCTGGCCGACCGGACAGGGCTGCAGCTCTCCGGGTCAGACAGCCTGCTGCTCACCGGTTTTCCGGTACCCGCGGATTCAACCCTTCAGCGGACCGAGCTTGAAGTGCTCGACATGAAAAAAGCCGTTCTCGGCAAGTCGGCCGACCTGCTCGAGTCCAGACGGCTTCCGGTCCTCTTCGCCTTTGGACAGTTCGGGTACGGAAAGCCGGGTCTGAACATGCTCAACAACCAATTTGACACCTGGTATTTGGTGGGTGCCGGCCTGAAATGGAACCTGTGGGACTGGAATACCGTCAAAAGGGACCGGGCGAACCTTCTCCTGCAGTCGGATATGCTGGATCATCAGAAAGAAAACCTGGAGATGAACCTGAATGAAGCCCTTACGCAGCAGATGGCAGAGATCCAAACGCACAGGGACAACATCGAAAAATTCGGGGAGATCCTTTCGCTCCGTGAACACATTACCGCCACCTACCGGTCACAGCTGCGGAACGGAACCATTAAAACCAATGATTTCCTGGACGTTGTCAATAAAGAGAAAATTGCCCGGGTACAGCTGGCTTCGGAAAAAATCCTGCTGCAAAAGGCAATTGCCGATTATAAATACACCCAGGGAACATTGTGATCCTCCCGGGGCCTGAAATGCATGGATGCATGACCTTTACTGAATCAATTTTAACCGACATGAAATACACCTTATTTACCTTTTCAGTCATTGTCCTTTCCCTCGCACTGGGATCGTGCAGGCATAACGAAGAAGAAGCCTTTGCGTACGGGAATTTTGAGTCTGAAGACGTACTGGTTTCAGCCCAAACCACCGGGACCGTCGAAGTGTTTAATATCAACGAAGGCGACAGGGTCGGGGCGGGGCAGCTCCTGGGCATTATTGACACTTCGGATTTGCACCTGAAGGAAGACCAGGTCAGGGCCTCGGGTGAAGCGGTCAGGGCCCGCCTGGCGGAGATCGATCAGCAGATCCATGTCAATGATGTCAGCATCGCGAACGTTAGCAAAGATCTGGACCGCATCAAGGCCATGCATAAGGAAGGCGCGGCCACCGACAAGCAACTCGATGATCTTCAGGGCCAGGTCGATTTGCTGAACGCCCGGAATGCCGCGTTAAAATCACAAAAGGCATCGGTTTATGCCCAGTTGGATGCCTTCCGGGCGCAACTCGACCAGATCCGCGACCAGGTTTCCAAATGCTTTCTCAAAGCCCCGATGGCCGGGACGATTCTGGAAACTTACGTCAGGCAGGGCGAACTCGCCGTCACCGGAAAAGCCCTCTATAAAATGGCGGATCTCTCAACACTGACGCTGAGGGCATTTATTGACGGCGACCAGCTGAGTTCCATAAAAACCGGGGATAAGGTGGTGGTCAATTATGACGGTCCGGGCGGTCAGTTGTTAAAGACCACGGGAACGGTGAGCTGGATTTCATCCG
Source organism: uncultured Bacteroidales bacterium (assembly GCA_963763215.1). Taxonomy (GTDB): domain Bacteria; phylum Bacteroidota; class Bacteroidia; order Bacteroidales; genus DASQZK01. Next base: position 40,777 of record CAVXNX010000022.1, read on the forward strand.
AAGCTGAGTTCACCCCGAAGATCATCCAGACGCGGAGTGAACGGGTCAACCTCGTGTACGCGGTGAAGGTCATCGTCCCCAATGACGGTAGACTGAAGATCGGAATGCCCGGCGAAATCGGTTCGGTAAAACAAGGCGCATGAACGTCATAGAGATCGATAATGTTTCACGGAACTTTGGCGAGATCAAAGCCCTCGACCGCATTAGCTTTGATGTTGAAAAGGGGGAGATCTTCGGACTCATCGGTCCCGATGGCGCCGGGAAGACCACCCTGTTCCGCATCCTGGTGACGGTGCTTGTTCCCTCTTCGGGCGGGGCGCGGGTGTGCGGTTATGATGTCGTTAAAGACTACCGCCGGATACGTAACCTGGTGGGGTATATGCCCGGGCGTTTCTCGCTTTACCACGATCTGACCGTCGAAGAAAACCTGAAATTTTATGCTACCGTTTTCGGGACGACCATCGGGGAAAACTATGATCTCATCCGGGCGATCTATGAGCAGATCGAGCCGTTCCGGAAACGCCGGGCCGGTCATCTCTCGGGAGGGATGAAACAAAAACTGGCCCTCTCGTGCGCGCTCATCCACCGTCCCGAACTCCTCGTCCTCGATGAGCCGACGACCGGGGTGGATGCGGTTTCGAGAAAGGAATTCTGGGATCTTCTTTACCGCATCAAACAGGAAGGTATTACCATCATCGTTTCCACGCCGTATATGGATGAAGCATCGAGGTGCGACAGGGTAGGGCTGATCCAGAAAGGGAAGATCCTGAAGATCGACAAACCCGGGCTTATCACGGGAGATTTCGACCGTCCCCTCTATTCCGTGGCATCCTCTTCATCGAATTACCGGCTCCTGCTGAAGCTGAGGGAGTACGACTGGTGTCACAGTGCCTGGCTGTTCGGCCAGGATATCCATCTCAGCCTGGCGGGAAAGGAACGGATCGGGGAATTTGAGAGGACACTGGGGGCCTGGGATGATGTGGCCGAACTGAAAGCGATCGGGGCCGGGGTGGAGGATACCTTCATCGAATTAATGCCATCTGCATCATGAACGGAAACCAGGATATCATCACAGTTCGGAACCTCGTGAAAAAATTCGGTGATTTCACGGCGAACGATCACCTGAGTTTCACCGTTAAGAAAGGAGAGATCTTCGGTTTCCTCGGTGCAAACGGAGCCGGTAAAACGACGGCGATCCGCATCCTCTGCGGTCTTTCGTATCCCACTTCCGGGGAGATCACCATCGACGGACTGGATGTGTACCGTGACCGCGACAGGATCAAACGGAGGATCGGCTACATGAGTCAGAAATTTTCCCTCTACGAGGATCTGACCATACGCGAGAATATCCGGTTTTATGCCGGTATCTTCGGGATGAAACGCAAAAAGATCATCGCCCGGACGGATGAGCTGCTCGACCGTCTCGGGCTGAGGAGCATTGAAAACCGGCTGATCAGGGATATTCCCCTGGGATGGAAACAGAAACTCGCTTTCTCGGTGGCCGTTTTCCATGAACCGTCAATCGTTTTCCTCGATGAACCCACCGGCGGGGTCGATCCGGTGACACGGCGGCAGTTCTGGGAGATGATCAGCGATTCGGCCGAAAGAGGGATCACGGTGTTTGTCACGACCCATTACATGGATGAGGCGGAATACTGCGACAGGATTTCGATTATGGTCGACGGCCGCATTGAAGCCCTGGATTCACCGGCTGAACTGAAGAGGAAATATAATGTACAGGATATGAACTCAGTTTTTCTGAAACTGGCAAGAACAAAATGATGATGGAAAAGAAGATGGATAAAGCGCTGATCTTTGATATGGACGGGGTGATCGTGAACAATGACCGGTATCATTGCCTCTCCTGGATGGAATTTGCAAAACAACATGATAAAACGGTCGGGTTTGATGAGGTGAAAAGCTGGTTCGGAAGCACGAACCGGACGATCCTCGAAAACCTGTTTGATAACAGGCTGGACCCGGAACAGATCGTCCGGATGGGCAGGGAAAAGGAAGAGATCTATCGCCGGATGTATGCGGCCGATATCCGGCCCGTTGACGGGCTGCCCGAATTTCTCGGCAGTCTCGGCGGTGCCTACAGGATCGGTGTAGCCACTTCCGCCCCGACTGAAAATGTTGAATTCGTACTCCGGGAAACGGGTCTGAGAGCGTATTTTGAGGCGATCACCGATGAATCGGATATCCGGAAGGGAAAACCGGATCCCGAGATCTTTCTGAAGGCCGCCGGGAAACTCGGCGTGAATCCTTCACAATGCCTGGTTTTTGAAGATTCGTTCCACGGCATCGAAGCGGCACGCAGCGCCGGCATGCATGTCGTTGGACTGGCAACGACGCATAAACCGGAGGATCTGAAGAATACCGACCTTGTCATTCGCAACTTCTTCGAAATCAATACACAAAAACTGGACGAGATACTGACATCATGAAACGCTTCACCGGATTCATCATCAAGGAGTTTTATCACATCTTCAGGGACTACCGGACCCTTATCATCCTGTTCGGGATCCCTGTAGCGCAGATCCTGATCTTCGGCTTCGTGGTCACCAATGAGATCAGGAATGTGAAGATCGCCATACTGGATGAATCCCGGGATGAAGTGACCACTTCGATTGTCGACAAGATCCTCTCTTCGGGATATTTCCAGCTTGAAACGGAGCTGTCGTCAGTCAGCCAGATCCAGCCCGCTTTTGAAAAGGGCAGGATTAAGGAAGCCATCATTTTCGGGCCTGATTTTGCCCGGAACCTCGAAAAAACGGGCCGGGCCGCTGTCCGCATCGTGGCAGACGCCTCCGATGCCAATACCGGGAACCTGATCTCCAACTACACGCAGGGCATCATCATGAATTACCTCCAGGAAAAAAACAAGAACCTGCAGATCCCTTACCAGATCAATGTCGAGACCCGGATGTACTTCAACCAGGGACTGAAGGCCGTGTACATGTTCGTTCCGGGAACCATGGCGCTGATCATCATCCTGATCTCTGCACTCATGACGTCGATCACCATTACCCGGGAAAAGGAGATGGGAACGATGGAGACGTTGCTGGTATCACCCCTGCGGCCTTCCCACATCATCCTCGGAAAAGTCACCCCTTATGTTTTCCTGTCGTTCCTGGATGCCATGCTGATCATCCTCCTGGGCTATTTTGTTTTCGGCGTGCCGGTCACAGGAAGTCTCCTGCTCCTCCTGCTGGCCACCATTGTGTACGTTTCACTGGCGCTTTCGCTGGGCATATTCATTTCCACCATCGCCACCAGCCAGCAAATGGCCATGTTCATCTCTATGCTCGCCCTGATGCTGCCGACAATCCTGTTGTCGGGGTTTATCTTCCCCATCGAGAACATGCCGGTAATCCTTCAGTGGCTCTCGGCGATCATGCCTGCCCGCTGGTTTATTTCCCTACTCAAGGACGTCATGATCAAAGGAACAGGTCTGCTTTACATCTGGAAGGAGATGCTCATCCTGGTCGGCATGACGGCATTCTTCATTTTACTGAGCATTAAACGATTTAAGATCAGACTCGAATAAGCCCGGTTCATCGCCGGTTGCATAACGGAAAACCCATGAAAATCATCGCATCCATCATACGGAAAGAATTCATCCAGATCTTCAGGAACCGGACGATGCTCCCGTTTATTTTCCTTGTCCCGGTCATCCAGATGGTTATCCTGGTTTTTGCCGCCAACCTGGAAATGAAAGAGATCCGTTTTGTGGTCATCGATAATGATCTTTCCCCGGTATCGCAGCGTCTGACGGCAGAATTCAGGGGATCGGCTTTTTTCAATTTCAGGGGTAGTGCCTTCGATATGCAGACCGCCGAAGACTTACTCATGAGGGATAATGCGGATCTTATCATTCATTTTGCCGCGGGTTTCGGGAAGGATCTCAGGAAGGAGAACGCCGCCTCTGTACAACTTCTGGTAAACGCTGTCAACTCAACCAAGGCCAGCCTGGTGAATGCTTATGCCAATAACATCATCCGGGATTTCAACCGAAAGATCCGGACGGAGTGGATGGGCAGCGACAGCGGGGACAACCAGGTTGAAAACATTCGATATCAGTACGGCTTTCTGGTATAACCCCGAGCTCAATTACAAAATCTTCATGCTTCCCGGTATCCTCGTCATCCTGGTGACCATCATCGGGATGTTCCTCACGGCCCTGAACCTGGTCAGGGAGAAGGAACTCGGCACTTCGGAACAGATCAATGTCACGCCGATCCGGAAGTACCATTTTATCCTGGGAAAACTCTTCCCGTTCTGGGTGATTGCTCTTTTCGAACTGGCTTTCGGGCTGACGATCGGGCGGCTTTTTTTTCACCTGCCGGTCCTGGGCAGCGTTGGCCTGCTTTTTCTCTATGCCTCGGTTTATCTCCTGGTGGTGCTCGGGATCGGTCTCTTCATCTCCACACTGGCTTCCAGTCAGCAACAGGTGATGTTTCTCTCGTTCTTTTTCATGCTGACCTTCATCCTGATGTCGGGCATTTTCACACCGGTGGAAAGCATGCCCTTATGGGCACAGCGGATCAACATCATCAATCCTTTTGCTTATTTTATGAAGGTGATCCGGATGATCCTCCTGAAGGGCTCCGGATTTGCCGATATACAGCGCGATTTTTACTCGCTGATCATCTACGCTTCGGTGATCCTCAGCCTGGCGGTATGGCGTTACAGGAAAGTGAGCTGATCACTGGTTGATCAGTTCATCGAGCTGGTGGCGGAAAGCTTCGGAATTCCAGTTGGCCGCCCCGTTTTTGTCGACGACGATCTCACCGCTTTTGGAAATGATAAAGGTGGTGGGGATGCTTGAAACCTGGAAGGCGGAGGGCAGTTCAGATTGCTGAACATATACGGGAAGATCGTAGCCCGACTCTGAAAGGAAATGCTTCAGTTTTGCCGGGTCCTCACTGCTGACCAGGAGGAAGCTGATGCGGTCACCATAAGCATTGGTACAGGTCCTGGATGGCCGGCAGCTCGGCACGGCAGGGCGGACACCAGGTCGCCCAGAAATTGAGGAGGATAACCTTATTTTTAAAATCTCCCAGAACATGGTCCTTTCCCTGCAGATCCCGAAGGAAGAGCTGGTAATCGGCTCCTGAAAGCTTCTTCATGCCTGTTTCGGCCGTGATGTGCGGCTTCCGTAGCGTTGCCCGGATAAGCATCGCCGAGAGATCCCGCCGGGTGGTAGGGATGATCATCAGGATGATGAGCATATAGAACAGGACATCACCGATGATCTTCAGCCTGGAATTCTTCCTGAAATAATTACTGAACCACTCTTTTACTTTTTCCATCATTTTGCCTCAATAAAGTAACTCAAAAGAATTGCGGTTATTGCGCCGAACCTCGCCTATAACATCCTGATAACCCAAAGGTTCAAACACTGATTTTCCGGAGTTCGTAATGGTCATCAACCTTTTCGGCCCGGATGACGAAAGGGAAACGGTCGAGGTCGAGGCACAGCCCGAAATCGGCGGAGGGGGCGAAAGACTGGCGCTTCTCATCAAAGAAACGCGCACCGCTGGTCTTCCGGATGACCGATACCATGTTGGCAAAGTCATTGTCCCGGCCTTCGAGGGCGTTCTGAATATACAGGGCACAGAACGTATCTTCCTCGACAGGATACCTTGCCGAATAACCCATACATACCAGGGAAACATCGACGGGATCCTGTTTGCGGATGTAGGCCACGATGGCGCCGGCATTGACAAAACTCCCGGTCAGGATCTCGCCGGCCTGAACGGCATTGACAATGCCCTGGGTCCCCGCACTTGTGGTGTGGATCAACGTCTTTCCGTGCAGATCGGCTTGCAGGAGCTGTGAAGGTGAATTGCCGAAGTCAAATCCCGGCACCATCTGTTCTTCACGCTCTCCGACGAGGATCGACCCCGGATTTTCGTCCCGCAACCGGAAGGCACTCTCAACACTTCCCGCCGGAATGATCCTGCCGGCTCCGGCACCAAAGGCATAGGCGGCGACAGAAAAGGCCCGGAAAACATCGATGATCACCGTAAGACCTCTGGCTTCGCGGGCACCTTCGATCAGTTGAAGAATGCGGATATTCATAGACCTGCTCCCTTGCGTTAAGGGCTGCAAGTATAAGAAATATTGGAGTAATAAAAAAAGTTATCTTCATTCCGGGAATTTAGCATCTGTTTGCCCTGGGTGCTGAAAGGTGGCGACAGCAAAAAGACAGGGCGGTGCCGTGTCCCGCTTTCCAACCCGAACAAATCGTCGCTTTTCTCGTATATTTGTATCAAATTTGACTTCATGATAAAAAAGATGCGCAAATTCACGCTGGAAGATCTATGGCGGATACCCCTCCACCAGAAATCGAAGAGCCGTTCCTTCCTGATCAGGCAGCTGAGAATTATCATTCTCGCCATCAAGGGATTCATGGAGGACCGCGTCAGTATGCGTGCATCGTCCCTCACGTTTTACACCCTCCTCTCGGTGGTTCCCATCGTCGCCATGGCTTTTGGTGTTGCCAAAGGTTTCGGGTTCCAGAATACCATGGAGAATTTCATCATCAAAAATTTCAAGGGCCAGGAAGAGGTGATGAACTACGTAATCTCGCTTTCCTATTCCATTCTCGAGGACGTCCAGGGCGGTCTGCTTGCAGGCATCGGACTGATTATGCTCATCTGGTCGGTGATGCAGGTGCTGAACAATATCGAAAGTTCATTCAATGCGATCTGGCAGATCAAAAAACCCCGGCCATTCTTCCGCAAGCTCAGCGATTATCTTTCCATCATGCTCATCGGCCCCCTGCTGATCATCGTGTCGAGCAGCGTCATGGTCTATATCTCCACCCAGGTGCAATCGGTGACACTGTTTCACGCGTTCTCCCCGTTGTTCCAGGTATTTCTCAGGTTCGTCCCCTATGCTCTGATATGGCTCCTTTTCACCCTGATTTACATCATTCTTCCCAATACGCGGGTGAATTTCAAGTATGCCCTCATCGCCGGGATCCTGGCCGGAACGGGATTCCAGGTTGTGCAGTGGGCGTATATCCACTTCCAGATCGGCGTTTCAAAATACAGCGCCCTCTATGGGACCTTTGCCGCCCTTCCGTTGTTTCTCATCTGGCTCCAGCTCAGCTGGCTCATAGTTCTTCTCGGCGCAGAAATCTCCTTCGCCTATCAGAATGTTGAGAAATACGAACTGGAGGCCGAATCGCTCCATATCAGCCCCCATAACAAACGCATCCTCGCCCTGCTTATCGTCCATCATATCATCCGGAATTTCGAAGAAGGGGGGGAGCCGGACACGAGCACGGGCATCGGCCAAAAGCTCAAAATCCCGCTGAGACTGGTCCGCGATATCCTCTTCGACCTGACAAAGGCCGGCGTGCTTAACGAAACGGTGACCGAAAGTCCAAAAGAAAAAGGTTACCAGCCGGCCATCGACATTGGCGTGATCGATATCCAGTTTGTCACCACAAAACTCGATGCGCTGGGAACCGACCAGGTGATGGTGAGCGAATCCAAAATATTCGCCAAACTGAGTCAGATCAGCGACCAGATGTATGAAACCCTGAAAGCATCACCCACCAATGTTCTGTTGAAAGACATCCACTGATGAAAATCGGGTTAATTTTCGGACGGAAACTTGATAATTTAAAATTGAATTGCTAATATTGTCACAAATTTGAAATGAATGAGGCTTATTTCTGCACATATTGTCATCAGGCATCATCATCACATCCATGATGAACTCGGTTAGTGTGCAGAAAGTGTAAGCTCAGGAAAATAATATTCTCAAAGGTTTGCAGGTTCTGCAAGCCTTTTTTTTTAAACAGATCGCTGATATGGATAAACTTAAGATTGCGGTTCAGAAGTCCGGGAGGCTGAGTGAAAAATCGCTGGAGCTGATTAAGGAAGCCGGTATTGCCCTGAATAACGGGGAGCGAAAGCTGGTGTCGGTTTCTTCCAATTTTCCCCTGGAGATCCTCTACCTGCGGGATGACGACATTCCCCAGTATGTCAACGACAAAGTGGCCGATGTGGGGATTGTGGGGGAGAATATCATTCTCGAAAAACCTTGTGATGTGGAAATTGTTTACCGTCTGGGATTTGCCCGCTGCCACCTGTCACTGGCCGTTCCGAAAAACGAGGATTACAGTGGTCCTGCCTGGTTCAACGGAAAGAAAATAGCCACATCGTACCCCGGCATCCTGCGGGGATTTCTGGAGAAGGAAAAGGTGGAGGCGGAGATCCATGAGATCAGTGGATCGGTGGAGATCGCCCCGGGAATCGGACTTGCCGATGCCATCTTTGATATTGTGAGCACCGGCAGCACCCTGATCAGCAACGGGCTGAAAGAAGTGGAGAAGGTGGCGGATTCCGAGGCGGTGATGATCGGTTCACGGGGACTCAGTGAAGAAAAGAACAGGATCCTGGAGAAGCTGATTTTCCGCATCAAATCCGTCAGGACCGCCCGCAGCAACAAGTATATCCTTCTCAATGCTCCCAACGAAAGCCTCGGGAAGATCATCTCCATCATCCCGGGCATGAAGAGTCCGACGGTTATGCCTCTGGCTGAAGAAGGATGGAGCTCCGTGCATTCGGTATTGAACGAAAATGTCTTCTGGGAAGTGATCGACCAGCTCAAGGATCTCGGTGCCCAGGGCATCCTGGTGGTTCCCATTGAGAAAATGATCATATAAATACTAAACTTAATTTCTGAATCCATGAATATCATTAAGTATCCCGGTAAGGAACTCTGGAATTCGTTGTTGGCCAGGCCTGCTATCGATTTCGGATCTCTCATGAGCTCGGTTTCCGAGATCCTGGACGACGTGAAAAAACGCGGAGACCAGGCGGTGAAAGAGTATACACTGAAATTTGACAAGGTTAAACTCGAAGAACTCGCCGTCACCGGGGTAGAGTTGGCCTTTGCCAAGCATGAGATCGACGATGAACTGAAGAAGGCCATCAATGTCGCAAGGGAGAACATTCAGCAGTTTCATGCCGCTCAGAAACTTCCGACGGTGAACGTCGAGACCACGCCCGGCGTCAAATGCTGGCAGAAAACACTGGCCATTGAAAAAGTCGGGCTTTACATCCCGGGAGGGACGGCCCCGCTTCTCTCAACGGTGCTGATGCTTGGCATACCTGCAAAAATGGCCGGATGCCGGGAAATCGTGCTCTGCACCCCCCCCGACCGGCACGGGAAAATCCACCCGGCCATACTCTATGTGGCCGATCTCCTGGGAATCACCCAGGTATACCGAATCGGCGGTGCACAGGCCATCGCCGCCATGGCCTACGGTACGGAGTCGGTTCCGAAAGTCTATAAGATCTTCGGTCCCGGGAACCAGTATGTTCAGGCCGCTAAAATGAAGGTCAGCCTCGAAAAGATCGCCATCGACATGCCCGCCGGCCCCTCGGAAGTCGCGATCCTTGCCGACGACTCCAGTGAGCCTTCCTTTGTGGCATCCGATCTTCTCTCCCAGGCCGAGCACGGCACCGACAGCCAGGTCCTCCTGGTCACCACCTCCAGCGCCCTGATCGGGAAAGGTCCAGGTCGAACTGGAAGCGCAACTGGCAAACCTGCCCAGGAAGGATATCGCCAAAAAATCACTCGATAACAGCAAGATCGTCCTCCTCGACAATGAAGATAGCATGGTCGACCTGATCAATGAATATGCCCCGGAACACCTCATCATCGTGACTAAAAACTATGCAGAACTTTCCGGAAGGATCATCAACGCCGGCAGCGTGTTTCTGGGCAATTTTTCCCCGGAGAGCGCCGGCGACTATGCCTCCGGGACCAACCATACCCTGCCCACCAATGGCACGGCTAAAGCCTACAGCGGGGTCAACCTCGACAGTTTCACCAAGAAAATGACCTTCCAGGAACTGACCGAGTACGGGCTGTTCAATATCGGGCCGTCGGTCGAAAAAATGGCAGAAGCCGAAAATCTTGATGCCCATAAGAATGCGGTCAGGATCAGGGTGACGAGGGTGGCAAATAATTACAAATAATGGAATTCGACATCACACCTCTGATCAGGCCAAACATTGCCAGCCTTGAGCCCTATTCCTCGGCAAGGGATGAATATACGGGTGATGATGCGGTTTTACTCGATGCAAATGAGAACCCGTATAATTTCCCGCTTAACCGCTATCCCGACCCACATCAGAGGAAACTGAAAGAGAAGCTGGCACGGCATCTATGGCATCGACTCCGGCTGTATCTTCCTGGGGAACGGCAGCGATGAGGCCATCGACCTGCTCTTCCGGGCTTTCTGCACACCGGGAAAGGATGAGGTCGTCTCCATCGATCCTTCCTACGGGATGTACGAGGTTTCAGCCAGGATCAACGATGTGGGCATGAAAAAAGTGCCTCTCAACGACGATTTCAGCCTTAACGCTGAAGCCATCCTCGATGCCACCGGGCCGCAGACGAAGATGATCTTTCTTTGTTCACCCAATAACCCCACTTCGAATCTTCTCGATGAGCAGGAAATGATGAAAATACGGAACCGTTTTAACGGACTGCTCGTGGTCGATGAGGCCTACATCGATTTCTCCGGTACGGGAGGGCTGCTTAAACTCCTTCCCCTGGCCGCCAACCTGGTGATCCTGCGGACTTTTTCAAAGGCCTGGGGGTCTGGCGGCGATCCGGCTGGGAATGGCTTTCGCTTCCCCACAGGTGATCCGCATCATGGATCACATCAAGTACCCCTACAATGTGAATGCCCTGACCCAGGAATACGCCATGAAATACCTCGAAGACCCAGGTCAGAAGGAAATGTGGGTCAGGGAGATCGTTTCACAAAGGCAAAGGCTGGAAAAAGAACTCCGAAACTTCGGTTTCGTCCGGCGTATCTATCCTTCCGATGCCAATTTCCTGCTGGTGAAGGTCGACGAACCGCTATCGTCTCTATGCCTATCTCCGGGATGGCAGGGTCATCGTCCGCGACAGGTCAAAAGTCTCCCTGTGCGAAGGGTGTCTCCGGATCTCGGTGGGCACGCCGGAAGAAAATGCCTCACTGATCCGGTTGTTAACGTCATATTCTGCAAACCGGGAAAAAACGGGGTGACAGCCCCCAAACAGAGCGCTATGAAGAAAGCATTGTTCATCGACAGGGACGGAACATTGATTGCCGAGCCTCCGGTCGATTACCAGGTCGACAGCCTGGAGAAACTGGAATTTATACCCGGCGTTTTCCGGAATCTTTACCGGATCCGCCATTTTCTCGATTACGAGCTGGTGATAGTCAGTAACCAGGATGGAATGGGTACGGAAAATTACCCTTATGAGAACTTCATCGGGCCGCATCGGAAATTCCTCCGTGCCTTCGAGAATGAAGACGTGATCTTTGATGATATCCTGATCGACACCTCCATGCCCGCAGACAATGCTCCCACGCGCAAACCCCGCACAGGGCTGCTTGACGAAATACATGGATGGCAGCTATGATCTCCGGTCTTCGTATGTCATCGGCGACCGTCTGACCGACATCCGCCTGGCCGCCAACCTGTCGGCAAAGGGCATATTACTCGGCTCGCCCGAACGGCAGGAAGAAATTGAAGAAGCCGGCCTTTCCGGGGATTGCGTCCTCATCGCTGAATCCTGGGACGACATCTGGTCGTATCTCTCATCACCTCCCCGCCTGGCGGAGATCACCCGCAATACCCGGGAGACGCAGATCAGCATCCGGCTCAATCTCGACGGGAACGGGATGTCGGACATCTCCACCGGACTGGGATTCTTCGATCACATGCTGGAACAGATCCCCCGACATGCCGGGATCGACCTCGAACTCACCGCCGACGGAGACCTTCAGGTCGATGAGCATCATACCGTGGAAGATACGGCCCTGGCGCTGGGCGAAGCCTTTCGGCAGGCCCTGGGCGAAAAGAAAGGGATCATGCGATACGGATTCCTCCTGCCCATGGACGACAGCCTGGCCCAGGTGGCGATCGATTTCGGGGGGAGGAGCTGGCTGGTCTGGGATGTCTCCTTCAAACGTGAAAAAGTTGGCGATGTCCCCACCGAATTGTTTTTTCATTTTTTTAAATCCTTCAGCGACGCTGCCCGGTGTAACCTGAATATCAGCGTTAAAGGGGATAATGAACATCATAAGATCGAAGCGGTTTTCAAGGCTTTCGCCAAAGCCATCAAAATGGCTGTCCGGAAAGATCCTTACGATAATTCGCTTCCCAGTACGAAAGGGGTGTTGTAGAATGAATATCGCAATTGTAAAATACAATGCCGGCAACATCATGTCGGTGCAATATGCCCTGAGCAGACTGGGGTATGAGGCAGTGGTGACCGGCGATCCCGACGAAATCAGGCGGGCGGGGCGGGTGATTTTTCCCGGTGTCGGCGAAGCGTCTTCCACGATGGCCTACCTTAGGGAAAACGGCCTTGACAGGCTTCTCGCCGGGCTCGAACAACCGGTCCTGGGGATCTGCCTGGGACAGCAGCTGATGTGCTCGCATTCCACCGAAGGCGATACCGGGTGTATCGGCATCTTCGACATCGACGTCCGGAAATTTGAGCCCGTGCTTAAGGTGCCCCACATGGGATGGAACAGCCTCAGCCGGACCCGGGGTAAGCTTTTTAAGGGGATCCCGGAAAACAGTTACGTCTACTTCGTTCACAGCTATTATGTGCCCCTGTGCGAAGATACGGCCGCGGAATGCGATTATATCCTTCCGTTCAGTGCCGCACTTGAAAAAGACAATTTTTTCGCCACCCAGTTTCATCCCGAAAAAAGCGGTGAGATCGGGCAGAAAATTCTTGAAAATTTTATCCGTTTGTAATGGAAATTATACCGGCCATCGATATTATCGGGGGAAAGTGTGTCAGACTCAGCAAGGGCGATTATGAGAGCGGGAAAATCTACCATGAGGATCCGCTTGAAGTGGCCAGGATGTTTGAAGAATGGGGGGTGAAACGCCTCCATCTGGTGGATCTCGACGGCGCCAGGGCAAAACATATCGTCAATCATCAGGTCCTCGAACGCATTGCCTCGGCCACCTCGCTCGAGATCGACTTCGGGGGTGGCATCAAAACGAGCCGGGATCTGGAGACCGCCTTCAGCAGCGGAGCCGCTATGATCACCGGCGGAAGCATTGCCGTCACCGCACCGGAGACCTTCCTTTCGTGGCTTGATGAATACGGACCCGGAGAAGATCATCCTGGGCGCCGATCACCGGCAGGGACAGATCGCGGTTACCGGATGGACCGAGGACAGCGCGATGGGGCTCTTTGACTTTCTGCAGGGGTATATCGACAAAGGGATTCAAAAGATCATCTGTACCGATATCGACCGCGACGGCATGTTGAACGGACCCTCGGTGAAGACCTATATCGAAATTCTCCGGCGGTTTCCCGGCGTGTACCTCATCGCAAGCGGAGGGGTCGCCGGGGCAGGGGACCTGGAGGAACTGGCGGAAAACGGAATTCCCGCGGCCATTGTGGGGAAAGCCATCTACGAAGGCAGGATTACGGGGCAGGAAATCAGGACATTCTTAACGAACTAAACGATGTTGGCAAAACGCATTATACCATGCCTGGATATCCGCGACGGCAAGACCGTCAAAGGGGTCAATTTTCTCGATGTGCAGGATGTGGGTGATCCGGTTGAACTTGGAGCCAAATATGCCCGCGACGGGGCCGATGAGCTGGTCTATCTCGATATCACCGCCACATTTGAAGAGCGGAAACTGTTTGCCGACCTCGTGAAACGGATCGCCCTGCACCTGAACATTCCCTTTACGGTGGGAGGGGGGATCAATGAGATCGGCGATGCGGAAAGGCTACTCAGTGCAGGTGCCGACAAGATCTCGATCAATTCTTCGGCTGTACGCCATCCGGAACTGATCGGTCAGATCGCCAGAGCCTACGGCAGCCAGTTCGTTGTTGTGGCCATCGATGCCCTCCTCGAAATGGACGGGACCTGGTGGGTTTATGTCAACGGCGGACGGGTTAAAACGGAAAAAGAGCTCTTCTCCTGGGCATTGCAGGCACAGGACCTCGGGGCGGGAGAGATCCTGTTCACTTCGATGAACCACGACGGGACAAAAAACGGCTATGCCAATGAAGCCCTCGCCTCGCTGGCCGGTTCACTCTCCATCCCCGTGATCGCGAGCGGCGGGGCCGGCAAAAAGGAAGATTTCGTGGATGTGTTCACCATAGGAAAAGCCGACGCGGCACTGGCGGCCAGCATCTTCCATTTCAACGAGATCCCGGTGCCCGAACTGAAAGCGTATTTGAAGAAAAATCACATTATTGTCAGATAAACCGTACACCATGGAACTTGATTTTGCAAAGATGAATGGCCTTCTGCCTGCCGTAATCCAGGATCCCGGCACCGGGAAGGTCCTGATGGTGGGTTTCATGAACGAAGAAGCCTACAGGAAAACCGAACAAACCGGACTGGTGACCTTCTTCAGCCGCACGAAAAACAGGCTGTGGACAAAGGGGGAAGAGAGCGGTAACCATCTCGTGGTGAAGGAAATCATCCCCGATTGTGACCGCGACACCCTCCTGATCAAGGCTTCCCCGGAAGGTCCCGTCTGCCATACGGGAAGTGACACCTGTTTCGATGAGGTGAATTCTTCCTCCAACCTGGAATTTCTCAATGAACTTCAGAGCCTTATCGACACGCGGAAAACCGAAATGCCGGAAGGTTCATACACGACGAGCCTCTTTAAGCGGGGGATCAATAAAATAGCGCAGAAAGTGGGGGAGGAAGCCGTGGAACTCGTGATCGAAGCCAAAGATGATCACGACGACCTGTTCCTGAATGAAGCGGCCGACCTGGTGTACCATTTGCTCGTTCTTCTTTCGGCAAAAAATTACCGCCTCAATGATGTGGTGAAGATCCTGGAAGAGCGCCATCGGTAAGCGGGAAACACCGAACCCATTGAAAAGGGTGGCAATCGCCCCAAAGCAAAAATCACAACGAAATTCCTCCGCCAGGATCCGGAAATCTCCGGAATATCTCTGGAACGGCTGCATCCTGAAGGGATACATCAGGATGCGGAATTTCGTTGTGATTTGAAGACTTTTCTCTACCAGATCACCGCCCGTTTTTCAACGGGAAGATACATGGGAGAACTTTCCGGAATGTTGAAGGCATCGTAAAATGCCTGGAGATTGGGCAGCGGTCCGTTTACCCGGAATCTGCCGAGCGAATGGACATCTTCCTTCGTCCTCCGGAGAATCTCCTTATCGGTGATGTTCTGTGCCCAAAGGTGTGCATAAGCCAGGAAAAAGCGCTGTTCCGGGGTGAACCCATTGATGGTCTTTTCCGGCGGGTTCTTTTCCCAGGCTTTTCTGAGCGCTGTCAGGGAGATGTTCAGCCCTCCGAGATCGGCGATATTTTCACCGATGGTTAGAGCCCCGTTGGCCTTCGTGCTATCCAAAACATTGAAATGGTTGAATTCATCGATCAACACCTCTGCCCGTTTACTGAACCGGGCAGCGTCGTCATCGGTCCACCAGTCGCGCAGGTTGCCCACCTTGTCGTACTGCCTGCCCTGATCGTCGAAGCCATGGGTCATTTCATGACCGATCACCACACCGATGGCGCCGTAATTCACGGCATCGTCGGCATCGAGATAGAAGAACGGCGGCTGAAGAATGCCCGCCGGGAAAACAATCTCGTTCCGGTTTGGACTGTAATAGGCATTCACCGTTTGCGGCGTCATCCCCCAGTCGTTCGGATCGACCGGTTTACCGATCTTATTGACCTCATATAGGAAGTTGAAGTGGGAGGCCCGTTTCATGTTCTGGTAATACGAATCGTCCTTTACCTCCAGGTCCGAATAATCGCGCCAAACGTCGGGATAGCCGATTTTGACATGGATGGCGGCGAGTTTCTCAAGAGCCTGTTCCTTGGTGGTGTCGCTCATCCATTCGAGATTTTTGATCCGCTCGCCGAGCGCCAGTTTCAGGTTGTTGACGAGGTCGAGCATCCGTTCTTTGGCTTCGGGCGGGAAATGTTTCTTCACGAACATCTGACCAATGGCTTCACCCAGGGCGAAATCTTCGGACTGCAGGACCCTTTTCCAACGGGGCTGGTTGACCTGGCGTCCGGAAAGGTATTTGCCGTAAAAATCAAAATGGGCGGCGACCAGGTCGGAACTCAGGTAAGGCGCAGCGTTGTTGATCACGTTCCACCTGAGGTAGACTTTCCAGTCGTCCACGGGAATGTCGGTCATCATGGCACTGACTTCCTTAAAAAACAGGGGTTCTTCGATATTGATCTCCTGGAGCCCGGAGAGTCCCAGCGTATTGAGATAACCGTCCCAGTTGAATTGCGGGCTGAGCTTTTCGAGGTCCGCAATGGCCATCTTGTTGTAGGTGGCATGCGGGTCGCGCCGCTCGAGCCTGGTCATGGAAGCATTTGCCAGGCGGGTTTCCATGTTCATGATGAGAGCGGCATCGGCCTCTGCCCGGCCGGTGGTTTCTCCCGAAAGGGTCAGCATCTGCACGATGTATTTCTGGTATGTTTCCCGGATTTCCCTGGCCTTGGGATCCTGGTCGCGGTAATAATCCACATCGGTCAGACCCAGGCCCCCTTGTTCAAGGTTGGCGATCATCATTCCGCTGTTCTTGCTGTCGGGGGAACCATAAAAATTGAAGAGCACCGAATTTTCGCCGGTGTGCCAGAGGGCGATCAGATCCTGGAGGTCCAGGATGGTTCGGGCAGCGTCGATCCGGGAAAAATCGGACTGAAGAGGGGTGAGTCCCTCTTTCTCAATGGTCACCGTATCCATGCCGGTATTGAAGAAGGTTCCGACTTTCTCTTCGATACTGCCCTCCGCATTCTGTCCGGAAGCGGCTTCCTCAATTAGGCTCCGGAGCATTTTCCGGTTTTCTTCAGCCAGGACGTCAAACGTACCGTAACGGCTGAATTCTCCGGGAATCGGATGGGTTCTGATCCAGCCTCCGTTCGCGTACCGGTAAAAATCATCCCCGGGTTGTACCGAGGTGTCAAGGTTTGCTTTATCTAATGCCATATCTTTTTTTGTCGAACAACTGTAGGTGGCAAACATGCCGGTCAATAAAAAGAAAAGAAAGGCTTGTTTCATGCTCATGTGATTAATTAAACTGAGTTAACGTTTTGACGATGATACCGATGGCTTCCGTAAGCTGTTCACGGGTAATCACCAGGGGAGGGGCAAAACGGATGATATGATCGTGTGTGGGTTTGGCAAGAAGTCCGTTATCTTTCAGCGCCAGGCAGACGTCCCAGGCGGTTTTGCCGTTTTTGGGACGGATCACCACGGCGTTCAGCAGGCCTTTTCCCCTGACGGTTTCGATCATGTCCGATTTCACCTTGCTCAGCTCGGACCGGAAATATTGTCCAAGGTTCGCCGCGTTTTCGGCCAGTTTTTCATCCCGGATGACCGAGAGGGCCTCAATGGCCACCTTGGCTGCCACCGGGTTTCCACCGAACGTGGATCCGTGTTCGCCCGGGCGGATCGTCAGCATGATGTCGTCGTCGGCCAGCACGGCTGAGACAGGGTAGACTCCCCCTGAAATGGCTTTGCCGAGGATCAGGATGTCGGGGCGCACGCCTTCATGATCACAGGCGAGGAGTTTTCCGGTCCGGGCAATGCCGGTCTGAACCTCATCGGCAATGAAAAGGACATTTTTGGCCTTGCAGAGGTCGTATGCTTTTTTGAGGTAGCCGTCTTCGGGGACATAAACCCCGGCTTCACCCTGGATGGGTTCGACGAGGAAACCGGCGACGTCGGGATCTTCAAGGGCTTTCTCCAGTGCGGGAATGTCGTTGTAGGGGATCTTGATGAATCCTGGCGTGAAAGGCCCGTAGTCTTTAAACGCATCCGGATCGGTCGACATCGAAACGATGGTGATCGTCCTGCCATGAAAATTGCCTTCGCAGACGATGATCTTTGCCTGGTTTTCCCTGATGCCTTTCTTCTGGTAGCCCCATTTGCGACACAGCTTGATGGCCGTTTCATCCCCTTCAGCCCCTGAATTCATGGGTAAAACCTTATCGTATCCGAAATATTTTGTGACGAATTCTTCGTATTCACCAAGGACTGAATTGTAAAAGGCCCTTGAGGTGAGCGCGAGTTTTTTGGCCTGTCCAACCATGGCATTAATGATCCGCGGATGGCAGTGACCCTGGTTCACAGCTGAATAAGCCGAGAGAAAATCAAAATAGCGTTTTCCTTCCACATCCCATACATAGACGCCTTCGCCTTTGTCAAGTACAACCGGGAGCGGGTGATAATTATGAGCACCATACTTATCCTCACGTGCAATGTAATCCTTGCTGTTCATTCCTGATGATTATTAATGGTTAATGGATTAAAAAGGTCAAAAATAAGGGAAACATTTCAGAAAAAAGACGAATCCGGAAAAAATCCTGCGCTTCCGGGCATGATCTTGAGCAGGGAGACCGGATGAGTGATGATTCGGTGCTTTGGACTGCCGGGAATAAAGGATGCAGCGCCCAGTTTCATCGTGCGTCCACCCCGTCAGCTGATCCGTTGCCCGAGTTTAGAATTTGGCCATCAGTTTGACATTGAAAAGCCGTGAAGTGAGATAGTTGGGCACCCCGAATACCGACGCCTCGTTGTCCTGGTTCGAAACGGTCTGTACCCAGAGATATGAAACGGTGTTGTTGATGCCGAACAGGTTGAGAATCTCGGCACTGATCCAGGCGTCTTTGAGAAACCTCAGCGGGTTCCCGGCACTCAGCTCTGTGCCCTCTTTTTTCAGGACTTTTGAAAAGCCGATGTCCACACGCCGGTAGGGCGGAAGCCTGTAAACCTGGTCATACCTGTCCCTGGAGGGTGAACTGTAAGGCAGCCTCGAACCGTAAAGAAAATTCAGGTGGACCTTGATGTCGGGATTGTTGGGGAAGTAATCCTGGAAGTACAGACCGAAGTTCACCAGTTGGTCGGTGGGACGGGGATAATAACCCGGGTAGATCACCTTCCGGTCGCCATTGTCGTCAACCTGGAGGTACGAATCGTTGCGGATATCCTCACGGGTCCGCATGAACGAAAGGCTCACCCAGGACTCCGCTCCCCTGACGAATTCGCCGTTGA
Organism: uncultured Bacteroidales bacterium; assembly: GCA_963763215.1. Taxonomy (GTDB): domain Bacteria; phylum Bacteroidota; class Bacteroidia; order Bacteroidales; genus DASQZK01. Next base: position 59,853 of record CAVXNX010000022.1, read on the forward strand.
GCTTGAAATCAATACCGGTGGCATAGCCTTTGGCCAGGTTTTGCCCGGCGTAACGGATCCGCACATTGTCGATCTTGTAAGGCACGAGGTGATCAAGGTACTTGTAGTATAATTCGCTGGTGAATTTGAACGGTCGCTCCCATGCCGAGAAGATGTAATCGCCGCCCAGCACGAAGTGGATCGATTCCTGGGCTTTCAATGCGGTGTTGACCCTGCCGGAAGGTTCCCGCATCTCCTTGTAAAACGGAGGCTGGTAATAAACGCCCGAGGAGAGATGGAACATGATGTCGTGGTCCCATGCGGGTTTCATGCTGAATGAAGCCCGGGGGCTGAAAAGGAACTGCCCGTTCAGCCAGAGGTAGGTGGCACGTGCACCTGCCGTGATGTAATATTCGTTGCTATTTCCTTTGAAGCCCCAGGTGTCCTGGACAAAGCCCGAAAGCTTCGAATTGTTGATGTGGTTGTTGGCCTTGATCAGATCCCAGACCCTGACGCTGTCGCCAAGGTTAGGCATCGAAAATCCGGCTGAATCGATGTACTGCCATTCACTCAGTTGATCAAAAATCCGGTCGTATTCGAATTTGGTCCCCCATTTCACCTTGTGTCTCAATCCGTTGTATTCGCCGATGTGGGAAGCGGAATAGACATAGGCATTGAGGAAGTTACGGGCATGGTTCAGGAAGGTACCCACCCCGATATTCAGAATGCTGTCGCCGTAGGTTTTGGAACCAACCGTATTGTCGAGTTCGTTGATGAGATATTGCCCGAGAATATCGAAGCGCTCCGATTCAATGGTTGAAAAGGCACTCCCGATGAATTTCAGCTTCACATCGCGTGAAGGCTTGTAGGTCAGGGAGGTGGCGCCGAAATAGGTATCGAACCGGTCAACCTCATTTCCATCGAAATAGATGACCAGGTTGTAGGGCTGTCTGGACGTGCCGAACTCTGTTGTCCGCGTTTCGGGAATAAACCGGTACTGGTTCACGGCCACATTTCCCAGCACGCTGAGATCGAGCTTCGCGGACAGCTTGTAGGTAAGTAGTCCCTGGAAGTCGCTGAACCGGGGCTTATATTCCCCCTTGGTCTCCAGGCTTTTCAGAAGATATGAAGTGGTCTTGTAACGGAAACCGCCCAGGAAAGTCAGCTTGTGGTTTTTCGAGATTCCCTCCAGGTGAGCCGACCCGCCCAGGAGACTCATCGCTACTGATCCGCCGAATTTCTGCGGGGTGCGGTAGGTGATATCCAGGACCGACGACATCTTGTCGCCGAAACGGGCATCAAAGCCGCCTGCAGAAAAACGGATGGAGGAAACCAGGTCCGAATTGATGAAACTCAGCCCTTCCTGCTGCCCCGACCGCACGAGGAACGGACGGTAGATCTCGATATCGTTGACGTAAACGAGATTTTCGTCGAAATTGCCGCCTCTCACCGAATATTGGTTGCTGAGCTCATTGTTCGACGAAACGCCTGGCAGCGTCTTGATGATCGACTCGATCGATCCGGTGGCCGTAGGGACCAGGTTGAACGACTTGAGATCGATGGTCCGGAGTGTTGTCGCCCGTTCCTGCCGGGCGCTCACCGATACCTCATCGAATTCCCTGACATCGGTCTTCAGGACAACGTCCAGTTTCTTCTCCGGCGCATCGACCTTGACCTCCATCGACGTGGTTTGGTAACCGATACAGGAAAAAACCAGGGTGATGGCCTGGCCGGAAGGGATGGTCAGGTGGTAGTCGCCGTCGCGGTCGGTCATGGTGCCTGTTTTTGTGCCTTTGACCGCAACATTGGCAAGAAAAACGGGGTCACCTTTGTCATCACTGACCGTACCGCTCACTTCCGACTGGGCATGTCCGTTCAGGGAGAATAATGAGAGAAGCAACAGCAGGAATATGGTTCTGGTTTCGTTCATAGACAGCTGTTGACTAAAACTGGATATTCCCTGAAAAATTGTGCAATTTGAACCGGGAATTTATTTCTTTTCCTTATTACTCTTGAAATCCCCGTTCTTGAGTGCCTGGAAAAACTTGGCCCAGTTAAACGGATTGAGGATCGGAATGGTCGGGTATTGTCCGTTGTAATAAAGCTTCTCGTACTGCTGGTTCATGGCATTTTTATAGGAAAGGTCGGCGTCGGGTTCGAAATCCATATTCAGTTGCGCCTTGATGACTTCGATGTTCCTGACGGCATTTTTTTGGTCCTGATCCTGCAGGTCCAGGTTCAGGAACGCCACCTTGAAATCTTCGTATGTTTTCCAGGGGAAGATCTTTACCTCCGCCAGGTGGATCGTGTCATTGAGCATGTAAACGTCACGCGGGTAGTGGCGTGTTTTGATGGTGTCGGGAATCAGCACCAGGGTATTTTTATACCCGATGCTCCGGAAAAGGATACTGTCGTCGGGGGTGACAATAAAGGAAAAGATTCCTTCTGAATTGCTTGTCGTGCCTGTTCTTCGGTTAATGTTGATGATATGGACATTGGGAACGGGTTCATATTTGAGGTTCCTGATGACACCCGAAAACTGGATCAGGGTGTCCTGTTTGCTCTGACCGGAAACAGTTGCCGCAAAAAGCACACAAACCAGGGATATCAGAAGCGTTCTAAAGCTCATGGGATGCGCTTGAATAATTGAGATCTAAAAATAGATAAAAAAACTCTTGTGTCCGGTAAAAAAGAAAAATTAACTTTTGATCGATGACGTTTAATGCTACATATTTTAAAAAAATAACGTTTGCCGCGGGTATTTGTTGGAAAGGAGGGAAGAGTTCTCCCGTTCACTTCCAACATATCGGCCTTTTCCGTGTTATGCGGTAATGTACCGCGGCTTTATGAATACTAAATCCGTATTTGACGATGATTGAACAAAAAGAGATCACCCTGTCGCCCAAAGGGAAAGGTTTTCATCTGATCACCAGGGAGATCGAAAATGCCCTTTCTTCCCTTCCTGAAAAAGGGCTGGTAAATCTGCTGTTAAAGCACACTTCGGCAGGCATCACCCTTAACGAAAATGCCGATCCCTCCGTGAGAAGGGATTTTGAGCATTTCATAAACAAGCTTGTCCCCGAGAATGACCCGGTCTACACCCACACCATGGAGGGTGACGACGATATATCATAGTTAATATATATTAATACATATCGTATAATTTCTTAATTCACACATCCACAGGTGGTTCTAACCGATAATCGTTGCAATAATCTTCCTACTCCCACCGTGATTTCGAAATTCACATAGATAAATCCCCTGCCAAGTACCCAAATTCAGACGGTGATTTGTAATGGGGATGGTCAGTTCTGCTCCAAATACTGAACTCTTTAGATGTGCAGGAAGGTCGTCACTGCCTTCAAATACGTGTGTGTACACTGGATGGTTTTCTGGTATAAGTATATTCATGAAACTCTCGAAATCTGTCCGTACTGACGGGTCAGCATTCTCATTTAATGTTAACCCTGCTGATGTGTGTTTTATTAGCAAATGAACCAATCCAGTCTCAGGTAATTCGGGAAGTTGTTGTTCAATTATATGCGTTATTAAATGAAATCCACGTGAATAACCGCTTAGTCTTATTTCGGTTTGTGTAATCATGAACTGTATTTTTTATATTCAGGTTCTTACAAATTTCAATTAATTTTTCCAGAATTTTTTTGACCCCGCTTAATCACCTGTGTATCACCCACATAGGTATATTAATATTGCATGTGTCACTTCAAGAAGTCTTGGATACGCTGATTATCAATTGATTACGTGGGGGCGGGGATGGTGGTACTGGATAGGTCAAAGTAATACGGGGGGGGGTCAAAAAGCATGGTCTTTCCTGCTAATCCTGTCTTCTTTGGCTTTTGTGAATATGTCATAAACATCCTGTTCCCCATTCGCTTTCAATTTCTTCTGGAAGTCGGTGTACTCTTGGTAAACAGAATGATTTTCAACATCCGCTAAGAATGTTGCCAGTGTGACCAAATCCTGTTGTTCAAGACCTTTTATAATTGCCATAAAATTGTCATAGTGGGAGTTTGCATAACCTATGGTGACATTCTGAATATATCCAATGGCATCCGCATCCCATTCTTTCAACCCTATACAGAGTTTTACTAATTTCTGACCAACCTCATTGGGATATGATTCCGATAATTCAGCAAATTTAAATATGTATAAATGACTGTCCATATACAACTGGTCGAACTTAGGGGAATGAAATACTTTTCGAAATATGGCAGCATCATCGGGGAACACATCAACGTACTTCTTCTGTAATTCCTTCGAATCTGGTTTTTCCTGAAGTTGTGCGTCTACAGTTGCAATTTCCCGTGATTCTGGTATCAGATTATTTTCTTTGAAAACAGGAGCAGGTGAACTTTCTTGAATATGTTCAGTCTCATCTTCATCACTCAATAGTTGTCTCATATAATCCTGTTTGCTCATTTTCAACAGTTCATCAATCACCATATTATCAGGACTATCAGGTTCTTCTGCCTTCAATTTCGTCATCTCTTCCCGACCTTCTCTTTCATAACCAAGCAAAATGAGTGAAAATGCTCGATTCAGCCTGTTTGCTCTGATATCGTCTTCTTTATCGGGATTGCTGATTCTACTGTCAAATATTTCGATGCTCTTTTTATAGTACCTCTTGGCTGTTTCAATATCTCCCTGCCTTTCATGTAACATTCCCGCCATCGCCCAACCTTCTGCCAAATCAGGTTCTTTTTTTACAACCATATCACTTTCATGCATCGCCTTGTCATACTGTCCTCTTTGGGTATAAATTCCAATTTTATTTGCATGGGGCAAGTAATAAGTTTCGTCAATTTTAATGGCACGGTCAAATAATATCAATGCACTATCGTATTGAACACGTGCCATCATTTCACATGCCCTATTGTTTAACTCGATAGCCTTGGGCTATATTTTTGTTCTGAACCTTGTCCAGAGCATCCTATTATCAAAACGGTTAATACAGTGAATGCAATTAATCTTGTCATTTTGATACTCTTATAATGTTTTTGTCCTGAATATATTTCATATTACTGATTAAGTACTAACCCCACTTCTTTTAAAACTGGATGTTTAGATATAATACTTTCGATACAGGGTGATAGAACACATATAGACAACCGTAGTCTCCAAATATCAGATAATCACTAAACGGTAAGTTCTCAATTCCCTTCGAATCTTTTAAGCCGATAGAATTGTCGGAATTAACCGTACATACGAAATTCATCACTTCTCCTGTATTGGGACATGTTGGAATTTCAGGTGCTTGATACCACAGCGGAACGCCACACAATAATACTTTATCGGAGAGTTCAACATCTATTTCATGGGAAACGCTAAATCTTTGCTCATTGAACAACACCTTCTCGACACCTTTTGTAGAATCGTCATACCATGAATCATTAAATGTGTCGGGATTTAAAATAACTGGATGTTTTGGGTCATTGTAATCCAGATAAACACCACTATTACATTCGTAAATTGGGTAAGCCAAGTCAAGTCTTGGAAGATTTAACCATTTAAATTCTTTATCGGATGTATCAATCGAGCCGATATATATGAATGGTGTTTTTAAGTCACTGTGTTTCGGCAAAATAAAATCAGGGGGGCAATTACCACCAAGTTTATGCAAACCATTAGGGTCTCTTACCAGAAAAAAGACTTCTCTATCAACCCAATCATCTATTGGTAACTGGATTTTTTTGCGTTCAACTTCTCGACTGCCTTCTGAATGCTGGATTACTTTTACTATCTGATTTTTCTTAATTTCTATTTCTGTTGCTGTCTGAACTCTTCTGAAAAACTCAAAACCATTATTATCGATACCTTGGGTTACCAGAATCTTTTTTAATTCGTCAGGATTTTCGAAATCAATTTCCCAACCTGCAATGAATCTGGATTTGTTTTTATTGAATATCATTTGGGCGTGTTATTTAATTCTTCGTGATTGGTGTTGTAAAATAACGTGACGCTCAAATTTAATAAAACTGCGAGATAATTCAATAATAAAACAAGACGTTAGCCAATTAAGTGCTTGTTCTTCATATTATCCAAGGCAATGACCAGAATTATTTGTTGAACATTTAATCTTAATTATTTAGGCAACAAAAAAATGCAACATTTTTATGGTTTTACCGTACAAAAAGTGTATATTTAATGTATGAATTAAATGGAATCAATTATGAAGATAAAATACAATAGGGTTTCGACCCTTCAGCAGACTGGAAACAGGTTTGAACTGGATAACGATAACTATGACTTGACCCTACTTGATAAGGTTAGTGGTAGCATGCCTTTTATGAAGCGTCCGAAGGGGAAAGAAGTGGTTCAGTTGGTTGAGGCAGGTAAAGTATCGGATATTGGTGGTTGAAGAATTCTCACGGCTTGGCAGGAACACGTGGTGATGTCATACGAACATTAGAATGGTTGGAACAAAAGGAAGTCAACGTCAATGTCCTCAACAATGGAATTTACAGAGCCGACCCAATGGTGAAAAAAACACTGTCTGGAAGATCGATATTGTTACTGTAATGTTAAGTCTTTATAAAATGGAACTTGAGAACATCAAAGAAAGAACAATGGATGGGTATGGCATATATTCAACAGGGCGGGAAACTTGGTCGTCCCAAAGGGAGTACCGAAAGTGAAAGAAGATTCCTCGACAAAGAGAAGAGCCGTGAAATCCTGAAGTACCTAAACAAGAACCGAACCATCAGGGAAATAAGTAAAATCACTGCCGCCAGCAATAAGACCATTATCAAGGTCAAGAAGATTGGTGAGAAATACGGGATGCTTCAACAGGCTGGATAAAATCTTATATGAAGAACAACGCAATTATATTCACGGTGGTTCGTTTTAATCATTGTAAATCAATGGGTAGGGTTGTTACGATTATTCAGTAATTTCTTTAGTACAACCTCTACCATTTCCAAAAAACTGAATACCTCAACATGACAGATTGGATTAAGAACAATAAGTTTCTCGCAGCACTGATTGTGCTATCAATTATTCTACTTACTAACCTGCAATTCCTGCCGACATTTGGTGGGCATGGTCTTTATGCGTTATCCAACCTGACATATAGTGCCTTGTCACTAATATCACTGATGTTGGTGTTTCTCGTACCCATAGGTTTGATTGCCCTGCTCATCCTATTGATTAAAGACAAACGTGTTAGTCCCAAGGCTGTTATAATTGTATTAATTGGGGTGTTTGGATATGTAAATGGTGCGTTGATACCAAGGTTTATGAATCCCTATGCCAAACGAATTGCAATCGAAAACGCAAGTCCTCTAATTGATGCGATTGACATGTATAAAACTGAAACGGGGCACTATCCAGATAGCATTGATGCTGTAGTGCCAAAGTTTCTCAAAAGAATCCCAAACGATGGTATTCATGGCATCGGGGGATACTTCTATGAAAAGTTAGACGACAATTATGAAGTCAGTTTCACGCAAAATGTTATCATGAATTTTAATTTTGATGTTGTCATTTATAATCCCAAGGGAGAACATAAAGGTGAAGGAGAGATACCAGAACTCCATGAGACTGGATTCGTTAATTGGAAATATTATTTATACGACTAAACATTGAAGTTCTCCGTGTAGGGGGGCAGATTACTCATTCCCCTACCTTCTGATATGTAAAAATCACCGTTTTAGAGCCATATACAGGGCGTTTCTTCAACTTATCAGAACCCATTAACCCATATTTATTTCCCGTTATTTCAAGCGTATTAGCGGTTATCGTGCAGGTTATTGAGCCACATAAGGTTCATCGATTCTGTTTGGTTCTGTATTTATAAGAAAAAGATAAATCATGAACAGTACCAGCCATCGATTAAGAACAATTGCTAACACGTTAAAAGAGATTCGTTTCAGTGAAGGCAAAAATCAGGATGAGTTATCCGAGTGGGGGGCAACAAGACGACAAGTCCAAAGGGGTGAACAGGGTTTTAACCTGACTCTCGCCAGCCTATTCAATCTGCTCGATTGTTATGGCTATCGGCTTGATGAATTTTTCGAAGGAATGGAATAACTGTTTTTAATTAAGAATGCTTATCAGTGCTAGTGATTAATTTATTCGTGCCTTCCGTAAACTGCGGAATCGGGTAATTCGACTGAAGGTTCGCTATATCTTCTTCGATTGCCAGTCTTGCTTCCAGTGTAATCCCTTCCAGTTCCAGTAATACCCATAGGGTGTCCATATTCACGAGTTCATGGTAATCATGCTCAATATGTTCAGGAAGTTTAACATACTGCAATTGCTCGTGAAAATGGTCATATAGTTGTTGTCTCCTTTTCTCGTCTGCTTCGTATTGTTTCATCCCTTCGAAGTAAGCAGCATCGAAATCCTCAACGCTATCAATGTAATCAGTTTCATAAACAAGCCGTTGCATCAATTTCATCTGCATTAAACTCTTCATACTCGACCCTGTAAATGAAATCGAAAGACGTAAAAACATCGGTGATGATTTTTTCCACTTCTTTCCGTTTGGTTAATCGGGAACACAAGGGAATCATGACGGGTGAAACAATTAATTCCTGCTTTTTTCGCCCTGCTCCAAATCTGGTCAATGAAAATGGCTGCTTCGACCCGTTGTAATCCTATGGCAAATTGGTTGTAACTCATATTTTTCTTTGAAATCGTTGATTATACTAATGACCGTTGGGTACAGGTTGTCGGAACTGCCGTACCAATTCGTTCTCTGGCTTTGGTTTTGAAAACACGGTTCGGAACCCTATGCTTTTCCCGTGTTCCCGTTGAGGTAGACCCAACTCATTTTTTATGATGCTGTAAAAATCATGGATAAGACTATCGACCAGAAATTTATAAACATCATTCGTAATATATTGGTTTTCTTGTGGGTCATCCGTGAACAGACCTTCATCGGGCAACTCGTCCTTATGTTGGTCGAAAATTCTGACCAGACCTGAAACAAAGGTTTTCACCTGTTTCTTCGTAAACATGGCAATCAGGTCTTCACCAGAATGGTTCAGGTAATAATTTATAAGGTTTGCGAACAACGTGAATTGGCTACATTTAAGGTCGGCTTGTTGGATATACTGACCGTTAATCCGAATAAATGGCAATAATGCCGTTGGTAATGAAGACAGTTTACTGTAGACCCGTAATGTGTTACTGTTACGGCTAAAATTGAAGTTATCAGGCAAACAACTATCGACCTGCCATTTGTAATGAGCCGAAAGGTTATGGGTGGCGATTTTGGTAAACTGTTCCTTCTTGGCAACAACGAATTTATCTTTGTAATAAATGAGTGATGCTCCTATTCTCTCCGCTATCTTTCTTGGCGGCTTCAACACTCATATAACCTGCACTGAAACGGTCATTATCACGATATATCCGAACCAGAACTGGTAATGTGTCGGGTACACCCTCAACGTATTCGGGATTCATATAACCTTCTACAACATCGGTAATGCTTTCACCTATCCAACGCTTCGCTGCCCGTTTTTCAATGCGAATCAGGTCTGGCTTGATACCGAGTTTGGTGATTCTGTTTCTTTCATTGATATATGTTATCGTGGTGCATAGGCTGTGTTACTTTCAGATTTCGCACCCTCGTATTTCATCGACAAGAACTTGCCATCCAACAAATCGGGATTGATACGGATAACCCATGACACGAGAGGACTTGCCATAATCATCGTAATATGTATACCATTTCACGCTGTACAACTCCTTCCGCAACCAAACTGATTAATGTATTTGGAGTAATGCGAACCAACAACAGAACGCCAGTATTCACGAGCCAATGGCTTGTAATCATAATATGAAGAAACATCACTCATCTGGTGGTGGAATATAAGACCAGCAACCAACAAATAATTATTCTGTGTACGGTATTCTCTCTCTTCCCGTGTTATCTGCCGTATAACCTTCACAACACCATATGGAAGATATTCATAATTAAATTTAGATTTACCCATAACAATAAATTAAGCAGGATAATCAATCCCCTGTTTGTAGCCAAGACTGGTGAAATTTGCGACCAATTCCTATTGTAATGTGTTGGTATGCAGGATTCAGCACGTTTGCTATCCTGACCCGTAATAAAACCGTAAAAATGAGTCTTGGTCACACAAAGTTAGTGATTTGGTTTCGATTTTTTTGTTTGTTTTTTCCGAACAAAACGTTGCGTGATTTCCAGTGGTGGGTCAAGTGGAAGAAAGACTTCTGGAAACTCCTCATCACCGTAGGTTATGTCCCATTCAACAATTGGCGGTTTCTTTTTAATTAGTACACGATACCGTTGGTCTTTACCCCTATGATATTTAATTATAAGAATCTTGGATTTGTTTGCTTCATCCTCAACCACATTTACTTCCCGTATGTTCCGTTGAACGATTTCCTGTTTTTCCAAATCATCATCAACTTCTTCAAGTCGCTCCGCCTTTAATGCGGCTTCCCGTTTAAGAAAATCAATGAGTTCCTGTCCTTCATATTCTTTGAACTCTTTTTTAATGCGGTTCTCGATTTTTTTTATTTCGTTACGCTTGCGAACAATGAAGTTCTTTGTTTCATTTATCTGCTTGTCCACAGTTTTGAATTTCTCATCTCTTTGTTCTTTTGTATATAGCCTCAGCATAATTATCTGCAATGCGTTCTTTCTTACCATTCAGTTTTGTCAGTGATGCAGTACTCTCGTGAATATGTTGCTTGTAAGTGTTAACTGTTTCCTGAAGTTCATTCTTTTCTTCTATACTTGTCATGTCAGTCCTATGTTGCTCCGAGAATTTGGCAAGTCGCCACAACAGGCTATCCAGCAAATTTATATTGATGGTTGGACTTGACTTTGCATGCGGTTTCTGGTTTTAGTTTTGCTTCTTTCCCGTATCGGCCATAACACAAGTATGTAAGACTGGATTTCATGGCGATGTAATGTGTGCCACATTCAGTGCATTTTATCAGTTTCTTCGCAAAGTATATTTCATTGGTTTTATCCGCTTTCTTGTTGTTTTCTCTGGCAATATCACGGCATTTATTATACTGTTCAATGTCAATGATTGGCGGGTATTTCCTATTCATGCCGTACTCGTTGGATTCACCTGTATATGCTTCAGATGTTAATATTCCTCTAACGAAATTTATTGATTTAATCAATCCACGTTGAAGCAACTCCTTTTGAATATTCATGATACTTCTGCCTTTTTCATATTCATCGAAAATGTATCTTATCATTTCTGCTTCGGATTCATTCACCTGATAGAAACCATTTTCATCAACGTAATACCCATATTTTATAAATCCACCACTATATTTTCCCATTTTGGCATTGCGAATCTTTGAACGATGAAACCGTGCTTTTTTAGTTCTCATTTCGCTTTCAGTCAGGTTTAGAAATAAAGAAAAGGTAATATCACCTGTTTCATGTGGTGCGGTAACATCATCATTGAATAACTTTATTTCTGGTTATGAACAGTAGAATTGAATTTTTATCCTTAAAGAAGTAATCCTTTAGCAGATGCCCATCTGTTTGATTCCGTGCCAACCTTGAAAATTCCCATACGAAGACTGCATTTATCAATTTATCATTTTCTATTGCTTCTTTCGTTCTAATTATACCAACACGTTCATCAATATTCAATTTTATTGCTGACTCTTCATTTTCAATAATAATCAGGTCTTTATCTTTATAGCCAAATTGCTTGGCATAATCAATTATGCCATGTTTTTGTTCTTCAAACTCCTGACTGTTTGAGGATACACGTACCAGTAGAATTGCTTTCATATTTGTGCTGAAAATAATATCAACACAAATATATGTATTAAAATCAATTAAATAGATATGCCGGCTCACCTTAAATCGTCGGTATTCGGCCAGAGCCTCACCATCCCTGTCACCCGCCATAGGTTGAACCTCGGGACCTGGCAGGGTATATACCTCTGTGAATTCCGCAACCATGGAGGCAGCCGGAAGATCGTCCTCACTGTTTATTCCTGAAAAATACCCGGTGAATTCTATCTTAAACATCCTTCGTCCTTGGGATAATTTTCTAATTTTTGGGAGTCATTCAAAATTTAAAATTCCCATGCAGAAATTAGTGTTACTCGGGGATGAGGCTATCGCACAGGGCGCAATTGATGCCGGGATAAGCGGGATCTATGCATACCCGGGCACGCCGTCAACTGAAATCACCGAATATGTGCAGGCTTCTCCCGAAGCCCGCAGGTTAAAGATCCACTGCGAATGGTCGGTCAATGAAAAAACGGCAATGGAATCTGCCCTCGGCATGGCCTATGCCGGGAAAAGAGCGATGGTGTGTATGAAACATGTGGGACTTAATGTCGCTGCCGATCCATTCATGAATATAGCCATCACAGGCATAAACGGTGGTCTTATTGTCACTGTTGCCGATGATCCTTCCATGCATTCCTCACAAAATGAGCAGGATTCCCGTTTTTACGGCAAGTTCGCCCTCATTCCCGTTCTGGAGCCCTCAAACCAGCAGGAAGCGTATGAAATGGTTTTCTATGCCTTTGGGATTTCCGAGAAGTTTGGAGTGCCTGTAATGCTCAGGATCACCACGAGGCTGGCACATTCGCGTGCAGGCGTGATCACGATGGACAGACGGCCGCAGAATGAACTGAAACTTCCCGGGGATCTGAAACAGTTCATCCTTCTGCCGGCCATGGCACGTGTGAAATATAATAACCTGCTGACTCCAGGATTCCTTTTCCGGAGTATCCGAAAATTCCGGTTTCAACCGGTTCATCCCCGGAAATGACGGATCTCTGGGGATCATAGCCTGCGGACTGGCTTTCAACTACTATATGGAAAATGCAAAGCGTTACGGACTGGACCATCCTGTGCTGAAGATCGTCCAGTATCCTCTTCCCGCGTAAGATGGTTAAACAACTTGCAGAATCAACGGAGGAGATCCTGGTGATCGAAGAAGGTTATCCCTTTGTGGAAGAGATGCTGAGGGGTTTCTTCAATTCACCCTATAAGGTGAAAGGCAGGCTCGACGGTCACCTGCCGAGGGTGGGCGAACTGAATCCGAATATTGTGGCTTCGGCACTGGGATTCAGTGAGAAATACGGACCGGATATTCCCGGCATAGTAGCCAACAGGCCGCCGGCCCTTTGCAAGGGATGCAGCCATGCCGATGTTTATCTTGCCATGAATGAGGCAATGGCAGACTTTGGAAAGGGGAGCGTATTTTCCGATATCGGATGCTATACACTGGGAGCCCTTCCGCCTTACAATTCCATCAACTCCTGTGTTGATATGGGAGCATCGGTCACCATGGCAAAAGGTGCCGCTGATGCAGGCCTGGTGCCCTCGGTGGCCGTAATCGGCGATTCCACTTTTACACATTCGGGGATCACCGGCCTCCTGGATGCCGTTATCGAAAATTCCCCGATAACGATCATCATCTCCGACAATTCAACAACAGGGATGACAGGGGGACAAAAATCGGCCGCGACCGGTCGCCTGGAGAAGATATGCACCGGCATCGGCGTCGATCCCGGACATGTGATCACCCTGGTACCGCTGAGAAAGAACCATGCCGGAAACGTCCGAATTTTCCGCCGGGAACTGGAATATCACGGGGTATCGGTTATCATAGCGCAGAGGGAATGTATTCAGACTGCGGCACGGAGGGTCAAAACCACCAGGGCTGTATGAGTCCTCCCCGGAACCTGCCGGGGAATAGTAACGAACCAGATCCGGTGGGGCAATG
>CAVXNX010000023.1:0-444099 GCA_963763215.1 uncultured Bacteroidales bacterium
AAAAGAACAATTACATTTGCTACTAAACATTTTGTCGGAAGCCGGCGTTTTCTATATCCAGCCTGATGCTCTGAAAAACGTCTGATTTAATTTCCCGGAAGAATCTGAAATGATCAATTTTTTAAAGAAGATATTCGACAGCCCGACATTGATGTCCTGGTCCTCTGTCTTTGTCAGGTTCGGCAGTGCCCTCTTTGTGCTGCCTATCCTTCTGAAGGTCTATTCGAATATCGAGCAGTCTTTCTGGTTTTTCACCAACACGATAGCAGGGTTCGCGATGCTTGCCGACTCCGGTTTCGGAGCCACGCTGGTCAGGGCCGTTTCCTACTTCGGCGCCGGTGCCACCCGGATCCCCAGGACGCGGAAGGAATATGACGAGAAAGTCGAGATCGTCAATGATGAGCCCAACCTTGAAAAACTGAAGGATCTGCTGACGACCTCGTTCACCATATATACTTATCTGACAGGGTTCCTGATCCTGATCTTGTCGACCGCCGGGGTGGCCATGGTCTGGAACATCATGAGCCTGGGTCATCACCGGCTCGACCTGTGGCTCGCCTATATCGCCCTGATCCCCTATTGTGCCATGATGATCAGTTCGGTCAAATGGAGCTCTTTCGTGCGCGGACTTGGATTCATCAGCCTTGAGGCCCGCTTCGGCGTGTTCCAGGGCTCCCTCCAGATCATCGTCTTTATCGTTCTGCTTTCCTTTAAGCTTCCTCCTGTTTTCCTGATCAGCTATATGATGCTTCAGTCCGTCGTCCGCTTTCTCTACCTGAGATGGTACGTTCTACGATGGTTCAGGCGCAACGGTATCAGGATCAAAAAGCGCCGCCATTTTGATAAGGAGATCTTTAATTCACTCTGGGGGGCGACCTGGAGGCTCGGGGGGCTCTCATGGGGCGCCTATGCCATCACCTCCGGAACATCACTGGTCATCGCCCAACTGAAGGATCCGGTGATGATGGCCTCATTCCTGTTCACCATGCGCATCGTGGGCTTTATCAATAACCTTGCCCGGGCGCCGTTCTATACGAATGTCCCCAAGATCTATTCCCTGGCCGCCAAAAAGAATTTCGACTCCCTCAAAGTCAAATCCTCGGAGTATATTTTCCTCGGCATGCTGGTCATGATCGGTGGATTCAGTGCCATTTCCATTTTCGGTAACCTGGGGCTCGACCTGATCGGCATCAAGACCCGGTTCGTTCCCCTGGGAATTCTTCTGGTCATCTGCATCACCGAGATCCTTGACATCCATTCCTCCTACCATGCGAGCATCTATACCTCGACCAACCATATTCCCTTCCTCTGGCCGGCCCTGATCTCGGGTGCGCTGATCATCGGTCTGGGTTTCTATGTCCTGCCCATTTATGGGATCATGGGACTTGTCCTGACAAAATTCATCATCCAGCTCTCCTTCAATAACTGGTACTCGGTGATCCTCTCGATGAAATTGCTGAACTGGAATTTTTTCAGGTATCTGGCCGACATGCCTTTCCTGGGAATGCGGGGAATTATGGCAAAACTTCATTTTCTGAGAGCCTGATGCCCGCCGGAACCGTTTACAGGCTCGCGGGATAAACGGCTTCTTTTTCGTTAACCTGCCGCCGGCTGGTCTCTTCCTTTTTAGCCTGGGACGCCTTTTTCTTCTCCATCTTGTTGTAATCGATCAGATACATGAATAACCCAAGGATCACGATATTAGAATCTTCGGCGAAAGCACTGCCACCGGTGAAAAGGGTCATGAGCATGATGTAAAAATTATACTTCACAAACATGTATTTCTCAGGAAGCTTCGCGGTGAAGGCTTTGATAAAGATGATGATGACACCCAGAACAAAGAATACTCCGAACTTAACATAATCACCAATCAGTCCGAGGTCTGACATAAAAAAACCGTACACGTCCGAATAGCTCAGGACCTGCCGGGCATAGGCCGTATCACCGCCATACATGCCATTGCCGGTGATATAGGAAATGGTATTGGGGAAAAATTCGAAAAGAAAAAATTTCATCGCCCGGAACCGGATGTCGCCTTCGATATTCGAACTCTGATGGCTGGTGACATCGAGCATGGAGTCGAAAATATTCTGGAATAAAAAATAGAAGGGGATGATTGAAACGACCATTAACGGGATCAGGATCGCCTTTAACCTGACCACCTTGCTCTGGAAGAGGAACAGGACAGTGACAAGCACAACGGAAGCCAGAACCTGGCGCGTTCCCAGGAGAATATAAACAATGAGGGCCAGGATGAGATACACCAGGTAAATGATCTTGTAATTTTTGAAGAAGGAATACAGCGCAATAAAATACCCGATAACCAGGTAGCCCGATCCGGGCATGAAGATTCTCAAGGTACCCCGGTCATTGAACATCTTGGCCGAGACAATGGCCCGGGGATAAATCGCATACTGAACGATGTAAAAAATACTGAAGGCAAACCCCAAAACAAGACAAAACTTAATGATGTAATCCGGTTCGATCCGCAGCTTGCTCAGGAGAAAATAGAAGATGTAAAAAAAGATGAACCGTTCACCCCACAGCGTCATCGACATGGACTGCTCGTGAAAAGCCAATGCCCCGAACATGCTGAGAAAAACGCCGAAAAGGAGGATGAGGACCGGTACGTTGAACGTCTCCGGGATCCCCGGTTCACGATCGTAGAGGTAATAGATGATGAGGAAAAAACAGGGACAAAGCGATTCCCAGGAATTCAAAGGATTTCTGCACAGCATCGGGAAACACCGAGAGGGTGAAAAAATCGATGGATAGTTAAAACGATCGTTATAAATACGATTTTCCTGAACATAAACTGAGATTTGAAACGACAAAATCGTCTATTCCATAGGATTGGGAATACCCCTGAACCCTCGAACCCCTTAAACGTCACTTTTTATCCTTGTTCAGCAATACCGGCGGCTGAAACTATTCATGTTGAACAGCTGTCGTGCCATAAGGTTTTCTGGTCCTGCCCGAACCCCATAATACTGTTCCGCCGTTAACCGGCTGGCTCGCGGACAGGCGACAGGGAGGTTAACATCTCCTGAAAGACCAGCCTGTTTGCCGCAAGAGAGTATTTCGCCATGAAAATATCATAGGCTTTATCAGTCGTATCCACTTTCCCGTCGAGCACTTCAAGGATTTTATCCCGGAATTCCGTGGCAGAATCTGCGATCAGGATATTTCCCTCATGCTCGATTCCTTCCGATCCCCGCGAAGTACTGACAATCTGGGTTTTCAGGGCCATGGCTTCAATGCATTTCAGTCGTGTGCCGCTGCCCGTGAGAAGAGGGACAATGGATATCCGGGCATTGCGGATCAATCCCTTCAGGTCGTCCTGTTCACCCACAGCCTCGATATTTTTGAAGGTGTATTTTGCAGAGAGCTTTTGAAAAACGTCCTTCGATCCGATCCCAGCCAGGATCAGTTTTATCCTGCCCCGCTAATTCATCCGACCAGACATTGCCGACAAACCAGTCGATCCCCGTTTCATTCTGAAAAGCCAGGAAATTGCCTGTCATGATGATGTACTCTTCGCCGGGGACTTTTTTGATGCGGTATAACTCCTCATCAAGAAAATTCGGCAGGACTACAATTTTTGACCGGTCCATGTACCGGCCGTAATACCGGGCATCATGCTGTGAAACGGCCAAAACCTTGTCTGCCCGCGGGAAATATATCTTTTCATGGAGATAATGCGTCAGGTAAAAGATCTTATAACGGAGATACATCCGCAAACTGTCTGCCGGCTTCTGCCACATGATCCTTGACTGCACATTATGCGTGCCGTAAATAACCGGCAACCCCTTGCTCCTGAAATACCCGATATACTGACCGTAATATTTGTAATCGATGAAGACGAGGTCAATTTTTTGATTCGTCAGAATTTTTTCGATCTCTTCCAGAAACCGTTCGTCCTTCCTGAATTGTACAAAATACCCGAAGCCACGGATAATGACCCTGACCTGATTGTAGTCAAAAGCATGAAAATGCACGTTCGGAAATTCGCGACGTACATTTTCATCCGCTTCCTGCAGGTCAGTCAGCGCATAGACCCGGTCGAACGTCTGACTGAGAATCTTCAGCAAACCATACGTTCGTAACTGCTCTCCGCCAAATACAGGATAAAACGAAATTTCGGTGAGAAATAGAACAGTCTGTTTTTTTTTCATGAATGTTCTCATTGTAAGCCTTAACGAAGGCAATATACTAAACTTTTCGCTGTCCAGTATCCCTTCCGAAAGATGAACTGCTAAATAGTGCTTGCAAGAAAACGCCAATAGCTGCGTTATGCTCGACTTCAAAACAGTCATTTACGAATAGTAAACTCCTGTTTTTCAGTCATCGCAAGCCTTGCTCTTGACGTTTTCTTATCAAGCACGGCTAAAAAACATGAGTTTTCTTTCTGACACTAAATACCATCCCATTAAAGGGTGGCTGGCCGTTTTTTACATAAACGTACAGAACATTGAAACACGTTTTCGACACATTGATAAAAATAATGATTTTATTTAGGATTAAAAGGTCTTGTTATCGAATTTATAATGTATCTTGACCTGTTATGAATCAGCGAATTAGAATCCATTACTCTATCCTAAAGACATCATAAAATGAGGCAATTCCACCCTACCCCCCGCGCCCTCGCCCTGGCATTGATTCTCATCACTGCAGTTTTCATTGTCCCTCCAGCCTTTTCCCAACCCTGGCCATTGAGTTACACGGTTAAAATCATGCCCCTCGGGAATTCCATCACTTATGGCCGCTATACGATTGAACTCAGGCCTCCGGGACAGATTCCCGGCTACAGGCAACCCCTTTGGCAGAAATTGAATGAAGCCGGTTATAATGTGAATTTCGTTGGCAGCCAGTCAACAGGTTATGACATTACCCCGCCCTTCGATACTGACCACGAAGGGCATCCCGGTTGGCGGGACGACCAGGTGGCCGACAGCATCTACACATGGTTGACAGCCAATCCGGCCGATCTTGTCCTCCTTCATATCGGCACCAATGCCCTGGATTCGAGTTCGAACGACGTGAAAAGGATCCTGGATGAAATCGACCGGTATGAGAACGATCACGGTGTAACGATCACCGTTCTCCTTGCCCGGATCATCAACCGCTCTCCCGTCAGCAGCCTGACAACAACCTTCAACGACAATGTTCAGGCTATGGCTGCACAACGTATTTCCAATGGTGATCGGATCATCATGGTCGACATGGAAAACGGCGCGGGGATTGATTACCGCCTGACCCCGGACGGTGATATGGAAGATCAACTGCATCCCTTCGAGACCGGGTATGCCAAGATGGCCCAGAAATGGTTCAACTCACTGACAACCGTCCTTCCCTTCGATGGCCTCAGCTTCCCCCCGGCACCCACCAGCCTGGCCAACACGGACAAAACATCCAATTCCGCTTCATTCTCCTGGAATGATAACTCCTACAGTGAACAGGGATTCATCCTGGAACGCGTCGGCCGACTCCCTAACGGGTTACTCCCCGGTCGATACAATTCCAGCAAATACCTTGTCGGTCACCGACCCCGGGCTCACGCCCGCCACAAAATATTTCTACCGTCTGAAAGCCTACAATATCCTGGGCAATTCCGGTTACTCGAATAGCATTTCCGTCACCACTGCCACCTCGCCATCCACCGGCGACGGGCTGATCGCCTACTGGCCCGTCGACAACAGCCCTGCCGATATGAGCGGTAACGGGTACAACCTCTCCCTGCTCAACGGCACAACCTATTCCTCCGACCACCAGCAGGGCACCGGCTCCCTTTCCCTCGACGGCGCCGACGACTATGCCGTCTCGCCAACCATCAACCTCGGAAATGCCTTCACCCTGGTGATGTGGGCCAAAATCCCCTCAGGAAGATCCAACATCCAGACCCTCATGGCCAATGCGGCTTCCGGGGCCAACGCCAACGGCTTCAAGGTCCTGGTCAACACCTACGCCACCACCGACCGCAGGATCTCCTTCGAATCGGGCGACGGAAGCCTGGCCAGCATCACCCGGACCAATACCAACGTCTTCGATTTCGGCACCTGGGATCATGTCGCCGTCACCGTCGACCGTGCCACCGGGGCGGTCCATATCTTCTACAATGCCGCCGATGTTACCGCCGAAACGGCCTCGCATACCGGGTTTAAAAACAACGATGTGGTCCGCCTCGGACGCATGACCAACAATAACTTCGGGATGCAGGGTAACCTCGACGATGTCAGGATCTACAACCGCGTCCTCTCCCAGTCTGAGATCGCCGCCATCATGGCCGGATCGGTTCCTTCGACCGTCAATGCGCCTTCTTCACTCAATGCCGCACTCTCCTCAAGCCTCGTTAACCTCTCCTGGACCGACAATGCCACCAATGAAGACGGGTTCTCCCTCGAAAGGAGTCTCTCCTCCACCACCGGCTTCTCCGTTATCCAGTCCCTGCCGGCCAACTCAACGTCATTCACCGACAACACCGTCAGCGAGGGAACGCGCTATTACTACCGCGTCAGGGCTTACAACAGCGAAACCCAATCGGCATACAGCAATACGGCCACCATCCTGGTTGTCACCACCGCTCCCGCCGCACCTTCCGGACTCAACGCCGGCAGCGTCACCTATAACAGCCTTATGCTGTCATGGACCGACAATGCCAGCACCGAGGAAGGCTTCCGCATCGAACGATCACCCGACTCGATCTCCGGATATGTCCAGATCGGCTCCACAGCAACGGATGTCACCACCTTTGCCGATAACGGCCTCTCGCCCGCAACACGCTATTTTTACCGCGTCAGGGCTTACAACGGCATCGGCAACTCGGCTTACTCGGCCGTCAAAGGTGTCACCACCGCCGCCTCACCATCCACCGGCGACGGGCTGATCGCCTACTGGCCCGTCGACAACAGCCCTGCCGATATGAGCGGTAACGGGTACACCCTCTCCCTGCTCAACGGCACGACCTATTCCTCCGACAGCCAGCAGGGCACCGGCTCCCTTTCCCTCGACGGCGCCGACGACTATGCCGTCTCCCCGGCCATCAATCTCGGCAACGCCTTCACCCTGGTGATGTGGGCCAAAATCCCCTCAGGAAGATCCAACATCCAGACCCTCATGGCCAATGCGACTTCCGGGGCCAACGCCAACGGCTTCAAGGTCCTGGTCAACACCTACGGCACCACCGACCGCAGGATCTCCTTCGAATCGGGCGACGGAAGCCTGGCCAGCATCACCCGGACCAATACCAACGTCTTCGATTTCGGCACCTGGGATCATGTCGCCGTCACCGTCGACCGTGCCACCGGGGCGGTCCATATCTTCTACAATGCCGCCGATGTCACCGCCGAAACGGCCTCGCACACCGCGTTTAAAAACAACGATGTGGTACGCCTCGGACGCATGACCAACAATAACTTCGGCATGCAGGGCAACCTCGACGATGTCAGGATCTACAACCGCGTCCTCTCCCAGTCCGAGATCGCCGCCGTCATGGCCGGATCGGTTCCTTCGACCGTCAATGCGCCTTCTTCACTCAATGCCGCACTCTCCTCAAGCCTTGTTAACCTCACCTGGACCGACAATGCCACCAATGAAGACGGGTTCTCCCTCGAAAGGAGTCTCTCCTCCACCACCGGCTTCTCCGTTATCCAGTCCCTGCCGGCCAACTCAACATCATTCACCGACAACACCGTCAGCGAGGGAACACGCTATTACTACCGCGTCAGGGCTTACAACAGCGAAACCCAATCGGCATACAGCAATACGGCCACCATCCTGGTTGTCACCACCGCTCCCGCCGCACCTTCCGGACTTAACGCCGGCAGCGTCACCTATAACAGCCTTATGCTGTCATGGACCGACAATGCCAGCACCGAGGAAGGCTTCCGCATCGAACGATCACCCGACTCGATCTCCGGATATGCCCAGATCGGCTCCACAGCAACGGATGTCACCACCTTTGCCGATAACGGCCTCTCGCCCGCAACACGCTATTTTTACCGCGTCAGGGCTTACAACGGCATCGGCAACTCGGCTTACACGGCCGTCAAAGGTGTCACCACTGCCGACTCACCATCCACCGGCGACGGGCTGATCGCCTACTGGCCCGTCGACAACAGCCCTGCCGATATGAGCGGTAACGGGTACAACCTCTCCCTGCTCAACGGCACGACCTATTCCTCCGACACCAGCAGGGCACCGGGTCCCTTTCCCTCGACGGCGCCGACGACTATGCCGTCTCCCCGGCCATCAACCTCGGCAACGCCTTCACCCTGGTGATGTGGGCCAAGATCCCCTCAGGAAGATCCAACATCCAGACCCTCATGGCCAATGCGACTTCCGGGGCCAACGCCAACGGCTTCAAGGTCCTGGTCAACACCTACGGCACCACCGACCGCAGGATCTCCTTCGAATCGGGCGACGGAAGCCTGGCCAGCATCACCCGGACCAATACCAACGTCTTCGATTTCGGCACCTGGGATCATGTCGCCGTCACCGTCGACCGTGCCACCGGGGCGGTCCATATCTTCTACAATGCCGCCGATGTCACCGCCGAAACGGCCTCGCATACCGGGTTTAAAAACAACGATGTGGTCCGTCTCGGACGCATGACCAACAATAACTTCGGCATGCAGGGCAACCTCGACGATGTCAGGATCTACAACCGCGTCCTCTCCCAGTCCGAGATCGCCGCCGTCATGGCCGGATCGGTTCCTTCGACCGTCAATGCGCCTTCTTCACTCAATGCCGCACTCTCCTCAAGCCTCGTTAACCTCACCTGGACCGACAATGCCACCAATGAAGACGGGTTCTCCCTCGAAAGGAGCCTCTCCTCCACCACCGGCTTCTCCGTTATCCAGTCCCTGCCGGCCAACTCAACATCATTCACCGACAACACCGTCAGCGAGGGAACACGCTATTACTACCGCGTCAGGGCTTACAACAGCCAAACCCAATCGGCATACAGCAATACGGCCACCATCCTGGTTGTCACCACCGCTCCCGCCGCACCTTCCGGACTCAACGCCGGCAGCGTCACCTATAACAGCCTTATGCTGTCATGGACCGACAATGCCAGCACCGAGGAAGGCTTCCGCATCGAACGATCACCCGACTCGATCTCCGGATATGTCCAGATCGGCTCCACAGCAACGGATGTCACCACCTTTGCCGATAACGGCCTCTCGCCCGCAACACGCTATTTTTACCGCGTCAGGGCTTACAACGGCATCGGCAACTCGGCCTACACAGCCGTCAAAGGTGTCACCACCGCCGACTCACCATCCACCGGCGATGGGCTGATCGCCTACTGGCCCGTCGACAACAGCCCTGCCGATATGAGCGGTAACGGGTACAACCTCTCCCTGCTCAACGGCACGACCTATTCCTCCGACCACCAGCAGGGCACCGGGTCCCTTTCCCTCGACGGCGCCGACGACTATGCCGTCTCCCCGGTCATCAACCTCGGCAACGCCTTCACCCTGGTGATGTGGGCCAAAATCCCCTCAGGAAGATCCAACATCCAGACCCTCATGGCCAATGCGCCTTCCGGGGCCAACGCCAACGGCTTCAAGGTCCTGGTCAACACCTACGGCACCACCGACCGCAGGATCTCCTTCGAATCGGGCGACGGAAGCCTGGCCAGCATCACCCGGACCAATACCAACGTCTTCGATTTCGGCACCTGGGATCATGTCGCCGTCACCGTCGACCGTGCCACCGGGGCGGTCCATATCTTCTACAATGCCGCCGATGTCACCGCCGAAACGGCCTCGCATACCGGGTTTAAAAACAACGATGTGGTCCGTCTCGGACGCATGACCAACAATAACTTCGGCATGCAGGGCAACCTCGACGATGTCAGGATCTACAACCGCGTCCTCTCCCAGTCCGAGATCGCCGCTATCCTCGCCAGTCCCATCGTGCCGATGGCCGGTCCGGGATCTTCAAGGCTTCAGGATCAAGGTTCGGAGAGTACAGAAGCCGGAATTAGCGGAATGCCGCAAAATGAGAATGGAAGATCGTTGACGGCTTATCCGAATCCATTCAGCAGTGTGTTGCATATTTCCGGTACAGGGGGTGTGA
Source organism: uncultured Bacteroidales bacterium (assembly GCA_963763215.1). GTDB lineage: Bacteria > Bacteroidota > Bacteroidia > Bacteroidales > DASQZK01. The sequence goes on from CAVXNX010000023.1 coordinate 10,084, forward strand.
ACAGGATCGATCTGATGGATCTGTCCGGAAGAGTTCTGCAGATCATCAGGCCTGAAGGTCAGTCTGTCTGCACTCTGAACACCGGTGATCTTAAACCCGGGATATACCTGCTGAGGATCTCGGGCAGCCACGGACCGTCTGACATGATCAAAGTGATCAAATATTAAGTTAATCGTCTATAACCCTGATTATCTGTAAAAGAAAAACATCGCAGTGAGATGCCGGACGGCATCCATTGCGGTGTTTTTTTATTCCTTGTTCCCTTCCTGGGTGCATCTTCCTGCCAGGCCATACCCTCCTTTGGCAAAAAAATCCATTTATACCACTCTCTCTCAACGCCTTGTCCGGCGCGGCTTCCAGCCCTTCTAATTTATAGCCTGTCTAAATATTCCCATTTTCCGTCAAACCTTTTTATTGCTGGACAACATATTTGAAATGCCGCCGTACTAATCATACATATTTCATCATTTCGTCAACCTAATCAATTAGCTAATCTCTATTATTAATCTATTTGTCAAAAGGAGACTTTTTGATATGAGAAGACATGTCCTTACTCTACTGGGATTTATTTTACCCTTAATTGTTAATGCACAGAGCAGCAGTACTTTCAACATCATTTACAAACACGATTTCGAAAACAACACCCGGGGATTGTATGATTACAATCAATGGAAGAGCGACTGGAACAATCCGGCATACGTCAATGGTCTGGATAAGACATACATTATCGATGGCGGCAACGGGAACCAGGCGATGCAGTGGAACTACCCCCAGGGAAGCGTGGGGCCTACCGCAGGCGGAGGTCAGTTTGAACCACCGAACAATGCACAGGCCGATGAAATTTACATGTCGTACAATATCCAGTTCAAGCCCGGGTTTGAATGGGTTCTGGGTGGCAAACTCCCAGGCCTGAAGGGTGGCCCGCAATCGTATTATTCAGGTGTTCAGAAACCCGGCTGGTCCGACGGTTTTTCCAACGGTTTAATGTGGGGCCATGGTTATGCCGGGCAGGACGACAAGGGCGGGATTTATTTTTACACCTATTACCAGGATCAGTCGGGCCTTTACGGAGACTCCTACCGGTGGGGGAACTTCAAGTTCCAGACCGATCCGGGCAGGTGGTACAACATCACCATCCGGATGGTGATGAATACCATCAAATCCGACGGCAGTGGCGGAAATTACGATGGGATCATGGAAGGTTTTGTCGATGGTAAGCTTGTCGTCTCGAAAACCGGCATGCGCTTCCGGAACACTTCATCGGTACACATCGACAAGATGAAAATTTACAGTCACTTCGGAGGATCGGGATCTGAATACGGTGCTGCCCGGGACGAATGGACCCTGATCGATGATGTTTACCTTTTTACCTATGGGACCGGTGTATCTGTGCCAAGGGGAAACACCCCCAGTTCCCCGGGACGTGTCCTTCAGCTTCCAAACCTCAGGGGCGCTTCAATGGGGACCGTACCTGCTTCACCTACCGGACTCTCCGTTTCGTCAAAATCCGGCACCTCCGTCTCCCTGAAATGGAGCGACAATGCCCAGGATGAAACGGGTTACCGGATCGAACGCTCAGGCGATGGTTCAACCTATGTCCTCGCCGCCAACCTCGGCGCAGGTGCCACAACCTACACCGATGGGGGACTGAATTCCGGGACGACCTATGATTACCGGGTAAGGGCTTATAACAGCTACGGGAATTCATCCTGGTCGAATGTCGTCGCCGTCACCACGGATCAGGCAACGACCTCATCAGGCACCGGCCCGATGGCTTGCTGGACGCTTAACAACAGTGGTGTTGACCAGACAGGTGACAATTACAATCTCACATTGCATAATGGCATCACCTACACCACCGATAAGGCAGAAGGCACCTATTCCCTTCTTCTCGACGGAAGTGACGACTATGCTTCCAGCCCGGCCATTAACCTCGGTGACGCCTTCACTCTGGCGTTGTGGGTGAAAATTCCTTCAGGCCAATCCAACATCCAGACTCTCCTGGCAAACGGCCCTTCCGGATCGGGCAGCAACGGATTTAAATTCCTGGTCAACACCTATGCCACCACCGACCGTAAAATGATCTTTGAGTCGGGCGACGGGACAAATTCCTCCGTAACCACCAGCGATGCCAATGTTTTCGAGTTCGACAAATGGAACTATGTCGCGGTGACAGTGAATCGCTCGACAGGTTCGGTCAGGCTCTATGATAACGGAGTGGATGTCACTTCCCTTGCCGGTAGCCATAAAAGCTTCAAGAACAATGACATGGTCTGGCTTGGCCGCATGACCAACAGCCTTTTCGGCATGAAGGGGGAAATCGACCATGCGGATGTCTATGGACGGATCCTTTCGGCCTCCGAGATCGCAGCGGCCATGTCCTCATCCCTTCCGGTGACGGTAAAGGCTCCTTCCGGTCTCACCCCATCATCGGCCAATGGCAGGGCAACATTATCCTGGACCGATAATTCAAACAATGAAACGGGTTTTGTCGTCGAAAGAAGTCTTACGGCGACCAGCGGGTTCGCCCCGGTCATAACCCTTCCTGCCAACCAGACGGCGTATTCCGACGTCCAGGTCACCGTGGGCACGACGTATTATTACCGTGTGAAAGCCCTTTGCGACAAGGTGGAATCCTCCTACAGCAATACAGTTTCCATTGTGATTGGGCCGATGGTGCCTGCTGCACCTTCCAATCTGGCCATATCAAAGGTCACGGCCAATTCGCTGAACCTGACATGGACAGATAATGCCTCGAACGAGGATGGTTTCCACCTCGAACGATCGTTGAGTCCGGCAACGGGATTTACGCAGATCGCCAGCCCTGCCGCGGGTACCATATCCTACGACGAGTCGGGACTGACCGCAAATACCACCTACTATTACCGTGTCCAGGCTTACAATGCGTCGGGCAGTTCCGCATGGTCGGCCATTGTTCCGGCAACCACGGCGACAGCGGCCGTTCCTTCTGCCCCCGATGGCGCCTTTGCCTACTGGCCGCTCGACAATACCGGAACCGACCTTTCCGGCCACGGCTACAATCTGACCCTTTACAATGGCGCACGATACACCACCGATCATGCGATTGGCTCCGCCTCCATGTGGCTCGACGGTTCGAATGACTGTGCCGCTTCACCTGCGATGGATCCGGGCAATACCTTTACCATGACCGTCTGGGTAAAGATCCCATCGGGACGTTCCAACATCCAGACTGTTCTGGCCAACGGACCATCAGGCTCATCAGGCAAAGGATTCAAACTGATGATCAACACCTATGGCACCACCGACCGGTCGCATCCTCTTTGAATCGGGCAACGGTTCCTCCTCGGCACTTACGAAAAGCAATGCCAATGTATTCGAATTCGACCGATGGAATTACCTGGCCGTCACCGTGAACCGGACAACAGGAGTTGTCAGGCTCTACAACAACGGTACTGATGTGACGGCCGTGTCTGGCGTCCACCAAAAGTTCAACACCAATGCACCGCTCAGACTGGGGATCATGAGCAATAACGTTTTTGCCATGATGGGTCAGCTGGACGATATCCGGGTTTACCAGCGCGTCCTTTCGTCATCGGAAATCGTTGCCGCCATGAACGGCACCAGTATGGCCGGACCTTCCTCACTCTCAGCCGGCGCGGTAACCTGGGAATCCGCCGACCTCAGCTGGAAGGATAATACCGGCCAGGAAGAAGGATACCAGGTCGAACGGTCCCTGTCGTCCGGTTCAGGCTTTAGCCGGGTGGCCACCCTTGGTGCCGGTACCATCTCTTACCATGATGGCGGTCTGAGTGAAAGCACAACCTATTACTACCGTGTCAGAGCCTTCAACTCGACCGAAAATTCGGCATGGTCGAATACCCTCACGGTGCATACGTCCGCTATACCCCAACCGGTTGATGACATGCTCGCCTACTGGCCGCTCGACGGGAATGGTAAGGATCTCACCGGACACGGGTATAATCTGACCCTGTACAACGGTGCGACCTACTCGTCAGACCACCTTCAGGGCACCGCATCCGGGACCTTTGACGGCACCAACGACTTCTCGTCCTCCCCGGTTATCGACCCCGGCAACACCTTCACCCTGGCCATGTGGGTCAGGATCCCCTCGGGAAGATCCAATATCCAGACCATCATGGCTAATGGACCTTCGGGATCATCCAGTGACGGGTTTAAAGTGCTGGTCAATACGTATGCCACCACCGATCGCAAAATCTCATTTGAATCGGGCGATGGTTCAACATCAGCGATCACCCGGTCGAACACCGGTGCATTTGCCTTCGACACCTGGAATCACCTGGCGGTGACGGTCAACCGGAACACCGGCGTTGTCGGGTTGTACCTTAACGGATCGGATATCACCGCTGAGCATGGTGCCCATACCCGCTTCAAAACCAGCGGTGCGCTGAGGCTCGCCAGGATGACGAACAATCTCTTTGAAATGAGTGGACAGCTCGATGACGTCAGGGTCTACAATCGCGTCCTCTCCCCCTCGGAGATCCAGTCCGTCATCCAGCAGTCGGTTCCCGGCATTATCAAGGGCGCTGTAAATACGGAAAGTATGCCGGGAGCCGGAGACATCCAGCCCATTTCGCCGGATGAGCAGGCAGGCCTGGTTGCGCAACCCGACTTTACGGTTTATCCCAATCCCTTCATCAATACCCTCAGCATTTCAAATGCAGGGGATATCGACCGGGTGGAACTCATTGACCTTTCGGGAAAAGTTCTGAGAAATGTCAAGGTCAATGGCGAATCCGTATGCACCTTCGATACGGGTGACCTGCCTTCCGGGGTGTATCTCGTTAAAATCACCGGGAAGAACAACTTCCTTAAGATTCAGAAAGTGATCCGCTACTGACCCCCGGTAAGCTCACCCTGATATGCAAAAAAGCTGTCCCCCGATTCGGAGGACAGCTTTCTTCATTTTCAGCCATATACGATGATCTCTTTTACAACCCGACGATCACCGGATCCTGACCCATTTCATTCAGAATTTTACGGACTTCATTCGTGTAGACCGAGTTCATGAGGATGACGATGTCGGGCTTATAGTCTTTCAGAAAGTCGGGTCCCACATACTGTTTACCAATTCCGGGGATATAGTTGCCCTGCATATGCGGATTAATATCGACCACGTGATCGATCAGGCCGATGTCATCAAATTGGGTGAGGAAACCGACCGATTTGGATCCGCCTCCCCAGATCACCACTTTCTTCCCCTCTTTTTTATAACCGTTCAGACGGTCTCTCCATTCATTCAGCTGGATATTGATTTTGGTCACAAATTCCCGGGTGAGCTTTTTCAGGTCTTCGACCGATTCCTCCAGCGGATGGATTTTATCCGACTTTTCACGAACGGGCGAGGCTTCGAGAAACAAATACTGGTTGTCGTATTCAAGGTAAAGATCGTTCACCTCAAAATAATTCATCCGGAACAACCGGGCCAGGGATCCCGGACTGAGATAGGTGCAGTGTTCGTAGAAAATATCCCAGAAAGCCTGTATTTTAAGTATGCGAACGATACTTGGCACTTCGATGAAGACCACCACATTTTCATTGTCTTCGACCGATTTGCGAATGGTCTCCACGAAATCGTGGGTGGCGTGGATATGTTCAAGCGTATGCCGGCAGGTGATGGCATCGGCCTTCAGGTCGCCGTGTTTTTCTGAATAGAACTCCCGGATGAACCGGACATTGGGCTTTTCCTTGTTTCTCCCGGGGACATAGGCCGGATCGATGCCGATCCCGCGGTTATGACCGAGGTCGGAGATAAGATTGATAAAATCGCCCTTCCCACAACCGATTTCAATGACATCCTTATCCTTGATATCATATTTATCGATGAATCGCTGGGTTATGCCCGTAATGAACTTGACGAATGTCGGAGAGAATCCCTGTTGATCTTCGTAGCCTTTGGTGTAATAATCGACCGTCGTGTCGAAGGAACTGTTAAAGATGAAGCCGCAATGATTGCAAAAGGCCAGCGTGATGTCTTTCCTGGGCACCGACATGGCCTCTTCATAATTCTTGATGGTCACGAGGCTGTGTATGGGAGCGTTCTTTACGGTGTAGAAATCTTCGATATCCGGATGCTTGCAATTGGGGCAAAGGGTATGTTTCATGGGTAAAGGTTTTAATGGATGAATGGTACGCCGGGGTATGACTGCAGGTCTCCCTGAAGCTCAACTCCCCTTCCGGGGAAAAGATCAGGCATGGAACGTTTCCAGGTTGAACAAGGGATGATTCCTGTCTTTTTCCGATACATGACGGATCTCCACCGGCCATTTTATATTGAAGGCCGGATCGTTGTAACGGATCCCCCTTTCCGAACCCGGGGTGTAAAATTCGGTGACGGGGTAATAGACTTCGCAATGGTCCTCAAGGGTGACAAAACCGTGGGCAAAATTGCCGGGAACGAAAACCGACAGGTAATTATCCTGCGTCAATTCATGTCCGATCCATTCCATAAAAGTGGGTGATTGGGGCCTGAGATCGATGATCACATCATAGATCCGGCCCCGGACGCACCGGATGAATTTGGCTTCCCGGTAAGGCTCAACCTGGTAATGCATCCCCCTGATCGTTCCTTTATGGATGGTATATGAAGCGTTGATCTGCCGGATCGAAGCATCGATTCCATGTTCCTGGAATTCGTCCTGGCACCAGGCGCGGCCAAAAAATCCGCGATCATCTTCAATCTTTTTTATCTCAACAAGATAGGCTCCTTTGAGCCGGGTTTCGGTAAATATCATATGCGAAAAGTTAGAGGTTTATAACTGGAGAAAAAGCCGTCTTATCGGATCCATTCCAGGTTAGCATTGATCAGTTGTTTCTGCTGGAGGGCGTTCAGTACTTTCAACCGGATCAGGTTAGACTCCCTGAAGTTGGAATCGCTGAACTTCATCTCGAGGAAATTATCCTTCAGTTCAGTGATGGTCCGTTCCAGGTTCCAGACAGGCTGGTGATCGGGAGCCAGTTTTTTGAACAGGTCGAAATTGACGCGGTAGGATCGTTTGTCCGGGGCGGCATCCTTATTGACCAGGACCTTGACGCCGGGGATCTGCAGGGCAACGGCTTCTGCCAGGGGCTTGATCTGGACGTTCCAGTCGGTCGAGCCCGTATTGACGGCCAGAAAATTGCCGCCTTTGTCTTTTCCGCGGACAATGCCCCATTCGAAGGCACGGGCCATATCCCGGGTGTTGATCATGGGCCGCCAGGGTGTCCCGTCGCTCAGGATCACAATCTCTTTGTTGACGAGGGCGGAAGCGACAAAATCATTGAGAACCAGGTCGAGTCTCAGCCGGTTGGTGAATCCGCAGGCCGTGGCGAAACGCAGGCAGGTGACTGTAAAATCTTCGGAGGCGAGTGGCTGAAGTTCCTTTTCGGCGGCAACTTTGGAGCGGGCGTAAGCGGTCAGCGGGTTCAGCGTATCATCTTCTTTCTTGGGATAATCACTCGCTGCACCATACATGCTGCAGCTGGATGCATAGACGAACCTGCTGACACCGTGTTTTTTGGAAAGACGGGCAAGTTCAACGGCTGCCTTATAATTCACCTCCATGGTGACCTCTTCAAATTTATTTCCCATCGGGTCATTGGAAATAGCCGCCAGGTCGACGACGGCATCCACACCGTCGAGCACCGCCTCAGGGAATTTCCGGATATCACCATAAATCTGTTTGTCGAGAAGCACTTCCGGAACATGGGGGGCATTGGCAAGGCAATGGGCAAAATACCCGATATCAAATCCGATGAGTTCAGCATCCGGAAATGTCTTGCGCAACTGTCTGGTAACACTGGGGCCGATGTACCCGAGGTTACCGGCGATAATGATTTTCATGATTTCAGGTTTAATTATTTTTGAAAAAACGTGATGCTCAGGAGGGGAAACAAGGTCATCCTTCCCAGATTTTCCAGGGAGCCTTGTTTTGACTCCATAAGTCGTCCAGCAGGTGCTTGTCTCTCAGGGTGTCCATTGGCTGCCAGAATCCAAGATGCCGGAAGGCATTGAGCTGTCCGTCGGCAGCCAGCCTCTCCAGCGGCTCTCTCTCGAATACGGTTGAATCATCATCAACATAATCGATGACGCCAGGTTCGAGGACAAAAAATCCACCGTTGATCCAGGCGGTATCATCGCCGTCGCCTTTGGGCTTTTCTTTGAAATACTGGATCTTAGAGGTACCGGGAGGCAGGTTGAATACGCCAAAACGGCCGTGTTGCCTTACCGAGGTAAGTGTGGCTAGCATCCCTTCATTCCGGTGGTGCATGATCAGGGCATTAATGTCGATGTCGCTGACCCCGTCGCCATAGGTCATGCAAAACGTTTCATCCCCGATGTAATCCCTGACCCTCTTCAGCCGGCCACCGGTCATGGTCGCTTCTCCGGTGTCGACCAGCGTAACTTTCCAGGGCTCCGCATTCATCCGGTGGACCTGCATGCTGTTGGACTTCATATCGAAGGTGACGTCGGAGTTGTAGAGAAAATAATTCGAAAAATACTCCTTGATCACAAACCCCTTATAACCGCAACAAATAATAAAATCATTCATTCCGTGATGTGAATAGATTTTCATAATGTGCCACAGGATCGGAAAGCCTCCGATTTCAACCATGGGTTTAGGGCGAATTCCGCTTTCTTCACTTATCCGGGTTCCGAACCCTCCAGCTAAGAGCACTACTTTCATAGATGTTTTTTTTATCGTTTAGAGAATCCAGTACGTGGATAATATTGTCAAAGGCAATATCCCTCCCCTTCTTGTTCCAGTGGGTATCGGTGCCGTAATAGAGCACGGTATCCGAATGAATGAAATCCTCATATACAGGAACCACCGGCACGCCCCTTTTCTTCAGCCCGGCATATAAGCGGGGGATGAAATCGTTGTATTTGTCGTTGTTTAACAGGGTATGATAAAGGGTATATTTGGAAGGAATTGCCATAAAGGCCATCCGGAGCTTGTACTGCTCATAGAGCCGTTTGGACATATCGGCAATGTTGTCACAATACGTGTTGATTTCCTTGTCGCTGTAATGGTAGTAGAAACTCCCGGGTTCGTCGTTCATTTGGTCGTAGTAAAACAGCCAGGGTGTTTTTCCGCCAAGGTAATATTTCGGTGTGAAGCGCGTGATGTAACCAAAAACATTGAATTTCAGCGTGGAGATCCACGAATAGATCCCGGTGGTCAGGTAACTTCTGTACAACAACGTGTTGTAAAGCAATTCTTTATTCGGTACGAAGATAAAATCCCTCACCTTTGCCATCTCCTGCCGGAATTTGCTTCGGGGATCGGGGACATACTCCGGCTGGGGCTCGGTAAACCGGGTCGGAATATACCGTTCTGCCGACTCATAGATCATCAACTTTTCCTTCCTGTTCGAGTACCTGTTCTCCTCGAGGTATTTCAGGGGCCTGTCATAGCGGGCATAGTAAACCTTTAAGTCAAGGCTGTCATGTAATTTTTCCGGGATGGTCTCCATCCTGGAGAAGTCGAAAAAACTATCGCCAAAGAGCAACAGATCGGCGTTGTCGAGTGTCGGTGACTTTTTGGTGAACCGGTATTTCGTACGGTATTCCGGCAAACCCGTTTCCCTGAAATTGTGAATTAAATTAAAATAGTATAACTCTCCATATTTTGTGTTTTCCCAGTAGTCGGGAATGATCTTTTCTTTGAGAATGGCATTGAAAAGAGGATGAATACGGATGGCGATAAATGCATACAGGCAAACGACTCCGGAAATATAGATCAGTATCTTCAATAATTTCGCATTCATAAAATTCACGGTTTAAAACTAAAATTGAAAATACAGGAAGTTTGCTTCATCCCACACACCCAGGACAAAGATGATCAGGACCACTGCCGTAAGTAGAGCCCATTTGACGGCTTTCGGCGTTGCTGTTCTGATCCGGGATGACAAGCCGGCATATTCTTCGAGTATTTCAAACAGAAGAAGCAGGATGATGCTTCCAAAGGCGATGTAAAAGTCCACTCCAAAGTGAAACAGGTTCAGATTCCCTTCCCCGGAAAAATGAAACATCTTCCGTATAAACAACAAGGCATCGCTCATGTTGTTTGCCCGGAAAAATATCCAGGAAAAGAAAACCAGGACGAATGTAACCAGGATCTGGATGAACTGGTAGATCCCGGGATTTTTCATCAGTCCGAAAAACGCATTGAACCGTTCCCTCAAATGTTTTGTCCAGATCGCGAAAATGAGGTAAAATCCATGAAGCGCTCCCCAGATCACAAAGGTCCATTCGGCACCGTGCCACAGACCGCTCACCACGAACGTGATGAATAAATTGTAATACCATCTCCACTTGACAACCCGGTTACCTCCCAGGGGAATGTAAACATAGTCGCGGAACCAGGTGGACAGGGAAATATGCCAGCGTTGCCAGAACTCACGGATACTCTGGGAAAGGTATGGCCGCCTGAAGTTCGTCATGAGGGTGAACCCCATGATCATGGCGGATCCAATGGCAATGTCGGAATACCCCGAGAAATCACAGTAAATCTGGAAAGAGAAGAAAAAGGTGGCAATAACATTATGGAGTCCGCCATAATCGTGCGGATGGTTGTAGACCAGGTTCACATATTCCGCCAGCCTGTCGGCAATGACGACTTTCTTAAAGAAACCCCAGATCATAAGCAGGATCCCGTTTTTGATCCGCTCGTAATCAAAATCGTAATGCTTCCTGAACTGCGGAAGGAGATTGACGGATCGCTCGATAGGCCCGGCCACCAACTGAGGGAAAAAAGACACGAAAAGGGCAAACCGTCCGAAGTGCCGCTCCGGTTCCTGCTTCCCATTGTACACGTCGATGGTGTAACTCATCGTCTGAAACGTGTAAAACGAGATCCCGACCGGTAAAAGATAATGGTAGACAGGGACATTATAGAAGATGTTGACCTTACTGAACAGCTCGTTGATCGACTCCCCGAAAAAATTGAAGTATTTGAAGAAAAACAGCAATCCGAGGTTGGCGACCAGGCTCACAAGCAGCAGGGTCTTCCGTGTTCGGGGATTCCCCGACTTGTGAATGTTGATTCCCGCAAAATAGTCAATGGTCGTCGAGATCACGATCAGCACAATGTACTTATAGTTCCAGGCCATGTAGAAATAATAACTGGCCAGAAGCAAGCAATATCCACCGATACTTCGGTTTCAGGGCAAAATATGCCGCCACCACGATCGGGAAAAAAATGATAAACTCTAATGAATTGAAAAGCATAGGTCTGGTTAATCGTTCAGGTTACTCAGGTGATTCTGCTACACAGCATCTCCCCGATTATTTTGTATTTAACTGGTAAAATCCTTTATTGTTCTTCCTTCATTCTGAATTCGGATGATAATTTTATCAATGGCATGGCTTCAACGACCAACCGTTAAATTCTTCTTATGAATGCTTTCACTGCCGTGCCGGCTGTTTTTCTCCGGCATTCTCCTCTTCAATATTTTGCCGCCCATTAACGGATACCCCGACAGGGCATGCAGGTCAAACGCTGCAGTCAAGCCTCCTTCTTACCTTCACCGGATGACCAGTTTTCCCGCCTGGTAGAATTCACGGTTAGAGATCCTGTACAGATAAATGCCCGCGGGCAGACCGGAGAGGTCAATCCTGACAGACCGGTCCGGATCCCGGAGCTTTTTCATGATCAGATTTTTTCCCTCTACATTGTTGATGACAATGTCATACGTTCCCGCACCCTGCACTTCAAAAATGACAAAATCACCGGCAGGATTGGGATAGACCTTTGCCAGCATCCCATGCCGCACCGGAGGCACGCCCACACCGGGATTCACATGGACAATCACCGAAAAAACATTGCTGTCGTCGGTTCCGTCATTCACTTTCACACTCACATCAAGGTCGCCCGTGTAACCCGTGCTGAAAATGAGCGTATCGCCATGGAAGGTGTAATTTTGTCCAGGCAGAATGAGGACTTTCAGTTCAGCAGGGGTATTGTCAGGATCTTCAACGATCAGATCGCTGACCGTCAACACCCGGAAAGAATCCCTGGTGCCGGAAATTTCATGTTGCCCGGTGATGACCGGCGGATCGTTCACATTCAGCACCTTCAGCGTAAAGGCCTGGTATACGCTATCGATGCCATCGGTGACACCCAGCCGGATGGGGTACTGCCCGACATCCGCATTGGTCGGAAAACCAAAGAGAATGCCATTACCTCCGTTGAAAGTGAGCCATCCCGGAATGCTGTCGGCCCAGAAACTGAGCGTCTGATTGACCTGCGGATCCTCCGTATCCGGATCCGAGGCGGTGACAACATAGGTATAGGTGTCCTTCTCATTCACTTCCGTAATGGGAACCGAAGTGAATCTGGGCGGGATGTTACTGTAGGTAACGGTGACCAACAGCGTGAAGTCAACCGTGTCCTGAAGGTCGCTCAGTGCCGCATTCACATTCAGATCGCCGTAGAAATTCAGGTCGGGTCTGACCGTATCGCCGTTCAGGGTATATCCCGTGCCCCCGAGGAGGGTGAGATGATGTTCTGATGGTGCATTGTCCGGATCGGTGAAGGTCACATCGTTCATGGTAATGGTCAGGGGGACGTTCCGGCCGGTGATCAGCAGGCTCTGGGATTCAATGACCGGCGGATCGTTCACCGGAGTCACACCGACCTGAAGGTCATAGGTATCAGAGGTTTTTCCCCCGGCTGAAAGCTGAACGTGAACGGTGAGGGTCCCGTTAAAATCCCGGGCAGGCGGTGATGGTCGTCCCGTTAACGGTGTAATTGTCGCCGCTGTTGACGATGAGGGTCATCCCCGAAGGGGCTTTTTCCGGATCGAGGATCTCAAGGTCATCCGCTGAAAGGGTCAGGGGCGTTTCTTCAGGCGTCGACAGGCTCACCTGTCCGATGATCGTGGGTATCCATTGGACGGTGAAGACGACATCGCGGGTAACCGACTTTTTCAGGCCGGGAAGGACCTTCCCGTTGTCGGTCGCCGTGAACTCAATCGTTTCACTTCCGCTCCAGTTGGGATCGATGGGCGTGGCAGTCACTTCATGATTGGTATTGATGGTAATGGTGAAATGCACCGGGGAGGAAGGCAAATAAGACCACCGCATCTCACTGGCCGGCGTTTCCATATCATACACGTAATCGCTGAGGGATAGTTTCGTGAAAGGGGTGCCGCGGTCGGCGGTTTGTTCCGGGATGGCGCTGATCAGTGGCGCGGAATTATAGTTGTTGATCGACTGAAACCACAGGTCAGCCATCTTTGAATACCCCGTTGCGTCGGGATGGACCTGGTCCGTGAAGTCGTTGTTATAGTCCAGTCCGGCATTGCATTCCATGTCGACGATCACGATGTGGTCGCCGTTAAGGATCCGTGACTGGGCCATCGAGACCAGGTTGTTGTTGAAGCTGACGACATAGGGATTGGTGCCGCAGGGATCCCCGTTTGAGCTGATGATCCTGGCAAGAAAAACCAGCACAGGATGGCCCGAGGCACTTTCATAGGCATCGATGGCATCCAGGATCCTTGCCACATCGGTTACCGAGGTATTATGAGCCAGGATATCATTCGTCCCGATATGCAGGAGGATGAGGTCGGCCGGATAGGTATTCAGGTAAGGCCCGGAAGTCACTGTACCGGTGAATGAAGACGTCCCGGTTTGCATCACATCCGCCAGGTCGTGCGAGTGGATGCCGTCAAAACCGGAATTTTGCGAATCATTGAAAATAGCGTATCCATCAGTGTTTTTTCCGACAAAGTCGAAATGGTAACCGGCTGCATTTAAAAGATTATAAAGCCTGTACCGGTACCCGATGGCATCGGCATTGGCATTCAGCACACAAGTATAAATGTTGCCATTCAGGCACATTGATCCGCGCGTGATAGAATTACCCAGCGGCATGATTTTTATCGGATCCTGCGGCAGAACAGAAATCACCGGAGTACACGCCAGTACCATAAACCCAAATCTCACTAGCACAATGCTCTGAAGCCCTTCACTCCAATCATAACATGAATTTTTGCAATCCCTTGAAATCTATGTCTGATAAATTTCAAATGTATATACCCACAGGTATATTAAACCATTGTTCCTTATGATTTTGATCAATGGCAGGAATCAATCCTCTAATACCCTTAAAAAGGGAATTGAAAAATCCCGCGAGACGGATCGCGGGATTTTTCATGAGGCAATCAGAAGACTATTGGATCAACAGTTTTCCGATCTGGTAATGTGTGTCACTATATACGCGGTAGATATAGATCCCCCTGGCAAAATCGGAAACGTTCACCCTGAATTCGCGGGTCCCGCTTTCAATTTTCCGGAGTATCATAACCTTACCGGTGAGATCTCTGACTTCCAGGAATCGCGATGCCCCTTCCGTGTTACTCAGTTCAAAAGTCACCATATCGCTTGCCGGATTCGGGTAGACCCGGTCGACGAAGCTGTTGGTGATCCGGGGTACACCGACGCCCGATTTCACGGTGATGGAAAGCTGGAAAACATTACTATCGTCCAGACCGTCGTTCACCTTAACCCCGACGTTCACGGTTCCGAGGTAGTCCTGTGCAAAGAACACGGTATCGCCGTTAAAGCTATAGTTGTCTCCGGCCAAAACGGTGAGGGTCATATCCGACGTCGGGTTGTCCGGATCGGTGATGATCAGGTCGCTGACCGTGAGGACGACGTATCCGTTCTTTGTCCCATCAACGGTTTGCTGACCGGTGATCTGGGGTGCCGTGTTCTCGCCGGTCACCTCAATGGTGAAGGTCTGGAAAACGGTATCCACGCCGTCGGTAACGCCGAGACTGACATCGGCATTGCCCTTGTCTGCGGCTCCGGGAATACCCACAAGAACCTTGTTACTTGGGTTGAACGTAAGCCATGACGGGAGTGTCTCTGCCCAGATGGTCAGGGTCTGGCTGAGATTCGGATCACTGACGTCCGGGTCGCTGGCGCTGACCAGGTAGGTATAGGCAACACCCTGGGTGGCCGTGGTCAACGGTGTTGAAGTGAACTCCGGCGGGAGATTCACGAAATTAACAGTGACCGCCAGTGAATAGTCAATGGTATCCCTTTGATCGGTAACCTCTGTATTGACCATCAGGTCTCCGTAATAATTCAGGTCGGGGGTGATGGTCTGTCCGTTGACCGAATAATGATCGCCATCCAAAAGGATCAGTTCAAGATCGGCCGGGTGGTTATCCGGATCTACGATGGTCAGGTCGGCAATGGTGATATCGACCGGCACATTCCTGTCGGTTTCAATCGTGCTTTGTCCTGTAACCTGCGGGGGATCGTTCACATTGATCACCCTGACGGTGAATTGCTGTGTGGCATCGGCACCCGACTTATCCGTGGCTTTCAGCTCAACGGTGAATACCGAGTCGACCGCAAACATCACCTGGTCGTTGGTGGCAAGTCCTTCCAGGACACCCGTTGCCGGGTCGAACGTCATCCAGGAGGGAAGCGTTGGGGCACTGAGGGTGACGGCATCTCCTGCGTCGGGGTCGCTGGCGGTCAATGTATAGGAGAACGTGTCTCCCTGGTTGATGACCGTGTCGGCAGGAACGGAGGTAATGACCGGGGCATCGTTGACATTGGCCACAGAAATCGTGAACTCCTGGTGGATCTCCAGTTGACCGTCGGTGACCATGAGGTTGACAACGGTATCACCGACATTGGCATTTCCCGGAGTACCACTAAGGATCTTCGTGGTGGCATTGAAGCTGAGCCATGAAGGCAGCACCGGAGCCGACCATGTCAGCGGGTCGCCGTCGTGATCAATAGCCGAGACCGTATACGCATAAGCCACACCCTGGGTGGCCGCGGTAACCGGAGTGGAGGTGATGACCGGCGCATAATTGCCCGGGCGGCAAATAGGCAGTCCGTTCAGGGCCGCCGTCTCCATATCGGAGATTTCCGTTTCCGACAGGGCTTTATTGAACAGGGAAATTTCATCCATGGCCCCATTGAACGGATAGGTATTGGCCCCGGGGTAAGCATTCCAGTATCCGAACGTCATCCCTTTGCCGGTAAAGCCGGATTCGTCAAAACTGTTGACCGTCAGTTCATCTTTCACGCCGTTGACATAGAGCTGCATTTTGACCGGATCGGGTGAGGCGGCCCCGGAATAGACAGCGGTGACATGGTACCACTGGTTGGTAACAATATCCGTACTGCTGGCCAGGTCGGCAATATCGGCAGAGGTTCCGGTCAGATTTTTCAGCTCAAATTTCAGCTTGGTCGTCGCTGTGGAATTGTCGAGGCTGATCAGGATCATGCTGAATCCCATGCTCGGAAACCCCTTCCCGATGAGCACCTGGTTGTTGTTCAGATTATTCCCTTTAGAAAGGAACCAGAATGAGAAACTGAAACTCTGGGCTCTTGTCCAGTTGTGCTCACTTGAATCACGAACTTCCAGGAATTTGTCGAGCTTGGTTGTGGGCTTGAAAAGCTGCGCCGAATCAACCACTCCCAAGGTGTCTTTCAGGGATTTATTGACATAGGCGTCATAGCCTCCCGAATAGTCTGTGTATACGGTATCGCCCTGAAGGGAATCCAGCTTCCAGTAAGAAAGAAGGGTGGGCGGACACAGTATGGCGGTGGACAGGAAGATATTGAAACTCCTCTACGGATTCACCGGCCGAATTATATGCCCTTACCGTAACGGTACCGCCATCGGCTATATCGGCGGGCGTCCACGAGATCACCCCTGTGGTTGCATCGATCGTCATCCCGGGCCGGGCCTCGGTGAGCGCGTAGGTTTCCGCGGGATTTGCATTGATGGCATCAATATCGAGCGTGAATGGTTGACCGACAAGTGCCGTCTGATCGGGAATCGGGGCCAGGTAAGGTGGCTCTGCACATATTCCATTCCTGCTGAAGGAAAGCAACAGTAGAACGAATAGTAAATTTAAATAGTAAACCTGTTTCATAGTCATAAATATTTAACGGTTGGAGATTAGAATGATTAAATTTATGATTATCTACGTTTTATAAATAAAAATGGATAAGAATTAAATCAATATTTACATGAAAATACAAATATTAACTGCCAATGAGATAAATTGGTAAATGAATCCATTCCGGTTTGAAACCACCAAAACGTCTGCCGGAAGGGCTGGAATGCGGCATTCTGCATTTGTTTCTTAAACAGATCACTTCCAGAATCTTCTTTATATGATGTATTATCAGACTGGCCTTCAGGCCTGTAATATGACACAGACATACCCATTACATTATTCATATAATGAAATCGGTGCAAAGGCATGGAATGATGATATGAAATCTTAGTTCCCGGATCAGCCGGAATTTTCAGGCTTAAAAGGTTCCATAATACATAAACAAATACCCGCCTGATCAGTTCAGTGAAAAAAGTCAGAAAATGTATTTTTTTGGATGAACGGAACTCTTATCTGGCAGCGTTTTCAGGATGAAAATGCTTTCCTTCTTTGTGTTAAAAACTCTTCGTGCACTTCTTTTTTCTGATTTCATTCCGTATCCACTTAGACGGGCGGGTCGCGACCCGCCCCTACGGGTGGCTTTGAATGGAATTCCTGGAAAGCACCCCTTTTCAACATATTAACCAGAGTCGCGGTATCTTGAAATGGCCAGCCACCCTGAAGGGGTGCAACAAACAGTAGCCCCGGGTGATAACCCGGGGTATGGATCGCGCGTTGCACCGCAACCCTGAAGGGGTTGAATTAGGTTATTGGAAATATTTTCAATCATGAGTGTCTGGCATATCTCTTCATTGTCATTTTTTAACCGGGCACCCGTGATTTTTAATTATTTAATTCAACCCCTTCAGGGTTGCCTACATTCCGTCATTCTACCCGGGGTTTCACCCCGCGCTACTGTTTGTTGAACCCTTTCAGTGTTCCCTGCGGCCTGGCGTTCATCGCATTAAAAAAATTCAGAATGTGCATTCTTTAAATTAAATTCCATTCAATTCGCATTCTTTCCTTAATGGAAAAAACTCCGAAATCTCAGCCAGTCTTTTCCGGAAACTTTTCATCCTTCCTGATTTTCCCTTACCAACGCCACCTTTCTCTTAAAGCTCTTCCCTCGTCTGCTGATCGTTCCCTCTTTCTTGGTGCTAATCTAAAGGCCTTTGTGTTTACCTCCCCTTCGTGCTCTTCCTATCCTTCGTGTTTACGATTTTTCCGAGTAAAGATAATCGGCCAGACGGGCACTGAATTTTTCCCAGGTGTTCTCTTCGATGAAGGCGTTCAGCTTCCCGGGGTCTACCGTCAGCCGGTGGTCCAGGATCTCATCGATCTTTTCAATTAAGTCCCCGGGGCCGGAATAGGTGATGACGAGGCCCAGCCGCCCCAGGTCCCGGAAAGCCCCTGTATCGGGGCCGGCCACCGTGGCCCCCGCGGCGATGGAATCCATCAGCGCCCCCGAGCTCAGCACACTTTCTTCCTGGTAAGTGAAAAGGACAAGATGGGAGGCGGCGATCAGACTGTACAGTTCGGCATCATCCACAAACCGGTCTTCGACGCGTATCGTGGGACTGACCAGCCGGAGAAGCCGGTTACGGTAAGCCGTCCCCTTTACCTTTCCGGCCACAAGGATTCTGTACTTGACGGCAAGTCCATGGTTATGGAGGTATTCCAGGAATTTGTCGACGCCCTTATACTCCAGGAGGGTTCCCCAGATCAGGATATCATAGCGCTTTTCAGCATTCGGATCCGTTACGCCTTGGGATGATGGGATGATGAAAGAAAATGATCTGGTTCCGGTGTCCCGGGTCGTAATGACGAATGTATTCCAATCCCTCTTCAGAATGGGTAATGATCCGGGTGCACCGGGTTGCCAAAAACCGGAACAGGAAGGACTTCAACCAGCGGTTCTTTTTGTAATGCGAGAACTTATTGTGCAGGATCCAGCATATTTCGGCCTTTCTCCAGCGGAGATAAGTGAACATCAGGAAAAAAGCGAGCGTCTGCAGGTATCCGTGCTTCCTGTCGGGCAGGTCCTCGACCCAGTTCAGGAACAGGATGTCGGTCCGGTTGATGTATTTCAGGAGATTAATAATACCGTTTCGCGAAGGATCCTTCCGGTTGACCACCCGGAAATGCGTGTCCAGAGCACGAATCAGGTTCCCGGAATATGGGTTTCCTTCACCTGGCTTATTCCTGCCGCTCATGGGATAGAAATAGAGTCGTTTACCGGGCATATTCATTCTGTATGTTTTGGTGAATCGTGATCAGGTCCGGGGGTTACCGGGTTTTGTGGATACCGAAGAGCGCCAGGACCTTCCACTTGAAAAACCCGCCGAAAAGCATCGCGTATGACCTGATCAGCGCACTGTAAGCCAGTATACTCGTGGCATATTTCCGGTAAAAACGCAGGTTTTTCCTCAGGTTGTAATTGGATTTGATGTCGGACATGAGGCGGATCAGTACCGAAATGCGGCCCTGGTGCCTCAGCCCCGTATTGCCCGTATCATTCCAGATCCGGAGCTGCGGATAAACGATGATGTCGAAGCCGGCAAGCCTGGCCCGATAGGTGAAGTCGCTGTCGCCGTGGTACTGTGGAAAATCCTTCTCGTTCCAGTAACCGATCGTCCCGATAACCCGCGCAGGGATCAGGGTCCCCATTCCGGGAAGCCAGTCGACACTCCGGGGTTCCATAAATTCCGGGCCGTCCTCCTGGTCAAACCCAAGCATATACTTGCTGCCGGTCCGGGAATTAAAGATGCCTCCGTACGACCAGATGACCTTTTCTTTCTCCTTCCGGTAAATCTTGGATCCGGCAATGACATGACCGGGCAGTCCGGCAACCAGCTTATCGAGTTCGGCCAGATAATCGCTGCCGGTGGTGATGTCGTTGTTCCACAGCAAAAGATAATCCGCCTTCATTTCTTCAACGGCATACCGCGCACCGAGATTGACGCCGCCGCTCCACCACAGGCTGCCGTCGCCCGAAAGTACGGTGACTTCAGGGTGATGGGCCAGAAGCCAGTCCCGGGTCCCGTCGGTCGAACCGTCATCGACGACGATGATGGAAAGAGCGATGGTCGTGAGCGACGCATTCTCAGCCATCTCCTCGAGGGCTTCAATGCAGGCCTGAGTATATGACAGATGATTATAGACAGGTATAATAACCGCGAGATTCTTCATATTATCCAAAACAACCGGAGACAGCAAGCGACCCGTGGTTAATTGTAACTTTTACTGAAAATCTGCCGGATCCCTTTTTTCGTTTTTTTCTTTTCCGCATAGGCATAGTTGGAATAGGCTCCGTTCTTCTGCGACATGTCCTCATTGGCCAGGATATACATATTGATAATGCCTTTGGATGCGATATCGTCAAGGTTTGATAAAAGGGTGCTTTTCTTGATCTTGCCCAGACGTGTCACATACAGTTTAATGTCGACGTACTTCATCAGGATCAGTGAATCGGATACCAGGCCGTAAGGAGGCGTATCGACGATGATATAATCGTACCGTTCGGAAAGTTCGTCAAACAACTCCTTGTTTTTCTTGCTCGACAGGAGCTCGACCGGGTTCGGCGGGATTTGCCCGGCCTGGATGATATCCAGGTTGGGAATCTCCGTTTTGATGATGATCTCGTCGAGGCTGGCCCGGTTGATCAGGTAAGAGCTGATGCCCACGAGAGCTCGCGTTCCCAGCTCATTATAGACCTTACTGGGTTTCCGCAGGTCAAATTCAAGCAAAACCGTTTTATTGTTGGTGGTGGCAAAGCTGGTGGCAAGGTTCATGGCCGTGAACGATTTCCCTTCTTCCGGCAGCGATGAGGTCAGGAGGATGATGCCATGATCCTTCCCGAGAAGATAGTAGATCAGGTTACTCCTGACCGTGTGGAACGATTCGGCGATGGCCGTTTTGGGATAGCTGTAAACAACATTGTTGAGCGTCATCGTGGAACTCTTGTGCGGAATGCTTCCGATGAAGGGCACACTGACGAGCGATTTCAGCTCATCGGTATCGTTGAACTTATTGCCGATCATCCGTTTTCCAAGAATGAATCCGACCGGAAAGGCCAGGCCGAGGAAACCCATCCCCAACAGAACGATAACGGATTTGGGTGAAGCGACCCCCAGGTATCTCGGGGGTTCGATCACCTCACAATCCGAGAGGTTTGAGGTCCGGATGATCTGCGCCTGGATCCGTTTCTCCAGCAATGAATTGTAGAGGGCTTCATTCAGGTTGAACTTCCGTTCAACACCCAGAAGCCTTCTTTGGGTGTATGGCAGGGAAGAAAATTCACTTCTTAACCGGCCGATTTTCTGGTTGAGACTGTTCAGCTCTGAGCGGGTGGTCGACAGGTTGAACCGGATATTTTCGGCAATACTTTCCTTATAATTTTCGATGCTTGAATTCAGGGTTTTCAAGCGGGGATTCCGGTATTGCTTGTTGTTGAGGATATTTTGTTTCTCCGTGGTCAGTGTCGTCAGCTCCTGGATCATGTTATTCAGAACGGGATCATTCAGGCCCATCGACGAGGGAGCGATAAACCCAGTGGTATCCTTGTTGGATTTAAAATAATCATCCATCTGCTGGAGGTAATTCATCCTTCGCTCCGTCTCATCCCTTGTCCCTTCCAGACCCTGGATCTGCTGGTAAATATTGCCGGCTTTCTCGTCGATGTTCATCACACTGGCGTTACTCCTCATGGTCTGAAGCTGACGTTCGGTGGCCCCGAGAGAATCGGTTACACTCGACAACTGGTCATCGATATAACCGATCGTCTGATTGGCCAGGAAATTCTTTTCCTGCAGATTCTTGTCAATGTATTTATTGATCAGGTTTTTCAGGAAATCCATTCCCTTTTCCACGTTCTGGCTTTTGAAATTCAGTTCAACCATCGTCGATTCCAGGGATGACGGTTCAACATCGAGATTTCCTTTAAACTCAGCCGTGAGTATCCCATAGTCGTTGAATTCAAAAAACAGATCTTTTCCTTCATACAGCTCGGGAACGAAGTTGGAGTTCAGCAGAACCTTGAAGGAGCAGTAATCGTTTTCGATTTTTTCCCCGAAACGGTAAGTCCCGCCAAGGCGGAAAGGGCTGTTGTAGCTCACCACATCATTGTTGTTGAAGTTGACCAGCATGGTTTCCGGGGAATCGGCGGAAATGGTGAAATGCTCCGAATCCAGGATTTTGATATAAATCAGGACATTGACGGGCTGGATATGTTCCTCACTGGGGATCACCTGAAAAGGCGATGATTTGTAGATATCCTTCAGGCTGAATGTTAGTTCTTTGGGGATTTTATCTTCCTGCAAATAATAGTTCGTCCTGAGGTTCATCTCCTCCAAAACCTCCCGGACCAGCGGTGTCGAGCTGAAGATAAACATTTCATTCTGAAGGTTCTTCTCCTTTTCAACAAAGCCAAAGCTCGGCAGAACATCATCCGGTTTGCTGGTGGTTCCTTGTTGGGCATCGAGAGTGAGAAGCACGGAGGCCCCGATTTTATAGGTTTTTGCCGACAATTTAAGATAAACCACCGATACCCCGAGAAACAAGACTAAACTAATCCCGATGATGTACCAGTATTTGAGCAGGTCCCTGAAAAATGCCGCCATGACATTCCCCGTGGGAGTGATATCTTCTTTCATCAGTGTGAGTCTAAGGTTTTGTATTAATAAACGTAAAAATCAGGATAGCTGTTGAAATGACAGACAATATCAGGTTATAGGGCACGGTATTCATATCCCACTTCTTCCTTCTGAGTGGCTGCACATAAACAATATCGTTTGATTTTAGCAGGTACCATGGCGATTCAAATATTTTATCGCTGGTCAGGTCAAGGTAATGCTTTGTTTTCACGGCTCCCTCTTCGCGGATCAGCAGGACATGTTTTCTGTTCCCGTAGACTCCGATATCATTGGCATAGCCAATGGCCTGAAGTATGTTCACATTTTTATAGTTAAACAAATAAACCCCCGGAGTGTTAACTTCGCCCAGCACGGTAATCTTATTATTGACAAATTTTATAAAGACCGATGGGTAATTCAGGTATTGCGACAATGAATTTTCGATGCTGTCGGAAGCCTGCCCCAGGGTCAGGTCGGTTACCTGAACCCTTCCGATATAGGGAAGCTTTATGGTTCCTTCAGGATTCACGATATAGCTCATCAGGGAAGGATCGGAGATATACCTTTCGGCGGTCAGACCCGTCAGGCTCGTCTGGGTTTCATCGGCGCTGGTGATCCGGATATAAAGTTCATCCCCGGGGCGGATCAGGTTGTCCTGCGGAGTGCCCACGAAGTACAGTTTCTCCACTTCGCTGTCGGTCAAATGATCCTTGGATTGAACATAGGCTATTCTGGTTAGGGGAACACAGGATGTTAACAGGAGTCCTGCCAGGACAATCAACGACCATTTATTTAAAAGAGGCCTCATCGTGAATTTATTAAGTGAGCGGTTTGAACAAAAATAATACAATTAACCCTGAAAAACCAAAAGGGAACCGTCCGGACTGTTGGCATTGATGAACTTCCTCGGCACCAGACAGATCATGTCGCTCCTGCCGGAAGGGCAAAAACGGGGAGTCGTTTCTTTCACGCTCCATCGCTGTCTGCATGAAACCCTTATGTTCTGAAGGTTTCAAAGGGCATCCGAGAGCAATCCGGCGCAAGTTATGCTTTTGAACGTCGATTCCCGCAGTCGGCCATAAAATAAAATGAGGATTTGATCAACCATAAAAATAAGGCCTCTAATGAGGCCACTGGAATGACGGAAAATGGGTTTCCGGAATTTCGGCATTCGCAGGGGTCCGTATCGACCACGTCCTCAACGGGAACAGATCAGCGTCCTCCCGCCGTAAAGAAGGTGACCATGGTTTCAAGAAACAGACGCAGATCTTTAGTCAGTGACCAGTTGTCGATATAGTTCAGGTCCATTTTCATCCATTTTTCAAACTTGACATCGTTCCGGTTCGGAATGATTTGCCAGGTGCAGGTGATGCCGGGTTTGACCGACAGCCTTCTGAGCTGCCACCGTTCATACGATTTAACTTCCGATTCAAGCGGCGGCCTGGGCCCGATAAGCGACATCTCCCCCCGGATCACGTTGTAGAGCTGAGGCAGTTCATCCAGCCCGGTTTTCCGGAGAAATTTGCCCACCTTTGTGATCCTCGGATCGTTTTTCATTTTGAAGGTTGGCCCGTCCATCTCATTCATTTCTCTCAGCCTGGCCAGCAGTTTTTCGGCATCGGTCACCATCGTCCTGAACTTATAGAGCTTGAACTTTCGCCCTCTGAGACCCACCCTTTCCTGGCGGAAAAAGACCGGCCCCTTCGAATCCAGTTTGATCAGGATGGCGAGGACAAGAAATACCGGCAAAAGGAGGATCATGGCTGTGATGGAGAAATAAAAATCGCCTACCGCTTTTAATATCATCGAAAGATTATTGGAAGGTATGTCAACCAGGCTCAGATAATTGGTTTTTTGTACGGTCCGGAGCTGAATTTCAAAAGGATCCAGGGGCGATACGGTCGACTGCAGGCGGAAAATCACGCCGACTTCATCACAGATGCCGACAATTTTCCGGATCTCTTCTTCATCAATCTTCTTCCGGCTGTAGATCACTTCATCCACAACGGTATTGTCAATCAGGGATTTCAGTACCGAAATATCATTGTAAATGGTGATGGTGTCGCCATACTTGGCCAGGATCAGCTTGGATTCGGTGATAATCCCCTTGATGTTGAACCCCCATTCCTTCTGTACGATCAGCTTGTTGATGACCGCGTCGGAAAAAGAGTCGGCCACCAGCACAACGTGATGAAGATTGTAACCATTGGCCCGGTAAACCTTCAGGGAATGAAAGGCGATAATCCGCAAGGTCAGTGTGGCAATCAGGCTGATGGTGACATACAGGAAAATGAGGATGACCGGTACGGTGGCGAGGGCAAACACATATTTGAAGATCAACAGCGCAACCAGCACAATAAAATTCATCCGGATAAACTGGAACACAAGATCAAGGTACCGCTGCGTTCGGGGCAGCTTTGCCATGGCAGTCACCCGGGAAAGGACATACCATGAAATCACAACAAAAATCCCGAAAAAGGTGTAATCGTAAATATCCGGGGAAAGATCCGGGATGAAAAAGGTTTTTACCAGATCCACAGAAACAATGAAAGAAAGCACGACGGCGAAAAATTCAACCCCATCCAACACCAACCGTATCTTCTTGTGGTTGTGTGTTTTAAAGTCATTCATCCGGTTAATAAAATCCTTCATCACCATATCTCTCACGATTTAAGTTTTATTTATCATTTTCCACACAGCGTTATCCGTTAATGTTCACAATGCGTATAGAGGAAGGATTTTCACCTCACTTTTGTTTCCTGACCTGGTGCCGATTTTGATAAACCCCGGTTAATCTTCTTCAAAAGTGGAAATGTAGTGGATGAATCGTGACAGGTTCTTCCGGAACCTCCTGTTTTCGGGGATTTCCGGGGATTCGTCTTCTTTTTGGCGTAAGATTTTCGTGATCTCGTCAAGGCATTTTTTGTGCTGGTCAACTTTTCTTCCCCTCTGTTATCGAACCTCGGCATTCATTTCCAGCGAACCGGACGGGTGAATGATGCCCGCATGACGTCATCCGTTCACCAAAGTCCGGGGGGCGGTCAGGCAATATAACGAAGCCTTATAGGGACCGATGGTTCGGCCTTCAGTCTGAATACCCGTCCGCGATCCTGCACGAACCACCAAATAAGGAACGGATGAAACGGTGATAAGATCCGGGAGCGACAAATGTGCGGATGAGGGAAAGAGAATGTGGTTTCCGCCGCGGCCTGATCAGGACGGGGCCACGACATTATACTGGATCAGCAGCCCGAACTCATGCAGGAAATTGGGGGTGAACATGTCTTTTTCAGCCTGCCGCCTGATCTCGCCGGGCTTCCAGAACTTTCCCTCCTGGATTTCCCCGGGATTGATCTCCGGGGGTGCATCCGACCGGAGCATGAACATATAAACCAGTTCGCGTTCTACCTCTGTTTCCCAGATGTATTTGCCGAGAAATACCGGCCTGTTGCCCCTGAGTCCGATCTCTTCGGCCGTTTCCCTCGCCAGGGCCACCTCAACGGTCTCCCCGTAGGCGATATGTCCGCCGACCGCCGTATCCCATTTATCGGGTTGAACGCTTTTAAATGACGGCCGGTACTGGAGGAAAATTTCTTCCTGGCTGTTAATCAGGTGCATATGAACGACCGGGTGCAGCATCTTCATCTTTTTATTGAAATGGAACAACTCGCGCGGAGCTTTCCCCGTGACCCGGCCCTCCTCGTCCACGATGGGTAGGATCTCCGAATTCCGGTATTTTCTGCCGGAAAGATAATTCCGTCCCGTCTCGAACAGGAAATAGCCCAGGAGCATCAGGTAGTACAATACCCCGCTGATGAAGGCCCACGCTTTTTCATCGAGGAAGAATGCCGACCAAATCACAAGAAGGGTGTGGAAAATGGTCAGCCAGAAAAAGACCTTCAGCGTTGTATTCAGTTTATACTCGGCAGTTTTCGTGATCTGCACATCTTTCAGGTACCGTCTCGACATTTCATAAACGATGTTCCTCTTCCCGAAAGCCGAGAAACCGATCACGGCGGCGAGGATCAGTTCAACGAGGGCCGGTTTGAGTTTGAAGAAAATGGCATTGTTGAGGACGATGGAGATCCCGCCCAGGACCACGATCAGGGAAACATCGAGGAGGATGAATTTCTCAAAGTCGCCCGGTCCGGTACCAGGTGAAAAATAACTCCGCAATGCTGAAGATAACGGCGATGAAAAGCGCCGTCCCGGTTCCCCAGATCGTGTCGGCCACCACGAAAATGAAAATGGGTAGCAACCCGGGTAGCAGGTTGATGAGTATTCTTTTTTGCAATTTCATTCTTTTCCTTTATCTGTCGATCCTTCCTGGCTTCTTCGCATCCATACCGGTTAACGTCAGGCAACCCGGCTCCCGGTATCTGCTTAGCCGGCCCAAGTTATAAAACACCGGTGAATACCGGATTATTTTTCTTAACAACAGGGATTTTTGCGTTGGGTCAATGACCAGGTTCATCCACCAGCGTTTTATTTAGACTGAAGATGAAACGGGCCGGGGGAACAGCGTTGAAATCCGACTTTAACTGACTGTTACATCGTTTATTATATCATCGGTCAATGTCCCGGCATTATCTTCATGTTTGGATGGATGTCCGGGGATCTCCGCGTTCTTCCCCAGGTGCGGCGGGCATTGTGAACAATTTATATCTCACCGGGTTAATGTTAAAAAAAACGACAATGATGAACACTGTGACCATCTGGCTGAGGGCCTTAAGGACCATTCCCCGTGTGACCGAGGAAGAATGGAAAAGTTATGACGTTATTTCAAAATGGCTTATCGCCACCCGTTCCGCTGTATTCATCATGACGGCTCTTTCCGCAGGTGTCGGGGGATTGCTGGCGTACCGCGATGGACATTTTCACTGGGCATTCTTCCTGGCGGCCCTCTTCGGACTCATTTTCGCCCATGCCTCCAATAACCTGGTCAACGATCTGGTCGATTTCAACAAGGGCATCGATAAAGACAATTATTACCGTGCACAATACGGACCTCAGCCTCTGGAACACCGGCTGATGTCGAAAAATGCCTTTTACCGTTTCACCTTCGTCACGCTGGCCATTGCCATTGCTTTCGGCGTTTACCTGGTAATGAACACGGGCATGCTGACGCTGTATTTCGCCCTTGCCGGCCTTTTCTTCCTGCTGTTCTATACCTGGCCGCTGAAATACATCGGGCTTGGGGAACCGACCGTTCTCCTGGTCTGGGGACCGCTCATGATCGGCGGAACATACTTTGTCACCTCGGGATCCGTATGGAGCTGGGATGCCGTATGGATCGGTCTGATCTATGCCATCGGACCCACATCGGTTCTTTTCGGAAAACACATCGACAAAAGGAAGGAAGATAGGGTAAAAGGGGTGAAAACCCTGCCGGTCATCATCGGGGAACGCGCAGCCCGGTATATCAACGTCGGCCTCTGGGTGCTCCAGTACGTCCTCACGGCCGTCCTGGTGATCGCCGGCAAACTGACCATTGCGATGATCGTGGTCCTCTTCGCTATTCCAAAATTCATCGAGGCCGCCAAAGTCTATTCAAAACCCCGGCCCGAAAAGGAACCCAAGGGAATGCCGGCAAATGTCTGGCCCCTTTACCTGGTCAATCACGCGTTCGTCTATAACAGGCGGTTCGGTTTGCTCTTCCTTCTCGGTCTCATCATCGACGTGGTGCTGGTCCGCCTGGGCATCACCGTTTTCTGATGACCGCAGCAGCACCGGCGACCAGCTCACTGCGACACCCTCCTGAATAAGGCAATGCACCCCGTTCATTCGGGTGAACTTTCAGATCAGGGATTCTAGTTAGTGCTTGCAAGAAAACGCCAATAGCTGCGTTATGCTCGACTTCAAAACAGTCATTTACGAATAGTAAACTCCTGTTTTTCAGTCATCGCAAGCCTTGCTCTTGACGTTTTCTTATCAAGCACGGCTAAAAAACATGAGTTTTCTTTCTGACACTAGTTAATCAGCTGGATGCGGATCTGGCCGACGATCTCGGAAATTTCGTCCATGATATCCTGCGTCATGCCGGAGTTATAGGCCGATGCCGAAATTAGTCCGTTGACCGTATCGAGAGCAAAATCATCCGCGTCATAGAAAATGTCATAACGGTCAAAGCTTTTCTTCAGGAGTTTCAACATCAGGAGATCGCCGGCGACAGCAATATCCTCCTGGTAATTGCTGAGCAGTGAGATCAGGCTGTTAAGGGAATATTTCTGCTCAGCAATGCGGTCCGACATTTCGACATTGTCGGGATCGGCATCAAGGATCCGGGTGGAGATGTACAATGCTTCAATCCAGCCCCCGGTAACGATCAGGGACGCGTTGGCATCGAGGTTATTGTCTTTCAGGTAGTCGTCGGTGAGTTCATAGATCTCTTCGGCCAGCCTGACCAGCGAATCCTTGTCCCGGGAATTCCGATCGATCCGGGTGAGTATATTGTCGTAATAATCCTGAGGAATACCTAGATTATTGGCCATCATCCGGATCGTCGAAAAATATTTGGCCGTCAGGGTTGCCTGGTCAAACATCCGGGTGTAGCTCAGATCGACACCGTAGATCCCGAGATTGAGTGCGAGCTTATGGGCATTCTGGTACCGGGGAAAATTTTCCGGCTGGTTCAGTATCGACGGATTGTAATTGGCTCCTGCCCGCTCGAAAATCCTCGATGCCTGTGGCGGCAGATACATGTTGTAGAAAATCAGGCGGACATTGCCGCGGTCGTTATCAAGCACGCTTTTCACGGCCAGATCCTGGTTTTCAACCGTCTTCTCGTGGTTTCTGCACGAGAACGCGGAGACGGCCAGAATGAAAAACAGAAAGAGTATCGGCTTGATTTTGTGAGACATGTAAATCAGATTAGCGAGTTGAATATACGAAAAAAAATCAAATGATCTTCCGCGCTTTCATACTGGCAATGATGATCTCCACAATTTCATCCGGGCCCACGGTCATGCAGTTGAATTTGATGTCGAAACGGGTGTAGTCATTTCCCTTTCCCTCAAAATATTCCCGGAATTGTTGCCGGCGGTGGTCGATGTCGATGCAGCATTTCCTGGCATCATCGAGGGTCATGTTATGTTTCTCACTGGTTCTGAGGGCGCGCCATTCCAGGGGTGCCTCAAGGTGGATGTGCAAACCCTTCGGAATATCGCGGGTCAGCGCCACGCCACCGCGACCAACGATAATAGCATTGCCCTCATCAGCGAAATTCTTGATGACCTTGGCAATAGTATTCCGGATTTTACGGTCGGTCTTGTAGAAGCGCTTGGAATGGGAAAGAAGAAGATCCTCGAGAACACCGTGCTGCCGGTAGTCAAAGACGTACTGGATCTCGGAAAGATCCATTTCGAGCTCTTTGGCCGATTCTTCCATGATCTCCTTGCTGATCCAGCGCCAGGGAAGGTCCTTTGCAAACTTAATCTGGCAGTTGTTCAGGGAATCAGAGAGCTTCTGGGCGATCCGTTTCGCCGGGCATCCCACCTCCCTGGAAAGGGTGACTACCGGACCCGGAAATGACTGGCGAAGGACGGATTCTTCGTACCTGTCCTTGAGATATTTGGAAATGTCAATTTTCATTCTTCGCGTAGTTTAGTTTTATCTCAAAACCCCGGAAGGGTGGTTATGCCGGATCTCCGGAACGGGCGGGTCGCCACCGTCTTGCCCGTTCTGCATTTCAACCTTCTTTCCTCATGATCTTACGGAGACGCCTTCAGATAAAGTTACGGTTTTCCGGTATCTTAATCAAGAAAGCGTTGGCAACGGAGGGCGAGGCTGGTCATTCATTCCTGGAAGTCAGAGATTTATATTTTAACGAAATGTTATTTGAAATGAATCTAAACGACGCCCTGGGGATTGACCACCCGGCCAAGTTCATGGGAAAGGAGGACCTCGATTTTCTTGAGATTCATCGACTGGATCTGCAATTCGGTGATCTTTTCCAGTTCCTGCCGGCTTTGGGCTTCAGTCATCTGCTTTTTATTCTCGTTGGCGGCATTGAGAATGATCCGATGTTTATACGCGAGAAGCGATTTCGGCACTTCCTGCCCGAGATTATCACCGGGCAGTTCTATGGCTTTTTCCTTCCGGTACCACACTTTGCTCAACTCATATCGTGAGGTGTAAATCTCAACGGAAAGATTCTGTATTTTGGGGTCTTCATGGAAAACGAAATATTTATCCTGGACCTCTTCACCCTTGTCGATGAGACTTCGGACGATCTCAAAGATTTTCCGGTAAACGAGGTTCTTGAATTCAAGGTTTTCATTCTGGATTTCGCGGATGATGTATTCGGCAACGGAAATCTCAGAATGCTCTTCTTCCTTCAGCCTCAGGACCTTGTTCCCGAACCGGAGCAGGAAATAAATGATTTCACGTTCCTCGCTTTCGGAATAAACCTCCTCGACGAAATACGGAACCTGGGGCTGCGAAGGAAGATCGCGTGACGCCCGCTCAGGTGCAGTTCGCGCCCGCCACTTCTTCTCCATCTCCCGGCTCTTGATCTTTTCAACCTCCGCGTAAAGCACCCGCTCGCCCACATTCATCAGCATGCTGCATTCACGGATATATACCGAACGGTTAATGGCTTCCGGGATCACCGAAATGGACCTGACGATGTTGCTGATCAGGTTCGCCTTCAGCACCGGATCATGTTCCGCATCCTTGAGAAGGATCCCGGTTTTGAAGGTGATGAAGTCCTTCTCATTCTGCGTGATGTATTCGCGGAACTCCGTGGCGCTCCGGCCTCTGGAGAAAGAATCGGGATCCTCACCGTCGGGTAGCAGAAGAACCCTGACGTTCATCCCCTCTTCCAGCACCAGGTCGATCCCGCGGAATGACGCCTTGATCCCGGCTTCATCCCCGTCGTAAATGATCGTGATGTTCGGGGTGAACCGTTTGATGAGCCGGATTTGTTCCACGGTGAGCGCCGTGCCCGATGAGGCGACAACATTTTCGGTGCCCGCCTGATGCATAGCCAGTACATCGGTGTAACCCTCAACGAGGTAACACCGGTCATGTTTGACAATGGATTTTTTGGCGAAAAAAAGCCCGTACAGAACCCGGCTCTTATGGTAAATATCCGATTCGGGCGAATTGAGGTATTTGGCAACGTCCTTGTCCTGACGCAGAATACGGCCGCCAAAGCCGACAACGGTCCCCGAAATGCTGTGGATGGGAAACATCACCCGCCCGCTGAACCGGTCGAAACGCTTCCCGTTATGATCGATCGACAGCCCTGTCTTGATGAGATATTCGCTCTTGTACCCGTTTTTTTCGGCCTCCCGGGTGAAGGCATCCCTTCCGGCCGGGCTGTACCCCAACTGGAACTTTTCCATGATATCTTCCCGGATCCCTCTTTCCTTCAGATATTTCAGCCCGATGGCCCGCCCCTCTTCCGTCTTTTCCATCGTCTCACGGAAGTATTTCTGGGCGTAGGCGGTGACCACCAGGAGACTCTCCCGTTCATTTTCCAGCCGGATATCCTCCGACGTCTTCTCCTTTTCCTCAATTTCAATATGATACCTCCTGGCCAGGTATTTCAGGGCTTCCGGGTACGACAGGCGTTCGTGCTCCATGAGAAACCCAACCACATTGCCTCCCTTGCCTGAACTGAAATCCTTGTAGATGCCCTTTGAAGGAGAGACCATGAAGGAAGGCGTCTTCTCGTTGCTGAAGGGACTCAGTCCCTTGTAATTTGAACCCGACTTTTTCAGTTGGACAAATTCGGAGATCACCTCCACAATATCCGCGGTGTCAAAGATTTTATCGATGGTCTGTTGGTCAATCATGGAATCCTTACGTGTTGATAATCTTTCTGTTAGGAAAATGGTTCCCGGTTCACTAATTTAACCAAAATATCGTGGTGAACACAAAAGCCGGGGAGATTTGTTTCTATTTATACCCATGCTGAAATGCCCCTTGCCGGAGGGCAAGGCGGAAGGGTTTCCGGTTATTTTCGCAACGTCCGGGATTTTATAAATGAAACGTGTTTGGGAGATGAAGAAACTAGTTGTATTGACGGGTGCCGGAATGAGTTCGGAGAGCGGACTGAAGACCTTCCGTGAAATGGGAGGGCTCTGGGAGCTCTACGATGTCACTCAGGTGGCCAGCCCTGTCGCCTGGGAAACCAACCGGAACCTTGTCCTTCGCTTTTACAATGAAAGACGGAAACAGCTCCTCGAAGCACAGCCAAATGCGGGGCACCGCGCCCTGGCCGAACTGGAGGAAGATTTCGACGTCAGGATCATCACACAGAACGTGGATGATCTCCACGAACGGGCGGGCAGTACCAACGTCCTTCACCTGCACGGTGAGCTCCGGAAAGCCCGCAGCACCGCCAACCCCGATCTCATCTACGACATCGAAGGATGGGAACTGAAGGAAGGTGACCGTTGTGAACTGGGATCCCAGCTCCGCCCACATGTTGTCTGGTTCGGCGAACCGGTCACCCGCATCCCCGAAGCCATCGAGCTGGCCCGTGAAGCCGATATTTTCCTCATCGTGGGCACTTCGCTCGTCGTCTATCCCGCAGCCGGCCTCATCGATTTCGTACCGTCGGATACCCGCCTGTTTCTTATCGACCCAAACGAGCTTGAAAATCCCCTTTACCGTGACATGACCCTCATCCGTGAACCGGCCGGCACCGGTGTGATAAAAGTAAAGGACATGCTCGTGCGCGATTATGCCTAAAAGGGAAATATCCCGGGAGAAAATGACCGTTTTGAAGACCGGATAACAGAATTTCCGGAGAGTTTCATACTTTTATATCCGTAGACTAATGGTGTAAACGATGAAAATATTCAGCAGCTTTCTTGTCTTATTCGCTCTCGCCACAACCATTTCCATGGCGCAGCCTTTCGGCGGAGGATTTTTTGCCGGGATCAGCGCCAGCCAGGTCGATGGCGATACTTATGCCGGTTACAATAAACTCGGATTAACCGCCGGGGCTTACATCCTGCGGGATATTTCCCGGAAGCTGGACTGGAAAATGGAATTGCGCTACATTCAGAAGGGCGCCTACCATAAAGGCCCGGAGCAGAACCCGTCACTCTATAAACTCACCGTCCACTATGTCGAACTGCCGGTCATGCTTCAATACCGCTTCCAGGATAAAATCCTCTTCGACGCCGGGCTTGCCCCCGGGGTCTTTCTCTTTTACCGGGAAGAAGACGAAAACGGGGAATTTCCCGGAGATAACCCGTTCCACCGCATCAGCCTCGATGCCTTCGCCGGTGCAAACTACGCCCTCACCGATCACCTGATCGCCGGGCTCCGTTATAGCTACTCGGTTATCCCCATCAGGGACCATCCCAGCGGACAGACCTACCGGCTGAACCATGGCCAGTACAGCAATATGTTCAGCTTCACCCTGTATTACCAGTTCGAATGAAAAAAAAGATCATCCTGGCTGTCACCGGGGCCAGCGGAGCCCCATATGCCCGGCTCCTCATGAAGGAGCTGGAAAAACTGCGCCATCAGATCGATGCCGCCGCGGTGGTCTGTTCCGACAATGCGGAAAAAGTCTGGGAACATGAGCTGGGGGAAAAAATGACCGTCCCGCCGTCATTCACCCGCTACGATAAGACAGATTTCTTCTCTCCCCTCGCTTCAGGCTCATCCAACTTCGACACCATGATCATTTGCCCTTGCTCCATGGGAACCATCGGCCGCATCGCTTCCGGAACATCTAGCGACCTTATCCTGCGGGCTGCCGATGTGATGCTCAAGGAAAGACGTAAACTGATCCTCGTTCCCCGGGAAACACCCTTCAGCCTGGTCCATCTTCGAAACCTGACCTTTCTTAGCGAAGCCGGCGCCACAATCATCCCCGCCATCCCTTCGTTTTACAGCAAACCCACCACGATCGAACAACTCCTTATGACGGTCATCGACAGGATCCTTGCCCATGCCGGCCTGGAAAAGGATCATTTCAGCTGGGGAGAATGATCAGGCGACCGCCAGCGTGGCGAGGCTCACCTCCCGGCAACCCTCCGATAGAAGGACCTGCGAACAGGCTTCCAGCGTGGACCCCGTGGTGACGACATCATCGACAAGCAGGACGTGTTGCCCGGCAATGGCACCGGGATCCTTCACAATGAACTTCCCTTCCATGTTCAGAAACCGTTCAAACCGCGACTTCCGCGTTTGCGTTTCAGTAAACGACGGCCTGACGAGATTTCCAACAACGAGCGGCCTGTCCAATCCGTCTCCGATTCCTCGGGCGATCATCATGCTCTGGTTATAGCCGCGCTGCCGTTCCTTGAGGGGATGAAGCGGAACAGGGATAACCAGATCAACGGATGAAAACGCCGAATCCCGGAGTTCTCCCGCATACCACCGTCCGAGCGTTATCCCGATGTCGGAACGACCCTGGTACTTCAGCTTATGGATGAGCTTCTGGTACGGGCTCCCCTTGTTGAAAAAATAGTAGGATGCGGCATGGGTGACATATACCCGTCCCCAAAATAAAGCGGCCACGGGATTGGCCGGGTCGAGATGAAAGTTCGTCCTCGGAAGATCCAGGAAACAGCCGCTGCATAGGATCTCTTCCCCGGCATTTAAAAGCCGGCCGCAGACGTCACATTGAACGGGATAAAAAAAGTTGAGAAAACTTTCGATGATGTTCATCCCTTGACTGATTTTGACCTTCCCCTGCGCCTGCCGGAAAAATGACGCATCCGGGAAAGGGATCCGTTTTATCCCTTAATGGAAAAAACGGGCTGAAAATCGCAGCCGGAAGAGAATTTTTTTTCAGGAATTTTTTACCACCGGCGGAAGGGTGTCTCCAGATGCAGGTAGATACCCGGTTCTCCCAGGCTGTTGAGCGTGAACTCCAGACGGTACACCTGGTCGTAATACGTGACCAGATCCAGGCCAAGCCCCGAACTGTAGAGGAACCGGTTCTCCAGGTTGTTGCCGTCGATCAGGTAAGACGGTCCGTTGACACGGGCAATATCAAAAAACAGGTTGGCGTAAAGTGAAAAATGCACCTTGCCGAACTGCTCCAGGGGAACCCACTTTAAATTCTGCGTCACGCCGGGGATGAGTGCGTACTTCAGATTATTCACCGAGATGAAATAGGAATTCCCGTCGATCACATAGTATTCAAACCCGCGGAGGTAAGTGTCGTAGCCGAGGCCTTCGCGGAAAATGTAGGGGAGCGTTTGGTCTTTCGTCAGCCTGATCTTGGCGGCATCACCAAGGTACAGCCGGGGAAGGAGTTGGGTATGTTTGGCCCCGATGAGGGTGAAATAGGTCCTCCGGTAATCAAAATCCCGGATCAGTCCCAGTCCCTGCTGCTGTAAACGGAAGGACAAAAGGTACCCCTTCAGGGGATAGATCTTGTAATCCCGGTAATCGAGATCCATCCAGTACGACAGGTTAAACCACCGGAGATCCGTGCCCGGTGGCGTTCCGAGGTAATCCTCATGGTAAAGATCGTTCCGCATGGTGATGTCGGCATAGGAGAAGAATACGCTGTGGGTCACATAGAGTCCGGGCCTCCAGGTGTAAGCGATCGCGGGCGACAGCGTTTCGAAGGTGTAATGGTCCTGATCATTGAGATACTGGGGTTTGTTTTCGGCCGTACGGAAAATGATTTTATGCTGTCTGAATTTGTTAATGCTGAAGGTCAGTCCGTGCTGCTGGTTTTTCCCGAGGTTCGGAATGGAGTAGACCAGGTCGTATTGCTCCTTGTAACCAAACCGGAGTTTCAGGGCGATGAGTTCGCGCCTGCCCCGGAAATTATTCCAATTGATCTGAACGCCATAGTTGAGCTTTGAAAACTCCGGATCCTTCAGCCACGCAGGGAAATTGCGCTCGGCATGCTCGAAGATCGGGATGGGCCAGATGTACCACCGCTCTGTCACATCGATATGAACCAGG
This sequence comes from uncultured Bacteroidales bacterium, assembly GCA_963763215.1. Lineage (GTDB taxonomy): Bacteria > Bacteroidota > Bacteroidia > Bacteroidales > DASQZK01. The sequence goes on from CAVXNX010000023.1 coordinate 46,533, forward strand.
AGATCATTTGCCACGGTGTCGCCCCTGACGGTCACAAAATTGAACAGCGAAGTGTTCATCAGGTTGTCCTTACTTCTCGACATGATCCCGGAAAGCCGCGATGCCGGGATGGTATCCCCGATACCAAAGGGCAGCTCCCGCAGGATCACATTCTTCCGCGTGACCTTGTTGCCGGAAATATCCACCGATCTGACCACCAGCAGGCTGTCGGAAAATCCCTGCGCGGAAGCAACACCGGTGACAGTGGCCGACAGGATAAACATCCATATCAGGATTCGTCGATGAATCATATCCCTTAAAACGGTAAAATTAAGATTCTGTTATAAACCACAACAATCCAACCCGGTTTAAACTTCAGGCCCTGTCCAATCCGTCTTTGCCATTGGCGTTACAACCCCGGGTCTCCGGGTCCACGGCAGGCTCGTTCACCTGATGTTTTGACAGATAACGCCTTTCAGTGGATCAATTTTAAAAATGAAGGGATAAAGAACAATTTTCACTGAATTTTTGTAGTTTTACTCACTCAAAAAATGACGCTATTATGGTGGCAACGCGATCTTTCTTCATCACGGCTCTCCTTTTGGCCGGTGGATTACTCACGGCTCAGAAACCGGTGACAAGAGACCTGGGAACATTCAGCTCTGTGGGGGCCTCCGGCAATGTGCGGGTGGAACTTTACAAGTCGGACACGACGGGCATCGTCATTGAAGCGACGGGAACCGATCCCGGCAATGTGATCACGGAAAATAACGGTAAAAAACTCAGCATCCGCCTGAAAAACGGCACCCCTAAAGAGGCGGAGATCCGGGTGCTGGTGTATTTCACCCGCCTGGAATCACTCACGGTAGGGACCCAGGCATTGATCACCAGTGCGGATGTGCTGAAAGGCGACAATATGGAATTCAAAGCCGGCACAGGGGGGAAAATGGAACTGGAGCTGGACCTGGCATCCCTGGATGCGGACGTCAGGCAGGGAGCGCTTCTCGTTTTCAGGGGTACGGTCGAAAAACAGACCGTTTCGGTGAACACCGGCGGAACATACTCCGGTTACGAGCTTGAAGCCCGCGACACGTATGTTAAAGCCGTTGCCGGTGGGAAAGCCAAAGTAACGGCTTCCCGGACCATCGATGCCAACGCCAATGCGAAAGGTTTTATCGGCTATACGGGTGATCCGGCGAACCGCAACATACAGACCAGCCTGGGCGGAGAGATCGACAGTTCCCCAGATCCCCGGTGAGATGATACCCACCCGACACCGGCGTTAAACAGCTTCCTTTCGCAGAAGCATTTCCGCCACATGAAAGTCAAACGGCGTAGTGATCTTGATGTTTTCCGGGTTTCCTTCCACGAGGTTGATCTTGTAACCCATCGCTTCGACCACCGATGCATCATCGGTGAACGACTCATTGTAGGGCTGATGGAAAGCCCGGTAAAGCTGCTGGTACCTGAAAACCTGCGGGGTCTGGATGAGCCTGATCTTTTCCCGCTCAATGATCCGGTTTCCCTCATCCGTAACTTCCCTGGCCGATTCATGCAGACGGACAACCGGAATGGCATTGCCCTGAACTTCGGCCATCTCGTAACATCGCTGTATGGTTTCGAAGGAAACGAGGGGACGAACGCCATCATGAATGCCGGTCAGCGAATCTTTTTTCACCAGTGCAAAACCGTTCTGAACAGACTGGTAACGGGTCTCCCCGCCAGTGACCTGCCGGTGCCGGACGTTGAAATCGTATTTCACACACATGTTTTTCCAGGTCTGAAGTTCCTGTTCCGGTAAAACAAGGATGATGTCGAGCGTCGGATCGAACTGGTGGAAGACGTTCAGCGTCCGCATCAGGATTGGTTCACCCACCAGGCTCATAAACTGCTTCGGGACCCGGGACCCCATCCTGCGCCCGGAACCTCCGGCAACAATGATAATCGATTTGTGCATGGTTCAAATTTAAAATAATTTTGGCGTGCCGCAACGGCTTATTCCCCCGGATAAAACAACGGCCGGAGGGAACAATCTCCCCTGCGATGCAACCAATCGGCTCTTTGTATGTTAAACATCTGAATAATTCAATTTGATTAATATGATCCATCCTGACACCCTTCCCTTCCTGGCGGAACTCTCCGAAAACAACACCAGGGAGTGGTTCGAAGAAAACCGGAACCGGTACCAGGCCATCCGGAAACAGTTCTCCTACTTCATCTCCGTCCTGATCCACCGGTTACACGACCTGGACCCGGCCATCGGGATGCCGGAACCAAAAAACTGCATCTTCCGGATCAACCGGGATGTCCGTTTTTCACCCGATAAATCCCCCTATAAGACGAACATCGGGGCATACATCGCCCAGGGAGGCCGGAGGACGTTTAATCCGGGTTATTACGTTCACATCCAGCCCGGAGAATGTTTTGCCGCCGCCGGAATGTATGTTCCGCCACCACCGGCGCTCAAAGCCATCCGCCAGGAGATCATGTACGATCCCGGCGTTTTCCGGGCCATCCTCAACGAACCGGAGTTTAAGAAAAACTTTGGCGGAATCCACGGCGAACAATTGAAAACGGCTCCCCAGGGCTACAACAAGGACGATCCGGATATCGACCTGATCCGGTTTAAAAGTTACACCGTTTTCCGGGAAATCCCCGATGAGATCGTAAAAAGCGACAATTACCTCGAATTCCTCATGTCGGGCTATGCCATCGTCAAACCCCTGAATGACTTTCTCAACAGGGCCATCGAGGATGTTGCCTGACGTTGAGGTTAGTTCGTGTAAAGAAAACGCTTGATGCTTTTCTTTGGTGTTTTTTCGAATTCGCCGGGGTGGAGGCGGAACTCCGCCACACTCATGTACCCCGGAACCATCTGGTTCAGCGCCTTACGGTTTTCCTTCATCACTTCGTCGAGACCTTCCTCGTCCACCTGGTCCTTTTCCATCATTTCGCTGTCGGGGCAAACCAGCGCAACCAGCCGGTCATGTTCCTGGATGACCACCGATTCGAGGACATAAGGAAGGTTATTGATCCTGGCTTCGATTTCCTCGGGATAGATATTCTGGCCGGAAGATCCGAGAAGCATGTCCTTGCTCCGTCCGCGTATATAAATGTACTGGTCCCGGTCGATCACCCCCAGATCGCCGGTGTGAAGCCAGCCCTCTTCATCGATAACCTCCCGGGTGGCTTTCTCATTTTTGTAGTACCCCAGCATGACATTCTCGCCCCGCACGAAAATTTCCCCGACTTCATGGTAGGGATCGTGGGAATCGATTTTCACTTCCAGCGTATCGACAATGCGGCCGGCCGACCGAAGCCGGGTGGTGTCCCATCCGTCATAACTGATCAGCGGCCCGCATTCGGTCATGCCATAGCCGATGGAGAACGGAAAACGGATCTTCCTGAAGAAATCTTCGGCCTCCTTGTTGAAGGCCGCTCCGCCGATGACCACCTCGTGGAAATTCCCGCCAAAAACCCCGACGAGTTTCTCCCGGATCTTCCGGTAAAGCATCCCCCTGATCCCCGGGATGGCGAGAAGGACCTTCATCGAAGTCTTGCTGATGACGGGCAGCAACTGTTTCTTGTAGATTTTTTCGATAACCAGCGGAACAGACAGGATGAGCCGGGGATGGATCTCGCCGAAGGCCTGGATGATGATCTGCGGTGTCGGCGTTTTCCCGAGAAAAGTGACATGACAGCCCAGGGTGAAGGGAAAGAGGAACTCAAAGGCACAGCCGTATGAATGGGCCAGGGGGAGAAAAGAGACAATGTTGTCACGGGGCTCAAGGGGCATGTTCTCATGAGCATACTTGATATTGGCGATCAGGCTGTTGTGCGACAACATCACCCCCTTCGAAAAGCCGGTGGTGCCGCTGGTGTAACTGATCTCGGCCAGTTCCCCGTTCCCCACACGGGGCAGGGAAAAAGATTCCGGGCCAAAGCCGTCCTTAAAACGCCGGCTGAAAACCCGTTCGATGTCCCGGGTCATGGTGTTCAGCCGGGAGCCGCTTGCCGTGTAAAGGGGATTAAAATCCGTCAGGCTGAAAACAGCCTGTATTCCCGGCAATCTGCTTGATATCCATCACCTCGAAAAAGGCGTCGCCAGCGAAAAGAAGCTTTGAATCGGAATGGTTGATGATATTGTGAACATCCTCAATGGTAAAATCGGGTAAGATCGGCACGATCACCGCTCCGTAAGTGACCGTGGCGAGGAAGGTCATCCCCCAGTGGGCTGAATTTTTCCCGATGAGGGCAATCTTGTCTCCCTTCCCGATTCCCGCGAGTTCAAAACCGGCATGCAAGCGGGCGATCCGTCCGGCGACCCCGGCATAGGTGTACGAACTGCCTTTGTAATCGGCAAGCGCATCAATGGTCCAGTTGGATTTGATGCTCTTTTCGATGAACTCAACGAAATTTTCTTTTACCATGTTGGCTTTTGTCAGTGTAATAACAAAATTACGCCGAAAAATGCGACCGGCAAACTTTTTTACCCATGAAAACCACGTCTTTCACCAACGGCACGGGAATGGCGCGCTGGTCTTCGGGGAGAAAATTTCCCTGCTAAATTCATCTGGAATGACAAGAAGCAGCGACGGGTCAGAAAAAAATACCTATTTTTAGATCGTAAACTAAAGTTCAGATGAGCAGTTTGTTTGAAAGAGATTATTTTGAATTTAGCCTCGGCATTTTTTTCTCCACGATCGGTTTTGTGCTCTATTATTTTCTGAATCAGCGTGTAAAAAGTGGCCGTCGCCTGGAGCATTCCGAAAATGCCTGGGACAATTCCCGGAAGATTTTATTTCAGCGTTTATTTGGCGCCTTTATCTTTGGAGGTCTCCCTTCGGTTATCTTCCTGATTTTCTCGAGCAGGCCAATGAATGAGATCGGGCTGACCGATTTTATACCGTATGAAACCCTCTACATGACACTGGCTGCCGCCATCATTATCGTTCCAATCAACTATTTCAATGCCCGTCACCCCTCGAACCTGGAGATGTATCCGCAGATCAGGGTCCGCCATTGGCCGGTTTCGCTCGTTATCCTGAGCGCCCTGAGCTGGATCGTCTACCTCTTCGCCTACGAATTGCTCTTTCGGGGATTTTTGCTGTTTTCCTCATATGACCTGATTGGTTTCTGGCCCTCCGCACTGCTGAACACCGGGATTTACTCCCTGGTCCATCTGCCCAAAGGCGCCAAGGAAGCCCTGGGAGCGGTTCCCATGGGTATTTTACTGTGCTACCTGGTGATCATCACCGGATCATTCTGGGTGGCCTTCTTTATCCATATCCTGCTTGCCCTGACAAATGAGTGGTTTTCCCTCCACCATCATCCCGGCATCTTCGTAAAAAGAACAGCATGAATATTTTCGTCAGCGGCGCCACCGGTTTTATCGGAAGCAGACTCTGTCTGAGGCTGGCGGAGGAGGGCCACATCGTGAATGCGCTGTACCGGTCGCTCGAAAAGACGAAAATCATCAATCATCCCGGGATCCGCCTGTTCAAGGGGGATATCCTCGACAAGAAAAGTCTCGGCCGGGCGCTGGAGGGGTGCGAAGCCGTTTATCATGCGGCTGCCTTCACAAGCGTCTGGCAGAAAGATCCCGGCCGCATCTACCGGCTGAACATCGAGGGAACGCTCAATGTCATCGAAGGTGCCACCCATGCCGGGGTGAAAAAAATCGTGGTGACCTCCACGGCGGGGGTCATGGGATCGTCGGGTCAAAGACCGGTCGACGAAAACTCGGTACCGCCATCCTTTTTCCTGGACTATGAGACATCCAAATTTATCCTGGAAAAAATCCTCGTCACCTTTTCATCAGCCGGCCCGGAAATCGTTATCGTTAACCCCACCCGTGTTTACGGTCCCGGCCCGCTCACCGAAAGCAACGGTGTGACGCGGATGGTCGAACGCTATTGCCGGGGGAGATGGCATTTTATCCCCGGAAACGGAAAGAGCATCGGGAACTATGCCTTTGTCGATGATGTGGTCACCGGCCACCTCCTGGCCATGGAAAAGGGCCGGAGTGGTGAACGCTACATTCTGGGAGGTGAAAATGCATCTTACCGGCAGTTTTTTGCTACCCTGGCCGCCGTCTCCGGAAAAAAGTATATCTTGTTCGGGATACCGCTTTTCATCCTGACAGCCCTCGCCGGTGTCATGCTTTTCTTCGCCAGGCTCACCGGGAAGAGCCCCATGCTCACTCCGGCGCTGGCCAGGAAATTCAGCCGGGACTACCGGGTTTCATCCGGAAAAGCTGAACAGATTCTTGGATATAAACCTTCCGGCCTGGCCTCAGGACTCGAAAAAACCGTGGCATGGCTCAGAGAAAAACAGATACGTACATGAACGGATCGGATACCTTCACCCTCGTTACCGGCGCCAGTTCAGGCATCGGCAAGGCCATCGCTTACGAATTCGCCCGGCGGCATCATCATCTTCTCCTGGTCTCCCTGCCCGGACAGGGTCTCGGGAACGTTGCCGACGATCTTCATGACGTTTACGGTGTCAGGACAGCCTGGTTCGAAACCGACCTTTCCCTCTCCGACGGTCCCCGGAAGGTATACGAATGGACGCGCGCCAACAATTACACAGTGCAATACCTGGTGAACAATGCCGGGATGGCTGGAACAATGGCCATTGATGATTCCGACGACAAATACATCGACGACCGCCTCCAGGTCAACATCCGGGCCCTGGTGATCCTGTGCCGCTCCTTTATCCCCGGTATGAAACAACTTCCTTCGGCCGGGATCCTGAACATCGCCAGCCTGTCGGCCTTTTATTCCATTCCCTTTAAAAGCATCTATGCCGCATCAAAGGCCTTCGTGGTGAATTTCAGCCGGGCGATCCGGACCGAACTTAAAGGCACCGGGATCTCCGTCAGTGTGGTCTGTCCCAACGGGGTAAGAACAAACCAGGGAACCTACGCCAGGATTGACGTCCATGGCAACAAAGGCCGCCTGGTGACGCGCGACAAGGAACAGGTGGCCAGGTCGGCCGTTGACGGATTGCTGAAAAAGAAATTCATGATCATCCCGGGACGGCTGAACTATGTCCTCCTGTTTACCTCCCGCTTCATCCCTTCCGGGATCAAACAGAATTTCCTGTACCGGGAATTTTCAAAGGAAGTGTTCCCTGTGGGATGAATGAGCCGATGTCCCGCTTTAACCGCCGAAACTAATGACTCAGTATATGCCTTCCGTCGTAAAGCCCGCCGGAACATGTTTCTCCCTGGGCATGACACTCACCACAGGAATATCGGAGCGGAACAGCATCTGCTGGCCATAGCTTCCCATGAGGATATCCAGGTTGCTGGCCCGGTGCATCATGATCACCACAAGATCGGCATCAATGGCCTGGCAGTAATTGGAAGCCAGGGTGACCAGGTTCTCACCGTAAAGCTTTTTGGAAACGGTATTCACATTCTTGCGCTGAAGGAAATCTGCACTCTGTTGAAGGTAGGCATTTAGCCGGTTGTTGTCCTTCTTGTTTTTCGAGGTGGTGATGCTCACCAGGTGGACCTCGGCACCGAATATGTCGGCAAGCTCAGCGGCTACAGGTACTTTTTGCCGGGTATCCACGTGCATCTTCAGCGGGACAACGATTTTCCTGATCCCCTGTGGCACCTTCTTACGGATCGTAAAGACCGGGTTCGTAGTGGCCGAAATAATTTTGAAGGCATTGCTGCCAATAAAAAATTCCTCAAATCCCGACGCTCCATGCGTGGATGCACTGATCACACTTTCCTTGTACGACTTCGCCTGTTCCACCACCTCTTCATAGATCCTGCCCTTCCGGATGATATACCTTAATTTCGAATTGTTCTTTAACTGCGGCGTATAGGTTTTGATGATCTTTTCAAAGGCCTTTGACGCATAGCGGTGCTCTTCCTCAAGAGTTCCCGGGCGATAATCCTCGCTGGCTTTCTGAACATAAACCATCTGGATATTCACCTCATGGCTTCGGGAAAAAAGCAAGGCCATTTCAAGACCTTTTAGGGAATCGGCAGAAAAATCGACCGGGACAATGAAATTTTTCATAGGGGGATGGCTGAAATGTGTCAGTGGCTAAAATAAAGAATTAATATCAAATGACAACCACTGCCGGAAAAAATCCAAAAAGGAAATGAGCGGCTTCCTTCCCCCAACTGGCCCTGACCGTAAAACATCATCGCGTAAAGGCATTGCTGTCCGGAGAAAAAGAACAAACCCGGCTCATTTTCTTTCAAATAAAAATGGCCCGCTGTAATTATTCGGAGCCCGGATCAACAAAATCCTGAGAAAATCTTATTTTTACGCTTCCAAACCAAACACCTTTTATTATGGCCGGTGGAACTACCGTAATCAAATCAGGCTCCATTGCGGGAATGTCTGATACCAAGGGTTACAGGACTGCTTTTATCATGATGACGGCCCTGTTTTTCATGTGGGGGTTCATCACCTGTATGAACGATATCCTGATCCCTTTCCTGAAAAAAGTGTTCGACCTGAATTATTTCCAGGCCATGCTGGTTCAGTTCACATTTTTCGGAGCCTATTTTATCGGATCCCTGATCTATTTCATCATTTCCGCCACCACCGGCGATCCGATTTATAAAATCGGTTATAAACGCGGGATCATCATCGGCCTTATTCTTTCGGCCATCGGGTGCGTGATGTTTTACCCCGCTGCAAGCCTGAAGATCTATGGTTTGTTCCTGGCGGCCCTCTTCGTACTGGCCCTCGGGTTTACCATGCTTCAGATCACGGCCAACCCGTACATCGCTATCCTTGGTCCTCCCCAGGGTGCATCATCACGACTCAACCTTTCCCAGGGTTTTAATTCATTCGGCACCACCATCGCCCCCATCGTCGGCGGATATTTTGTTTTTCACTTCTTTTCCGGTTACGGAAAACCGTTGCTCGATACGGCCGGTAATGTGGTAATGAGCGATATCAAAGAACCCCTCACCGCATTCAGCGTTCAGGTACCCTACTTCTTTTTCGCCGCTATCTTCCTCCTGCTGGCCGTACTCATCGGAGTGACAAAACTTCCCCGTCTCACCGGCGAGCACGATATGGAAATCAGTGCAGGAGCATTGCGATATCGCAACCTGGTGCTCGGTTTCGTTGCCATCTTCATGTACGTCGGCGCCGAAGTCAGCATCGGCAGCCTTTTCATTAACTATGCCAGGGAACTCCTGAATTTCCCGGAAATGACGGCAAAATCCTTCCTGGCGTTCTACTGGGGCGGCGCAATGATCGGCCGTTTTCTCGGCGCCATTTCCCTTTCAGACAAGGCATCGGAAAAAAACAAACTCATTGGGATGATCCTGACCAGCATCCTGGGCTTCTTCCTGATCTATTTCATCGTTTATCTCGAAAGTGCCGAACCTTTCCCGATGACGAAGGTTCTTCCTTTTGTCGGATTTCTCGTGCTCAACTTTCTGGCTTTCCGCCTCGGGAAATCCATGCCTGCACGAACACTCCTCATTTTCGCCCTGGTCAATATCATCATGCTGGTCTCCGCCATGTCGTTCATGGGGAAATTCTCGCTGTGGTTCATCATCGGAATCGGCCTGTTCAATTCCATCATGTGGTCGAATATCTTTACCCTGGCGATCACTGACCTTGGGAAATACACCAGCCAGGCATCCTCGATCCTGATCATGGGCGTCCTTGGCGGCGCCATCCTCCCCATCATCCAGGGTGGAATTGCCGACAGGATCGGTGGGATCCACTACTCCTTCTTTATACCCGTACTTGCTTATTTCTATCTGGCTTACTACGGGTGGAAAGGACATATACCAAAGAAGATCTGGTAAAATTTGCCGCGTGTGTCCGCCCCGGAAAAGCGGGCCCGTCACCCATCCGGGGACATGAGAACATCCTGTTCCCCTGAACGGATACGGTAATTTGAAAACGAATCAATTACGACAAACGGGATCCGCTATTCACCCCGGCTTCCCGGCATAAAATACAGACATCATGAATAAAGACGTAGTTTTAGGGATCGACATTGGCGGAACATTTACCAAGTTTGGACTGGTTTCGGAAGACGGGTCGGTCTTCAACGAGGATTCGATCCAAACGGATCGTCATGAAGATATCGGGATGTTTATCAAGGACCTGAAGGATGCCGTTGTCGGCAAAGCCTCGAAGAACGGGTTTCATATCGCCGGCATCGGCATCGGTGCGCCGAATGGAAATTTCTACAGTGGAACCATCGAATTTGCTCCGAATCTTCGCTGGAAAGGAATCATCCGGCTCGCCAGCCTCTTCGAGAAGGCCTTCGGCGTCCCCACCACCGTCACCAATGATGCCAACGCTGCAGCAATGGGCGAGATGCTTTATGGCAACGCCCGGGATTTGAAAAACTTTATCATGATCACCCTGGGCACCGGACTCGGCAGCGGGCTGGTGGTTAACGGTGAACTCGTTTACGGCCATGACGGGTTCGCCGGTGAACTCGGACATACCACCGTTTATATGGAAGGCCGCCAATGCGCCTGCGGACGCAAGGGATGCCTCGAGACTTACGTGTCGGCCCCGGGAATCAAACGCACGGTGTTTGAACTGCTGGGATCGGAAATCCATGACAGCGAGCTGAGAAAATACAGCTTCGAGGACCTCGATGCCAAAATGATCAGCGAGGCCGCTGAGCGGAAGGACCAGATCGCCCTCAAAGCCTTCGAGACCACCGGGAAGATCCTGGGCATGAAGCTGGCCGACGCCGTGGCCCATACCAGCCCGGAAGCCATCTTCCTGTTCGGTGGCCTGGCTAACGCCGGAAACCTGATCTTCGACCCGGTAAAAAGATACATGGAGGAATTCCTCCTGCCGATATTCAGGACGAAGGTCCGGCTCGAGCCCTCGGCTCTTCAGCATAAGAATATCGCCGTGCTCGGGGCTGCCGCGCTTATGTGGAACGAAAAGCAAAAGAACGCCTAAGGACGTTTATCCGTTTCTACAGTTTGGTTGATCTCCAGCTCCCAGTTCGACCGGACGCTGATTTCACCCTTGTAGTATTCCACCTTTTCGGGCTGGATTCCCTCAATGTATTTCCCGGTGTCCCATTTCCCGTTCCCGTTGCAGTCGTGAATGAACTTCATCTTGTAATTCGTGGGCCGGAGATAATCGAAATCCACTATCCCGTCATGGGTGACCGTCTTTTCTTCCAAAATATTTTCCTTGGAATCCATTAATTGGACGATCAACGGACAACCGACGCCACTGAGATCGACATGCAGGATCCCGTAGTAACTTTCTTCCCGCGTGGTGAAATTGATTTCGGTGGTGTCGTTGGTGAGTCCGTAAATGCCGGTGAAGGCTCCGGGCAGGAGCGACAGGTGGTAAGGCATTTTCCCCTCCCATGAACTGTACAGACGGGCTGTCCGGAAATGCACGCTGTCTTTCGAGAGGCGGTACTTCTGAGGGTGATAGAGGGAATCTATCTTGACCAGCAGGTGGATCACTAGAGGTGTCGACGGCTGCCAAAGGTACATCTGCCGTGATGACGATGGGCTGGTTGAGCTCGAGCGTTGACCGGTCCTTGATGGTATTCAGCTTCAGCGTCGTATCGGGCGCTTCTTCCTTTGGTTTCCTCCGTGTTTTCAGAGGCTCACGGAAACTGAAGGTGACCGTGTCGGTCAGGGTAACCTTGTTTCCCATGGTATCGAGGCCGGTGAAATTCATCTTCATTCTCACCGTATCCATGCCGATAACATCCGGATCGGTGATCCACAAATTGAACGTGTCCCTTCCGGGATTGACTTCTTTGAGGTACCAGTTTTCATAATCCGGCCTCAGCGAAATCATCCGGAAACTGTCGGTGACCGGGTTATTGAATGAAAATTCCAGCCTCCGCCTGTCCCGCCTGTTGAAATCTGTCAGGTACTGCTTTTCATTGTTCTCCTCGAACATGAACAGATTGACCAGGGTTTTGCCGGCATATTGGACCTCGGGTCTCCTGAGGGAATCGATCTTGCTTTGCAGAAGGCTGTCCGACTCCACATTCAGGGAATCGAGCAGGAGGGAGTCGATTTTCAAACGGGAGTAATTTTCCGCGTTGAGATGCAGCGCCGAATCCAGGAACGCAATTTTTTCACCCGGAAGGTCAAAACGGAAATTTGAATTCAGATCTGTCAGAGCGAAGATATGAAACGTGTCGGCCCGGAGATTGTTCAGGGCAAAATACCCGTCTTTACCGGTTTTACCGACATACATGGGTATATGTTTGAGGAAGGCGGAATCGCTCAGGTCCTCGTAGAGTAAAATGCTGACCGGATCTTCCGGGGGTTCCAGCGTAAAGGCGTCCACAACCCTCCCGTAAACAGACAGGGAATCCAGGTATGGACCGGTCGAAAAGACATACTCATAATTCCGGAGAATGTTCCCTTCATCCAGATCCTTGATGGCGTCACCGAAATTCAGGGTGTACGTGGTACTGTCCTGCAGTTCACTATTCAAGTTGATGAGAACCGTCTTGTTTTTAAGCTTGACATCGACGCGTTTCTCAAGAGGTGGCGAAACGACAAGTTGTTGATTAATATTGTCGAGGGTGATGAATTCATCGAACGTGATCTCGATTTTCTGCCCGTGAAAATTAACCGAGTAATTGGCCGGCACGCATTTCAGGGCAACCGGCGGAACCTTGTCCGCGGGCCCGCCTGAAAGCGTTCCGATTTTGGCGCAATCCGTCAGGAAAAGGAGCAAAACCGGCACGAGAAAGGCTAAATATGTTCTTTCCAGGAATTTCATCTTCCGCAAAACTACAAAGTTAAACGAATAACGCAGAAAACAACCTGAAAATATTCCGCTGCGTCATCCGGCAAGGCTCATCGCCGGGGGGTCGCCGCCGGAAGTGATGGGCCTGAAGATCGAAATTCCCTAAAGTTCTCCCTCAGAATAGAATAATTTTGTAAGTTTAGCGTTCGATTTTTAACAATTCTAACACACTGATTATGTTACTGGAGAGTATTGTCTGGAACGTGAATCCCTGGCTGATCAAATTCGGAAACAATTTTGGCATTCGCTGGTACGGACTTCTTTTTGCCTGTGGTTTCCTGTTTGGTTATCTGATCTTTAACCGTTTTTTTGTCAAGCAGGGCCTGTCGGTTGAACTTCTTGACAAACTGACCATTTATGTTGCCCTCGGAACGGTCATCGGCGCCAGGCTCGGGCATTGCCTCTTCTATGATGCGCATTACTACCTGCAGCATCCGCTGGAAATCATCATGATCTGGAAAGGCGGACTGGCCAGTCATGGCGCGGCTATCGGGATCCTCATTGCTCTCTGGCTCTATGTCAGGAAATTTAAACTGCCCTTCCTTTGGATCATCGACCGGGTGAGCGTCGTCACGGCCCTGGCCGGATTTTTCATCCGTACCGGGAATCTCATGAACTCCGAGATTTACGGCAGGCCCACCAGTCTCCCCTGGGGCTTTGAATTTGTGCGGGATAAGAGCCGGGTGAATTTCTACGATCCGAACACGGGTGAACTCCTTGGCCAGCATCTGCCCTGCCATCCGACCCAGATCTATGAAGGACTGAGCTACCTGATCATCTTTATCATCCTGTTCTGGGCCATCCGGAAATATGGCGCCAGGCTGAAAGACGGTGTCATCTTCGCCTGGTTCCTCATTTCAGTATTTACCGCCCGTTTTCTTATCGAATATGTCAAGTTCGTTCAGTCTGACTTCGAAACCCGGCTCATCAACACGATCCACCTCGACATGGGCCAGCTTCTGAGTATCCCGTTCATCCTCTTTGGCATCGGGCTGTTGTTCTGGCTAAGGAAACACGGGAAACATACAGTACCGGTGAAAAAGGCCGACTAGCTACCAGGGACGGGGATGCAAAAATCAATATCAACCCACTAAAAAATAAACCATGCCAATAAAGAAAATCAGCGTGGAAGGTCTGACCTGTAACCACTGCAAAATGTCGATCGAAAACAACATCCTGAAACTCGAAGGCATCGACTCTGTCATCGTCGATCTTTCGTCCGGTCATGTCACCATCGAAGGCTCTGCCGTTAACCTCGCATCGGTGGAAGAGACGGTTAACCGACTGGGATATAAATACAACGGTGTGAAGCAATGAGACGTAACCGGGATGATCCGGATGCCGAAATTTTCCGCTGAAAGACCTCCCCGGGAATGGGAACTTCATAATAATTCCCTACCTTTGTAACCCAAAATTTATCAGGAAAGAAGGGGGTCCCACCTGTTTCACCTCCCCCTCAGAACCTTAAAAAACGGACAGCATGTATAAAGTAGTTCTTTTGCGCCATGGGGAAAGCCAGTGGAACCTCGACAACAGGTTCACCGGCTGGACCGATGTGGACCTTACCGAAAAAGGCAGGGCTGAAGCGAAAAATGCCGGAACACTGCTCAAAGACAAGGGTTTCGATTTCGATATCGCATTCACCTCTGTCCTGAAAAGAGCCCTCCGTACCTTGTGGATCGCTCTCGACGAGATGGACCTGCTGTGGATCCCGGTGGTGAAATCCTGGCGTCTGAACGAGCGTCATTACGGCGCTCTGCAGGGCCTGAATAAAGCCGAGACCGCCGAAAAACACGGGGAAGAAAAAGTCCTTATCTGGAGAAGAAGCTATGACATTCCGCCTCCCCCGCTGGAAAAAACCGACAAACGGTATCCGGGCAACGACCCGAGGTATAAGGATCTTGACGAAAAAGATGTGCCACAGACCGAATGCCTGAAAGATACCGTGGAACGTTTCCTGCCCTTCTGGCACGAGACCATCGCCCCGACCATCAAAACGGGAAAACGCGTGATCATCGCCGCCCATGGAAACAGCCTCAGGGCTCTGGTCAAATACCTCGACGATATCAGCGACGAGGAGATCATCAAACTCAATATCCCAACGGGTATGCCGCTGGTTTACGAACTCAATGAAGACCTCCGGCCCATCCGGCATTATTACCTTGGCGATGAAGAAGCTGTGAAAAAAGCGATGGAAGCCGTCGCGAACCAGGGTAAGGCTAAAAAATAACCGAAGATCGACCTTCTCATGTGCGCAGGTCAGGGTGGATTCAGTACCATCTTCTGCCTGCGCACTTTTGTCATGAATGCCTCCTGACCGTGGAGAACAGAGAAAAAACCATCATCCAGGCCTCCTGGATCAGTATTGGCGGAAATGCAATCCTGGCCGTCGTGAAAATCGTCCTGGGCCTGGTCTCCGGAAGTATGGCCGTGGTTGCCGACGGGATCGATTCCGCCAGTGATATTGCCACCTCCTTCATCACGCTGATCACCGCACGGCTCCTGGCCAAACCCCCGAACATCAAGTACCCGTACGGCTACGAAAAGGCCGATACCGTGGCCACAAAGGCCCTTTCTTTTGTCATCTTTTTCGCCGGAGCTCAGCTGGCCATATCCACCATCGAACGGATCACCTCGGGACAGGTCTCGGTGATGCCCGGGATGCTCGCCATTTACGTCACCATCTTCTCCATCGTCTCCAAACTGGTTCTCTCCGTTTACCTCCAAAAAACGGGAAAAAATATCAATAGCGCCATGCTCAGCGCGAACGGCAAAAATATGCAGAACGACGTGCTCATCTCCGGATCCGTGCTGGTCGGACTGATCTTTACCTTCATCTTCAGGATACCCGTCCTCGACAGGATCACCGCCTTCGCCGTGAGCATCTGGATCATGAAAGTGGCCCTGCAGATCTTCTTTAAGACCAACGTCGAACTGATGGACGGGATGAACGATCCCATCCTGTATTGCGAGCTTTTCAATGCGGTCAAAAATGTCAGGGGAGCCCAAAACCCGCACCGCGTCCGGGTCCGTAAAATCGGGAACTTCCATATGATCTCCATGGACATCGAGGTCGACCCCCTGATGACCGTTACCGATGCCCACGATATCGCCCAGAAAGTCGAAGAAGAGATCAAAAATAACCTCCCCAATGTCTACGATATCGTCGTGCATGTCGAACCCATTGGCAATGCCCGCGAAGATGAGAAATTCGGACTCACGGAGAAAGATGTCAAAGAAATCAGTAAAAACCAGCCGCAGGGCCGGAAATAGCATCCTTCTTCCTTTGTGCCTTCGTGTTAAAATAAACGTTCACCGATGGCGGGTCGCGACCCGCCACTACGGGTGACCTTGAACGGAATTTTGGATAGTACCACTATTCCTTAGTGCCTTCGCGCCTTTGTGTTTAAAAATTCTTCGCGGTCTTCCCCAACTTTGTGCTCTTCCCCGCCACGTTTTCAATTCACCTGAAATCTTGCTATCTTTATCCGGTTTAATTAAACACAATGCGCGATGAATATCACCCGCGATATGAAGATGGCCGATGTCATTCATCTCAACTATACCCTCCTGCCGGTCATCACGCGATTTGGCATCGACCTCGGCTTTGGCGACAAATCGGTCGAAACGGTATGCCGTGAACGCCAGATCAACCTCGACTTTTTTATCGAGATCACCAACTCGTTCATCGATGAGGACTATATTCCACAAAAGGAACTCGATTCATTCCCGGTGAGCCTGATGATCGATTACCTGAAAAAAACCCACCGCTATTACCTTGAAGAAAAGATCCCCGAACTGGAGGAAATGATTCATAAAATGGCCTCATCCATCCCGTCGGAAAAGAATAAGGCCGTGCTGGTCAAAAATTTCTTCACCGAATACCGGACCGAGCTCGAACACCATATCATGCGCGAAGAGAAAAAGGTCCAGCCCTATATCCTGGAAATCGAACAGGCTTATCTTTCCAACAGCCTGAGTGATGAACTCCATGATAAGATCCGGAATTATTCAATGAAAGACTTTGCCGGTGAACATGATAACGTGGAAGAGAAACTCTTCGACCTGAAAAACATCATCATCAAATATCTTCCCCCATGTGCCGACCGCGCCCTCTGTAACCGGATCCTCATGGAACTTTTCCGACTGGAAAAAGATCTTAACGCCCATGCGGCACTCGAGGATAAAGTGCTGATCCCCAAAGTAGCCGACATGGAACGTCTGCTTTTGTCAAATCATGCCACGAAATGACATGGACAGGATAACCTTCATCGTTGCCGAAAAAGCTTACCTGGTGCGAAAGGGGATCGTATCGATCATCAATCGCATTGATCACGCCATCGTGGTGAAAGAGCTGAGCCATCTCGACAATATTCATTCCGAGATCCTGAAGTATAATCCCGATTTCATCGTCTTCAACCCCAACCTCATTCCGCCGGCAGAACACTTCAGGAACTTCAGCATGCAGGCCGATCTCCGAGAAAAAGGCATCGCCATCACCACCACCGGTCCGCATCACAGGGATCTGCTTTCCGGAATCCGGGAAAACATCGACCTCAACGACGAACGCGACGACATTATCCGGAAGTTTAAAAACCTCGTGGAACCGGCTGTTCAGCTCAGAAACGGATTCGTCATGAACAGCGAGCTGAGCGAAAGGGAAAAAACCATTCTGAAGCTTGTCGCCAAAGGACTGACCAATAAAGAGATCGCCGAGAAACTCTACCTGTCGGCCCATACGGTTATCACACACCGGAAAAATATCACCACCAAGCTGGGTATCAAAACGATCTCGGGACTGACCGTGTATGCCATCCTCAACAATCTCGTTACCCTCGACGAAATCTCCTGAAATTCACCAGCCGAGCTTCCCCACGACCTCGTCCTGCCGCTTCCCCGGAACCTGTTTTAGAACCGTTCATGATGCCCCGCCGGGAAAAATTCAATATTTTTACCTTTTCTTTCTTGGTTCAACAGCAGCTTATGAAAATCCGGAAGACCTATTTTCTGAAAAATATGGTGTGTTCCTGTTGCACGGTTCTTCTGAAGGAGCGTCTCGAACAGGCCGGCATTGGTGTTGACGGGATCCGGCTGGGGGAAGTGACCGTGTCGTTCGAAAACAACAGGGTGACGGAGGAAGATCTCAACCGACTGATCGGCAGCCTGGGTTTTGAGATTATCCATGATAAAAACGCACAGCTGGTGGAGCAGATCAAACTGGCCGTGATCGAACTGATTCATGAACTGAACAACACCAATTCCGTGATCCGTAAATCCGACTACCTCGTCGAGAAACTGGGCATGAGCTATCAGCATCTCTCCAAATCCTTTTCGCAACAGGAACCGGTCACCCTGGAACGCTTTATCATCCTGCACAAAATCGAGAAAATAAAGGAACTCATCGATGCTGGCGAATATTCATTCAGCGAGATCGCCTGGATGATGGATTACAGCAGCGTGCAGCACCTCTCGGCACAGTTCAGGCAGATCACGGGACTCACCCCCACCGAATACCGGAAATCAGATCATTCCCTTCGTAAACCGATCGATAAATTGTACTGATCACCGGACGCACCGCATCTGAACCGGCGGGATTCTCACTGGATTTTGTACAACAAATACAAAATTTTATGAAAATTCTTTCGGGGAAAAGGAAGATCTTTACAGGCATATCAGTCTCTGAAAATTCAAACACTATGCAGATCAGGAAAAACATCGCCATCAGTGATTCCGGCTTCCTGTTCGATCCCTCCACCGGTGAGTCGTATACCTTCAATCCGACAGGACTGGAAATCTTCAGGTATATGAAAGATGAAAAATCCTTCGAAGAAATACGGGAAATCATCCTCGGCAAATATGATGTGGACCGGACAAGTTTTGAGCGGTTTTACTACGATTTTGTCTCCATGTTGAAACAATATCAACTCATCGAGAATGGACAGGAAAAAGATTAATATCGGGATCACCGGCCTGAATAACACGGATAACCCCGGTCCGGGGGTCCCGGTGATCCGGTCTATCCGGGATTCGGATGTATTCGATGCCCGGATTATCGGCCTGGCCTATGAGAACCTCGAACCCGGGATCTACATGGACGGCCTTCTCGACAAAACCTACCTGCTCCCCTATCCCTCGGAAGGGATTGACGTCTACATGCAACGCATCGCCTACATCAACGATCGGGAAAAGCTTGATGTCATCATCCCGAATTTCGACGCCGAACTGTACACCTTCATGAAGTCGGAGAAAAAACTGAAGGCCATGGGGATCCATACCTTTCTCCCGGAATTGGCCCAGTACGAGGAACGAAGCAAATCCAACCTGCCCGCTTTCGGAAAAAAATACGGTCTTGATGTTCCGGAAAGTGTTGATGTCACCTCGCACGCCGACCTGGTCAGGCTGGACCGCGACCGGGATTTCGACTACCCGGTCATGGTGAAGGGCAAATTCTATGACGCCTGGGTGGCTTACAACCTGGAGCAAATGATCTCACACTTCAACAAGATCAGCGCGAAATGGGGCACCCCGGTTATCGTGCAGGAATTCGTCAAGGGGACGGAGGTGAATGTCGTGGCCCTGGGCGATGGATTAGGAAACACCGTCGGGGCGGTGCCGATGCGCAAACAGTATATCACCGACAAGGGAAAAGCCTGGGGGGGAATCACGCTCGACGATCCGAGAATGCTGGACCTGACCCGGAAAATCATCCGGGAAACCCGGTGGAAAGGGGGAATGGAGCTTGAACTCATCAAGACCAACGATACCCGGTATTTCATCATCGAGATCAACCCCCGGATCCCGGCCTGGGTGTACCTCGCCGTGGGCGCCGGGCAGAATCTTCCCGAAGCCCTGGTTAAACTCGCCCTGGGAATGGACGTCAAACCGTATACCCAGTACGGGAAGGGCATTATGTTCGTGAGATACTCTTACGACATGATCTGTGATATGAAAAAATTCGAGGCCCTTTCAACCAGGGGAGAACTATAACGTGCATCTGTCACCGGCCTGAGCTCATTTACCCGCTCTGCCCCGACAGGAAAAAACATATCAGCTATGGAAAAATTACCTTTCGAACGGCCCGTTATCAAAAAAGTCAATGCCGGTATGCCTGGCAAATTCGGGATGAAAAAAGGTTTCGACGTGATCCCGGATATCGACGGAATCCCCGTCAGGGACCTGATCTCCCGGTATGGGTCGCCGGTCTTCATCCTCTCGGAAACGACCATGCGGAATCAATACCGGTCGGCCGTGGAGGCCTTCAGCAAACGGTATCCCCGCATCCGTTTTGCCTGGTCCTATAAAACCAACTACCTGGATGCCGTTTGCCGGATCTATCACCAGGAAGGTTCGTGGGCCGAAGTCGTTTCCGGGTTTGAATATGATAAGGCCCTGCGAAACGGCGTCAGCGGCGACCGGATCATCTTTAACGGCCCCGAGAAGTCGGATGATGACCTTCGCAAGGCTATCAGGAACAAGTCGTTGATCCACATCGATCATTTCGATGAGATGTACGCCCTTAGCGATATCTGCCGGAAGGAAGAACTGACCGCCCGGGTGGCCATCCGCGTGAATATGGACACCGGTATCTACCCCATGTGGGACCGGTTCGGCTTTAATTATGAAAACGGTGATGCCTGGGATGCCCTCAACCGGATCATGATTAACGAGCGGCTCAGCCTCGAAGGTCTGCATACGCATATCGGAACATATATGCTTTCAACGGGCGCCTACAAGATCGCGGCCACCAAGCTCGCCGACCTGGCGGCCAACATACACAATAAATACGGGCATGTCATCTCCTACATCGATATGGGAGGCGGATTTGCCTCCAGGAACACACTCAAAGGCGCATACCTCCCGGGTTACGACACGGTACCCGACTTCAGCGACTATGCCGATGCCATCGCTTCGGGGATCCTTTCCTCGGCCATCAAACAGGAAAACCTGCCCCTGCTCATCCTGGAAACCGGCCGTGCCCTCATCGACGATGCCGGTTACATCGCCGGCACCGTGCTGGCCAATAAACGTCTCGCCGACGGCCGGAGGGCCACCATCATCGATGTGGGCGTCAACCTGCTCTTCACATCGTTCTGGTACCAGCACGAATTCCATCCGGCTCAACCCGTCTCTTCCCATAGCGAAGAGACAACCCTTTACGGACCCCTCTGTATGAACATCGATGTGATCCGGGAAGCCATCGCCTCACCGGTTATGAAGAGAGGCGACCACTTCGTGATCAAACGGATCGGTGCCTATAACATGACCCAGTGGATGCAGTTTATCACCCTGAGACCGAATATCATACTGATCAGCCCCGACGGACAGGCCCACCCGGTCAGGGAAAAAGAGTCGCTTGAAACCATCGTCAGCCAGGAAAGAATTCCCGGTCACCTTAAATAAAGACGGATGAAGCATCAGGAAATCCCTTACCGGCCCTTCCTGACCGGTATCATCAACAGCTATTCACAGGTCTTCTTCTCCGATAACCGGCCGTTTGCCATTATCCTGCTCGCCGTCAGCTTCATCGATCCTAACGCCGGGATGGCCGGCCTGGTGGCGGTGATCATCACCAACCTGACGGCATGGAATCTCGGTTTCAACAGGAACGAGATCGAAAAGGGCCTTTTCGGCTTCAACAGCCTGCTCGTGGGACTGGGCATCGGGTATTTCTTCGCCCCCTCTGTCGAACTTTACCTCATCATCCTCACCGCTTCCATCCTGACCCTGATGTTTGTCACACTCTTCAGGGGCATCCTGCAGAAATACGGGCTGCCCTATCTCTCCGTTCCTTTTCTGTTCAGCATCTGGACCATCCTGGTGGCCTCCAAATATTTCGGATCCATCGGTATCAGCCAAAAGGGCATTTACACCCTGAACTGGCTCTATGGCATCGGCGGAAACACCCTCGTCAGGATCTACGAAAAAGTGGATTCCATCCACCTGGCGTTTTCGATCGAAACTTACTTCCGGTCGGTCGGCGCCATCTTTTTCCAGTTCAGCGTGGTTGCGGGTATCATCCTGGCGGCAGGTCTGCTCGTGTATTCGCGGATCGCGTTCCTGCTTTCGGTTTACGGATTTTACATTGCTTACGTCTTCTACCGGATCCTCGGGGGGAACATCGCCGAAATGAGCTATTCCTATATCGGATTCAACTATATCCTGACGGCGGTGGCCATCGGCGGCTTCTTCGTCATCCCCTCCAGAAAGACATTTCTCTGGCTGCTGATCCTGATCCCGATCGTCACCCTTCTCACCCTGAGCCTGTCGCGCATCTTCTCGGTCTTCCAGCTCTCCATTTACTCCCTTCCCTTTAATATCGTTGTTCTCCTCTTCCTTTACACACTGAAATTCAGGGTCGTACCCGCACCGGATCTCACTGAGGTATTCTATCAGCAGAACAGCCCGGAAAAGAACCTTTATGCGTTCCTCAGCCAGAAAACCAATGCCCTCCGGCATACCATGGTCCCGCTCCGGCTGCCCTTCCATGGAACCTGGACCGTCTTGCAGGGCCACAACGGTCCGTTCACCCATAAAGACGAATGGCGACATGCCTGGGATTTCATCCAGCTCGATGAGCAGGGAAAACAGTTCCGGGAGAACGGTGATTTTCCACATGACTACTATTGTTACGGAAAGTCCGTATTGTCGCCGGCCGCAGGGACCATTGCCGAGGTTGCCGACCATGTCCCGGATAACGATGTCGGCACCGTCAACCTTCAGTATAACTGGGGAAATTCGGTGGTGATCAAACATGGCGAATACCTCTATTCCAGCCTCAATCACCTGAAGGAAGGATCCATTTGTGTCCGGGAAGGGGACAATGTGAAGGCTGGCCAGAAAATCGGCGAAGCCGGTAATTCGGGGAGATCCGCTTATCCCCACCTTCACCTTCAAATACAGTCGGCACCGTTTATCGGCTCAAAAACCCTGGACTATCCCATCGGCTATTATATCGAACGCAGCCTTGGAAAAAAAGAACTGCGCGTCTTCGACCGCCCCGCCATGGACAGGGCGGTTCGTAATATAGAACCTTCAGATGTTCTAAACAAAGTGCTGGGTTTTATCCCCGGACGGATATCCGAGGTCAGGTATACCCATAACGGCCACCGGCAAACGGCCCGCTGGGAGGTGTTTACCACCGTTTTCAACACGTCCTATATCTACGACCGGGATTCCCGTTCTCTCGCCTGGTTTGTCAATGATGAAACGATGCTCTACTTTACCCATTACAGCGGAAAAAAGGCGTCCCTCCTTTATTATTTCTACCAGGCATTGTACCGGACCCTCAAAGCCAGTTATCCTGGTGTTGAGATCCGGGATGAAATTCCGCAGAACAAAACATTCGCCTTTCCGTGGCTCACGATACAGGATCTTACCGCTCCCTTTTTCATTTTCCTCAGGACGGAATATTCACAGGTCTGTACCGGTGTCGACAATCCCGTCCAGCCCTCGGTGATATCCCTGCACTCTTCGATAAACCGGAGGATCTTTGGCCGCCCTTGGCGCAAAAGTGAATTCGAGATCACCATTTCGGATGAAGGCATCCGCATGAACATGAAATCAGAAAAGGATGAAATCACGGCTGAAATTATATAAAACAGGCATTGCCCTGGTTTTTGTATGCCTGGTTTTCCCGGTGAAGGCCCAGCAACAGGACGCCTTTCCCCGGATCGATTCACTGACATACCGGCAATACCTCGACAAGGACTGGAAAAACCTGGAAAAATCGGCAAAAAAAGCCCGGAGGAAGGATTCGATTATTATTACCTCAGGATGAGAGGGCGGGATCGCGATGTTCGAAAGGGGTGAATACATGAAATCCATCCCTTGGTTCAAATCTGCCCTGGCTCTGAACAGCATCGACCCCGTGGCAAAAGAATACCTGTATCATGCCCTGGTCTATTCCGGTTATGACGCCGATGCCCTGCTCTTTTACAAGAATAACGAGTCTGCCCTTAAGGACCGGGTGAAAGAAAGGATCCGGCCTCTCCGTAGCGTTTCTGTCGAGGCTTCGGGGCATTTCAATACGGAAAAGGATCCGTTCGCCCGTTTCGATGACAACCTGCTTTCCGGCTTGCAGGGATACCAGGTCATCACGCACAGTTTTTTCGCAGCCGATTTTCTCCTGAATCATGATCTCGGTAAACGTCTGAGCCTCACCCATGGGGGAACATTCCTGGATAAGCGGAACGATTATTATGTCCGTGATGCATTAACCGTCACGGAGGCTCAGGGCTACGATACCCGGCAATACCAGTATTACGCCGGACTGGCGATCCATCCCGGCCTTGGATTCACGCTCATCCCTTCAGCACATGTCATCCGGTATCTTTCCCCGGCTCTGACCAGCCGGATGGGCCGGTTCATGAGTACGACGATCCTTCCGGACTATAGCGGCTGGTACTACCTCGCCCGCCTTTCGGCCTTTAAACATTTCTGGCTGATCGACAACGGGGCGGGATTCTCCGTATCGACCCTGAACGATCATAAGCAAATTGAGGGAGATTACAACGCCGTTTATTATCCCCTCGGGAATCTCAACCTCTACATCACCGGCACGCTTTATGCCCTGTGGGAAGATCCCGGGGAACCGGGGCACGCGGCCAGACAGGCCTGGGAGGGGTCGCTCGGGATAAAACTGGCTAAAATCCTGTGGCTTGAAACCGACATACTGTCGGGAGAAATCAAAAATATGAGCACAAACGAGGGATTCATCATCTATAACGGTCAGGAGACCATCACGGCCAGGTACGGTCTTTCCCTGCTCTTCCCCACCCCCCGTCTTACCATCTCCATCCGGGGAGCCCTGGTCAGTTATGATACCCATTTCATGGACTTGCAGAACAGGGATACCGGCATCAATATTCAAAATTTTAACGGTTTAACTTTAACAGGAGGTTTAAAATGGAACATCTGGTAACGAAATTCACCCTGCTCTGCCTCATGGCTGCACTCTTTGGCGTTCCCGCAATGAGCCAGAACCTGGAAAAACAGGTGGCGGCCTTTCAGCAGAGTTACATCAATGAAGCCTCCGGCGATATGAACAAGGCCATTGAAAACCTTCGCGGCATTTATTCGGAAGACAGCTATGAGATCAATCTCAGACTCGGTTACCTTTGTTACCTCAGCGGAAAATTCACGGAATCGCTCGCTTATTATTCAAAAGCTGTGGACCTTATGCCCTACGCTGTGGAACCCCGACTGGGTTATGTTCTCCCCGCTGCAGCCATGGGGAATTATTCCCAGGTGCTGAAACAGTATGAAAAAATTCTGGAAATCACCCCCAACAACTCCGTCGTCCTTCACCGGATGGGCCTCATCTATTACGGCAGGGAGGATTATGCGGCGGCAGAAAAATACTTTGAAAAAGTGGTCAATCTGTATCCTTTTGACTATG
Organism: uncultured Bacteroidales bacterium; assembly: GCA_963763215.1. Lineage (GTDB taxonomy): Bacteria > Bacteroidota > Bacteroidia > Bacteroidales > DASQZK01. The sequence continues at coordinate 71,676 of CAVXNX010000023.1, forward strand.
AAGGTCTGACGATGCTTGCCTGGACAAAATACAGGCTCAATAAACCCCGTGAAGCCAAGGTCCTGTTTTATAAAGCCCTCCTGAATACCCCGAGCGGCAGCTCAGCTACCCAGGGCCTCGAACTCCTCTCGTCGGGCACCAATCCCAATTGACCCTGTGGATACGGCAAAGTTTTTGTGGGAAATTTCAGAAACCCCTCCCGCACCCCTGGACAAAAAAAGTTCCGGTCTCCTTCACAGGCCCTTTTGCCAAGGGGAGAACGTGGCGATTTTATGGGATAACTCTTGAAGCCCGTTGAGAAGTATCGTATATTTGCGTTAAAATTGAAAAATCATGGATAAAAATGACCAAACCGCACGAAGACTCCTGATAATACTTATTGTTCTATCTGCCGCTCTCGTTATTGTTGCGGTCATTTTCTTCGTCCAGAAGAAGAAAAGCAAGGACGCGATCACCCAGCTCCAGCAATATTCCAGCCTCATGGAAGAAAAGAAGGACTCACTGGAAGGGGAACTGAATAACATCATCGTCAAATATGACTCCCTGATGACCGATAACGATTCGATCAATTCGGCCCTTGTCGCTCAACAGGATAAAATCAAAAAACTTCTTTCCCTCCGGGTCAATGATGCCGAAAAAATCCGGAAATATGAAAGGGAGCTGGGAACCATCCGCCAGGTCCTGCGCAGCTATATCGTTCAGATCGACTCACTGAATACCCGTAACCAGATCCTGACTGCCGAAAACAAGCAGCTGAAGAATAAAAACGTTGAAACTCAGAATAAGAATCTCCAGCTCCAACAGGAAAAGGAAGAACTGACCCATATTAAAAATGCCGCCACGACCCTCATTGCGGCGAATATCGATGCGGTTCCGCTCAATAAACGGAGCAAGGAAAATGACAAACCGGATAAGATCGAAAAGATCCGCGTGGATTTTATCCTGCGAAAAAACACCGTCGCCCAACCCGGACCCAAGGTGATCTATCTCCGGATCATCCGCCCCGACAATGTCGTTCTGGGCTCTTCCGATGCCGGTGTCATCTCCGTCAATGACTCCGCCATCGCCTATTCGGCCAGCCGGGAGGTGAACTATGAAAACCAGGACCTTCCCGTATCCATTTACTGGGATAACAACGGGGACCTGATCTCGGGAAATTACCAGGTCGAACTTTACGCCGATGAGAAGAAAATCGGGGAGACGGAATTCAGCCTGAAATAAAGCTGTCCAACCCCTTTTTTTAGCCGGCCCCGGCCGCCTGTTGAATATTCAACGGAACTTTTATGCCGCATTTCCGTAAATCTGATCTGACCGGTAAACAACCCTGAATGAGAATAGGTATCATCATTGGTAGAATCGGCGGTGTTGACGGCGTGGCCCTCGAAGCGGAAAAATGGATCGACGTCCTGCGGCAAATGGGACATGAAATCTACATCATCTCCGGACAATACCAGGAACGCCCTATCAATCCCGTTTATGAAACCCTGGTCCCCGAAATGTCGTTCCACTCTCCTGAAAGTTACTGGAGTCAGAAGAAAGCATTCTTCTTCCCCGACACCGATCCCCGCGAACTGATCGATCATATCAACCTGTATTCCAAGGTCATCTATAAGAAGATCATGGAGTGGGTGAACGAAAATAAGATCGCACTCCTCATTTCCGAAAACGCCTCGGCCCTCCCCGCCCATCTCGAAATGGGGATCGCCATTCGAAACGTCATCCGGAAAACCGGGCTGCCCGCAATCACTCACGACCATGACTTTTCCTGGGAACGCGGTGAGCGGTACTTCTCCCCCCACGAACAGATCAACCGGTTCGTCGAAGATGTCTTCCCCCTGCGATTGCCCAACAATGTCCACGCCGTGATCAACAGCCACGCGAAAAATTCGCTGAGAGACCGTTTCGGAAGAACGGCCATCGTTGTTCCCAATGTGATGGATTTCGACAAGCCCTTCGGCCGGGTGACGGAAAAAAACCGGTGCCTTCATCAGTATCTCGGGTACGATTGTGAAAAAGACATCCTGCTCTTCCAGATCACACGCATCGTCAAACGCAAGGGAATCGAAACAGCCATTCGCCTGCTTCACCATCTCAGGGATAAGCATATCAAACTGGTGATCACCGGCAGCGCCGCCGATGATGAGGGGAATGTCTATTACAACCAGCTCATCGAACTTATCCATCAGTATAAGCTCGGCGACCGTGTCCGGTTTGCCTCCCATCTTTTCCATAACAAGGGCCTTTCGGGAAACAACGGTGAAGCGAGATTTTCTCTTTCCGATGCCTATGCCCGGGCAACCGCCTGCACCTATTTCAGCACCTATGAGGGATTCGGAAATGCTTTCGTCGAAGCTGTCCTCGCCCGGCGCCCCATTTTCGTCAATAACTATAAACCGGTTTTCTGGCCCGATATCGGAAGTAAAGGGTTTAAAACCGTGATGCTTGAGGACAGCGAGCTGACCCATGAAAAAGTCAGGGAAATGAAGGAAATTATTTTCAACCCGAAAGCTGGCTGAAGAATACGCCGATTTTAATTTTCAACTCGGGAAAAGCCACTTTTCTTACGACACCCTGAGGGAAAAACTGCAGACCCTCATCCGGGAAGCCCTCGCGACAACATCGGTCTCCTGATCACGCTCATTTCTCACCGACCATGAAAAATTCACTCATCACGTAGTCGGCGGTGAAAATTCCCTTTCCGGTTAATTTCACCTGATCGCCATTTTTTTCGATCAACCCGCCCTTCGAAAATTTTGCGGCGGCGCTCGATGGCATATTTAACATAATTATCTCCGAATCGCTCGGCTAACGCATGGAGGTCTAGCCCCCACATCGTCCTGAGACTGGTCAGAATGTATTCGTTATAGAGGTCCGTATTGCTAAGTTCTTCATAATCATAATACTTACCCTCCCCTTTCAGCAGTGCATCCGTGTACTTCCGTAGATCCGGAATATTCCATCTCCGCTGTCTGCCGTCATAGGAATGTGCCGAGGGCCCGATACCGATGTAGGGAACCTGCCGCCAATAGCTTAAGTTGTGTTTGGAGAAGAAACCGTCGCGGGCAAAATTGGAAATTTCATAATGGTGGTAACCTTGCTCGCCGGTCAGGGTCCTGAGAAGTGAAAACTGCCGGAGGCTCTCCTCTTCTTCGGCAGGGACCAGCCGGCCCTTTTTCCTCCAGTGGTCGAATACCGTTCCCGTTTCGTAGGTGAGATGATAGGCCGAAAGGTGCGGGACATTGAGTTCCAGCGCCTGTTCAAGATTCCGGCGGAAGTCGCCGGTGCCCATCCCCGGCACGCCATAGATGAGATCGATGCTGAAATTATCGAATCCGAGATCCCGGACATCCATGATGGCCGCTTTTGCCTGCCGGGCATTGTGGCTGCGACGCATCAACTCCAGGTCCTGGTCCCGGAACGACTGGACCCCGATGCTGAGGCGGTTGATGCCCCGGTCTTTGATGCTTCGAAGGTATTCCGGCTTCAGGTCGTCCGGGTTCGCCTCCAGGGTGAACTCCACCTGGTCCGAAAAACGGTAGTTTCGGTAAATGGCATCCAGGATGGCATCCAGTTCGGCAGGGTCGAGGACCGAAGGCGTTCCCCCTCCGAAATAAAGGGTATCAAAAACCTCGTCCCTGAAAGCGGCCGACGCGTTCACGGATCTCCTCCGTCATGGCCCTCACCGCATCAGCCTTATACCTGAGTGAGACCGTGAAGTAGAAATCACAATACCGGCAGGCTTGCCGGCAGAAGGGAATATGTACATAGAATCCGGCCATCTCGCTTTCACATTAAACGTTCTGCACGTACCCGATTATTGCACTGTACACAGCCCGTGGTTCGGGGGGCAGGGCATAGGTGTTTTTTTCATGGGCGCTGTTGAACGGGGAAATATTCCGCACAATCCCGTCAAGGACCAGGGTACTGCTGCCGCCGGGATCAAATCCCATCGCCTTCACAACGCCGTGTTTCTGGAGGATCCGGGCCATTTCGGTATGGGTCGCTCCCACCGATTCACGAATCCGCCCATTGATCGCGAGAAGAAACAGATGACCTTCCCGGTCGGTACCGGCAGCGATCCTGGGCCCCCGAAGGTCGGTGTAATCCATCCTGGCGGCCTGGGTCTGAATGGAATGCGTTCGGTTCCAGCCTCCGGCGTCCATATCCACCGAAACCATACCGTCATCCACAAACAACGGGCCGGCACCTACGGCGTAATTGCAACCCGCGATACCCGGCAGCTCAAAGACGACCGTTTCCCCGGCAGCCAATCCTTCCGGAAAACAGTCTTTGCGGAAGGAAAAGGTCAGCCCGGCAGGGATAATGGGGACGGTTTCACCACGTGCCGTGTGCAGGATTTCCGTCACCCGGTTGCCGGCAAGCCTGACGACCACCCGTCCGGCGCCGGGGATCTCCGTATCTTTCCACATCAGGTTATAACAACAAACCTCATGCGGCCGGGTTTGAAGCGTTCACCTCCCCGTGGGAATGGTATACCGGCGTCCGGCAACCACCAGGGTAAACCCTTCGAGACAACTGACCCGGCGGATGTCGAGATGACCATCATCATAAACCAACATCGCCGGCCTGTTGAACAAGGGCGGGGAAATCACTTCTCCATGGCACACCAGCAGACCCAGCGGGGTCCCGATATAACCCTCGGGCAATCCCAGTTTCCCGACAAGCTCCGGGTTCAGGATATAACCCCCGTTCCATGCCAGACGGACGACATACCCGGTCTCTTTTTCAAACTGCCTGACGAATTCCGTTACCGGCTTTGGGCTCCCGGAGGAAGTGAATACCCTGAACGTCCATTTGCCCTTTTGGGGATGAAGATCGGCCCGCGCCAAAATGCCATTGTAGGGTAACCCGTCGGGATAAACGCCGGTGATATGCTCGTACCCCAGGAAGGGATCATCCCTCCCCCGTTCCCTGTTTCCGATTGCATCCAGGACATACCGCAGCGGAGAACCATGGCGCCCGGCATCCTCCCGGATTTCGTCAAAAACCTTCTCCTCACCGAGCGAGGTCGCCAGGGTCCGGAACCTTTTCCCTTTCATCACCCGGTCAAAATCACAGGCTGTCTGCACAGGTACAGGATAGGAGAGTATGGTTCGCACACCGGCAGGAACGAACTGGATATATCCCGATAACCGGGGAATGCCCATCATATTCGACTCGGTTTCGGATCCGATCTTTCCGATATGAAACCTGTCGATATCAACAATGTCGGTCATGATGGCAGCATCTCGACGGTTGGTGATCAGAAATCCCCTGCCGTCACGGATCATCCTGAGGATGCGCAAGGCAGCCGGACCCAGCTGGGCGAAGTGTATGCCGGCGGAAAGCTGGCTCGTCGGTACGATCTGCAACAGGCCCTGCTGATGGATCAGCCGCAATTCATCGTTGTTCCCGCTGACGATATATTCGGTGGTCTCCTCACTGTTCAACAACCTCCCGGGACTCCGTTCCTGCGTGAAAATATAGACCGGCGCAATTTTTTCGCGGCTCCCTGCCAGCACTCCGGGTGTGAGCGGTTCTTCCATCCGCAGACCCAATCTCAGCCGGACCGACTGAAGGGCGAAAACATCAAGCTCCTGGATCAGGAATTCACCCGGGAAATACGCGATGGGGACATTTTCACGGATCCGCCCGATGAGCCTCGAACGGTTGTCGATGGCCAGGTGGTTGCTTCCCGTGAGCTGCAAGAGCGCCAGGTTCCAGTCGGTGAAAAAGTGCTGCTCCTCATCCACCCGGTTGAAAAACATGGGCTGAAGAATTTCCTGGTTCAGCAGATTCACCAGCCCGGTGAGTTCCTGCAAGGTGTATTCCCTGTATGGATAATGGATGCGGTTGCGATGCCGGTAGGCGAAACTGTGATCATGCCGGATCGGGTCCTCTCCCTCCCGGAGGAGAAAAATTTGCTCCACTGCATTGTAAAAATCGATCTTTTTATTCTGCGGGATCATGTCGTCATCGGGATCCGTCAGGATCAGCTCACGGGCAAACTGGAAAAGATATCCACGGATCTCCTGTTCTTCAATCCGGAAAAAACTCGGGTCGATCAGCGATTTTAGCCGGAGCATGAATTCCAGTTTCCCGAATCCGGCGATATACTGACGATTTTCCGTATGCAATATCGAGCGGAGATTTTCATCATCATACCGGTGAAGTTCACGGTATGCACTGAAAGCCCACCGGATCCGGCCCGCAGGATCCTTTGCCCGGCTCATCTGGTGATGGAGCCTGTGCATGATCTCCAGGATATTGTTATTCAACGCCTCGAGGGAATACCGGCGGATGACCACCCTGCGGTTATGTTTGATCTCGTCGGCAAATTGGTGGGGGAAAAATACACGTTCGAGGATCTTCCGGACATGTTTCTTCCCGATGGTCCGTCCGTTAAATTCGATGACCCGAAAACGGTCGTGTTCATCGAGGTGCTTGCCGATCACGCGAGAATAGACGTTTTTCGGGAAATACCTCCGGCAAAAAACGGGAATGCCCGATGCCGCAGCTTCAATGATCGGTAAGCCCCTGCCCTCGGTCTTGCTCGGTAACAAAACGAGCGATGAAATACTGTACAATTCAGGAATACCCACCGGTTCCTCAAAGTGATCCTTAAACGATTCCTTGTCGAGCTCACTGAACAGGAACGCCAGGAACAACCGGTCACGGTAAGATTCACTGGCCGCCGAGAGAAGGTCGTCGAAGCGCAGAATAAGGTGGCTGAGATAGTCATGATGGCCTTCAGCGACAGGGCCGGTGACCAGGATCGTGAACTTAAGACCCGGCGTGCTGGTCAGCCGTTCCCGGAAATCCGGATCCTCCATCATCTTCGCCAAAAGCCTGAAACCGGCCTCGATACGCTTCCGGGATATGATCCGCGTGGGCTGGAGGAAGATGATGTTCTCCGAAATAAAATCATCCACCACCCGTGTCCGCGCACCAATGAGCACAGGAACCGGATCGTCAGGATCAATCAGCCCGTTGTCGATGATGTCACAGGCCGTATAGGCGATCAGCCGGTCCTGGTAGCGGCTCAGCACCCTTTCAAACTGGAGGAAGGCGTTGATCCTTTTCCACTTGTGAATATTCATGTAGGCCTCCGTGTCAACCGCTGTCCCGATCTCCATGACCCGCGCCGGATTATGACCGTTAATCCGGATGAGATGATCCGTCTGTGATTCATTGATGTTGACGTTGATCCAGTGCCCCGACTCCCACGGATAAAGGATTTCAATCAGGGAAAAAATCTCTCCAAGGTGTGCGTTCGTAAAGAAAAAGTCACGCGGTCCGGGCTTCAGCCCCCGGTCAATATCGGCAGAACGGTTCCCGCCTTCCCAGTAAAAATCATGATTGTTGTTGATGACCGGAATTCCAAGGTATTCCGAAAGCAGGACGCAGGCCAGGCACAGGGAAATGTTGCCGGGATTCGAGCAGACATTCACCAGGTAGAACAAACCAATGTTCTGATCCTCCACAAACGAACCGAGCTTTTTGGCGAGCATCAAGACCTCGCCCCAGAAATCCACGATCAGGCTGTTATAGGCTTCACTCCCTCTTTCCAGGCGGGTGAAAAAAAAATCGCGGTAAAGTGGCCACCGGTCGAAACCATCCAGGCCAGATATTTCGACACGGTTGACAAAGGACGGGATATGCTTTCCGGCCTCCGGTTTAAATCGGCCGCCAAGGTAATAAACAGGCGCCGATGGAAAATTCATGTTGAACAACCGGGCATATTTGTTGATTTCAACGCTGACCCCGTCAACGGAATAGAAGAATGTGACGAAAGCGATGCCACGGCTGCCGATTTCCTGTTCGAACTCAGAACGGGAGCCCCGAAAAACAGACGGATTCTCCCTGCTCGCGTCCCTGACCCGGTCGAGAAACAGTCCCAGATCGAACCACGACCGGATTTTTTCCGATTCGAGCAATGAAATGAGTTCCGAAACCGTTATCTTGTCTTTCAATTCAATTCTTTTTAAGAGACCGGACAGGTTGTAACAAGTATGTAATTTACTGAATTTTAAGGTAAAATAAGAATATGATAAAAATTGCAGATATCCTCAAACATTACAAATCCCTGCTCTTCGCTGTCATTATCCTCTCTCTGAGTGTCGTTTCGACCGACGAGATCGCACCTCGCTCCATTCTCGCCATCCCCTATGCCGATAAATTTGTCCATTTCGTACTCTATTCCGCACTGAGCCTTATCCTCCTTCTTGAATTCAACAGACACTTCTTTTCCATATACCCGGGGATAGTCATTCCGCTGGCGATAAGCATAATATACGGAGGGCTGATTGAAATTATCCAGATGTTTATTCCTTACCGCTCGGCCGATCTGATCGATTTCCTGTTCGATATCGGGGGAACACTGGCTGGTCTGGCGATCTTTTTGCTCTGGCGCAGAATCAGATATTGATATTCTGTTTGCCGGCATTCACTTCCTCTGCCAGCTTTGCCACCGTTTCAGAACTGAAGATTTCCTTGATCTCATTCCGCAGGTGAGCATACCGCGTGTGCAGGGCACATTGATTTTCCTGTTCATTGCAGTACTTGACCCCAATGACGCACCGGTTGAAATTGTCCATGCCGTCAATGATTTCAACAACATCCATCAACCGGATCTCTTCGGGTGAAATACCCAGCCCAAATCCTCCGTTTGGTCCTTTGGTCGAGGTTAACAGCCTGTGCTTCGCCAGGGTCTGCAAAATTTTGCCAAGAAAAGGGGTCGGAATCTCCAGATCTTTCGATATCTGCTTAATGCCAATTTTCTGTCCTTCGCTGGCATGAACAGCCAGGTACAAGACGGCACGAAGAGCGTATTTACAGGTGCTTGATAACATGAATTATGGTTTAAGAGGAATTTTTTGAATGCGTGAATAATGCCGGCCCCCTTCAAAGGCCGTGGCCAGAAAAACATCAACGATCCTGAAAGCCGTCTTCCCTGTCAATGAAACGGGCCGGAAGGGAACAAATGTTCGCATCATTGTGAAACCTGGCCAGGCGGGCAATCTCTTCATTCCAGCATAATGCCGCCCGGATGCCCTGGTGCTTGTTCACGGTCATGCTGATCCCGTTCCCGCTCCCGCAAATGGAAATGCCGGCCATAAATTCGCCGCTCTCTACGGCTTCAGCAAGGGGGTGCCCGTAATCGGGATAATCTACCGCTATTTCCGAATGTGTCCCGAAATCCTTAACTTTCATCCCGCGTGATTCCAGGTAATGGACGATATCCTGCTTCAACAGGTATCCGGCATGATCAGAGGCAATGGCAATCTGGTCGGTACTCATCGACTTTTCTTAAATTTAAGTCGCTTAAAATTAATTAAATAATTTAATACCTGAAAGTATTTTATTTCTACACAAAATATGTTCAAAAATTGTTAGTTCTTTTACGAAAAGATTTGATCGAAAAAGCTTGACCGGTATCGTTCTTTGCCTCTTAACAATCCGGATGTCTTTTCAAAATTTATTTTTTAATTTCTCCTTTTTGAAATTGAACAGAATTTCAACATCCCAGGAGGAAAATACAGGATCCTATTTTATGAGTAACAACGGATGCTAACACCCTGTTAATAATTTTGAAAATTGATGATTTCCAGTGTGAAGGAATGTTAATAACTGTTAATTTTGTGTTTTTAAAATGTAAATATCCACTTTTGCAAAAAAGAAGGCCTAAAAATAATAACATTATCAACGGGCTATTAACATCATCATAAAAGATTTTTAAATTTATTTAAATAATAAGATAGAAGATGAATGTTGTTGAAAAACCAGATCTGATCAGAAACGGGTATGTCGATGTCGCCATTGAGGATTCCGTTGATCTGGCCGGCGAGATCGACCGGATGCGGAAGGAGAAGAATGCCGTTATCCTGGCGCATTATTACCAGGAGCCTGAAATTCAGGATATTGCCGATTTTGTTGGCGACAGCCTCGCCCTTTCCCAACAGGCGGCCAAAACCCAGGCCGATATCATCCTGTTTGCCGGAGTGCATTTTATGGCAGAAACAGCCAAAATCCTGTCACCCGGAAAAAAAGTCCTGATCCCGGATCTCAAGGCCGGATGCTCCCTGGCCGATTCAGCTCCGGCCGATGCGTTCGAGGCCTTTAAAAACAAGTATCCCGGCCATACCGTTATTTCATACGTTAACACCACCGCGGAAATAAAAGCAATGACCGATATCGTTTGTACTTCCTCGAACGCTTTGCAGATCGTGAACAGTCTGCCGGACGACGAACCCATCATTTTCGCTCCGGACCGCAACCTGGGAAATTATATCAAATCGATGACAGGACGGGAAAACATGGTGATCTGGGATGGCGCCTGCCACGTCCATGAAGAGTTTTCACTTGAGAAAATCCTTGAACTGAAAAAGCAATATCCCGAGGCGAAAATCATCGTTCACCCGGAATGTGAGAAAACCGTCAGGATCGTCGCCGATCATATCGGGTCAACCGCATCCCTGTTGAAATTCACCCTTAACGATCCGTCGTCAACGTATATCGTGGCAACCGAACCCGGGATCATTCACCAGATGAGAAAGGAAAGCCCGGGAAAAACTTATATTCCTGCTCCGCCCAAAGACTCTACCTGTGCCTGCAATGATTGCCGATTTATGAAACTGATTACCCTGAAGAAACTCTATAATACATTGAAATTTGAAATTCCTGAAGTACATTTGAACGAGGAGATCAGAATAAAAGCGGAACGGCCTATCCGGCGGATGCTCGAGATTTCTGCAAAACTGGGTTTATGAAAATATCCAACCCAGGATGGCCGTTTTAATCATAGAGGAACCACAATGAAAAAAATCCTGATATTCTTATGCTTGTTTCCTGTTGCCATCAATGCTTTTGGCCAGGAAGTGGAGAACGGGTATACCAGGTTTTATTACCCGAACGGCCAGGTTTCAAGTGAAGGCAACATGCGGAACGGGCAACCCGACGGCTTCTGGAAGACCTATTACGTCAGCGGCATTATCAAATCGCAGGGCCTGAGGATCAACCATGAACTCGACAGTACCTGGACGTTCTATAACCAGGCCGGCGACGTCGTGCAACGGATCGATTATAAATACGGAAAGAAAAACGGGTACAGTTATACCTACGGGTATGCAAACTCCGTGATCCCCATCGTCCTGAGTAAGGAACTCTACGTAAATGACCAGAAGGAAGGACTGTCCTATTATTATTATAATGATGGCAGTTTGCAGAATGAAGTGAACTATGAAAACGGAAAAAGAGAGGGACCCTGCCAGGGAATACGACAAAGACGGAAATGTGATCACCCTTCTGGAATATCATAACAATTACATGATCAATCAGGGAACGGATCAACCGGACCGATGCCAGGGGGATGAAACAGGGACCATGGAAAATCTATTATCCCGACGGAAGGATCCATAAGGAAATGAGCTACATCGACAACCAGCTCGACGGACTCTACAGGGAATACAACGAGAAAGGGGTGCTCAGCCTCGTTCTGAAATATGAAAACGGGAAGATCGTCGAAAATAATAAGGACGAAATACTCAATGAACAACTCACCGAAAAAAAACGGTTTGACGATAAAGGTAACCTGGTCTTTGACGGCAGTTACCGCGACAGCATCCCCGTTGGCGTGCACCGGTTTTATGATGCCAGCGGTAAAGTGATCAATTCGAAAATCTACGACCAGAAAGGGGATGTGGTTTCAGAAGGGATCGTTGACGAAACGGGCAGCCGTGAAGGCGACTGGAAGGATTATTATCTGACGGGAGAAACGAGAGCGGTTGGAAATTACCTTCATAACGAGCGGACAGGAAGATGGACTTTCTATTACAAAGACGGCAAAAAGGAACAGGAAGGATCATATCTCCGCGGACTCCCTGACGGCACCTGGCACTGGTACTATTCCGACGGCGATCTGCTCAGGGAAGAAACGTATTTTAACGGTAGGGAAGATGGTGAAATGACCGAATACGACAGTACCGGAAATGTGATCTCGAAAGGGAATTATATCAATGGGGAAAAGGAGGGAGAGTGGATCCATTTTGTTAACGATCATAAGGAAGTCGGTTCGTATGAGACCGGTTTGAGAACAGGCGTGTGGCATTACTATTATGGGGACGGGACACTTGAGTTTGAAGGTGAATTCTCCCGGGGCCTCGCCGACGGAAAGCAGAAGTTCTATTATCCCGACGGCAATCTCAAGGAGGAACGGTATTATGTGATGGGTGTCAGGGAAAGGAACTGGAAGAAATATGACGATCTGGGGAACCTTGCCATGACGATCACCTACAAGGATGATGTGGAATACCGGATAAACGGCGAAAAGATTAACCTTCCGAGAGGATCGGTGAGCGTTATAAAATAGAAGGTGCTGATGAGTGAAGAATATGAAATACGCCATAGCGGGTACTCCGAAACGGACCGGGAGCTGGAGATAAAACTCAGGCCACTGGTGTTTAGTGATTTCAGTGGCCAGGGAAAAATCGTCGAGAACCTGAAGATCTTCGTTCAGGCAGCAAAACAACGCGATGAAGCTCTGGATCATGTCCTTTTGCATGGCCCGCCGGGATTGGGTAAAACGACTCTGGCCAGTATCATTGCCAACGAAATGGAGGTTAATCTTAAAGTCACTTCCGGCCCGGTTCTCGATAAACCCGGTGATCTGGCCGGACTGCTGACCGGCCTGGAAAAGGGGGATGTCCTGTTCATTGATGAAATCCACCGGCTGTCACCCGTGGTTGAAGAATACCTCTATTCGGCCATGGAGGATTATACCATCGATATCCTTATCGATAAGGGACCCAGCGCACGATCCGTTCAGATCAAACTGAATCCCTTCACCCTGATCGGGGCAACCACCCGTTCAGGATTGCTGACAAGCCCCCTGAGAGCCCGTTTTAGCATTAAATCGCTTTTGGAGTACTACGATCATGATACGCTCCGGAAAATCATTCAACGGTCAGCCGGAATCCTTAATGTGGTCATTCATCCGTCAGCCTCTGATGAGATCGCCTCCAGGAGCAGGGGAACTCCCCGTATCGCCAACGCCCTGCTGAGAAGGGTCAGGGATTTCGCCCAGGTCAAAGGCGACGGGAAAATCGACCTGGCCATCACCCGATATGCTCTCGAAGCCCTGAATATCGACAAATCAGGTCTCGACGAAATGGATAATAAAATCCTGAGCACCATCATCGATAAATTCAAGGGTGGTCCGGTGGGACTCAATACCATTGCCACAGCAGTGGGGGAGGATGCCGGAACCATCGAGGAAGTTTACGAACCTTTCCTGATCAAGGAAGGGTATCTCAACCGGACACCAAGGGGCAGGGAAGCAACGGAAAATGCTTATAAACATCTTGGAAAATTCGTGGGGAGACAGGACAAACTTTTTTAATCCTACCTGTCATTGAAGATATTGCCCACTTTCATCAGGCCGGGAATATTCATGATCCTGATCTTCCGGCCGCTCAGCTCAATAAGATTATCGTGTTTGAATTCTGAAAGCAGGCGGATCACCGATTCGGTGGCCGTCCCGACAATGTTGGCCAGTTCTTCACGGGTCAGCGTGATCCGGAGAATATTGTTTGAATCAAGACCGAATTCATTGACAAGATGGATGAGAATTTCGGCAAGCCTCTCCCTGACCGTTTTCTGGGCGATGTCGGTGATGTATTCATTGGCCTCACCAAGCTCCTTGCAGGTGAGCTGCATCAGTTCGATGGAAAAATTCCCGTTGTTTTTGACCAGGTAAATTAAGGTGTCACCGGGAATGTAACACGTAACGGCATCTTCGATGACCTCGGCCGTTGTACAGGCCAGCTCCCGGCTCAGCACAGAACGAAAACCGATAATGTCACCCTTGCTGGCAAAACGGATAATTTGTTCCTTGCCGTCAATGCCGGTTTTGTAAATCTTTATGATCCCCTTTCCCACACAATAAAATCCGGTAATCCGGTTGCCCTCCTGGTAAAGGATGCTTCCGCGCCGGTGAAATTCCGCATGCTTCTCAACCTGCAACCGTGCCATTTCTTCGTCGCTGAGGTGGCGGAACAGGGTATGTGACCTGATCAGACATTCATTCTCACAGTGCGGGGACGGAATAGTTTTCATCTTTCATAATGGCTTACCCAACGGCAAAATTAGTGGAAAATATATTTAAATAGCTACATTTGTGGCAAAATAGTAGTAACTGTTGGAAGATGAAAGAATCAATATCAATGTCGTGGTTGAGCGATATGTCATTTGAAGCCGATGTCAATGGTCATAAGGTTTATATGGATGCCTCCCCCGAACATGGAGGAAAAAATCTCGGGCCCAGACCAAAACCCATGATGATGGTGGCCCTTGGAGGATGCACCGGTATGGATGTGGTTTCTGTTCTCCGAAAAATGCGGATCGATTTCGATGCATTGAATATTGTCATTGAAGGTGATCTGACCGAAGAACATCCGAAACACTTTGAACGGATGACCGTGATCTACGAATTTACCGGCAGGGACCTGAAAATGGATAAACTGAAAAAGGCCGTTGAACTCTCGCGCGACCGGTATTGCGGTGTGATGGCAAATTACCGGGAGTCGATGGAAATTGACTACGAGATTAAAATCATCGAGACCCCAAAATAGGATTTCCCGGCCCTTTGAAAACGAAGAGCCGCCCTTTTTTGATGCGCTTGCGCTACAGGATCGTCCCCGAAAACTGCCTGAGAAAACGGACATCGTTTTCAAAATACAACCGGAGATCCCTCACCTGGAATTTTAGCATGGCAATGCGTTCGATCCCCATCCCAAAGGCAAACCCGGTGTATTTATTACTATCGATATGATTGAATTCCAAAACGTTGGGATCCATCATTCCGCAACCCAGCACTTCCAGCCAACCGGTGTACTTGCATACATTGCATCCTTTTCCGCCGCACAGGTTGCATGAGACATCCATTTCAGCCGATGGTTCGGTGAACGGAAAGAAGGAAGGACGTAGCCGGATCCGGGTATCTTCACCGAACATTTCTTTCGCAAAATAGAGAAGCGTCTGCTTCAGGTCGGCAAAGGACACATTTTCATCGATATACATCCCTTCAACCTGGTGAAAAATACAATGCGCCCTTGCCGAAACGGCTTCATTACGGAAAACCCTCCCCGGGCTGACCTGCCTGATGGGCGGCTTGCTGGTTTCCATAACCCTGACCTGTATCGATGAGGTATGGGTGCGCAAAAGGACGTCGGGATCCTTCTCAATGAAGAAGGTGTCCTGCATGTCCCTCGCCGGATGTTCAGGGGGAAAATTCAAGGCGGAAAAAACATGCCAGTCGTCCTCGATCTCCGGTCCTTCAGAAACAGTGAAACCGATGCGGCCGAATATATCGAGGATCTCCTTCCTGACAATGGAGATGGGATGCCTCGATCCGAGAAGGACAGGTTCACCCGGCAGGGTCAGGTCCTTTTTGTCAGCCGACTTCGGATTCGGCGGAAAGACGTTCACGAAGGGTATTGACCTTTTCCTGGATCAGCTGTTTGACGGCATTGAGTTCCTGTCCCACCTCTTTTTTCTGGGATGGCGGGATGGTCTTGAATTCGTCGAAAAGATGCGTCAGGGTTCCTTTCTTACCCAGATGTTTGATCCGGAATTCTTCAACTTCGTCGGGTGTGACGGCGTCAAAGCGTTCTGCTTCTTCCCGGATGGCTTTGATCTTGTCAAGCATGGCATTTGATTTTAAAGCGTTTACTATTTCACGATCTCCATGGTATAGCTGACATCTTCGAGCGGTCTGTTGTAAGCGTCAACGGGACAGTGAAGCAATCTTATCCAGTGACATCCAGCCCTTCGATCACTTCTCCAAAAACCGTGTACTCGCCATCAAGATGAGGAGAGCCGCCCAGGGTGGTGTACGCCTTGACCTGCTCCGGGGTGAAGGGCTGGTGTTTGCCCATTGAAACATAAGCCTGTAATTCTGGTTCGGTTAAAACCTGACCTTCGATGATATAAAACTGGGATCCCGATGACGCTTTTTCAGGATTGACCGCATCGCCCTTCCTGGCAGCCGCGAGAGCTCCTTTTTTGTGAAAATGATTGCTCCTGATCTCTGCAGGAATGGTATAACCCGGGCCCCCGAGACCGAGCATCTCACCTTTGGGAGCATTCCTGCTGAATTGGGATCTCCGCCCTGGATCATGAAATCCTTTATCACGCGGTGAAAAAGTAAACCATTGTAATACCCTTCTTTGACGAGCTTTATGAAATTATCCCGGTGCTTCGGCGTATCATCATAGAGTAAAACGAGAATATTTCCGTAATTTGTTTTGATCATGACTTTCGTCCCCGGCCTGCTCTGCGCGCTGAGATTCATACTCAGTGTAAATATCGCGATCATCATAAAATAGCGTGTCATATCAATAATAAACATGTTAGGGAGCAAAAATATCAATAATATTTGAAAATGAAGGGACTGAAAATAATTTGGAGTTAATTCGAACAATGGAATTTTCCTGCCGTTTGATGACAAAAAGCCTGTGAATATGAAACATATCATCCTGATCGGCGCAACGGGATTCGTTGGGAATCATCTGCATAAAATACTTTACCGGGCATGAGGTGAAAACACTTCACGGGAAAGCGCTGTTGAGTATGGACAAACAGGATATCGCCAAAGAAATAGACGGCTTCGACATATTAATTAATGTTGCCGGACGATCGATTTTCACCCTGTGGACAAAGAAAGCAAAACGCGAGATGTACAGGAGCAGGGTGGATCTGACCCGCAAAATCGTTGATGCCTTCGAAGAGTGCCGGAAACCACCCGCCCGTTTTCTAAGCGCTTCCACCATCGGGATCTATGAAAATGAAGCGCGTGTCACTGAATCTTCCGGCAAATATGCAGACAACTTCCTGGCGACGCTCGTCAAAAACTGGGAATATGAAGTCTTCCGCGCCCTGAACGTGAATGTCAAAGTTACGGTCATGCGGTTCGGAATCGTCCTGGGCAGGGAATCGGGAGCTTACACGTTGATGAGAAACCTGACCAGGTTCAATCTCGGCGGGTACTTTGGCAAAGGTCGCCAGAGTATATCCTTTATTTATATCCATGATCTGGTCAGAGCCATTAAGTTTCTGATGGATAAGGAGATCGAAGGGGTGGTCAATTTGACCACAGGTGAAATTACAGATTTTAAAACGCTTTTCACCATTCTGAAAAAGAAATTTCATGCTCTGGTTCTCTGGCCCGTTCCCAAATTTGTACCGCGATTGCTGCTTGGGAGAAGCCAGCGTGATTTTATCTTGAAGGTCAGAAGGTAATCCCCGAAGTTTTAACAAAAAATAGTTTTAATTTCGAAGCTTCAAATATCTCGGATTGTGTAAATAAACTTGAAGCAAATTGAATCATGTTAAGCAACTGGCGGGGCAGACCGCAGTGTATGGGATGGGCATCGTCCTGCCCCGGGTGTTGAATTATCTTCTGCTTACGCCGTTTTACACCAGGATTTTTTCCAGGGCCGAATACGGGATGTTCACCGAACTCTATGCCTATGTCGTTTTTTTAATGGTCATCCTGACCTATGGCTTGGAAACCGGGTTGTTCCGGTTTGCCGATTCCCGCGATAACAGGGATGATGTCTATAAAACAACCCTTGTCAGCATCATTGTCACATCCGCGATATTCATTTTCGTGATGCTACTCAGTGCCCGTCGCATCGCTTCGTTTATCGGGTATTCGGGGCATGTGGAGTACATAACCCTCCTTGGACTCATCGTCGGACTGGATGCTCTCTCGGCTATTCCTTTTGCTAAAATCAGGCTGGACAATCATCCCCGGAGATATGCCATCATCCGCATCGTCGAGGTCAGCGTCAATCTTCTGGCTAATGGTTTTTTCCTGCTTTGGGCCAGGCATCATTATATGGACAATGCTTTTGCCGCCAAAGTTTACAAACCGGAAATCGGGATCGGCTATGTTCTCATCTGCAACCTGATCGCCACAGCTGTGAAAACCCTGATGCTGGCCAAAGAGATTTTTTATTTCAAGGGCCGGTTTTATCTGGCGTTGTGGAGAACCATTATCGCGTACTGCCTGCCATTGCTTATTGCCGGACTTGCCGGGACGGTGAATGAAACGATCGACAGGGTCATGATCCGTCATCTCATTCCGGAAGCGCAACACCCACTCGAACAGCTGGGGGTATATGGCGCAAATTATAAGCTGGCGGTTCTGATGACCTTGTTTATCCAGATGTTCAGGTATGCGGCAGAGCCCTTTTTCTTCTCCAAAAAGAATGAGCTTGATGCCCGGACGATCTACGCGGATGTCATGAAGTACTTCGTTTTTACCTGTGTCGTCATCTTCCTGATGGTCGTGCTGTATATGGATATCTTTAAATATTTTATCGGGAGCCAATTTAGAACAGGTCTTGATATCGTTCCTATTGTGCTGATCGGGAATTTGTTAATGGGAATTTTCTTTAATTTGTCGATATGGTATAAATTGCAGAACCTGACACGGTTCGGGGCATACCTGGTTATTATTGGTGCCATACTGACCTTTGTCATCAATTATTTTTATATCCCGGTCTATGGCTATATGGCTTCAGCCTGGGGCCATTTTGTCAGTTACATGGTCATGGTCGTGCTCAGTTACCTGTTGGGAAGAAAATATTACAGGATTAATTACAATTTGAAAAATATCGGGACGGTTCTTATCGTTGGTTTAGGTGTATACGCGTTCTTCAAAGCAGTGACTTTTGATTCGCGTATTCTCGAGTATACACTCAAGACCTTGTCTATCATTATCATCATTGCCGTTTTCATCCTGAACGAAACCGGAAAATTAAAAATGAGTAAAAGCAAAGGCGGGGAATGATATGCTTTGAGATTAAAATTGGCTTAATGATTCTGAATCTAGATTAAGAACGGATGAATTTCACAGGTTCCCGGATGATCATTAAAATCGTTAACAAGTCAAGACATCCGCTTCCGGAATACAGCACGTCCAGCTCTGCAGGCATGGATCTCCGGGCAAACGTCGAAAATGAATTGGTCATTAAACCGTTGGAGAGAATTCTCGTCCCAACAGGTTTATTTATTGAATTACCCGTCGGTTTTGAGGCTCAAATCCGGCCACGTAGCGGTCTTGCAATCAAACATGGTATTACCGTTCTCAATTCTCCGGGAACAATCGATAGTGATTACCGGGGAGAAATACAAGTCATTCTCATCAATTTATCGGAAGAGGAATTTACGATCCATGATGGTGAGCGGATTTGCCAGATGGTCATTTCGAAACATGAACAGATTTCCTGGGAAACGGTAGAAGTGCTTAATGATTCGGAGAGGGGAGAAGGAGGATTCGGACACACCGGAAAACATTAGACATGAAGAAAATATTCCTGATTATTTTGGTTGCGCTATCGGTTAACGGTTTTGCGCAGAAAACAACGGATTATAACTATCAGTATGCCCTGACCGAAGCGGCACGTTTGAAAGTTTTGGGAACATTGATGACGCCATCACCCTTTATTCGAAATGCATTGATGCCAGGCCGGCCTCTTCGGTGGCTTACTACGAGCTTGGGTCCATCTATGCAGCCATAAAGAAAACGGATAAGGCAGAGGAATACCTGGCTAAAGCCTGGGAGCGGGAGCCATCAAATTACTGGTATGTGATCGCATACAACCAGATCCTGACCACGAACAAGAAGTATGCGGAAGCGATTAAAATATGCCGGCAGTACCTGAAAGCGGAAAAAGATAACAACATCAGGTTCAGTATTGCCGAAAGCCTGGAAGAACTGGGCAAGAATAAGCAGGCACTGCGTGTTCTGAATGAGATTGAGAGTGAGAACGGTCTTTCGGAGATGATTTCCCTGAAAAAAGTGGAAATTTATAAGAAAACGGGTGAGTTTGACAAAGGACTGGCGGAACTCATGAAGCTCAGGAATTTCATTCCGGAAGCGCCTGAATACAATGTGCTTGTCGCCGAATTTCTCGATGAGACGGGAGATAAGAAAGAGGCCGTGAAATATTACCAGATTGCCTATGATCTCGATTCAACGAATGTTTATGCCATAACAAATCTGGCGGATTATTACAACCGGGAAGGATTTACAGATACGGGTTTCTTTTACCTCGGAAAAGCTTTCGGGCTTGACCAGATCACCGTCGATAAAAAGATAAATACCCTGATGTTCTTTCTGAAGAACGACAGCCTGCTCAGTAACAATACCCGTGAAATCGGAAATCTTGTCGCTATCCTCTGCAACAAATATCCTGATAACTATGATGTGAATACCATGGCTTATGATTTTTATAACCAGACCAACGAAGTGGATAAGGCCTATGGAGCCATTCAACGGCTGTTAAAGCTGAAAAACGATAATTTTTTGATCTGGCAGCAGGCTCTTTACAACGCGACCACGGTTGCAGAAATATGACGACATCATCAAGTATGGTAATGATGCCATGAAGTATTTCCCGAACAAGCCCGAATTGAAGCTTTTCATCGGAATCGCCTGGTACCAGAAAGGCAGCTTCAACAAATCCCTCGAAATTCTGAAAGATGGGTATACCGATAACCTGGAGAACGGGGTTAAAACACAATATCTCACGTTTCTCGGCGAATCGGCCTATCGTTCAGGCAATTACGATGATGCGTTCGGTTATTTTGAAAAGCTCCTGATCCTGGAACCGGATAACAATATGGTTAAGAATAACTACAGCTATTATATGGCCTTAAAGGACTATAACCTGAAAAGAGCTGTGGAACTCAGCGGGCAGACGGTGAAGAATGATCCGGACAATGGTACCTTCCTGGATACCTACGGGTGGATCCTTTATAAAACCGGGGATTATTCGCAGGCTAAAATTTATTTGGAACGGGCATTGAAAAATGCGGATAATAATTCGGAGATTTGTTATCATTATGCTGAAGTGCTCTATCAGCTTGGGGATAAAGACTCTTCACTGACCTGGTACGAGAAAGCAAAGAATGGGGGCATGGATAACGAGGAAATCGACCAGAGAATTACGGAATTGAAAAATGATTAAAAAGGTCATCATTGGATTAACGCTTTTCTCCGTTCTCCTGTCAGGATGTAAGACGTATACCCGGATTAGCGGAACTCCTGGCGGAACGTCGGATTACCGGAAGATCATCACGGAAAAGACACGGGTAGAACGCATTTCCCGAATATACCCTGATCGAAAATGCGGACCTTGAACTAAAAGGGCCAAATTCCACAAATGCACGCCTGACATTGTTTATTGAAAGGGACAGGAGAATCTTCTTTGCCGTGAAATACATGGGCTTTGAAATTGCCAGGGGTGAAGTTACCGCCGATTCCATTAAATTCATTAACCGTTTAAAAAGGGAATACTATTTTGGAAGTGTTCATGATCTTCAGAATTTTCTTCCGCTGACATTGAATTATGAAGCGTTCAACGGTTGATTTACACCGGTTTTTATTACCAGGACGAGAGGAAGAAGGATTATGTCAAGCGGTTTGAAGTGGGACCTGAAAACATCAGCTTCAATGAAATTCTTAATGAAGGACAGAAAATTCAGCTTTATTATGATAAGAACACAATAAAGTTAGACAGAATATATTTGTCTGATTATATTCATAATGTTTTGGCGGAGGTGTTGATCACGACGGGAAAACAGCGAGCCGGAAACATTTCTGGTCAATCTGGTCACCGGTCATGATCAGCAGGAGATGGAGCTGAAGATAAAGAATATCAGGCATAAATTCTACGACAAAACAGATCTTAAGATTGGAAAAAACTATACACCGATTGGAAGGCTTTTTTAAAATAGTGCTTATTGCTCGTTGTTTTATCTGCTGCTGATCTGTCAGTATGGGGACAGAATCGTTCAGAGCTTGAGAAGCAGAAAAATGAAAATATTGAGAAGATTGAGTACACGAAGAAATTATTGGATCAGACCAAGGAGGAAAAAAAAAGTTCCATCAATCAGCTGAATCTGATCCAGAAAGGGATCGATTACCGGGTTTCATTGTTGGATAATCTGCAAGATCAGAGTCAGGATCTCGACCGGGAAATAGACAGGATCGCGGTAGCAATCGACGAAAATTCAAAAAAAGTCAGCAAGCTCCGCAGTCAGTATGCTGAATTGATCAGGAAAAGCTACAAAAATATGGATAAGGAATTGCCTTTGATGTATATTCTTTCTGCGGAAGATATAAATCAGGGGTATCAACGTCTCAAATACCTGAAATACCTCAATGAATACAGGAGACAGACAGTCGATCAAATCAATGCGTTGAATGATTCACTGGCAGAACGGCAGGATCTGTTGCAAAAAAGAAAGACGGAAAAGCTGAAAACAATCGCGCAGATCAGGGATGAAAAGGGGAAACTCGCCAGCGACCGGGAAGAAAAGAGCCGGATCATATCGGATCTGAAAAGCAAAGAAGGAAAGTTGATGGCGGAGATCCGGAAAAGAGAGGCCGTCCAACGGAAGATCGAAGATGAAATCAGGCGAATCATGGAGGAGGAAGCCCGGAAAGCAAAAGAATCCAATGCGGTTTCCCGGCTGACACCGGAGGAAACCCTGATTTCAGAAGAATTTGGCCAGAACAGGGGGCATTTACCCTGGCCAACAGCGAAAGGCGTGGTCATGGGGAAGTTTGGTGAACAGGATCATCCGGTCCTGAAGGGTATTAAAATTAAAAGCAATGGGATTGATATTGGTACAACGAACAATTCAGAGGTCCGTGCTGTCTTTAGAGGAACAGTAACGAAGGTTATTGCGATTTTAGGAACAAATTATACCATTATTATCAAACATGGGAACTTCTGGACTGTTTATCAGAATATTGTCGATGTCAGTGTAAAGGCCGGTGATAAAGTGGATATCAAACAGCCCATCGGTAAGGTCTATACGGATTCTGATAATGTGACCAGGCTGCATTTTGAAATCTGGAAGGATCGGAATGTTCTTGATCCTGATCTTTGGCTAAGTCATTAACAAAGTATGACAAAAAAGAAACCTTTTACAGAGTTGGCAGTATATATAGCAGTTAGCGCAATAATTCATTTCTATGAGGAAAGTAATGAAAATACCGTCAAAAATTGAAAATCTCAGATTAGTCGAAAAATTCGTTGACGAAATTTCCGCTGAATTGTCTTTGACTGAAGAAATTTATGGAAATATCATGATTGCGACCCTGGAAGCTGCAAATAATGCTATTATTCATGGGAATGCCCAAAAAGAGGATCTCATGGTGGAAATTGATATGGAGAAAGAGAATGATCATCTGATGGTCATGGTGAAGGATGAAGGAAAAGGATTCGATTATCTGCATGTTCCGGATCCGACGGCTCCTGAGAACATTGAGAAGATTAACGGGCGCGGTATTTTCCTTATGCAGAAACTATCTGATGGAATGGAGTTTGACTACAACGGGTCACTTGTTAAGCTGACGTTTAATACACGCGTTTAGTGCCCATCTATTTTTACAAGGACGATTCTTCATTTCTGCCCCGGCAAAAAAATCCATTGAAAGCATGGATTAAAATGATAGCCGGAGAACATCACAGGAAGACCGGTAATCTCAATTTTATTTTCACCAGCGACAGAGCGCTTCTCGAAATCAATAACCACTATCTGCAGCACGACGATCTTACTGACATCATTACCTTCGATTATTCCGAGCATTCCATCATCCAGGGGGATATCTATATTAGTGTGGAACGCGTGAAGGAAAATGCCTCCATGTACAACACGTCATTCAACAATGAACTCAAACGCGTCATCATTCATGGGGTTCTGCATCTTGTCGGTCTGCACGATAAAACCAGGGAGGAAAAAAGGACCATGCGGAACGCAGAAGATCGTGCCCTTTCACTTGCAGAGGATTTGATAATCACCTGATCACTTATTTATATTGAAATTAAATAATTACCTTTGCATCAAATTTGGAATGATGTTGCAGAAGTATGATATTATCGTTGTGGGTGCCGGACATGCGGGAAGTGAAGCGGCAGCGGCTGCAGCAAATCTGGGTTGCCATGTGCTGTTGATCACCATGGATATGACTAAAATCGCTCAGATGAGTTGCAACCCGGCAATGGGCGGTGTGGCAAAGGGACAGATCGTCAGGGAAATTGATGCCCTTGGCGGATACAGCGGACGGGTAACGGATGCCTCCATGATCCAGTTCAGGATGCTGAATCGGTCAAAAGGACCTGCCATGTGGAGCCCAAGGGCTCAATGTGACCGGATGCTCTTCAGTATGACATGGAGGGAAATGCTGGAACGAACAAAAAACGTGGATTTCTGGCAGGACATGGTCGTTTCGCTGGTGTTTGAGAACGATAAGCTTACCGGGGTAAGGACCCGCATGGGGATGACATTTTTAGCATCGGCGGTTATTCTGACCAATGGAACCTTTGAAAATGGACTGATGCATATCGGCGCCAAACGCATTAAGGGAGGAAGGGCATCAGAACAACCCTCGGAAGGGCTCAGCACACAACTATCGGAACGGGGTTTTCGGGTCGGCAGAATGAAGACCGGTACACCTGCCCGGCTCGACGGAAGGACGATTGATTTCAGCAGATGGAAGAACAGAAGGGGGATAACGAAGGCCGAAAGTTTTCTTTTCTGGATTATCCGGTCGATTACTCCAGGCACAAGTCCTGCTACATCACCTATACCAGCATGGATGTCCATCACGAGCTCGAAAAAGGGTTCATGGATTCACCGCTGTTTAACGGATCCATCAAAGGGACCGGACCGAGATACTGTCCGAGCATCGAGGATAAGATCAAGACCTTTGCCGATAAGGAGAAACACCAGCTGTTTCTTGAGCCGGAGGGACTGTCGACGGTCGAATATTACATCAACGGGTTCTCCAGTTCACTTCCCCTTGAGGTGCAGTATAAAGCCCTGCGAAAAATCCGGGGACTGGAAAAGGTGAACATCTTCCGGCCCGGGTATGCCATCGAATACGATTATTATCCACCGGTTCAACTGAAGCATACGCTGGAAACGCGCCTTATCGAAAACTTATATTTTGCCGGGCAGATCAACGGCACCACCGGCTATGAGGAAGCCGGCGCCCAGGGGATCATGGCCGGTATCAATGCGGCCCTTAAAGTTCAGGGCAAGGGTGAATTTATTCTTGGGAAGGGACCAGGCCTATATTGGGGTTTTGATCGATGACCTGATCACCAAAGGCGTGGATGAACCTTACCGGATGTTTACCTCCAGGGCAGAGTACCGGTTATTGCTACGGCAGGATGATGCCGACGAAAGACTGACGCGGCTGAGCCATGATATCGGCCTGGCGGGCAGAGACCGGGTAGAACTTTTAGAGGAAAAAGTGAAGATGAAAGAAGCCATGATCCGGGCCATCACCCGACAAAGCCTTTCTCCTGCCGATGTTAATCGCATTGCTGGAGCGCAAAGAGACGAGTCTTTTAAAACAAAAGACCAAAGCGGTCGAAATCTTAAAACGCCCGCAGATCAGTCTGAAGGACCTGGTTGAGTATATTCCTGGGGCCACGGGAAATTTTGGATCGGTCGGGTGAACGGAGAGAGGAACTCATTGAATCGGCAGAAATCAGCATTAAGTACGAAGGATACATTGAACGGGAAAAGCTCATGGCCGGAAAGATAAAACGACTGGAAGGAATTCCCATGAAGCCGGGCATCGATTATGCTATTTTAAAATCACTTTCCACGGAGGCCAGGCAAAAACTGACCCGACATCAGCCGGAAACAATTGGGGAGGCTTCGCGGATCAGCGGTGTTTCTCCAGCCGACATCAGCGTCTTACTTTTGTACATGGGTCGGTAATGTTCCACGTGGAACATCTATTTATTTCATATGGATCAGCAATACGAAATCAAGGGAAACATTGTCGATGTGATCCGGAAGCGGATTTATCCCGGCGTGATGGTCATCTCGAATGGGAAGATCGCTGAAATCCGGGAGACCGGAGGGCACACCGCGGGCTACATCCTTCCGGGATTTGTCGATTCGCACATCCACATCGAAAGTTCGATGCTCACGCCGGCGAATTTTGCCGCAACGGCCGTTCGGTTCGGAACGGTGGCAACGGTTTCGGATCCACATGAAATCGCCAATGTTTTGGGCCTGGAAGGGGTGAAGTACATGATCGAAAACGGAAATCAGGTTCCCATGAAATTTTTCTTCGGTGCGCCAAGCTGTGTACCGGCCACCGGTTTTGAAACCTCGGGGGCGGTTCTTTCGCCGGCCGATGTGGAGATCTTGCTTCGGCGGCCAGATATCCGGTTTCTTTCTGAAATGATGAACTTCCCGGGGGTGGTGCACGATGATCCCGGGGTGATGGCGAAAATCAAATCCGCCAAAAACCACGGTAAACCGATCGACGGTCATGCCCCGGGATTGAGGGGAAAAGACCTGGAGAAATATGCGGGTGCCGGAATCCGGACCGATCATGAATGTTCTGACGTTGACGAGGCGGTCGAAAAAATCGACAATGGCATGATCATCCAGATCAGGGAGGGGAGTGCTGCCCGGAATTTTGAAAAGCTCTGGCCATTGATCGATGCCTTCCCCGATAAGGTCATGCTGTGTTCCGACGACCTGCATCCCGATGATCTGGTCACGGGACATCTGAATCGTCTTCTTTCCCGGGGAATTCAAAAAGGGGTGGACCTGTTCAACCTTCTGCGGGCCATCAGCGTGAACCCGGTGGAACATTACCGTTTGACGGTGGGTCTGGCGAGGGAAGGAGATCCGGCCGATCTTGTGGTGGTCGACAACCTGGAAAACTTTGGGGTTTTATCGACCTATATTCAGGGCAAACGGGTTTACCATGCAGGTGAAGTGTCTTTTTCGGCCGGTAAGCAGGATATTCCCAACCGGTTTGTTCCCAATCACGTTTCAGCGGCCGATCTGCGGGTGCCGGCACAAGCCGGAAAAATCCATGTCATTGGAGCAGTCGACGGCGAACTGTTCACCCGAAACCTCGTCGAGGATCCCACGGTGAAATCCGGTTACGTTGTGTCCGATCCCTCCCGTGACATTTTGAAAATCGCAGTGGTGAACAGGTATGAAAAAGAAAAGCCGGCCGTCGGATTTATCCATCATATGGGATTGGCCAAAGGGGCGATGGCCTCATCCATTGCGCACGACAGTCATAACATCATCGTTGTGGGCACAGAGGATCGGTGGATGCTCGAACTGATTGAGTGGATGAATGAACATAAAGGCGGGATCGCCTTTCACGACGGGAACAGGATTACCGGCCTTCCGCTTCCCGTGGCCGGCATCATGTCCGATCTGCCGGCAGAGGAGACGGCTGCCCGCTATGAGACCGTGGTTAAAAAGGTCCGCGAGGCAGGATCGACACTGAAATCGCCCTTTATGACCCTTTCTTTTATGGCACTCCTGGTCATTCCGGAACTGAAAATCGGAAATAAAGGGCTTTTCAACGTGAATCGATTCGCGTTAACGCCCTTATTCGAGGATGAAAAATGAATGAAGATCCGAAACCGTCTGTCCGTTTCACTGTCCGGAATCTCCCGGAGAAACCGGGCGTCTACCAGTTTCTCGATGAAAAAGGAAAAATCATTTATATCGGAAAGGCCAAATCGCTCAAAAAACGGGTCAGTTCCTATTTCAATAAGCAAAATCACGAGAACAATAAAATCCGCGTTTTGGTCAAACGCATTCACGATATCCGGCATATCGTGGTGAATTCGGAATCGGATGCCCTCCTGCTGGAAAACAACCTGATCAAAAAATATCAGCCCCGGTATAACATCAACCTGAAAGACGACAAAACCTTTCCCTGGATCTGCATAAAGAACGAGCCTTTCCCCCGGGTCTTCTCCACACGGAAAATCATCCGGGACGGTTCATCCTATTACGGACCCTATACCTCCGCGGCTACCGTAAGAACCCTCCTGAGCCTGATCAAGGAACTCTATAAACTGCGAACCTGCCACCTGAACCTGACCGCGGAAAATATTGCAAAAGGCAAATTCAAGGTCTGCCTGGAATATCATATCGGCAATTGCAAAGGACCTTGTGAAGCGCTGCAGACAGAGGAAGACTATAACCAGACCATCGACCAGATCCATAACATCCTCAAGGGAAATCTCCGGGATGTCATCACGTATCTGCATCAACTGATGGATGATTTCGCCAGGGAATACCGATTTGAAGAGGCCGAGAACATCCGGCTCAAAATTGAAGCCCTCGAAAAATTCCAGATGAAATCCACTGTCGTGAATCCTTCCATCCATAACGTTGATGTTTTTTCCTATGTTGACCATGAAAATCTGGCCTATGTGAATTTCCTGAAGGTGGTCAATGGAGCCATTATCCAGGCCCATACCGTGGAGATCCGGAAAAAACTCGATGAGCCGCGCGAAGAAATCCTTGAATATGCCATTATGGAGATCCGGCAACGCTTTTTCAGCCAGTCACCCGGAAATTATTCTTCCTTTTAAGATCGATAGTTTACCGGAAAATGCTACGCGCCGTCATTCCTCGGATAGGGGATAAACTGAAATTACTCGAACTTTCGCGAAGAAATGCCCGGTATTTTATGATGGACCAGAAAAAACAAAAGGCCACTGCGGCTCCGTTGAAATCGACCGAACGGATTCTTTCAACCTTGAAAAAGGATCTGAGACTCAATGCACTCCCTGTTCATATCGAATGCTTTGATAACAGTAATATTCAGGGATCAAATCCGGTCGCCGCCTGCGTGGTCTTTAAAAATGCCAGACCCGACAAAAGCGAATACCGGCACTTTAATGTGAAAAGTGTGACAGGTGCGGATGATTTCGCTTCCATGGCCGAGATCGTCTTCCGGCGGTACGACCGGCTGATGAGAGAAGCCCAGCCATTACCTCAGCTGATCGTGATCGACGGCGGCAAAGGACAACTGAATGCGGCGGTGAAAAGCCTCGAGGCGCTCGGGCTGAGGAGGAAGATCGCCATCATCGGCATCGCTAAACGACTCGAAGAAATCTATTTTCCCGACGACCCCGTCCCCCTTTATATCGATAAAAACTCAGAATCACTGAAAGTCATCCAACATATCCGGAATGAAGCCCATCGATTTGGAATCACCTTCCACCGGCAGAAAAGATCCAATGCCATGATCGACTCCGAACTCGAACGGATGAAAGGGATCGGTGATAAAAGCATCGAGAAACTCATCGCTGCCTTCGGATCTCTCCAGGATATCAAAAATACACCGAAAGAAAAGATCGAGACGGTTATTGGCAAGGCAAAGACGAAAATTCTTCTGGATCAGTTAAAGGATAGGCCGCAATAAAATGCGCATAACGATCAGAAAAACAGCGCGTTAAAGTCATTTTTTATTGTTTTTAACGTGGTGAGAAGGCGCCGGTGAAAAGCAACCCGGTCAACAGGCCGGAATACGTTTGCCAGAAGAACATTCGGTGGTCGGTGATCGGTAGTCGGTGGTCGGTAATCGGTAATCGGTGATCGGTAATCGGTAGTCGGAAGCTGGAAGATAAGGATGATGCAGGTTAAATTTGAAAAACGCATTATTTGGTAAAAGGTGATGGATTATGTCGAAAGTGAAGCCATTGACTACCGACACCGATCCGACCACCAACTACCGACCACCGACTACCGACCACCGACCACCGATCACCGAGTTCCAACTGAAAAAATACTTTCGGTTTTTTTCAGGAGACTATTTTTTTCGCTCAACCGTATAGTTAACCAGATGGGCCAACGAATCGCGGGAAGCATTTTGCGGAAACGTCTGAAGTATATCCAGGGCCTTGTCTTTGTAATGTTTCATTTTTCCTTTCGCGTAATCAAACCCGTTGTACCTGTCCACGAAATCGAGCACCTCATCCACCTTCCGTGAATTTCCGCCCTGATGACGGATGATGTGAATAATCTTACTCTTTTCCGACGATGTGCATTGTTGAAGGGCATAGATCAGCGGTAATGTCATTTTCTTCTCCTTGATGTCGTTGCCCGTGGGCTTACCAATCTTGCCGTTCCGGTCGTAATCGAACAAATCATCCTTGATCTGAAAGGCAATGCCGGCATTCTCCCCGAATGATTTCATCCTCGAAATGACCTCTTCATCCTGCGAAACGGCCCTGGCCCCGCTGGCTGTACAGGCAGCAATCAACGCCGCGGTTTTTTTCCGGATCACTTCGAAATATTCATCCATCGTAATGTTGAGCTTTCTCGACTTCCGGAGCTGCAGAAGTTCGCCTTCACTCATCTCCCTGACGGCTTCCGATACGATCTTTAAAAGCTCGTATTCCTGGTTCTCAACCGAAAGCAATAACCCTTTCGACAAGAAATAGTCGCCGACAAGAACCGCAATTTTTGAACGCCATAAGGCATTTACTGAGAAAAACCCCCTTCTCTCATACGATTCATCCACCACATCATCATGAACAAGGGAGGCCGTATGCAACAGCTCGATCAGACAGGCGGCTGTATAACTCGACGGCGTAATCCCACCGAGCATCGAGGAGGTCAGCAAGACAAAGGTGGGACGCAATTGCTTACCCTTCCGCCGTAAAATATAATTGGTGATCACATCCAATAAGGGAACCGTACTTTTCATGGCCGATTTGAAATGCTTTTCGAATTGCTCAAGTTCATCCTTGATCGGCTCACGGATCAGTTTTAAATCACTCATTAAAAATACCTTTGTGGCAAAGTTAATATTCATTTTAATATATGGGCATTTTTTGCCCCCGCGCGACAAGGAAATGATTCTTACTGTCGGCCGTAATTTAGAACATGACTGGAAACCATATTGTTTTCTTCCCACCTCCGGTTCATGTAAGTCCTATAAATCCTATTACTTAAGTATATTATAAATAACTGTTAAAATATTAACAATAATTTAAAAAACTGATCGAAATCATTTTTCGCAGGTAATATATTTATATATTTGTATTTGTTAAAATAACGTTCAGACTCCAAAAATCAGGTCATTTAATCGGTTCAAAGAATGAAATTTAGCGAATTAAACCCCGATCAGCTTGAAAAAGCGGCGAATATGTTAAAGGCCATTGCCCATCCCATGAGGATTGCCATCATAAATTTTCTTGACGAGGGAAAAAAACTGACCGTCACGGAAATTCATGAGCTGCTGAAAATTGAGCAATCCACAACGTCACACCACCTGGGAATCCTGAAGGATAAGGGCGTACTCATTTCCCAGCGCGAAGGGAAAAATACATTTTATTCCCTCAAAAACGACAACCTGAGCAGCATCGTCGATTGCATCAGCAAATGCGCCTGCAACTGATCCTGCCATCCGGGAAGGACGCGGCCTGGTAGGGCTGATGTCGTCTCAAAAGCAATGATCGGAAACGGTTACGTCAGCATTCCTAAAGGATGATCTGCCGCTTTGGCCGCACTCGATTATGCCTGGCGAAGACCGGAAGGTTCAATGAAAATAATGCAAGGACTTCGCCAAATAAAGCTAACATCTTTATATTCAGACCATTACGTATCGACCGCGTTGCCAATTCCAACAAAAGTGGAAGCAACCCTGCTATCCGGACATGACCAGGAGGAACGGCTCACTGCTTTTTGAAGGTGGTCTCTCCCATGGAACACTTGACCTCTTTCCGTTGTTTTTATGTTAACTTTAACGGATTAATCCCGAATTTATGCCACTTATCAGGGTCACAAAAGAATTTACATTTGAAATGGCACATGCTCTCTGGAACTACGACGGTGCCTGTAGCAATATCCACGGTCATTCCTATAAACTGTTCGTGACGGTGACCGGTCAGCCCTCCGATTCGCCTTCCGATCCCAAACTCGGAATGGTTGTCGATTTTGGCGACCTGAAAAAATGGGTTAAAAACGCCATTGTGAATGAATTCGATCATTCCCTGCTGATTTCATCCAAAGCCGATGTCACCTCGGCTAACGTCAGTCAAATGTTTAACAGGCTGATTATCACTAATTTTCAGCCAACCTGCGAAAACCTCCTGGTGTATATGGCCGATAAAATCCGGAAACAACTTCCGGAAAATCTTGAGCTTTATTCCCTAAAACTCAGGGAAACAGGTACTTCATACGCTGAATGGTATGCTGCCGACAATCCCTGAGGCGTTCATCGAATTAAAATATGGCCGGCATGAATAAAATATTCCTTCTCGATGCGTATGCACTGATATTCAGGGCGTACTACGCTTTTATCGCCAACCCGATAAAAAACACCAAAGGACTCAATACATCCACGGTCTTTGGTTTTGTCAATACCCTTGATGAAATTCTCCGGAAGGAAAACCCGGGCTATATTGCGGTGGTTTTCGATCCCCCCACGCCGACCTTCAGGAATGAGATCTTTCCTGAATACAAGGCCCACCGGGAAGCCACTCCGGAAGACATCAAAATTTCCGTTCCCTGGATCAAAAAAATACTCGAAGCCTACAAAATTCCGGTCATCGAGATCGATAACTATGAGGCCGATGATGTGATCGGCACCATCGCCCGCAAAGCCGAACATAAGGACTTTACCGTTTACATGATGACACCCGATAAGGATTATGCCCAGCTGGTCACCGATCGGATTGTCATGTATAAACCCAAACGTTCGGGAAGCGAAGTGGAAATCTGGGGTGTGAACGAGGTAAAGCAGAAGTTCGGGATCGAGGATCCGTCACAGGTGATCGATATCCTCGCTCTCTGGGGCGATGCCTCCGATAATATTCCCGGCGTTCCGGGAATCGGCGAAAAGACGGCAACGAAACTCATCTCCACATACGGATCGGTCGAAAATCTTCTCGACCATCTCAACGATCTTAAGGGGAAACAGAAGGAAAATCTGGAAACCTTCCGTGAACAGGCGTTGATGTCGAAGAAGCTCGCCACCATTATCGAGGATGTCCCCTACGATTTTAAACTCGAAAACCTGAAAAAAACGGACCCGGATGTCGCTGCACTGAAATCCCTGTTCGAGGAACTGGAGTTCCGGACGTTGATCACCCGGATTCTTCCGGCCGATGCCTCGGCGAGGCCGGGTGAGGTTCAGGGGGACCTTTTTTCAGGGCTGGCGGGGACGACTTCCACGCCGGGAACAGCCTTCGACACCATCGGCACGGTGAAGAAATCGTACCACCTCATCACAGAGGCGGGAGAGATTCAGGATCTGTGCCGCAAAGTTGCCGCCGAGGGAAAAATCTGTTTCGATACCGAAACGACCGGACTGGATGTCATGACAGCCTCACTCGTCGGCGTTTCCGTCTCCATGAAGGCACATGAAGGATATTTCCTGTATATGCCGGAAGACCGCAGGAAAGTGATCGAGCTCCTTCTTCCCCTGAAAAAAATTCTGGAAGATCCTTCCATCCTGAAAATCGGCCAGAATCTGAAGTACGATGTGCGGGTGCTCTATCAATACGGCATCCGGACAACCGGACCCGTTTTTGACACGATGGTTGCCCATTACCTTTTGCAACCCGACCAGAGACATAATCTCAACATCCTTTCCGAGAAATACCTGAATTATACCCCTGTAAAAATTGAGGAACTCATCGGTCCGAAAGGCAGGAACCAAAAGACCATGCGGTACGTGGATCCTGTGAAACTCAAGGACTATGCCAGTGAAGATGCCGATCTGACCCTCCAGTTGTATCATATCCTGAAAAAGGAACTGGAGGAGCACCATCTTTTGAAACTGGCCGAAGACCTGGAAATGCCGCTGGTGCTTGTCCTGTCCGACATGGAGCATTGCGGGGTCAGGCTCGATAAGGATGCCCTGGCCGTTTTTGCCCGTCAACTGGAGAAGGATATCATCATCACCGAGGAAAAAATCTTTGAGATGGCCGGAGGGCCCTTCAATATCTCTTCACCCAGGCAACTCGGTGAAGTCCTCTTCGAACGGCTGAAGATCATCTCCGATGCCAAACGGACAAAAACGAAACAGTATTCGACCGGTGAAGATGTCCTGGCGAAACTGGCCAACAAACATCCGATCATCACCGAAGTCCTCAACTTCCGGTCGCTACGCAAACTTCTCTCAACCTATGTCGAAGCCCTGCCCAAATTGGTGAACAAGTCCACGGGCCGGTTGCATACATCATTTAACCAGGCCGTTGCCGCCACGGGCCGGCTGAGTTCCAATAATCCGAATCTGCAGAACATCCCCATCCGCGAGGAGCGGGGACGGGAGATCCGCAAAGCCTTTATACCGCGCGATGATGATTACATCATGCTTTCTGCAGACTACTCACAGATCGAGTTGCGGCTGATGGCGCACATGAGTGGTGACCAGAACATGATCGAAGCGTTCCGTCACGGGGAAGATATCCATACCACGACTGCGGCCAGGATCCATGGTGTCGAGAGGGAAGAGGTGACACGCGAAATGCGGTCGGGGGCAAAAACGGCGAATTTCGGCATCATTTACGGCATTTCAGCCTTTGGCCTGTCCCAGCGCCTGAATATTCCTTCCAGGGACGCCAGGGCGCTCATTGATGGCTATTTTAAGTCGTTTCCCGGTGTGCGGAAATACATGGACGATGTCATCCGGAAAGCCCGGGAGGAAGGATGCGTATACACCATCATGGGCCGGCAGAGGTATCTTCCCGATATCCACTCGAGGAATTCCGTGGTCCGGGGCATGGCTGAACGCAACGCGATCAACGCCCCCCTGCAGGGTTCCGCCGCCGATATCATCAAGATCGCCATGGTCAATATCCACCGAAACCTTGAAGCAGAAGGGATGAAATCCAAAATGATACTCCAGGTTCATGACGAACTGATTTTCGACGTGTATAAACCGGAACGCGAGCGACTGAAAAGCATTGTGAAAGAGGGAATGGAACATGCCGTCGAATTGAGTGTTCCCCTCACGGTGGAAATGGGAGAAGGAAATAACTGGCTTGAAGCACATTGATAAATAACCTGAAACATTGAAAATATGCCATATAACCTTAAACTGACGGGTATCCCTGCGGAACAGGCGGGCAAAAGGGACCTGGTTATCGAAGCCGGGGATATTGACTCTGTGGCAGGGCTCAAAGATGAAATTCTCAAAAAAAATACCGGCGCTTGGCCGGTATTCTCTGAATTTTTCTGTTAACGGACGCCTCCGAAACGGAGACTTCCGGATTAGTGAAAAGGATGAGTTAGTTGTATTCAGCGCTTACGCCGGCGGCTGAGACCTCCGGGGATGAATCCTCCTTTGTCAGCTTAAGCGACGGTTCGAGGATGCTCTGGTAAGCCTGGGTGTTATTGATCACCTCAAGGGCCTTGTTCACCTGTTCATCGGACGACAGGGAAGCCTCGACCCGCCCGGCCTGGTAGTAATAGCGCCCCATGATTTCTTCCTCAAGGAGTTCGGAAATCTCACCCCGGAACGTCTCCATGTCTTTCAGGTTATCGTGCTGAAGTTTATGTGAAAGCTCATCAAACGCCTCCCTGGCCGAATCGTAATACCTTTCCTTCTTAGCGGTGTTGATGAGCTTGTTCAGCTCGTCTTCACTGTTTGTCCGGTAGGTGAAATGACCGTTCTGAACGAAATCCTCGAACTTTTTGTATTCCGCATCCGAGAGATGGAACCCTTCCCGGGCGGGAGCCGATTTATGCCGCGTCATGTAATCGGTGGCAAAGTCGAAGATCACGTTCTGAACATAAAGGTTCAGCGCGATCTGGCTCAGCACTTCGGTGGTGTCGACGATATCGGGTTTGATACCGCCACCGTCGTAGACCAGTCTCCCGTTGCGGGTGTTGAACCTGGAAATGAGAGAATCCGGAATGTGACCCACACTCCCGTCTTCATTCCGGTGGGTATAATCCAGGGCCTGGATACAGCGGCCGCTTGGGATGTAATATTTTGCCGTGGTCACCTTGAGCTGCGTGTCGTATTTCAGCTTCCTGGTGGTCTGCACAAGGCCTTTGCCGAAGGTCCGTTCACCAAC
Organism: uncultured Bacteroidales bacterium; assembly: GCA_963763215.1. GTDB lineage: Bacteria > Bacteroidota > Bacteroidia > Bacteroidales > DASQZK01. The sequence goes on from CAVXNX010000023.1 coordinate 107,582, forward strand.
AATGACCGCCCGGTCGAGATCCTGGAGGGCTCCGGTTACAATTTCGGAAGCGGAGGCCGAACCGCGGTTGACAAGAACAACAATGGGAATTTTCGTGTCGAGGGGTTGGGAGGTCGTATAATAATCTTCATCCCATTGCTTGACCTTCCCCTTGGTGCTGACAATGAGCTGCCCCTTGTCGACGAAGATGTTGCAGATCCTGACGGCTTCGATCAGCAAGCCCGCCCGGATTTCCCCTGAGATCCAGCACCAGCCGGTCAATGCCCTGCTTTTCCTTCAGGTTGAGAAAAGCATCCTGCACTTCCTGAGCTGCACCAAGTGTGAAATTGGAAAGGCGGATGTAGCCGGTGTGGCTGTCGAGCTTTCCATAGTAGGGAACCGTATTGACATGGATCTGTTCACGGGTGATTTTCACTTTCTGATCTTCCTTTTCACCGGGTTTACGGATCTCAAGAACGACCTGGGTCTCGGGTGTGCCCTTCAGCCGTTCGCTCACCTCGGAAAGATTCTTTCCTTTGGTGCTGATGCCGTCGACGGAAATAATGATGTCACCGCCCCGTAAACCGGCCTTGGCTGCAGGAGAACCTTCATAGGGATCGGCAACGATGGCATAACTGTCGCTCTGCCGGATAATGGCCCCAATGCCTCCGTAATTACCGGTGGTCATGAAATTGAAATCTTCCTTCTCCGATTCGGGAATAAAGGTGGTGTAAGGGTCGAGAGAGTTTAACATGGCGTCAATCCCCGTCTTCACAAGCTTTTCGGGATCGGTCTGATCCACGTAAAACAGGTTCACTTCACGAAAAAGCGAATAAAAAATATCCAGACTTTTCACCAGTTCAAAATCCCGGTCGGAAACCTTGACGAACCCGAAGGAAAGAATCACCACGATCAACCCGGCAGCGATGTATCGGTTTTTCTTAACAAATTTTTTCATAATCAATCAGTTGAATAATTTCCAAAAATAATCATAATCCAGCCCGATGAAAAGGAAATTTTCAGAGAATTTGTATTGTTCGAACCCGGGTCAGCATGACCTTTTCAATTTCCCGGAGGAAAAAAACCGACAAGGGTTTCTGTTGAAACGGGATTTGTGGAAAAAAAATATACGGCGAAGGAAAATTTAACTTATTGTGTGGGTTTGTCCAGGATTTGAAACTGCACCGATACGGCGTTCCCCTCTTCGTCAACGACAGTGAGCATGTGTGAGCCTTCCGCAGGACTGACGGCGATCTGGTGAAACTGTACGGTTTTGGCGACGAAATTTTCATCGATGCTCCAGAACAGGGTTTTTTCCGGGTGCCGGTGCGCCGCTTCAAAGACCACCCGGCTTCTCGTTCCGTCCAATCCACGTGGAACATAGATGACCGAACCGGGATCCGGGTAGATCAGTTCGATCTGGGGGATGTCGTCGCCGAATTGGCACCCATTCATCAGCGGGGGAGTGGTCCGGTAATCGGGATGACTTGTTCGGTAATACCATTCCTGTGCCGGCGGCAGGACGAACCAGGATTTGTGGATCATTTTGCCGGGTTGATAGCAGGATGAACTGACCCGCCGGATCCCGTCAGCACTGAGGTGGATCAGCCGGTGATACGGACATACCGGGGTGTGCAGTCCGGCAGCGGGGATCAGGGCGGAATCGATGTCGGTACAGTTGATGCCCGGAAGATGGCCGCTCTGGTGGCAAACCGATGTTTTGACCAGGTCGTCAAAGGGCGTCTCGAACCAGCCCGTTTCGGGCAGGGCATGAAAGATGTCAAAGAGGAGGGGTGCTGCCGCATTGAGCCCGGTGAGCCCCGGACGGCCCTCGCCATCGGCATTTCCCGTCCATACCGCCACAACATATCGCGGAGTGATCCCCACGGCCCACCCATCGCGGAAACCGAAACTGGTGCCTGTTTTCCAGGCTACCGCGCGGGATCCGCTGAAGAATTCCCAGCCGTTTTCCGGGGAAGGACGGTTCACCTCGCGCAATGCTTCGAAAGTGAGCCAGATCGGTCCGGCGCCTAGATCGACCCTGGTCGCTGCCCGGGATCCTTTTTTCATGTGCGACGGCTGAACGTTCCGTCCTTTTCTCAAGGACTGGCATGTGCCAGTCCTGTTCATCATAGGTTCCGTTATAGCTTGAAAAATGATTCAATACCCTGGCCATGCTCGAATAAACGCCGGCAAGTTCCCAGAGATTCACCTCTGCACCCCCGAGGATGAGGCTCAGACCGTAATGATCGGGTGAAAACCGGAGCGTCGAAAATCCCAGTTCGCGAAGGTCCTGGAGAAACCGTGCATTTCCATACTGGTACAGCATTCTGACGGCCGGAACGTTGAGACTTCTGCAAAGTGCAACCGAAGCGGGAACCGCGCCGTCATAATTCCGGTTGTAGTTTTTAGGACTGTATCCGCCATAACGGGTCGGTATATCGGCGATGAGGGTGTTGGGAAGGATTTCCCCCCGGTAAAGCATTTCAGCAAATAAAAACGGCTTTAAAATGCTTCCTGAGCTCCGGGGCGAGGTGATCACATCGACATCCCCGCCATATTCCGGGTGCCGGTCATTACGGATGTTGCCCGCATAGGCCAGCACTTCACCTGTTTCAACACTGACGACAAGACATGCCGCGTTATGAACCTGGTTGCCGTAAAGATTTTGCCGGTGGAGTTCCAGGATGGCGTTGACCCGTGCCTGGAGATGGCCGTCGAGGCTGGTGGTGATCCGGCGCCCGGGGTTTCCGGAATAAAAGCGCTCCGCCAGATGATAGGCCAGCGATGGAAGATCATGCGGGCTCCCCGGCAGGGGTTCCGCAAGTGAAAGGTCATAGGATATCCGGTCGAGATAATGGCGTTCATAAAGTTTTTTCAGCAACCGGTTCCGCTTTTCGAGAAGTTTCTGCCTGTTCTTTCCCGGGTAGATGAGCGAGGGTGCATTGGGAAGAACGGCAAGGGTCGCCGATTCGGCCCATGAGAGGGAGAAGGGGTCGCGGCCGAAATACCGCCATGAGGCGGCTTCAAGCCCGACGACATTTCCCCCGAAGGGAGCATTCGCCGCATACATCCGGAGAATGTCAGCCTTGGTGAAAGCGAGTTCGAGTCGCAGGGAAAGCAGCATTTCGACCAGTTTCTCGGCAACCGTTCTTCTCTTTCCTTTCCTGGAAAGCCGGATGACCTGCATGGTGATGGTGCTTCCCCCGCTGACGATCCGGCGCGCGCGGAAATTCTGAACCATCGCCCGTCCCAGGGCCAAAGGATTGATGCCGGGATGCCTGTAGAAATATTCGTCCTCGAAAAGGCGGATCGACGCTGAAAATTTTTCCGGAAGGCTGTCGGCGGCCGGGAAACGCCACTGTCCGTCATCAGCGATATGTGCCCCCACCACTTCACCCTGCCGGTCAAAGAGAACCGTGCTGAGTGGTTCACGGAAAAGCGGCTCCGGCAGGCTCAACCAGAAGAAAACGGCGATGCCCGCCATGGCCACCACGGCAGGGAGAAGCCTGTAACGCCTGAATATTCCGGTGCTGTGCATCCTGTTTGGGTATGATGACAAAGATAATGAACTGACGGGTTATGTCGACATGTCGACCTTGTCGTTGGTCACCTCCTGTTTATTTTTGACCTGAAGATGAACCAGAACCGGTTCCCGGGCGTTTTTACAAGGCAACGAAACGGATCAGTTCCGGCCTGTTTCAGCGAAACCCACTCGTTCCGCCATGTTGATCCTTCTCAAGGAGGAATGTAACCATGAAAAAAGCGCTGTCAATCAAGGTATTGCCATTCATTTCCCTGATCATCATCCTGTTTTCCTCCTCATGTGTGAAGGAAACCATCGATACGGGGACCTTTGACCCATCGCTGGCCATCAACGCCGGAATTGCCACGCCGATCGGCTATCTCAACCTGAATATCGGAAATTTTGTCACTGACTCCAATGCGGTTGTAAAGCCAGACGCGTCCGGTTTAATCACGTTGTATTATTCCGATTCAATTTACACCCCGAAAGCGGGATCCCTTTTCCTGTTCCAACCGGTAAGCCGGCAAATCCTTATTGTCAATGAGACCGGAGCACCCATCGATCTTTCGGCCTCCGGGTTGAGCCTTGACAGGGAAATCGCGATGCCTTTGAAAATAACCAATATGGGAACGGAAGCCGGGGTCGACAGCCTGACAGTCGTTCATGGCGATTTCTCAGCCACCCATTTTCTGCTGCCCTTCGGCGGGCAGACGACCCTGAGTTTCCCGGGCATCAGAAACGGGAGGACCTCCCTCTCCCGGGATTTGCCATATGGCCAGTCCTCCTTGTCGGGAACCCTGGATGGTTATACCGTTTCGGTGAACCCCCCCGACACCGGTAAGGCTCACGGGGCTGTCATCTGTCATGTCCATATTGCGATCCCTGCTCTGTCCGCCATAGTTCAGCCCGGTGATATCCTTGCCTCATTCGATCTGGATTTTGGCATCGACGAGTGGGGCATGATATACGGATATACCGGTAACACCACCGTCGAACTGCCGGCCCGGTCCTTCAACGTGACCTATGAACAGGAACTGCCTGAAGGCCAGTATTATTTTGCCGATCCACGGATCAGGATCACGACTTCAAACTCCTTTGGGACTCGCATCGGAATCGGCTTCAGGACATTAAAGGCCTTTACAAAACAAGCCGGAAATGTGCCGCTCACCGGTGTGGGCGTTCCCCTGGTCCCCAATTATTTTTTTCCGTCGGAACCTGTCTCATACCAACCAGAGATTGCCGCAACAGACCATTCCGTTCTCGACAAAACGAATTCCAATATCGTCACCGTTGTCTCCTCCGTCGTCAGGACAATCATTTACCAGCCCGATATCCTGATTTCCAGCCAGCCGCCCGGTGTTCCCGGGTTTATAAGCTCGGAAAGCAGCCTTGGAATGAAGATCGATCTCGAATTGCCATTCACAGGCAATGCCGGAATGGTCACCATGCGCGATACCATGGTTTTCAATCCTTCAACCTTTGACTTTTCAAAGGCGGGGAAAATTGACAACGTCGTGTTCAATCTCTACTATGAAAATTCATTCCCGGCGACGCTGGAGGTCCAGCTATACCTTGCCGACGCCAATCTCCGGATAATCGATAAGCTTTTCAGCCATCCTGTACCCATTGAGGGACCGGAACCATCCCCTTCGCGACAGGATAACCCGCCGGTCGTCACTGCTGCGGTGAATATGGATATCGCGCCCGGGATGCTTGATAAAATGCAAGCCGCCAGCTACCTGATTGCTGAAGGCACCCTGAATACCACGGAAAAGGTGGTCAGAATATTTGATAACCAGAGTCTTCTGCTGAAGACCGGAATCATTTTCAATCTTGACACAACCATTGGCCATTAAACAGACAGTCCGGTGTGATACCGGTACGCCACTACTGTGTCATCGCCTATTGGTGATGATCGCACTGTTTCTATTGTCTGGAATGTTCCTGGCACGAGTTAACGGACAGGACAAAACGCAGTATCTTCTCCCGGAAATCCCGTGGAGCATCAACCTTAATCCCGCCATTTCCAATCCCTGCCGGACCTTTATCGGACCCCCCATATTGTCTGACCTGGGTTTCTTTTTCCGTAACAACGGATTCTCCTGGAACGAGGCCTTTTCAGAGAATAATGAAGCATCCGGGAATTCCCTCCGGTTGAACGCCGACCGCCTGTCGAAGGTCATCGGCAACCGGAATCATATCCGGACCGGCACGGATATAGGTTTATTCGGTTTCGGATTTCAGCACAAGGACTGGTATTTTTCGGTGATGGCTACAAACCGCTCTGCCGCACGGTTGACCTTCCGGCGTGATCTGATCGATGCCCGCGACGGGAACTGGGATCCCGCCGCCAATAAGCCACGACAGCTTAACCTCAATGGTACCGGCATCTATTTCATCGATTACAATGAGCTGGCTTTCGGCGCATCACATGAAGTATACGACGGTTTAAGGGTGGGGGGAAGGGTGAAATTCCTTCTCGGAGCCGGCAACATCCAGACTCGCCGGTCGCAACTCGGTCTCAATACCACGGTAAACTCCGATCGAGCTCTTCGGCAATTCGGATATCCTGATCCGCGCGTCGATGCCGGCACAGGTCATCCTGAATAATCGCGGCATGGTGAGACAGATTACCTCTCCCGTGCAGGGCGTTGCAGACCTTCCTGCCTACATGGTCGCTGGAAATTACGGGGCGGCTGTCGATGCCGGGATCCTTTACGATTATTCCGACAGGTTGACCCTTTCGGCAAGCATCCTCGATCTGGGGTTTATCTGGTGGAGAAAAAACCTGACAGCCCTTTCTCAGAAAGAGACGTTCGTCTTCAGCGGCTTCGACCTGGACACCTACATCCGTACCGGAACACAGGCAGATCTGCTGACGGCCCTGGAAGACAGCATTTCGAAAAATTTCAGCCTCTCGCAGTCGTCCGGATCCTATGTGGCACTTATCCCGACAAGGATTTTCGGTGCAGCGGGCTACCACCTGAATAGCCGTCTCGAATTCGGTTCGGTGGTTGAGCTGGAGATCCTCAGCGGCACGGTCAGCCCGGGTCTGACCTTTACTGCCGTATCCCGTCCGGTGGATGGCCTGGCGTTGTCGCTGAGTTATTCCCTCATGGACCGGGCATATAATAACCTCGGTTTTGGGCTGGTGGCCGGCAGCCATCCCGTTCAGTTCTTTTTCGTCACCGATCATATCCCGGCCTCCTACGTGAAGGACAAAAACTCCGGCCTGATCTGGCCATACCGTGCCCGGACGATGAATGTGCGACTGGGATTCAGTGTTCTGCTGGGCTGTCAGGACAACCGGCCGGGTTACCGGAAGCCGGAAGAAGCAAGTACTGTCCGGCCTATCGCTGAAGCAGCCGGCTTTGGAACAACCCCGCATTATTCCTCATCGGTGACCTCAACCCATTGCCCGGTGAGGACGGCCGCTACATCATGATTATACATGGCTTCACAGGAGACCGAGGGCAGAGTAGTATTTTCCTTTATAAGCCGCCGTCAGTTTAACGGCAAAATGTTTTGTCTGATGACTCGTCAAATTAAAGTAACGATAAATCCGGTCATCTCTTATATCCTGGTAATCAGGATTGTCAAAATCACCGATTTTTGATCCGAACAATCGGGCGTTCTGGATTTCCCATCCTGGAGGAAAGATCTGCGTCAGCGCCAGGTTTTCATAATGCCCCAGCGATCCCGGATTGGTGACCGTAATGATCGCCATGAAATCCTGGCCCTGCCCAAGCCGTGCGATATTGACCGTGCTTCCGTCCATGGCCCTGTATTCGATCTGCATCTGAAGGTTCCTGGCCGACGCTTTTTCCTGACCCGGAAGCGGCGTGCCGGCCAATGAAAGGCGGACAAACAAGGTTCCCTTGCTCCGGTTGGTCAATTCCACACTTTCCTGTTCCTTGCCTCCGAAGGTTTTGCGGATTTCAGAGAGTGGGAAACGGGTCGCGGCATGCTGCGTTTTTTCGTTTCCGAAATGGAAATCATAGCTGATGTCATGACTCGTTTTGTCACCGCCGCCGAGGAATTCAGACACCGCCAGGAGGGCATAAGCCGTGCTCTGGGTGCTATACCAGCTTTCGCCGGAAAGATGGTCAGAAATAAACCTGATCACGGGACGGCCTGTTCCCGGTCACCAAGAAGGGTCATGGTTTCCAGAATCATGGCTTTGTCCCGCAATTCCGATCCGAAGTATCCGACGGGGTAGTTCATGGCCGGTTTCGGTGGTCAGGTTTTGTACCATGTTCCGGGCCGTCTCTTGCTGGCCGGCAAGAGAATAAGCTGCCGCCAGGCGCCAGGCGGCCAGGCTGTAGATATCCTGAACCTCCCTCAGGCGGTTCATGGCGCCGAGTTCGGGAGCGCCTGCCAGAGCGAGCGTATATAACCGGTAGGCCTGGACCAGTTCGTCCTGTTGCTTGTCCCACTTATCCTGGTAGCCGCGCTTTCTCCAGTTTCGGGCCGTCTTCCTTTGGTAACCAGTCCAGTTTGTGATCCACGCCGACGGGACTTCATAGCCGCCCTCGCGTGCCTTCAGCAGGAAGTGGCCGGCATAACAGGTGCCCCATTCATTTTCTGTCCCCGAGGTGGGCCAGTAACCGAAGCCGCCTGACGGAAGGATAAATTTCCCAAGTTTTTCGATGGCCGCCTTCACATTGACCGGGATGAGCCGTGCGTTTTCTTCACCCACATCCATAACGTTCTGGAGATAAAGCTGGGGAAATGCCGAAGACGTGACCTGTTCGACGCACCCGTGAGGATAGGTGACCAGGTATTTCAGACGACGGCCAAAATCGATCGGGGGAATCGACGAGACCTCCAGTATACCGGAATTGGTGCCCGACATACCGGGAAGGGCGAAGGATTTCTTCATTCCTTCTCCCGGGTTGATCACCCCGTAAATCATGTCGGTGATGGAGGGATTGGATGGCCGGATGTCGAGTTCCGTCTCGTAGCTGGCTGTTTCCTTTCCCGATTTAACGTCCACGTGTATTTTTCCCAGGCCTGTCCGGTTTTTAACGCGCAATACAAAGTCGGCATTCTGTTCGCCGGGTAGCGGTGAAATGGATCGTGCGTGAAGGTTCGGGAATCTCGAAGAGATCATTTGCCACGACCGAGATCTCCACATCCCTGATATGATCTTCAAGGGCAAAGACCGTCACCGGAAGGCTCACCGTTTCACCGGGGCCAAGAACCCGGGGCAGGGTTGAAATCACCATCAGCGGTTTGCGAACCGGGGTGGTTTTTTCGGCATTCCCATAGGCTCCGTCGTGTGCGGCAACGACCATGGTCCGGACCGAGCCGGTATAGTTGGGAATATAGATCTTATGGGTGTTTTCGCCGTGTGCCTTCAGGATGGAAGGGGCCGAGGAATTTGACCACGGGAGGGAAGCGGTTTGCCCGTTTTTTCGGATTGGACACTTCGCCTTCTCCATCGCCACCGATGCTGAAAACCCCATCGATGCGGCCGCCATAAGCACCAAGGACATAATTGTAGAGATCGAAAGTTTTCACCCCGAGCGCTTCACGGGCATAAAAGGCCTGCCACGGATCGGGGGTGCCGAAGCGGGTCAGGTCCAGGAGGCCTTCATCCACAATCGCCATGGTATACGACATCTCCCGGCCCGATTTCTCACTCACCTTAACGGTGGTTTCCGTTTCCGGCCGGATGACATCCTCCATCCGGATCTGCGGCTGGAGATGGGTGGCTTCATCCTCAACCAGGATAGGGATGACCCCGTACATGCGGATGGGAAGATCGTTCTTGGTCTGGGCATGCGGTTGAAGAAGGGAAACATTGACATAGACATTGGGCGCCATTTCCGCGGTGACCTTGAAACTGAAACTTGTCTCAGGGCCCGTGGCTTCGAGCCAGTAATGGTCGAGAACACGAGTGCCACTTTCGATACTGAGAAAAAGTTGTCCGGATGAACTTGTCGGAATGCTGATCGTTGCCGTTTCCCCGACCTTGTAGGTCGTCCGGTCCGAGCTGAAAGGCAGGATACTGGCAGGCCTGGGGGTCGTTGCGGGAGGCCCTGCCGGCATATCCCGGCCAGTCGAAATACACGATCCTGCTTACCGAATGGCCGCCCCGCGGATCGGCAACAACAACCAGGAACCGGCCCCACTGCGGCCGGTCCAGCCGGATATTGAACTCTCCCCGGCCATCGGCGCCCGTATTCACGGTGGTCCTGAATACGATTTCATGCGAAGAATTCCCGGAATAGGAGGCCAGATTTTCGTTCGATGAATGCCACCACCAGCGCCAGTCGAGTTTATACATCCGCACCTCAAGGTTGTTCCTTTTCACCGGTTTGCCATCTTCGGTAAGAGAAACGACCCGGAAAGTCTGCGCGGTATCGGTCAGAAGCCGCCCGTACCTGTCGCCTTCCGGGGCCTTCAGTCCGACATAGACCGCATAGGGGGAAAGCGGTACCGTAAAGCGGTCGATACTAAAGTCGCCGCCCTGTTCAAAAACCCGGGTTGTGAAAATGGCATTAAGCATCCCGGGAGGCTGGTTTTTCAGATCAAAATCCGGAGTGAATTCCACATGACCGGAAGCATTGGTTTTTCCTTCAAAAAGAACCTTCTCCTCCGGTTCGAACGATTTGGACATATCGCTGAAGGCATATCCCTTGTAATCTTTAAAAGCCGTTTCTTTGGTCGAATAATTGACGTCGATGCGGGCGTTCATATTCCCGGCAATGGCGCCGTGCAGCCATTTGACATCCAGCTTACCCGTGACCGGCCGGTTGGAAGGAATAAAATCGCCGCCGAAATCCAGGCTGATTTTCAAACGGTTGGGCTTTACAGTTTCGATCCTGAGGTTCTTGTAAAAATGAAGGCCTCCCATAGCGATCTCCGCCTGCCACATTCCTGTGGGATCGTCGGGAGAAGTGGCGACAGGAAAGTAATAAAGTCCATCGGTGGCGCCGGTCAGCGTCATTTTTTTTCGCATTTTACCCGTTGGGATCGGAGAGTTCCATCGTCACGGGATGATCGTCGGGAATGCTGTGCTGCTTGTCTTCAAGGATGAAGGCGATGTGGAGCGTATCGCCCGGGCGCCATACGCCCCGTTCACCGAAAATAAATCCCTTGACCCCTTTCTGAGTATGGGCGCCGGATACATCAAACTGACTGAGTGAGATCGCCGAGCCCTGGTCGAGCCGGAGGTATCCGCGCTGATCGTCTTTTTTGGCGACCAGGAGATAAGGCTGCGAACCCGGAGTCATTCCGGCAATGCCTTCATTGTCGGTCGTCAGCGAGCCGAGTAGCTGGTTCTGGAAATTGTAGAGATTCAGCCTGACATTGCTGACCGGTTTGGCGGTTCGCAAGTCGGTGACGGCAAACAGGAGCGAGTTATCTTCACCCTGTTTGGCAATGATCCCCAGGTTGGATGCCAGGACATTTCTGGCCGCCTTCCGTTCACCATACCGGAAATACGAATCGGTGCAGGGATCATTCCTTTCATTCCAGTTGTAACTGGCATATTCGTAATCATAGTCATAGTAATCATAGGTGGCATCCCAGTATGACATGTCCCCTTCGGTGAACGTGTCAAACGGATCGTCATTCCCGGTCAGGTCTTCCTCCCCGGGAGTTCCTCCGGGACAGGGAAAAAGAGATTGCTGCTTCCGGAAACTCAGCTCGACACGGTAAATGGCCCCCGGATCAGGTTTGATGAGTTCACCCAGATCGAGGGAAAAGGCATTCCATTCCCCATAATTGATGGGACGTTCCGGGACAAGATTCACCGTTTTTTTCAGGATCAGCCGTCCGGCCCTTTTCAGTTCATTATCTCCCCCGAGGCCGTTGACCTGGAGAAACTGGGCGATATTGTCCTCGAAAATCTTGATGATCTTCACATCCACCGCTTTGAGATTGACCGCTTCGAAAGGAAAGAGCAGCCCGCCCGATTGCGGGATGATGACGCCTTCACCGATCAGCCTGACGGCGGGCTTGATGTCTTCAAAACGAAGGGAAAGGGTCTGGGATACGGGGTAGCTGTAACCCGAGACATTTTTAATACCCGGGGAAATGGTCATATCCAGTGTACCGTACTGACGGACAACGGGATAAACATGGATCTCGTTGCCGCTGACGGAAAATTTCAGATCGGCATTGTTTGCCAATGAGATAAGTCCGTCGAGCGACTGTGTGCTCAGGATTGGATCGGAGAAACGAAGCAAAATGAATTGTTCGGGTTGCTGGATGATCTGATGGTCCATGAGGATGAAGCTGCCGAGAGAAGGGATTTCATAGTCCCTCGATCCCTTCACCTTCATGCCTGCGGGAGCACCGTCCCAGCTGATGGTGACTTTCCCGTTCGTTCCGGTCCGCAGAACACTGTCGACCGAGAACAGATGGATCAGTCCGCCGGGGGCATGATCCCAGCTGACCGGAAGGATCCTGCCGTCCTGCGGAAGCAACGATCAGTTCCTCGACCTGTGCGGGATCGACCACATCGGAAACGTTCACCCTGCCGGAAATCCTGTTTTTTGAGAGGTCCGAACCCGAATACGGCCGCATTCCGAGAAAATCAACATTGAAATAGAGGGGGAGGGTGCTGAAGGAAAATTCAAAACGGCCATCTTTTTTTTCTCCGGGAAGCAGCCGGTCGAGGAAGAAGACGGCATTATATTTTGTGCCCGGGGGAAGCTTTCCTTCAGGTCGGAATTCGACGGTCCGTCTATCAGTCAGGTAAGCCTTTCCCGGAATACCGGGATCGAAGCGGAAGAGATCCTTGCCGAGGGGGAGCCCCGATGATCCGTCGCCCGGAACGTCGGCAGAAAGCCTGACCCGGATGGTTGAGGCGGTTGAGATGATCCCGGAAGTGAAGGCGGATATGCCGGCATTGTACGCCGGGGTGGTTGGGGTTGAACCTGCCGGTTTGTTTTTCCCACACTGGGTAAAAAGTAAGGCGGCGGCGAGGAGCGGAAAGAAAAATCGGGGGAATCTGACGTTCATCATGGGAGGGATTGCGTTTTAGGTAACTCAAATTTAGACAAAATCCCGTGACAAAACGCATCATGAACCGCTGTCCCGCTTGATTTTTTGCAGGAGGCTGCGGATTTTTTCTTCAATGATCAGGTAATTTTCCGGTTTTACCGCGCTGTAAACAAACATCATGTTGATCCGGATCCCCTTTTCCGAGCAATGGGTGGAAAGGTCATGGCGGTTGAGGCGATAGGCTTCCCTCATCCGGCGCTTGAGGAGATTGCGGTCGGTGGCTTTTTTGAAATTCCGCTTGGGGACGGTAAATCCGGCCTTCAGGGGAAGCCGGCGTTCTTCCGGGGTCCGTTTCCAGAAAACTTTGACCGGGGGAAGGGATGAGGACCTGCCGGAAGTGAAAAGTTCACCGATGCTTTTATCGCTTTTCAGCCTATTCGGCTTTATGGAGTGTGTTTTTGGGCATAAAAAATCCCCGGATGGTAAGTTCAGCAAAAATAACGCATCCGGGGGATAATGTTAAGGCATTAATGAATTACTTTTTCCCGTTTTTGTTGTATTCCCTGATAAACCGCTCAAGAGCCATCGTCATCGAAGGGGCTTCCGGGAGCGGTGCCTGGATATCAAGCCTCAGACCTGCATCCGTAACGGCTTTGGCTGTTTTTGTGCCGAATGATGCAATTTTCGTGTCGTTCTGCTTGAAATCGGGAAAGTTTTTCAATAATGATTTAATCCCTGACGGGCTGTAAAAAACAAGAATGTCATAATTGACATCGGCAAGGTCGGAGAGGTCACTGCTGACAGTCCGGTAAAGAATGGCTCGCGTGTACTTGATCTTGTTTTTGTTCAGGAGATTCGGGATTTCTTCCTTGTGGGCGTCAGAGACAGGTAAAAGAAATTTTTCATCTTTGTGCTTAAGAATCTGCTCGAGTAAATCCGGAAATGTTCCGGTGCAGCTGTAGAAGATTTTTCGTTTCCGGTACACGATGTATTTCTGCAAATAGAATGCAGTGGATTCCGAGATGCAAAAATACTTCATGGAATCAGGCACGTTAAGACGCATCTCTTCGGCAACCCGGAAAAAATTGTCAATGGCGTGCTTGCTGGTGAAAATCACCGCAGAGTGAATGAGTAGATCAATTCTTGATTTTCTGAACTCCTTAACCGAAATGCCTTCCACCTGGATAAAAGGTCTGAAATCAATTCTGAGATTGTTTTTTTCAGCTAATTCGAAATAAGGGGATTTGTCAGACTCAGGCTTTGGTTGAGAAACCAAAATTTTCTTAATTTTAGTCATAGACTCTCTTCTTAAATGGTTTATTTAACCTACGCCAAAGAAAGCATTAGCTTAATTATTACCACTATAGGTAGTATTTCAAGGGTACAAAGGTACAAAATCAAATAAAATAATAAAACTACATTTTTAAATATAAAGATAAGTAGTCTGGTGAGCCGCAGGATGAAAATGACGGCCAGTGATACGAAACTGAGCGTATACAACGATGTCTTGTACAAGTCCGTGGGTGTAAGCAATGGCCAGTATAAACGGGAGAATGACGATACCCGTGATCTTATTGAAAAGAAAGTTATGAAAGATGTATTCATTATAAAGTTTATACTGGTTAAAAATATAGACCGGTCAGTTTTAATATAATGATTCTGAATAATATCCATGCCGAAAGGAACCCTGCCGAAGCCAGAAACAGAACGATTCCTTTCAGCTTATACGGATACCATGAATAATGTTGCATCAGGAGATACAGGTAGAGTCCTCCCGAAATGACAAAAATGACATTGAAGATAAGAAAGATGCGTTTTTGAACGATTCCCGGATCGTCGTAGACCTGCACGGCACGCTGATAATTAAAGGAAGCTTCAAAGAGATGGCGGATGTATTTGTCATGGACCAGCCGGATCCAGGCCAGGATCATCAGCACCCCGATCAGGATAAAAAGGATCCAGTCAGGGGTGATCTCCCGGTGAAGATTCTGGCTGAACGGGTAGGTATTGCCTGGTTTGTCTTTTGCCGTCGTCCCGGTTCTGAATACTTCGTTTTGACCGGCGACCATCGTGGTGTCACCAGATCCGGGGATGCTGTCGGATTCATAATGAAGAAGCGTTGCTCCTGTCTTCATATGATGTGCAAATGTGACAGCAAAATTAGCAAAAATATACCGTGAATCGGCTTTATCAGAAATATTTTTCTCCCAGCAGATGGTTTGCCAGCCGGCTGGCACCGATCCGGAAACGTTGGGGCTTGACCCAATCGTTGCCCAGGATCTGGTTGACAATCAGGTAGTAGCTGATGGCCGAAGAGGCATCGGAAATACCACCGGCCGGTTTAATGCCCGGCGTTTTCCCGGTAGCCTTGCTGAAATCGCGGATGGCTTCACACATCACGTAAACAGCTTCAGGCGTCGCCCCGGTTTCGGTTTTGCCGGTCGAGGTCTTTATAAAATCAGCGCCGGCTTCAAGGCACAGCAACGAAGCATGACGGATTTTCGCCGGATCGATCAGCGAACCGGTTTCGAGAATGACCTTCAGATGCAACGAGCCGGTCAGGCTCTTGATCTTTTTGATCTCATCGAAAACATAACTGTATTTTCCCTCAAGGAATTTCCCGACGGGCATCACGACATCAACCTCGTCGGCGCCTTCTTCCAGTACCCGTTCCACTTCCTTCAGCTTGATATCGGTAAAGGTTTGGGAGGAGGGAAAGGAACCGGCCACAGAGGCGATTTTGACATTTTTCGCTTCGAGGTTGGCCTTTACCAGCGGAACGAAGACGGGGTAAACACAGATCGCGGCAACGTTGGGAAGTTCGGGGAACTTGGATGGCAGCTGGTTCACCTTCTTGATGTAATTCATAACCCGGGCGTCGGTGTCGGTTACATCCAGGGTGGTGAGATCGATGAGACTGAAAATATGTTTCATGATCGCCCGGTCCTTGATCTGTGAGCTCCGCGAAACGATCTTCTCGGTTTTTTCACTGACCTCAGCCTGGTTGATGTTTAAATTATACTTTTCTTCGAGGTTTATCATGTTGATGGTATCTAAGGTTGTATTCGTTATGACTGTGACCTGAGTTTATCGTTGTCAAGGTGACGCCGGGAATCCCGTGTCGTTTTCTTTTCAAGGTTCCTCTCGAGCGCCCGGGTCAGATCGACTCCGGTTTGATTGGCGATGCAGATCAGCACAAAGAGGACATCGGCCAGCTCGTCGCCGAGATCAGCGGGTTCACCCGTTTTCCCGGGCGACTGTTCACCGTATGTCCGGGCCATGATCCTGGCCACTTCACCGACTTCCTCGGTAAGAACCGCCATGTTGGTCAACTCATTGAAATACCGGACACCATAAGTCCGGATCCACTGATCGACTTTTTCCTGTGCTTCCTTAAGGGTCATCATTCCTTGTTTTTCGTGTCGATGACAATGGTCACCGGACCGTCATTCACCAGCCCGACGTCCATATGATCTCCGAATATGCCATGGACCGGCTCCCTTCCCGTTTCCTGTTTGAAAGCTTCCAGAAAGGCTTCATACAAAGGGACGGCCAGAGATGGGGCTGCCGCCCTGATATAAGAAGGACGGTTTCCTTTTTTTGTGCTGGCATGCAGCGTGAACTGGGAGATGACCATGATCTCTCCGTTGATGTCAGTCACGGATCGATTCATCACGCCATCCTCATCATTGAAGATCCTCAGGCGACAGATCTTTCCGCAGAGCCATTGCACATCCTCCAGGTTGTCGGCATCTTCAATGCCTGTCAGAATAACAAGACCCGGTCCGATGGCATCACGATGACCGCTCTCGGTGTTCACAGAAGCTTTTGATACCCTTTGAATTACAGCTCTCATCATGTTACGCTTAACAGGGGCGAACAAAATTAGAAAAAATATCCCCGTAACGATTTAAAATCACGACCAATTTTATGAAATGGCATAAAGTGGGGATATCCGGTATCATTCCGGGTGTGTGAGGTTTGGAGAGGTCCGGGATATCTTTCCCCTGTTCCACGCGCGAACTTTACAGTAAAGAGACTGATAGTGAAGCATTTCAGCGTTCACCGGAAGTGGGGAAAACCGGAGGGGCAGGCAGGCCGGGTCCGTTCAGACGTTCATCGGCTTGTTGAACTGTGCCGAAATGATCTCGTATAACGTGTTTTTGCGGATTGGCTTGGAAATGTAATCATCGCATCCGGCATCCAGGCATTTGATCTTATCATCTCCCAGGGTATAGGCCGTCTGGGCGACCACCGGGAGTTCGGGCCGGTACCCTTTGATGTATTCGGTGGCACGGTACCCGTCCATTATCGGCATTTTAATGTCCATCAGAACCAGGTTCAGGGATGGATTCTCCTTGACGATATCGACGGCCTGCTGCCCATTCCAGGCATGGAGGACTTTAGCGCCCGTTTTCTGAAGCAGCGTTTCGATATACAGGTAATTGATCTCCTCATCCTCCACGATAAGAATAGTCTTATCTTTCCAGTTCATAGCATCATCCTCACGTTCTGTCATAGTGCCATATTTTTTAAACAACTACCTTTTACGGAAGGCCTGGATTTTTGTTCGGAAAATCTGGCTACTATTTCGGTCGCTGACGTTTTCGATTCTTTCTGCGGTAATCCGCGCGATCTGCGGGAAAACATTAACCGAAGCATTACCAGGAAAAAAATTCCCGCTGATATCGCTGATTTACGCAGAGGTTTTGATTGTTTCTGCGGTAATCTGCGCGATCTGCGGGAAAACATTAACCGAAGCATTACCAGGAAAAAATTTCCCGCAGATATCGCTGATTTACGCTGAGGTTTTCGATTCTTTCTGCGGAAATCCGCGCGATCTGCGGGAATACATTAATCGAAGCACTACCAGGAAAAAATTTCCCGCAGATATCGCTGATTTACGCTGAGGTTTTCGATTGTTTCTGCGGTAATCCGCGCGATCTGCGGGAATACATTAACCGAAGCACTACCAGGAAAAAAATTCCCGCAGATATCGCTGATTTACGCAGAGGTTTTGATTGTTTCTGCGGTAATCCGCGCGATCTGCGGGAAAACATTAACCGAAGCATTACCAGGAAAAAATTTCCCGCTGATATCGCTGATTTACGCAGAGGTTTTCGATTGTTTCTGCGGAAATCCGCGCGATCTGCGGGAAAACATTAACCGAAGCATTACCAAAAAAATTTCCCGCTGATATCGCTGATTTACGCAGAGGTTTTGATTCTTTCTGCGGAAATCCGCGCGATCTGCGGGAATACATTTATCGAAGCATTACCAGGAAAAATTTCCCGCAGATATCGCTGATTACCTGAGTTGATTCGAAACATTTATCGAAGCATTACCAGGAAAAAATTTCCCGCAGATATCGCTGATTTACGCTGAGGTTTTGATTGTTTCTGCGGTAATCCGCGCGATCTGCGGGAATACATTAAGTCGAAACATTACCAGGGGAAAAAAATTCCCGCTGATACCGCCGATTTACGCTCGGGTCAAAGTTTATTTAATTTTCTGATGGATAAGTCAAAGGATAACTAAAAGCTGAATTTATACCTGAGGAAACCGAAATAATAATGGTTTCTCCGGATTTGGGCGCCGGGCTGATCCGGGAATTCACCGCTGAAAATCTGCATGATGAAGGAGAGCTTCATGTTTTCCTTCAGGGAGTAATCGATATCCGGTCCGGCATAATAGCCGTTCAGAGCCGGGAAATACATTCCGGCCAGAGATGCCGTGAGCAAGGGGGTGACCGGGTAAGAGACATTCGCGAACAGGTTCCACCGTGTGAAGGCAAGTTGGCTGACGTTCAGGGATCGCTGGTAGTAAAGCAGGAAGTCATTGAGACTGAAGCTTCCCGGGAGTTTCGCATACAGTCCTTCAACCTGTAAATATAAGGAATTCCGGAAGGTATAGTCGGCTGAAAGATCGATGTAGAAAAGATCCGGTCGTATCCCTGAAATGGTCCTTTGGACCGGAAATAGCTGGTTTCCCCCCTGAAACCGGCACCTTTTACCGAGCCGGACCAACCCAGCCCGGCCATGAGATCTTCCCCGGCAAAGAGCCCGCCAAGAACCTGGAAATCATAATTCCAGTCGTTGAAACGAAAATAACCGGCGGCGGTCAGCCTTTTATCCTGGTCAAGTTTTGCGGCCAGCTCCGCATCGGAAGCATAACCGGTATAGTACTGAAGCCTCACGGCATCACTTCCGGGTTTTTCGATGTAGTCGAAATCAAAATAGTTCTGAACATTGAAAATGTCATTCGGGTTCCAAACAAAGCTTTGTCCCCAGTTGATTCGCTGCCGGCCGACGGTGGCGACAAAATTCTGATGGGTGTACTGGACATAGGCCCGGTCAATGGTCGAATTCAGAAAAAAGGACTTCTCGTTGAAGATATTCAGCGACAGATCGAGGAAGGAATTGCCATTGATCGATGTTGCGGGCATATCCGGGATACATCTCGACCGTCTGGCCATACATGAACCTGTTCCTGAACTGAACGGAAGCGGTGAAGGATTGAGACGGGTAATAGAAGAGATTTATGCGGTTGTGAAAGAGATTGTCGGCGATCCATTCTCCGTCCATTTCGGTAAACATAACCGATTGCATATTTGACAGATATCCATTGATACTGAATTTAGAGGATGAAATATCCTGACCGAAGGCTCCGCCAACGAGCGAAATCACCAAAAACAGAAATGCAATACGCTTCATCATGATCCGGGTTTAACGTTCGGGCCTGGAGATCAATGGGTAACTTGCTTTTCGGGATGGCGTTCCTGTTTTTCATCACTGATCACCTTTCCATCTTCAACGGTGATGATCCGCCTGGCCTTTTTAACGACACGCTGATCGTGGGTTGAGAAGATGAAGGTGATCTTCTCTTCCCGGTTCAGTTTTTCCATGATATCGAGCAGATTTTCGGTGGATTTTGAATCCAGATTGGCCGTGGGCTCATCGGCCAGGATAAATTTTGGTTTGGAGGCCAGGGCCCTGGCAACGGCAACCCGTTGCTGCTGTCCGCCGGAAAGTTTTCCCGGCCGGCTGTCGACACGGTCACCGAGACCAACAGCGTTGAGGAGTTCGATCGCCCGGCGGTCGCGTTCCTTTCTTGCCCTTCCCTGAAGATGCATGATGAATTCAACGTTCTCCTTCGCGGTCAGAACCGGGATGAGGTTATAGGCCTGGAAGACAAAGCCGATGTTTTTCATCCTGAAGTCGATGAGCTTTCTCGATGAGAGTTGCCCGATGTTGACCCCGTCGATGAACACCTCACCCCTGGTCGCATCATCAAGACCACCGATGATGTTCAGCAGGGTCGTCTTCCCTGAACCCGAAGGCCCGACAATGGCGGCAAATTCCCCTTCCTCGAACCGGAGGTCGATCCCGTTGACGGCATGAACGGCTACCGCCGATTCATCATAGACCTTGTAAAGATTTTTTACCTCAATAATACTCATGATATCATTAATTTATATTTTATTTATTTCATTAAAAATTAAGCATCCGTACTGATGGCATCTGCCGGATTAAGCTTAAGTGCTTTCAGTGCCGGGTAGACCGAGGCCAGGATCCCCGTAAGGATCACAAGAACCGCAGTCATGACGATCATTTGCGGCAGGACGACGGTATAAATGACCGAATTATAGCCCAGAGCGGAAAACCCTTCACCGTAAAGTCCGGAAAGGTTGAGGCCGGCTTTATGAAAATATCCGGCAGCCGCCGTCCCGATCATGATGCCGGCAATGCCGCCGGTGATCGAGAGAAAGACAGTTTCCAGCATGATCATTCCAAAAACCCTTCGCTTGTTCATCCCGACAGCCATGAGCATCCCCAGCTCTTTCACCCTTTCCAGGACGACCATGAGCATGGTATTTACAATGCCAAATCCAAGGGCCAGCAGAATAATGACAATGAAAATGTACATGTAATAATCCATGGTCTCTGTCAGATAACTCAATTCCGGCATGATCTGGAACCATTCCCTGACATTCAGTTCGGGACGGATCGTTCGGATGGCCGTTGCCACCTTCCCGGAGATATCCGGGTCCTTAAGGTAGACGGCTACTTCATGGGCGCTGTTGTCCGGAAGACCGGTGATTTCCCTCAGATCGGAATACCTGACAAAGGCATTGGATTCATCGAAAGGGGTGCTGACCGTTTGGAAAATACCGCCCACCCGGAATTGATAGTATACCGGATATCCATGTGCATCAAGCATTCCGACCACGAGCTTGGATCCGGTTTTGACGCCGAGTTTATCGGCCAGTTTCTGCCCGATCAGAATCGGCCGGCCGGTCTTCAGACTGTCGAGGTAATTGCCTTCGATAACTTTATCATGAAGATCGGTGACATGCGATTCAAGCGGGGCTCAACGCCGTAAAGTTTTACGCCGCTGCCTTTTTCGGCCGAATTGATCATGGCATTGACCATGATCCGCCGGCTGGAAGCCACGACCCCAGGCATGGTATCAATATCCTGCAGCAGGGTAGTCGGAGCCGGTAAAATAATTTTTGATATCATTGACTTTCATAAAGTCTGGAGTATGGACCTGGATATCAGATACCTGTGTTTTTATGGCTGAATCAAGTCTCTGGTTAGCCATGCCCCGCATAAAGGCCATTGAAAAAACGCCGGCAAAGATCCCAAGGGCAATGGCAGTGATGACAACACCGCTTCGAAGTTTGTTTCTCCAGATATTTCTCCAGGCTATTGACCAGATCATAATTTCGGTTTTTAATATTTTAATCCCTTATGGCTTTGATGGCTTTCATATTTCCCACATTGAAAAAGGGATAGAGAGAAATGACAATGGTGATGATCATGACGGTGATTACCTGGTTCAGAAATACTTTGGGGGCGACGGAAAACATGAATACCGGCTGAATCCCCATGTCGGTCATCGCCTTTGCAGCATCTCCGGTTATCGGTATGGGGTTGTGCAGCATATAAATGATCAGGGGAATACTGGCAATCAGACCGGCCAGAACACCGATAATTCCCATATAAATGGTTTCATAAATCAAAACACTGCCCAGCTTGTATTTTTGCATTCCCACAGCCACCATAATGCCCAGTTCTTTTCGCCTTTCGGCCATCATCATCATGATGGTCCCGAGGATGCCAAATGCAATGACCATATAGAGAATAGCTTTCATCACGATTCCGCCGGCACGGTCCCCATTGATCATCTGCACCATCTCGGGTTGCATTTCATCCCAGCTCATGACCGAATACCTGTTGGTATCAAGAATTGTGTTTCAGCTGTCTCATCGCCGGTTTGACATCCGAATAGTCCTTCACCATGAGCGACCAGTGAGGTAAGAAGGCCGCGTGCAGAAAAAAAATGCTGCGCCCTGCCGATTTCAAGGTAAGCAAAATGTTTGTTCAGTTCCGGTGAGGGAAATGCAGAATTCCCCGTATCACAAATTCATCTGCCACCGTATTTCCATAATAGCCCTGGCTTAGCAAAGCCAGGGTATCATTAACCCCGACATTCAGGTTCTCGGCCAGGCCTTCGGCCAAAAGGATCCCTTGTCATGTGGGTGTGAGATAATTTCCGCTGGCTTATCCAACGTGAAAGATCGGTGACCTGTTTTCTTTTTCCGGATCGACTCCTACGATCATTGCCGGCTGGGTCAGATCTCCGACCGAAACCAGGGCGAAAGATTCAAGCCTCGGGGTGACAAAGGTGACCTCCGGGATCGGATTTTATTTTCCTGTAAAGGGTGTCAGTGGCTTCAAAGGAATTATAAGGGTCTTATTTTCCCAGTAATTTTTATCATGAACCTGGATGTATCCGCTGTAAAATTTCACCACATTATTGATCATATTGCTGTAAGAACCTTCCTGCATGGAACTCATCAGGGTGGCAAAAAGTACGCCGAAAAAAATGGATGAAACGGTGATCATTGTCCTGCGACGGTTTCTCCAGAGATTTCTCCATGCCATTATATAATTCTTCATGCCGCTGATTTTTTGGATGGGTTATCTGAACCCGTTTCATATTCTGGATCGAGAAAAATCATCATCGATATGGATATTGAATTTTATATTCTCAAATATCATCGTGGTTTCATGATCCTGTCTTTTCCACAGGAACCACCGTGAATTTCGTCGGAATGGTCCGGTCTCCCACATCCCTGATCTCGCGAAAGAGTCTTCCCTGTTGATCAGCTTTCCGGATTCGTCATAGTATTCATTTTTCAGGTGTAAGAAATGATCCTTCGATATCCAGGTAATGATCTTTCCCCAGACTACCGGCGCATTTTCATGAGGGATCATCTCAATTTTGATAGCAGTCATACCCAGAAACCTTTTCCTGCCCGATGATCTTATGATCATAATCATCCACGATGGAGGATTCCTTCACAAGATCATCATTCGTAAGATCAGATCCCATCCAGGATTGCATCATCATTGAGGGAGGGATCTTGATCATCCTGTCAATGGATGGCAGCCAGTTCCACATTTCATTGCCCCGTTTCAGAAATACCTGGCCGGCTTCCTGCGCCGGGGAGGTAATGTATATAAGTGCATAATCGGATCCTTTCATCCAGGATTTGAAAGACATGGATCGGTCCCATTTCGGCCGGTGAATGGTCATTTTTACTTCGGAATAATTCGACTGTCCCTGCATCAGGTCGTGTGCTTTCTGCACGATTTCTTTTGCTGAAAGATCCTGGCCGGATGTATTGGTTCAGAACCATAAGTAAAAGATAAAATAGTGACAATAAATATTTGAAATTCATAATGATAATATTTAACAATACATTTCAATAAGTTTTTTTTTCACTTTTTCCAGCGGATAAAAATCCGGATTCAGCAGATAATTAAAGGATATCCCGTCGAGCATGGATCCGAAGATCATGGCTTCTGTTTCAGGGTCATCATAGCCGGCCTCCTGAAATAACTGATCAGAATGCGATACATTTCCCGGTAAATGTTGCTGATTTCATCACGGACGATTTTCATGACGCTTGGCTGTGTAATCACAGAGAAATAAAGACTCCAGAATATGCGGTTATCGGAAATCATCCTGAATGTTTCTTCGATCATAAAACGAAATTCATCACGGGTCAGGATCCCATCATGATCCGGGATCAAAAGGGACGACGATTTTCTCGATGCCCTCCCGGAAAATTTCCTTCAGAAACTCTTCTTTGCTGTTGTAATAATTGTACATTAATCCTTTCGAAATGCCGGCCTTTTTGGCAATCAACCTGATGGTCGTGGAATAGTAGCCATCGATGGCAAAAAGTTCCAGGGCGGCCTGTTTGATCAGGATCTTCTTGGCTTCCCGGATTTCTTCAAACTGTTCTTCGGTCCGGGGTGACATCGTTACAACTTTATTTTGAAAGATAATTTATTATTGATTGAACGCACGGTCAAAGATAAAATCAAAAAAGCTATGTCAAGAAATCGGATTTTTAAAAAAATGGACGGAAAATATCATCAACCTGGAATGGAATGTGTGTTAAATCAGACTTCTTTACCCTGGGGTTGTCCGGCGAATTCATCAAGATAATCCTGAAAATTTCCTTCTTTTTTGGCATCGATCAGGTTTTTAATTCGCCTATTGACAGTGACATGGTTTCTGGGATTGAGGCAATAATCTGAAAAAATAAGATACCCATGATAGGCTATATTGTCTTCACCGGGTTTTTTTCATTCGGCACTCAGGACATAACGTGTCATCGATGCCATAAAGAGAATAATAATTCCGGGTTGTCATTTGCGATTTTCCCGATAGGTTCATTCAAGGGGAACAGAAAGTCCGGTGTTCCCTGCATCCAGTCGACAAGAAAATGCATGGCGTCGCTTTTGTTCGTATTTTCCTTGTCGATGGGAACGGAGAGGATATAATTGGCAGCTTCCAGGGCGGCATCTTCGGCTTTGGCATAATCTTCCGGCTTATCAAGACGGATATTTGCATAAGTCATCTTTTTCTGGGCATGGATCCCGGTAAATGCAAACAGAAACACGGCGATCAATAAATTTTTCACGTTCTTTCCTTTTATGATTTAGAATTCCGTATCACCTCGGTCCATAAGCCGGTTTTTGACGGTCTTTTCCTGAACTTCAGAGTATATACTTAACACCGCAGGCGGCGAAATCGTTTGTTTTTACGGAAGAAATCGATCCGCCGTCATATCTGTCGCGTGTTCCCCATCATAAAAAGGGAGGTTTTCTGATTTCATCGTCTGGAAACGTTGTAAAACAATTTGTCTCTTATCCTTGTTACCCGTATGTTGCCTTTGATTTCTTATTTTTAAAAAGTTTAGAAATGGTGTTCTTCAGCCCTTTGCTACGGCTCATAAATGCCCGGATGGGGGAGAACCTGCGGGATCAGTTTCCTTGTCTTGATTTTTTCAGCCTGGATGCCTGTCAATCTGAAACCCGGAAATTATCGGGGATGGACAGCCGATGCGCTGCAGATGCCGTCCAGGTACTGACAGGCCTTCGGTCCCGGGCACTCAGGGTGCGAAGCTGGTCGCATCATACTGCAGCCAGTGTCATGCCGAGCCCTCACCGAAAGCCCACAGCGCTTCAGACTGGGATCCCGTCTTCCGCAGGATGATTCTCCTGATGGAAAAATCCAGTCAACGGCGGGGTATGGGGGGAATGATGGGGGGAAGGGGCCGGAATATGCCCATGGGAATGATGGGAGCGCGGGTGCCGTCAGAAACAGAACAGACGGAAATGCTGAACTACCTCCGGCAGAATGCCCTCAAATCCATTCCCGTCGATAGCGTTCAGGCTGGGGTAAACCAGGTCGCCGGGGAATTCGTCAGGTACTGTTCCCGCTGCCACGCCCTGCCTGATCCCGGCCAGCACACCGCTGCAGAATGGCCCGCTGTGGTGGACCGGATGCAGCAACATGCCCGGGATGGACAGCTGTCGGTTATGACGCCTGATGAAAAAACCGGGGTTTTGACCTACCTCCGTCAACATGCGCAGCAATAATACCCGGTTCGATCCCGCAGCCCGGTAAACCCGCAGTGCATTAAAAAAATAAAAAAATGGAAACCACGACCCGGTCTTGACATCGCCCCGGCGCCCGTCGCTGCCACGCTGATCGACGGCGGACTGGCGCAACAGGTCGCCGGCCTGGGCCGGTTCGGGTTTCTGGGATCAACGGGTTTATGCAGAGTTTGCCCTATACCGGTCGGCGCAGCTGGGAGCGTAACTACCCCCAGGTCCCGGATCAACGGCATCATCCGGGGGTCGCTCCCTACTGGCGGGTCGCCCTTCAGCACCAGTGGACCGGGAAATACCTGGAAGCATTAACCTATGGGCTCGCTGCCGAAATGTTTCCCGATGGCGTGTCGGGACGAACCGACCGGTATACCGACCTGGCCTTCGACCTGCAATATGAACAGAATTTTAGCGGAATGGTGGCCTCGCGCATTCAACATTTATCCATGAACACCGGGAGATGGATGCCACGGCAGAACAGGGAATCATCGACAAATCCATGTTAAATCTCAATACCTTCAAAGTGGACGGAACATTGCTGGTGAATAAGAGCTATGGCTTACACTGGGTTATCTCATGACTGAAGGCGATCTTTCCAAGCTTTACGAGGGTGAGAGTGTATACGGCAGTGCCGGCGGAGATCCTTCGAGCAGTGGAATAACCGGCCAGATCAGCTATCTCCCATGGTATAACGTGAAATTATCGCTTCAGTACATTGCTTACAGCAAGTTTAACGGAGCATCGGATAATTATGACGGTGCCGGCCGCAATGCTGCAGATAACAATACTCTGTACCTTTTAGTGTGGATCAATTTTTAATCTACAACCATCAATCCTTTGTCGTTTTGGTAATGACCAGTCCCCGGATATCACCGGGTGATACCGGATTTAATTTCAGACATCCTGTCCTGTTGATGTTATTTCGTACCGGGTCACTTTCTTATCTTCGGAGAGAAGAGCTGAAGATGATCATTGTGATCAGAAAGTCCGTACCGCCCGTGACTGAGCGTGTCTCCCTTGTCGGACATCACCAGGAACCGGTCCCCCGGATAAAAAACAAGAGCATTTCCTTCGACATAATTTTCTTCGATCAGAGAGAAAAGTAAGGTCTGCTTGCTCGTCAGATCCCCATTGTCATCCACTCCTGTAATGGTCCACTCGCCCAGCATAAAAGGGTTGTCCTTATTAGGGACGAATTCCTTCGAAGATTGCTGACATGCCGATGGCCATCAGAAAAACGGAAATGAGAAATGCCGTGGTTTTCATGTGTCGTTGGTTTTAATTTAATAGAGTCCGGGCTTTCTGACTGCCGGGAATGTTTCTTTTTTATTTTACGTTGACAGATTAATCTGGAAAATGAAAAAACTTCTGCTCTTTACCTCAAACATATTGTAGACGTCCTCCCGTAGCATATAGATATAACAAAAACAGAGTGTTCCGGGTTTTACTGGATAATCTACCTGATCCCGAATTCCCTTGTGCTTTTTATTCTTCTGTGCCATCCGTTATCTCTGCCACATAGCGGCAATGCCCTGGAAATTTGGCATTGCCAGGTGACCGTTCAGTACGGTTGTGCCCAGTGCATCCATTTCGGCCGGCAGCGTTTCACGGGAAACAATGCTGTCATCCACAGTCAGAGTGAGAGTGAGATCTCCTTTCCAGTCGGCATCCCGGTCATTGGTCAGATGAATGGGGACTTCAAGAACCGTTCCCGTCGGAAAGTGGTCCTTCCACAGTTCCACCATGATGCCAACAGGATTAAAGGCAGATTTCAGGTATTCATAGAAATGCGGCTCAAATTCAAGATTTTGTATGTCGATAAAATGATCGCTGGTCTGGCCCCTGGGCGGATCGGAACGGGAGTAACCCAGCCCGCAAAAATGCATGACGGCGGCACATTTACGGCTGGCGCGCCAGTATTCGGTAAGGATGGCCAGGTTGCGGGCATAGATGTCGAATCGCGCTGAGGCATTGGTGGCCGAAGGATACAAATCGCGGTAGATCGTGTCGGTAAGGGTAGTGGGTGATCCGTCCCGGTTCAGCCACAGCCATCCGTATTCATTGATGACTACTGGATTGCCGTATTTTTGGCCTGAAGGAAGCGGCGAATATTTATTGGGGCGTTATCCGGTGTCGGATGTCGGAAAATAAATCATAAAGGATACCGTAGGGTCCCGGTTTTTTGCCCGGAAAATTATAGGTTGAAAAAAGATAGGGATGGGATTCCCGGATATCACCGGGTCCGGCGGGTGCTGCCCAACCGTTA
Source organism: uncultured Bacteroidales bacterium (assembly GCA_963763215.1). Classification (GTDB taxonomy): domain Bacteria; phylum Bacteroidota; class Bacteroidia; order Bacteroidales; genus DASQZK01. The sequence continues at coordinate 135,288 of CAVXNX010000023.1, forward strand.
TCCCAGGGCCTGCCGGAAAGATCGAGTGATCTGACTTTGTTTATGGCTCTGCCCGTCACCATCATTTATGGATTCATTCTGAGCATCCCATATCACCACTGAGGATGATTCCAGCGGTCCTGCATCCAGGCGGCATATTCGCCGGCCAGCTGGTCCGCATTCAGGTTTTTCTGGTATTTCTCGAAAACCTCCCTCCGCCCGTCCATACCGGAAATTCATCCTGGATGAGAAACCCGAAGCTGTCCGCAATATCATACCATCGTTCGGGAGGAAAGCCGATACAGTACCGGATACTGTTCCAGTTCATTTCCTTAAACTTTCATGAAGTTCTGACAGGCCATTTTTTATCCCAGGGCAGATTTCCCCGGGCGGGATCTTCGAAAAATCGGAATATGCATACATTCGTGCCCCGCATACGATAAGGTTTCCCATTAAGAACAGCCACTCCTTTTTCCCTGTCGAACCTGAAACTTCTGACCCCGAACCGGAGACTTTTATTGTCCCCGGTGGTGGAAAGGTCAAGGGTATAGAGAAAAGGATCCTCCGGGGTCCAAAGATGACAGCCGGGGATGGAAAGCGTGAAGTCGATTGTGGCTGTTCCGGACTCATTTCCTTTGCTACCTGCAATTTCACCTTCCGTCACTTTTTTGCCCGAAGCCAGTTCGCGGATCCGGTATTTTACAGGACCGGTTGCGTCAGCAGTGCCGGTGAGAATATCCCCGGCAATCCGGATATTCTTTGCCACAGGGTCAGGCACTATCTGGACATTCGCGATATATGGAAAATTCGCGGCGATAAGTTTTACATCATCATAAATCCCGGGCTGGTAGACGATCTTCTCAAAATCATGCCCATTGACAACCGTATCGGGAAGCTGATCGCGGCATCCGACGGAAATGATAAGCTCATTTTCCTCCCCGTCTTTCAGAAAAGGTTTGATATCAAAGACAGAAGGAGTATAACACCAAACATTCCCGCCGGCAAAGTGCCCGTTGACATAGACGCGGGTATGGTACATGGACTTGTTTATCCTGAGAAGGGTAAGGTCTTTATCTGTTCCGGTTTTGAACCGGGTCCGATACCAGAAAACAGAATGCGTGTAGGTGCTGTCTGCTCCGTTTACCCGGGGTTCGGCCATATCCACAAGTCCCGGAACAGGAACTGAGGATGTAAATGTTTCCGGGAGGATATCCCCCGTTTCGGTACGGGCCAGGTTCCATGTGCCATTCAGGCTGATCTCCTGCCTCATGTTTTCCTGCCAGCTGCAACCTGCAAGAAGTAACGCGGAAAAAACAATAGCGGCGAAACTTGCATTTTTCATGGGAGGGATTTTTTGGGATTATGAGTTAAAGGTAAATATTTAAACGTCTTTTTTCAAAATGTAAACAGGGTTTGCATTTAAAGATAAGTTTTGATTGGACCTCTATCTCTCCCCCGACACCACACACTCCCGGTCTCTTGTTTATTATGGAGAGCTGTCCCGCTCCAGAAACCATATGACCTGCCGATCCCCCGATCGCTATCGGGGCAAACTATTCTCAAACAACCCTCAAACAACCCTCAAACAACCCTCAAACAACCCTCAAACCACTCTCAAACCACCCTCAAACCACCTCAAACTATTCTCACCCCACCCTCCCCCCTTTACTTTTCTTTTTTTTCGTTGTAACTTTTGATGCCTCTGTTCGTCCCACTAAAGGAAAACGGAATAATCTTCATGACTGTTAAAGAGTATAACCAGGCCGTGGATTTATATTCGGATGGTGTTTACCGGTTCATCCTTAAAAACATAAAGGACAATGAAAGAGCCAGGGACATCGTTCAGGATACCTTTGAAAAATTATGGAGAAAAGTCTCAGAGGTCAATGGTGAAAAGGTGAAATCCTATCTTTTTTCAACGGCCTATCATACCATGATTGATACGATCCGGAAAGAGAGCCGGCAGACCGGCATGGAAAACGTTCCGCCCGGGGAGATGTCGCACGAAAGGCAGTATACCGATCTCAATGAGATCCTTCACCGTGCCATCGACCGGTTGCCGGAAGATCAGAAAGCGGTGATTCTCCTGAGGGACTACGAGGGGTATTCATACTCGGAAATATCGGGGATCACCGGTTTGAGTGAATCCCAGGTCAAGGTCTATATTTACCGGGCCAGGGTGTTTTTGAAAAAATTTATCGGAAGTCCGGAAAGGGTGATATAAACAAAAGAATGTGATGAAAATCAGCAGGGACAATTACGAAGAATTTTTCCTCAGTTACCTCGATGGCCGGCTGACCGACGCGGAGATCCTGGCGATGGAAGAATTCCTTCTTCTGAATCCCGATCTCCGCCGGGAGCTTGAGGGTCTCGAAGATGCTGTGCTCGTCCCCCGTGACGTTCATTACCCCTTCAGGGAGATCCTCAGAAAAACCGATCTTTCCCTTCCGGTGGTTGATGAGAACTTCGATGATTTCTGTGCTGCGTGGATAGAAGGGGATCTGACCGCCGATGCAGATCGACGGTCTGGAACTCTACCTCCGGCAAAATCCGGCAAAGAAAGCCGACAGGGACCTTTACGCCAGAATACGCCTCAGCCCTGACAGATCCCTGATGTTCCCCGGAAAACAAAAACTCAGAAAAAGTCTCTTCCTGATCTACCGCCATGAAATCATAGCGGGATTGGCTGTTGCTGCGGGAATAGCCCTTCTGGCCGGAGCCTGGTTCGGGTTTATGGAACACCGGATCAACACAATGACGCAGATCCAGGCTTTCCGGCAGGATCAGACACCTGGCGTCGATACCGCAGGTATGGAACATCCATCTCCGGCCGTAACCGCTGAGCCCGGGAACAAGCCCGCTCAACCTGCCGGAACGGAAACGGCCCCCAAGCCCGTCAAACAAAAACCGGCCTCCAGGGGAATATCCTTCAGGGTCGATATGCCCGTGGCCAGCAATGCAGGCTCCTCGAAAAAAGAACACATCGATGAAGGCAGGCTGTTGAGCCAGGTGCGCATCGATCCCGAACGGATCAATGGAAGCGCGGTACTTCCCGGTTCCTCAGGGAAAGATAACATCACCCTGGCGAAATTGTCGACCGGGACTTCTGAGGGACAATATTCTGCGGGCCATACGGAATATCTTTCCATCGAGCAGTTTGCCAAACAGAAATTCAGTAATCTTGTCTTCGGCAAGGAAGCGCCCCGCGATCTGACCGTCTGGAATGTGGTCATTGCCGGAATCGACAAGGTCAATGACCTCACCGGCGCCAATATGAAACTGGAACGTAAAACGGATCCGGAGGGTGAAACCAGGGCGCTGAAATTTGATTCCAAACTTCTGAAGATCAATGCGCCCGTCAATAAGAACGAATAACAGGCTGTTCCGGCAGTTCTGATGATGTTCACAGAAATTCCCCCGCCTTCCCCGGCTTGTCAAAGCCTTCCATCCCCGGTGCAGTTAAGAATAAACAATCCTATTTCCTTTGCCGGACCTCAGCCCCCGCAAACGGATCCTCAGGTCAGGCCTGATTTGAAAATTTAACGACTGCACGACACAACAGGTAAAAAAAGTTTTTCAATGGCCTGTAACTTTACCCGGGGCCTGTCCGTCGTACTGACAGAAAACCGGTTGAAATCAACAATACATCAAACACAAAAGACCCGTACCATGAAAAAGTCTATAAGTATACTCGCCGCGCTGGTTTTTGCCCTCAGTCTCCAGGCACAGCCCGATACCACACAGGCCGGCAATGTCAAAGTCATCCAGGATGAAGGCAAAACCGTTGTCCAGATCGGAAAATCCAATGGCGTCACGATTGAAGAAGGGGATGATACCACCCATATCAGGCTCGGAAACAAAGGGATCACCGTTATTGAGGATGAAAACGGGACACGGATTAACATGAAGGATACCATCAAAGAGGAGGAGCAGGTTGAAAACGAGGAAAAAGGAAATGAAGGTCACAAAAAATTTAAACCACATTGGGCAGGATTCCAGGTTGGTATGAATAATTATGTCGACAAGGACTTTTCCATGAGCCGCAGCGGCAGCGCTGCCTTTATGGATCTGAACACCGGAAGGTCGTGGAACTTCAACATCAATTTCCTGGAATACGGTCTTGGCCTGGGAACCGATAAGCTCGGCCTTGTTACAGGACTTGGCCTTGAACTGAGCAATTACCATTTCGACCAGGGAAATACCATCGAAGAAAATCCGGACGGGCAAATTTCTGGCGTCTTTCTGCCCGCTTCCATGAGCATCATAAAGTCGAGACTTCAGACAACCTATCTCACTGCCCCCCTGCTGCTTGAAGCTCAGATCCCGGCCGGCAAGAAGAGGGTCCACATTTCAGGCGGCGTGATCGGAGGCGTGAAACTGGGATCCAACACCAAAGTGGTTTATCGCGAGAATGGCGACAAACAGAAAGATAAAACCCGCGATGATTTCAACCTTACGCCCCTTCGCTATGGCCTGGCCGTCAGGATCGGGTACCGCGGGCTCAACCTGTACGCGAATTATTACCTGACCTCCCTTTTCGAAGCTAACAAGGGACCGGAATTGTATCCTTTTGCCGTGGGTCTCACCCTTCTGAATTTCTAAAATTCCCCGTTATATCATACATCAATGACAATCCGCCGATCTGGCGGGTTGTCTTTTTTTAGTGCGTGCTCCACAGGCATTTTCCTTGCGGCGCGATGTTGCCTTTTCCGGATATGCCCGGTCTCCCTCCCCGGTTTTTATGGGTGATGATTCAGAAGAGACGACCACCGCGAACTTTGGGTGCTGAAATGGGTTTAAGATATGTTTGTGAACCTCCCGGTTAAGGGAATGGAAAGTTCCGGCCAGCCGCGAATGCAATAGGGCTCTTTTCCCCTCCTGCCTCGGGGTTCGCAAATCCGGGAGCATTCCCTATATTTGCCCTGTTAAACCTTCATAATCTTCAAACGATGCTGACAGACCCTGAAAAAAATCGCTACCGGAGGCATATCATGCTCCCTGAAATCGGTGAAGAAGGCCAGGAGAAGCTCAAAGCCGCCAGGGTTCTCGTTATCGGGGCCGGGGGATTGGGCGCGCCGGTGTTGCAATACCTGACTGCCGCCGGTGTTGGCAAGCTCGGGATCATGGACGACGATGTCGTCAACGAGGACAACCTCCATCGCCAGATCCTTTATGGCGGTCATGATCTCGGGAAACTGAAGACCATCATTGCCCGCGAAAGGCTCGAGGTTTTAAACCCTTTTGTCGGGCATGAAATGATCAACATCCGTATCAAAAAGGAAAATGCCCTGGATTTTATCGGCCGCTTCGATCTGGTTATCGATGCCACTGATAACTTTTCTACACGCTACCTCGTCAATGATGCCTGTGCCATTCTGAAAAAGCCCTGGATATTTGGCTCCGTTTACAAATATGAGGGTCAGGTCTCGACGTTCAATTACCAAAACGGTCCTTCCCTTCGGTGTCTTTACCCGGAGATCCGCGACCATGAAAATGTTCCCGATCCCGCACAGCAGGGTTTGCTGGGTATACTCCCCGGGATCATCGGATCCTTCCAGGCTGTGGAAGCCCTGAAAATTCTCACCGGCATCGGGGAAGTCCTGTCGGGTAAATTGCTGATATACAACATGCTCGACCATTCCCTGCAGATGGTTGAATTTGCGAAAAATCCGGAAATCCCTGAAATTACCGCTCTTGCCGACCATTACTGAGTTCATGCCCGTCCGGATGTGAATAAATTTACGTCCCGCCTCCCGCGGGTTGTATTACCTTTGCAGGGAACGTAAACTATCGATGTCATGAGACTTTTGCTGATCAGCAATTCGACCAATGCCGGCGAGCCCTACCTGCAATACCCCTTACCGGTCATCCGGGACTTCCTCGGCCCGCAACCGCTGAAATGCGCTTTCATCCCCTATGCCGGGGTGACCATTGATTTTGACACCTACACGGCACGGGTAAAGAAACGATTTGAAGAATCAGGCCATCACCTCGTTTCTGTCCATGCCGATGTCGACCCCGTTGAGGTGCTGGAAGAAGCGGAAGCCATCGTCGTTGGGGGAGGCAATACATGGCAGTTGCTCAAGATGACTCAGGAAGCCGGGCTGATGGATACGGTCAGGCGTAAGGTTCTCAATGGAACACCTTATATCGGCTGGAGTGCAGGCTCGAATATGGCCTGTCCGACTATCCGGACCACGAACGACATGCCGGTGGTCCAGCCCCGCGACTTTCACGCCTTCGATCTGATTCCGTTCCAGATCAACCCCCACTACCTGGATGCCAATCCCGAAGGGCATGCCGGTGAAACCCGGGAGGCCAGAATTGAAGAATTCATTGAGATCAACCGGGGAATATATGTTCTGGGCCTCAGGGAGGGAAGCATCCTGAGGGTGGAGCATACGCATCTGCTCCTCTGGGGCGACAAAACCGCAAGGCTGTTTAAATACGGCCGGAGCCCGCGGGAAATTCAACCCGGTGAAAACCTGGATTTTTTGCTGGAAGAAAAATAATTACCCCGGTTTTTAGTTTTATTCAAAATGAAGGCATTGAAAAGAACCCGCCGGATCCTGAACCGGTTCTTCATCGTTATCCTGATTGCAGCTGTTCTTTTCACGGCCGCCGGAATCCTCTTTACCAAACGTTATGGTGAGGAGATCAAGACCTTTACCATCAATCAGATCAACCGGCAGCTCGAAACAAAGATCAATGTTGGCCATATCGATTTTTCTTTTTTTTCACGCTTTCCCTATCTCAGCGTCGTTTTTACCGATGTCACCGCTTTGTCGGGGCCCGATTTCAGCCCCGGCGAATTTATCGGCACAGAGACCGACACCCTTTTCACGGCGCGGAAAATCTTCGTCCAGTTCAATGTCTTCGATATTCTTTTCCGGAAATACCATATCCGGAGAATATCTGCCTCCGACGGGAACCTGAACATGCTGGTCGATACCCGCGGCAATACCAACTTCAGGCTTCTCAAGCGGAAGGAACCACGGGAATCCCGGTCGGCCGGCTTTGAACTCCAGGCCGTGAAGCTCGACAATTTTGACATCAGGTTCATCAATCTTGCCAAGAACATTCAATCCAGCGCCCTTATCAGGGAAGTGCTTTTCAAGGGGAAATTCTCCGAGCGTCATTTTTCGTTCGGAACCGTCACCTCTCTGAGCGGAGTGAATTTCACACGGGATGGGGTGCATTATGCCGATCATTTTGATGTGAACGCCCGGGTCATTTTTAACGTTAGTGATACCCTCGCCTCGGTTGAAAAAGGTGAAGTCAGCATCAATAACCTCCGGATGAATATTGACGGGAATTTCACCCTTAGCAAAATTTCGGAAATCGATCTCGAACTGGAAGGAAGGAACTTCGACCTGCATTCCCTTCAATCTGCCCTTCCGGAACCCCAAAGGGAAGCCATCCCCGTCGATGTGTATGGAAAAGGAGATCTCGCCTTCAGGCTGAACGGCAAATTTTCAAGGCTCGAGATGCCCTCCATCAGGGGCGTCTACCTCCTGAATGTCAGTAAAGCCAGGTATCACGACCGATTATTCCACAATATCAAGATCAAAGGTCAGTTTTCCAACGGGAAACGACATAACCCGCTTTCCACCATCATCGATGTCGAACAGTACAGCATTGAGGAAGACCAGACAGCGCTGAACGGGCGGTTCCAGGTCAGGAACCTGAAACAGCCCTACATCCGGCTGACGATGAAAGGCGAGATTTCCCCGGGAACCATGAATACTTTTTTTTCGGCTGGTCAGGTGAATGATTTTACGGGAACACTCCATCCGGATTTTGAGTTGGTTACACAGCTCAATTCATGGAAAGTTGAAAATGCGGAGAGAATCCTTTCTTCCGGGCTCAACGGGCGTCTGGGTTTTGAAGATTTTGGGTTTATCCTGCTTGGCAAATACCCTTTTTCCCATGTCAACGGAAACATCGATTTTTCCGGCGACACCTGGTACCCGTCGCTCAGCCTCAATTCAGGGCGAAGCTCCCTCGGGATGCGGCTGCAGGTCGTGCACATGTTTAATTATCTGATGGACAGGGCCAGTTCGATGTGGATCAGTGGGGATGTCGATGCCCGCAGGATCGATCTGACGCCGTTCATCCAGCCGGGCGACCAGGAAACGGGCATTTTTGCCTTTCCCGGCCGGGTCCACGCGCGACTCAATCTGAAAGTCGATTCACTGACGGCCGGAAAATTCGCTGCCTACGGCTCCGAGGCCTTTCTGCAATATAAACCGGGAATGGTTTCCGCCAATTCGGTGCATATGCATACCATGGACGGCACGGTCGCCGGGAGCGCGGCTATTATCCAGGACAGCGACAAGAGCCTCTACCTCCGCACCCAGAATGATGTCACGCATTTGAACATCAAGACGATGTTCCACGATCTGAATAACTTCACACAGGATTTTATTGTATCGGAAAATCTTAAGGGATACCTGTCGGGTAACATCGATTTTGCCACCTCATTCGACAGTCTGCTGAACATGAGCAGCAAGGACACCGAGGCCGATGCCCGGATCGTGATCAGTTCCGGTGAGCTGATCAACTTCGGGCCCGTTGAAGAACTCTCCGATTATGTGGCGCTCGAGGAACTCAAGCATATCCAGTTCTCCAAACTCCAGAATCATATTGTCATTCACAACCGCCAGGTGGTCATCCCGCAAATGGATATTCAAAGTTCAGCCTTCAACATGACCATTTCCGGCGTGCACCGGTTTGACAACCATTTTGACTATAAGCTGCAGGTGAACCTCTCCGAATTCCTGGCCGGCAAAGCCCGGAAAGCGAAAAAGGAAAATGAGGATTTCGGCGTCATTGAGCCAGACAGCCGGAGAACGAATTTGTATCTCACCATCTCGGGAACACCCGATGATTTTAAGGTCAGGTATGATAAAAAAGAAGCCATCGTCAATATCCGGGAGGATATCCATGAGGAAAAGAGCCGGCTGAAAAATATTCTCAATGAAGAGTTTGGCTGGTTCAGGAAAGATACCCTTAAAAACAAGGGAACCAGGACCACTGACGATCCGAAATTTATCCTGGACTGGGGAGAGGACCAACCGGCCGACACTGCGCTTACCGGCGGAGGGAAGAAGAAATCAGGCCAGACGGAGAAAAAGAAATTCAGGATCGAATGGGACGAGGATGATCATTGAGTCGGAAGTCGGAAGTCGGAAGTTGGAAGTTGGAAGTTGGAAGTTGGAAGTTGGAAGTCGGACTGATTAAATACAAAATGTTAAAATTTTCACCGTGAATATTTACGAACAAAAGCAACGCTGGAAACTGTTTCTGTTTGCCGGTGCGATCCTGATCGGTGTCGGTTCCCTTGTTTACACCAACCGCCTGGTCAAAGCCCTCTCCACCCAGGAAAGGAATAAAATTCAGCTCTGGGCAGAGGCCGTCCGTGTCCTGGACCGGGCCGAACCCGACAAATCGGACCTGAGTTTTCCCCTTTCGGTCATTGAGAATAACACCACCGTACCGGTTGTGCTGACCGACAGCTCCGGGAATATCATCACCTACAGGAACCTGGATTCCTTGAAGGTCGAACATCCGGGTTACCTGGAAAACCAGGTCGCAAAAATGAAGGAAGAACACGACAGCATCATCATCAACCTGATGAACGGCGATAAAAATTTCATTTACTACCGCGATTCCATTCTCCTGACCCGGCTTTTTTATTTTCCGTTTATCCAGCTCGGTGTCATCGTCTTATTCATCCTCGTTTCCTATTTTGCATTCAGTTCATCGAGGAAAGCCGAACAGAACAAGGTCTGGGTGGGTCTTTCCAAGGAAACCGCCCACCAGTTGGGTACTCCGACCTCTTCGCTGTTTGCCTGGGTCGAACTTTTGAAAAGCGGGAACAGGTCGCCGGAAACGATTGCTGAACTTGAAAAGGATGTGAAAAGGCTCGAGAAGATCACCGAGCGTTTTTCCAAGATCGGATCACGGCCGTCACTGACTCCGACCAACATCGAGATGGTGCTGCAGAATTCCATCACATATCTGAAGAGACGCAGTTCCGGGAAGATAAAATTCGAGCTGGAAATGCCCGGTCATGAAGTCCTCGTTCCGCTCAATGAATCCTTGTTCGAATGGGTCATCGAGAATGTCTGCAAAAATGCCATCGATGCGATGAATGGGGCCGGTCGTATCCGGATCACGGTTAAAGATTTACCCAGGGTGGTCCATATCGACATTTCGGATACCGGCAAAGGGATACCGAAGTCGAAATTCAAGACCATTTTCAAGCCGGGTTATACCACCAAAAAGCGCGGATGGGGCCTCGGGCTCTCCCTTTCACGAAGGATCGTGGAATTCTACCATAACGGGAAGATTTTTGTATTGAGTTCCGAACTGAATGCCGGCACGACATTCCGGATCACCCTGAAACGAACCTGAGATCCTGACCTGTCTGAAAAATTCATTAATTTTGCCAGATGGACTATAAACGGAAAGATATTGAGATCATGGCGCCGGCCGGTTCCTTTGAATCGCTGATGGCAGCCATCCAGGGGGGTGCAGATTCGGTTTATTTCGGCATCGAACACCTCAACATGCGTTCGAGGTCGGCTTACAATTTTACCCGGCAGGACCTTCCGGAAATCATGTCCATCGCCAGGAAGAACGGCCTGAAAACCTATCTCACCGTCAACACGGTGATCTACAATCACGAGCTGGGCCTCGTCCGGGAAATCGTCGATTTGGCCAAAGCTGAAGGCATCGATGCAATCATTGCCTCCGACCCGGCCGTTTTGCAGTATGCTCATCAATGTGGCATTGAAGTGCATCTTTCAACCCAACTGAATATCAGTAATCTGGAATCACTGAAATTCTACTCGGCTTTTGCCGATGTGGCTGTACTGGCCCGGGAACTCGATCTGGGGCAGGTATCGGAAATTTCCCGGGGTATAGGGCTCGAAGCGATCACGGGTCCGTCGGGAAAACCGGTGCGGCTGGAAATGTTTATCCATGGCGCCTTGTGCATGGCCATCTCAGGAAAATGTTACCTGAGCCTGCATGAGCATAACCATTCGGCTAACCGGGGCGATTGTTTCCAGGTTTGCCGCCGTTCATATATGGTCACAGACAAGGAAAAGGGGAATGAACTGGAGATCGACAATGCATACATCATGTCACCCAAGGACCTTTCAACGATCCATTTTTTGAACAAGATCCTGGATGCCGGGGTGCAGATCCTGAAAATTGAAGGAAGGGCCCGTCCGCCTGAGTATGTCAGGACCGTGACGGAATGTTACAATGAAGCGGTGAATGCCATTATTGACGGCAGCTTATACGCCCGCTCGTATCCACGAATGGAATGAACGGCTTTCCACCGTTTTTAACCGCGGTTTCTGGGATGGTTACTACCTGGGTCAGCGGCTGGGGGAATGGAGCGATGTTTACGGTTCCCGGGCCACCCGGCGAAAGATCTACACCGGGAAAGGGAACAATTATTTTGACAGGATCCGGGTGGCGGAATTTCTGATCGAAGCCGGCGAACTCCATACGGGCGATGAAATCCTGATCACCGGACCTACCACAGGTGTCATCCGGACAACGGTCAGGGAAATCCGGGTGGATGATAAAAAAACCGACATGGCAGTCAAGGGAGACCGCTGTTCCGTGCCGGTCGATGAGGTCGTCAGGCGGTCCGACAAGCTCTACCGGCTCGTTCCACCGTCGATGGTCAAACTTCAGTAAGCCACTTCGAGCCGTTCCATGACCGTGATGTACTTTTTCCTGATTATCCGGAGTTTCTCCAGGTTGGTCTCGCGGGAATAGATCCTGGCCACATCGAGGATTTCCTTAGTGTAGATGGCCCCCAGGGCCGCATCAAAGTTTGCCAGTTGTTTATCGATGTTGTTCCGGACCCGCTGCGTGATCTGCACAAACATCTGCCAGTTGACCTGCCTCGGCAGAGTAACATAGAACATCGACAGGTCATCGAGATCCTTATAAATGCCTTCTTCCACGTCGTTCAATGTTAAAGAATTTTTTCAGTTGAATGACCCCTTTGGCATTGATCAGTGCGTTTTTTCATGAATTTGATCCCTTCAGAGAAGAAACAATTCTGAAGTTCTTCGAGCAATTCATAGCTTTCCAGTTCCCGGATCCGGATGCAAGGCAAATCTTCATTATGAATGCAAATGACCCCGGGGACGGCATCGAACTGGGATTCGAAATAGGTTTTGATGTTCTGGTTGATGCGCAGGAGATGCTCCGTGGAATATTTTTCCCGGGTGATGAGGAAGATCGAGATCGGTTTGGAATCGGTGGGGAGGTTCATCCCGTGATACCCCGGATAGGGTTCTTCCATATCAAGGACGAAGGTATTGGCCATGATATGACTCTCCAGGGTAAATAAGGATTCAAGCTTGGCAATGCCCCCGATGGTCTGAATGATGGTTCTTGTTTCCATTTTTATGTTGGATTGTGTTCGTTCTGCTGGTGCCATTCTGTTTTGTTTCCACCGTGTTCTTCCTCCAGGGGGTGTTTTGTCGGTGGGGGGATGCCAGGTTTACCGGCCGGCTCGTTGAAATCTGCAGCATTCCCCCGGGAAAAATACAGGTTTAGTGATTAGTTAAACTGAAAATTATCCCCGATTGTTCAATGCGCTTCCAAAGAGGAGAGGGTCGAAGCCGGCGATCACTGCGGTGAAGTGCGCAGGATCAGGTTATCCAGCCAGAATGTCTGGTCCACCGGAGAGCCGTCGCCGATATAAGGGGCGATCACAAACTGGTTGAATTTCATGTCTGGGTGCGTGCCCGTGCGCATCACGGCATTCTGAACGTCGAAGACCGTTTCGCCGTCGAACCGGTAACGAATGACGCCATCGGCAATGCCTTTCCCATCTTTAATGCTGTTGAGTTTGAAATAGGCTTCGACATGATGCCAGGCGTTTTTATCGTATTTCCCCGGATTGTCGGTGTACCAGGCTTTTTTGGCCCGCCAGGTCTTTCCGTTCCAGTACTTCCCGTCACGGGGGTAGCAGTCGCCGTCACCATAACCGTCGCTGTCGCCATTGCACCCGGCCACCGACCTGTTCTCGGTAACGGCGGTCAGATCTTCCCTGACCCGCGACTGATCGACGTTGGCTCCGTCCTGAATGGACATCTGGGGAAATCCTTCGTTTTCTTCGATATAGGCCGTCAGGTGGGTGAAGGCCAGGTTGCTGTATGAATCATCCTCCGTGGTGAGAAGATGGAACTCATGGGGATGGTAGGGACGGTTGGAGCCCGTCCAGCTTTCGCTGTGTTTGATATCGTAACTGACGTACACGCCAACGGAAGGAGTGAAAAGGTGGCGCATCGCTGCTCCCGAAACAGGGGTTACGGCCCCCAAGGGGAAATGGAATTCAGCCGAGGCCCGGCTTCCCTTTACATGTTCCTTTTCACTGATCATGATGCGGGTGTTGTCGTACCATCCCCGCGATGAAATGGCCGGTATCCTCGAAGGTCTCCTCAAAAAGGAGCCCTTGCGGCGCGATGGGTTGTTTTTCGTTTCGGGCCTGCTCGCCGTGAAGGTGAGCGTTTCCGGCCCGGAGCAGGGGGACTGCCAGGAGCAGGACAAGGAGCCCTGCGGGAATCAGGATGATGATATTTTTCTTCATATCTGTATGCTATTTCTGAATGATGGTCTCCGAAACGGTTTGCCATGACCGGTACCTTTTCTGGATGCCGAAATATAACAAAAAATGTCCGGATGTTGAATTTTATTACCGGGAAGCTGATCCGGCCCGGGACAGTTCTTCAGAGGAGATTTTTTTCCGGCAGTAACCGATAACGAGGGCGGCATTTTCCTGTTCCGACAGCGTGCCGGTGTGAAGATGGTGAAGGATCCCGGCCGGTCGGGTGGAGAGACCGTACAGATAGCTCTTGTCGTAGTAGCGGAGGGTGATTTCCGCGACCTCATGCAAGTTTCCGGTTTCAATGCCGCGAATGGCGCGTTTGGCATTGTCGCCCCCGATTCTCCTGGAAAGGTGTTCAAGGCATGCGATCAGCTCATCCGGTGAATACGAACCGTAGTCCCTGACCAGCCTTTCTGCCCTGAGGTTTCGGGCCATATTCAGGACGATGACAGGACTGTTACGCATCCGGTTGAAAAATTCGCCGGGAAGAATGACTTTGCCGATATTCCGGCTTTCATCCTCGACCCACAGGGGACGTTCCGGGTTCACGCTCGCCAGTTCGTGGAAGAGATTGTTTTCGAACTGTTCGGTGGTGGGCTGCTCCCCTTCTCCCAGGCTGCCGAATGCCGAACCTTTATGATTTGCCAGGCCTTCAAGGTCGAGCGACTGGTATCCCCGGGCGGCGAGCTCCCGGATGATGCCGGTCTTTCCGGAACCGGTCATTCCTCCCAGGACCAGGAGAGGCCATGGTTTTGCGAAGGACATCCGGAGATTCCGACGGAACGTTTTATAGCCTCCTTCGAGAACCTCACATTCCAGTCCCGACTGCTCGAAAAGCCAGGCCATCGCCCCGCTGCGCATCCCGCCCCGCCAGCAATGAATGAGAAGTTTCCCTCCCCGTTGCAGGCCTGAAGCCCTTTCCGTGAACTCTGCGATCTTAACCCCGGCCAGTTCAAAGCCCTTGATGATGGCCTCTTTTCGTCCCTTTTCTGTATAGATCCGGCCGACTATATGCCGTTCTTCATTGCTGAAAAGCGGGATATTCACGGCGCCGGTGATATGGCCCTGGGCATATTCGGCCGGCGACCGGACATCGACAACGGGAATGTCGCGTGAACGTTCAAGAAACCGTTCAACCGTCACCGGTTTTTTCATGGATTTTCCGGGATGAAGTTAACGTTCAAAGAGATTTCCCAGGATGGAATTGTCTTCTTTCCCCCTGTTCTTTCCATAGGGAGAGAGCGCCCGGATCAATTTCCGTATCGGCATGGACTGCAACCATACCCTGCCTGTGCCGCTGATCGTTGCCAGGAAAAGCCCTTCGCCGCCGAACACCATGGAACGAAGGCTTCCGGTGGTCTCGACATCGAAATCCAGGCTGGGCTCGAAGGCGACGACACAGCCGGTATCAATCCGGAGTGTGTCGTGGCTGAGGTACTTCTCGATCACCGTTCCCCCGGCATGGACGAAGACTTTGCCGTCACCTTCCAGGGACTGCAAAATAAAGCCTTCACCCCCGACGAGACCGGCACCGAGGCGCCGGTTAAAGGTCACCGACAGTTTCGTCCCGAGAGCGGCACACAGAAATCCGTCCTTTTGCACGATCATCCGCCCACCGGCATCGGCAAGGTTAATGGGAATGACGGTTCCCGGGTAAGGCGCGGAGAAGGCAACCCGCCGTTTCCCCATGCCCCGGTTGGTGAAATGGGTCAGGAAGAGTGATTCCCCGGTCAGCAACCGGGCTCCGGCTGAAAATACCTTGTCCATGAAACCCTGATTGGGGGAGGATCCGTCGCCCATCTTCACCTCGAATTCAATTCCCGACTCCATGTAAACCATGGAACCGGCTTCTGCAATCACGGTTTCACCGGGGTCCAGTTCAATTTCCACAAGCTGGATATCGTCGCCGATAATCTTGTAGTCAATTTCATGTGATGTCATGATATATGCGCTTTTAAGGGTTCTGACATTGGAAAAATTTTCGCTGTCCAAGGTACGAACTTTGGAAGATAAAACATAAAAACGCCGGGGTGAGGGAATTATTACCGGAGGTTCAGAGGGATTCGGAATACCATTTGATCAGGAGATGCTTGATGGTTTCCACCTTGATGGGTTTCACAACAAAGTCATTCATTCCGGCAGCGAAGGCTTCTTCTTTCTTTTCCCGGTCGTCATTGCCCGTCATGGCGATAATGGTGATGTTGTTTCCGCTGTTCCGGATCTCCTGGCTGGCGGTGAGACCGTCTTTTACGGGCATCAGGAGGTCCATGAGGATCAGATCATAGTTTTTCAGGGCCATCATGTCGATCACTTCCTGGCCGTCCCGGGCGATATCGATTTCGTAGCCGAGGTGTTTGAAGATGGTCTGGATCACCCGCTGGTTGATGATGTTGTCGTCGGCCGCAAGGATCCGGAGATTCGGCCTGATCTTGTTGATGCCGGCCGTGATGCTCTTCTCTTCCACTATCCCCGGGAAGAGATCGCGCAGGATACCGAAAATTTCATTGCTGTCGTATGGCTGGATGAGGTAGTAATCGATGCCGAGGTTGCGGGCTTTCAGGTAATTCCCGTGCTGATCGTTGGATGAGATCATGATGACGGGAAAATCGAATAATCAATCCGCTTTCCTTCAGCTGCAAGGCCATTCCGAACCCGTCATGGCGGGGCTTGTCCTTGATGATGATCATCTGGTAAAGATTTCTCTTCTGACCGATATGGTAGATGATGCTGTCGATGGTGTTATCTTCATAGAGTCCGGTGGCTGTAATTAATGCCGAAGCTGTCGAGGACATGGTGGATTTTGTCCGAATCATCCTTCTTTTTCGTGAGGATGAGTGCGGTGATCTGCTGGTAGTGATGAAGGGAGGAATAATCGAATTTCTTCCTGGCTTTTTCATCGGAATGGACCTCCGTGGTAAAACAGAACCGTGCACCGGGATATTTGGGATCGGTGGAGATGGATGAAGGGCTTTCCACCCAGATCTCCCCGTTCATCATTTCGACCAGCTGTTTCGATATGGACGTGCCGAGTCCTGTTCCGCCGTATTTACTGGAAGTCGATTCCCGTCCCTGTTGGAAGGAACTGAAAATCGTGCTGATTTCCTCCTTTTTCAGACCGATGCCCGTGTCTTCCACATAAAACATCAGGCTGAGCGCGGAATTGTATTTCTCCATCAACTCAACGCTGATCGCGGATCATCCCTTCTTCCGTGAATTTGATGGCATTGCTGAGCAGGTTGGAAATGACCTGCCTAAGCCGGAACGGATCCCCGATCAGATGGTCCGGGATCTCCGGTTTAATGGTTGCCCGGATCGAAAGGCCTTTATTTTCAGCCAGCGGCTTGAAAAGTCCGTGGCAATGTTGATCTCTTCACTCAGACTGAAGGGGATCTCCTCCAGCATCATTTTTCCTGCTTCGATTTTTGAAAAATCCAGGATATCGTTGATGATATTCATCAGAAGCTCCGATGATTTACGGATGACCCTGACTTCTTCTTTCTGGTCAGGGGGAAGGTCTGCCCTGATCAGGCTGTCGGTCATTCCGATGATCCCGTTCATGGGGGTCCGGATCTCATGACTCATCCTGGCCAGGAAGTCGGATTTGGCCTGGTTGGCTGCAGCTTCCTGCTTGCGGGATTTTTCCAGCGGGGAGACATCGATGAGCGCTGAAATGGTCAACACCTCACCCGCGATATGTGTCACCACGTCACGCCGGTAAATGACCACTTCATTGCCGTCCTTGACATAATGAATAAAGTGGTTGGAATCGAACGGCGAGGAGTGGATGTCCTTCAAAAGGTAATTATTGGAGATGAGAAACTGGTCCTCAAAGTGTTTACCGACCAGGTCATCATCCCGGTCGAGGAAAAGCATTTTCTGAGCTGTCCGGTTGATGTTGAGGATGATCCCTTTCTTGTCGAGGATCATGATCCCGACGGGAAACTGTTCGGTGATCATGCGAATTTCGATCAGCTGCTGTTTCAGCGAAACTTCTTTGGTTTTGCTCTTCCGGATGACAGATAAGCAGGAAGATGATCAGGGCCACCACGATCATGAAACTTCCGATACCCAGGATGAGGTTCCGGCCGACAAAAATACTGAGGAGTTGTCCGGAATTCATGGTAAAAACGATACCCAGGTCATGTTTGATGATGCTCAGGGGATAATAAGCTGAAGTGATCTCGTAATCCACGCCGTTCTTCAAAAGGGTTTGGTGAATGATTCCCTCTCTCTCCGTAGAGAGGCTGTCGGCAAGGACATCGAGTCCTTTGATGGTCACACTGTCGTTGTTGTTGGAAAAAACGATCTTCCCGTCCGTATTGATCAGCCATTGCCACTGAATGTCCTGGACACGGTACAGGCTGAAGATATAGGACAGGTACTTCTGGAAGTTTATTTCGACAACGATATTGCCTACAATCTGGTTATTGCTGAAATAGGGGAAATAACTCAGGTAGTATCCATTTTTTTCGGTGATGATTTCGCGCGGTTCAAGTTCGTTGTTTTTCTGGCGTGAAAATGTATCAACCACAAAGTCGTCGTAGTCATTGATATAGATTCCGAGATAGCGGTTTTTGTTATCGTGAACGGAAATGTTGGTGATCAGGTCGCGGTATTTGGCATAAAAACTTTCCAGGTCGCGGGTGACCAGGTACATGACCTGTTTGTCCTGAAAGATACTGTGCATGTCGCCGACATATTTAAAAATGATCCGGTTCAGGTCACTTTCATAATTGGAAACGGTACGTTCAACATGGTTTCCACAGAGCTGGGTCTGGTGAAGGAGAATATTACTCTGAAAAGCCAGCTGGGAGTTGCGGATCTGGCTGAAAAAATAAATGTTGAGGCCAATGACAACGGCCAGGACAATAACGACAATGAGATAAATACGTTTCATCAGGCTGACGGGAAAAAATTCAGGTATCTTGGGTGACGTATTGAATGTGATCGTTTTTGTATTTCAAGATGAATACGGAAAAGGCTTTCAAAGGTTCCTGTTCTCATCTGTATTTTCCCCCCTCATCTTCAAGCATATTGATATAGCTGATATACCGCGAGCTGCTGATCCTGCCTTCCCGGACGGCCTCAATGACCGCGCATCCCGGTTCATGGGTGTGCGTGCAGTTATGAAACCGGCAGCCGGATGAAACCCTGAAAATTTCGGGAAAGTAATGAAAAAGTTCGTCTTTACCGAAATCGATCAGTCCGAATCCTTTAATCCCCGGTGTATCGATGATATATCCCCCAAAGGAAAATTCATGCATCTCCGAAAATGTTGTGGTATGCCGGCCGGCCTGGTGTGTGCCGGAGATCGAGGCAGTGCGGAGATCGAGGCCGGGGTCGAGAACATTGATCAGGGTGGATTTCCCGACTCCCGAATTTCCTGATATGACGTTCAGCTTCCCGGCCATTTTTCCTGGCGGAGAAGATCCGTATTTTCATGCCGTATGGCCGAAAGTTCATAGCAGGGATAGCCGATTTCCTGATACGTTTTTTTGAACCAGGCGAGTTCCGCTTTCAGGGCATCATTATACAGGTCGGTCTTGTTGAAGAGCAGACTGACCGGGATACTGTAGGCTTCGGCCGTTACCAGGAACCGGTCGATGAATTCCGGGAAGGTGCGGGGAGAGATGAGAGTGACCATCAGCCAGGCCTGGTCGACATTCGCCGCCACGAGCTGGTATTCCTTTGAGAGATTGGGCGACCGCCTGATGATGTAATTTTTTCTTTCCTCAATGTGGGTGATCACCCCGGTGTTTCCCTCATCCAGGGGGGTGAATTCCACCCGGTCACCCACGGCTACGGGGTTGGTTGCCCGGATGCCTTTTATGCGATAAACCCCGCGGATCTTACAGTTCGTGACGGATCCGTCCGGTGCTCTCACCGTAAACCAGCTCCCTGTCGACTTTATGACAATCCCTTGTTTCAAGTGATGTTGATCAATAAATCCCAGCCGCTAAAGATAAAGAAAAATAGAAAAGATGTCCGCTCTTTTCCCTTCCCTTCTTCCGACAAACGGGCCGGGCCCCGATGGTGCAGATCCGTGCGGATCTTAGTGCGGATTTTCGCCAAGTCCGCAGACTGTCGCGAATGACCCTGGTCCAGATCTTATACCCGTCGGCATTCATGTGGATCCCGTCGCTGACGAAGATTTTCGTGTTCAGCTTCCCGTCGGGGTTGAACATCGGCGACGACACATCGATGTAAGTGACATTCGGATATTCGCCGGCGAGGTCCTGCAGCGCCTTCTGTGCTTCAACGTACTTCGGCCAGAAATTCATCCGGTTTATCGATGGCTTGGGCGAAAGGATGTAGATGCGGGTATCGGGTCTTTGTTCAAGAACCCGGTCGATAAACCGTTTGACATTACCCCGGATCTTTTCCGCCGGATATCCCCGCGGGATATCGTTGTCACCCTCGTAGTAGACAATGGTCGCCGGTTTGTAGGGAAGAACGATCTGATCCATGTACATGAGCGCTTCCTCTGATGTCGAGCCGCCAAATCCCCGGTGGATGATACTGAGTTCGGGGAAATCTTTTTTCAGCGTGTTCCATTTCCGGATACTGGAGCTGCCGATAAACAGAACACCATCGGCGGGAGGCGGGGAAAGGCGATCCTTCATCACGAAGTTCCGGATCTCCGGCTCAAAGGGTTTGGGGTGTGTTTTGCCGTACAGCCTGGGGGCAATGTAAAGGTCATGGAATCCAACAGGTTCACCATTGATGTACACCATCAGGCTGTCGTGATCGAAATCCAGCTGATCAGCCCGGAAGCTGAAGGTATCGGGTTTCCAGGCCTGGTCATTGACTGCCACGGCTTCGAAAAATTTTCCACCGTTCCGGTCGACCCGGATCTTGTCTCCCCTTTTTGTGCCGAACACCTCCAGGCTGGCTTTGCTGCCGTCGGTGATAAAGAGATCCGAACTGCCCTTCAGTACCGTACTTTCGTTTTCAGTGAGGGAGACATCGTACATGGCAAAGGAGTTCAGGTAGCTGTGACCGACACTGTACCAGGTAAGCTGGGTTTTTTTCCGGTCGATGGAAGGGTCGCTGTCGTCGATGTAAACCTGCAGGGCTACATGATGACCCGTTCCCGGATCCACTCCCAGGGATAGCGGATTGACCCGGATTTCCCATGTGGTATGGTTGCCCTTCCGGACGAAGGAACTGGAAACATCGGGGTCTATGGTCTGCAGGGCCGGTGTTTCACGGAAATCATTGATCAGGACGAATGGCTTCCCCTGTGCCGTCATCACGGGAACGAAGCTCATCTGGAGGATGTCGTCAGAACCCCGCGAAGGGGCCATGAAAATTTCGACCGCGTCGGCATTCCAGGGGGCGACCGTGTCAGTGGCCAGTTGATCGTCGGTGATATCCAGTGCGATCAGAATACCCTGATCATTCCATGCCGTCCTGAGCCAGGCTTCCAGGTTCTCCGGGGTCGGATATTTTCCGAGGGGATTGGCGTACAGGCGCGTTGGGCTGATCGCCGACCACTCATTGAGGTTCCCATCCGGACGGAAATCCTGAAGGCGGGGTATCGAAATGCGAAGATCGGGCGGGGTGCTGTTTCCCTGGCACGAGCTAACCAGGATGGAAATAAGGAGTAACAGCGATAAATGTGCAGCCAGTCTCTTTTTCATATCAGGTTATTTTTTTAATTCTCCCAGGGCCAATCTGCCATTCCGGATGGATCCGGCGCCTGAAGATCCTGGCCCCGTCCGGCTGAAGCGAAAGCAGGGCTCCTCGCGGAATGGTCAAATTTAATGATTATGTTGAAGGGAAGGGCCCTAAGGCGGAATTTTTATCTGACGGGAGTTGCCGGTCGACCGGTGCAAAAGATGGAGCGCACAACTTTTTTAATGGCAGATTTTTGTATTTTTACTTTGCCTGAAAACCGACACCAAAACCGACAGACCATGAAAAAATGCCTGCCTTTCGTTCTCCTTGTCCTGATGATAGCCTCATGCCAGGGTCCCGCGGTACCTCCTTCCAAAGAAACCTTCCAACCCAAATTCCCCTTCCTCGATTACCGGCTCCCTGTAGACCAACGGGTGAAAGATCTCGTTTCCCGACTCACCCTCGAGGAAAAAGTGGGCCAGATGATGTACAATGCTCCGGGTGTGGAACGACTGGGTGTTCCGGCCTATAACTGGTGGAACGAATGTCTCCACGGAGTGGCCAGGAATGGCCGGGCAACGGTCTTTCCCCAGGCCATCGGAATGGCGGCTACCTTCGACGACAGTCTGATCCGGAGCATTTCCTCCGCCATCGGGGACGAAGCCCGGGCGAAATTCAGAATCTCCCAGTCGATCGGTAACCGCGGACAATATGCCGGGCTGACCTTCTGGACGCCCAACGTCAATATTTTTCGCGATCCGCGGTGGGGAAGGGGACAGGAAACCTACGGCGAAGATCCCTTCCTGACTTCAAAACTGGGAACTGCTTTTGTCGAAGGGCTGCAGGGTGACGGACCATACCTGAAAGCCGCCGCCTGTGCAAAACATTTCGTGGTCCACAGCGGACCTGAGAAACTGAGACATGAATTCAATGCCGTCGCCTCTCCGAAGGACATGAACGAGACCTATTTCCCGGCCTTCAAAGCCCTTGCCGAAGCCGGGGTGGAAGGGTTCATGTGCGCTTATAACCGGACCAATGGAAAACCCTGCTGTGCCAGCCCGGAACTTCTGACCGACGTCCTCCGTGAAGAATGGGGATTTACCGGCTATATCACCTCCGACTGCTGGGCCCTGGAAGATATTTACAAAGGGCACGGTACGGCTGCCACTGCGGTCCAGGCTGCCGTCATGGCCTTCAAAAGCGGGGTCAACCTGAATTGCGGCGATATCTTCAATCCGAACCTTATCCTGGCGGTAAAACAGGGTCTGATCTCCGAAAACCAGATCGATTCATCGCTGCGCATCCTCCTTAAAACACGTTTCAAACTCGGACTTTTCGATCCCCCCGGAATGAATCCCTACGACAGTATACCGGCCAGTATCATCAATTCAAAAAGTCATATTCAGCTCGCCCGCCAGGCTGCCCGTGAATCCATGGTCCTCCTGAAAAATACCGGCGTGTTGCCTCTCAGTGACAGCATCCGTTCCCTGTATATTGTGGGCCCGAACGCCGCGGATATCGAACCTCTCCTCGGAAATTATTACGGGGTGAACGGGGATATGGTCACCTTCCTGGAAGGAGTCGTGGCAAGGGTAAGTGCCGGGACGTCTGTCGAATATAAGAAGGGGTTCCTGCTCGACCGTGAAAATCCCAATCCCATCGACTGGTCGACGGGCGGAGCCGCAAATGCCGACGCCACCATCATCGTTGCTGGGATTTCGGGCCTGATCGAGGGCGAGGAAGGCGAATCCATCTCGTCACAGCATTTCGGCGACCGGCTCGATTATGGTCTGCCCGATAATCAGGTCAGTTACATCAAAAAAATATCCGCGGCCGCCGGCGATAAGCCCCTCATTCTCGTTCTCACCGCTGGCAGCCCTCTTGACGTCAGGGAAGTGGAACCGTATGTGGATGCCATAATCTATGCCTGGTACCCGGGCGAACAGGGCGGGAATGCCTTTGCCGACATACTCTTCGGGGATTACAATCCTTCGGGCCGGCTTCCAATCACCTTCCCGGAGTCGTTCGATCAGCTTCCTCCCTATGACGATTATTCCATGAAAAACCGGACGTACCGCTATATGAACGGTGAGCCGGCGTATCCTTTCGGATTCGGCCTGAGCTACACCACCTTCAGCTATGATTCCATCATGGTGGGAGATCCGTTGATCAGCCGGGGCGATAAGGTCCTGGTGACAGTCAGGTTGAAAAACACCGGGAAGCGCGATGGAAATGAAATCGTTCAGCTCTACCTCACCTATCCGGAATCGCTCGGGAATGCCCCCCGTTATGCCCTGAAATCGTTCCGGAAAGTTTCACTGAAAGCCGGTGAAGAACGTGATGTTAACCTGGAACTGCCGGCCGATGCGTTCCGGGTTTTCGATGAGGCGGGCAATGCCATATTCCTTCCCGGCAGCTACCGGATGATCGCCGGCGGATCATCGCCGGGAACAAAAAGCCGGGAGCTGGGTAAGGAATTCGTCAGCGTCGGGGTCACGGTTGAATAGGACTCCGGCGGACCGGTTGATGGACTTTGCGCCGTGCCTGTCATCACAAATTGGGGTTCGGGCGTTTTTTTACAGGATACGATGGATTCTTTTTTAAGCCGGACAGGGATATCCCTGCTAAAATTTTCCGAATCGAAAACTCCGGCTCGCCCGGGATTTGAAAAATGGCCGTTGGTGAGGCCGGGGGTATCTACACCGAAAGCCACCAGATAACAGGCCCCGACGCCGACCTTGAAGAACCGTGTAAAATTCAGCTCGAGCTCAAGCTGGGGAATGAGCATGAAAATGTTGTCCTTCAGATAGGAGATGTCCTGGGAATCAAACAGGTTGATCTCCCCCCAGCCTGCATTGATATAAAATGCGGGATGGATAGCCTTCCGGCTCATGAAGGTGTAGCCCGCCATCAGTCCGCCGAAGCCGTATTGCATCTTCAGCCGGTTGAAATCATCGATAGCCGGGGGATTTAAACGGTTGGTTGAACCGTACCCAAAGCCGCCAATGACCAGATCATTGATGATCACGCCTCCCCCTCCACCCATAAGGTGGACAAACTGCCCGTCGGCACCGGTGAAGATCATGAAGGGACCGCCCATGCCCGAAATCCTTACAGGGGTTTGGATGATGGTCTGAAATCCATCATCCTGGGCATGCACTTGAATGAACGAGATGACCAGAGTGAGAATCAGGAGTGTTCTTTTCATCGGATCCGCGTTTTTTAATACCGAATGGCATGGTCGGATCCCGGCTTTCCGGGCCGGGCAGAAAAACAGAGAATGATGAAGAACCTTTTCCGTTAAGAAACAGATATAACGGGTTTATTGTAATGCAAGTTAGGCCAATCCCGCATTCCGGTCAAGAGGATTGAAAAATTTGTGAAAAGCGGGAATTGGAAATTGTGCCCGGAGGTGGAAGGGCTCAGTGGTGAAAAAATTCTTCCAGTCCGCCGAAATAGTATTCATCCCAGCCCTGTTTCATATCCTCAAAGGCATCGTCGGGGATATTGCTGTGGGTCAGCTCGATATTCGTATAGATTTTGTCTTCCCTCAGCCGGATGGTGACAATGGATTTTTCCTCCTGTTCGCCGAAGTACCATTCCTGGACGATTTTTTCATTGGGAACGAATTCGAGGTTCACCCCGGTGATGTCGCCGTCAAAGAGGGAAAATTCGGTTCCGGCTTTTTCTTCCATCTGTACTTTGGCGCCTGTCCATAAGGCGATGGCGAAAGGTTTGACGAGAGCATTATAGACCTCCTCGGGAGTGGCTTTTATCCTGTAGTGTTTGTGGTAGGTTTTCATGGTTATCGGTTCTTTTTGTAAAGCTATGAAAATGTTTGCACTTTCCCATGATGCTCAAAAGAGGCTATATCCTGCCTTCCGGGCCGGGATTGTCCGGCCGGGCGTCGTTGACATTGTTTGCCCGCATGGAGAGGAAGAAAAGCACGAATGTGATGATACCCAGGATAAGTGCGGCGGCATTGTAACTTCCCGTCATCCGGTTGGAAAGGCTGAAAATAAAAGGGCCCAGTGCACTTCCGATGACCGTCCAGCTCATGGCGAAACCGGAGATCTGACCCAGGTGCTTCACCCCGAAAAATCGCGGCCAGGTGATGGCCATAAGAATGCCGAACATCCCGTTGGCGATGCCGATCCCGACAATGATCAGCGGGATACCTGCCGGAGTTCCGAGATAGATCGTCCCGGCGATGCCAAGCAGCAAACCGGTGAGATTGAAGGTGAGCAGGTACTTCAGCCGGGTGAAATCACTGATCCAGCTGCTGATGAAGGTGATGGGAACGGCAACGAAAGCTGAGGGAAGGAAGAGCGATACGGCTTTTGCATTGCTGAAACCATAATGGGCAAAGATCGATTCGACGTTGAACGTATATGCCGTGATGTACAGGGCATTCATGGTCAGTGTCAGGTTGAATATCCAGAACGAATAGGTTCTCACGGCTTCAGCCAGCGTATAATCTTTATCGGGAGTCGATTTGAATTTTTTAGTCGTGACGGTCCGAATTCTGCCGTCAGGAATCAGACCCGCATCACCCGGGTTGTCACGGAAGAACAGGAACGCAAAAATGACGAAGCCAATGCCGACGATCAGGGCGAGGTACTGCCAGGCTCCACGCCACCCCGAAAAGTCGATGATGTTCTGAATGATCCGGGGGGAATAGGAGAAACCGAAGGCGGTGAATACCCCGAGAAAGGAATTGGCAAATCCACGGCGCTGGTCGAACCATTTCATGACCATATTGCGCGAGGTCATGGTCAGGACACCCTGACCAAAAAAGCGGATGCCGAAAAAGCCTACCACGGTGAGGACAAAGATCAGGACGGGTCTGCTGAACCGGGGAAAGATGGAAATGGTGAAGGAAGCAATGGCGTCGACACGGGTCAGGTAGACCAGCATGAGGCCAAGGAAAAATCCGGCAAAAATGGCCATGACCCTGGCCCCCATACGGTCATAAAGGGTCCCGGCATAGGTGATGATCAGCCCGCTGGCAATGGTGCCCAGCAGGTAGGCGGTACTGAGGCTCACCCGGCTCATCGCGAAGTCCCTGATCAGGTGGTCGGTGAAGACCGATACCCCCATGGTCTGCCCGGGAATGCTCATGATCACACCGACAATCCCGGCAAAAAGGATGATCCATCCATAGAATACGGGCGACCGTCGCGGACTGAAGGGTATATTGACAGGTATTTTGATCATGATCTATGCAAAGAAACAGAAGAAAATCGGAAACAGCCATCACAGAAGTCAATTCTTTTACAAAAGGCTGCCGGCTTTGGTTGAAAGCCGGAATTCTGCCGGCAGGGCGCAGGCAAGATCCAAAAGTGCCCGGCATGGGAAATTTGTGCCAGGGGGCGGTTTGGGGTAAAAAGAGGCGTTGATCCTGTATTATTCAGAATAACAGCTGTTTAACATAATTGTCACGAAGACCTGTTTGGCAGGAAGGGAAACCAGCACTTCGTCGCGGCTTCAGCTCTTGTCTTCAATCTCAATCTTAACGATTTGGTACCCGCGCCACACTTCAATGGCGGCATAGACAATCCCGGCGAGGACGAAGATCATCCCGAGGAGGAAGGTGACGATGACGATCCAGTTGAGATTTGCCGGATTGCTGATCTTGTTTATCCCGATCATCAGTGAGGCAACGATGAAAAAGGCAACGGCAATCGAGTAGGAGAAGACGGCATTACGGACGAGTTTCATCCGCAGGTAGAGTTTGGAGATCTGCAGATCGATGCTCTGATGCCGTCTGCGCCGGAGTTTCAACGGTCTTTTTCTCGTAGATGAACTTGCGCCGTTCTTCATTCAGCAGGCGGATGCGGTTTACCACCAGGGAATATTTGTTGTTCATGCCCAGCAGGAGCAATCCGCAGGCCGAGATCATCAGGCCCGGTGCCAGCATGATCTGGATGAGTCCGGAAGGAGAATCAAACATGGATTTTTTTGGCAAAGGTAAAAAGAAGAAAGGAATGACAATCTCTTCCTGTAGCGCCTTTTCCGAAATATATTGATAATGGCTCCTGAAAAGGCAGCCGTGTACCGGGAAGGATCTATTCCGCACACGGGTAATGTGTTTTGTCGCTTCACAGGATGCTCATTGCATCACCCAATGATGCTTTTATCCCCTGGAAAGTCTGAATTGTGAGTATGAATGCAGACAGCTGGCTGCGAAGGAGAGGAGAGAGTAACGACGATATCATGCTGTCTGCACTCTCTCGCTCTCCCTTGTTCCCTTACACCCGGAAATATTATTATTGCAGAGCAAAATTTATGGGGAAGGTGAATTCGACTTTTACTTTTTTTCCATGTTGTTTACCCGGCTGCCAGGTTGGTGAGGAATTGATCACCCTCAGTGCTTCGGCATCCAGGGCAGGATCTGCACCGCTGACAACTTTGGCGTCCATCACCTTCCCCTTTGAATTCACATCAAACTGGACGATGACCCGCCCTGATGCCTTGCGATCAACCGCTTCTTTCGGATACCTGAGATTTTCTGAGATGTATTTTCTGAATTCAACCGCCGGATCTCCGCCGTTAAAGGTCGGCATTTCTTCAACAATGTAAAACGTTTCTTTATCCGGTCCGGAAATGGGCTGATCATTCGTTTTTTCAGCACAGGAGAATAACACAAGCAGCAGGATAGACGACGGAAGGATGAGCAATCCCTTCCAGATATTGGATTTTTTCTTTTTTTCTGTATTCATCATGGCAATGCGATTTTTAATCCGTGAATAATTGAAATGATTGGTTATCGAAAGAGAAGCGCTTCCAATGAGATGTTCCAGAAGGGTGATCTGGTAAGATTTAATATTGAACCCCTTTTCAAGTGCGCCTTCATCAGCCAGATATTCATGCACGTTCCGGAGTTCGTTCCGGTACCACCATGACAGCGGGTTGAACCAGAAAACACAAGTGAAAAATTCGCTGAATATCACGTCAAGTGTATGCAATTGGCGGGCATGAACCTTTTCATGGGTCAGGATCCTGTCCAGGTCACCGGCATTACTTATCTGCCCGATGAAGATATCCCGGAAAAAGGAAAAACTGACATGGGAACCGGGAACACGGAAAAGCCTCAGACCTTCCAACAGATCGGGATGGCCATGACGCACTTTCATCCGGATGAGGATAAACTGGTAGACGATGCGAAGGGCAAGGACACCGGCAATGACCCGGTACAACCATGTCAGGACCATGGACAAAGGTATTCCGGACGATTCACGGATCAGCCCGAATCCCTTACTGTAAATGGTTACCTCGTTCAGGATAATCAGCCGGAAAGGTGAGTGATATCGCGTTAAAATGAAGACCGGTGGCTGGCAGGACCAGTGAAAGCAAGAGCGCTGCCAGGAGGTAAAACCGCCGCATCACGAAATAGGTATCCTTCATGAAAACAACCCGGTACACCAGGGCAAACAGGCCCAGAGCCAGAGCTGATTTCAATGTGTATAGAAGAAACCCGTTCATTTTTGTTCCTTTTTGAGGTTTTCAAGCATCCGTATGATTTCGTCGGCTTCATTCAGGTTTATCCGGTGATTCGAGGCAAAGAAGGAAACAACCTGCCGTGCTGAATTTCCGAAATAATTCTTCACCACATCGTTCATTTTGAACTTCGTGTACTCTTTCTTGCTCACTTTCGGATAATACCGGTGAGATTTCCCAAATTCTTCATGCGCTACAAATCCTTTGCTTTCCAGGATCCTGACAATGGTCGAAACCGTGTTGTAAGCTGGTTTGGGGTCATCCATACCGGCAATGATGTCTTTGACAAATCCTTTTTCAATGTTCCACAGGATCTGCATGATCTGCTCTTCAGCTTTAGTGAGTTCTTTCATCGGAGTTAACTAAGAATGATTTTGTCATACAAATATATAACTAAAAACATAGTTTGTCAACTAAAAAGATAGGTAATTAACTAAAAAATAAGTTTAAAAATGGGTTAAACATCACCGGATCAGGATTGTGACGAAATATTATGAGGGGTATCCGGAGCCGGCCGAGGGATGATGAGGCGATGATCCTGACCCGGTTTCCAGGATAAAATAGGTCCAGTCAAACGGATTTTCCCCGTCGGCCTGGAAATGACGTTGCGAGATGATCCGGTAGTCCTGCGAACCGGATGGGGGGGTAGAAGGTATCTCCCTCAACATCCGTCCCGATGACGGTGATGTAGATCCGGTCGACCCGGTCAAGGGTTTGCCGGTAAATTTCCCCGCCGCCCACGATAAAGGCTTCTTCTTCACCCGAGTCTGCGGCCAGCCGGATCGCCTCATCGATACTGTTTACGGATAACGGCATCCGCGGGCCGGAAATCCGCCCTTCGCGTGATCACGATATTTTCCCTTCCCGGAAGCGCCTTTTTATTGGCTTCGTAATTTTTCCGGCCCATGATCACCACATGACCCATGGTCACATCATGAAAATACCGGGCATCGGCTGGCATCTTCCAGGGAAGCCGGTTGTCGCGTCCGATGACGAAATTCCGGGAAACGGCAACGATATGTGAAAGGATCATCCGTAAATTTTAAGGTAAAAATACGTCATGAAGACGGAGGAATCAAGAATTAGGCCGGTTCGGCTTTTATTATGCATCCGTGACATCCGTCCCCGATCCGGCCTCCAATTTAGATTAAGAACCATGAAATAATAGATTAAAGACCTGGCATTCAAAGAGTAAAATGTTTTGATTAATTTAGATCAAATCTGAATTCAGGTCGGGCTATCTAAAATATTCTTCGTATTGTTATTGAATTCACAAATAACGGATATCTTTGAGATCGATTATTGTTATCAAAATAACAATATACAGAAATCGAATATTAACCACGTAAAAATTTAGCTCACTATGTCGGCAAAGGAAAATCTTGTCAGAGAACTTGCAGATAAGCACGGACGAAAAAGGGAGAACCTGATCCCGATCCTGCAGGACCTGGTTGAAGAGAACCATTACCTGGATGAAGCTTCTCTTGTTTCAGTGGCCAGGGAACTGGATATTGCAGCGGCAGAAGTCTATGGTACCGCATCCTTTTATTCTTTCCTTGATACGGAGGAGAGGGGGCAGTATATCATCCGGATCTGTAAAACCATCAGTTGTACCATGAAAGGGAAAATCGAAGTTTTGCAGACCATCCAGGACACCTTGAAGATCAAG
This sequence comes from uncultured Bacteroidales bacterium, assembly GCA_963763215.1. Lineage (GTDB taxonomy): Bacteria > Bacteroidota > Bacteroidia > Bacteroidales > DASQZK01. The sequence continues at coordinate 165,704 of CAVXNX010000023.1, forward strand.
GTCGGAGAAACAACCTCGGACAAAAAATTCAGTCTCCTGGAGACCAACTGCATCGGGTGGTGCCATAAAGCGCCGGCCATGCTGATCAACGATACGCCTTATACGGAGCTCACTCCGATGAAAGTCACCGAGATCTTACAGGAATACCTCAGAAAATAGAGGATCAATTTACCGCTAACGGGAGTAGGGCGGATCTGCAGGAGGCAAAGGAAGGCTGGAAACCTGTCATCCCGCAAAATCTCCAAAAAAATAAATGATCAACGTATGAAAACTGCAACATTAAAACGCGTCGACCTCATCTTCGAAAAATGCAATACAAAGGATATCCTGGCCAAGGCATTTAAAATGAAGCCCGACCAGATCCAGAAAGAGATCCTGGATTCCGGTCTTCGTGGTCGTGGCGGGGCAGGATTTCCAACCGGGCTGAAATGGAAATTCACCGCTGCTGAAAAAGAACCGGAAAAATACATCGTATGTAACGCCGATGAAGGTGAACCCGGCACATTCAAGGACCGGCAGATCCTGGATGAAGTGCCCAGGAAAGTTTTCGCCGGAATGGCCATTGCCAGTAAGGCCATTGGTGCCAAAACAGGATACATTTACCTGCGTGGGGAATACAAGTTCCTCGTGCCCAAACTGCAGTGAAGAGTTAGATCTTTTCCACAGCCTGGTCAAAGAACTGGGCCATGATTTTCATATTCACCTCCGCCTTGGCAGTGGCGCTTACATCTGCGGGGAGGAAAGCGCGCTCTTCGAATCCATCGAAGGAAAAAGGGGAGAGCCCAGAAACAAGCCGCCCTATCCCACCATGTCCGGATTATTCGGAAAGCCCACGGCCATCAACAATGTGGAAACGCTTGTCTACACGGTGATGATCCTTGCGCATGGATCCCAGCATTTTAAAGATATGGGAACTTCCGATTCCAGGGGATCCAAGGTATTTTCCATTTCAGGTGACACCCCCAAACCGGGTATCTACGAGCTTGAGCTGGGGATGACCGTCGACAGGTTTGTCGAGGAATTCGGCGACGGCGACACCAAGGCTGTCCAGGTCGGCGGCGCTTCCGGGTTCTGTGTACCGCGGAAAAAATTCAAGGATACCATCATCGGCTTCGAGGGCGTCCCCACAGGCGGTTCGATGAAACTTTTCAACAGTTCGAGGTCGATGTATAACGTGTTGCACAATTACCTGGATTTCTTCTCCGAAGAGTCATGCGGCCAGTGCACCCCTTGCCGGGTGGGATGTCAGCAACTTCTTAAAGGGATCGAAGCGGTCAAAAAAGGGGAAAAGAATTCCCGTTACCTGGATGAACTGATCAAGCTTGCCGGAACCATGAAGATGGCATCAAAATGCGGACTGGGCCAATCGGTGGGCAATGCCTTTAAATCCATCGTCCGGAATTTCAGGGAAGAAATCATTTATTAATTCACGAAAAAAAGCGTTAACATCATGATAAACCTTAAAGTAAACGGATTGCCGGTTTCGGTGGAAGAAGGATCCACCATTCTGGAAGCGGCAAAAAAACTCAATTTCAGGATTCCCACGCTGTGTTATCACCAGGACCTCTGCATTGCGGGAAATTGCCGGGTGTGCGTGGTTGAGCAGGTGGGTGGAAAAGCGCTCGTCGCTGCATGTGCCGTTCCCGTTTCCGAAGGGATGGAGATTAACACCAACAGCCTCAAAGTCAGATCGGCACGCAAACATATTATCGAACTGCTGCTGTCTGAGCACAATGCCGACTGTACCAAATGCTACAAAAACGGCAGTTGTGAACTCCAGGCACTGGCCAATGAATACAGCGTCGGTGATCACCTTTTTATTGACCTGGTGAACGGTCATGAACGCATGATCGACATCACTTCGCCTTCCATCATGAAGGACGACAGCAAATGCATCCGCTGCCAGCGATGCGTGAGGACCTGCGCCGAACTTCAGGGCGTTCATGCCCTGGCCGTGGCAAATAAAGGAGCTGAACAGAAGATCAGCAGCTTCTTCAACAAGACGATGCACGAGATTGTGTGCACCAACTGCGGACAGTGCATCAACCGTTGCCCCACCGGCGCCCTGGTCGAACGAAATTATATCGAAGAAGTCTGGGATGCCATCCTCGATCCGGAAAAACATGTCGTGGTCCAAACAGCCCCGGCTGTCAGGGTAGGTCTGGGCGAAGCCCTCGGTCTGCCTGCCGGGGAAAGGGTTACCGGCAAAATGGTCGCCGCCCTGAAAAGACTGGGCTTCGACAGTGTTCTCGACACCGATTTCACGGCCGACCTGACGATCATGGAAGAAGGCACCGAACTTTTGACCCGCCTGAAGAAAGTGCTTGTCGATAAGGACGACTCCGTCGCCCTGCCCCTGACAACCTCCTGCTCACCCGGGTGGATCAAATTTATCGAACATATCTTTCCCGATCACCTGAAAAATGTCTCTTCATGCAAATCGCCGCAGCAAATGTTCGGTGCACTGGCCAAGACCTACTATGCCCAGAAGCGAAAACTCGATCCGGCAAAAATCGTCAGCGTGTCCATCATGCCCTGTACGGCCAAGAAATTTGAAGCCGACCGGCCCGAGATGCGATCCAGCGGGTATAAGGATGTCGACTATGTGCTGACCACCCGCGAACTGGCCAGGATGATCAGGCAGGCCGGGATCAATTTCAACCGGCTCGACGACATGACCTTATGACAGCATCATGGGTGAATCGACCGGTGCAGCGGTGATTTTCGGCGCAACCGGCGGGGTTATGGAAGCGGCCTTGAGGACGGCCTACGAACTGGTCACCGGCAGGGAAGTGCCCTTCAAGGATTTGAATATCACTGCCGGTACGTGGTATGGAAGGCGTGAGGGAAGCATCCGTGAAAATCGAGGGTTGCAAGCCGGAATGGAATTTCCTCGAAGGAGTTGAGCTGAAATGTGCCGTGGCCCACGGACTGGTCAATGCACGGGAAGTCATGAAGGCGGTTCAAGAGAAAAAGGCCAACTACCATTTCGTCGAAATCATGGCCTGCCCCGGCGGATGCCTGGGCGGCGGCGGTCAGCCCATCCCCACCAATGCTAAGATCCGCGATAAAAGAGCCAAAGCCATTTATGATGAAGATATGGGCATGCCACTGAGGAAATCGCATGAAAATCCCGAAGTTCTGCAGGTGTACAAGGAATTTCTCGGCGAACCCAATGGCCATCGCTCCCATGAGCTTCTTCATACCCATTATACTGAGCGCAACCAGTACTAACCAGCGACTATTGTGTTTAATCGTGAAGGCTGCTTCCCTGCGAGGCAGCCTTTTTTTATGCACAAAATGAACAGTTTAAGGTCGTAAACAGTTACTCATTGGGTTGTTTGTATGCTTATTCCGGTCAATGACAGCGGATTTCCCGGATATTTCCTGTGGTTCCCAGGAACGCCTTGATGATGTCGGTAAAGCAGGAGATGGCCGGAAAATACGCTGGCGTCGACCGGATATATCATGCCTCACTTCGTACCGCAAGAATAATCAACACACCAATGAGATGAATAAACGTGTCCTTATTTTCGAGCCTGTTTGCCCTCCTTCTCGCAGGGTGTTCTCCATCCAATTCCTCAGTCAAACAGTCTGCTTCACAATTTATCGATTCCACATTGACGTTGCCGGGCGGTTTTACGGCATATGTTGTAGCCGAAAATCTTGGTCACGGAAGGCATATCGCCGTTAACGACAACGGGGATATCTATGTCTCACTCAGCAATCTGAAAAATAAAAATGGGATCGTCGGTCTGCGCGACACCAACGGAGACGGAAATGCCGACAGTATTGCCTACTTCGGCGATTATCCCGGAACAGGGATCGGCATTCATAAAGGTTACCTCTATTTCAGTTCCGATGAAGAGGTGATGCGTTACAAAATGAAGGAAGGTCAGCTCGTTCCCAATCCAATCCGTGAACTGATCGCCACCGGTTTTCCCGAACAGCATCAGCATGCCACCAAAACGTTCACCTTTGATGATGACGGGAACATGTACGTTAATGTCGGCGCCCCTTCCAATGCCTGCATGGAACAGACCCGTACCAAGGGTTCTCCGGGAATGGATCCCTGTCCCCTGCTGGAATGTGCATGCCGGAATCTGGCGTTTCGCCGATGACAAAATCTCACAGCAACAGGAAGGCGACGGTTACCGCTATGCCACAGGAATCCGCAATGCGGTGGCCATCACCTGGAATCACGAACAGAATCACCTCTACATCGTGCAGCATGGAAGGGACCAGCTTTACCAGTTCTTTCCCGACCTCTACACCGCTCAACAGGGTGCCGAACTTCCGGCTGAGGAATTTTTCCTCCTGCAGGACGGTATCCGACTGCGGATGGCCATATTGCTATTATGATGAATTTCAGCAAAAAAAAGTGCTGGCACCGGAATACGGTGGCGACGGGAAGAAGGTTGGCCGGTGTGAAGGCAAGACCGATCCCATCCTGGCCTTTCCGGGACATCTCGCTCCCAACGACCTGCTTTTCTATACCGGCGACCAGTTCCCCGATAAATACAAACACGGCGCCTTTATCGCCTTCCATGGTTCGTGGAACCGCAGCCCCGAGCCCCAGGAAGGATTTTATGTGGCTTTCGTACCGTTCAAAGGTGACTATCCTTCCGGGAAATGGGAGGTTTTTGCCAATGGCTTTGCTGAAACGGACACCATCAGAAGCCCGGGAGATGCCAAATACCGGCCTTGCGGTCTCGCCCAGGGGCCCGACGGATCCCTTTTTGTTGTCGACTCCAATGAAGGGAAAGTATGGAGGATCGCTTATAATATGAATGAAAACCAATAAACGGAGCCGGAACGGTTGAACGGTTCCTTACCAATAATCCCAGAAGATGAAGTGTATGAAAACCGAAAGAAGAGCTTACCCTGGCGCCATCGTCGCCCTTTCCTGCCTGGCCCTGATTTTTCTTTCTGGCTGGGACCATCATACTGGCGAAGCGAAAACACGCCCCGGTGACGGGATCATCGGGGAAACCCTGTTGGCCCCGGTGATGGTCCGGCAAACCATTCCCAAAGAGGTCATGGACCGGGGCGCCGCGGTCTATAAAGCCAACTGCCTGGCCTGCCACCAGGCTGACGGTTCGGGAAACCCGGGCATGTTCCCCCCGCTGGAGGGGACAAAAATCGTCCTGGGTGAAAAAGAAAAGCTGATCGGCATCGTGCTTCACGGGCTTTCCGGTGAAGTGGAGGTCAAGGGTGAAACGTACTACCAGGCGATGCCGCCGCAGAATTTTCTCTCCGATCAGCAGATCGCCGACGTTCTGACTTATGTCCGGAACAGTTTCGGCAACAAAGCGTCACAGGTGACCTCCGGAGAAGTGAAAGCAGTACGGGCGAAAAAACCTCAGTCGTAAAGGGCCAGATATTCGTAGGAATTCCCGGTCGCCTCCAGGTATTTCCCGAAATCACTGCCGGAAAGCACCAGGGTTGACGTGTTTTCATTCGGGTGAAAGCTGATCTTTTCGGCCCCCTTCAGCTTCTCGTCCAGAAAAACATGGACGTGATTTTCTTTGTCGTTGATCAGTCCGAAGACGGAAACCGATCCGGGTTTGATCCCCAGATACCGCAGCATCCTCTCCCCGGAGGCAAAACTCAGCTTTCCCTGCCTCAGCCGTTTTTCCAGGTCATGAATATCGAGCTGCCTCGAATGTTCGAGGATAACAAGGTAATGCCTGTTCCCTTTGTGATTCCGGAAGAACAGGTTCTTGCAATGCGTGGCGCGGATGTTGCGCCAGTATTTTATCGCTTCCTCAATGGTCGGAAGGGGCGGATGCTCATACAGTTCAAACGGGATCCCCAGCCCGTTGAGGTAGCGGATAACGATTTCTCTTTCTTCCATAGATCGAATGGCTCCTGGCAAAAGTAAGGACTTTTTGCCGCCGGGACAACGCCGTTTGCTGACATCATCATTCATAAAGAACGGATTCGTTATTTAAATAATTCTTAAATTTGGCCAACTTTTTTGATGATGCGCGACAGACTGTTGTTTTTCCTGCGGTACTACGTTTTCTGGATCGTGGTTTTCATCACCCAGAAAATTCTTTTTATGCTCTTCAATTACAGGGAATCCCTGGAGCTGAAGTTGGGCACGTGGTTTCTGGTGATCTGGAACGGGCTGAAACTGGATCTGTCGGCCGGAGCCTATATCCTTTTCATCCCCGCCCTGGTCATTGCTGCCGGTGTCCTGACGGGCCCGGGCTTCATCCGAAGGTTCCTGAACATCTATACTGCGGTGATCCTTTTCATCGTCCTGTCCCTGGGTGTGGTCGATATGGATCTTTATTCGTACTGGGGTTTCAGGCTCGATATCACACCGCTGCTTTATCTGAAAACGCCCGGTGAAGCCTTGGCCTCGGTCGGTTTTCTTGAAATCGTCCTGTTTCTCCTTTTACTGGCCGTCCTCTTTGCCGGATTTTACCGTCTTTACCGAAAGGGTGTCCGGCCCGGCGTCATCCGGACAGACAGGGAATGGTGGCTGATCGCCCCGTCATTTCTCCTCATGACAGGTTTGCTGGTCATCCCGGCCCGGGGCGGGTTTGGGATTGCGCCGATGAATGTCGGCTCGGTCTACTTCAGCCCGGTACGGTTCGCCAACCACAGCGCCATCAACGTCCTCTGGAATACGCTTTATTCGGTCACCGAACGAAAGAAACTCAGTGAAAACCATCATTTTATGGACGACGATCGGGCCCGCCAAATCGTTGACTCGCTGATGCAGGAACCCGGCCGGCCCGATACGGCGGTCATTAAACCGCGGGCCAATGTCATGCTGATCATCCTGGAAAGCTTTTCCGACAAGATCATTTCAGCCCTCGGGGGCGAAAGCGGTGTGACCCCCACGATGAATAAGCTCTGCCAGGGAAAGGGAACCCTGGTCTTTCCGAATTTTTATGCCAGCGGTGACAGGTCCGATAAGGGAATGATCAGCATCTTCAGCGGATTTCCTGCACAACCCACCACGTCCATCATGGTTTATCCCGCAAAATCGGAAAACCTGCCCTTCCTGTACCGGGATTTTTCGAAGATGAACTACAACACTGCGTTTTATTACGGCGGCGACCTGGATTTCGCCAACTTCAGGGCCTACTTCTCCAATCCCTATATCGAACGGCTGGTGACGGTCAATGAATTTCCCCGATTCACTGGCCATGCAGAAATGGGGCGTTCCCGATGAATATCCTTTTTCACCGCATTTTGCAGGATATCGATACGACCAAAGGGCCGTTCTTCTATTCCTGTTTCACCCTGAGCAGTCATGAACCTTTCGATGTGCCCATGAAACCCGTTTTCGGTGCCGATACCAGGGACAACCTCTGCCGGAATTCATTCTATTATACCGACAAATGTCTCGGTGATTTCCTCGACAGCGCCAGGAACCCGCCCGTGGTGGGACAATACCCTGATCATCATCGTTGCCGATCATGGTTCACGAAGTCCCGGAGACACTCCCAACCATGTGGAAAAAAAATTCAGGATCCCGATGATCTGGACCGGCGGTGCCCTCCTGAAAGACGGTGTGATGCGCAAAACAGCCAGCCAGACCGATATCCCGGCGACCCTCCTCGACCGGTTCGGGTTTACCCATGATGAATACACCTATCTCGAAAGACATCCTGAACCCCGAAGGTCCGTCCTTTGCCTTTTATGCCTTCAATAACGGGTTCGGTTTCAAGACGGACAGCAGCTTTGTCATCTGGGACAATGACTATGGCAAGGCTATCGAAACACAGGGAAAAGACCCGGGTTCGGCGATCCGGGAAGGAAAAGCATTTTTACAGGTATTATCGGCAGACTTTCTTTCAAAATAAATCCAAGCATGCCAGCACACCGGATCACCTTCATCATTAATCCCGTTGCCGGCGGCAGGGACAAGGGGAAATTCGAACAGAAACTGAAGGCCATCTTCGGCGACGGCAACCACGAGATCGAAACAAGCTATACCCTTTATCCGTCGCACGCCTATGAATTCGCCAGGCATGAAGCGGCGAGGGGAACGGCCATTGTCGTGGCTGTGGGGGGCGACGGGACGATCAATGAAGTGGCACGCGCCCTGATCGGTACCGATACGGTTCTCGGGGTCATCCCGTTCGGTTCGGGTAACGGATTTGCCCGTCATTTCGGCCTTCCCCTGTCGGTGAACAAAGCGCTGAAAACACTGAAAACCGGGCACCCCCGGTCGATCGACGTCGGTTACATTAACGGCAAGCCCTTCTTTTGTACCTCGGGGATGGGCTTCGATGCCGAGACCGGGTATTTTTTCAGCCACTATGACAAAAGAGGGTTCCTGTCGTATGCCCTCAGCTTTTTGCGGGTATTCCGCGACTATCACCCGGTAAACTATACCATCCGGGTAAACGGAACCGTTCGGAAATTCGAAGCCTTTTTCATCAACATCGCCAACATTTCACAGTTCGGGTATCATTTCTATGTCGCACCGGGTGCTTCAACCGAGGATGGCTTTCTCGATCTCGTTGTGGTCCGGAAATTTCCCAAGTGGAAAGGACTGTTCCTGGCCTTACGGTCTTTCACGGGAACCATTCATAAAAGCCGCTATGTGTATTGCGAACAGGCGGATGAGATTGAGATCCTTGAACCTTCGGACCGGAAAATCATTCACATTGACGGTGAACCCGGAATTTGCCGATGGTCCCATACACTACCGGCTCGATGCCGGCGCACTGAAGGTTATCCTTCCCTGACCAAAAGAAAAAAACCCTTCTGCACGGCGGCAAAAGGGTCGATCGGTGAGGTGGGCAATGCTGGATTCGAACCAGCGACTTCTACCCTGTCAAGGTAGCACTCTAAACCACTGAGTTAATTGCCCGGGAGTGGACAAAAATAATAAAAATTTTAATTTCTGCCTGAAAATTGAACAAATCGCACCGATTTTTCCTCCGGGTTGGTCAGTTTTTTGAGTTTTTCCTTCCCGAAATTAAAGGTCAGCGACACATAATACAATTTCGTCTGGTGTATAATTGGCATAATCCACCACCTTCCCGAAGTCGACCCCGTGGAAATCCCGGTTGAGAAAGTTGTTCAGATAATATTTGAATTTCAGGTTTATACCACCCGGGAACTGAACCCCGGCGAACAGCGAAGGGGCAAACCGGTCCGTTCTGTCGCTGAACCATTCACTGTATTTCGTTTTCCTGCCGTTGATGAATTGTTTTTGTTTATAATGGAAGAAAAGTTCGTAAGAACCTCCGCCATAGATGAAGAAATGATTGGAGAACGAGCCGATCTTCAGGGCCAGGGGAACACCGAGGGCGTAAGTCCTGCGTTTGGTTTTGATGCCGTCAAAATCGGTGATGATCCCGATGTTTCTCAGCCCATAACCGCGAGTACATGCCGATATTGTCGGTGAAATCGTAATGGAAATTCTGGCCGAGGTGCAGAAAGGCGGTAAACCGCATGTTGGTGGGCACCCGTTCGCCAAGGTATTCAACATCGGCAAAGGAGAAGATGATTTCCCCGCTGTTTTCGGTATAAACCTTATTCTGGGCCCCGGCCCTGCCCGCCGCGGCAATGGAAAGGGCCAGGATGATGATCAGTTGCTTCATGGATTCCGTTTTTTAAGCCGCGACCGGAAAAATGCCGGTCGCAGGCCGGGTTACTTTTCAAACCGGGCGAGTGCTTTCCCGGCAATGGACTCCCCGATGGACAGGGAGGCTGTTGCTGCGGGTGAAGGCGCATTCAGCACGTTGATCACATTCTGCGTTTCCGTGAAGAGGAAGTCGTCGATGAGGTTCCCCTGGTTGTCGCAGGCCTGGGCTCTGACACCGGCACCACCGGGAACCAGGTCCTCCTTGACGATCTCCGGGATCAGCTTTTGCAGGGCATGGGTGAAGGCCGGTTTGCTGAACGAACGATGGTATTCGCCAAGGCCCATCCGGGTGTACTTCATCATGATCTTGCGAAAACCTTTCCATGACAGCGAATCATAGAGATCGGCCAGGGAGATGTCGGATTTGTGGTAACCTTCGCGCATAAAAGCAAAAACCGCATTCGGTCCGGCTTCGACGCCGCCCCGCATCATCCGGGTGAAATGCACGCCAAGGAACGGGAAATTCGGATCCGGAACAGGGTAGATCAGGTTTTTAACAAGATATTCCTTCGTCGGGGCTCAGCTTGTAGTATTCCCCCCGGAACGGGATGATCCGCACATTCAGGTCGGGGGTGGTGAGCCTGGCGATCCTGTCGGAATGTAAGCCTGCCGTATTGATGACCAGCCTGGCGGAATACGGACCGTTGGCCGTTTCGACAACCAGGCCCCCGTCAGAGTGCGCAATGTCGTTCACCTTATTGTTCAGGTAAACGGTTCCTCCATATTCTTTTTCGAAAAGTTCCTTCATTTTTCCGGCGACCTTGAGGTAATCGACGATCCCGGTATAAGGGACATGAAGCCCGGCAATTCCCGTCACATGGGGTTCATATTCCCGCATTTCTTCTGCAGTGAGTTTAACGATCTTTTCAAGACCGTTTTCAATGCCTCTCTTGTAAAGATTCTCCAGTGGTCCGAGTTCATTTTCGCCGGTGGCAACGATGATCTTCCCGCAAAGCTCATAATGGATATCATGCTTGTCGCAGAAATCCAGCAGCAGCTGATAACCGTGAAGGCAGTTCTTGGCCTTCAGGCTCCCGGGGCGGTAATAGATGCCCGAATGGATCACGCCGCTGTTGTTTCCGGTCTGATGACGGGCGATCCCGTCTTCCTTTTCAACGATGGCAATGTTCAGGCGGGGATTTTTTTCCTTGATCTTTAAGGCTGATGCCAGGCCGACGATGCCCGCACCAATGATGATGATGTCATGGTTCATATGGATGTAGTTTTATGTAATCCTCAATCAGTTCGTCATAATGGGCAGCAATTGTACGGACCAGGCTGTTGCCGGGAGAAAACCGGAGATGATCGATGCCGGAGACCGGCAGGACTTTCGGGGAAGTTCCCGTAAGAAAAACCGCATCGGCCCCGGCCATCTCTTCGAGGTTAAATAAGCGTTCCTCAACGGGGATCCCCTGCCCCCGGCAAATTTCCAGCACATATTTCCTGGTTATGCCCGGAAGAACTTCATGCGACGGGGCGGTGACCAGCGTGCCGCCCCTGACCATGAAGACGTTCGACTGACTGCCCTCGGTGACGAATCCGTTTTCATTGATCAGGATCACTTCATAAACATCCCGGAGGGCCTTGAGGTTCTTGATCCTTTGACGGAATCCCGGCCTCCAGTTTTTTATTTCCGGCTGGGGCCGGTCCTCCGCCAGCGTTATCGTTCTGACACCCTTGCGGTAATGACGGGGTGAAGGATAAGCATGGGGAATGAAATAGGCCGAAGAAAACGTTGTGCCCATTTTCTCTCCATAGTGAAAGACGATTTTGACATTCCCATGATCCAGATCCTTCCGCGTCGATCAGGATTTTCAGGCTTTCTGAAATCCTGTCCCGGAAGCAGGTTGAGCGCAAAGCCCGCTTTTTCTGAAGAATGATGCAACCGCCCGAGATGATCGTCAAGAAAAAGGGGAACCTGCTCGATGACCCGGATCACTTCATACAGGTTCCTTCCCTTATGAAGAAATGCATCATTGAATTCAGAACCGTGTCTTAACTCATAATCCCTGAGGTAATAATCTCCAGCCAGTTCTTCCGATAAAGTCAGCCATATCGATACACCACGGTTAAATTACATTGCATTTTCCGAATCGTCAGGTGCGCGTCAAATTCCGGCGTCCGGATCATCTGATAAACTTACGATTTTTTTGGTGCAGTTGTTTAAAAAATGTCCTGAAATCATATGATCTCAGGACATTTCAGGCAAAGATAAATAGAAAAACGGAACGGAAATTATTCGTATTTTAATGAAATGGCCGGTTTCAGTCTCGAAGCCCTCCAGCTCTGCCAGGTTACGGTGATAATGGCCACGACAAGTGACACCCCCAGCGAGATGACGAAAAAGACGATGGTGATGTGGATGCGGTAATAAAAATTCTGCAACCACTTATCCATGAAATACCAGGCCACAGGGATGGCAAAGACATTGGCGATGAGCACCCACCTCATGAACTCGCCCAGGAAGAGGAGCATGATCTGTTCGGGCATCGATCCGAGAACCTTGCGGATACCGATCTCCCGCGTTTTTTGCTGGGTGATGAAAGCGGAAAGGCCGAGCAGTCCGAGGGCAGCGACGAAGAGGATCAGGATGGTGAAGATCATGAAGATCCGGCTCATTCGGGCTTCTGCCGCGTATTGATTATTGAGCTTATCGCTGAGAAAGTAATAATCGAGCGGGTAGTAGGGGTTGAATTTTTCGCGCACTTCCCGGATCCAGTTGACCGATGATTGTTCCGTGCCAGGCTTGATACGAATGGCGAGATTATAGAAACTCTCCGGATTGTCATCCAGGATGAACACCAGGGGTTCGATGGGATTGTGAAGCGAAAAGTAATTGAAATCTTTCACCACGCCAACGATCTCTCCGTCGCGCCGCGCCGTGCCGTCGAGGTTGATGCCATACTGGAACCGCTTCCCCAGGGGATTGTCCTGCCAGTTGAAGGCTCTGACAGCCGCTTCATTGATGACAAAGGCTTTGGCGGCATCGGAACCCATGCTTCTCTCGTAAAACCGTCCGGTATCGAGCTTAACGCCAAGCAGCGCCGGAAATTCATAACCGACCACCATCTGGTTGATCGCATGTTCCTCCATTTCACCGTTCAGCCCTTCCATCCGCATAACCTGTTTGCCGAGGGAATTCCCGGGTACACCGTTCGTCGCTGCCGTGGCCACGATCTCGGGATTTCGTTCGAGTTCCTGCCTGAAGCCTTCCAGGTTTTTCCTCACCGTTGAGTCATTGAGACTGAGAATGATGAGGTTGTCTTTGTCAAATCCGGGGTCTTTCTTCTGCATGTATCGCAGCTGCCCGGTGACAGCCAGGCTGGCAACGATCAGTCCGGAGGAGATGAAAAACTGGAAGACGACGAGCGAACGGCGCAGCCCGGCGCCGGAGATCTGCCCGGTCGGCGTTCCCTTGAGGATCTTCACCGGTTTGAACGACGACAGGTAGAAGGCGGGATAAATCCCTGAAAAAAATCCGACGGTGAGCGTGATCAGCAGGATGGATCCCCAGATGACAGGCTTCAGCAACATGCCGGGCTGGAAGTTTTTATCGGCCAGGTTGTTGAAAACGGGCAGAATCAGGACCATCATCAACACGGAGATCAGCATGGCAGCTACGGCCAGGATAACCGATTCGCCCAGGAACTGCCTGACGAGGACGGTTTTGCTGGCACCGGTAACCTTCCGCATTCCCACTTCCCTCGCTCGCCTTGCCGACCGGGCGGTCGACAGGTTCATGTAGTTGATGGCGGCAATGATCAGCATCAGGATGCCGACGGCCCCGAGAATATAGAGATAGGACATGTTGCCCGTGGGCTGGTCCCACTCGAGATTGCCGGAATGGTAATGGATACGGGAAAGCCGGGTGGCCTTCAGGGAAAAGGTCCCCTGGATTTTATCCCCGATTTCCCTCATGTACTTGTCGTAAAATGCGGGAAATTTCCCGATCACCGAGGCCATTTCGGTATTGGGCTTCATCTTCACAAAGGTCATCACGCTCACATTCCAGAAGGCACCGGAACTGCGATCTTCAAAAGCTTCCCGGGCTACCGTCCGGGCGAAAGTGGCAACCGATAACAAGGTGTTGTACCGGACATGGGTGTTCCACGGGAGATCGGGAAATACTCCGGTAACCCTGAATACCTCATTATTAATGGTCTTCAGACTTTCGCCGATGGCGTTTACCCGCCCGAAGTATTTCAGCGCCATCGAGGCGGAAAAGGCTATGGTATTCGGTTCCGCAAGGGCTTTCGCAGCATCTCCGTAAAGCAGTTTCGTCGACATCAGGGGCAGAAACGTACTGTCGGCAATATATATGGAGTCTTCCTGGATTTTTTCTTCCCCTCTGACAAAAATAGTCGTCCCGGCATTAAAAATCCGGGCATACGATTCAATATCGGGGTATTCGTCCATGAGTGCAGGTCCCAGCGGCAGGGCCGTAATGGCAAATTCATCGGGCTTTCCCTTGATCTCAAAATGCGATTCGAGGCGGTAAATCCGCTCATGGTCCGGAACGTACTTGTCGTACGATAACTCATCCTGGATGTAGATAAAAATCAGAAAAGCGACCATCAGTCCGGTGGCCAGGCCGAGAAGGTTGATCAGGGAGTAAAAAAGATCCCTTGAAAAGGACCTGAAAAGCGTGGTCAGGTAGTTTTTTAGCATGACATGGGTTGAGTTTTAAACAGCTTTTCGGATGTTTTCGGTGACGATATGTCCATCGATACAGCTGGATGACACGGTCGGCCTGTTCGGCGTCGTCGGTGGAGTGGGTGACCATGACGATGGTGACCCCTTCGACGTTCAGATCTTTCAGCAGCGACATGACCTCGCGTCCGTTTGCCGAATCGAGATTTCCGGTGGGTTCGTCGGCAAGGATCAGCGAAGGATGGCACACCACAGCCCGTGCGATGGCGACACGCTGCTGCTGACCGCCCGAGAGCTGTTGCGGATAATGGTGCATGCGGTGACTCATCTTCATCCGGGCGAGGACATCACCGACCATTTTCCGCCGTTCGCCGGCACTGATCCCCATGATAAACCAGGGGCAACTCAACATTCTGAAAGACGTTAAGGTCGTCGATCAGGTTGAAACTCTGAAAGATAAATCCGATATTTCCTTTCCGGACTTTCGTCCGGTCACGCTCTCCGAGGCCCGAAGTTTCCTTCCCCCGGAAAACAACCGACCCTGCCGAAGGTTGATCCAGAAGCCCCAGGATGTTGAGGAGTGTCGATTTTCCGCACCCCGAAGGACCCATGATGGCAACAAATTCTCCCGCCTTGACCATGAAATTAATATCCTGTAAAGCGGTGGTTTCAATCTCTTCCGTTTGAAACACTTTCGAAAGATGACTCGTTTCGATCATAGCAGTGGTTTTGCAGTTGAAAATATGACGAACGAGTGTGTAATTAGTTACAACTTTCAAAAGAATATTCTTATTTTACCGCGGTTTAGGCTTTCGGGAGAAGATGACAATGAGATATCCGCTAGTTCTGGCCATGCTGGATTTCCGGTGGCCCTTCGTCATTTGTCCCGCTCAATTGGAAGTTAAATTTGGGAGATAAATATTTTATATCTAATTTTACGCGAATAATTTAAGTATATTGTTAATCAGCTCATAGCGGAAATGACTGCCCAAACCGGTTCACGGATTCATGACATCCGGATTTGCGGAGCTGCAATTAATGGATAACTTGATTCATGTTCTACCAAACCAGCTATGACTGATGACAAAACTGATTTTTTTTGTCGATGATGACAAGATGATTCTGAACTTATTGGAATATACCCTCAATATAAGACAGGATTATGAAGTGTTGACCTTCTATTCCGGTGAGGAATGCGTTAAAAATCTCTACCGGAAGCCCGACCTGGTCGTGCTCGATCATGTTTTCAAAGGGGAAGGGAAGGATCCGATGGACGGGCTCCAGACCCTTAAACAAATCCGTCAGAAAAATTCTCGATGTTCCGGTCGTGATCCTGACCAGCCTCGAAGACGACAGTCTCGCCCGGCAGTTCATCGAAAGCGGGGCCACCAAGTTCATTCCGAAGAATGACTATTTCATCGATGCCCTGATGGAAACCATCGATCATGAACTGTGAGTCAGGAACACCCTGTTTCCTGACCCCGAGGACCTCATACCGGCAATGCCTTTCCCGCCCCGGCCCCTTCTCTTCCGGTCTCTTCCCGGGGCCGCTATCTAAAATCCATTCGTTTAGTCACTTTGCATTTATTTCTAATGGTTTAGATGAAAAATCTTTTTTTTATTCAAATATTAATACATACTTTTGCACGACTAAAAATTTGGCGTTGTGAGATGGAAGGATGATTTTGTAATCCCCATCTATGGTTTGAAAGAGGGGGAGCATGAATATGATTTTGAAGCGAACGCACCGTTTTTTGAGTGGTTTGAAAATCCTGATATCACCGGGGGCGACTGGAGATCCGTCTCATTCTTGATAAGAAAGCCCAGTTCATGCAACTTGGTTTTCATATCCGGGGCACATCTGAGAACGGTTTGCGACAGGTGTCTTGACGAATTTGATTATCCCGGTGGATATTCAAGAAGAGTTGTTTGTTCGTTTCGGAGAGGATGCCGGTGAAATTTCCGACAATGTGATCGTCATTCCCCGGGAAGAAAGCAGACTGGATATCTGCGCAATATATTTACGAATTTTCAGCGCTTGCCCTCCCTGTGAGAAAGGTTCACCCGGTGGATGAGAACGGCAGGCCGGGATGTAACAGGGAGATGATCAGGAAATTGAATGAACATTTGAGCAATCGCAAGGATGATACGGATCCCAGATGGGACGCATTGAAAAACTTAATGAATAAAAACGAATAAAAATGGCACATCCGAAGAGAAAAACCTCCAAAACACAGGAGAGATAAGAGAAGGACGCATTATAAGGCTGAAGCCGCTACATTGTCCACCTGCCCCACCACCGGTACCGTTCACCAAAGGCACAGAGCATATTATGTGGATGGGAACCTTTACTACAAAGGTAAACTTGTCATTGAAAAGGAAGCCGGCGCTTAAATCCTCCGGGCTTAATCCAATTTAAAGATGCGTATTGGTATAGACATCATGGGCGGTGATTTCGCACCTGAAGCTGCCGTATTGGGTAGCTTCCTGGCCCGACAGAATATACCTGAAGACACGGAATTAGTGCTGTTTGGAGACAAAGAATCCATTATCCGCATTGCACAGGATAATGGATTTGATGTGAATAAGGTATCCATTGTACACTACCAGTGAAGTGATCCTGATGTGTGATCATCCTTACAAATCTTTTGTATCCAAGAAGAATTCAAGTATCGTCATGGCGTTTAAGGCGCTCAAGGGCGGAGAAATCGATGCCTTATGCAGCGCCGGCAATACCGGGGCAATGATGATCGGCGCCACCCAGGTGATCAATTCCATCCCCGGGATCATCCGGCCGGCCATCGCGGCAAACCTTCCCAATATCAGCGGACAATCGACCCTGCTGCTCGATGTGGGCATCAACCCCGACAGCAAACCGGATGTCTCTGCCAGTATGGTATTCTCGGCAAGGCGTATGCCCTGAGCGTCAATAAGATCGATGACCCCCGGATCGGCCTGGTGAATATCGGTTCGGAAGAGGAAAAAGGAAACCTGGTGGCCAAATCGGCCTTCCAGCTGATGAAGGATTCCAAGGACTATAATTTTATCGGAAATGTGGAAGCCAATGAATTTTTCACCGATCCCCGGGCCGATGCCCTGATCTGTGACGGGTTTATCGGCAATATCATCTTAAAGGAAGCCGAAGGGTTCTATAAACTGTTGAAAAGCCGGAAAATTAAAGATGATTTTTTCGAGTTTTTCAATTTTGAAAATTTTGGCGGAACTCCCATCCTGGGCGTCAACAAGCCTGTTGTCGTAGGCCATGGTGTCAGCAATGATATCGCCATCAAAAACATGATCATGCATACCTGGGATGTGTTGCGAAATGACCTGATTAGTAATATTAAAGTAGCAATCGAATAATGACAAAAATTAGAGCGGCAATTACCGGCATTCAAGGCTGGTTACCTGAATACAGGCTGACAAATGATGAACTGAGCACGATGGTCGATACCTCTGATGAATGGATCATGCAGAGAATCGGCATCAAGGAGAGACGGATTATGAAGGAGAAAGGGCAAGGCGACCTCCGATATGGGTGCTGAAGCCGTGAAGGGCCTGCTGAAAAAAACCGGTACCAACCCCGATGATATTGACCTGGTCGTCTGCGCAACCGTTACCGGCGACATGCACTTTCCCGCCACGGCGAACCTGATTTCCGACAAGGCCGGGATTAAAAATGCCTGGAGCTTCGATCTGGCTGCTGCTTGTTCGGGTTTCCTTTTTGCCATCGAAACGGTCAATAATTTTATTCTTTCCGGTCAGTACAAGAAAGTCATCCTCGTGGGTGCCGATATGATGTCGTCCATTACCGATTACACCGACCGCTCAACATGCCCGCTTTTTGGCGATGCCGCAGCTGCTGTTCTCATCGAACCCATTGAGGATGAAGATGTCGGGATCATCGATCACATGCTTCACGTCGACGGCTCCGGCGTAAAACATCTCCACATGAAAGGCGGTGGTTCCCTCATGCCCCCCACACACGAAACCGTCGATAAGAAGATGCATTACATCTACCAGGAGGGCCAGGCGGTTTTCAAAGTCGCCGTTTCCAAGATGGCCGATGTTTCCGTGGCCATGATGGAAAAACACAATCTCAAAGCGGAAGATATCGCCTGGCTCGTTCCGCACCAGGCCAATATGAGGATCATCGAAGCTACGGCACGGCGCATGGGGCTCGACAAAGACAAGGTCATGATCAATATCGAAAAATACGGCAACACCACCGCCGCTACCATTCCCTTATGCCTGTGGGAATGGGAGCCGAAACTGAAAAAAGGAGACAATGTCATCCTGACGGCATTCGGCGGCGGATTTACCTGGGGAGCGGTCTATCTTAAATGGGCTTACGACGGCGATAAGGTTCAGGTGAAGTAGGGGAAAACTCTGCCGCTGATGCCGGTTCATTGGCGGGAAATTTTCACGATCATACGCTTAAGGCATTCAGGGAGATGAACAGGAATCATGCCCCGGGTGCTTTCGCATTTTACGGCCCCGGGATACAGGCTTGGAAATATTTCTTATATTTGTCCATGATCATTTTTTGTTCTTTTTTTAACAAAAGCTAGCTATGGCAAAAAGTATGGATATGGAAAGCAACACGATAAACCTGATCGGTGCCGGTACTGTCATTGAAGGGCATGTCAGTTCCAACGGCGATATCCGTGTTGACGGAACCCTCAAAGGGAATCTGAATACGAAAGGTAAGGTTATCGTGGGTGAGAGTGGAAAAATTAACGGAGAGGTTCACTGCAAAAATATCGAGGTGGAGGGATCCATCGAAGGAAAAGTTTTCATATCTGAACTCCTTTCTCTCAGGTCAAAATCAAAACTCGTCGGTGAGATATACACCAATAAACTGGCGATCGAACCCGGTGCAGTTTTCTCCGGAAAATGCGATATGACAGGATCAAACACGCCAAATGTCGGAACAATCGCGGAAGCCAAAGAATCAAAAGAAAAGTGATGATTCCGGAGCCGGCAAGGTTGTCCGCTATACCGGAATAGCTTTCGAGATGATCGCGATCATCCTGGTCGCGGTTTGGGGAGGCTGAAAACTTGATGAAAAATTCAACGGGGGCAAACCGCTTTTTATCATCATTTTGGCGATCCTGGGGATTTTCGTCGCACTGTATACCGCCCTAAAGGATTTTATCAGATTCAGGAAATGAAGGGATTCATCAAAAATACGGGAATACTGCTTGTCATCTATATCATCCTCGCCATCGCCGGGCTTATACTCAAAACATCTTTCAATATCGGGATCGATTTTCGGCAGACCGCATTCGTGCTGACCGGCGGACTCATCATCTCGTTCTTTGTTTCGGCCATTTTCTATTCCGGCTTTGCCAAAAGTGAAAATGTGCGGGTGCAACGGACACTGCTTGCCGTCGGACTGAAATTTTTGCTCTATGGTGCCCTGGCCGGATTGGCCGCACTATGGTTTAAAAAACTCACGGTGCCGTTCTTGTTGACGTTTTTTGTGATATATTTGGCATTTACAATTTATCTCATGGTGAATTTTATTAATGTACTGAAATACTAAAAAGATATAATTTCTGATGGCTCAGGGAAAATTTTTACTCAGGGGATTGATTTTGGTCACTGGTTTTTTTCACCGCTCATCCGGCTTTTGCATCGGAAAAGCAGGAAAATGCCGGGGCACCTGCCGCTGAAGAAAAGACCGGTGATCATTTCGACCCGGGAACCTTCATCATGGGTCATATCCGCGATTCGCACGAATGGCATCTCTGGACAAAGGCGAACGGCGAAGCCGTGGCCGTTCCCCTTCCGATCATCGTTTACAGCATGGACAAGGGCCTTAAGGTCTTCATGTCATCAAAGCTGGAACATGGACATGAATATGAAGGATTTCCTGATCCCGGAAGAAGGGCCGGATGCCGGCAAGATCCTTGAAAGAACCTCATCGGGCGGACTTATCAGACCTTACGATTTTTCCATCACCCGGACGGTGGTCGGAATTCTCTTCGCCGCCATTCTCCTGGTCCTGATCTTTGTGAGGATGGGTAAGATCTACCGGCGGAAAAAAGTGGTCGATGCCCAAAGGCATGAACGGTTTCATTGAACCCATGATCATATTCATCCGTGACGAAGTGGCTGTTCCCAATATCGGGGAGGAAAAGTATGAACGGCATATGCCCTATCTGCTGACCGTCTTCTTCTTCATCCTGCTGAGTAATATTCTCGGTCTGTTTCCGGGGATCATTCCCTTCGGGGCCAATGTGACCGGAAATATCGCCGTCACCATTGTGCTGGCCGTCTTCACCTTTGTGATCACCCAGATCAGCGGAACCAAAGACCTACTGGAAACACCTCATGGTCCAGCCGGGTGTGCCCTGGTGGCTGGCTCCGATCATGATCCCGGTGGAAATCATCGGACTGTTCTCCAAACCCTTTGCCCTGATGGTCCGTCTCTTTGCCAATATCTCAGCAGGACATACCGTCGTTCTGGGACTGGTTTCCCTGATTTTTATCTTTAAATCACTGCTAATCGCTCCGGCATCGGTGATCTTTGTCGTATTTATGGATTGTATTGAAATCCTGGTGGCCGTATTGCAGGCATACGTATTCACATTGCTTTCCGCTTTGTTTATCGGGCTTGCAACACGGGAACACCAGCATCAATAATAGTTGTTTAATTTAAAACCAAATCATTATGACTGGTGCAACATTCGCCGCAATTGGCGCAGGACTTGCCGCAATTGGCGCAGGAATCGGAATCGGCAGAATCGGTGGACAGGCAATGGACGCTATCGCCCGTCAGCCTGAAGCTGTATCGATGATACAGACCAACATGATCATCTCTGCCGCTCTTATCGAAGGGGTTGCTCTTTTCGCCGTGGTTATTGCACTGATTGTAAGTGAGTCATTCAACAACCCGGGCTGCAACGGTTGGTTGCAGTACCGGGTTCATTTTCAAAACATCATAAATCTGCATAGACCATGAATCTTAGTAACACCAGGAATAGGCGTAATCTTTTGGACCGCTGATCATCTTTTCGATCCTGCTCGTCATCCTGAGGTCATTTGCCTGGAAACCCATTCTGAATGCGGTCAGAACCAGGGAGGAGAGCATCAAATCGGCCTAAATCGGCAGAAAAGGCCAAGGAGGAAATGCATAAGCTGAAGGCCGACAATGAAAAGATCATGGCGGAAGCCAGGGCCGAACGCGATAAACTCATGAAAGAGGCCAGGGAAGTGAAGGAAAGCATCATTGCCGAGGCCAAAGAAAAGGCCGAGGAGGAAGCCAAAAAACTGATCGAGGCTGCCCGCATCAGCATTCGGAATGAAAAGGCGATGGCCATCAGTGAAATCAAGGACCAGGTTGCCGGGTTGTCGCTGGAAATTGCTGAAAAGATCCTCCGGACACACCTGGAAGATGAGAAGGAACGTAATGAACTGATCAACAGACTGCTCGATGACATCAAAATGAATTAACGAAATACCTTGTTTCCATGAACGACAGCAAAATATCAGTGAGGTACGCCAAAGCCCTGTTTCAGACCGCGATGGAAAAGAACCTTACCGAAGAGGTGATGCAGGATATGCGACTGCTGGGGGAAAGTCTGCTGAACCCCGGCTTTCAAAGAGATCCTGGAAAGCCCTGTCATCAAAACATCCCAGAAAAAAGACCTGATGAACCCGGGTTTTCAAACCTGAAGTGACAGCGCTCACTTACGATTTTTTAAACCTTATCCTTCAGAACAAAAGGGAAGCTTTCCTGGAAGCCATCATCCGGAATTTTTCGGCGACGTACCGTAATCAGAAAGGGATCAAAAAAGCGGAGATCATCGTCGCATCCCGGATCAGCAAATCCATACGCGATGAATTCGTCGGTATCCTCGAAAAAACCTTTCATTCGGGGATCGAACTCGAAGAGATCCTCATGCCTTCCATCATCGGCGGTTTTATCCTCAAGGTGGAAGATGAACAGTATGATGCCAGTGTGACCAGCAGCCTGGCCAAAATGCGAAAAAAATTACTGCAAACTTCAATAGAAAAATAATATCAGACAATGGCTCAAATTAAACCGGCAGAGGTATCTGAAGTCTTGAAGAAACAGCTTCAGGGTTTTAAAACGGAAGTGGAACTTGAAGAAGTAGGGACAGTCTTACAGGTAGGTGACGGGATCGCCCGCATTTACGGGCTGTCCAAAGTACAGGCAAACGAACTGATCGAATTCAGCAGCGGGGTGATGGGTATCGTGCTGAACCTTGAGGAAGACAACGTAGGGGCCGTGCTTCTCGGTTTAACCGAGCTGATCAAGGAGGGCGATACGGTCAAAAGAACAAAACGAATCGCTTCGATCAATGTGGGGGAAGGGCTTCTTGGGCAGGATCATCAATACCCTGGGTGAACCCCTCGACGGAAGAGGTCCGATCCAGGGAAAAACCTGGGAATTGCCCCTCGAGCGCAAAGCCCCGGGTGTTATTTACCGTCAGCCTGTCAAAGAGCCGCATCCAGACCGGCATCAAGGCCATCGATTCGATGATCCCCATCGGACGCGGACAGCGTGAACTGATCATTGGCGACCGTCAGACAGGAAAAACATCCGTGGCCATCGATACCATCATTAACCAGAAGGAATTTTACGATAAAGGCACATCCGGTCTATTGCATCTATGTGGCCATCGGACAGAAAGGCTCTACGGTCGCCAATGTGGCCAAGGTGCTTGAAGAAGCCGGCGCAATGCCTTATACCGTCATCGTCGCCGCCACGGCTGCCGACCCGGCTGCCCTGCAGTTCTATGCTCCCTTCGCCGGGGCAACCATCGGGGAATTCTTCAGGGATACCGGTCGCCATGCGCTGATCGTCTACGACGATCTCTCCAAACAGGCGGTATCCTACCGCGAAGTGTCATTGCTGCTCCGCCGCCCGCCGGGACGTGAAGCTTACCCGGGTGATGTTTTCTATCTGCACTCCAGGCTTCTGGAAAGAGCGGCAAAAATTATCGAATCGGATGAGATCGCCGCAAAGATGAACGATCTTCCCGAAGAGCTCAAACCCATGGTCAAAGGCGGGGGCTCGCTTACCGCCCTGCCGATCATCGAAACGCAGGCCGGTGACGTATCGGCTTACATCCCGACCAACGTCATCTCCATCACCGACGGACAGATCTTCCTGGAAACAAACCTCTTCAACTCAGGCGTCCGCCCGGCCATCAATGTCGGGATCTCGGTCTCCAGGGTCGGGGGTAACGCCCAGGTGAAATCGATGCGAAAAATCGCCGGAACCCTGAAAATCGACCAGGCCCAGTTCCGCGAACTGGAAGCTTTCTCCAAATTCGGTTCCGACCTCGATGCCGCCACCCTGGCAGTGCTCGACAAAGGGACGAAAAACGTGGAGATCCTCAAACAGGGCCTCCATCAGCCGATGCCGGTGGAAAAACAGGTCGCTATCATCTATTGCGGGATAAACGGACTTTTGAGCGATATCCCGGTGAGTAAGGTTAAAGAATTTCGAGGAAGAATACCTCGAATACCTCGAAGTGAAACATAAAGATGTTTTGAACCGTCTGGCCAAAGGCGAACTCACCGACGATATGACCCAAACCCTGACCAGCGTAGCCCGCGAACTGACTTCAAATTACAGGCAAACCAAATAACAGGAATCCTAATCCATGGCAAACTTAAAGGAGATACGGACACGGATCACCTCCATCTCTTCGACGCGGCAGATCACCAGCGCCATGAAAATGGTGTCGGCTGCCAAACTCAGGAAGGCCCAGGATGCCATCCAGCAACTACAGGCCCTATGCCGAAAAGCTGCAGGAAATCCTCAGGGCCATCAGTGATGCGCTCCAGAATGAGGAAGATAATGTTTTCATCACCAAACGGGAGGTCCATAAGGTCCTCCTGGTGGTGATCACCTCCAACCGCGGACTTTGCGGAGCATTCAACGCTTCGGTCCAGAAAGCCGCCGTTATCGTTGCCCATGAGAAATACGGACGGCAGTTTGCTAACGGGAATGTTGATTTCTATGCCATTGGCAAAAAAGGGCATGATTTCCTCAAAAAAAAGAAGTATAACATCGTGCACGCCGATCATGGGATCTTCGATAACCTGACCTACGAAGCCGCCGCCGAAAAAGCATCGGACATCATGAAGATGTTCGAGGAAGGAAGATACGACTGCGTCGAACTGATCTATAACCAGTTTATCAACGCCGCCCTTCAGAAGCTCACCGAAGAACAGTTCCTGCCCGTGCCGGAAGAACCAACCGAACCGAAGCAGGAAAAAGGAAAGCTTCTCCAGACGCATACCGATTATATCTTTGAACCTTCGAAAGGAGAGATCATCAGGGAACTCATTCCCAAAAGCCTGAAACTGCAGTTCTTCAAAGCCATCCAGGATTCCTTTGCCTCGGAACACGGGGCCAGGATGACATCCATGCATAAGGCCACGGACAATGCCACGGAAATCCTGAAAGACCTCAGGCTCGAATACAACAAGGCCCGTCAGGCCAGCATTACCAATGAGATCCTGGAGATCGTCAGCGGTGCCAATGCGCTTGAAGAGGGTTAGATCGGAACACTAACGGTTATATTATAGAGGTGAAAGGCGGGTGAATTCCCGCCTTTTTTGCATGATGGACGACGTGAAAGCATCCTTTCCGTGGAAGCTCTCCGGCAGGGGCCGGGAGGGCCTTCAGTCAAGGCGGAAATTATTCTCCCGGATGCAGCGTGCATACCACCTGCCGCTTTCCTTGATCTTCCTGTCGAAGTTCTGGTAATCGACCCAGACCAGTCCCATGCGGCCGTAATCCCCCCATTCATAGTCATCGAGGAACGACCAGACGTGATAGCCTTTCAGGTTGATGCCGTCGGCCAGGGCGCGGTGGCAGGCTTCAATATGCTTGTAGATGTATTCGGTCCGGCTTTCGTCATGGATCTCTCCGAGATGATTGACGTAGTCCGTTCCTGGCAGTAGCGGTCCCAGATGGATTCTCCTTTTCCGTCTTCGGTCGCGGCTCCCTCGATCTGGTACGCCGCCGAGGAGACGCCGAAAAGGAAATCGTTGGGGAAGGCCAGCCCGCTTTTCACGGGGTTATCTGCCGTAAAGGCTTTTGCGGCAATGGGAGCTCCTGCCAGGGCAAAACCAGAAGTCCGGAGAAAATGCCGACGGTCAAGTTTATTCATCGTGATATGGGAATAGTGGTTAGACAATCTGACATAAAACGGCAACCAGCCGGCCATGTTATGCCGGGCCAGTGAAAATCGCTTCGGCAGCGGGTCTCAATATTCGTTCCAGCTTTTGACCGAGAGCTGGTTCAGATCCATCTTGCAGAAGGCAATGATGAATGCGCTGGCCAGCCTGGCATTGGTGATCAGCGGTATATTGAAATCGACGGCGCTGCGCCTGATCATGTAATCGTTGGAAAGCTCGACCTTCGAGAGATCTTTCGGGATGTTGATCACCAGATCGATCATCCCTCCCTTGAGATAATCGAGGGTATTGGGTTTTTTATCCTCATCGGGCCAGTGCAGGGGGGTGGAGTCGATGCCGTTTAGTTTGAGGAAGTGATGCGTGCCGAAGGTGGCAAACAGGTTGTACCCTTTTTCCGCAAGAAGCTTACAGCTGTTCACCAGCTCCACTTTCGAGCGCATCGGACCCGTTGAAAGAAGGATGTTCTTTTTCGGGATCCGGTAGCCGACTGAAAGCATGGATTTTAACACCGCATCATAAAAGTTTTCCCCGATGCAGCCCACTTCACCGGTCGATGCCATGTCAACACCGATGACCGGATCGGCTTTTTTGAGCCGGGAGAAGGAGAACTGCGGCGCCTTGATCCCGATGTAGTCCAGGTCGAAACTGGATTTTTGGGGTTTTTCCACCGGGACCTTCAGCATGATCTTGGTGGCCATCTCAATGAGATTGGCTTTCAAGACTTTCGACACGAAAGGCATGCTTCGCGATGCCCTGAGGTTGCATTCAATAACCTTGATGTCATTGTCCTTGGCCAGGAACTGCATGTTAAAGGGACCTGAAATTTCGAGCGCCCTGGCCAGGTCGCGGGCAATGCGCTTAATGCGCCGCACCGTTTCAAAATAAATTTTCTGGGGGGGAAAGACCATTGTGGCGTCGCCGGAATGCACGCCGGCAAATTCGACATGCTCTGAAATGGCATAGGTGAAGAGCTCCCCGTCCCTCGATACGGCATCGATCTCAATCTCCTTGGCCTGTTCGATAAATTCGGAAACCACCACGGGATATTGTTTGGAAACCCGGGAGGCGAGCTGGAGGAAGTGCACCATTTCCTCCTTGTTGGAGACCACATTCATGGCCGCGCCCGACAGCACGTAAGAAGGCCGGATCAGGACCGGAAAGCCGACCTCATCGACGAAGTCGCTGATCTCGTCCAGGCTCGTCAGCTCCTTCCATCGGGGCTGGTCAATGCCCAGCCTGTCGAGAAGCATCGAAAATTTATGGCGGTTTTCGGCATTGTCGATGGAGACCGGGGAGGTCCCCAGGATCGGCACATTCTGGCGATAGAGACGCATGGCCAGGTTATTCGGGATCTGGCCGCCCATCGAGACGATCACGCCCTTGGGCGCTTCGAGATCGACGATGTCCATCACCCGTTCGAATGACAGTTCGTCGAAATACAGCCGGTCGCATACATCATAATCGGTGCTCACCGTCTCCGGGTTGTAGTTGATCATCACTGAACGGTACCCTTCCTCATTGACGGTGTTCAGGGCATTAACACTGCACCAGTCAAATTCGACCGAACTTCCGATCCGGTAGGCGCCGGAACCGAGAACGATCACCGATTTATGATCATTCTCGAACTGGATATCATGCTCATTCCCACTGTAGGTAAGGTAGAGGTAATTCGTTTTGGCGGGGTATTCGGCTGCCAGGGTGTCAATCTGTTTCACCACGGGAAGGATGCACCGGTTTTTGCGCTCCTGCCTGATCCTGAGCAGGTGTTCCTCGTAATCGTCATCTTTATAAACGACCCGGCCGATCTGGAAATCGGAGAAACCGGCGACCTTAACGTCCAGGAGCAGGTCGTCCGGGACGGCCTCAATGGTATCGAATTTTGCCAGTTCGTTTTTCAGGTCGAAGATCTTTTTGAGTTTGAAAAGGAACCAGTTGTCGATTTTTGTCAGGTCATGGATTTTTTCAACTGTGTAGCCCTTTTCGAAAGCCTCTTCAATCACGAAGATCCGCATGTCGGTCGGCTCGCTCAGCTCACGGTCCAGGTCCTTTTCCTCACCCGGTTCATGGTTACCGATAAAGCCGTGCATGCCCTGGCCGATCATCCGTAAACCTTTCTGGATGGCCTCTTCAAAATTTTTTCCGATGGCCATCACTTCGCCCACCGACTTCATGCTGCTGTCGATCTGCTTGGAAACGCCGATGAATTTATTGAGGTCCCACCGTGGGATTTTGCAGACGATATAGTCGAGCGAAGGTTCAAAAAATGCCGGAGTGGTCCGTGTAATGGAGTTTTTCAGTTCGTGAAGCCCGTAACCCAGGGCCAGTTTGGCCGCCACGAAGGCCAGGGGATACCCCGTGGCTTTGGATGCCAGGGCGCTCGAGCGGGACAGGCGGGCATTGACTTCAATCACCCGGTAATCTTCCGATTCAGGATCCAGGGCAAACTGAACGTTGCATTCGCCGATGATGCCGATGTGCCGGATCAGGTCGATGGAGATCTTACGGAGTTTGTGGTATTCACTGTTGTTCAGGGTCTGGGAGGGCGCAACCACGATGCTCTCCCCGGTGTGTATGCCAAGAGGATCGAAATTCTCCATGTTGCATACCGTGATGCAGTTATCATACTGGTCGCGGACCACCTCGTACTCGATTTCTTTCCAGCCCTTCAGCGATTCTTCGACCAGGATCTGGGAAGAATAGGAAAAGGCTTTGCCGGCCATCTGGCGCAGCTCGTCCATGTCTGACGAAAACCCGCTCCCCTGTCCCCCGAGGGTGAAGGCCGCACGGATGATCACGGGAAAACCGAGCTCGCCGGCCGCTTTCACGGCTCCTTCCACAGTGGTCACGGCAAACGAGCGGGGCGTCCTGATCTCCTTTTCCCCGAGCTTCCGGACAAAATGCTCACGGTCCTCGGTGTCGATGATCGCCTGGACCGGCGTGCCGAGAACCCTCAGGTTGTACTTTTCGAGAATGCCGCTTCTGAAAAGCTCGATACCGCAGTTCAGCGCCGTCTGACCGCCAAAAGAAAGAAGGATGCCGTCGGGATTTTCCCGGGCAATGACCTTTTCCACAAAATAGGGGGTGACAGGAAGGAAGTAAATCTTGTCGGCCACCCCTTCACTCGTCTGTACCGTGGCAATGTTCGGATTGATCAGGACCGTTTCAACTCCCTCTTCGCGCATGGCCTTCAGCGCCTGCGATCCGGAATAGTCAAATTCTCCCGCTTCCCCGATCTTCAGTGCTCCCGATCCGAGAAGTATAATTTTCTTTATTGATTTGTCCATGGAAAGAAATGCTTTTTAGCGTTGGTCATTCTGGCGTTGCAAAAATAAGGATAATCGGTTATTTTGATGTTAAAGTCACCATTATCCACTGATATATGACAGCCATCCGTTATTTTTGTTCTCCCCTCCGGATGCTCCGTCATGGAAGACGTTCCCACATTCATCCCGAAATCCTTCAGGGATTTGACCCCGGGGGCTTGTTAAAATCCTGTCAAAAGTACAATTTTTTTCCAAAAAACTTGTTTTTCATCATAAATAATGTATAAATTTGCATTGTTAATGTATAAATATACATGAAGAACAGAAGTGAACGGTTACTGGCCATCCGAAAGCTCATCCGGGAAGAAAAATTAGCCGGGCAGGAGGAGCTGCTGCATCGTCTGAAGGATGATGGGTTTGTGATGACGCAGGCGACCTTGTCAAGGGATCTGAAATACCTCAGGGTATCAAAGATCCACGACGAGGAAAAGGGATATATCTATTTTTTACCGGACAATGAACCCGGGGTGCAGGCGGTACCCTGGACGAATTTTCTTCAGGAAGGGATTGTGACCATCGAATTTGCTCAGGGGATGGCCATTCTGAAAACATTGCCGGGATATGCGAGCAGTATTGCTTCAGCCATCGATTCCATGAATATCATTGAGATCGCAGGCACCATTGCCGGCGACGACACGATACTGATCATCCCGAGGGACGGGGCAAGGAAAGAGTTGATTTTGGAACAATTGTCGGCCGTAATGCCGGGAGCTTAAGTTTGACAGCTATGGAAAAATTCATTGTGAAGAGTGCAGGGGTGACTGACCTGGTGTATGTCCAGGATATCGTGGATGCCATCTATGAAGCCTCGCAGCAGAAAGGAACCGGGATCGCCGTGCGGACACCGGAATACATTACGGGAAAAATTCTCCAGGGAAAGGCCATTGTTGCCGTGACAGAGCATGGCGACTGGGCTGGATTCTGTTATATTGAATCATGGGGCCACAACAAATTCGTGGCGAATTCCGGGCTGGTCGTCTCCGGAAAATACAGGGGTCACGGGCTTGCCAAAGCCATCAAGGAAAAGGCGATGCATCTTTCGCTCAAACTGTTTCCCGGAGCGAAGCTGTTCGGTCTGACCACGAGCCTGGCCGTGATGAAAATCAACAGCGACCTGGGATATAAACCGGTCACATTTTCGGAACTTACCGATGATGCCGAATTCTGGAAGGGATGCGAATCCTGCCCGTATTATGACATCCTGGTCAGGACCCGCCGGAGCCACTGCCTGTGTACCGGGATGCTGATGGACCCGGTCAGACAGGATAAGGAATCGGATCCGGCGAAACTCAAGGCACAGAAAATCACCATACTTACCTGAAACAGGGCTGGCTTTGCGGAGAAAAGGACGGACCTGACCCGCACCGGCGGGCAGGTTTGTTTGTTTATTGATAAAACAGAAAGAAAGAAAATGAGTAAAGAAAAAATTGTTCTGGCGTTTAGTGGCGGTCTCGACACCTCCTTTTGCACCCTCTATCTCGGAAAAGACAAAAACTACGAGGTTCATACGGTGGTTGTGAACACCGGGGGTTTCGATGAAGCTGAGCTGGCCGGCATCGAAAAGAAGGCGTTGATGTACGGGGCTGCCAAACACACGGCCATCGATGCCCGGGAGGAATATTACCAGAGATGCCTCCGGTACCTGGTGTTCGGCAATGTCCTGCGGAACCGGAACTACCCGGTCTCGGTCAGCTCCGAACGGACCTTCCAGGCCCTCCAGATCGTGGAATATGCCAGGAAAGAAGGGATCACCAACATTGCCCACGGATCCACCGGGGCGGGAAATGACCAGGTCCGCTTTGAATCCGTTTTCCAGATCATTGCACCGGAGATCAACGTGCTGGCCCCCATCCGTGATCTGTCCATCAGCCGCGAAGCCGAAATTGCCTACCTGGCTGATCACGGGTTCGAATACAAGGCCGAGAAAAAGAACTATTCCGTCAATCAGGGCCTCTGGGGCACGAGCGTAGGCGGACGGGAAACGCTTACCTCGGATGAGGAACTTCCCGAAGAGGCCTGGCTCACTCAGAAAGCCAGGGAAACCAGTGAAGTGATAAGCCTGGGGTTTGAAAAGGGGGAAGCGGTCCGTCTCAACGGGAAAACCTATGACAATAAGGTGGACCTGATCCGGGAACTGGAAAAATTATCGGTTCCCTACGCCATCGGGCGGGATATGCACATCGGCGAAACCATTATCGGCATCAAGGGCCGTATCGGCTTCCAGGCCGCAGCGGCCAGGCTGATCATCGATGCCCATTACAGCCTCGAAAAACATGTTCTCTCCAAATGGCAGCAATACTGGAAAGAACAGCTTGGAAACTGGTACGGACTCTTCGTTCATGAAGCCCAGTTTCTGGATCCGGTCATGCGCGATATCGAAACCTTCCTCGAACATTCACAACGATATGTCAGCGGCACCGTCTCCATCCGGCTCCGGCCCTACAGTTACATGATCACCGGGGTCGACAGCCCGCATGATCTCATGAACGCGCAATTCGCCAAATACGGTGAGGAAAGCCTGTCGTGGGACGGGAACGATGTTAAGGGGTTCACAAAGATCATGTCGAACCCGGCTAAAATATTCTTTGCCATCAACCAGGACGAAAAGAAAAATCTCATGTCATAGCCTTCGGGCAGTCTCATCACGAACAGAATACGAATCATGGGTTACGAGAAAAAAATTGCCATCATTGGCGGCGGAAACATCGGGACAGCCATCCTGAAAGGTTTCCTGGCTTCAGGGAAGATCGCCGCGGGGAACATTCATATCACCCGCCGGAAAACATCCCTGCTGTCCGACTTCAGCTGAACAGGGCGTCACGGTTTCATCCGACAATCGTGCCGCCGTGACGGCTTCCGATATCATCATCCTGGCGGTATTGCCCCGCCAGCTCGAGTCGGTGGTCAACGAGATATCCTCCCTGCTGAGTGATCATCACATCCTCGTCTCCGTGGTTACGGCATTTTCCATCAGTGAAATCCGGGCCATGACCG
The DNA here is from genome assembly GCA_963763215.1 of uncultured Bacteroidales bacterium. Classification (GTDB taxonomy): domain Bacteria; phylum Bacteroidota; class Bacteroidia; order Bacteroidales; genus DASQZK01. The sequence continues at coordinate 197,483 of CAVXNX010000023.1, forward strand.
GAAAAAAAATTCCGGTGATCCGGGCCATGCCCAATACGGCCATTGCCGTCGGGGAGTCGATGACCTGCCTCTCGGCCGAGGATGAAGATCTCGATGCGCTGGAAGAAGTCAAAACGTATTTCGCGCTTTGCGGCCAGGTGCTGCAGATCTCTGAGATGCTTCAGCCTGCGGCCACCATCCTCGCGGCTTGCGGAGTGGCGTTCTTTATGCGGTACATCCGTGCGGCATCGCAGGGCGGCATACAGGTGGGATTCCATGCCAGCGAGGCACAGCTCATCGCGGCGCAGACCGCCAAGGGCGCCACACGGCTCCTGCTCGAATCGGGCAATCACCCCGAAACGGAAATCGACAAAGTAACGACCCCCATGGGATGCACCATTGCCGGATTGAATGAAATGGAACATAACGGCATGAGTTCAGCCCTGATCAAGGGAATTATCACTTCGTATCAATGAAATCACCAAAGTAAAATGACGGAACAGGATCAAAACCGGGTTTTTTCACTGCTGAAACAAATCGTTGCCATTCCTTCGGTGAGCGGGGAAGAAGCGCTTCTCAGCCAGTTTTTGCAGGATTGGCTCGAAAGCCAGGGGCTTACCGTCAAACGGAAGAACAGTAATCTCTGGTGCGAATCGATGATCAATCCGGAACTTCCCGTCATGTCTGCTCAATTCCCACATGGATACGGTTAAACCGGTGGCCGGATGGACGATGGATCCGTTCCTTCCCGAAGAAACCGACGACCTTATGTATGGCCTGGGCTGCAGCGATGCCGGCGGATCGGTGGTGGCCATGATCTTTGCTTTCCTGCGCTTGAAGGACGACGTCAACAGGCGGTTTAACATCATCCTGCTCATTTCGGCCGAAGAAGAAAGTTCCGGCGAAAAAGGGATCACTTCGGTCATCGGTGAAATCGGCAAGATCGATCTGGCCATCGTCGGTGAACCCACCAGCCTGGAAATGGCCATCTGCGAACGCGGACTGGTCGTTTTCGACTGTTTTGCCAGGGGAAAGGCCGGGCATGTGGCCCACCGCAAAGGTGAAAATGCCATCCTCAAAGCCATCCGTGACATTGAACGGATCTACAGGCTGGACCTCGGCCGGACCTCTGAATTTCTCGGCGATATTCAGTTTGAAGTCACCCAGATCGAAGGCGGATACCAGCATAATGTCATTCCGGATCTCTGCACGTTCGTCGTCGATGTGCGGACCAATGAAAATTATACCAATGAAGAGGTGGCCGAACTGCTCCGCCATGAACTCGAATCGGAAGTCCGGCCACGCTCCCTGCGTCTGCATTCCTCATTCATCGATACCGGCCATGCCCTGGTGAAAAAGGCGGAAACCCTCGGCATCCGCACCTTCGGCTCGAAGACCATGTCGGACCAGGCCCTCATCCCTGCTCCGTCGGTCAAACTGGGTCCGGGGAATTCGGAACTCTCCCATCAGGCAGATGAATATATAGAAAAAGACCAGATAATACAGGCTATCGATTTGTATTATAATTTACTAAAAGATTATCAATAACATGAAGCTCTGGGATAAAGGTCAAAAGACCGATACGGATATCATGGCGTTTACAGCCGGCAAGTGACCGCGAACTCGATCTGCAGATCGCTGCCGCCGATGTGATCGGGTCCATGGCTCATGTTCAGATGCTGGGCAAAACCGGGCTGATACCCGCCAAAGATGAGAAGGGGATCCTCGAAGCCCTGCTTGGTCTTTACGGGAAGATCAGCAGCGGTGAGTTTGCCATTGAGGAAGGCGTTGAAGATATCCATTCCCAGGTTGAGAACCTGCTTACCGAAGCCCTCGGGGATGCCGGGAAACGGGTGCATACCGCCCGTTCAAGGAATGACCAGGTGATTACCGATCTGAAATTGTTTTACCGCGATGTCCTGACGGGATTTGTGGCAATGACCGATCGTCTGGTCCGGTTGCTGGTGGAGAGAAGTGAAGAGACAAAGGAGATGCTGATCCCGGGCTATACCCATTTCCAGGTGGCCATGCCTTCATCATTCGGGCTGTGGTTCGGGGCATATGCCGAATCTTTCACCGAGGATCTGATGATGGTCAAGGGTGTATTCGACTATATCAACCAGAATCCACTCGGTTCAGCAGCGGGCTATGGTTCTTCCTTCCCGGTCGACCGTGACCTGACCTGTTAACTGCTCGAATTTGATGATCTGCATGTGAATTCGGTCAATGCGCAGCTCTCGCGCGGAAAAACGGAAAAATTCCTGATGTCGGCCCTGTCGGCTCTGGCAGCCACACTGTCAAAAATGGCCATGGACCTGGTGATGTACATGAACCAGAACTTTGATTTCGTCCGGCTCAGCGAAGACCTGACCACCGGTTCGAGCATCATGCCCCATAAGAAAAACCCCGATGTCCTGGAACTGATCCGGGCGCGTTGCAACAGGATCCAGTCCAGGGAATTCGAAGTGATGTCGGTGATCGGCAACCTGCCCTCAGGATACCACCGGGATTTTCAGCTTCTGAAGGAAATCTGTTTCCCTGCCGTCGACGAACTCAGGGAATGCCTCCGGATGATCACCTTTATCATTCCCCGGACTGATCGTGACGCCAATGATGTCATGGAAAATGAGATTTACCGCTATATCGGCAGCGTGGATGCCATCAATGAAAAAGTGAAGAAAGGCGTTCCCTTCCGGGAAGCCTATGTCCAGGTGGCCGCGGAGATTGATAAGGGACGGTTCAGGCCCGGTTCCCGGGTAACGACAACACACACCGGCAGCATTGGCAACCTGGCCAATGACCGGATCATCCGTAAACTGGAGCGGATCATCCGGCACTTTTCAGATTGAAAAGTATAGCACCTTCCAGGAGAGATTTATTAAAGATCTAAAGAAAAAATTGAGATGACACATCGTAAGAATTTAATAAATAAGCAGAAAATAGTCATTAAAATTGGATCATCTTCCCTCACTCATACCAATGGGCGGTTGAACCTGATGCGGGTGGAGAAGCTGGTCCGGGTGATTGCTGATCTGCACAATGAAGGCCGGCACGTGATCCTGGTTTCATCAGGCGCCATCGCCACGGGAGCCGGGAAAATGGGCATGGATAAAAAACCCGCGGATAAGATCAAGAAACAGGCCCTGGCGGCCATCGGCCAGGCAGAACTGATCAAGATCTACGATAAATTCTTCGAAGAGTATAACCTGACCGTTGCCCAGGTATTGCTGACGAAAGACGGCATTGAGAATACGGTGCGCCGGCGGAATGCCCGGAATACCATCAATGAACTTCTCAACATGGGCATCATTCCGGTGATCAATGAAAACGATACCGTTTCGACCGATGAGATCGAGTTCGGCGATAACGATACCCTTTCTGCGACGGTGGCCACCCTGGTGAAAGCCGATCTCCTGGTGATCCTCAGCGACATCGACGGGATGTTCACCAGCAATCCAAAGGAAAACCAATCGGCCAAACTGATCTCCAAAGTCACCGAACTCACCGAGGAACTGGCCGGATGCATTTTCGAGGACAAATCGAACTTCGGCACCGGCGGGATGACCTCCAAGCTTCTTGCCGCCAAACACTGCATCGAACATGATGTGGATGTGGTGATCACCAACGGCACCGATCCCTATATTATCCATGAGCTGCTGGCAGGGAAGGACGTGGGAACGCTTTTCGTCTCGAAGGAGTCGATGGCGTGCTGCAAGGAAGAAGGATAAATTCATTCAACGGGACGATGTGTTCGAATTCCGGGAACACGACGGCCGTTTCACAAAAGGAAAACGTATGGAAGAGCTGATTCAAAAAGGTAAAAACGCGAAAATGGTTTCCTATATCCTGTCGAATGCCTCCTCGGCGTTGAAGGATAAAGCCCTGCTGATTGCCGCGAAAAATCTCGTGGCCCGGTCGCCGGAAATCCTTGCCGCCAATGCCAGGGATCTCGAAAGTGCTGAAGACAACGGCCTGAAGGGAGCCATCATCGACCGCCTCAGGCTGACGGAGGACAGGATCAGGGGAATTGCCCGGAGGGCTGGAGCAACTGGCCTCCCTGGAAGATCCCATCGGGGAGATGGAATCCATGTGGAAACGTCCCAACGGACTGATGATCGGGAAAAAACGGGTTCCCATCGGCGTGATTGGAATGATCTACGAAGCCAGGCCCAACGTCACTGTCGATGTTTTCGGGCTCTGCATCAAAACCGGCAATGTCACCATTCTCCGGGGCGGGAAGGAAGCCTTCAATTCAAACAATGCCCTGGTGGAGATCCTGCGGGCATCGCTGAAAGAGGCCGGACTTCCTGAAGATGCCGTTCAGCTTGTTCAGAATACATCCCGGGAGAGTGCCGTGGCCATGATGAAGCTTAACGATTATCTCGATCTGCTCATCCCGCGCGGTGGTGCCGGACTGATCCAGTCGGTTGTCATGAATTCGACGGTTCCCGTCATCGAGACCGGGGTGGGGAACTGCCATGTGTATATCGATGAATGGGCGGATAAAACGAAGGCCGTCCAGATCACCTACAATTCAAAAACCCATCGTCCGGGCGTTTGCAATGCAGCAGAGAGCCTCCTGATCCATGAAAAGGTCGTGGCCGAATACCTGCCGGATATCTATGAATGGCTGAGCCGGAAAGAATGTGGAAATCCGGGGCGATGAACAGATCTGCGCCCTTCTGCCCGAAGCCAAACCCGCCACCGAGGAGGACTGGTCGACGGAATACCTCGATTACATCATGTCGGCCAAGGTGGTGTCATCGCTTGAGGAGGCGATCGGGCACATCAATAAATACGGGACAGGACATTCGGAAGCCATCGTCACCGAGAATTACACCCATGCCCAGAAATTTTTAAATGAAGTTGATGCCGCAGCGGTCTATGTCAATGCATCCACGCGGTTTACCGACGGTTTCGAGTTTGGCTTCGGTGCCGAGATCGGCATCAGCACCCAGAAGCTTCATGCTCGCGGCCCCATGGGTCTGAAAGAGCTGACCTCCACGAAATACGTTATTTACGGCGACGGTCAGATCCGGGAATAAGGATCACGACGAGGGGATGGAATTTTCGGGCGCCTTTTATCCGGGGCACCCCCTGTTCGGCGGCCAAAGGAATTCAATGGTTGAGGTCCTTTTGTCCCCTTACCCTAATCCGATTCCTTATTTTTGAATACGATCCTGATCTGTGTTTCCACATCGATCGGCGAACCTTTCATTGTGGCGCGGTTCCAGCCGGGCCCGTTTTTCAGCAACCGGACGGCTTCATCGGAGAAGTCCGTTCCCGGGCTCCTGAGAACTTTGATATTCATGGGCCTGTGATCGGGACCAACCGAGAATTTGAGCACCACGACGGCACGTTTGCTTTCCGGGTGATCATCCGGAAAACGGAGATTACTGTCGATATAATCCCGGAAGTTATCGAAACCGCCAATCGGCATCGGCTCAGTATAGTCCGGTACGTCATTGTTCATTTCCACAACCGTCGCCCCCTCCGTTATCCCGGTTCTCTTTTCGGTTCCGTACCCGACCACCACCACTTCGTCGAGAGCCACCAGGGAAGGATCCATCTCAATGTCGACATTCTGACCAGCCCCTGGCGTTCACCGAGGCACTTTTCATCCCGATAAAATCGGCGACGAGCGTCACACTGCTGTCTTCCGGGACATTCAGCTCAAAATGGCCCTCCGAATCAGTCACCGTTCCGGTTTTGGAATCCTTGAGCCGGATAATGGCACCCGGTATGGGAGAAGAATCGTCAGCGGATCGGACGGTTCCGGTGATACCGGCCTTTGCCTTCATCGCGGCTGACCGGCGAATGGGCGGGGCCGTTTTTTTACCGGTTGCCTGCGTGATCGACGTTTCGGGAGCAGGGGCAGGTCCTGCGGCTTGACGGGTTTCCTGATTTTGATCATCCGACGTGAACGGCGATGCGGCGGCTTCATCCTGACGGTCCGGTTCGCTGACGGCCGGTGTCGCATTTGCTCTGGCCTTCTCCTTTTGGGGAGGATTCACGGATTCCGTTTCCGCCCGGGGCGAAGGCGTACGGACAGGCGATTCATCCTGCCCGGGGCTCGATTTTTCGTCCGGTTCACGGAGGACATCCTTCTCCTGTTTCTGACCGGCCGCAGCGGGTAGCCCGGAATCCGTATTTTCCTTTTCCTGCACGTTCTCTGTTTTTTCAATCCTGGCGATCCGGTCCTGTTTCATATTGCCGGATCTTCCCGCTGAAAGCAAGGTAGACCGAGGTAACCAGGACCAGCGCTGCCACTGCTGCCGCGATGCGATAAAGCATGAACCGGCGGTTACCGCTTCCGGCACCGGCATGCATCCCGGCCTCCAGATCGCGAAGGTCCTGTCGATCTCATCTTCCGAAAGGGAAGACAACCCTTCCATCGCTTCAGCGGCAAAGGGATCCTTTTCCAACTCCCTTTCAAAGGCATTGCGCTCTTCCCCGCTCATCTTGTCGGAGAGGTAGTCATGGAAAGCCTGACGATCCTTTTTGGTATGTTTATTTTTGCCTGACATGTTTTTTCTGCTCCAGGCAGTTTTTTAAGTTACGTTTACCATTCTGAAGATGGCTTTTCACCTTTTTTTCATCCATCTCCAGGTTCGCCGCGATATCGCGGTAACATTTATTCTTATAATAGAACATCAGGATACATGCCTTCTGTTCCGTTCCCAGGCGTTCGATACAATCCCTGAGCTCATCATCGGTCTGCGAAGCGTCTTCATCCACCGGATGCAATTCCGTCTCATTTTCCATAATAAAAACCTGCTCAATGGCAAAAACTTTTTGTTTTTCACCAAGACTCTTATCCGACCTGAGTTGCATGAGACAATGATTCCGGGTGATCACATAAAGCCAGGGCCGGAATTCCCTGACTTCATGCCTGAGGAGTTTTTCCGGAAGCGCTTCGAAGATCTGCATGACAGCATCCTTCGACTTTTCGCGGTCGTGGAAGTATTTAAGGCACACGCCATAAACCAGGTGCATATACCGGGTAAACAGTTCCCCGATGACCTCATGGTTCCGGTCCGTCCTGTAACGGCTGACCAGCTCAGGATCGCTGCATCTTCCGGATATGACGATTGGTTTTGGGTGCCACCTCAAAATTTTTAAGTCCTGAACGAAAATTAGAATTTAATCCTGATAATGGCAAATCGGCATCACGGTAAGCGATCTTTCACGCCGATCAGCCGGATGCCGGCGTCCTTCATTTCCCATGGTCGCATGCTAACGGGGCCGTCTTTCCCGCAGAGAATGCCTGATGACCATGATTTTCCGCAGCGACTTCAAAAAAAATCAAATTCTTTTATGGAATTCTGCAAAGGGAGGCATCCTTTCCATGAATTCAAACCAAAAATCCAAGATCATGAAAACGTTAATGTCAACCTTCGCCATTCTATTCCTGTCGCTTATCCTCATGTCGGCCGGACAGACATATACCATCACCGGTAAAGTGACTGATGAGACAGGAACACCATGCCCGGGGTCAATGTCCATGTAAAGAACACCCGGACAGGGGTAATGACCGACATGGAAGGGAAGTATTCCATCACCGTTGGCGATGATGCCAAGGTACTCGTCTTTTCATTCATCGGTTATGAGACAAGTGAGGTCAGAATTGACGGGCGTCTCATTATCGATGTGGCTCTGGTTCCCTCAACGACGCAACTTAACGAGGTGGCGGTCATCGGTTATGGGACCCGGGACCGGTCGCTTCCCGCTCCGGCCAGGACCGGCCAGGCAGTCCGTGAGAAGAAACGGGCGGTTGGTGCCGGGAGCTACATGCCATATGCCTGTCCGCAGCCCGGATTCAATACGGAGGGTTATGCCACCATCCATGAAAACGGCTACAAGGATGTGCTGAAACAACCCCTTTCCACTTTTTCTGTCGATGTGGATAAAGCCTCTTACGCCAATGTCCGGAGATTCATCAACATGGGCCAGCTCCCGCCTGTAGATGCGGTCAGGATTGAAGAGATGATCAATTATTTCTCTTACGATTATCCCGAACCCGAAGGAAAGGATCCGTTTTCCGTTTACACCGAACTTTCCGAGTGCCCGTGGAACACGGATCATCAGCTGCTGCACATCGGGCTCAAAGGAAAAAGCATGGATAAAAGTGAACTTCCTTCATCCAACCTGGTATTTCTGATCGATGTTTCGGGCTCGATGAACTCACCCAACAAGCTTCCTTTGCTCAAGTCGGCTTTCCGTTTGCTGGTGAATGAGCTCCGGGCGTCCGACCGTGTTGCGATCGTGGTCTATGCCGGTGCTGCAGGAACAGTGCTCGGATCGACACCCGGCAACCGGAAGGAAAAAATCATGCAGTCTATTGAAAACCTTCAGGCCGGGGGTTCAACGGCCGGCGGACAGGGTCTGCAACTCGCTTACAAGATCGCGTCGGAAAACTATGCCCCGGGAGGCAACAACCGGATCATCCTGGCGACCGACGGTGACTTCAACGTCGGCGTTTCCAGCAATGCCGAAATGGAACGGCTCGTCGAAAAGGAGCGGGGAAGGGGAATTTACCTGACCGTCCTGGGATTCGGCATGGGCAATTACAAGGATGACAAAATGGAGACCCTGGCTGACAAAGGCAACGGGAATTATGCCTATATCGACAACATCCAGGAAGCCCGCAAAGTGATGGTCAGTGAGTTTGCCGGCACGCTGTTCACCATCGCCAAAGACGTGAAGTTTCAGCTCGAGTTTAATCCGGCCAGAGTAAAGGCTTATCGGCTTGTGGGTTATGAAAACCGGTTACTCCAGGATGAAGATTTCAATGACGACAAAAAAGATGCCGGCGAGATCGGCGCCGGGCATACGGTTACGGCACTCTATGAGCTCATCCCTGCCGGATCGCGGGAGCATACCGGGAAGATCGATCCGCTGAAATACCAGGAAAATAACGAAAAAGCCGATCCTGATCTCTCCGCGGAACTGCTGACGGTCAAACTGCGCTACAAGCGACCCAACGGCAATACCAGCATCCTCATCGAAAAACCGGTGGCCGGAAAGGTTGAAGAAGAAGGGGAAGCATCGGCGAATTTCCTGTTCTCCGCTGCCGTGGCTGAATTTGGAATGCTTCTTCGTGATTCCGGGTATAAGGCAGGTGCCAGTATTGAGCAGGTGACGCATCTTGCCTCCCTGGGCAGGGGCTGCGACAGTGAAGGCTATCGGGGTGAATTCATCCGCCTCGTCAAAACAGCAGGCACCCTGCAGGGGCTGAGTATGAAGGATGAATGACCACCGCGCTTATTTCATTTGCACCAAAATGGGAAAAATGTGTTGGATCATCGCCAGGCGCGCCGGCAGTTATCGTCCTGGCGGTGATCTCTTTGGAATTTCCACATGTTCTGTAAATGTCCCCTAGGATTTTTCACCAGGCTTTTACACCTTTGGATGTTCAAACACCCCCATTCATGCCATTCATGGTTCATCAGCCGACCGGTCATGCCAATCACCCCGGACACAGAAGTGCCGTAGCTCTTTTCCTGTGTGTGTTCATGTTTCACTTCATCAGCGGTTCCCTCCATGCCCAGGACTGGAAATCACGTTACCGTCAGCTCGATGTACAAAAATATACCCTGTCGATCAGGGTGAGCGATACCTCCGATATCATTTACGGGACGACGCAGATTGATCTTCTGTTCAAGCAGCCGGGAGACCGGTTCATCCTGGATTTTGCCGGCGAGGGGGATGCCTCGGGTATGCAGGTGGATTCCGTCACCATGACCGGGCTGGCGGGCTGGGTGCACCGGCATGACAGCCTGATCATTCGGTCGGCGCCTCTGGCTGCCGGCGATCAGCGGATCTGCACCGTTGTCTACCATGGGACGCCCCGTGACGGGCTGATCATTTCCAGGAATATGTATGGCGAGAAGACCTTTTTCGGGGATAACTGGCCGAACCGCGCCCATAACTGGTTCCCGTGTGTCGATCACCCTTCCGATAAGGCCCTCAGTGAATTCCGCATTACGGCGCCTTCACATGACCAGGTTGTGGCCAACGGCATCCTGACCGGTCATACGTCGTTACCGGGGGGATTGGATTATACAGAGTGGTCGTCGTCGGTGCCTATTGCCACAAAGGTCATGGTGACCGGCATTGCGCCGTTTGCTGTTATGAATTACGATGAGGCCGGCAACATTCCTGTCTCCGCCTGGGTTTATCCGCAGAACCGGACGGCCGGTTTTTTCGACTTTGGCGCGTCACCGGAGATCCTGTCGTGGCTCACCGCCGAGATCGGTCCTTATCCCTTTGCCAAACTGGCCAATGTGCAGTCGACCACCAGATACGGGGGTATGGAAAATGCCGGGACAATTTTTTATCCTGAACGTTCCGTTACCGGTCGCCGGACGAACCTGCTGACCATGGTTCACGAGACCGCCCATATGTGGTTCGGCAACTCCGCCGGCGAAATGGATTGGCCGGATCTTTGGCTCAGCGAGGGATTCGCCACCTATCTCACCGATTTGTACGTTCAGGACAGGGATGGCGATGAAGCCTTTCGCAACCGGATGAGCACAGAACGCGACGAGGTGATTCGTTTTGCGGCGATCCATGAGGGCGCTGTGGTCGATACCGTCACGCGGAATATTGAAGAGCTGCTGAATGCGAACACTTACGAGAAGGGAGCCTGGGTGCTGCACATGCTGAGACATATGCTGGGAAATGAACTCTTTCTGAGAGGTCTCCGGACCTATTATGAACGCTTCACTTACGGAAATGCCACCACAGAGGATTTCAGAAAAGTGATGGAAGAGGTCTCCGGCCTCGATTTCCGTGAATTTTTTACACAATGGCTTTACCGGCCGGGAATCCCTCTTCTGCATTTTTCCATGGATCAGCACAGGTCCCGGGCACACATCACCATTGAACAGACTCAGGGTTCCGTGTTCTTTTTTCCGGTCGACCTCGAATTTTTTTTCGAAGATGGAACCCATCAAACCTTCACGGTGAACGTGGACAGGAGAAGCCAGCTATTCCGGTTTACATTCAAAAACCCACCGGTGAAGGTCATTCCCGATCCGGAAGTCCGGCTGCTATTTGGGTTGAAGGAATGATGTCGCCGGAAAAATTTCGCTGCTTACCAAAAAATGACTTAAATTGTCGTCACGAACGAAACTGAAACCCAATTTTATCCCATGAAAATCGTCATTCTTTCTTTTTTAGGGTACCTGGTTTTTGGAACGATGCCGCTCCTCGCCCAGGATAATAAGCCCCTTCCGGTGAAGTATGAAGAGCTGACCGCCATGGATTTTTCCACCGCTGTCGGCAAGGCATCCGGTGTCGTATTGATCCCCTTCGGGATCATGGAAAAGCACGGACCCCATCTCCCGCTGGGAACGGACCTTTATGAAGCCCGTGAAGTGGCTCTCCGCGGAGCATCGAAAGAATATGCCGTCGTTTTTCCGGCCTATTATTTCGGACAGATCAATGAAGCCCGGCATCAGCCCGGCACAATCGCTTACAGCCACGAAGTGATCTGGAATCTCTTGCAGGAAACGCTTGATGAACTCTCGAGAAACGGTTTCAAAAAGATCATCATTGTCAACGGCCATGGGGGTAACAATGATTTCCTTCATTATTTCAGCATGTCGCAGCTCCATAGCCCGAAAGATTACACACTCGTGATCTTTGACCCGGGACCAAATCCCGAAGCGGACAAAAAAATTGATCAGATGATCGACCGCAGTCATGAGATGCATGCCGGAATCGGCGAAACCAGCATGATGGAGGCCATCCGTCCCGACCTGGTTCATGAGGATCTGGCTGCTTCCCAATCGGGGGCCGATCAACAAAGGCTTGCCGGTATTCCCGACCAGTATACAGGGATCTGGTGGTATGCCAGGTTTCCGAACCACTACGGGGGATCCGGCATCGGAGCCAAACCGGAAGCCGGTAACCTGATGTTCGAAAGTGAATCGGATCAGCTCGCCGGGCTCATCCGGAATATGAAGAGCAGCGACGATATCAGAAAACTGCAGGATGAATTTTACAACCGCAGTGAGAATCCCCTGGGGAAATAAACCCGGAATCTATTGAAACCGGTTGAACGACGGCAGACAGGCTGGATGCGGAAATTATTTTATCCGTTCCCGGTGCTGCAGAGTCGCCGCGTGTTTGTATATTTACCGGTGCAAGTGGATGCATTCTATTTTATAACCCATAATTCAACGATCATGAAGAAAAGAGTAATGATGACTGCCGCCGCAGTTTGTTTGACAACCTTCGCCTTTTCCCAGGCAAAACCCGAAGATACGGAAGTTTATTCACCGGTCCCGCCGGTTGTTACACCCGGGCAATGCTGCGGCCAGGCGCCCTCAGATGCCGTTATCCTTTTCAACGGTGACAATCTCGACGAATGGGAAACCGCCAGTGATGGATCTCCTGCAGCCTGGAAAGTCTGTGGCAGTGTCATGGACGGTGGATAAATCGGCCGGGGATATCCAGACGAAACAGAAATTCCTGGATTACCAGCTGCATATCGAGTTCAGGATTCCTTCCGATATCACCGGTTCAGGGCAGGCCAGGGGAAACAGCGGGATTTTTCTCTCCGCGCCCAAAGTTTCGCACGGTTATGAACTCCAGGTCCTCGATAACTACGGTAACAAAACCTATGTCAACGGCCAGGTCGGGAGCATCTACAAGCAATCCATCCCCCTGGCCAATCCGTCACGTAAGCCCGGGGAATGGCAGGTTTACGATGTGGTCTGGACAGCGCCACGCTTTAATGATGACGGTTCGGTGAAATCTCCCGCCCGCGTTACGGTCTTCCTCAATGGCGTCCTGGTGCAGAATAACTATGCACTTACCGGCAGCACGGAATACATTGGCAAGCCCGAATACGTCAAACACGGTGCCGCTCCCATCAGGCTGCAGGCCCACGGCGACAAGAGCGAGCCGATCAGTTACCGAAATATCTGGCTCAGGGAACTTTAAGCCTTTTCCGGGCCACGGATGTGTACCGGGGAACATGATTTTGACAGGGATGCAAGGATTTTGCATTCCTGTTTTTTTATGAAGAAAGGATTTCCTCCCCCGCCGATGTTCCGTCTACTTCAGCCCGTAATGGGAACAAAGGATCCGGCTGAACCAGGCCGACGGGAGGAGCTTTTTCAGAACGACAGCGAGTTTCTGGTCGAAGGAGCCGACAATATACCGGTTCGCCGGTTTCCGGCTTTCCACGATACGGCCAATTTTGGAAGCCAGGATGGCGGGATCCCAGCCGTTGGTCTCATCTTTCTCGAAGATAGCCCGGGTCCTGGCAAACTGCTCCCCGTAAGGGTTTTCCGGGGTCGTGCCGGTGATATTTTTGCGGTTCGATGTGTTGCTCGTGTGGAAATCGCCGGGATTGATGACCACCACGCGGATGTTGAATTCCCTGAGCTCCATTCGCAGGCTTTCGCTGAAACCTTCCATCGCGAATTTGGCGGCGGAATAGAAGCCCTGGAACGGCAGACCCATCAGTCCGCCGATGGAGCTGATGTTGATGATCAGTCCGCCGCCATTCTGCCGCATGGCGGGAAGGACGCGCTGGGTCAGATCGACCACCCCGTTGAAGTTGGTCTCGATCTGCCGCCGGAAATCGTCAGCCGGGGTGATCTCAACAGGTCCGCCGAGGTGCATGCCGGCATTGTTGATCAGGACGTCGATCTTCCCTTCCTTTTCCAGCACTTCATTCACCGCGGCATCGATCGACGCCGGGTCGGTAAGGTCGAGATGGAGTGCGTGGATGCGGGGATCCGTTTCGGCCGGTTTGCGCAACGTGCCGTAAACGGTGTGTCCGTTTTTTGCCAGCTTGCCAGCCGTTTCCTTACCGAAACCGGAGGAAATGCCGGTAATCAGGATGACTTTTTTCATAACCGATGATTCTAAAGCCGGTGAACGTTATTTAGTGTCAGAAAGAAAACTCATGTTTTTTAGCCGTGCTTGATAAGAAAACGTCAAGAGCAAGGCTTGCGATGACTGAAAAACAGGAGTTTACTATTCGTAAATGACTGTTTTGAAGTCGAGCATAACGCAGCTATTGGCGTTTTCTTGCAAGCACTATTTAGCCACCGGCTCTGAAGTGAGGATGCCAAGCTTTTGCGCCGCAGTGGTGATTTTTTTGATGGCAAAATCGACCTGGTCGAATGGTATGGGTGGCCATCAGGGAGAAGCGGATGAGCGAATCTTCCCTGGGAACGGCCGGAGTGACGACGGGATTGACGAATACCCCCTCGGCAAGGAGCATCTGGGTCAGCTGGAGCGCTTTGACATCATCGCGGATGAACAGCGGGATGATGGGAGTCTCGCTCTTCCCGGTATCGAAGCCGGCCTCCTTCAGGGCTTTCAGGGCAAAATGGGTCAGCTCCCAAAGGTGGTTGATGCGCTCGGGTTCACGCACCATGATGTCGATGGCAGCCAGGACACTCGCCGCCGAGGCCGGCGTCATGCTGGCGCTGAAGATCAGTGAGCGGGAATTATGCTTGATGAAGTTGATCACTTCATGGTCCGAGGCGATAAAGCCGCCGAGGGAGGCCAGCGATTTGGAGAAGGTGCCCATGATGAGGTCGACCTTGTCGGTCAGTCCGAAATGGGAAGCGGTGCCCGACCCGTTCTTACCGAGAACACCGATGGAGTGGGCATCATCAACCATGATGGTGGCCTTGTATTTATCAGCCAGGCGCGCGAGATCGGGAAGGTTCACGATGTCTCCCTCCATGGAGAAAATGCCATCGACGACGATGAGCTTGATCTTGTCCTCTTCACAGAGGCGCAGTTTGTATTCAAGCGATTCCATGTCGTTGTGGGGATACTTGAACACCTTTGAGAATGAGAGCCGGCTGCCTTCGATGATGGAGGCATGATCGAGTTCGTCGAGGAAAATATAATCATTCCGCCCGGAGACGACGGAAACCACGCCGAGATTCACCTGGAATCCTGTGCTGTAGCATAGGGCCGCATCCTTGCCGGTGAGCCTGGCCAGCCGTTCTTCCAGTTCAACATGAATATCGAGAGTTCCATTCAAAAATCGGGAACCCGCACAGCCGGTTCCGTATTTTTCGACCGCTTTGATGGCCGCCGCTTTGACCTCCGGATGGTTGGTAAGGCCGAGGTAACTGTTCGAACCGAACATGAGCACTGTCTTACCATTTATCAAAACTTCCGTGTCCTGATCCGATTCGATCATTCTGAAGTAGGGGTAAATACCTGCTTCCATGGCCTTTTGGGGCGCCAGATACCCTGTGAATCTGTCTTTTAGGATTCCCATCTGTTCTGTGATATATCTTAGCTGATGAATCTTATTTGTGATCAAATGTAAAAAAAACCATGATTCATGGTACACCCGGTGATCATTTCAGCGAAAAAAATGACGAAAAAAACTTCCGGGGCGCACTAAAACGCCTCTTGCCACAGAAGGAAAAAAGGCTTAGATTTCGTTCCGGTTACGGATCCGGTCCCGGAAATATCGCCATTTAGAGATGATCTATCACGTGCTCGACATATTTTTCGTCACGTTCCACACGGCGCTGATCTTCTTCAACCTGTTTGGTTGGATTTGGAAAAAAACACGTCGGCTGAATCTCATCACCCTTCTTCTTACCGGCGGCTCCTGGTTCATCCTGGGAATTTTCTACGGGATTGGCTATTGCCCCCTGACCGACTGGCATTTCAGGGTACTGGAGAAACTGGGAAAAACCGGCCTTCCCCAATCCTATATTTCTTATCTCGTGGAAAGACTCACCGGTCTGCATTTCAGCCCGGAATTGGTATCCGCCCTGACCCTGGCGTTCTTCCTGGCGGCCCTGGCCCTGTCGGTGTTCGTTAACCTCCGCGATGACCGGAAAAAGCGCCGCTCCACCTGAAGACCTGATGCCTGCTCCTCATTTCCAGGTTACGGTTGTCTGTCCGGCATCATTGGACAGCACCAGGTCGAGGTTGTTGACCTCAGGACGGCCTTTCTGTGAAGCATAGTCGATGGCAATGGATGAGGGCTTTTCCGGAAATCCGTGGAAGACGATTTTGATGGACTTGTAATGCGAGGCATACTGCCCGTCAGCCGGTTCAAGGACGAGGGTTCCGTCCTCCGCGTCATACCGGATCAGGCGTTTGTAATACTGACCATCGCGATATTTGAAGCTGATGCCGTCATCTTCATAATAGGTGAAGGTTGTTGTGCCGCTGCCTTTATAGATGTGGAGAAAAAGGGTGTCGCCGGGATCATCAGCGGTCGACTGGATGATCTTGTGCATCGGGATGACGCTTCCGGCTTTCACGAAAACCGGTAGTTTGCTTTCAGGGTTGCTGTTGGTGGCTTCGACAATTTTTTCACCACGCCGGGGGTAGAACGTGTCGTCGTAAAAGTCGTAATACCCGTCATCGGGAAAATAGACCTTCGCATAATTCTGGGACGACACGACGGGTGCGACGAGGATCGAGGGACCGAAGAAGTATTCATTTTCATAGGCGGGGTTATAGACGAGGGGATCGAACGAATGATCCAGCGAAAGCGAGCGCTGAATGGGAATGCCCGATCTGGGAGGCCTCGTAGAAGGCTGAATAGAGGTAGGGAAGGAGCTTGTAACGGATTTCGGTGTATTTTTTGGCCACGGCTTCGACCCATTCGCCAAAAGCCCAGGGTTCCTGGGCCCGGGTATTTTTCGAGGCATGGATGCGGTCGAAGGGCATGAAGGCGCCGATAGATACGAAACGGGCATAGAGCTGGTTGGACTGATCGGGATGCCCGGTAAAGCCGCCAATGTCCATCCCGCAGAAGGGGACGCCGGCCAGTCCGAGGTTGTTGAGGAGTCTGACCCCGAGGATCATGTGTGCATCGGAGGAGACGTTATCGCCTGTCCATACCGCCGAATATCGCTGAACACCTGAAAACCCGGCACGTGTCAGCACAAAGGGACGTTCACCGGTCGCCTTCACCGCTCCCTCATAGCTCGAGCGGGCCATCTGCATTCCGTAGACATTGTGCGCCCGCAGATGAATCGACGGATGGCCGTCGAAATTGTTCAGGCTGTAAGGATCGAACATCTTCGTCCATAGCGCCGGCTCATTCATGTCGTTCCAGAATCCTCTCACCCCTTCTCCGGCCAGCTTGGCCAGGTGATCTCCCCACCACTGCCGGGTCACGGGATTTGTGAAATCGGGAAAATAGCACATGCCCGGCCACACTTCTCCCTTGAAATAGGACTTCCCGTCGGCCGTTTTGATATAGACATCTTTTTTCAGACCGTCTTCATAGACCGGAGTAGCCCTTTTCGATCTTGATGCCCGGGATCGAGGATGACCGTGGTATGAAAGCCCATGTTCTTCAGCCTGGAGATCATGCCGGAGGGATCGGGGAAATAATCCTTGTTCCAGGTGAAGATCTTGTAATGATCCATGTAGTCGATATCGAGGGTGATCACATCGGCGGGTATGGCCTTTTCCCGGTAGATCCGGGCGATGTCCATGACTTCCGATTCGGGGTAATAACTGTACCGGCTCTGGTGAAGCCCGAGGCTCCACAAGGGCGGGAGTTTAATGGTCCCGGTGAGTGAGGCGTAAGCCTTTACCACATCGGCGACCGAAGTACCCACTCATGAAAAAATAGTCCATATCACCGCCATGCACACCGAAAAATGTCGGATTTTGCGGGGTCCGTCCGAAGCAGAAATCACTCCGGTAGGAATTGTCGAGGTAGATGCCGTAAACCAGTGAATCGTGAATGCCCATGTAAAAGGGGAGTGTCTGGTAAAGGGGATCCTGTTCGGTGGGATAGCCGGGGACATCGCTGTTCCAGTTGGTGTATGATCTTCCGGCCTTATCGAGCGGGCCTGTTTTCTCACCAAGGCCGATAAACCGCTCACCCGGTTGTGTCTTTTTGTAGACAAACCAGTCGGCTCCGAAGGCTCCGGCGCTATAGTCGCCGACATCTTCGTTGAGGACCCGGCCATCGGCGGTCGAAAACCGCAGGCTGACGGGATTCTTTTGGATCACCACCTTCAGGTTTCCTGCGGTAAGATCCAGATCGCCGGTATGCTCGGTGAGGGTATACTTCATCTCTCCGGGTTTGGAGATTACGGCATAGCTGAAATCATCGAACGGTTGTTTGCCGGTGATCTGGACCCTGATGATCCCCGTATCCCAAGGCGTGATTTTCAAATACCCTCCTTCGGCCGAAATAACAATGGCATTTTTCATCCTTTCCACAGATCTGAACGGCCCGAGGGATTTTGAAACATCCTGTGCGTTGAGGGTGAAGCAAGGGAGAGACAGCAGCAGCCACCACAGGACTGCTTTCCTTGACCGGATTTGATTTTTCATGGCGATATGCATTAATTTACAGAGGCTTCTGAGGAATTTTATCCCTGTCATTGCCGCGAAACAGTGCGCTAAGGGTTAACCCCCGGGATAAAGCGCCCCTTCCGGGGATGTAACATCATGAATTCCTGAATAGTTTTTCGGATGGCCGGCGCGGTTGGACAAAAAATCCAGTCAGGGTGGTCATCCCCGGTCGTTGTCGGGAGGAGTCAGCGCCGATTTCGACGGCTCATCCCGCCGCCTACTTTCAATCATTTGCGTTATCTTTACTTTAAATACGTCAAGCTACATATTAAAACCCTGAACATGAAAAGACGACAATTTCTCCTGAACAGCTCTCTGGCCGGTATCGGCATGGCCTCCCTTTCCGCCGCCGGCTGTACCTCTTCCCAAAAGGGCAGTGGCGGGAAAGAACAAGCCGATCCGCCAGCGGCCGGGGACTTCGTTCTGAAAGGGCTTACCATTGCGGAACTCCAGTCAAAGATGGAATCCGGCGAATACACGTCCCGTTTTCTCACCGGTCAGTACATCAAACGCATCAGAGAGATCGACCAGGCCGGTCCGGGCCTCAATGCCGTGATCGAACTCAATCCCGATGCCGATGCCATAGCCGCGGCCATGGATGAAGAGCGGAAAGCAGGGAAGGTCAGGGGGCCGATGCACGGAATTCCGGTCATCATCAAAGACAACATCGACAGCGGTGACAAAATGATGACCACGGCAGGTTCCCTGGCCCTGAAAGGGCATATTGCCCCAAACGATGCGTTTATTATAGCCGGCCTCAGGAAAGCCGGTGCGGTCCTCCTGGGGAAGGCCAATCTGAGCGAATGGGCAAATTTTCGTTCATCGCACTCGTCGAGCGGATGGAGCAGCAGGGGCGGACAGACCCGTTGCCCCTATATCCTTGACCGCGATCCCTCCGGTTCGAGCTCCGGTTCAGCGGTGGCCGTCTCGGCCGATCTGTGCGCCGTGGCTATTGGTACCGAG
The DNA here is from genome assembly GCA_963763215.1 of uncultured Bacteroidales bacterium. Classification (GTDB taxonomy): domain Bacteria; phylum Bacteroidota; class Bacteroidia; order Bacteroidales; genus DASQZK01. The sequence continues at coordinate 216,761 of CAVXNX010000023.1, forward strand.
ACGGACGGGTCGGTCGTTTCGCCCTCATCGGTCAACGGCATCACGGGACTGAAGCCCACGGTCGGACTGCTCAGCCGTTCCGGCATCATTCCCATTTCGGCTACCCAGGACACTGCGGGGCCCATGGGGCGGAGCGTCAGTGATGTGGCCACATTGCTCGGTGCCCTCACCGGAGTCGACACAAACGACCCGGTGACCCGGGAAAGTGAGGGAAAATTCCATACCGATTACCGGACTTTTCTTAAGGCGGATGCCCTGAAGGGGAAAAAAATCGGCGTCGAAAAATCCTATTTTGAGGGCAATCAGCATGTGGTGACGCTCTACCGCCAGGCCATTGACCTATTGAAAAAGCAGGGCGCCACGGTCGTGGAAGTCGATTTGCTCAGCGAGCTCAAGGACCTGGGTGACGATGAGTTTACCGTCCTGTTGTATGAATTTAAAGACGGACTCAACCGGTACTTTTCACAAGAAAACACCGCGGTGAAGTCCCTTGCTGATGTGATCGCCTTTAACCGGGATCATGAAAGCACGGCGATGCCGTTCTTCGGCCAGGATATCCTGGAGATGAGTGAAAAGAAGGGTGATTTGAAGAGCCGGGAATACCTCGACGCGCTTGCCAGATCTACCGGATCGCGGAAGATCATCCAAAAGATGATCGAAGCCAATGGCCTGGACGCCATCGCTTCCACGACGAATGGTCCGTCGTGGTGCATCGATCATATTAATGGCGACTATTATACGGGTTTTTCATTCTCCACCCCGGCGGCCATCTCCGGCTTCCCGCATATCACTGTCCCGATGGGAACCGTTTTCGGGCTTCCGGTCGGATTTTCGTTGATGGGGCTGCCCTGGACGGAGCCCGCTCTTCTGGGCATGGCCTTCGATTTCGAGCAGGCATCGGCGCCACGCCCCATACCCGAATTCAGGGAGAATTCCGGCATCTGAGATCGGCTGCCTCACCCAAATGAAAGGAGAAAGCCTTTCCCTGCGGTGTTCGCTGCACGGAAGAGGCTTTCCCCGAAAACGGTCAGCCGACGAGGATCCGGGCTTCATGAGCCCTGACCCCGTGGGTTTCGATGACGACGTACGACGAAGATTCAACGTTGCCGGTAACAAGGTCACGGTTCACCGGCTTCCGGGCTGGTGGAACGGTCATTTCCGTATAGTCGCGCCAACCCTGGGTGAGGAGTAAGGCTTCGATATGTGCCGCGGTGTTTTCTGCGCAGGGATAGAGATATGAATTCAGATGGTAGATTTTTCCTTTTATTTCCGGAGAAAGCAGCCAGGAGGTGACCAAAGAGGGTTCATCGTCACCGGGGGCGTAAAGTTCCCTGTCTGTATGGATATATACTGTCTCTTCCTGCCTGATTGAATTATAGGAGTCTATAGCCCGGATGAAACGGTCGAAAAGCGGATGGTGAGTCGTTTCCCTCTTCGGGTCGAGATTTTCCCGGATAAGGGGGGAATTGAACCAGCCGGGATGTTCCGTTTCGGGGTTATCTGAAACGGCACAGCACGGCAAGCCGTTTGAGGATTGATGAATACGGGTGGCAAAAGAAACCGGTTTCTGATTTGTCGAATCGTAGAGGATTCCCCTGAGCTCAGTCGATTTGTCCTGGGCATGCAGAACTGTGCCGGCGAGGATGAAAAGGATATATAAAAAACCATATCTGCTAAAGGAATGCCGGAGGTTTTTAAAACTTATCAAGTATTGGTCGTTTTAGAGATGAAGCGTTTGAGAAAAGCAATAGACAAATTAACACTTCAGGGTGAGATTTGCAACAGGTCCGTCCGGGGCAGGAGAATTTCGTTAGGTACCGGTTTTTCGATGAAGAAGAAATAACCTGGTCGGCAAACCGGGTCCGGACCGGGTGAAATCGGAAGGAATGTGCCATTTCTCACTTACCGGCGGGATCTTATCCATCCTCATCGGGCTGGTGCTCATAACTTTTCAATGATGGTTTCCCCGATTTATCGTATTTTTAATTCGGTGAAACCAAAAATAACCAATGATGTTTTTCAAACCATTTATCATCGCGTTGCCGGTATTTTTCATGATCGACATGGTATGGCTGGGTCTCGTGGCTAAAAATTTCTACCGCCACCAGATCGGGTTCCTCATGAGGCCTGACGTAGGCTGGTTTCCGGCAATCCTGTTTTATCTCCTGTTCATTGCCGGGATGGTTCTCTTCGTGATCTCTCCGGCTCTTCAAAAACAATCCTGGACACATGCCCTTCTTTACGGTGCGTTCTTCGGACTTATCACCTATGCCACCTATGATTTGACCAATCTCGCCACACTAAAGGACTGGCCCCTGATAGTGACCCTGGTCGATCTGGCCTGGGGGACGGTCCTGGCCGCCTCGGTTTCAGTGATCACCTACTTCATTTGGAAAGCAATCTGAAAAGAAAGGACTGCCGGAGAATGGCGTTTTAAAACGCTTTTAGATGAAGAGCCTTGACAAACAAAACCATAAGACCATTCTTAACCATCCAGCCATTTTTTAAATCCCGATGAGCGTTCGATACTGACGACAGTATCGAAATCGTCACCTGTTGAGGGTTCCAGTTCCAGCCTGACGCGGCCCCTCGACAATGCCCGCATGCCGGATATGGCTTCCATGTTGACGATGTATTTCCGGTTGATGCGGAAAAACTTCCCCGGGTCGAGCTGGCCTTCCAGTTTGTCGAGCGTAAAATCCACCGGGTACGAGGATCCTTCAAACGGCCTGAGGTATACCCCCTTCTCAAGCACATAAAAATAAGCGATATCAGAAACCTCGAACTTCCGGATCTTCTCCCCGATCTGTATCAGGAACCGCTTCCGGTATTCAGGATCCCGTCCCTGAAGTTGCGCCAGTAATGCATCGAAATCAATATGGAATGCCGAACGAAGTGACCGGAATTTTCGAAGACTTTCCTCCAGGTCACTTTTCCGGACCGGCTTCAGAAGGTAGGATATACTGTTCAGATCAAAAGCCTTAATGGCATACTGATCATAGGCGGTGGTGAAGATGACAGGGGTAGTCACGGAAACCTCATCGAATATTTTAAAGCTGATCCCATCCGAAAGTTGAATATCCAGAAAGATCAGCTCAGCCGTATTACCCAGGAGCCAGTTGACCGATTCCCTGATGGATCCGGTTTTTGCCATCACTTCAACCGTCGGATCGACCTCCTTCAGGAGTCGTTCGAGTTTGTCGGCTGCAATACGCTCGTCTTCAATGATAAGTACCTTCATTTTATTCAACGGGTAAGAGGGGAATCCTGGCTTCATAGTGGGAATTCCCGATGATGAACTGCGGTTCCCGGCTACTGATCATCGCGTAACGTTTGGCCAGATTCTTCAGACCAAGACCGGTCGATTTCCCTGAAGCTTTCAGCTGGATGTTATTTTTCACCACAAGATAAGAATCCTCTGTGGTGATTTCAATCCTGAGCGGTTTTGATTTATTCACCACATTATGCTTGATGGCATTTTCAAGAAGGACCTGCAAAGAGAGCGGCGGCATTACTAGTTTCAGCCGTTCAGCCGGTATCCTGATATCCCAGGTCAGGTCTTCACCGTACCTGATCTGCTGCAGGAAAAGATAGGATCGCATGAAATCAAGCTCCTTCTCAAGGGTCACCACGGCCTGCTCAATGGTCTCCAGATACATAGCGGTAGATATGCGAGAATTCATCGATGAACAACTGGGCTTTGGCCACATCCGTGCTGATCAGTCCCGACAGGACATTCAGACTGTTGAACATGAAATGCGGATTGATCTGACTTTTCAGTACCTCAAACCGGATCTGTGAAAGTTCTTCCTCGAGGTGTTCAGCCCTGTTACGGGCCAGTTTGCCTTCCGTGAAATAGATCCACGCCTCGAGTATGGACATGAGGAAAATATTTACGACGACGAATATCAGGATGTTATTTACGTATACACCTTTCAGATCTTCATGATAAGGTCTTAGCCAGTTGGCAAAAGAGGTGAAAAGTATGGAGACGGTGATGGCAACGATGATTGAAAAGAGCAGTTGTAGCGGAATTCGCCGTAGGGGATATTTTCCCCAGGGGCTCTTCCTGTTCAGGTATCCGATCATGAACAGGTCGGGATAAGCCAGAAGGAAGGCTGCCGGCAGGCTCAGAATGACTCCCCTGATCAGGCGAAGCACAAAATATTCCCACCCGGGAAGGATATGGTAGCCGCTCAGGTGATTATAGATGATCACGATGATCTGGATGCCCGTGGCCAGGCCGGCAAGCAGCCAGAAGAATTTTTTGAATGAAATGATGTTATGGATATTTTCCCGGCTTCATAGTTATTCAAATCAAAAGTAAATATAAAATACGTAGAATCGCCCTGTCATTTCCCGCGATATCTTTCCCGGCCGGCGAAAAACCGTGGAAGATATCAGGATTTATCGCCTAACCAGAAATGTACCTGCTACCGTAGGGTGCCTGTGAGGCACGTCGCTACGGTAGCAGGTGTATCCCTGGTGAGGTGAAGCGTCCTTAAGCCTCAGAACGTCCTGAGAAATCCGACCCTGACCGATACGTACTGGTGTTTGAGTTCATGACTGATGCCTTCGTACTCCGTATCTCTCTTGAGTGCATTGAACTTAACACCGGGGGTTATACTCCATTTGGTGCTGAGCGGAATATCAAAGCCGCCGGCGACCTGCCAGCCCAGACCGTGTCCGGAATCGCTGATAACATTGCCATCACTGTTCTCGGTTTCGAGGTGGTTGTAAAGGCCGGCGCCACGAACAAAATAGGAAACGGGAGATCCCGGAAGGTTCTGTTTAAATTGCAGACCAAAAATGTACCCGGTTTCTTCAAGAGCATATGTCCAGAACCCGCAAATGAATTGTTTGGCCTGGAAATGATTCCATCCCCAGCCGGCATAGACGCCCAGATGTGGCATGATGCGATAATGGAGAAGGCCTTCGAATCCTAAGCCGGGATTCAATTCCGTACGCGGCAGGTTTAGTCGTTGCCAGGGAAAGGCCCCCGTTCAGTTCAATGGCAAAACGTTTCGCTTTCTCCTGTCCGAAACCGTTCAGGGTCAGCAGTAGTAACAGGCTTACGAATGCAAATGCTTTTGTTTTCATGACTTCAATTTTTAAATGTTTGTCTCATCCACCGGAGCTTCAGGCGAAGGTGGCAGCTTTATGATTGATTATGAAGCAAAAGTATGCCGGCCATCCGAGGGGGGAAAATGAAAGCGGATGAGCGTGCGCTTCAGGAGGATGAACACGTCAATATGCGCACTGAACGCGCAAAGTCCGGACTGAATTCTTTGATTCCCCCGCGTTTGCGTCGGAAATGATCGATGAAGGGAATGGATTTTTCCATCGATATTTCGACGGATTGGTTGATATGCAAACGAAAAGTTCTACCGGTAAAGGTTCGGATTTCGGAAGGCGGATGATTAAAAAACCCGGTCAGCAAACAGATTTTGGACCGGGTAAACTCAGGAGGGATGAGTCATTTCTCACTGACCGACGATGATGAAACCGTCACGCGTCAGATTTTTATCTTCGATGCCAATGGCGCCGCTCACGGTGTCGATTTGCACTTCAAGCCAGCCGACCTGCGTGCCTTCATCCTGATTCAGCCGGATGCCAAGGTAATAGTTGTCCTGTTTGCCGGGAGCAGCCGGGTGCCAGTATTTCGGCCAGTAATAGCCCTGGCAGGGTCGTTATGGAAACCACCCAGGCAGGAAAGTGACTGTCCCAGGCATAGGGTTCCTGAACATCGGCGAAGAGCGTGTCGCCCGGATGGCTGAACAGGTATCCGGTGTCAAAATGACGAAGAACCGCATTATCATTGAGAGCCTCGATTTCGCCCGAGATCAGGTCGCCGGAAGTATTGATTCCGTCCCAGGTCATCCATTGGTAGACCACCGAGAAATCGTCAATGGTGTCGCCGTTCACATCGAAACGATAATTTGAAGGGATTTCAGGAGGCGTCTTACTTCCTAAGATCCCGGTTTCAGGTGAGTTTTCCGTGTTCTTTTTGCACCCGGCGAAAAATGCCGAAATGCCGATAAATACGATGAGTGGGAGCGCAAATTTCAGCATGATGGTTGAATGGTTTTTTCTGAAGATGCGAAATGGGTCACGGGGGTTGCTTGTGAATCCGGACTTTCTGAAGTTGGACGCCGGGAAGAGGGTTGAAAAAATGTGGCGCTTTACCGGGGCGCTTGCCGCTTCAACATGAACCCGGTAAGCTGCATGAGGACGACAACCACGAAAACCGGCAGGTAAAAATACCAGAAAGCGGCCAGGTGTTTGGACATCAACCGGTAAAACAGGGTATGGACAACGATGAGGGGAAACATGATGTAGGCGAGGCGTTGAAGGGCTTTCCAGTTCTGCGGTTTAAGCCTGACGACGGAAAGGTCGTTTGAAGTGATGAGAAGGGCAAGGATCAGCAGGGCGGCAATAAGACCGGTGTAATTGGCCAGGCGGAAATCGTCGAACTTCAGCACATAACCCCCTGCGGTCTTTTCAAGGAAATACTTCCACATCTGCCCGTGGAGATGAACGAAGAGGCCTGTAATGCTGTGCACCACAGCCACGGTCCCGCCAAAGATGCCGATATCCCGTCGAAAATAGGACGACAGGGGATTCCGTCTTTTCAAGACAATGTTCAGGGGTCCGGTAAGCATGGAAACGGCGATGAGGAACAGTCCGATGTAACCCGTTGCCCGGGTCAGGAAAGGGATCACCGTGAGGGTTTTCCATGCAAAACGGAAAACGATCATCGTCAATGCTGTCAGGATCAGAAGCGGCAAATAATGGTTCCTCAACCGGGTTTTCAGTGAATGCATTTCGCTTGACATATTTTGGCGGATTTTTTCCCATTTCGTGATTCATTGGTCAAAATGGCACCGCTGGGATGAGACCGGCCGTGTTTTTTCCCGGTAAATATTGGCAATTATTTTTAAAGTTTACCGAAGGGATCGGCCGGGTGACGGTATTTAGAAATAGTACGGATAAACCGGCAACGACATTGCATAACATGAACAACCCGGAAGTCACTCGAGACAGGAAGGAAAGTCTCGTCTTCTTTCCGCAAACCGGGTGGCGTTGAACGAATCCGTTTTTCCTCTGTTTACCTTGATAACCGCCGGATCTGTAGGAAAACAGAAGAAATGGCACATTCCAATAAGACCGTATACTGGGCGCTTTCGGCCAATATCGCCATAGCCATCCTGAAATTTGTCGCGGCAGGCTTCACGGGAAGTTCGGCCATGATGTCGGAAGGGATACACAGTACGGTTGATTCGGCCAATGAATTGTTGCTCCTGTTGGGAATTCACCGCAGCAAAAAAATTCCCGATAAAACTCACCCATTTGGTTATGGACAGGAAATTTATTTCTGGTCGCTGATCGTTTCGATCCTCATTTTCGGTTTGGGGGGCGGGATGTCGATTTATGAAGGGATCAAGCACATCCAGCAACCCGAAGAGCTTGTCAATCTCGTGTGGAACTACGCGGTTCTCGGCGGGGCGTTTTTGTTTGAAGGAACATCTTTTGTGATCGCCGTGCGCACCCTGAATCAAAACAAAGGGATCCGTGGCACGTTTTTTCAACGGGTGCGGATCAGTAAGGATCCGACCCGGTTCGTGGTCATTTTTGAAGATGGTGCCGCGCTGGGAGGGTTGACCATTGCGGCCATCGGCGTGTTTCTCGATCACCATTATGATCTTCCGGTCGCCGACGGGATCGCCTCCATCCTTATCGGGTTGCTACTCTCCTATGTGGCTGTCGTACTGGTGATCGAAAGCCGCAACCTGCTCATCGGTGAAAGTATGCAGCCCTATATTGTGGACGATATCATGAAGCTGGTGCGTGAAGACAGGAATGTCGAGACACTGAGCCGGCCGCTCACCATGCACATGGCGCCAGATGAAGTGCTGCTGGCCCTGGATGTGCAGTTTGTCCACCAGCTGAGCAGTGCCGAAATTACCGACACCATCAACCGCCTCGAACGCAACATCCGGAAAAACTTCCCCGAGATCAAGCGCATTTATATTGAAGCCAGGAATTTATCGGAGGACGAGGGGGGGGAGCGGTGGTCGGTGGTCGGTGGTCGGTAATCGGTAATCGGTAGTCGGTGATCGGTAATCGGTAATCGGTAATCGGTAATCGGTAATCGGTAGTCGGTAGTCAGTATTACCGCTTCGCTTAAGCTACGCAGTACGAGGTCGGAAGTTGGAAGCCTCCTCAACTCAATCCTAAAAGACAAAATCAAATTAAAACCGACCTCATCCTATTTCACTAAATCGAGGTGGGATCACCGATCACCGATTACCGATCACCGACTTCCGACCACCGACTACCGACCCCGTACTGCGTAGCTTTAGCGAAGCAGTGCCACCGATTACCGAATGCTGGCAACCAGAAAATACTCTCCGCTTGCCGGTAAAAGATGATCGGTTCTGTTTTTAAAGTACATTTCAGTCATATCTTTAGTCGAGACCGTTTTTAGTTCTTTCAATCCCATTTCTTTGGCTAATTTCTCAATTTCTTCGGAAGGAAAATAACTGACGAACGGAGTTCCTGAAGCTTCTGCTCCTTTTATGGCAATTTCCTGCATCTGACGGTCTTCCTGGTCGATTAGCTCAAGTGGAAGGTAAAATGCTATGGCGATTTCAGAACCTGTCGAGAGCATAGTCATCTTTTTCAGCGTTTCAACAATAGCTTCTTTAGTGAGATAGAGTGTCACGCCTGTACAGGAAACAAATGTCTTTTGATGAACATCAAAACCTTTTTTCAGTAGCTCATCCCACCATGATGATGTTTCAAAGTCAACCGGAACAAAGTGAAGATTTTCAGAAATCCGGTATCCGTTTTTAATAAGTTTCTCTGCTTTCCAGGTCAACGTATCCGGTTGGTCAATTTCAAAAATATCGATTAACGAACTCATTTTCGTATTTCTTTGGGCAAAAGAGTCAAGTCCTGAGCCAAGCAAAACATATTGTTTCATTCCTTTTTCAATTTGTTCTTTGGCTAAATCTTCTATAAAGCGGGCACGTGCAACAATGGAAGCCCGAAGGCGTCGGGTGTATTTCATATCCGGACGTTCCTGCCAGTCTTTTTCCGGGTTGATAAGCTTAAACCCAATTTCATCTTCAATGATGTAGGGCTTTTCGTCCTCCTGAAAGTGCAAAGCTCTCCAAAGAGCTGTCCGTAATGCTGTCGGATCAGGTTCAATTATTTTTTTGCTCATGTTCATTGTCTCCTATGAGTTTCAAAAAATTACGGGAAATGTTTCGCGTATATCTGCCCTTTATGAGTTACAGCATACACCTGTTGAAAGCTCAATAAGGAATTGAAAATCGCCATTTTCTTTGATTAACAGGCAAAGACAGGAGTTGTTTTTTCCGGGGTGTTTTTGTTTTGTCTTCTGTTGTTGTCTGAATTGGGATTCTTAGGATTTCAGGGTGACAGGATTTGGAGGCCCGGCTTGCTGCTTTAACTGCAATAATAACATAAAGCTATCCTTGTAGGTTTGAGCATGTAGATTAATGACTTGACAGCAGTCTTTATTATGAAGAGCCGTACAAATCGAGAGGTTAACCCCGATTATTATTGGGAGTTCTGTTAGACCCGAAAGCTTTTTGGGGAGAGAGATACTCCCGTTCCTACTTGATCTAGTCTACATTATCAGCAAAATTTTTAAAGATTGTACTGTTTCCTATTTTTGTAGCACTTACTAGTTGAGAGAAAGCGTTCAGTGCTTCATTTATTTTATCCTGGTTTTTAACTCCGTCACTTAATCCATTTTTTAATGTTCCCGAAAATGAAGATAAAACTTTGATAATTGGTTTCCATAATTCAACAGCATCATCAAATTTTTTCGTTTTAAAGGTTAATGAAAACAGATTTGGAATCGGCTTATCTAATACTTCTTCTAAAACAATTGAGGTTGCTGATATAAACAATATCATAGCTCCTCTTAATCGGCTAAATGAGAGAAATTCATTTTCAATTTTTGTTAAGTCAGTTCCATTTTTATGCTTATCGACGATTTCAATTTTACTTAATTCAATTGCCTTTTGTAATGAATAGGCAAAGAAAATATGTTTTGCAGTTGTATTGTCATTGAAAAATTTTGAATATAATTTATCAGATTCCCAAATTTTACTTTTTTCATTATAAGCAATACTTGGTTCATTGTGAAACGCCGCTAAGGTTTGTGCTACCGTTGATGCGGGTAAAATATTATTGGGTCTTTTTATTACATCTTCTGCGCTTCCCCTTCTCGAAGAGTATTCAATATCTGGAAATTCTTCAAATTCGGATTTCAATCTTTTTTGGAAAACGTCATTACTCCTAAAATCAGGAGCCTCTAATTTATTTTGACTATTATTAAATCTTACTATTTCCTTAATAGTTTCCTGGTTTTCACACTCGATAATTCGAATTGGTATTTTCAAATTTTCCGATACTTTATCTTTAATCGAAGCAATTGCACCAGTCGTTTGAGCACCATTTACGATCGAAATGCCAGCAATATTTAGTTCCTTTTTCTCATTATCGTAATCAATTTTATTTGTAATTGCTGTAATTCCATTGTTATAAACAAAGAAATTTTCAGGTTTTATTTCAGCAGTCTGTTTAATCCCGTTATTAATATTTGAGTCAGATTTACGACTACCTAAATAATCACGAATGTTGGCCGAAAATAAATTTGTTTTATAAGTTGAAAACAATTCGTAAAGCTTTTTCCCGTTAATGTTTGTTGAAAAAGCTTTCCAGTCTGACTGATTAATGTAAAAACCATCAACGTTTTCAATACTTATTTTGTCCGTTACTAGAATTGGGGTTGTTATCCCGATATACCAGTCTTCCAAAGTATTTAATCCGACCTCTAACGAACTAACTTCAATCCTGATTTTTTTATATTTTAATTTTAGAATTGAATTAAGAGAATGTTCTGCCCCGATTAATTCATTTAATACATTTTTTGATTCTGGACAATTATGTGAATACCACAGGGTAATTTTTCTAATCATGCCACTTTCAATAAATTCTCGTAGATCTTTAGCTGGGGTTTTTAGCCGTTCTGGTAACTCTTTTATTTCTCTATTAAATAGCCAAGTCACCGCTGTATTTAAATCACTCGCTTTATTTGAAGGAGCTTCTTTCTTTTCTCTTTTGGAAAAATATCCTTGAGCGATTATAGCTTCCTCTCTGTCTATGTCAATATATAAAAGGTCAATCTTTTTGTCATCATTCCCATCCATAAGTGCTTCTGTTGCAATTGCATGAATATCTTCAATGTTATACTTTATTTGCAATGAATATAGTAAGAGAGCATTGTCTCCATATACTTTTAAGTCATCTCTGTTTTTAAAGTTTTCGAGGTATGTAAAATTTCTCATATTTTATGGTTTATTAGATAGTATCTAGTATTTAAACTTACTCATAAAGTTTGGCGGTAGAAAATATGCTGTATTCGGACCTGTATCACTACTTACATCATTAAAAGCATGAGGAGAGACGAAAATCTCGAAAAACCTGTGAAATCGGCATGTTTTATGACACTTGTGCGCCCTGCACTGAAAGCTAATAAATAATTGAAAAATAACACTTTCCTTCGATTAATAAGTAAAGACGGGTGTTATTTTTAGGGGCTCAAGGGGAAAGCCTTTTGTTGCCAGAGACAACGCCTACGGCAAGCCTTTGGCGGGTAGTTGGATAGGTGGGTACGTGGGTACGGGAGGACGTGGATCGTTGTCAATTTCTTCAACCATGCGAAACTGAAAATTATTCTTCCGGAGTCATTGGTTTAGCCTCTTTTTTTAACGTAAATTTATTCTCTTATGAAAATTCTGCCGGATTTTTTATGAAGTTGATGGATCCGGGTCGTCGGTTTGGCGACGAAAACGTAAAATCAACATCAATGAAAACATCCAATGTCAGGATGCCATTTTCCCTCGTCCTCCTGCTCACCGCCGGTATTTGCAGCGCACAGACACTCATCAGTCCGAACAAACTCTGGAGCGTTACCGGTTACGGCTCGGATGGCCCGAACGATTACCAGTCGAGCTATGTAAAATTTTCGGGTGATACGGTGATCAATGACCAGGCCTATACCAAAATCTGGCAGTCAGATGATTCACTGCGGACTTCCTGGCATGTTGCCGGTCACGTCAGGGAGAACGGTTCCGGGAACGTTTACAGGTACAATGCCGGCACGAAGGAGGAAGAAGTGATGTATGCTTTCGGGCTTCAGCAGGGCGACAGCGTGTTAACGGGCGGAGCGGGATATGCGCATGTCGATTCGGTGGTTTATAAGCCGTTCGGTATTTATGGCAATACCACGAAATTCATTTATCTCGGCTATGAGGTTTGGGTCGGTGGTGTAGGGAGTATGGGAGGTGTCCTGAACGGTCTTCAGCAAATAGGTTCTGTGGGTCTGATCCATGAGCTTGTATGTTACAGCGAGAATGATTCGGTCAAGTATCATGATGCCAGATTTACGACCTGCTTTCCGGCCGGTCCGGCAAACGGCATCACGCCGGATCTTGAGACTTCGGCACCGTCAGTAACGGCATTTTTCAGTGAAGGGATCATCGAATTCCGGTTTAAAAATGTAAGTACCCGGAATGCATCACTCCGCGTGTTTGATCTGGGCGGCAGACTGGTCTCGGGAACGGCATTGCACGGTGAGGAGCAATTCAGTCTTCCTTTAAATGATCTGCATGGTCACGTGTTGCTCTACTTTTTTCAGAATAAATCCACGGTTATGACTGGGAAGATCATGGTGATGAATGAATGAGCCTTTTCCGGGAATCGTTTTTCCGGAAAACAGGAAACCAGGATGATCCTGGTTTTTAATATCTTTACCGATGCTGAAAAGCCACATTATCATCGCCTTAAGGGAGATCTGCAGGCACGCCACCTTCCGGAAACAAATTAACAAATCAACAAATCAACCGATCAACAAATCAACATTTTCACTGCTTTCGCGCCACATCCAGGAATGCCTCGATGTTCTCCACCGGGATATCGCCCGTCAGGGAGTGTGAAGGGGAGAGGATGTACCCGCCGCCGGGCGCCATTCTTCGAGGAGTTCCGAAGCTTCCGATCTTACCTGGCCAGGCGTTCCGTACGGCAGGGTTCGCTGTACGCTCAGACCTCCCCAGAAAGCGAGCCGGTTCCTGTATTGTTCCCTGAGGGCGAAAACATCCATGACCTCAGGTTGGAAAGGGTCGAATACATCGACACCTGCGTTGAGCATTTCGGGAAAGAGTTCATCCACTTTACCGCATGAGTGCAGACTGATGAGCAATCCCCTTTCTTTGGCAGCCCTGCAGGTCTCATCGAAACGGGGTTTTATAAATTCCCTCCACATATCATTTCCGAAGAGTAATCCGTGTTGCGAACCCCAGTCATCGGCAAGGTGGACGCAATCCACGCCGATATCGGCCGCGTTCCGGATAACAGCAATGTTATACCGCGTGATCCTTTGCAGAAGTTCATGCACGAATCCGGGTTCGGTGAGCATGTACATGAAAAGGTTCTCCATACCGGTAAGCGACCATGCCCTTTCGAAAAGTGAAAATCCGATGGAAACCATGTGAAACCTGTCGGGATACCGGGCATTGTTGTGACGGATGAACTCATAGACGGGGATTGTATCGGCATCGGGGAAGAGGTAATCGCCGAATTTCGGATTCGTGAGTGGCGGATCATCCACCACACCCAGGGTTTTGTCGATGGTCTTGTTCCAAACCACTCCGAAATAATCCCTGAAATAGCCCGGCCTTACTTCCGGCCAGCCGTTGTTGGTATGGGAGGCGACCACGTAACTTCCCGTATCTTCCACCGGGTCAAAATCGCGGCCCAGGTATGCCGCATACCGTTGGCGTGCTTCCACGGTGAATTTCACGGTGAAGGGTATGGGATGCACTTCCCGGTGTCGGATGACGTCGATGAAATCGGTTTTGTAACTCATTATAGATATTATCTTTTTTTGAGACAGGGAGGTGCCCACATTAAACATTCCCTGCGATTCTCTTCTTCAGGGAGCCGGCGCACCTTTTTATTACTTTTCTTAACTTTTGCCTTCCGTTGACCCGTCCTGCCAATCCCTTAATCCCCGCAGAGAGGGCTCCTGATTCCGACTTTCTTTCAATCCTGTCAATCCTGATCGCCTTTCGCCTTGTCTTCCCGGTTATTATATTTCAAAATCAGGTAAATACTCGATGTCCACGTATACGACGGATCGCTCCACGGATCGCCGGTGAAGGGGTTGAAACGTTCACTGAATCCGCTGCGGTCCATCACACCCAGGAAATCGGAGGTAAGCCGGTCGGCGGTTTCGTTGGCATCGCATGCCCTGAGTCCTTCGATGATGAAGTAATTGAGGGGCGCCCAGATGCTGCCACGGGTGTAGGTTTCGGGATCGAACTGGGGGCTGTTACGGCTCACCTGCAGAACGCCGTTTTTTGTCATCAGTCCGCTGTTCATAAAACTCTCCACCAGCTTTTTCCGGATCTCCGGCGGCAGGCGTTTGCCCAGCAGCATCGGCGTATATTGCAGGATGCAAATGGCATCCTCCGTATAATTTTCCGTCCCGGAAACTTTATAAAGGAATTTCTCCCCATTCCAGAACCGCTTGATGATCTTGCCGGTCAGTTCCTGTGAGTGCTGTTTCCATTCGGCGGCTTCAGCCTTGCGCCCCAGTTTGCCGGCAATATCCGAGAGGGCTTCCATCTGGAAGACCAGCATCATGTTCACCTGGGGATCCTCCATGGGGAAGCCCGCATCGAAAACAGGCAGCCAGTCGAAATCATCATTCCCGTGGTTTACCTGCACGATGCCGTTGCCGTCGTCGTCGCGGTAATCGAACCAGAAATTTGTCCAGTTTACCAGTTTGGGGTAGATCTCTTCAAGGCGTTCGTTTGTGAAAAAATCCGGGGAGTTTTCCATCATTTTCATCAACGTCCATCCATGCATGGGGATTTTCAGATGTGCCCACTGCAGGTCGTTGACGAAAATGGCGTCGGGCAGGGCGCCCAGTTCGTTCTGAACATCAAACATGGTCATGATCTGATTCCATGCAATATCCGGGTGGGAATAAGACATGGCGAGGGCATTGAAGCAATGGTCCCAGCTCCAGAGGCCGTTCATCCAGGTCTTCGACATGATCATCGATTCCCTTTTGAAATTGCCGGAAGGCTCGACAAGCGCCGACCAGTCCAGGTATGCAGCCAGTTGCACTTCCCTGGAAGGGCCTTCTTTCGCGGCGATGGGACGATAGAATTCCCTGAACCCGGATGTACGCTTTGTCACCACATCATCAAACCGGGTTTCATAGGTTTTTGGTACATACTCGCTTACATAGCGTTCGAGCGCAAATTCCATTTCACCCTTGTCATCGGGCTCCACCGTGATGCTGAGATTCTTAATGGAGGCTCCCGGCATCAGGATCTTATTGGCATTGCCAATGACTTCGCGGGTCAGGGTGAAACGTCCCCTGAGAAGGCTGAACACCATACGGTCATTGCCGATGAACACCCTGAACTGGTTTGTGTTGATGGGAACGACCTCTGCCTCCTTTGGGTAACTCAGTTTCATCCCACATTTTTCCGCCTTCACCCTGACGATATCCGCAGACTGGAAACATATCGCTGCATATCCCTTGTCCGATGTCAGCTCCAGCAATGCCGGGGTCATACTTAATTCCGGTTCAACGGCCCGGCCCTGATCTGTCAGTTCGATCCTGAACAGTTCCATCTCGCCGTTACGCCATACATCATGAAGGTGAAGTGCTTTGGGCGGCTTGCCGAACCCGTCGAACCTGAGGAATGCCCAGTATGATCCGCGGCAGCTGAAGGGATATCGGGTGATGTCGATGTTGTACAAGGTATTCTGACCGGACATTGCTGCGGAAACGCAGAATAAGAGCGTGAACAGGATTTTATATTTCATCTCTTGTATTTTTAGGTTCAGGATCAACGGGCTACTTTCGTTGTGCGGCAAGATCCTGTCATGTTATTGGTACCTGATGCTGTATAGATTTACACCCGGCATAACAGCATTGAAATCAGCATATAACGATTTCCCGGTGGTGGATGTGGTGAACGGTATTTTTTCATTCCCCGACGTCACGGATAGCACCGAAGAAATCCCTTCGGGAAGGAGCAGGTGAACATTCATTTCTTTACCACTCCCCGTCAGCTCCAGCCTGATTTCTTGTGAACCGGGGAGGGCCTGGTACCGGTATGCCACGTATCCTTGCGAAGCGGCAAATCTTGTGGTCACACCGACCGAGTCGACCGATGCCGAGTTCCACCTGGGGCAAAGCGTAACCTTATCATAAGCGAGCCCGGTGTTGTGCACGCCGGCCAGACCTTCGACGAGTGCGGCCATGCAGGTGGCAGCGGCCCAGTTGTCGGGACCGCCGTATGATTCCGCTTTTGGCCTCACATAATGGACCCTGTCGGCGAGCGTTACACCCAGCAGGACGTAGATGCCGCCTTCGAGGGGCGCATGGAAGACCAGCTTTTCGATCTTTTTGTCAGGGTTCGGGTTGTCTACGGCATCCCAACAGACGCCAACGCGTGTGCTCACCGGGTTTGGTCCGGCCCAGGCGATGCCAGAGCGGTCGGTTTTCATCTCTGAGAACCACCAGTTGGTAACATCTTTTCCTTTCATCAGGTACATGGAGGCGCCGGTGCCGTCGGCATAAACAAAGGTGATGGCCCCGGCTACGTTTGCCGGGATATTGTCGGAGGAAGAATGCAGGAGATAGACCGTCTTTGCCGAATCATTCACTGTTATTTCGGCCTTTTGCGGGAAGCCGGGTTTCACCGATACGGCCACGGCAGCTTTACGCCCGTTTTGATCCGGATCGATGACATCGAATTGGATGCCCTCGAAACTTTGCATCCCGGTGGGCAGGCCCCGCATGTCGTTGCCCGGGCGGGTGTCGTTCATCCATGTATAACTCTGCTTTCCACCCTTATCCCACAGGTCCATGTTGGCGGCCGGGCGGATATCAACCGTTTTATAACCGGGCGGGGGCGGAGGAGGAGGAATGGAGCCGGTATAGGAGAACCAGATCCTGTTGCCGTATTTCTGACCCAGGTCGAGCATCCTGTACAGGATATCCGAAGCATAGTCCTCATAGCCGTTTTCATAGGCGCCGCGCGCCAGTTCTCCCGCCCCATGACCGGCTACCCCGCCATTCATGTACTGCCATTTCTCGTCGTGCTGCCCGAATCCTTTCCCGAAAGGAGGGTAGATGGCATACCATTCACCGGGTGATCCCGGAGGAAGGTGATCTTTCAGGTCGAGGTAGGTTTTGATGATGTCGACATCCATTTCGTGGGGCAGTCCGCGGTTGACGGAGTACATATTTCCCTGGGCGATCTGTGATTTTTCATCCACGCCGAGGTGCCTGACCACCGTGGAATCCTCATCGATAAAATGGGTAAAGAATTTTCCGTTCCATGACAACCTGATCAGCCGGTCGAGGATCTCTTTTCCGCGCTCGCGGTAGATTTTGGCTTTGGCCGGCATCCCTGCATAATCGAGCATCTCTGCCAGGTGGTTGCACGCCGCATAATAGCCGGTATTATCCCCAAAAAAAACACCGTATTTGGTTTTGCCCGGTACGACGACCATCGTCGGGCTGAGGTAGGAAAAAGGCGTGTATTCGTCGTTGACCTGGAAATCCCATGAGTCGATGCAGTAGGGCCGTTTCAGAAGCTGGAACCTTTTCGACCAACGGATGCTGTCCACCATGGCGTAGTCGAGCGCGCGGGCGGCACAGTCGAGGTTGGTTTTCATCCATTCGCTATCCCCGCTGGCTTTCCAGTGCTGGTACATCATGTTGACGTAGTTGTATTCCACGTGGTTTTCATTGGGCTGGCGGACGAACCAGATGCTGTCATCCTTCCTGAAGCAGTTGATGGGGGTATAGGCCGTTTCATAATAATCTGATTCGGGGCCGTGGTTCACGAAGCTCCAGATCCTGCCATCCGGTTCCTGGTTCTGCCGGAGCAGATCAACAAGGTCACCGCTGTAGGGGCTGAAATACTTCATCCCCTTTGTGGTGTTGTTGTTATCGAGGACCCAGTTCACGAAATACCGGTAGGTCTTACCGTGCCAGTCCACTTTTTCAAACCCGGTGGGTGAATACACCAGCATGCCGTGATAAAGCAGGTTGAAAAGGTCGGAGATCTTTGCCCCGTCGTCGATGTTGGTCCTGGCGTCCACATTGAAGGATCGGGTGGCCAGGATGTTGTTTTTTGCATCCGTGAGCGTGACAGTCTGCGTTCCCAGCGAGCCGCCAACGAGGAAAGTCACTTCGGGTGCAGCTTTGCATTTCACGTATACCCTTCCCCCGCCATCCCTGACCGACAACAGGCCCCGTGTATTGCAGGCCATGGTGAGGGTATCGAGCGGATGGGCGGTTTCGAAATCATGAACGAATCTGATCTCCGCATTTTTCTGTCCCAGGCAGAACAGCGGCAAGACAAGGAGGAGGATTGCGGTTTGTAGCAATGGCCTATGGATGCTGATTTTTTTCATTGCAATAGTTTGAGGATTGAGGTTGAGTACAATGTATGGCTAATCAAAGGAAGATTCAAATGGCTTTCCGACGTATGCTTCAAATTTAATGATTTCAGTATACAGGAAGGCAGAGGAATGGTTAAAAAATCAGAATACGGCGATGACCAGGGGGGAAGGATAATGCTATCACATAAACCCACGCGGGCTTCCGGAAAAGATAAAAGATTCCCGGTTGATTTAAACGATTAAATAAAGATGATGTCTCTTTATTAGAAAACCGGACTTTTTGCAGGAACAACCGGAGATTTT
Source organism: uncultured Bacteroidales bacterium (assembly GCA_963763215.1). GTDB lineage: Bacteria > Bacteroidota > Bacteroidia > Bacteroidales > DASQZK01. The sequence goes on from CAVXNX010000023.1 coordinate 235,604, forward strand.
ACACTTTGGATATTCTCCGCTGCAGGTCGTGTTTTCAATCTATAGTGCTTGCAAGAAAACGCCAATAGCTGGGTTATGCTCGACTTCAAAACAGTCATTTACGAATAGTAAACTCCTGTTTTTCAGTCATCGCAAGCCTTGCTCTTGATGTTTTCTTATCAAGCACGGCTAAAAAACATGAGTTTTCTTTCTGACACTATATAAATTTAATTCCGACAGCCTTCTATTGTTATGAAAAAACGAGAAGGCTAAAAAAATGCCGTAAATATTTGTTTATTTAAACGTTTAAGCATAAATTTATCTGAAATAGCTGAACCCGATAACCATTCAGTGAACAAACTATTCAACTAAATCTAAAGAATATGAAAAAGATCTTCGCTTTTAATGGCCTGCTTTTATTAATGCTTATGGCCGGATTTACATCCTGTAAAAAGGACACCCCGGCTCCAACCGCTGATTTCTCGTTTGTTGTAGCTGGTACAGAGGTGACCTTTACTTCCGTTGTAAAGAATACAACCAGTTATCTTTGGGATTTCGGTGATGAGACAACCAGTACTGAAGCCCTGCCGGTTCACACGTATGAAGTCTCCGGGACTTACACGGTAACACTTACCGTCAAAGGTGATGGAGGCGAGATCACCACGACCAAAGATGTCGAGATCCTTCCTTCATTCCTTGAAATGCTTACCGGCGGTCCGACGGCAGAAAACGGAAAAACATGGGTTTTAAGCCGGGGATATACAGAGGGTGTTGACGGTGGCAGCGGTGTTGAACCGAGTATGATGGTATTGCTCGGTGCCGAACCCAATGCGCTGGATGGACTCGACCTTGCCTCGGACGAATATGATAATGAATTTACATTTTATGCTGACGGAAGATATGTGATCAATCCAAAGAATGATACGGTTCTTGCCGCTTCATTATTCGGTCTGTATGGTGGTGAAGTACACATCAACAGCATAACGGACAACATGCTGGGATTGTGCACAACCACATACACTGTTCCTGAAAATGCCACATGGACGCTTCATGAGGATGATCTCGTCGTGGATGCAGCAGCCTATGGCGCCGCTGATGTCCCGGCAGTCCATGGAAACGTTACATTTACCGGACGCCAATGGGTTTCCCTCTCGGAAGGTGCCTATTTTGGTATCCTGGACTTCCCGACAACCCGGAAGTTTATCATCAAGACGATCACCCCTGAAAGTATGTCAGTTGCTTTATTTATTTGCGCTTACTGGGCTGATCCCGCAGGTTCGGGAAGCTATCCTAACATCATGTACCACCTGACTTTTGTGCCGAAATCATAAAATTCACAACCGCTAATCAACACTCAGAAGTATTGAAAAAAAGCCGCATGAACTCTTTTTATTCACCGCGGCTTTTTTTCATTTATCATCCGGGCAATGGCCGGATGGGAATGAACATCCGGAATCTTTTTTCTGCATCCGATAGATGAGCCTCAGATTGAATCTTAAAATTTACCCCATGCGATCAAAAATTTCAACGTTGATCAGGAGTTATGCGATGATCATGGTGTTGACATGCTGCTACCTCCCGTTACAGGCGCAAAAAGCCGATAAGAAAGAGGGACAGAAACTGCCCTATACCATCGTGAACATCCCGATGGACGATAGCATTCTTCTCGGGACAGATGTTTATCTTCCCGGGAAACACGGCACTTACCCGGTAGTCCTCGTTCGCACGCCTTACAATAAACGCGGCGAACAATGGATGGGGAAGGCATTCAATCTGTTCGGCATTGCGGTCGTTATCCAGGATGTGAGGGGAAGATATAGTTCCGGTGGAGATTTTTACCCGTTCATTCATGAACGTTCAGACGGATTAAAAACACTCAGATGGATCAGGGAGCAACCCTGGTCTGACGGAACCGTCGCGGGCTGGGGAGCAAGCTACGTAGGATATACCCAGTGGGCCATTTCGGATTCACTCAATTATCTTACCCTGTTGCTTACCGGTGCAAACCTTTATGACTTCACCTATCCTGACGGGCTTTTTTCCCTGCAGTCGGCTTTCATATGGGGATTGCAGAATGCTGCTTCGGTTTCGAAAACCATACCTCCGGAAAAACTGGGCGCCGCTGCGATGATCCTGCCTTTGTCTGCTGCCGATGATTCTACTGTTGAGGATATTCCCTTTATCACCGATTGGATAAGCCATGAAACGTACGATGATTACTGGCAAAAAATGGATTTTCGTGGAAAAACTTCTGCACAATTGATTTCAATGGCAGGATGGTATGACATTTTTCTGAAAGCTCAGCTGGAGGATTTTGAGGCGCTTTCACAAGCATGGTAACCCTGCGAACAGGCTGATCATCGGCCCCTGGTGTCATGGGGAACAGGCTGAGAAGAATGAGTACGGGGGTTTGAAGAAAACCGGTAATCCAAAAGCAGTGTTCCATTATGTCAGGAGAGAGCTCAAAGGCCGGAAGAACAAACTGAAGTCCCCATTCGAAGACACAAAATATAACCTGTTCATTATGGAGAGGAACGAATACGTGGGATCTGATGTCTGGCCTCCACGTGATACGGAAATTTCCCCATATTACATCGGACCGGGAGGATACCTCGGCACCGATCCTTTCCCGGAAAAGGGCATCCTTCACTACGAGTACATTCCCGAAGAACCATATCCAAGCCATGGAGGTACCATTCTGGGCTCAGGCGTCGGACCCGCCCGACAGAACGATAATGTCGGCAGGAAAGATCAGCTCGTTTTCGAACTGGACGAACAGCAGGAACCGCTCATCCTACTCGGCCCCATTTCAGCTGAGTTATGGGTGTCCAGTGATGTTTCAACCACTGATTTCATCGTCGGACTGGAAGATGTCTTTCCCGATGGAAAGATCATCAACATCCAGGAAGGAGGCGCCCATGTCAAATTTGATACACAAATGCCTCAGAAAGCCGATATCTCTGTCTGGGCCACCGGTTACCAGGTAAATCCCGGACACAGGTTAAGGGTGATCATTACCTCCAGCTGGTTCCCGCGATTTAACCGCAACCTGAATAACGGCGAGCCGGTTGCCGGATCAACGGATCCGTTACGTGCGAGTCAGGAAGTCTGTTTCGGACCCGGAACCGCTTCCCGGATAAACCTGCCGGTATTCCACTTTTCCGGAAAACGATAATTAGTGCTTGCAAGAAAACGCCAATAGCTGCGTTATGCTCGACTTCAAAACAGTCATTTACGAATAGTAAACTCCTGTTTTTCAGTCATCGCAAGCCTTGCCCTTGACGTTTTCTTATCAAGCACGGCTAAAAAACATGAGTTTTCTTTCTAACACTAATTATAACAAGAGACATAACCATGCAAATAAAAAAAAGTAATGATGCTTTGGGAGTTCCCTTCGGGGCATCGCTCACGTTGCCGGGATTAATGCTCTTTCTTGCCGGCTTTGTCATTTTTATGGGGATCATCTCGGGAGAAATATTCTACCGGCTGGATTTCAACAGCCGGGATCACTACATCAGCGAGCTGGCTGCATCCTTAACCCCGGGTATCCTCCATCCGCAGCCGAGTACCACCATTTTTAACCTGAGCATGGTTGTTTCGGGGGTGATGATCGTCCTGGGTGCAGTGTTTCTGCACAGGGCCGTTAAAAAGTTACTGGCCACCCTTCCGTTGTTTCTGTATGGCACCGGTTTCATTGGCGTGGGAATATTCCCGGGTGATGTCGTCCCCTGGCACGGGTTATTTGCGATGGTGATCTTCGTTTTCGGCGGAGTGGCAGCACTGACTTCCTTTAAAATGATCAGGTCTCCGCTATACTATGTCTTTGCCTCTCTGGGTGCCGTTTCCCTGGTGATGCTCGTCAGTTACCAGTCATTTATCCCGCTGCTCGGTGTAGGCGGTGCAGAAAGATGGGTGCTTTATCCCGTCGTGTTTTTCCTGACCGGTGCGGGCGGATATCTGGCTGCCCATGTGCAGCAACGAACACGGAAGGATACCGGGGGCTGAAGATATGACGTCACCTTTTATGATCAATCCGTGCTCCAGGGCTTTTCAACACCCGAAATGATAACCTTTTCGACAGGGATCTCTCCCGAAGCGATGTGGATGAACGGCTTTCCCATCCGGAGACCTGCACTCCCAAAGCCGGTTCCTGTTGACAGGAAACATGTAAAGTCCCCGGTCTTATCATCGATGTAAAGTGCACGTTCCACTGCATCATACCTGACACCACTAAGTGCCTCAAGCAGGGCATAGCTTGACATGGCGCGTGCATACCATTGTCCGTACTCATATTCGCCGAAAGGATTCCGTACCCGTCCGTCATAACGTGACCTGCATGCCCTGACCATTTCAAGTCCCTTGTCGATTTCCCCATTGAACATCAGATGACTCGCAACTTCGTATTCAACTCCGGTCCACACCTCATTGCTATAGATGAATGGAAGCGAAGGCGCATCACCTCCCGGCCAGGTGCACAAGAGGAGGCCGCCCTCATTTCCGCCTGCATAGGTCGGCCGGGCGGCATTGGCCTGATCCGCAAGGTTGGATTTGAAATTGTATTTATAGACGGAAACCAGGTGACTCAATATCTTTGGCTGATCAATGATTTCCTTAAGCCCGCATACGGTTGCCATCCACATCCCGACCATCCCGTCGGAAAGGCAGCCTTTGCCGTATTGGTACTTTGGCCCTTCCTTCGACATCCGTTCGATCTCTTCTGGAGCGCCGCTTTTTCTTACGCCGTCCAGGGGATTTGCGGCCTTCAGGCCTGTCCATTCAATATCCTGGAAAAAGTATTCACCGTTGAACAGTTCGTTTTCCATCAGGGATCTGCCTTTAGACAGAAGCGTCTCATATTGATCATACGTCTGCCCCGTGGCCCTGCACATTTCGATCATGGCCGTGAGGGCGCCAAGGTACATTCCGGTGCACATTCCGTCGGGTCCCCAGAATTCGACGTCATAGGTATTGTGATGGGGTTCTTCGAGAACACCCCTTCTCCGGGGATCCCATGTCCTGATGCAATAATCGAGGCTCTTTCGGGCCGGCGGCAGAAGCGCTGTCATCCACCGGGTGTCTCCGCTGATTCGCCACTCCCTGTACACTTTCATAATACCTCCCAGCTGCCCGTCCGCTGCGGCATAGAAGGTATGGGCAGGTGCCGAAACAGGAAGGTTGGTCCGGAAAGCCTGGTGCCCATTCTCATCCTGGTTGACCATGAATTCTGTTTCACGCAGGCTTCTCTCGAGGCGCGGAAACAGATGTGCAATGGACTGGGCATAGTTCCAGACATGGGTGCAGCTGCCATGGCAGCTTCCCTCACGATCGCCGCATCCTTCCCACCCCCAGAGTTTTCCGTCGTATTGCCGGAGAATCGTCGGGGACTTGAGGATCGACAGGTTTGCGGCAACGGCTTCCATGACTTCCGGTGGCAGTGTGGAGGAATAGAAGGCGTCCCGGAATGAAATGGATTTATTTTTCAGCACGTCACGGGCAGATGACCAGTATTGCACGACTTCCCCAAGATCACGGAATCTCCTGGAATACCAGGGTCTATACGAGGTCGGGGATGGGGGGGTGCCCTGAATTTCCCCGATGGCCAGGCGGCTCTCCGGAAAATACCAGCAGAAATTCAGGCGGATGGTTTTTTCCTCTCCCGGGCCGAGATTTACGGGCACATAGATCGTGGCACCGGTGGCCCCTCTTTCAACAGGTGGATTTTGCCTAATCACCCCGCTTTTAATGTTTTTCCATAGCATAGCATGTGCATCGGCCCCCAAAGGGTCACCCCTGAACCAGCAATAATCCACGCTGGCGCTCTCGTCATCCACAAATACAGATAGTCCGGTCTTTCCTCCTTTCCCACCACTGCCGTTGATTTCCGTGAGCGTATACCCGTTTTTTATCGGGAGGATCTTCCCATTGGTTTCCGAGATAAAGTTCCGCGAACTCCAGGAGAAAACGGCATTTATCTTACCTGCTGAAGTGTTTTTGAAGGTATATTCGATCGCACCGGCTGGCAGTCCTGAATTATCCTCGTCTCCCGGAATAAAAGGGCTCCAGCCAGTGATGGATACATCCACCGGCATGTCATCGTCGTGGAGGTCAATCTCTGCAAAAGGGAACCGTGACCGGAAACGGCCGTTTTCAAACCGGGGTAGGCCATAGCTCCTGCCGATGCCGCCAATGCCTGTTCCTTCTGCCCCGAAAAATTTCCATTCCGGGACCTGTGCTTCCAGGACTTTTGCTCCGTTCTCCAGTCCTTTTACCGATAAGGCTGCGAATGCGAAGGGTTCATTGAAGAGATCGGGCTTATGCCGCAGTGAGACATGTGAGATCGCCCCGGTGCCTTCGATGCAAAACATGCCTGCACCCAATCCGCCGATGGGGAACGCAATCTTGTCGAGAAATCTGCCGGAATACCAGCCGTTGAAGGTATGCTCACCCTCTGGCCGGGGTGCGGGGATAAAGGAGGACAGCAACATCACGGCGCAGGAAACGCCCAAACATACCAGTGCAGCGATTAACGGTTTTTTCATGTTGGAAGTGAGTGCTCGTTTTTCTGAATGATCTGTTTCATTTGAAGGTGTGGTCTAGGGCATGGGCGGCAGGATCCATCCTTCACGGTATGAATGTTTTATATATTCCTGTGCGCAGGCAAGGGCACTGACCGTCTTGTATTTTTTATCGAAGGTGGGATGACCGTCGGTGACTTTAAATTCATCCGAGAGCATGATCTTCAGCTCTTCTGTTTCAGAAATGTTGGTAAACTTCATGTTCTCCCCGTCCCATTTCAGCGCTTTATTCAATCCCTGCAAACGGACAGCGAGCACCCCGAGCATTACCATTTCGTTGAAAGGGCCTGAATAGGCAAAATTCGAGGATGCTTCCATCCTGTTTTCCGGAGATTCTTTGCAGGCACGGATCCATTCCTGTTCGTGGGGGCCGTCGGCATAAAACACGTCACCGCCGGGGATGCGTCTCAGGTAGGGCTTTACTTCGGGGATGCGACCGGAAAGCAGGCGGCTGTTATAACCTCCGCAACCGCACATGAGTGTGTCTTTCGAACCGATGAAGAGGCAGCCGCCGAGACCGTCAGCCATTAAGTTTTCGCCTTCGGGCAGCAGGTCGGTGAGGTTGGGCAACAAACCGCCGTCGTACCAGTGAACTTTCACCGGGGGCATGCTGAGACGGGGCATGTTGTCGCGTGCGGGAAACGAGAATTCAACGGTTTCTGCCTGGGGAGCCGATTCCGTATTTATGCTTGTCGAGCTTCCCCGTACCTTGTCGGGATAATTCAGTTTCAGGGCCCGGTAAACCGGGTCGAGCACGTGACAGGCCATATCACCGAAAGCCCCCGTTCCAAAATCCCACCACCCGCGCCAGTTCCATGGCGTATAAATTTCGTTGTAGGGCCGTATGGGTGCGGGTCCGATAAAAAGGTCCCAACTCAGGCTTTCCGGCACCTTCGTGTTTGTTTTCGGCCGTTCGATACCCTGGGGCCAGATTGGACGGTCGGTCCAGGCATGAACCTCCCTGATTTCACCGATTTCATTGTTCCAGATCCATTCACAGAGCTGGCGGACGCCGTCGCCCGAGTTACCCTGGTTCCCCATCTGTGTCGCCACCTGGTGGGTGGCTGTCAGGCGGGTGAGCAACCTGGATTCATAGACGGAGTGGGTCAGGGGTTTCTGGCAATATACATGTTTCCCCATGGAAATGGCCGTGGCTGCAATGCCCGCATGGCTGTGATCAGCGGTGGCGACCATGATCCCATCGATCGAGCTGCCGAGTTCATCAAACATCCTGCGCCAGTCACGGTATCTTTTTGCCCCGGGAAATTCATCGAAACAATTCGCTGCATATTTCCAATCCACATCACACAACCCGATGATGTTCTCGGAAGACATCCCTCTGAGGTTGACATGGCCTTTACCCCCGATACCGATCCCGGCAATATTCATTTTGTCACTGGGGGCCTTCCGTCCGGGTTTGCTGATGATGTTTGAAGGAAGGATGGTGATACCGGCTGAGAGGAGACCGGCCTTTTTGATAAATTTGCGCCGTGAATTATTCCGTTGTTTTCATGATTTCAATGGGTTAGGATGGTTAAATTTCCTTTAGCTTTATGGAACGGTACCAAACTTTGGTTCCGTGGTTCTGGAGCGAAATATAACCGTCGTCATATTTGCCCCAATCCGGGAAATCGACCCATTTACCGCTGTTCCTCAGTTTGTTCCATTCGTCCGAATGTTTCTCATAGGTAACCACTACTTCACCGTTCAGCATCTGGATGACGTCATTACCTTTCACCACCAGGAGGAGGTCGTTCCACGCTCCCACCGGCTTGTAAGGCCTGGTCATGGGTGGGTACATTGCATAGTTTGCGCCGTTGATCTGCCAGTCTTCGAGCGGATCAGGCCAGTTTTCATGGTCGATCACCTGGAACTCGGGACCCGTTTCGTATGGATACTTATATTTCGGGTCTTCTTCAACCTGGAAGATGACCCCGCTGTTGGCTCCCGCGGTTAGCATATATTCAAGGCTGAGGGCAAAATCACGGTACTTCCTGTTGGTGATGATATCCTGGTCTTCGCTTCCGCCCAGGCTGTTCATTGTTAACGCACTATTTTCGATAGCCCAGCAATCGGGGAATATTTCCATATTGTAGCCGTGCCACCCTTCGGTCGTTTTTCCGTCGAAGAGCAGTTGCCATCCATTTTCCTTTTCAGCTGCCGAAAGCGTATTGGGGTTTGTTTCCCATGCGATTTCCCCATACAGAGTTTGCGCTCTTTGTGAGGGGGTTTTGCCGCACGAAATAACGAGTAAGGTCATGAGGCCCATAAGACCTGGGATCAGGATTTTTTTCATGATGATCGTTTTTTAGTTTCTGTAAATTACAACTTTTTCCTGTTGCCTGGCGGTTAAATGGACAGCTGGTTTTTGGATTGATTTGTTTTCTTTCTCATTCCGGTATTCCCTCCCACGGAAAGCGTGTTGTCGAGAGGCTGATTGGAAACATAGGATCCACACGTAAAATCCGGGATTTGAATCGGCTTCGAGCGATTGGCGACCGACCATTCGGTCAGCGGCGCTATGCTGCTCCAAAGTGCCGCATCGTAAACATCCTGATCAAGAGGAAGCCCGTTACGCAGGCAGTCGATGAGTCTCCAGTCCATGATAAAATCCATCCCGCCATGGCCGCCGATTTTTTTTGCCATTTCCCCGACGCGTTTTACAATTTCCGGGGTGTACTGTTCCCGTATCTCATCCATTTTCTTCTCATCAAACCATTCATGACTTTGTGCAATTTTCTCGGGTTCGGGCCATTTCATCGCGATCCCTTTGGTAGCCGCTGAGCAGGTGAATGCGCGAGTAGGGCCGGGGAGAGCTGACATCATGCTGAATCATGATCGTCTTGCCTTTTTCCGTTCGTATCATGGTCGTATTCATATTCCCACGGTAGCCGTTCGTTGCAAATTCATCAAAAAAATGATCCTCCTGCGAAAGTTCCCGTGCCTTTTCAGCCATGCTGACGTCGATGGTCGACATCGAGGTGAGGTAATCCATCCGGTCGCCGCGGTTGATATTCAACGCCTGGCAGACCGGACCCAGGCCATGGGTCGGGTAGAGGTTGCCATTCCTGTGCTGGTTCTGCTTCAGCCGCCACATATCGGTGTAACCGTGTTTGCTGAAATTCAGGTCGAGCAGGTCGTGAAGATAGGCTCCCTCCACATGAGACAGTTCGCCGAAAAATCCCTGACGGGCCATGTTCAACGTCAATAATTCAAAGAAATCGTAGCAGCAATTCTCCAGCATCATGCAATGTTTCTTTGTTTTTTCCGATGTTTCGACCAGTTGCCAGCATTCTTCAAGGGTGATGGCAGCCGGCACTTCGGTGGCGGCATGTTTACCATGCTCCATGGCAAATACAGCCATCGGGGTGTGCATGTACCAGGGCGTGCAGATATACACCAGGTCGAGATCGTCCCTGGCAGCCAGTTCTTTCCAGGCCTCATCGCTTCCCGAATAGCCTGCTGCGCGTGGCAACCCCGAATCGGTAAGGATTTTCTGAGCCTCCTCCACCCTCTCCGGTCTCGAATCACAGAGCGCCCTGATCTCGACATTCTCAATATTTGTCATTCGCTCTACGGCACCCGGGCCTCTCATTCCAAGCCCGACGATCCCGATCCGCACGGTATCGATCTTCGGTGCTGCATAACCGCTCATGTTAAAACGCCGGGAGTGGGACATCCCTGCCGCTTTTTCAATTTGGGCCATGGATGAGGACTGTCCTGTTTTTTCAACCGAAACGCAGGAGTAGAGCCCTCCTGAAAACAGGGCAGCGCCTGCCGCGCCGGTTATTTTGAAGAAATTGCGCCGGTTTGATTTCACGGGATTTTGGATTTAAATTGGAATATTCAAATTTTTATGAAGGTTTTATGCTTATACATGTACCACATGATAAGGTACAGGATCAGGAAGCCACCGGCATACCGCAATGGCTCGGTCCACCCTCCGATAAAGGGTTTGAGCCCGTTCAAAAAAGTGTCTGCCATACCCGTGAAATTTTTCTCAAAGAGATGCCAGGCCACGTAGCCGAATATCGCGTTGGATCCCAGGATGATCAGCCAGCGGGTCCCTTTTCTTAAGCCCCAGACATCGATCAGGAGATAGAAGAGGGCAAGCATCAGTACACAGATGCCTCCGGCGAACAGGACAAACGAGCTGGTCCATATCTTCTTTATAATGGGATGCCAGATCCCTGTCAACAGTCCAAGCGAGATAAGGCATATCCCGAAAATCATGTAATTCCGCAGTTTCCTGTATTTCCCCGCAGAGGATTGCATCATGTAGCCGGAAAAGACACCCAGCATGACCGACGCTCCAAAATTCAATGTTGAAAGGACCCAGGTGTAAGTGCCCCATCCGATGAAGCGTCCCATGACCAGCTTCTCGATATGCATTGCCACATTGCCTTCCGGGTCATAGGCATGTAAGGTTGTTCCATCCACGGGTATGAATGCGGTGATGGCCCAGTATACGGCCAGCAGACCAATGGTGGCTGCCACCTGGTGTATCACCGGGAGATAAAGGATGAAGACCGTGGCGATGAGATAACCTGCAGCAATGGCCTGCAAGGTGTTTGTATAAAAATGAATATGGTTGATATCATAACTCAGAAGATTGCCCTGCACTGCCATTCCGAGAACCCAGAGGATGAGCACCCGTTTGATGGTGTGATTCCATAACTGCCTGTCGTGTGCTCCCATCGCCAGCCTCTTCCGGAAGGAATAGACCATCGATACCCCCACCATAAAGAGAAAAAGCGGCATGATGATGTCATAAAAGTGGAACCCCAACCATTCCACATGGTCCATCTGTACCTTTATGAAGCCTGATAATTTACTGTGGAAGACATTGTCGAACGCCTTGAAGGCCAGGTCTCCTCCCATGATCCAGAACATGTCGAAACCCCGCAATGCATCCAGGGACACCACCCTTTCGCCTGACAGGAGGGTATTGTTTCGTACCCGGAACACATCCAGGTCAGACAAATAGTTCATGATCGTTGCCATATGCTACGGTTGGTTTCAGATATTCTATTCCTGAGTTTCGCACATCAGGGTTCACTGATCCAGATGAAGTCGATGCCATCCAGGATTTCCTTCCCGGTACTTTCCGATTCAAGGAGTAATTCATTCATCCCGGCTCTAAGAGGTAAGGATTCCGAGAAATGATTCCTGAGAAGTTCTTGCACCGGTTCATAAAGGCTGATGCCATCCTTTCCGTCAAATTTTATTTTTTTGCCATTGACAAAAACAGACAGATCACCACCTTTTGGGCTGTGTGCCATCGTAAATCCGATTTTCACCTTCTCACGGGCTTTGTCTGCATGAAGTTGCAACCTGAGCTTTTCCCCTTTAGCGCCAGGCTTCCACATCAACACTTGTCCGCCTGCACACAATTTGCTTTTTTCTATCATTGCCGATGAATTTTCAGACGCTAATTCCTCGGCCTGGATGAACCTGAAACCGGCGGATCCGAGATAAGCTACCGGCATCCAGTTTTTGTAACCTGTGGTTAACAGGTTTTCAGCGGTGATCTTCCGGTATCCTGCGACTCGGTTCCCGGCAGGGCATAGAAATACACGATCCTTGCGTAGGAAAAATCGTTTACTCTTCCATGGTGACTGAGTTCCATGGTGAAATCAATTTTATTGCTGAAGGGAATATCATCGGTGATATGCCATCTGAAATCGGAGACATATCCGCGGTTCCCGGGACCATCGTTCCGTGGCTGACCGCAATAGGGGTATGAGAAGATGCGGTCTGACGACCAGGAATAATTAAAATAGTCTTCCGATCCGGTGCCGAAGAATGACGGGAAGGTCTCGCTGTCGACTGAAATTTTCTCATCGCCCTCTCCCCACCAGTTACCCCATGAGGAAGGTACGTTGCTGGGATTGTTGAGGAAGGCCGCCGTGCCAACGAGGCGCCCCTGGCCGCGTGCCGAAAGGTAAGGGATATCCGACACGGTATTTGCGGGGTCGTTGACGTTTGAAGCAGTCAGACCGTTGTCCATGAGCCACCGGGCCATAAAATACATGGTCTTCCCCTTTGCCCATTTAATTTTATGGGTTTGGATGTCTGCCCGGACCGTGATGTCTCCGGCCGAAAAATTCTCTATTTCAAATGTTGCGTTTGTTTTGAACGGCATCCTGAACCTGCAGACGAGGGTGCTGTCGCTTTCCACCGAAAAGGGGAGAGAACGGAAGGGATTCAGGCCGGGTGCAGAGCCGAAGAAATCTCCCAGGGGAGCCTGTACCTGGGGAACAGAGGAACTGTCGAAACGGACGGTGAATATGTTCTTTCTCAGCGCCTGTTCCGGGTCAGTGGCGCTGATCCTGACTGACAGAAAATCGACTTGCATCATCCCCTTCAGGCTGAACAGGGTTTTTTGGGCTCCCGGAGCAATGGTTATCTCTGAATTCAGTGCCTGGCCAACCACAGGCCGGGGTAATTTATCCGGATTTTCGAAAATGGCTTTGATCTCCTGCAATTTTGGGGCGAACCGGGCGATATCGCCGGGCTGGAATGAAATGACCGGAGTGCCGGGGTGATAAAGCCGGATGCCGACGTGGTAGAAGTGGGGCTTGCTGAGATCCCCGGTCCATTCCATCCTGCATCCGGAGGTAAAAGGTATGGGGAAGTAGGAGGCGTCAAACATCCGGAGAAAGCCTGTATGGCAGGTGTCGGCATTTGTCTGTGCAAGCGCGGCGCAGGTATTGTAAAAAAAATTCTCTGCATCACCTTCATAAACCGGCGTGGCTGCATGATCCAGGAAAAGCCGGATCCTGCCGTTTATTCCTGCGGTCCATAACCGGAGTATGGCTCCGGGGCCTTCCACCTCGCAGATGAGATATACCCCGATACCCTGGGCATCGGGAGGAGAGAGCACTTTTTCAAATCCGGCCACCGGTTCATTTCCGAACCCGTCTTCATTGGCAAACCAGCCGGGTGAGCCCGGGCTTTTGCTTCTCCGGTCGTAGGATGAAAACTGTACCGTCCGGTATGCATGGCCTTCAAGAAGGGTCAGCCTGTCCAGGCTGGTCATCTCATCCAGCAGGCTTCCTGTTGTCACGGTTCCGGTGTGCCTGGCACAGCCGCCTGCCATGAGCCAGACAGCCAGGAGCAAAGTTTTAGTTTGCAGGGAGTTAAATTTCTTCAAATTATGCATTTCAGTTTTCAGGGTATTTACCGGTATTCTGCACGAAAAAACGTTCGGCATTCTTATAGTAGATTTTATTGATCACTTCTTTTGGCAGCTGAAGGCCCTTCATGTTGGTTACGGAATCTGTGGCCAGGAATATCCATTGAGCCATCCATCCTCTGCGAAGATTTTCAGTGGTCTTCACATATTCTTCACCGGGGAAATCATAAACTTCGTCATCCGTTCCGTACAGGATCCTGTCCTGGTAACGGATCATAAAATCCCGGACTTTTTCACGATCTTTTCCCGACTGGTATTGGAGATGGAACATCCTTGCAGCGAGGTCGACCTTCAGATTAGGGAAACTGTCGAGGCGACGTGACAATTCATCCACGCTCCATTCCAGGCTTGCCAGGTGGGCACCGGTAAAGTCAAGACCCGGATGCTTTCTGAGCACGTTATCCCTCGCCCTGATCTGATCATCATAGCCGGGCACCTCAGTATGCAGGAACATGTAGTACTCCGGGTGGTTCGTATAATATACCACATCTGAAGGGTCGGTCATTTCTTCTTTGGGAAGCCAGCAGTCCTTCGGCTCTCCGAGATGTCCCATAACGGGAATGTGGTTCTTCTCAAGATAATCAAAGACAGGATCGAACGCTGGATCGTCGATCATGACATAATTCCCGTGCGTGTCCCTGAGGGTCATCCCAATGTTCTTCCAGATCTTTATGCCGGATGCACCCGCCTGCATGCACTGCCTGATGCGGTCGATCGTCCTTTCTGCAAATCCCGGGTAATTGAAACTGTCTGACGAAAAAGTGCCGAAGAAGGCAAAGTCGCCGGGAAAGGCATTGTGGATGGAGCACGAGACGGCAAATTGCCGGTCGATCGTATTTTCCCAGTCCCAGTTGGGGGAGAGGAGCCTGAAATTCTGGGAGATCGCGAATTCCATGTATCTTTTATTCATGGTCAGGTAGTGGAAATGGACATCGATTTTCGGGACGTTATCAAAATCCGCGGCGGTATAATATGCCGGGCGTTTTTGGCAGGAATGCAATGCCGGAAAGCACAGTATCAGACCCAGGGCCCTGAGGATTCTTGTGATGTTCATCATTAGGGGTTTCATTTCCATGCCTTATTTTTCAAAGTCCCGGGATGACCTGGCCACAGGTCGCCGCACCTCCTCCGCGTCCCACCGGATATTCATTTTATAGGGCAACTGAACGTAAAAGTATGAGGTGAGGCTGATGTCAATACGCGTGTCGGCCCAGTGCCAGAGTTCGATATTTGCGCTGATGGAGCGGGTAAACGGAATGGCGTCGAGCGAACGGTGGCGCATGTCAACGGTCAGTCCCCCGTCATTGGTATTCCCCTCGTTACCGTCCCCAACGGGCTGCGAGATAAACGGATGGGAAAAAGGTTCCGGCCGGCCGAAGGCATATCCGTAGTAGTCTTCCGAGCCTGTTCCGAAACTTGACGGAAAAGATTCGCCATCAACCGTTATCTTCTCATCACCCTCACCCCACCACTGGTATGAGGTATTGAACAGGCATACCTGGTCGCCGACGTACACTCCTTTTCCTTCGATATCAATAAAGTTCATGTTGAGGTAAGGTTCCCCGTCACGTCGCGTATTGACATGAAAATACGGATGCCATGCTGCACCGAAATACATGCTGTTTGATTTCCAATTATAGCTTGTAAGTCCTGCCCTGCCGGTGACCGTAACGGGTTCCGTACCGAAATTGATGAATGTCAGCCGGCATTTTTCCCGGAAGGGCATGAGCCATTCCGACTCCATCAGCCCGTCAGCATGGGTTTGATTCATACGGGTCTTGTGTGGGTGCATCATATATCCTGTTCCGAAGAAATCCCCGGCGGGAATGCGGATGGTCTCCACGCCGTCGAAGGTGGCTGACAGAACGGTCGAACGCAAAGCCTGGCAGCTGTCGAAGGCTGAAATACTGAGACTTAAATAACTCACTGCCCGGCCAGAGGTGTCAAAGCGGACTGACACAGAGTCGCCGGGCAGGATCACGTCGCTGAATGATTTTGGTTCCTCCGGCTCTTCCGGGTCTGCGCATAAAATCCGGTTTGCTTCTTCTATGCGTGATTTTGATCTCTGTAAGGCCGGTAAAGAAAAACTTCTGAGTCCTGGTTCGCCTTCATACTCCCTGTATCCGATATTATAAAAAACATCGGGAAAGTAATTCCCTTCTTCGTTCAGGTTGAGGGTATCACATTCATAGGTTATCTTGCAGTGCCTGGCAAACGGAATAGGGAGATAGAGGTTATGGTCAAGGTCCCGACCTTTTTCCTTAATTATCACCCCTTTATGTACCGAAATGGCCAGGGGAGGCCCGGCGAGCATATTCCCGCTCAGCAACTCATATGGCTTCCCGCTCAACACGGGGTCCGTGTCATTGTCAAGGTACACCCGGATGATGCCGTCACCGGCGATATAAAATGTCATCCACCACCTTACGATGGCTCCCGGGCCGTCAGCGTCAAACATAACGAATTCACGGCGCCCGTCATTCTGTTCCACCCTGATAAAGTGGGACATGTCTTCATTTGCGAACCACCCTTTTTCGCCTGTGGAAACCGACAGGGGGTTATGACTGCTGAACTGTCTATGTTTGAACAATGGCTCAGGAAAATACGTGAGGTTCTCCCTGGAAGTCATATCGAGGATCAGGGAATCGAGACTTACTGTCCTGCCACAGCTGCCGCAAAGTAGTAAACACAGAATGGCGATCCAGCCGGGTACTGCAGATATTTTTCCGGGTTTCATTGAGTGTAGTTTAGCTGGTCTTCGTATTTTATCGGGCGTCTACCACCCCGGATTCTGGACAAGGTTCTGGTTCAGCGTGAGTTCATCGCTAGGTATGGGTGAAAGGTAATCACGCCCCGGATCAAAACCGAATCCATCGGGCAGTATGACCTGGTACGGATCGATAAATCCGCCGGCGTCTACGAAGATATTTTCGCCGATGACGATACTGGGCTTGTTGTCAAAATTATAGTAAGTACCTTCCAGGTTCGAGCCGACATATTTGATGCCTTTGGGTCGTTGGTTTACGATCAGGCGAGCCGCTCCCCAACGGGCAAGATCGTCCCACCGGTTGGATTCAAACGACAGTTCGATCCGGCGTTCACGTCGTATTTCATTCATGAGGGGGCTTAGCTCCGGGAAGTCCCACTCGGGATCCGTCGTGATACCGGCCATAGCCAGGTGGATCATTCCCACACGGTCGCGTATGGCATTGACGGTAAGATCCAGGTCCGTCTGAGTGATCGTTCCGAGATCTGCTTTTGCCTCGGCATAGATCAGCAGCGCTTCGGTGTACCTGAAAATGATGGATGCCATGTTCCCGCCCGCCCCGGTCTGCTGGGTATAATCCGGGTTGACTCCCTTATAAAGGCAATACCCGGTCGTTGCACGAAACTGGCCAACCCCGTCGAGGGAAGGTTTGGAATATTTCTGCATTTCTGCACCCGGCGGTGGATTGATGGTTTGATCGTCTCCCGGCAGAAAGACGGATTGTGCCAACCGTGGATCGCGGTTTTGGGCTTCCAGGGAAATGGAATCATACCCCAAGAACAGAGGGCTCACCGATACCGGCTTACCATCGGTGCACAGGAATTCATCCATGAAACTTTTTGAAATGCCGATGTCGCCTGCGGCAAAGGGCAGGTATTGTCCAAGGTAGTGCGTGATGCCGAGACCGACATCATATTTTCTCCACATCAGGACTTCCGGATTTCCGGTGTAGTCGAGTTGGTTGAAAAGTGACCAGTATTCCTGGCCGGCAGGTCCTTTATACAGATGACACGTACCCATCTGCATCAGACGGGAGGAGGCATCGGCAGCCATCTGGATAAAACGTGTTCCGTTTTCTCCCTCGACGCCGAAAGGCGTTCCCTGGTGATATTTTTCCCAGGTACCCTCGTAGAGACAGACTCTTGCCTTCAATAGCAGGGCCGTTTCCTTATTGACCCGGAAAGGTTCGGATTTACTCATCGGGTTCAGGTTGTCGATGGCGAAATCAAGGCATGCCACGATGGAGTCGGCAACCTGCTGCCTGCTGTCCCGGGGATTGAATAATTGGGGCGAGTTGGTGCTGAGGGTCGTGTTGAACCAGGGCACGCCGCCAAACGTCTTCAATTTGTCGAAGTAAAGAAAAGCCTTGAAGAATTTTACCTCGGCAACATATATCCTGCAATTCAGGGTATCCTGAATGTTCTCGTAACAATGGTCCAGGAAATAGTTCGCCTGGCGGATGTCGCTCCAGTCCCAACCCTCACCCGTTGAGGGAATGGTACGTATGCCTGAAAGGCGCTTATCAGGAATGGCCGGGACGAGGTTGTCGCTGTTCTGGTCGGACCAGAACGTTCCGCCGCCGTAACCTCCATGGGAAGGAAGAAGGGCATAAAACCTGTTTGCATACAGTTTCAGGTCGTTGGCATTAAGAAAATAATCCTGCGGGGATAACTCGTCCAGAGGGTATCTTTCCAGAAAATCCTTTGAACAGGATACACTCAATAATAGTCCGCAGATAAAGGGTAAAACTGAATATTTTTTCATGTTGGTCAGGATTTTAACTTTAAAATTTTACACTCACGCCGGCGGAAAGAACTTTCTGCAAGGGGTACAGGGTACCGCTGCCGTAATTTCCACCGGTCGCTTCCGGATCGAAGATGGTAATGAGTTTCGTAAAGGTCAGGAGGTTTTCACCGGAGACATATACCCTGAAATTTTTGATATGGACCTTCTCTGTTAAAGCCACAGGGATGGTATACCCAAGCTGTACGGATTTCAGACGGAGATAGGCGCCATTCTGAAGATAGCGCGTTTGTACCTGGTGGTTCTTCGAAGCTTTTTCGAAGTATGGACGTGGCCAGTAAGCATCGGTGTTCTCCTCCGTCCAGTAGTCGGCATGTTCCTGAAGTCCGATGTTCCACCATTTATTACCTACCGTTCCCCAAAAGAGTGAACCGTCGAGGGCGAGATCACGTTTCCCGATGCCCTGCCAGATCATGTTAAAATCCAGTCCTTTCCACGATGAGCCAAGGATCAGACTCATGGCATAGCGTGGGGTTGAGTTCCCGATGATGGACAGGTCGCCGTGGTCATTGACCGTGTTTTTGCCCTTATCGATTTTACCGTCATGATTCAGATCCGCATAGTTGACATCGCCGGCCCTCCAGAGCTCCTGTGAAAGGTAAGACTGGTCGTGCGAGGGATCCTGAGCCTGGGCATCCGATTCAAACAGCCCGGTGGTGGTGTAGCCCCATATCTCGCCAAGTTCGGCGCCTTCATAGAAGGCACTGCTCAGCAATTTCTGCGGGTTGTAATAACTGGTGATGGTCGACCGGGCATCCGACAGCATAAATTTGGCTGAATAGGCGAACTGCCTGATATTATCCCTCCATTCAGCGACAAATTCAAACCCTTTTGTTCTGAGTGCGGCATTGTTTGATTTGGGTACTGCGGTTCCCAGAACAGTCGGGTATGACTCGGCCGGACCGAGCATATCGAAGGTGTTGCGGATGAAATAGTCAAACGAAAAGTTCAGCCTGTTTTTCAAAAATCCGGCATCGATTCCGATATTGGAAGTTTTGACCTTTTCCCAGGTAATCCCCGGACTGATCAGGCCGGCCATTCCGACATAGTTTGGAAGTTCGTCGCCCATGATGTAGCTGAGGTTTGTATAGATGGGAAGACGCTCTACGTAGAGATAATTTTCCACATCCTGGTTTCCCAGGGAGCCATAGGAACCCCTGACTTTAAACAGGTTGAAGACCCCTGAAACAGGTTCCCAGAATGACTCCTTCGATAAGATCCAGGCTGCTGAAGCGGACGGGAAGAGACCCCACCGGTAATCGGTAGGGAATTTCGAAGAACCATCATATCTTGCAGAAAATTCCAGGAGATAGGTTTCTTTCAGGCTGTAGTTCAATCGTCCGAAGAAGCTGCGCGTCGATGAATGACCGATCTGACCGGTGTTTTCCTCCCTTCCGGTCGCTGTCTGCAACGATGGCACCTCGTCACTGATCAAATCATACCGCTTGGCATCGCTCATATTGTACTTAAGTAATTCCTGCTCGAAACCGGCCATGACCGAGAAAGCGTGGTTCCCGAATTTTTTTTCAAATGTTGAATACACATTGGGAGAGTTATAGGTGCTCTCGTAAGAAAAAGCTTCGAAACTGTTTACCGGCCTGAGCACTGCGGGCAATCCATACGCATCGGTGCCGAAGACTTTGGCCTCGTGGTTCGTGTATCCGGAAGGATTCATTTTCCACCTGTAATTGGTATAGATGGTCCAGCCTTTGACAGGTTCGATTTCAAATCCCGGGACAATGGTCAGTTCATTCTGATTTTCATTATACCTTCCGCCCCGTTCCAGCCAGATCTGAACCGCTTCACCCGACAGGTTGCCATCGGGATAATAGGGGGCATTCGTAGGCCACTGCCTCGACAGGTTATAATAGAATTCTCCTTTATTGTAACTGGGACGGCTGATGTTCGTCCTGCTGAACTTGCTCATGAAATTGAACCGCACCCAGTCATTTACCTTGGTATTGACCTTGACGTTTATGGTATTCCTGTAATGACTGTCCTGCCCGAAGACGAGCAAACCCTCCTGGTTAAATGTCGAACCGGAGATGTAGTACTGGGTTCGTTCATTTCCGCCGCTGATGCTCAGGTTATGCGTACTGTTCGGCACCCATTTTTTATAGGATTCCTTGTACCAGTCGGTATTCGCCCAGCTTCCATTATAACTGAGCCAGTATTGTTTGTTGAATGGTGCCGGGATGGTCCAGTAGTCTATTTCACCCGATTGGTATTTCTTCATATAGTCGATGATGACCTGCAGGAACAGGGGCTGGTTGCCGTCATTGACGGACGCCTCATTGAAATATTCCGCCAGGTCCAGGGAGTTCATCGAATGGGGAACGATCGTCGGAGCGGCAAGAGAGTAATTGTTGGAATAGGTTACGGTCATCCCGTTTGTATTGCCTTTTTTTGTTGTCACCAGGATGACGCCGAAAGCCGCCCTTGCGCCATAAATGGCTGAGGCTGCCGCATCTTTCAAAACCGAAATGCTCTCAATGTCCTCCGGGTTCAGTTTATAAATATCCTGTTCGATCCCATCAACGAGGACGTATGGCCGACCGCCGTTAATTGAACCGAGTCCGCGGATGTTCATATTCATAACACCTCCCACTTCACCTCCGTCGTCGCCGACCGTGATATTCAGGTTGGGCGCCAGTCCCTGCAATGCCTGGGTCAGGTTGGTTACCGGGCGGCTTTCAATCGCTTTTGAGGATATGACATCCACGGAACCGGAAAGATTTACCTTTTTTTGCGTCCCATAGCCGATCACCACCACCTCATCGATGGTCCGGGGATCTTCCACCATTCTGACGTTGATCACGTTCTGGCCGGCCACAGGAATTTCCTGATCCATGTAACCGACGTAGCTGAAGACCAGGATCGCGTCGGGGTTGTCAATTCCCAGGGAAAAAGATCCGTCCATGCCGGTGATGGTTCCGGTGATGGTTCCCTTTATGTGAATATTTACCCCCGGCAAACCCGATTCATATTCGGCTGCAGTAACCGTTCCGGTAATTTTCTGTTTCTGGAAGGCATGCGCATCAAGAGGAATATTGGCTTCCAATCCTGCCAGGATGAACATGATGATCAGTAATCTAAAACGTTTCAGGAATTGGAAGAGCGTAAAAGGCAGCTTGTTTTCCATAGCATTTATTTTTTTATCAGCTGTTGGGTTTGAAGATGTTTATGTATTCCACCATAGACGATGGCCACGTGCGGGTTTTAGGTGAAACGATTAAACAAAATTTTGTAAGGGCCATCATATTGTAGGATTGAAGTTATTTGCCTGTTAAAGGAGATGGTTTTTTGGATGACAGGATTTCGGTCTCCTCGATATGGTTCAGCACATCGGATTTGTAGAAAAGAGCCTGTCGCATTTTTTTCGTCGACAGCATTTCGAGTTGGTCACCGACATGTTTATTTCCCGGCTGGCTTGCATTACCATAGCTGAGAAGGACTTTTGCGGATACGCGGTCAGCGAATTCTGTAACGGCCACAAAAGTTTCGCCGGCGATGGCCGATTTTGTATTGTCTGTTTCGTCTTTAAAATAGAGGGTTCTGAAAATGCCATAATCGCCCGGGCCGCCATTCGCCGGGAAATCGAGGCCATTGATCCGTAAGCGGTAGACATCGCCCCAGGCGACATCCAGGGAGCCGTACTTTTTAATAACCTCTGCAGCCGCAAGGTTTAAAAGCTCCACTGCCCTTTTCTGATCCTTTATACCGTCGGGAGTTGTGGAGGGGTGTTTCGCATTCCATGGGATCTCGAATAAATCACTCCGCACCTTATCCCACCAGCAGGCAAACAGTACTGCACCCCGGCTGTCCTTCTCCGTTTTCCTGTCCCAGTTCCTAAGGCACGCGGCCGCCTGCATCGCCAGACTGTCGGGATAGTGACCGGCAGCTGCCAGCAGGTCGTCCAGAAACCGGTCGGCCGCTTCCATCCCCGTGTTGAGTTTATAGTCCATCAGCTGATCGTAGGTAACCGACGGATTATCCTTGATCATATTCATGGCATGTTGCGGGCGCAGAGGCATTCCCTGCGGAGCCATATAGGGAGGGAAATTTTTCGGATCAAGTACAGGAGGAGAGGTGCATGTCCATGGGGGATCATTGCAGTTCTGGATAAAACCTGACGGGGGATTCAACACCTTGGGCAGGTCCCTGAACGGGTGGGTGCGTTTCCATACCAGGGCGGACCTGGAACCGTCGATCGTTCCTCTCCAGAAATTGTAATCGTCGCTTTTGCGTACAGGGATATTGCCATTGAAGAGGTAGAAAATGTTTCCCTGTTTATCGGCGTAGATTATATTGAACATGGAAGACTGCATCATTTTAACGGCCGACCCGAAATCGGCAAAATTCCGGGCTGCCGCCATTTTATGATACTGTTCGAAGATTCTTGTATTTTCGAATCCGGCTATCCTCACCGCGTAGGCTTTGGTACTGTTTTCGCCCACGACGGGACCCTGCACCGAATAGTAAAAGACCACCGGGTGATCCACAAGTGTTCCGTCCTGCTGACGAACCCGGATCAGCACCGGCTTTTTTTCGAACGGCATCGTGCCGCCATCCAAACGGTAACCGTCATCTTTAAGAGACAATTCATACCTGTCGGAAGCATCGATTGGATTGACGGTATGAGCCCATCCCAGGTTTTCATTAAATCCCATCGTGATCGAAGGCATACCTGCGAGGGCAACGCCGTATATATTGAAACCCGGGGCGTTCAGATGCGCTTCAAACCAGGTAAAATAGTCATCCCATGGGAGGTGCGGATTGATGATCAACATGGAATGGCCAGAGGCGGATTTTGAAGGAGCAATGGCGATGGCGTTCGAACCGGCCTCCGCCTGCTTATCCGCCATGTAAATATCGCCGCCAGCAAGGAATTCGAGACTGGTAACCCGTATCGTATGGGCAATGACATCAAAAACTGTAACCGGCAGGACCTGCCTGGAATCCTCGCCAATGGCTTCGGGATGCGCAGTTGTATAGTCATTTATTCCATTTACAAAAGCATCAAGGTAATCCTTGTATTCGGGTTGCTGATTTTCGTAAACCCGTACTGCCTGTTCCGGAATTTTGAACAGCAGCATTTTCATATCAGACCTCAGGTATTCTTCACCCCAGTATTCTGCTGCCCGCCCTCTTGCCTGGCCATAAAGTTTAAGAATCAGGTTCGCATGATTATGCATCTGGGCCCAGCCGAAAGCATAGTACATCTCCCGGAAATCCTTACCATAGATATGGGGAACACCATAGTGATCCCATAAAATTTCCGTTTTCCCGTCCTGGGAAACTGCTGTCAGGCTGAAGAATGAGATCCCCAGTATAAGGAGCCATGACTTTAGATTATACCCCGGAATTCTCTGAATGGTGATGCGCATATTCTGGTATCGTATGGATTAAATAAACGTTAATGCATAATGCATTTACCCGCACGGTATTCTCAACTACGAAGTTTCGTAAGACACCCCACAGGCTCGTGTTTATTGTCCGGTTTTTCCAGTCAGATGTGGGAAATATATCCCCGGAAAACCTTCATTGCCGCTACGATAACACTTTCGAAGAGTACAGATTTCTGTACCTTGCAATCGCCCCGACAATACAACCCGATACCTCAATGAATATAAATGAAATACAACTGTTTAAGCAATTTACTGCGTCAGCACTCCGCTGGACTCTCTTGAAACGAGTAACGGACTTAGAATGATCCTGGTAACTTTATTCGATCCATTGATCAGATTCAACAATACATTGAATGATTCTTTGCCCATTTCTTCCAAAGGTTGTTGCACAAAACTAAGCGGGGGCATGTAAATATCGAAACATTCACCCCCGTCAAAGCCAATGAAGGCGACGTCTTCAGGAATTTTAAGACCTCTTTTCTGCAAACTGAACAATCCCGAGATGGAGAGAGTGTTCGTCGCAAACAGCAGCGCGACTCTTTTCTCCTTGGTGATCTTCAGATCATTAAACACCAATTCCATATCCTTTTGACCATGATCGAACCGGGTCTCTTTAACACAGATGTTCGCCGTTAAATTGTTTGAAGCCATCGCTTCCGTGTATCCCCTGATGCGCTCTTTCATGTGAATGAGCGATGACTCATAGGCAATCATGATAATATTACGGTAGCCTCCACAGATCAGGTGGGAAGTTGCATCGAACATCGCCTGGTAATTGTCCAGTATGATATAACTTGTATTGATCTCGGGAAAATAACGATCCACAAGGACGATGGGAACTTTTTTTCTGATAAGGGTTTGTATCTGTTTGGCCGACCCTTTCGAGGGAATGATAATGAAACCGTCAACCTGCCTGTTTAACAGGGTGTTGATCAGGGATTCAGACTTTGACTCATCCTCGTCAGAACTTCCGATGATCATCGTAAAGCCATGATTTGCCGCCTCATTTTCAATGATTCTCGCCAGATGACCGAAAAATGGATTGGCGATATCCGCTACGATCAGCCCAATGGTTTTGGTTGATTGCATCCTTAGGCTTCGCGCGATCTGATTCGGTTGATAGTTGAGTTCTTCCGCCACCTGCCTGATCTTCTTTATAACCTCCGACCCTACCCGTTTTTCTTTCTCCTGCCCGTTTAAGACATAAGATACGGTTGCAATGGAGACGCCAACTTTTTGCGCAATATCTTTCAGTGAGACCCTTTTCTGCATGGTTTAATTTTATCTCTAAAGATGAAGCCTGATGTTATTTTCTTTCTAAATCCAAATATATGCTTAAACGTTTAAATAAACAAAATATTTTTTAATGAATTCTTTCGGGGGAATGTTGAAACGCTGATGGCCCTTGTCACTGCTCATTAAACGGGGCGCTGGGGGGGGTGAGGAGGTGAGGAGGTGAGGAAGTGATGGGTGATGGGTGATGAGGTGATAGGTGATGGGTGATGGATCATGGCTGATCATTAATAGTGTCAGAAAGAAAACTCATGTTTTTTAGCCGTGCTTGATAAGAAAACGTCAAGAGCAAGGCTTGCGATGACTGAAAAACAGGAGTTTACTATTCGTAAATGACTGTTTTGAAGTCGAGCATAACGCAGCTATTGGCGTTTTCTTGCAAGCACTAAATAGATAGCGCCAAATTGAGGATAACATAATGCCTCTGAAACGATTAACTGTGTTGTCAATGCTGGTATTTGCAACGCACAGACAGTCCTCCGTCGTTCGGTTGGCCGCCCGCACCATCTGAGGTGTTCTGTCCGGACGTCTGCCGATGGGTAGGAGAACGGGCGAATGATCCGGGTTTTGGAATTCTTCAAAGATTGGCATAAATTTCGTCTGCCCGCAAACAAATACGGGTACCAAATGTTCGGATAATATTCTTAATCTAAACATCGACGGTATGAAACGCATTCTTTTCCTGCTTGCTGTGTTGATATTTTTTTTGGGGGGGGGGTGTTGTTTTTTGCATCCGTGAGCGTGACAGTCTGCGTTCCCAGCGAGCCGCCAACGAGGAAAGTCACTTCGGGTGCAGCTTTGCATTTCACGTATACCCTTCCCCCGCCATCCCTGACCGACAAAAGGCCCCGTGTATTGCAGGCCATGGTGAGGGTATCGAGCGGATGGACGGTTTCGAAATCATGAACGAATCTGATCTCCGCATTTTTCTGCCCCAGGCAGAACAGCGGCAAGGCAAGGAGGAGGATTGCGGTTGGTAGCAATGGCCTATGGATGCTGATTTTTTTCATTGCAATAGTTTGAGGATTGAGGTTGAGTACAATGTATGGCTAATCAAAGGAAGATTCAAAAGGCTTTCCGACGCATGCTTCAAATTTAATGATTTCAGTATACAGGAAGGCAGAGGAATGGTTAAAAAATCAGATTACGGCGATGACCGGGGGGGGAAGGTATCACATAAACCCAATCCCGCTTCCCGAAAAGATAAAAGATCCCCGTTCGGTAGGCCGCCCATATGATCTGAGGTGTTCTGTCAGGACGTCTGCCGATGGGTAGGAGAACGGGCGAATGATCCGGGTTTTGGAATTCTTCAAAGATTGGCATAAATTTCGTCTGCCCGGAAACAAATACGGGTACCAAATGTTCGGATAATATTCTTAATCTAAACATCGACGGTATGAAACGCATTCTTTTCCTGCTTGCCATCCTGGGCCTTGGCATTGCCTATGCCTGTAGCAAGGATAATTCAGATTCCCGGTCGGAGCGGTTCAGACTCCTCACAGGTCCGGTATGGGTCTCCGACAGCCTGCTGGCCAACGGTGTGGAAGTCGGCGGTGAGGGCGAACTGCTTGGGAAATTTGCCGGAGAAACCAAATTCAATACGGACGGGACCGGCCAATTGGGTCAGTATGAGGGTACATGGAAATTCGCCTACAATGAGACGGAGATCACCATTGCCTCCGACTCGCTTCCTTTACCGATCACAGCCCAGATCGCTGAACTCACTGCAAACTCCTTCAAGATCACGACCAGTTACCCGAATTTAGCCAACCCCACTCAACCCATAGGGATCCGTATGACCTTCAAACCGAAGTAATGCGCCTTCTTTGTTTCTGTGTCATTATCCTTTCCAACCTGACCGTTGCGCATGGTGCCGACAGTACCGGCATTGTCCGCGGCAGGGTATACGACCGGGCAACGCCATGAGCCGCTCGTAGCCGCCACAGTGGTCTATGGGCCCAACCAGGGTGTGATCACGGGCCAGCGATGGGGAATTCAGCTTCCGTACCCTGGCCGGCGATTACAACGTTATTTTTAAATATCGTTGGGTACCGCACCTATACTGTTTCACTGCACCTGAAAGGGGGAGATACACTCTTCGTGGAAGCCGCCATGGATCAGGAGGTCACGCAAATGGACCAGATCGTGGTAAGCGCGAACAAGACGGAACAAAAGGTATCCGACCTTACGGTATCGTTGAGCGTGATCCGCCCGGAGATGATCGCGCAGGACCATATTACCGATGCAGAGGAGCTGGCCAACAAATCCCCGGGTGTCGAAGTGCTCGACGGGCAGGCTTCCATTCGCGGCGGCAGCGGTTTCAGCTATGGCGCAGGCAGCAGGGTGCTGGCGCTGATCGACGGACTGCCCATGCTTTCCGCCGATGCCGGGAACATCAAATGGAACTACCTCCCGCTGGAGAACATCGCCCAGGTGGAGATCATCAAGGGGGCCTCCTCGGTGCTCTACGGCTCATCGGCGCTCAACGGGGTGATCAACTTCCGGACTGCGAGGCCGGACAGCATACCGGTCACCCGCCTCTACGCCGAGGGCGGGGTCTACGGCCGACCCAGGGATAAGGCATGGATATGGTGGGATACCCCCAGGGGATTTACCTCGGCCTCCTTCTCACACAGGGTGAAAAAAGGGAATACAGGCCTGAGTATCGGATCAGCGGTCACTTACGATAATGGCTACCGTTCACTGAATGATGAGAAGCTGGGCCGGCTCAACGCGGGGATACGGCACCAGAGCAGCAAGGTCGGAGGTCTCACATATGGTGTTAACCTGAACAGCGGCCTTAGCCGGTCCCGCGATTTCATCCTGTGGAAGGACGCCTATACCGGCGCGCTGGAACAGGATACCGCAACAGCCCAGCTGAATGCCGGCACCTTCCTGGCCGTGGATCCGTACATTGCATTTAAGCAAAGTGACCGCCTTAACCATGACCTCAAATCACGGATCCAGTATACCGCGAATGTCTATCCCGAAGGAGGGAATAACAACAGCCACGCGCTCTCTACCTACACGGAATACCGGATGAGGTACAGGCTGCTCCCGTTCCTTAGCCTGAATACCGGATTGGTTGGCGACTACAGGACTATTTATTCCGAATTCTACGGGGATCATAACGGGCTCAATGTCGCCGGTTATGCCCAGGCGGACGCGGACATAATGAAGGAACTGAAGATGAGCGGCGGCGTTAGACTGGAACAGAACTACCTCGATGGAGAGCCCGACCGCCTTGTGCCTGTTTTCAGGGCGGGACTGAACTATCATCCGGGAGGGTATACCTTTATCCGGGCTTCATTCGGGCAGGGATACCGGTATCCGTCCATAGCGGAAAAATTTGCGGCCACCAACCTTGGATCGATCCGGATCTATCCGAATCCAGAGATCCGGCCGGAGAAGGGATGGAACTCCGAGGTGGGCATCAAGCAGGGTATACAGGCAGGAAGCATCACCGGGCAGGCCGACCTGGCATTTTTCTACCAGAGGAATACCGATATGATCGAATACCTGTTCGGAATTTACCCTGATCCGGCGACCGGCATTTTCGGTCTCGGGTTTAAATCGGATAACGTGGAGCAATCCCGGGTTTACGGTTACGAGCTGGAGGTTATGATGAAAAGGACCGCCGGAGAACTGACCACGACCCTGAGCGGCGGATACATCTACATGTACCCCGTGGAATATGATCCTGTCACACACAGGAATAAGGATGTCTTTCTCAAATACCGGAGGAAGCATTCCGCGAAGCTCAATATTGAGAACCGCTACCGGAAGCTGGTTTTCGGATCAGGGATGTACCTCCGTTCGCCCATTTTGAACATCGATAAGGTTTTCCTGGATCCGGCCACAAGGGAAAATTTCCTCCCCGGCTTCTACGAATACTGGACCAACGACAACAAGACGTATTTCCTCATGGACGCGGACATCGGCTATGATCTTACGGACCATTTCAGTCTTTCTGTGGTCGTAAAAAATCTGACCAACACGGAATACATGGGCCGGCCCGGGGATATCCGGCCGCAGCGCAGCTTTGGGATCAGGGTTTCGGGGAAGTTTTAGTTGAGGGGTTTTGACTGATCATGATTACACGGCCTGCCCGACCTGTCCTCGATGCCCGTAACGTTTCGTTGCGGGAAGCGGTTCTCAGTTATACACTGAAGTTTTAGATTGTTTCCGCGCTAATCCGCGCGATCTGCGGGAAAACATTAAGCGAAGCTCAGCCTGATCGGCAGGAACCTGTTTTATCTCGAAGAGCATATGCAGGGCATGGGCATTTCGACCGAATCGGCTCCGAATACGTCGGCAGGTTACTCCGGCCTCGAGGTCTTCTCTCTTCCCACCACCCGGAGCTGGGCAATAAATGTGAAGGTTACTTTTTAAAGGTTGTACGAAAACAGCCCGTGTGGTGTTGTCCCGGCTGCAGTCGGTTACGTTATCTCAAAATCCCGCTTTTCGATCAACAGCGTTAGCAGATCGATTTCATGCTGATTATCTGAGTTATCTTGTGATAACCAATCTTCAAGTATCCCGAATACCTGGCATACTTCTTCCGGTCACGAATTATTGTATATTTTAAAATCTGTATTTTCTAACTCCCAGCCATCATTGTAGTTACCCGATATGTTTTACAGCCAACTTAAAACAACTTCGATATTGAATTTGTTGCAATTGGCACCATTAGCGCTTCATTTTTGTTGTGGAAGCTAGAAAAAGCAAAAATATCATTCAATCCAAAAACACATGACAAATGAATAAACAACTACTTTAATGCAAAAACAGAATGACCCTCATTCAAGCACCAAAATTTAGCCTGTTTCCGGGCATGGCTTTATTTATCTTTTTGATTTCATGTTCAGGGACTGTTATGGGAATTCCAAGCTATGCACGTCAGACGGGAATGTCTTGTTCGGCATGCCATTCCGTTTTTCCTGAACTGACGTCATTTGGCAGACAGTTTAAACTCAATGGTTATGCATTAACGACTGCTAAAACCATTAATCAGACCATCGATAAAGAAGATGATCAAAAGCGAACAGTACTCAATCTGTTGGAGCAATGCTCCTCTGGCGCTTATGTTTCAAACGGGTTTTACCCATTTATCGAAAGCTGAGCCCGGCACAAAAAATAACAACATCGAATTTCCACAACAACTCAGCCTTTTTTACGGCGGACAGATTGGACCCCATTTTGGGACTTTTATCCAGCTAACCATGGATCATACGGGTGCTTTTGGCCTGGATAATACCGATATCCGGTATGCGAATTCATTATCGGGGAAAATACCCTTTACTTATGGGTTCACGTTGAACAACGTCCCCACGGTGCAGGATTTATGGAATACCTTGCCGGCATGGGGGTTTCCGTACTCCGGATCAGGAATCGCTCCCGGGCCCGGCCGCAGGGACCTTTATCGAAGCCATGGGCGGTAGCGTAGCCGGATTGGGAGGTTACGGCCTCCTGAATAATATGGTTTATTTTGAGGCCACAGGGTATGTCAATTCCCAGTTGACGGCTGATCTGTCACCTCCTGATGCAACAATGGAAGGCATGATAAAAGGAGTTTCCCCATACTGGAGAGTGGCTTTTCAGCATCAATGGGATAAAATCTACTGGGAACTCGGAACTTTTGGTGTCGCTGCCAAACAATACCCGACCGGAATTTCCGGAGATACCGACAATTACACGGATCTCGGATTTGATACCCAATATGAATATATGTTTTCGAAAGGACAATTTACGTTACATTCATCTTTTGTTAAGTGAAAAACAAACCCTTACGGCATCGTATAATGCAGGAGACAGTCAAAATCCTTCCAATACACTCAATTCATTTAAGGTGGACGGAAGCGTTTTCTTCACTACGGGGATCAACTTTACACTCGGCTATTTTAATTTATCAGGTACTTCCGACGCCAGACTATATGGTCCGGCAGAAA
Source organism: uncultured Bacteroidales bacterium (assembly GCA_963763215.1). GTDB lineage: Bacteria > Bacteroidota > Bacteroidia > Bacteroidales > DASQZK01. The sequence goes on from CAVXNX010000023.1 coordinate 266,575, forward strand.
TGCAGGGCAGTGCTGTACATTCTCCCGACAGCAATGGGATAATCGGTCAGATTGGCTATTTGCCATGGTAAAACACGAAACTTTCGCTACAGTATGTTGCGTATTCCAGGTTTAACGGGGCAAAATCCAATTATGATGGTTCTGGCAGAAGTTCATCCGACAATAATGTGGTGTATCTTCAACTTTGGTATTTGTTCTAAGGGGCGATTATTTTGAAGAAAATGACCGATTTGCGGAGCTTTTTCAACGGGGTTGCATTTCGGTTGTAACGAAACGCTTGTTTTAATGAGCATGTCTTCAGCGACCATATAAAAGGCACACAAAGGTGAAGTGCTTCTAACTTTCCTGCTGTTTTTATCCGGAGAATTATTTTGTTCATTCCACAAAAACCAGAATTAAATGGGTGAAAAAAACAAAGCAAGTGGCTCAGTGTCGCGACGGATGTTTTTTAAGTCCGTAACAGCTGCTATCGGTTCAGTTTTAGCGGTCATGTTGGGTTACCCTTTGATCACTTCAATCGTTTCAAAATCAAAAGCTGTGGCATCAGAGGTATTCAGTAAACTGGGTCCTGTGAGTAACATTCAAAACGCATTTTCACCGGTGGAACAACCGGTAAAAATGAATTTTTCGATGACTGATCAGGATGCTTTTATCAAAACCAATAAACCTGAGCAGGTGTGGGTGGTTAAGAAAACGCCGGAGAACATAAACGTTTTTTCGCCCGTCTGTCCCCACCTGGGATGCAGGTATAATTGGGACGATCAACGGAAACTGTTTGTTTGTCCCTGTCATAACAGTGTGTACACCATCGAAGGAAAATTGGTTTCCGGTCCGTCCCCCAGGGGATTGGATACCTTGCCTATTGAAATCAAAGATGAAGATTTATATGTAAAGTATGAAAAATTCCAGGTAGGAATTCCTAAAAAAGTGGTCATTGATTAACATCATTATGGGACGAAACATGAATAAATGGTTTAACGAACGACTCCCTCTTGGCGGGCTTATCAGGTCAGCACTGGATGAAAAAATCCCCGGGAGAGCAAGTTTCTTTTATACCCTGGGCAGTGCAACACTGTTCGTTTTTGCCTTGCAGGTCGTTACGGGAATCTGGCAGCTTTTTTATTATGTTCCGACCACTGATCACGCTTATGCCAGTTTAAGTTTTTTGCGCATTCAGGTCCCCTATGGATGGTTGATGCACGGAATTCATTACTGGGGCGCCAACATTATGGCCATCTTGATCGCTTTGCACATGATTCGCGTTTTTATTTGGGGAGCCTACAAAAAACCCAGGGAACTCACCTGGCTTATTGGCGTTTTATTCTTGTTTTTAACGGCTGGTTTAATTTTTACCGGCGCTGCTTTGCCCTGGGATGAAACAGGGTACTGGGCTTCGGAGGTAGGAACAAGTATTGCCGGAACAGTTCCGCTGATTGGAAATTTTCTTGAAAAATTTCTGAGAGGGGGCGATTCGATGGGGCAGCTTACCCTTTCGAGGTTTTTTACATTTCATGTTGCCTTAATTCCGGCTCTTGCTTTTATCATTATCTTTTTTCATTTGATTGCTTTTCGCAAATATGGAAGTGTTGGGCCATGGAAAGAGTCTAAACGCAGAAAGATTGGCGAATTCTGGCCAGATCAGGTAGCTATTGATTTGATCGTTAGTGGATTTATCTTTATGTTTATGGTATGGTTGTCCGCTTTCACCCCTGCTCCTTTTAGCGGCCCGGCAGATCCTTCTGATGTTGCATTTGAACCAAAGCCCGAATGGAATTTTTTGTTCTTGTATCAGTTACTAAAGGTGTTTAAAGGTCCCTTCGAAATCGTCGGAACGGTTGTTATACCCACAATTATTGTAGCTATCCTGGTTATCGTTCCTTTTATTGACAGGAATGAATCGCAGTCCCCGGGGAAAAGAATCGGGATGATGATTGGCGGGCTGTTGTTTGTGGGTTTTGTACTGGCATATACCATTATTGGGTTCAACAGCAAACCTGCAGGGGAGCGAGCAATATACTTCGGCCGGTTCATCCACTAAAAAACCAACATCGTACAAGTCGTCGCCAACTGCAATGAAGGGAGATAGTGTTTATAAAACTTATGGTTGTTTGGCTTGCCATATGATGAGCGGAAGCGGAGGAAAAGTTGGCCCCGATTTGACCAATGAATATAAACGAAACCGGACCAACCAATGGTTAATCGTTCAGATCACAAATTCCAAAGCCCATGTCCCTAATTCGGTCATGCCCGATTATTCGATGCTGAGCAAAGAACAACTGAATGATTTGGCTGAATACCTAAACAGCGGCCATCCGGAGGGTGTTAAAACACCGGCTGACTCGGCCGCAGCTTCTTCTGCTGAAGCCAAAATATTGTCCGACAGCCTCAAAAGGACGAAAGAAGCCTACACAAAAATGAAACTTAAAAAACTGGGGGCTCCCGGAGAGGCTGCTTCGATCATTGGAAATGTGGTGGTTGGCAGGAGGTTGTTTATAACCAATTGTGCATCATGCCATGGCCTGAACGGAAAAGGTGGAGAACCCAATTACGGTTCAAAATTTGGTATGGTTCCTGCCTTGAATCCGGTCAATAAGGCGCTGTTTAGCAAAGATCCAAAGCAATTTGCGGAAAATATCGATAAGTTTATCCAGCATGGATCAACCGCTCCCGGAGACAACCCCTCCTTAAAGATGTTTGATTACGGAGATTCGTATAGTTTAACACAACCCCAGATTGCAAACATCGAAGCATATATTCTTGACCTGAATCACGTGAACCGGGCACAAATTGAAGCCCCGAATTCAGCAAAAATGTTCTCCTACATCACTTTAGTTGTTTACATCGTATTAATGTTGTTGGTGATCTTTTTCTGGCAGAAAACCAAAAGAAATAAAACGGTGCCGGAAAATTAAACCAATTGAGAATGCATTCCCAACTTCCGGTAAACCTGCAGGGGAAAACCTGAATCCTGGTTGGTATCCGGCCTATATGATAGGTGGGGGATTTTCGGCTGTACCATCCGGAAATCCGCTTTGTTGAATTACAGGTAATCATCCACAAATACCGGGATCCCGTTTCCTCTGAATCACTGATCAATAAAAAGATCCGTGTTGAAATTATTTTCCAAATTTATTTGGCTACAGATCGCAGGTATTCAAGGATGGAGCGGGCCTGTTCCTTGTCAACTGCCGGGTCGGGCATGGGAATATTGTTATAATCCTTCATCAGCTTTTTCATGATAGAATCCTGCTGTTGCATTTGCACCGTGTTTAAAAGTAAATTCATGATGAATTCAGGGGTGCGTTTCTTGGTATGTCCTGCAATGGTGGTCTAATTTCTGATTCAAATCATGACAAACCAGGCATTTATTATTGAAAAGCGTTTTTCCCTCATCCGCCATCTTACTGTTGAGCGGACCAAGTTCAACTTTTTTTATCGGTCCAATCCCAAGATCCTTGCCATGTGGATTCTGAAAGTTTGTTGAAATAATGTCATGGGGATTAGGTGCAGATGTCAATTTCATATGTGTTACTTCTTTGCCGTTTGGCCGCGAACCAATGAAAGAAAGTGACACAAATACCACGAAAAAGGACAGGATTAAAAAATGCTTTTTCATCATAATGTGATTTTAACGTTAATCAAAAAAAGTTTCTCAATAGCTGAAATGTACGATTTTTTTTGTTTTTAATGATATTCAAATTGAGATAGTTGTCATTGACGTATTAGAATAATACAAAATGCCTGCAAATTCAATGCATTCCGTTACACAGGACACCGACAACCAGGGTCACCCCTTGCCGTTGACCGGTATACTCCCGGGTGTCAATGAAGTGAAGGATGGAAAGGGGAATGTCATTGGGTATAAAGAGAACGTATTGCTGCCGATGGGCAGACACTTTGGGCAAACCGGGCCTGGGCTGAATAATGGTGAAGAATTTGTGCTCGATGCCAGTTACATTTCGTTGCGGGGAAGCGGTTTTCAGTTATGCATTTCCCCTGTCCTTTTTAGAGCGGATGCCCTTCAGGGGCTTTACACTAAGCCTGATCGGCAGGAACCTGTTTTATCTCGAAGAGCGTATGCAGGGCATGGGCATTTCTCCCGAATCGGCTCCGGATACATCGGCAGGTTACTCCGGACTTGAGGTCCTCTCTTCTTTCCCGCCACCCGGAGCTGGGCCATAAATGTGAAGGTTACTTTTTAAAGGGTTATTGAAGACAGGCTGTGCCTGCTGATAGTCCGGCGGGTGTAGTTCAGCATAGCGTGTCCAGGTTCACGGGAGGCTCATCGCTGTTCCGATAGCTTTCGGAAAGTTGACCGGTTAGAGGTCTGTTATTGGGCAATATGCTTTATTCAAAATCAGCGTTTTGTAAATGCTTGACAGAGATATCAATATATCTTGGATTTGAAAACAGACTTCTTTTTCTATCATTCCAATTTTCTAACTGTTCTTTTATATGTTGAGTTGGTTCGAAAACTATTATTTCAACATCGCTATTACCTAGTTTTATTTCTATAATAAATTTCACTTTTTCCCATTCTAATCCACCATTTCCAGAACCTAATGGAGGGATGGCAACACTTTTTATTTTATATTCATTTAAAACACGAACTAAATCATCTAAACCTGCTTCAATAAAACTATATTCAGACGGTTTTCGCCAATCTTTTTTAGTTGGAAAATTAATGATGTACTTTGTTCCTGAATTTAGGTTTGAATCTTTGACAATGAATACCTTGCCTATTTCAATTTCATTTCTTTTACAGGCTTCAACGTAGGCCTTTAAATCATTATTATATGCTTTCTTAAGTGGGTGATTTTAGACAGGGAACTTTAATTCAGTTCACAATTAGAAATTACTAATATTTTTCAAATATATACCATAATTCAATCAATCAAAAATCTAATTTCATTTGCCTGTGAGACTTTTCAGCATGTGAAATGTTTGACAATATGAAACGGTTAGGTTTTTCGGGGCACGTTCATATCCACCGAGGAAAAAGCCGGAGATAGAATAAGTTTCTCGAAAACCGACAGAAACCCGATGGTTTGTATTATGGGTGTGTGCCCCGCATGAGCAGTAGCACACTCCTGTCCAAATCTCAATAAAGATTTGACAGTAGCAATTTTCTTTGATTTACGAGTAATGACAGGTGGTGTTTTTCGAGAGGCATCGCCGTCGGAAAACTGATGGCCACCGTCGGCAAGCCTTGGTGACCGATGGGTGGAAGTTCCTTACGGGCGGAAGTAATCCCGATATCCAGCGGGAAACTGTTATCACTGTATGCAAGAAAGGCCGGAAGGTTGTGGTGTAAGCCTTCGGCAGACTGGATCTGATAATTTCGACTGCGCTCAGCGCACATCATCTGGCGCATTGCCTTGTTTGTGCTTCATTTCGGGAATCTGCCCGAGCAGCGTGCCGACCTGAAAAAAAAACCGATATTCCTGTTTTTAATGTGGATTGACTATATTTAATCTGACATTCAATCAAACAGCAGACAAACATGGTTAACCGGAGACGTTTCATTAAAAATGCCGGCCTGGGTATGGCCGGGCTTAGTTTTTTGCCTGTTATGAAGGCCGCCGATTTGAATGATATGATCACGGGCCCGTTTGTTTTACCACGAAGCACGCCCGAGAAACAGGGTATTTCTTCCGTTGTCATTCAACAATTCCTGGACGCGGTGGCAACCAGCGGCCAGGAGTTTCACAGTCTGATGATACTGAGGCACGGGAACGTTGTGGCCGAATGCTGGTGGGCCCCTTATTCCGCGGAACACAGGCAACAGTTGTATTCAGCCAGCAAGAGTTTTACCAGCACCGCCATCGGTTTCGCTGTCTCAGAAGGCTACCTGACGGTGGACGATCCAGTTATTACGTTTTTCCCCGATATGCTGCCGGACAATGTCAGTGAAAACCTCTCCAACCTCAGGGTTAAACATCTCCTGACCATGTCGGTTGGTCATGCCCATGATTCTATCATGACACTCGAAGCCTCGCCGGAGGGCGTTCCGTGGGAAAAGACGTTTTTAAGCATTCCCGTGGAATTTGAGCCGGGCTCACGGTTTTTATATAATTCGGGGCGAGTTTCATGCTGAGCGCCATCGTTAAACGTGTCACCGGTTATTCGGCCCAGGAATACCTGCATCCGCGCCTGTACGAACCACTTGACATTGCCGATGCCACATGGACAGAAAATTTTGAAGGGATTAATATGGGAGCATCGCATCTGCGGATGAAAACCGAAAACCTCGCAAAATTTGGCCAGTTGTTTTTACAGCAAGGAACATGGAACGGGAAACAGGTGATCAGCAAAGAATGGGTTTCAAGGGCTTCGTCAAAACGGATTGAAAACGGCCATAACGACAGTAGCTGGGGATTTGGTTACGGATACCAGTTCTGGATGAATCCTCCCGGCGGGTTTCGTGCCGATGGAGCTTTCGGACAGTTCAGCATGGTTTTCCCGGATCAGGATGCAGTGGTCGCCATTACCAGTGAAAGTATCGACACCGCAACAACTATGCAGATGGTTTGGGATATCCTGGTCCCGGGCATGAAGAACGCACCGTTACCTCCGGCAGAGACCGAAATGAAACAACTTCAACAAAACATTAAGGAGCTAAAATACATTCCCCCGCAAATGAATGCCTATTCCCCGGTCGCTCCAAAAATCTCGGGAAAGGAATTTGTTCTTGAGGACAATCCGTTTAATGCAAAATCGGTGTCGTTTGTGTTTAATGAGGATAATACCTGTTTGTTCACATTAAAAGAAGAAGGCAAACCCGACATAACCATTAATCACGGAATCCATTCATGGATCAGGGACGGAAATTACAAGCCCCGGCCACATTCACTGTTTTCATTGCGGCGTATCGATTTTGACTCGATCGTTGCCGCAAGCGCCACCTGGAAAGACGAGAAAACCCTGGTTCTCACCTGGCGTTTTATCGAAACGGTCCACGGGGACACGCTAACCTGCGTCTTTGACAACGACAGTGTGACCCTTGATTTTTTATTCAGTATAGCCAGGTTACGCAAAGAGAAGGATGGCAGGAAACCTGTTTCAGGCCGGATGAAAACAGTTTAGCTTATGTATGATATCTGACACTCGAAACGCTTTGAATTCTCAAATCGTTCAAATCACTGGCGTTCCTGCAATTTTTCCAAGGTATGCATCTTCAGGAAACTGTCTTCCACACCGGCTTCCATGTCCCGGAACAAGGAGTAAAATGTTGGCAACCGTAATTTGTAATGAAAAATTAGTGTTTTGTTATGGAATTTTTCTCCGTATATTTTTGAGTAAAATATTTAACAATCTGATTTTGTCAATAGGTTTTGTTAAATAATCAGTACAGCCAGCCTTTAAAATTTCTAATCTATCACTTTCATAAGCATAAGCAGTTTGTGCAATTATTGGCATGTCAGGCTTTTGTTTTTTAATTTCTTTGGTCGCATCAATTCCTGATAAGTCGGGCATTTTTATATCCATTAATACTAAGCTGATGTCTGAATGTTGTAAGGCATGTTTGATCGTTGCCCGTCCGGTAGTGGTTCTGATCAATTGTAGATTATGGTCTTTTAGGAATGTTTCAAGGAAGGCATAATTATAATCATCGTCCTCTGCAACCAAAATAAGTTCTTTATTGAAAATAAAATCGTCTATCCTTTCAGAATGTTGCGGTTCAGCATCGATCTGACAGATCCGTCAACGATTAATTGGAAATTTCCAAAAATCCCTGGTGAACTTTAATCTCTCTTCAAATATATCTGTATGCTTCTTAAATAGTATCAGAAAGAAAACTCATGTTTTTTAGCCGTGCTTGATAAGAAAACGTCAAGAGCAAGGCTTGCGATGACTGAAAAACAGGAGTTTACTATTCGTAAATGACTGTTTTGAAGTCGAGCATAACGCAGCTATTGGCGTTTTCTTGCAAGCACTAATTATTAAGAAATGACTTATCCGGTGCGTTGAATGGTAGCTGTGGCAAATATACGCTGTGTGTGCGATGCATGAGCCGTAGCGCACACCTGGCGAAAGCTCAATAAATAATTGAAAATAGCAATTTTCTTTGATTAATGAAAAAAACAGGTGATGTTGTGAGAGAAAATCCTCGGTATGGCTGCAGAAGATATCGCTAAGGTCATGGTTCTGCTTTTTATTTTCCATGACATTTATCTTCAGATGTTCATGCTATCCAAAGGAGAGGCAATGCTTACCGGTGAGGCCACAAAAAAACCAGCCTTAGAAAAAGCTGGTATAGTGTATCCTCACCAGGACTTCCCGATGTAGGCTCCTGTCGTCGCCCATCGGGACAGGCTTCTCGGCCTGGTAGCCAAAAAAAACCAGCCCTTTTTAAGGCTGGTTTTTTGTAGCCTCACCAGGACTCGAACCTGAATCTGAAGTTTAGGAAACTTCCGTTCTATCCCTTGAACTATGAGGCCATTAGGGACCGGCGGGTAACCGGGCTACAAATATAGCAGATTTTTAGTTCTTTTCAAAAACAGCCGCTTCGTTTTTTTAGCATCAGGGGGGCAGGAAGGTTTTTTCTTTTAAGGGCGAAGCCATGATGTCCCCGGACGAAGTTTTATCCACCTTGTTCCGTTTCTCCGCTCTTTTTTCTATCTTACCGTGATCCATGTTGATCATATTCTAATCAAATGCGATGATGGGATTATTCGGGAAAAAAGGCGGGAAGAAGGAGACGGACGAAGAACAGGCGAAACCGGCCGGAGAACGGGACGGGGAGGAAGCCCTTTCGCGGGAACCGCAAGAAACCGACCGGGAGGAATTGCTGAATAATTTTCTCAGCCGGATCGGTTCGGCTGTTCAGTCGCCGGCACTTCACCCGGAAGACGATGTGCAGGGGCGTCTCCCGGTACCGCGGCCGGGCGAACTGGCCGAGATCGAGGTGCCCCCGTCCATGGAGGAAAAAATCCGCCAGCTCAGGACGATCACCAGCGCGATCGAAAAAAGACCGCAGGTTACCCCGGACACAAGCAAAACAGATTTCTCGAGATACCGCGTCCCGTATATCACAACCCTTAACCCGGCACAACTGGCGGCAGTGGTGACCACCGACAAGCCCGTGCTGGTGATTGCCGGCGCCGGGAGCGGCAAAACACGGATCATCGTGCACCGTGTTTCATGGCTGATCGAAAACGGCGTTGAACCGCGGCTCCATCCTGCTTCTCACCTTCACCCGAAAGGCTGCGCGAGAAATGCTCGACAGGGTGGAAACCCTCCTGCATGATGAATCGGCAGGAAAGGTGACCGGCGGAACCTTTCACTCCTTCGCCTCCTTCATCCTTCGCAAATATGCCAACATGCTCGGACTTGCCCCGAATTTCACCATCATCGACACAGCCGACTCGGAAGATGTCGTGGACCTGATCCGGACGGAGCTGAAGCTGAGCTCGAAAGATCGTAAATTTCCCAAGAAGTCGCGCATCTACGATATCATTTCCTATTCCCGCAACCGGGGTGAGACCATCCCGAAGGTCATCGCCAAATATTACTCCGGCCTGAGGGACTATATCAGCGATATTGAACTGATCTTCTCTGGATATACGCGTTACAAGAAACTGAGCCGGATCCTCGATTTCGACGACCTGATGGAAGTCCTCCGCGATGCCCTGCGCGACAATGCCGCTTTCCAGACAGATCCTTCAAAAACGCTATGCCTACGTCATGGTCGATGAATTCCAGGATACCAACGTGATCCAGAAAGAGATCGTCGACTTTATCGCAGCTGGCCATCGCCGTATTATGGTCGTGGGCGATGATGCCCAGAGTATCTATGCCTTCAGGGGGGCGAACTATGAGAATATCCTGCGTTTCCCCGAGACGTACCCGGAATGCGCGGTGGTGCGGATCGAGGAAAATTACCGCAGCAACCAGAAAATCCTGGATTTCACCAATGAACTGATCGATCACGCACGCATCGGCTATAAAAAGCGGCTGTTCACCCGGAATAACCACCAGGTCATCCCCGTGGTGCGGAGGGTTTATGGCGAAGAAGATGAAGCGGTCTTCATCGTCGACCGGATGATGGAGCTGATCGAGGAAGGGGTGCCTCCCGGTGAACTGGCGGTGCTGAACCGGGCCGACTGGCACAACCGGTATATCCAGGTGGAACTCAACAAGCGTGGGATCCCCTATGTGGTGGTCGGCGGATTTAAGTTCAATGAACGGATGCACATCAAGGACATCATCGCTTACCTCCGTCTCACTTACAATCCTTCCGACGCGGTGGCCTGGCACCGGGTTCTCAAATACATCGGAGGTATTGGAAAGGTCACCGCTTCCGGTATCATCGAAACCCTGCAACAGGGCAATGAAACGTTCAGTTTTGAAGCGTTCAGCCAGCGTAAATTTTACCACGATCTCCTGACGCTGGGACACATGCTCGCCGAGGCCAGCCAGCCGGAAAACTCGCTCAACCGGAAAGTCGAGATCATCCGTGATTATTATGCCCCGATCCTGAAATCGCGGGAAACCGATTACCTGAACCGGATGATGGATATTGATGTACTGGTAGATCTCTCACGGAAGTACAAGGACCTCGACCGCTTTCTTTCCGATTTTGCCCTCGATCCGCCGTCACGGCGCGTCGCCGATCAAAGCACCCCGCTCATCGATGAAGGAGAGGAAAAGGGAAAAATCACCCTGTCGACCGTTCATTCCGCCAAAGGTCTTGAATGGTATGCCGTTTTCATTCCCCATGCCCTCGACGGCATGTTCCCGTCGAACCGGGCCGTGAACCTGGAAGATATGGAAGAGGAGCGGCGCCTCTTTTATGTGGCCTGCAGCCGGGCAAAGGAAGAGCTTTACATCGCTTTTCCGCGTTACCTTTACTCCTATGATGCCTTCTTTCATCTGCCTTCCCGTTTCCTTCTCGAAATGGATCCCACGAAGTTTGTCTTCGCAGATGGATAGACTGGGTGTTGGTGGAAGGGGTGTCGGGAAATCGTACTCACTGTTTCATTCTGATTTGGCTGGCAGGGGACTTTGAAGTCGCCCGGACGACGAATCACGCGGGATCCGGTTAACGGGTTTTCCCGAACGGCCTTATGGACCGTCACGGTGCCCCTGATGGCGGGTCGCGACCCGCCACTACGGGTGGCGTTGAACGGAATTGATGGACAGCAACCCCTTTTCATTAGTGCCGGGCTCGTTCAGATTCGCGCCAATCGCGGGTTGCCATCGCGCTATGCTAAGGTTTTTCTCGGGAAGACGGCGAGCGCATTAAAAATGAACATTTTGATGAAAAGTTTTCAACAGACAGGTTTTATGCGGATTTCTGAAGGAATCAAAATTATGGAGTATCACCTGTTTTGTTGATTAAAAACGGCTATAAATCAGACTTTCCTTCCCGGGCGTATCATCGCTAAATTCTCTCTGAGGACTTTGAACACGTCCGGCCGACGGTCGGACAGGTCACTTCATCGGTTTGATATTGAATGATGTTCTCACGCCCTTCATAACTCCATAACCTCATCACCTCATCACCTCATCACTCAATCACTTCAACCGCTGCTTTTTCCCACGTGAGGAAGGTCTCGATTTCCGTGTGGAGCGAGGCGAAAAGCCAGGTCATGATGGCGGCATCGTCGATGAACCCTCCTGGTAAAAAGTCGAAAATAGCATCGAAAGGGGATACCAGATACGCCAGGGCGGCAATGATGAGCATGATCCGCCCGGCGGGGATCTGCCTGTACGTGCCGTTCACATAATTCCGCACCATCCTGATGAAGATCTGGACCGGTTCAAGGATTCGGCCCAAACGGGCACTGTTGTGGGCAATGATTTGTTTTACTTTTAGAAGCAGGGATTTCACCCGTTCCGGATCGTTCTCGATCTCTTCTGCATCCCGGTAAAAGTCCCGGAAATAATTTTCTTCCCTCGTATTCATAATCACACCTCCTGACGCAAATATAGTAATTCTGAAATACGATGAGCCTGTTGTCAAAAAATGATATCAACATTTTAATAACAAAGCTCGTCAACACCACATGAAATCTGAATCGAAAATAATGAACGATTTATCGGTGTAAATCCAGCCGGCATGGACTTTTTGACCTGATAGTGTGTGGATTAATGCAAGGACTGTGCCATACTTCTTCTTCCTTGATCTTCCTTCTGCGATATACCCGTAAATGCGCTACCAGTTGCCAATTTTGGAAGAGCTCAATTGCAAATCATGAAGAATTTCCCTAAATTCGGAAACGGTGAAAAGCGGTGATTTTCTTTCCCGCAATGTGCCATCCGTTCAAACCTTTAAACACCCAGACATGAAAAGAAGAGTATTCCTGAGGAATGCCGCCCTGGCTGCCGGCACGGCGTCTTTCATCAATCCTGCCAAAACATTTGCCGCTGCTCCAAACCGGGCAGAGGGCCAGCCATTTAAACTGCTCTATGCCCCTCACTTCGGCATGTTCAAAGCTTCTGCCGGAGAGGACCTGATCGATCAGCTGAAATTTATGCATGATGCCGGATTCCGGGCCATGGAAGATAACGGGATGAAGGGCCGCAGCGTCGCCGATCAGGAGAAGGTCGGTTCTGCCATGGCGAAACTGGGAATGAAAATGGGGGTCTTTGTCGGCCATACCATCCACTGGACCGAGCCCAGCCTGACAACAGGCCGGAAAGAAAGTGTGGATGAGTTCCTTCGGGAGATCCGTGAATCGGTTGAAGTGGCAAAAAGGGTCAATGCCACCTGGATGACGGTTGTCCCCGGCTTTGTCGACCTCAGGCAGGAGCATGATTACCAGACGGCCAACATTGTGGACGCCCTGCGCAGGGCCTCAGAGATCCTCGAGCCTCACGGGCTGGTCATGGTGCTGGAAGCACTGAATTACATGGATCACCCGGGCCTCTTCCTGAAAAAGTCATCCCAGGCTTACGAGGTTTGCCGCGCTGTGAACAGTCCTTCCTGCAAAATGCTCTACGATATTTACCATATGCAGCGGCAGGAAGGCAATCTTATCCCCAATATCGACCGGTCGTGGGACGAGATCGGGTATTTCCAGATCGGCGACAACCCGGGCCGCAATGAGCCAACCACCGGAGAGATCAACTACATGAATGTTTTCGGCCATATCCACGGCAAAAGCACCGAAATGATCCTTGGAATGGAACACGGCAATTCCATCAAAGGAAAGGATGGCGAGCAAGCGGTCATCGATGCCTACCGCAAGGTTGACCTGTTCGTCTGATCCACATCCGCACCGGGGCCTTTGCTGCGGATAACAAAAATGGCGGCCCTGCGATTCAAACCTAAATGACCGGGTCCCATCTTCAGGGACCCGGGATCATTAAGTTGTATAAAAGGGGGATTTCAGGACCTGCCCCCATGGGGTGTTCCGTCAGGCATTGGCCGGGGAGGTTCCCGGGACAGGGACCGTGAATTCCATGCCGACTTTTCCAAGCTCGATTTTCGAAGGGCCGAGACGCAGATCGGATGCCATCATTTCATCCCAGGTTACCTCTTTGCCTGTATAGGCCGATATCCGGCCCATGATGCCCGAAAGGGTCGATTTGGCTGTTGCTTCGGCCTGGTTTACCGGGGTATCGGTGCGGATGGCCGTCACCAGATGGATATGTTCCTGCACGTAAGGGCTTATGGCAACCCGGTTGGTGGGCTGTCCGTTCTCATCCTTCGGATATTCATACGACCACTGGACGGAGCCGTCGGGGTTATAAATGGTATTCTGGCAGTTCGAGTAGCCATTGGTGCCGTGAACACGTTCGGAGACATTGTTTGCACAGTCATTGATCTGGCGGCACATGCTGTGGACATGCATCCCGTTCTCGTATTCGAAGTCGACACTGAAATTGTCATACTGATCACCGGTGATCCGCCGTTGCCGTGATCCGAATCCGACAGCCTTCACAGGGTATTTGCCCGTGAACCAGTTGATGACGTCGATGTTGTGGACATGCTGCTCCACGATATGGTCGCCCGACAGCCAGGTCCAGTTAACCCAGTTACGGATCATGAATTCCATCTCGGACCAGGCAGGATCCCAGTCACGGTGCCAGAGTTTGCCCTGGTTCCAGTAGCACTCAGCCGAAGTGATCTCGCCGATGGCTCCGTTAAAGATGCGTTTATAAACTTCCAGATAATCGCGCTGGTGTCGGCGCTGGGTGCCGGTGATCACGCATAGGCCGGCCGTTTCGGCTTTTTTAGCCGTGGATATGATGGAACGGGCACCGACGGGGTCGACAGCCACGGGTTTTTCCATGAACACATGCTTGCGCGCATCGACCGCGGCATTGAACATTTCGGGGCGGAAATAGGGAGGTGTGGCAAGGATGACAAGATCGACATCGGAGTCGAGAACTTTTTTGTAGGCGTCAAAACCCAAGAAACACCTTGTCATCGGCAACTTCAACCCCGGCTTTTTCCCTGAGCTCTTTGCGGCATCCGGCCATGCGGTCTTCAAACAAATCGGCCATTGCACCAATGGACAGGCCGGGACCGGCAGCGAGGAAGTTCAATGCAGCGCCTGTTCCGCGCCCTCCGCAGCCGATGAGTCCGGCTTTGAGGGGTCTGCCTTCCGGGGCCTGATCAAGAAGCGGCGGCATTCCGGGAGGAACGGCATCCTTCGGGCCTGAACAGGAATTGAGGACATAACCCATGCCCAGTGCACTAAACGCACTGATCGCGGCTGCATTGCCAAAGAACTGTCTCCGGCTGAGCGATTTGTTTTCTTTTGTCATTTTTTATTGGTATTTGGTTCGATGTTTTTCAGTTATCTCCGGGAAGAAAGGGCGGAATCGGGTTCGCACACCACCCGGAATCCGACATGGATCTGGTCGGAATACCACCATTTGCTCTTGGGCATCTGGGGATCCGTCTTCAGCCAATCTTTCGTACGGGTATAATCCCTGGCCGCACACCTCAGATCGCGGGCATCACTCTTATATGAGCCGCCCCTGACAACATGTTCAACGGGATTCCCCGCTGCATCGCTGAGCCTGGTAATCCGGTTGGTACACATCGCTGCAAAATTCAGCCACATTTCCGGCCATGTTTTTCAGACCAAAGCGATTGGGAAGAACATCTTCGGGCAGGGCCGTTTTCCCCCGGCTGTTCTCCTTGTAAATGGCATACCGGTTGATGACCGAGGTGTCCGACCCGAAGATCTTCCGGGAAAATCCCTCTGAGGTGTATTTTTTAGCATTGCCCGGGAAGAAGTACGGACCGGTTTGTCCTGCCCTGGCGGCATATTCCCATTCCGCTTCAGTGGGCAGCCTGTAGTTTTTCCCCGTTTTCTGGCTGAGCCACTGGCAATAGACCGTTGCCGCGTAGTAGCTCATGGTGATGGCCGGCCGTTGTCCTTTTCCCCAGCCCTGGTCGGGAGCGCCCCATGGCGGGGTTGGACCGGAAATGCCATCGACCGATTTCTTCGCCTGCTCTTCCTCACTCATCCGCCCTTCTCCGCCGGTCTCACTGAAAAATGCCAGGTATTCATCCCAGGTCACTTCCAGTTCAGACATGAAAAATGGCGCCACCCGGACCTCATGCACGGGGCCCTCGTCTGCGTCACGCAGATGTTCGGTTTCAGGACTGCCCATCATGAATTTTCCGGCAGGAACGGCCATCATCCGGAAATGAATGCCAGTGCCTGGAATCTGCTCGGTGAACGATGTCGAAGTTTTGCACTTTGGCAGGTTCCAGATAGACAGTGTCGGGTGAGGAGGCCTCTTTCCCGAAATCGACATTGTTGGCATGGACCGTGGTTTTCGAGTAGTGACCCACACCGATATGACAATTCAGGCAGTTCAGCTTTTCCCGGTTATTGTCGTAATACAGATGGGCTTCCTGTCCCTTTTCACCCAGGCCAAGGGGATACAGGTTTTTATGACAGCGAAGGCATGAGGATTCAAAGGTATGATGGACGGCATACTCCGGCCGTGACTTTTCTTCCCAGTTGATCGATTTGGTATCGGTGAAGAGTGTTCCATACACATCCCTGAGCCCGGTGGTGACTTTCCGCGAAAGTTTTGGAAGTCCTGAGGGGGGAAGATGACACTCGATGCAGTGCACCACGATGCCCCGCTTGTTGTCGTAATGGGTTGAGCGTTTCCAGCTGGAATACGCCTGGGGATGCACGTTATGGCAGGATTGACAGTAATCGTCTGTTCCGGTCGCTTCAACCGCTTTGTTCCCGGAAAATATCAGGAGGATGGCAAGTAAAAATCCGGCAGAAAAGAGTAAGGCCGCTTTTCGCTTGAACCAGTTGGTCATTTTAAGCATAGAGGGAATTTGATCTTTAAAGAACGGAAATCCGGCGAAGAGTTCAAATAAGGAGGAATAATTTAAAATGATTCTTAGTAGGCAGTACCGGTGTTCGGCAACCATCACGGGTTGTTCTTTTCCCGGTCAAGATTTTACTGGCGGGTCAGAAAAGGGCCATCGATGAAGCCAGTGTCGATGCCATGATAAAGATCCGGTAAGCCTTCTCCGGGATGAGCTTTACAAGGTAGAAGCCTCCGACAGCGCCGGCGATGACCGGAACGGCCATCAGAAGATCGAAGGTAAGGCTCTGAGGGGTGATGGTCTTCCACACGAAGATATGCAGGGGGACCTTAGAGAGGTTTACGATGAAAAAAAACCAGGCTCCGGTACCGATATAGATGTTTTTGGGAAGGCGCATCGACAGAAGGTACAGAGACATGACCGGTCCGGCGGCATTGCCGATCATCGTGGCGAAGCCTCCTCCCGTGCCCAGTATGGCCGCGAACCAGGGATAATCGGGAACCTGCGTTTTCCTGCGCCGGAGATCCTGGTAAACCATCAGCCCGATTCCAATAATGACAATGATCGCGATGAGTTTGCGGAACTGCTTGTCATCGATGACCTTCCCGACAAACAGGGCGATGAGGATCCCGAGGAAAGCCCAGGGCAGAAGTTTAATGACATACTTCCAGTTCGCATGCCGGTGATAGTAGATCACCGCAAAAACATCGGCCATGATCAGCATTGGCAGCACCAGTCCGGCCGACGGTTTTCCGCCGAAAATATTGGCGAAGACCGGCACGATAAAGAGCCCGGCGCCTGAAAGACCGGTCTTGGACATTCCGATGAGCATGCCGCAGAGGATGGCCAGGATCCATTCAAAGACGGTGAGGTGGTAAGTGAGAAGGTGTTGGGCGAGGGTCAAGATCGTGATGTTTTTAAGATTCGAATTCACATTTCAAATACGGAATGATCTAGTCAAACAATTTTTCAATCTCCTGACGGTCAATATTTTTTAACGGGTTATTTGACGTCACGAATGCTTCCGCCAGCTTTGACTTTTTCTCCTGCAGCCGCTGGATCTTTTCTTCGATGCTGTTTTCGGAGATGAACCTGAAGACAAACACATTCTTCTCCTGCCCGATACGGTGGGCCCTGTTCACGGCCTGTTCCTCAGAGGCGGGGTTCCACCACGGATCGAGGATGAAGACATAGCCGGCCGCCGTAAGATTGAGCCCGACGCCACCTGCTTTGAGGGAAATGAGAAAGACCTTGCATAACGGATTTTCCTGGAAATTTCTGACGATCGACTCCCGGTCGGTCGAGGCCCCGGTGAGGATGGTGTGCGGGATATTGAGAACGGACAGTTCGTTCCGGAATAATTCCAGGTGTTTGACAAAGGAGGAAAAGATGAGCACCTTATGACCTTCGGCAATGATGTTTTCGATGTTTCGGAGGATCTCACTGAATTTGCCCGAGTCGTCGCGGTAGTCTTCATCGATGAGCGCCGGGTGGTTGGCAGCCTGGCGCAGGCGGGTCAGGCCCTGCAAAACGATCATGGCCGATTTGTTGATCCCCTGCGTATCGATGTTTTCAAAAATGGACCGGCGGATCGTCGATTTTTCTTCCTCGTAGAACTTTCGCTGGGCATCGGTCATGCTGCAGTAGATCACCTGGTCGCTGATTTCGGGCAGGTCGCGGGCCACCTCATCCTTGGTCCGCCTGAGGATAAAGGGATTGATGAGCTTTTTGAGCCGCTCCTCGCAATCCGCATCATTCTTCTTCTCGATGGGAACGACGAATTCCCGGCGAAAGAAATTCAGGTTTCCCAACAGACCTTCATTGACAAAATTCATCTGCGACCACAGGTCGGTGAGTGAATTTTCGATCGGGGTTCCCGTCAGTGCCAGCCGGTGCTCGCTGTTCAGCATGGTCATGGCTTTGTAAACTTTGGAAGACGGGTTTTTGATCACCTGGCTCTCATCCAGGATGATGTAATGAAACCGGAAGCCCGAGAGGACCTCAATATCCTGGCGGATGGTGTGGTAACTGGAAATGATGACATCATGCTCACTGAAGGCTGAAATCTGCCGGCTTCTCTGGTTGCCGATATAGAGCATGATCCGGAGGGAGGGGCCAAATCGCAGAATTTCATTTTTCCAGTTGTGGATCAGTGAAGACGGAACGACGATGAGGCTCGTCCGGATAAGCTTTGTGGTTGGGGATGAAAAGAGATCGGGTTGCTGTTGTGGTGTCCTGCGGCATGTCAGGCGCTTCTTCCTTGTTTTTCAGGAGCAGGGTGATGGCCTGCACCGTTTTGCCGAGGCCCATGTCATCGGCCAGGCATCCGCCGAGGTTGTTCTGCTGGAGGTAGTAGAGCCAGGCGAACCCTTCGAACTGGTAGGGCCGGAGGCTGGTGGCAAGTGCGGCCGGTACGCGGGTATCGGGCAGCTTTTCCCGCGAGTTGAGGCGCTCGAGCTTTTTGAGCTCATTCCCGCTGATCCCTTTTTCAGCCTTCTCGACGATGAAAAAATGCTGCTTATGTATCCGGATGACGCCGTCTTCGACCTTGCCGAATTCAAACATTTCCCTGAACCTGCCGAACCATTCCAGGGGAATCACGAAGAGCGTACCGTCGGGTAGCGGAAAGGTCCGGATTTCATTGAGGATATTCGACCGGAAACGGAAGAAGGGGATCTCGAAGTCACCGGCCTTCACCAGAGCGTGGATGTCGAACCAGTCGTTTTGCAGTTCATTTTTGAGGCTGATTTCCCGGGGACCCGTATAATACGGCTGGCCTCCCGGCATGCTGATCACCTCCAGCCCTTCAACCCTGAGATCCGCCGCATTGGTGTTCATCCATTCCACCAGGTTCCAGATCTGGGTATCCAAGATCATAATCACGGTTTCCTTTGATTTCATAATTGACCTGATCGTAGGTCATCAATCCCAGGTCGTTCAGCAGTTCATGAAAACGTTCTTCGAATGCCTCATCACGGCAGTATTTGTCGTACCAGAAATTTTCCTTCTCGCGGTGAAAATCCACGAAGACCCTTTGCCGGCTGTTGGCCAGGATGGTCCGGTTTCCATATACAAATTTCAGGGTGATCACCGCATTGTTGTGGATCCCGCGCTCAAGGGAGAAAATGGCCTTTTTTTCGGGATTCGTCAGGTTGATGTCAAAACCTTCAGCATCCACTTCATAATCCCGGATAATATTTAGAGCGAAAGTTTTAAAATATTGATTTACCGTTTTATCAGGTATGGTAATGAAATCTTTCGTGAAAAAGGGACTGATCTTTTTGGCTTCAATATCGCGGATGAAATACACCGAATTGTTTAGCCGGATTATGGCGGGGCTATTGGTCAGGATATCTGCATACTGGTCACGGATCTTCAGCTTTGCCCCTTCATAGAGGATATCGAGCGAGTACCTTGATCCGCCTTCCTCCCGGTGAAAATGAAAGACCGGTTCGGCCAAGCCGGGCCGGACTTTCAGAAAGTCCTCATCGTAAACGTTCGACCGGCTTTTTTCCCTCAGGAAAATCCTGATCCGCGTCCCTCTGATCATCTCAAGGGCTTTGGCCATTTTCTTCTCGATATAGGGGCGGATGAATTCAGCGATCTTTTTTTCATTGACCGTCGCCTGGAATTCCTTGACGTTCCGGTTTTTCGAAAAGAGACGGAACAGTTTCTGGTCGCTGTATTCATCGATGATCCGCACCAGTTCTTTTTCCGTATGACTGAGGTTCATGAAGCTTTCATCTGATTCATCGGGAAACACGGTAAAAGAAGGGGAGAAAAAGCTTTCGTCATTCTTTTTATTCAGCATCAGGGGGATCAGGATGATGCCCCAGAGCCGGTGCTCACTCAAACCCAATGCAAAAAAGCGATCTGTCATAACGGTTTTCCAACACGGTTAAAATCCCGCAAGTTAATCATAACAGGTAGAAATGTGGCTGCCGGCGTTATTTTTTTGTGAGAAGAATGGTTAAATGCTGTAACAGATTCCGGCTGATGGTAGTATAAACAGGTCAGTAGCCCGGCCTGTCCGGCCGTGGTAATCGTTATCTTAAACCGTGCATGCAGATATGAAATCCATTTTACGCCTTGCTTCCGTTTTATTCTTCATGGCGATTGTCGGTCCCTCGTGTGAATCGCTCGACGACTGTAAAACCTGCAAGCTCGTCGTCTATGAAGACGGGGCCAGGGTCAGTGAAACCACCGGCACGCAATACTGCGGGGATGAATTAAGCGATAAAGAGAATGCCGAGCCTGTGGTTGTCGGCAACCGCGAGTCGGTTTATGAATGCGAATAAGCGCGTCAGTACCTGACACCAATGACGGTAACATCGTCGACCTGTTCGACTTCCTTCCTCCACTCCTCAAAGATCTCATCGAGTTTTACGCCTTGTTCATACATGGATCTGTCTTGTATTTCCATGAGGACATTCCTGAAGTTTTTGCTCAGGAATTTTTTCTGGCCCCGGCCGCCAAACTGGTCAACGTAGCCGTCGGAGAAGGTATAAAACGTATCGCCGTCTTTCAGTTTGACTTCCTGCCGGGTGAAGGGAGTCATACGGTCATGGATGGCCACGGGCATTTTGTCGCCTTTCAGCTGGATGAGTTCACTATCACGCACCAAATAAAGCGGGTTGTTGGCGCCGGCGAATTCCAGGATTCCGGTGTCATAATGGATGGTACAAACGGTCATATCCATGCCGTCCTTGACGTCGCCGCGGCCAACTTCCTGTTTCAGGGAGATGATGATCCGTTTGCGCAGTTCGTTGAGGATCTCGTCGGGTTTGTGGATCCCCTTGTTATGGACGATTTCATTCAGCAGGCTGATACCCAGCATGCTCATGAACGCCCCGGGCACACCATGCCCGGTACAGTCGGCCGTAATGATGATCTGGGTGTGGTCGTATTCGTCCACCCAGTAGAAATCACCACTGACGATATCCCTGGGCTTGTAAAGCACGAAATGGTCGATGCGGTCGCTGAAGAGTTCCAGCGATGGCAGGATGGCCCGCTGGATGCGTTTGGCGTATTCAATGCTGTCGGTGATGTGTTTTTTCTGGTAGGCGATCTGGTCCCGCTGAAGTTCGGCAATGTCGCGCTGCTGACGGATCTCTTCCTTCTGGGCCGTGATCTGCCTGTTTTTTTCCTCCAGTATCGTATTGGCTATCTTCTTGTTGCGATAGTTCAGGTAAATAAAATAAATCAGTCCGGCGAACAGAACCAGGAGGACAGAGATGAAGGAGATGATCAGTTTTTGTTTCTTCAGTGTGGCCGACTGGAGGATGATCCGCGAGTCCCTGTCTTTGATCAGTGCTTCCTTCTTCGTGAGCTGCTTTTGTTTTTGGGTAATGTCTTTCTGTTGCCTGGCCAGGGTGTCTTTTTGCTGCGACATCGCGGCCAGCTGGCGGTCGATGATGGCATTTTGTTTCCCGATTTCGGAGACCTGTTTCACCAGGACCACCTGCTTTTGCCGGATATCGTCTTGTTTTTTCCTGATCTCAGCATCGAGGCTGTCGAGGCGGGCCTGCTGCAGGGCAATACGTTTTAGCTGCCCGGCGATCCGGGCATCCTGCTCGCTGATCAGGATCTTTTGCTGCCGGGTGATCTCCTTTTCCTCCTGGAGCTTCCCGTCGGTCACGTTGAAAAGGGCTTCCCAGTCCTCACGGGTTTTCACGGCCAGGGCCAGGAACATCTCGTCAACTTTCAGTCCTTCCTCGTTCATCAGTTTCTCATTCACCTCAAAACGGGGTTTCCCGTCTACGGCAATGAAGTTCAGCATCGACTCCCTGAATTCATAGCCTTCGCTGACCAGCAGGGTATGTTTTCCCTTGATCTGTCTGAGCAGGTCGGGAAGTTTATGACCCTCATTATGATTGACATAAAGAACGTTTGTCCATTCGATTTTCGCAGGGTCTCTGAACAGGTAGATCCGGATAGGTTTTCCCTGGATGAACTTCCGGGTTTTGGCCATGTTTTCCAGGTCCCAGTAGAGGTCGTCCTGGTTGCTGAGCACACCGATGGAGAATTCTTCGGCAGGGAGCATGATATCGGCGGGCCATTCGATATACCTGGAGATATCCATAAGATAAAGGGCCCGGGTGCCATTGTCAAACCCGGACTGCGCACGGGCGATGGTAAGCAGGAAAAATGCAGACAGGAAGAGCAGTACCGATTTTTTCATAGATGGAAGAGAACGTTCGTGAAGTTTCAACGGAAGATCCGATCCGCCTTTTATCAAGTCACAGCTTAGGCTTCGCCTTCGAGTTGGTAGACTCTGACCCAGTCGATCTCGAGCGCTGAAGGAAGTCCGGCTTCACTGGCATTCTCCTTCAGGCTGGCATTAAACAACAGGTACATGTCGGTGTCGGGAACGCCCGTGGTCTGTTCTTTGAAGACGACATCGTTGATTTTCCATATCAGCTTGCCGGGTTTCCATTCGAGACTGTAGATGAAATAGTCGTTGGTATAGCGTTTACCGCCGGTTTTGCTCATCGACTGCGAGAAACCTGTCTTGCTCCCGTTTTTCCAGAAATGACCGGCGAGAAGCTTGTTGTTTTCAAAACGGAAGACATCGATATGCGGGAGGATCTGGTCGGCCATCAGTGAGAATGACTGGCTGACTCCCGAATTGCCGATGCGGACCTTGGCTTTGATCAGTCCGTATTTCTGGCGGAAGCTCTTACCCGTATTGATGACACCGGAAGTGAAGTTGAAATCTTTTTCATAAAAGCCCTGCAGCGGGTTCCACACCAGACCCTTCGACTCCTCACGCCTGGTGAGGATGCGGAGTTTACCGTTGTAGAACTCGATGTTTTTCCCGTCGGTGAAAAAATGTTTGTCGTCGCCCATGACATAGCTCTTGTCGAGGATTTTATCGCCATAATAGTATCGGGTGAGCCAGGTATTCCGGTCGAGATTCCCGCTTTCAAAATTCTCCTCGAAAGTGAGCGTCCATTTTTCGATCTCCCGGAAAGGATAATGCTTCTTGAGTTTGAAGTACCGTGTGATCTGATCCGACTTTTTCAGTTCCTGATACTCCTTTTCGTCCTTGTATTCCGGGGAGAGTTCATATTTCTTTTTGCCGGAGAGAGCCATGTGATCCTTGACGGCCTTGAACTTCGAGGAATTGACGAAGACTTTTAAGTCCTGGTAATTCTTCAGCTCAGCGGAACCCTCGATTCGTTGATATTCCCGGAACGATGGTGAATTCAGGAATTTAAAATACCGTTTGATCTCCCGGCTCTTGCGCAGTTTGTTAAATTCCCGTTCTTTCCCGGCTTCTTCAGATTTCTTAAATTCCCTGGGCGACAGGGTGCCTTTGGCATTACTGATGGCATCGGATTTCACGAATTGCTCGAGCTCATCATAGCGGCGAAGGGTGGATGAGTTCCGGAAGGCTTCGTATTCGGCAAGTTGCTTTGAATCCTTAATTTTGAAGTAGTTGCGGATCGGCCGCGATTTATCCAGCGTTTTGTATTCGAGCCATTTCCGGTATTCGTCGGTCTGGCTGAATTTCTGTGACATGATCTGTTTCTTCCGGCTGGCGAAGTCGGAGGAATGCATCTCCTGGTCCAGGGCGAGATACCGCTTTAAAACGTCGGATTTTTCAAAGGCTTTGAAATCCCCGTAATCCTTCCTGAGCCGGATATCCGCTTCTTCAACTTTAGAAGTTGCCGGAAGCATGCCGAGGATAAATTTTAAACCTGCCATTGTAATCGGGTTAATAATTTATGTATTGAGAACGGAATATTCCTTAAAAAGTTACGGGTCGCGGGAAAAATAACGGTGGCAGCGCTGCATGGCCGGAGGTAAAACGGAATATGTCCGAATTTATTGAGTTCCTGATGCATGGGGCCGGTCACGCCGCCCTGATTGTTTTTGCTTGTGCCTGGTGAAGGGCATGCGGTGATAAAGATATAAAAAAGTGGATGGCATGCAAAAAGCGCGTTTAAGACTTCGAACGAAAACAATTCCACCGTGATGACGGAGTCTGTCCGGATCAATGGATCCTGTAGCCCGAGAAAACGGCCGCAGCATTGACTTGACTAGGCACATTATCGGTGTTCTTGAAGGAGATCCGAATCTGGTCCCCGTCGGTCAGGTTCATGAGAAGTTCGGTGGATTTAAGGCCGCTGCTCCTGCTGAAACCCTCCAAAACAGTTTCTTCAAAAACATTATTCTTAAAGATACTGAGAATTCAGGATTCCAAAGGAGTACTCGTAGGTTATCATAAAAGAATAAAGTCCGGCTCCTCCGGCAGGCACGGTGAAGGTTCCGTTCAGGTTGTTGAAACCGTTGCCCATCGTTAAGTTTTGTGGTATCGAAGAAGCCAGCCGAATCGCCAGGTTTGCATTACCCCGAGGGTTTAGCACGGAAGCGAGCTGGGCGGATATTTATGGCTCTGAAGGCGATGACAGTGGGGCTGAGATATTTCACGGTGGCGGTACTTTTACTCAGGCTGAGCAGGGATCCGTTTCCAGTTGCGAATGATCCTGGAGTTCATTGGTGGTGTCGGTATCGGCCGTGATAAAATTTCCGCCTGAAATGGAGATTTTGTTACCGGTCTTTGTCAGAGTCTGCTTGTCGGTATTGTCGAGGTAAGGCGAAAGATCGATCACCGAGGCATCGGGATTTTTGGTGATCTGGAGTTTGTTATTCTGGTCGATCTGCAGGTCCTGTCGTTCATTTTCCGGGTCAGCATCGGCATCGTTGACCACATCGCTCAGGGTGATGGCATTGCCGTTGGAGATCCGGAGGACCTGACCTTCAAGCGAGAGGACCTGGAGCTCATTGGTCGGGTCTTTGTCCATATCTTTTTCCCCGCCGGTATTTCCCGCGGTAGCGGCATAAAGGGCATACGGGACGGCCAGGAACTGCATGGTTCCCATGCTGATGAAGCCCTGCCCGAAATCGACTTCCACTTTCAGGAAATGCGATGAGGAGGCCCAGTCGATCCCGGTGAACTCTTTCTTTTCCCCCTCATAGTATGATCCGGATCCGATGACCAGGTTGAACAGTCCGAAATTGTCGGTCGTCACCGCATGGGTCTCGGCATATTCGACGGTACCGGTCGGGTCACCGGCGATGACGGAGAGCCTAATGTTAAGGTTCCGGTTTTTCAGCTCATTGCCGAGGTTGTCACGGGCAACGGCCTGGTAATTGATGCCGATGGGCATCTGCTGGGAATATGCCCCAAGGGCCAGCGCACAAAAGATCAACGCGGTAAAGATCCGTTTCATCTTCTTATAACTTTTCTATTTTAAACACCCGGTCCATCTTCCGCTCCGAGGAATACACATGCACGAAAAACATCCCTTTGCTGAAGCTGGAGAAGTCGAGGTATTTATCCTGTGATATCAGTTTTTCATATTTTTTGGCGATCAGAAGTCGTCCGGTCATGTCATAAACATCCACGAAATAGGTGGTCAGTTCACGGATCCTGAAGGAGACGGTGAGTTGAGCATCCGCAGGGATTAGGGAAGACATCCACGGCATCAAAGAGGTCCTCGGGAGACGACTGATCCGGTATTGATCAGCGATGGTTGCTGGAATCCCTGGGTCAGGAAACGCCTGTTGGAAAAGATGGCAGAGATGACCGGTTCTCCCTGGGTGTAGGAAAGGTAATAACCATTGTCGGCGGTGGATGTCCCGGTGATGGAGATCACCGATCTTGAGATGGATTGTGCCCCTGAAAAGGAGCACAACAAAGCAAGCAAGGAAGGCAAGTATAAGATACCTGATATTCATCTGTCATGAGTTGAACCAATTGCAGGACGATCCCGGAAGCAGGCTATCCTTACAGCCAAATGTAAGTAAAATATTGTAAAATAAGCGTTTCGGTCAATTTTTTTAACACTTACAGCTTCAGTTCCTCCGCCACGGGTTCACCGCGGTATTCACGGATCTGGTTGATGAACCGGTCGAACAGGAAAGCCGTATCGGTCGGACCTCCGGAGGCTTCCGGGTGGAACTGGGTGGAGAAGAAGGGCTTGGTCTTATGGATCATCCCTTCGTTGGTGTTGTCGTTGAGGTTGATGAACAACGGCTCCCAGTTTTTGGGAAGGGTATTGTTGTTGATGGCATACCCGTGGTTCTGGGAGGTGATGTAGGCGCGGTTCTTTCCCACCCGGATCACCGGCTGGTTGTGGCTCCGGTGGCCGTATTTGAGCTTGTAGGTATCGGCTCCCGAGGCGAGGGCCATGAGCTGGTTGCCCAGGCAGATCCCGAAAACGGGGCGGTCCTGATCGAAAGCCCTGGTGAGGTTGCGGATGGTGACATCGCATTTTTTGGGATCGCCGGGGCCATTGGAAATAAACAGACCGTCGTAATCTTCGTCGGGAAAATCATAGTCCCATGGTACCCGGATGACCGTCGTGTCACGTTCCAGCAGATGCCTGATGATGTTGTATTTCACTCCGCAATCGACGAGGAGGATTTTGTATTTTCCGTTTCCGTAAACGGTTTTTTCACCGATGCTCACACTGGCCACAAGGTTATCTTCGTTGGGATCATAACTTTCGACCGGGTTATCATCGACGAGGATCTTGCCCAGCATGGAGCCTTTTTCTCGCAGGAGCTTGGTGAGCTGGCGGGTGTCGACATTGAAAAGCCCGGGGATATTGTGTTGTTTCAGCCAGTCGCCGAGGCTCTTTTCGGCATTCCAGTGTGAGTACTCCTCCGAATAATCGGAGATGATCAGTCCGGAGATATGCAGCCGGTCCGATTCGAAAAATTTAAGAAGGTCATTTTCCATGTTCCTGAACGGGCACACCGTAATTTCCCACCAGGGGATAGGTTAAGCACCAGGATCTGGCCTTTATATGAGGGGTCGGTAAGACTTTCGGGGTAACCGGTCATCGCCGTGTTAAAAACCACTTCTCCGGCGATGGACCTGTCGGCTCCGAATGAACGTCCTCCAATGATCGGTGCCGTCTTCCAGTTCAAGTCTGATCTTCTTGTATTGATTCATAATCGCGTTTTATTTCCCGTTTTCTTCTTTCTATTTAATCAGTCGCAAGTCCGACTACCGACACCGACCACCGACTACCGACTACCGACTACCGACTTCCGACTTCTTTCTTAATTTTTCTTCAATGATCTTTTCCGCCTGTTCAGGGCCGATGCGTTTTGCGATGATCTTCTTGTTCTCGTCGAGAAGGTAGATGATGTTGGAGCTGTTCACATCGAAGGCATCCCGGTAGGAATAATCGTAAGGATTCCAGGCATTGATCCATCCGTACAGCTCATTGGAATTGACAAAGTCCACCCATTTCACCTTTCCTTCCACACCGCCGAGCATACTCACGGCGACCACCTGGAGACCTTTGTCTTTGAGCCTTTGATAGACCTGGTAAAGCACAGGGATGGCTTTCTGGCAGTGGCCGCAATCGGCCTCCCAGAAATAGACGATCAGGAATTTCGAATGGATGTCGGACAGGTTGAAGAAATCGCCGACATAAGGATTCCGTTTGATGGCCGTATCCGAATGCGGCCGCTTTGAAATGATCATCGGGAACCTTGACCAGGCGGATATCCGGAGCCTTCTTCCCGATAACCAGGGGGTCGATTTTTTGGACACGTTCCTTGAGCTTTTCGATGAAATCCGGATCCGACCAGGTGGCCTCGGGGATGTAATATTTTTCTGCAATATAGGCATAAACGGCATCCATGCCGATGTACTTGCTTTTCGCGTAATAGTTGAAAAGGGTGGTGAGCATGTATTTGAACAGCAGGGTATCGCTGCGCGACCTGGCGATCAGGGTATCGACTTCCTGATATACCGAATCCGGATCGGGGTAAACCCACCGGTCGAGGTAGGTTTTGAGTTTCTGGTTGTAAAGCGGCGTCCGGAGCAGCCTGACATCCGACAGGTCGAAGTTGTCAAAATAATGTGTCTTGTAGTAGCGGGCCTGGAAGGTGCTGTCGGTGATCACCCCGTTCTCATCGCGCGGCGGTTCAGGAACATCGATATCCTTCATCGACCTGAGGAAGACGGCCAGGAAGGTGCCGGGATGGGTGGAAATGATATCATCGACATGGTTCTTGACCTCCTTGTTGATCCTGTCGAGCGATTCCCGGGCCGCGGTGGAATCTTGCGGTGACGGATGATTCTGGAGAGCTCGCTATAAGGTTTGGTCTCCTCCCGTTTTTCCGACAGGTAATTCAGGTATTGGTAGAAAACGGTATTTTCCTCCGACCCTTTGAATTTCGTATTCCTCGACCATATCGGCCGTGTCGGTGGTCACCGTGAAATCCTGATCCTTGTCCATGAGCAAATCCAGCCGCATCTGGTTGGGGAAATAGATGGTATACATTCCCCCCGGCAGCGATTTTTTCCCGCTGATGGTGGCATCTCCCGAAGCATCGGTGAAAAATGAATCGGCAATCATGATGGTTTCGTTGAAATAATTGCCGAAAATCAGGGTGTCATTGCCAATTGACGGGATATGATGGTGATTTTATACTGGGAAAAGACGGAAACGGAAGGGATGAGCAGAGCGATGAACAGTAGTAAAAGGATTCTTATGTTTTTCATATGCCAATGGTTTAGTGCTGGACCTTTAAAATCCGGGAGTTTTGGTCTGCCGGCCTGGATCGCCAGGACATCCGCACCGCATCATCTTAAACACCGGACATGGGTGACAGGTTCAGGCCGGATTCATTCCCGACAAAGATAACGGATAAATTTATACGTGAGTCATCCGATGGGATAAACTCCTCAACACGCATCCGGGAATGTGTACGTCCGGGCCTGGATTTCGTTACCATCCCGTGAGGGCTGGTGTTGTTGTACATCTCGCTTAATAATGGTACATTTGGGCACCCAAAAATGATTAAAATGCTTCGTCCCGAAGATGCGCAACGGCTCATTGCGGAGAAGATCGCTGCCATCAGCCTGCCGGCTTCTCCTGCCGGGCTTTACGATCCGGTAAGATATATCCTTTCCAACGGCGGAAAACGCCTCAGGCCCGTTCTGGCCATTCTGGCGGCGAACATGTTCACCGACGATGTGACGCCGGCCCTTAATCCGGCCCTCGGGATCGAGATCTTCCATAATTTCACCCTCCTTCACGACGACCTGATGGACAATGCTCCCGATACGCCGGGGTAATCCGACGGTTCATGTCAGATGGAACCCCGATGTGGCGATCCTTTCCGGCGACGCCATGTCGATCATCGCTTACCGCTTTATCTCCGGATGCCCCGGAGACATGGTGGGCCGCATTCTCGAAGTGTTTAACCAGACTGCCGTTGAGGTCTGTGAAGGCCAGATGATGGACATGGATTTTGAATGCCGCGATGATGTCACGGAAGCGGAGTACATCCGCATGATCGAACTGAAAACATCCGTCCTCATTGCGGCAAGCCTCCGGATCGGGGCCATTGCCGGCGGGGCAACGCAAGAACAGGCCCTGGGGCTCTATGAATTTGGCCGGAATCTCGGCATTGCCTTCCAGCTCCAGGACGATTATCTCGATACTTATGGGGATACCGCTGTTTTCGGGAAGGCCGTGGGAAACGACATCCTGACCAATAAAAAAACGTTCCTGGTGATCTCCGCCCTGAAGCTCGCCGGCAAGAAAGACCGCGACAGGCTCACCGAACTCTATTGGTCCGGGGATGAAAATCCGGAACAAAAATTCAAGGAGGTGATGGCCATCTTTGACCGGTATGGGGTGAGAGAACAGGCCCTCGGGAAAATCAGGGAATATTTCGACCTGGCCTCCGCCTCCCTCGATGGGGTTGTCATTGCCCCTGGGCGCAAAAATATCCTGGAAGCGTTTTCCGCAACCCTTCTCCACCGGAAATTCTGATCAAAGCTGTCCGGCAACGTCGTCCTGACCGTATTTCTTCGCCAGTCTCACCAATTCTTCATAAATACCCTGACTCTGATAAAAAATATCGGCAAACCGGTTTTTAAACCGTGGGCTCAGGGAATTATAATATTCAAGATCCTGCCTGAGGATGCCGGCATACTGAAGAAGGATCGAGTTGGCCTTCCCGGTGGCGCCGCACTGGTAATACGCCTCGATAATCCCTGTCTGGTGGATGACCGTGCTGTCCCTCCCCGGGTAGGATATCCCCGAAACGTAATAATCATAGGGTAACTGGGAATTGGGCGCCAGCTCCATACAATGATCCAGCACTTTTTCAGCTTTCGGATCATTCCCGCTTTTGATGAATTCTTCAGCCAGCCGGACATAATTTTTCCGGAACCGGATCACTGAAAAGGTTCGCTCGTTGTAATATCCGATATAGACGTCCGGTTGGTTCATCCTTCCCCAGGTGAAGGTATTCATCAGGTGGTTGTAAAGGATACTCGTGTCGATCCGGCCATAGTTAAAGAAGTCGCGTCCGGGTGTGCTGATGGGAACGAGCCTGAAGGCGAGGCCGTCGAGCTGGAAAAAGTCTTCGAGATTGAGGGCTCCCTGGTTTCCGCCGGTGACAAAATAGATTGGTCTTTCCCAGTTGAAGCTGGCCAGAATGTCGAGTTGGGCGAGGTTGCCTTTCAGGTACTGACCCTGGGAGAGGGTCCATTCAACGGGGTTTTCCACCTCGTTGATATCCTGCTCCCTGACCGTGCCATTCGACAGGACGGTCATGGTATCAACCGGCAACAACAGATTATTGGCAGGGATGACGGTAATCAGGTCATTCCTCACCGTGCGCTGCCTGAATTGGGAATTTCCGGTTTTTACGCCTTCAATCAGGGTTTTCATCCGGAGTCGCCGCGGGTCCTTCAGAACGTAAAATGAATTGTTCACGCCTTCGGCATAGAATTTTTCAGGAAGGGTGAAAGGGCAGAGGTTCAGAATCGTAGCTCTTCATACGCATCTGCCGGATATTCCATTCCAGGTTGAAGAGCATCAGGTTGACCACCCGGACATCGGTCCGGAAGCCTTCGACTTCCTGCACATACCACAGGGGGAAGGTGTCATTGTCGCCGTTGGTATACAGGATGGCATTCTGGGCACAGGAGGCGAGGTAATTCCGTGCGATATCGCGCGCGGTATACCTCCCCGAACGGTCATGGTCATTCCAGTTTTCTTTGGCCATCACACCCGGGACCGCCAGCAGGGTGATCAGGACAATGAGTCCTGCCACGACCGGACCCCGCCGGTATTTTTTCACGACATCATATACCGAAGCCACACCGATGCCGATCCATATGGCAAAGGCATAGAACGATCCCGCATAGGCATAGTCCCTTTCCCTGGGCTGCAATGGCGTCTGGTTGAGATAGATCACGATGGCGATGCCGGTGAAGAAAAACAGCATGAGAACCACCGAGAAATTCCGGAGATCTTTCGATACATGGTAAAGAAGACCCAGCAATCCGAGGATGAAGGGCAACAGGTAGTATTTGTTTCGTGATTTGCTGTGGAGGTAGACGTCCGGAAGGAGATCTTCGTTGCCCAGACGGTATTCATCGAGGAACCTGATCCCGCTGATCCAGTTTCCGTGGACGTTGCTTCCGTCATACTGGGTATCATTCTGCTTGCCGGCAAAATTCCACATAAAATACCGCAGGTACATGTTTCCCAGCTGGTAGTTGAAAAAGAAGATGATATTGTTGAGGAAGCTCGGTTTATCCTGCTTTCCCACCGCCCCCCACTCACGGTATGCCTTGATATGTTCCTGTTCCCGGCTGTACATCCGGGGAAAGAGATGGGCACTTTCGTGCATAGACGAGCTCATAGTTCCTGTCGGCGACCCGGTAATTCCCGTTCACCGTATCCTTGACCCATGTGGCTTTGCCTTCCTTGAGAACAGGGTAACCATTGGCGTCTCTTTTGATTTCATCGGAATAATAATGGCCGAAGATCAGCGGTCGCTCGCCATATTGTTCCCTGTTGAGGTAGGAATACAGGGCAAAGACGTTGGACGGATCGTTTTCATCCATCGGCGGGTTGGCCGCGGAACGGATCACGATGAGGGCATAGGAAGAATAGCCGATGATGATCATCGTGATCCCCGTCAGGATCATGTTCCAGACGACGCTTCCTTTTTGGTAGGTGCGCCATATTCCCCAGACCAGCAGTCCCAGGACCAGGAGGCCGTAAAAGATCACCCCGCTGTTGTAGGGCAATCCGAGTCCGTTCACAAAGGCCAGTTCAAATTTGGAGGCGGCGAGCACCAGGCCCTGGATGATCCCGTACATGATCACGCCAAGGATGACGATCGATACCAGGAGCGCTTTGAAAAAACCGGCTCTCGTGACCTTGAAACGGTTGAAATAATAGACCAGGACGATAGCCGGAATGGCCAGGAGGTTCAGAAGATGAACCCCGATGGAGAGCCCCATGAGGTAGGCAATGAGAATGAGCCACCGGTCGGCGTATTTCTCCCGGCTGACATTTTCCCATTTCAGAATGGCCCAGAAGACAATGGCCGTAAACAAGGATGATGTTCCGTAAACTTCAGCTTCAACGGCGGAAAACCAGAAACTGTCGGACCAGGTGTAAGCCAGGGATCCCACGGCGGCGCTTCCGAAAATAATGATCAGATTTTTCAGGCTGTAGGATTCCTCGCCCGGTGATCACCAGCTTCCTGACGAGATGGGTGATGGTCCAGAACAGGAACAGGATGGTGAAGGCGCTGGCGAGGCCCGACATGGCGTTGATCATTTTTGCGACATGTTCGGGATCGGAGGCCAGGAGAGAGAACATCCGGCCCATCATCAGGAAAAGAGGCGCTCCCGGAGGATGGCCGACCTGGAGCTTGTACGAACTGGCGATGAATTCGCCGCAGTCCCACCAGCTGACAGTGGGTTCAATGGTGAGAAGATAGGTGATGGCGGCAATGAGAAAGATGAACCAGCCCAGGATCAGATTCCAGCGTTGATATGTTTTCATCATATACGATTTGAATTAACGGAAGGAGGAAGGCAGAGAAGTGTATGTGCCGGGAACGGCATTGAGGTGCAGCCGCGGATGCATGAAGACTCCATTTGGGAACAGGATTAATTTCACAGCGAATTTAGTGTTTTTTTGGAAATGCGCCACCAAACTTGTCCCGCCTCGCCGGTGTATTATTTTTTTGCCGGAAATCATAAAGAAGGTAACTTTGAAAAAATTATACAGGCATGAGTGATTCAAACGACTGGAAGAAGAGACTCGGCACGGTGTATTCCACCGATCCGGATTTCAGTTACCATTACGATGAAAAGAAGGACGTAGCGACGCCGGATCCTTCAAAACAGACGCTTTATGTGCAGCTGGACCGGAAGAAGAGAAAAGGGAAGGTCGTGACGCTGGTTACCGGCTTTGTCGGGAAGGATGACGACCTGGAAGAGCTGGGGAAGGAGTTGAAGAAAAAATGCGGAACCGGGGGGAGCGTTAAAGACGGTGAGATCATTATCCAGGGCGATTTTAAAAGCGCGCATCGGGGAATTGCTGAGCGACAGCGGATACAAAATCAAATACCGGTGAACAAAAGCCTTCCGGCAGGTGTACTTTTGCATACACTAAGAGACTGTGCATGAGAAAGAATCTGCTGCTGTTGTCATTCATTTTTACCTCCTTGCGCCGCCCGGGCGCAATTTTACCAGTACGGGCAGGATCCGGCATCGATTAAGTGGAAATCGTTCGACAGCCCCCATTTCAAAATCATTTATCCTTCCGGATTTGATCAGGAAGCCGGCAGGATGCTTATTCTTCTGGAAGAGTACGATGCGGCGAACAGCGCGCAGCTCAATCACCAGCCGGGCAAGATCCCGGTCATTCTTCACAATACCTCCGCCATCTCCAATGGCTTTGTCGTCTGGGCTCCCAAAAGGGTTGAGATGTTCACGTATCCCGAGGTCAACGGGTTCAGTCAGGACTGGTACGATCAGCTGGCTCTGCATGAGTTTCGTCATGTGGTCCAGGTCGACAAGCTCAGGCAGGGGGTGACGAAGGTCCTGACCGTCATTCTGGGCGAACAGGGTATCGGTCCCGCTGCCGGAATGGTGCCTTTCTGGTTCCTGGAAGGCGATGCGGTCTATGCCGAGACCAGCCTGTCGCCTTCCGGCCGCGGCCGTCTCCCGTCGTTCGAAATGGGCATAAAGGCCCAGCTTCTGAGTGATCCCAAACGCTATTCTTTTTCGAAAGCCTACCTGGGCTCCTATCGCGATTTCGTTCCCGACTACTACCAGTACGGCTACCAGATGGTGAGCTTTGGACGCTCACCGTTACGGAAACGAGATCTGGTCGGGCGCCCTTGACCAGGTCGGGAAGGAAGCCTTACCTCATCGATCCGATGTTCTTTTACCTTCATCGCAAAACAGGAACCGGCAAAGCCGGGCTTTACCGGAATACCATGGACTTCCTGAAGGATCACTGGAAGGAGACTGCTGAAGCCCGGCCGATCGTTCTTCCTGAAACGCTTAATCACCGCCGGCACAAAACCTATACATCGTGGAACTACCCTCGTCTTGCAGACAGATTCGTCGGTTATCGCCGTCAAATCCGGGCTGGACGATATCCAGACTTTCGTCAGGATTTATCCCGGCGGCCGCGAAGAACGGCTCTTTACACCCGGACGGCTGAATTCCGGAAGAATCAGCGTATCCGGCAACCGGATCGTGTGGGATGAATTCGTCCCGGGATTGCGGTGGACGAATCGAAGTTATTCGGTCCTGAAGGAATACGATTTCGTGACGCACCGTGTCACCGCGCTCAGCCGTCACTCCCGGCTGTCATCGCCGGCATTTTCGGTTACCGGCGATACCCTCATGGCGGTGGAAACCAGCCTCCGGAATGATTTCTTCCTCGTATTTCTCTCGGCGGACTGACGGCCGGGAGTTGTACCGGGTCGCTTCCCCGGGGAATATCCAGCTGCAGGATCCGGTGTGGGTGCCAGCGGACGGGGCAGGTTGCCGTTATCGGCGTCGACCACCTGGGTAAAAAGATGATGCTCTATGACCGGAGCCAGGATTCCTGGCACGATCTCCTTCCCCATTCCTACGTCAACATATCCGATCCCGTCCCTTTTGGCGACCGTATGCTGTTCAACGGGAGTTACGAAGGCGTCGACAATATTTACGCTGTCGGGCTGAAGACGGGGAAGGTCAGCAAGGTCACGGAAGCCCGCTTTGGCGCCTTCCAGCCGTCGGCGGATCCCGTGCATGGTCGCCTGGCCTGGGCCGATTACAGCCGCTACGGTTACAATGTGGCTGTCAGGGATCTCGGTCCTTCCGCCTTCCGGCCAATAGACACCGGTCAACCGATCACCGAGCAGCCTTTTTTCAGCTACCACGATACGGATGCCAGGAGGCAGGAAAAATTCGTCCCGCCACATGTCGATACCGCCTTTGTCTCCAGCAACTACAGCCGCGCCGGTCACTTGTTCCACTTTCACAGCTGGTCGCCATTCTGGTTCGACTATACCGATCCCCAAATCGACCATCCCAATGTCAGCCCGGGGGTCACGCTTCTGTCGCAAAACCTGCTGAGCACGGCCGTCACGAGCATCGGTTATGAATACCGCAATGGCGACCATTATCCTGCATACCCATTTCATCTACAAAGGATGGGTTCCGGTCCTGGATTTTTCGATGACCTATGGCGGTCTGCCTGCCGTGAATGAGCCTGGTAACGGGATCTCTCCTCCGGTGCGTGTGAAGACGAACCTCACCTACGACCTGAAAACATACATTCCCCTGACCTTCAATACAGGGAAGATGTTGAGTGGCGCACAGCCCTCATTGACATTGAGTTATAATGGCGCCTATTTTTACTACCGGTCACTCGGCGCTTACAAACCCGGGATCATCTACACCCAGCCCCGGTTATATCTCTATACCTATCTCCGTACGGCCCCGAGGGATATCCAGCCCCGGCTGGGCCTGACCTTTGACGGCTTCGTGGAAAGCACCCCATTCGAGAACGAACAGCTCGGTAACCTGTCCGTCTACAGGACAACCGTCTATCTGCCCGGGTTTCTCCGGCACGACGGTCTGAAACTGACGGCTGAAATCCAGCGGCAGAACGCCCGGCGCTACCTGTTTTACAGTTCGGTCCATTTCCCCCGTGGGTATACCGATATGAACGCCCTGGATATGGACCGGCTCTCGGCCGACTATGTTTTGCCCCTGGTGTATCCCGACCTGGACCTGAAGGGCCTCTTTTTTCTCAAGCGCATCAGGGCCGGTCTGTTTGCCGACCTGATGAAGGGAAGCTCCATCTACCGGCACAGGAACGGGAACACGGAGGTCTTCGATGCCACATACCGTAGCTATGGCGTCGAACTGTACCTGGATTATCATGTCCTGAGGCTGCTTTTTCCCCTCGAGTCGGGAGTGAGGATAAGTTACCTGCAGAATGAAAACCGCTTCACTGTGGAAGGGCTGTTTTCCGTGAACCTCGGATTTTTCTGATCACTGTGCCACGAACTCATAGGTAATAACGGCAGGCTGGTTATCCGGAGCCGAAAGATCCCCGGTGAAGACTGTCCGGCGCGCGTATTTTTCCGCCACTTCCGAAAGGCAGTCCGGGTCGAGGGAGGCATTCACCACATTCGCTTTTGCGCTGGTCACATTCCCTTCCCGGTCGACATTCACACGGACTTCCACCGTTCCCTCTCCCATGCATTTATACACCGGAACAGGGAGATCGACGGTGGAACGGTCATAGGGCGGTACTGTGAATCGGTAGGTGATGTTTGTCGGCCCATGGTACTGCTCTCCCTTGTCGTTCTTCTTCTCCGGGGGATTCACGGGAACAAGGTCCCCGTCTTTCATGATCTGGTGGATCTTCTGTTGCTCCTCCCGGTATTCTTTACTCCGTGAAGCATCGAGTTCCTTCTCGACTTCATTCACGTAATCCTGCGTGCTGATCTTTTTTTCGAGATCCTTTGAAACGTTGACGGCGCGGTTGCTTTCCCTGAGCGAGCGATCCAGGAGTTTCTGGTAATAGGCTTCCTGCTCTTTCGCCTTCTCTTCAGCCGCAATTTCCTCCGGGGTTTTCTCTTCCTGCCGGGAGAAATCAATGTAGACGTCCAGATCCCGCTGGGTGCTGTAATCGTGAGTTTTAAAAATCAGAAAGACCAGCAGGACCGACACGTGGACGATCAGTGTCCCGAGGATACCGATTTTGTGTTCTTCATAAAAGCGTCTGAAGGAAAATGTCGTTTTTCCCAGTCCTTCAAATATCTGTTCAGTGTTTTTCACGTTTGCGTCTGATTCTTCGATGCAAATTATTTAACCAGTCGGTGGTCGGTAGTCAGTGGTCGGTGGTCGGTAGTCGGACTTCCGGCTCACAATATACTTTCGCCATAATTCATCGCCCTTGGCCAAATAATGCCTTTTTCAAAATTATAGTGCATCATCGTTTTGTTTCTTTTCTTCCACCTTCCAACCACCGACCACCGACCACCGACCACCGACCACCGACCACCGACCACCACCCCGACTCCTTACAATACGAACAAAGGAGTAAGGAAATTATACGGGACGCGTAATTAATAACGCCTCAATGTGCCGTTTTCTGCGGGTTTGACCGGAACAGTGAATTGGCGTAGCGTGCCATCGCGACCATATCCTGGTCCCTCATGCACCGGAAGTGTTTTTTCGGACACTCTTGAAAACCGATTTTCGAGCAGGGCCGGCAGGAAAGGCCGTTCACTTCAAAGATCCTTGATGAGGGGTGCGCCTGGTAGGGGTACATTCCGAATCCGGGGATGGTGTTTCCCCAGACCGATAAGACTTTCTTCCCATAGGCCGCCGCGATGTGCATCAGACCGGTGTCGTGGGTGATAACCACGCCCGCATTTTTGATGATCAGGGCGGAATGGTCGAGACTGATCTTTCCTGCCAGGTTCACAATGTTACTTTGGCGGCTTTGGGAGAGGATCTCACCGGCCTGGATCTCATCGCCGGGACCACCGAGGATGACCGCGGGTTTGTCGAGGTTATCGACCAGTTCCGCCAGTTTTTCCGTGGGCAGTTTCTTGGTATAATGCTGGGCGCCGATCACCAGGGCGATGTATTCCCTGGGGAGCATTGTGCTGACATCCTCCGGAAGTTCATGGGCAGCGTGTGAAGGGAAATAATCAAGGCCCTGACCGTCGTTCTTAACCCCGAAGAGGGCAACCGTGTCGAGGTACCGGTCGACGATATGCACGTCAGGGAGTTTGTTGACCTTAAAATTCACCATCAGCCATTTGGCATAATTGAGTTTGTTAAAGGAGAAGGACAGGATCCTGAGGCGGTTTTTTATCCGTTGTGTCCGGAGGTTATGATGAAGGTCGATGATATAGTCGATATGAGTTTCCCGGATCGACTGAAGGAGTTCGCCGAGGTTATTGTCGAACGTCCAGACCTTATCGATATAAGGATTATGTTGGAGGAGGCCGGCGAATTTCGTTTTGGTCAGGTAATGGATTTCGGCTCCTTCGACCTGGTTTTTCAGGCAGCGAACGACAGGCGTTGTGAGGACGATGTCGCCGATCGAGCTGAAACGTATGATGAGGAATTTAACCAATGAAACAGGCTTACAACGATTTAACAAAGATCAGCACGGCGAGCCAGTACTGGTCACGATCGGGGTTTTGCGGCGTGAGGAGTTCGCTTCCCCGTTGGTTCACGTTCCCGGAGGGAATGAAGAGGTTCAGGTATTTAGCGTCGGTATGGGCAAACATCTCCTGGAGGTATACGGTTTCATCGCTCGATCCCGTCACGAACACCGGCTTGGATATCTGTGAAGCCACCTGGCCGATATCTTTTTCAGGCCTGAAGAATTCTCCGGGGCTGAAGGCCATGAGGGCCCGGACCTTTGGGTTGTCAATGCCTTCGAGCAGGCAAAGTGATGCTGAAGAGGAGCTTCCAAGCAGGACCATTTCCCGGCCGCTGATCCTGAAAGCGTAGTCGATGGCCGCATCAACATCCCGCGCCGAATGGGCCAGAAGGGTATTAAACCCGTTCTCCCTTGCCATTTTTGCGGTCTCATTTTCCACGTAGCCGAAAGAGCTGCCTGAGCGAAGGTCGACGGCCAGACAGTTATAATGCATCCGGGCAAAGCGTCCGGCGATGCTGTCGTATTCACCCCGGCTCGAATTCTCGGTGTGGAAAAGAAGGATATAGGGATAGGTTTTCTTTGAATAATAGTGGTCGGCTGTGATGGTGAGGCTGTCGGAAGACAAAAAGGTGACCTTTGATTTCCTGATGATCTGCCCCCCGGCATGAAAAGCCGGCACCAGCAGGAGGGTTAGGGTGACAGCGGCAAGGGTAAAAATGCCGTGGGTCCTGCCGGTGGCAAAGTCAGGAAACTTCTGCGAGAACAATGATGTTGTTCGCTTTTGCCTCAATGACGCCGCCTTCAATGTCAAAAAAAGTTGTTTTGTTTTCGGTATCGATAACTTTCACCTGGCCGTCTTCAAGGGTTGAGATAATCGGTGCATGGTTTTTCAGGAGTTCGAACGATCCTTTAGTATCCCGGCACCTGCACCAGCCTGACCTCTCCTTCAAACAGTTTTTTCTCAGGTGTAATGATTTCGAGATGCATAGTCGTACAGATTACGAAATTACGGTCACGGATGTTACAGAAAGCTCTTGTTTTACGTGGCGTTCCTTCCCGTGAATCTTCAGCAGCCTGCCGGATTATTTTGCTTCGGCAAGCAGTTTTTCACCTTTTTCAATCGCTTCCTCGATCGTTCCCACCAGGTTAAAGGCGGCTTCGGGATACTTATCCACTTCGCCGTTCATGATCATGTTGAACCCTTTGATGGTATCTTCGATGGAGACAAGTGTACCGGGGATCCCGGTGAACTGTTCGGCGACGTGGAACGGCTGGGAGAGGAATCTCTGGACCCTTCTGGCGCGCTGAACAACGAGTTTGTCCTCTTCGGAAAGTTCATCCATCCCCAGGATCGCGATGATGTCCTGGAGTTCGTTATATCTCTGGAGGAGTTCCTTGATTTTCTGGGCGGTTTCATAGTGTTCCTTTCCGACGATTTCCGGGGAGAGGATCCTCGAGGTTGAATCCAGCGGGTCAACAGCCGGGTAGATCCCGAGGGAGGCGATCTTACGGCTGAGCACCGTTGTGGCATCGAGGTGGGCGAAGGTTGTGGCCGGTGCGGGGTCGGTCAGGTCGTCGGCCGGCACATAGATGGCCTGGACGGACGTGATGGATCCGCGCCGGGTGGAGGTGATGCGTTCCTGCATCTTTCCCATTTCGGTGGCCAGGGTGGGCTGGTAACCGACGGCTGAAGGCATACGCCCCAGGAGGGCCGACACTTCGGAGCCGGCCTGGGTGAACCTGAAAATATTATCGACAAAGAACAGGATATCCCTTCCGCCGCTTTTTTCATCGCCGTCACGGAAGGCTTCCGCAACGGTAAGACCCGAAAGGGCAACGGTGGCACGTGCCCCGGGAGGTTCGTTCATCTGACCGAATACCAGGGTGGCCTGTGATTCCTTCAGTTTTTCGTGGTCGATTTTGGTCAGGTCCCAGCCGCCTTTTTCCATGCTTTTCAGGAACTCGTCGCCGTACTTGATAACACCCGATTCAATCATTTCCCGCAGCAGGTCGTTTCCTTCCCTGGTCCGTTCACCCACACCGGCAAAAACGGAAAGTCCGGAATACCGTTTGGCGATGTTGTTGATCAGCTCCATGATGATGACGGTCTTTCCAACCCCGGCGCCGCCAAAAAGGCCGATCTTTCCCCCTTTAACATAAGGTTCCAGGAGGTCAATCACTTTGATCCCGGTGAAGAGCACTTCGGTTTCGGTGGAGAGGTTTTCCATCTTGGGCGGCTCGGAATGAACCGGATAACCTTCTTTGGCATCCACAGCGCCGATGCCGTCAATCGATTCGCCGACAACATTGAGAAGCCTGCCCCTGACGACTTCGCCAACAGGCATCCTGATGGGTGAAGCCGGTGGAGACGACTTTCATACCCCGCTGCAACCCGTCGGTTGAATCCATGGCAATGGTCCTTACCGTGTGCTCGCCAATATGTTGCTGACACTCCACAATGAGCGTGCTGCCGTCGGGACGGGCAATCTTCAATGCATCATAAATGCTTGGGAGGTCTACTCCTGATTTCTCGAAACTAACGTCCACCACCGGACCAATAACCTGGATGATTTCTCCAATATTTTCAGACATCGGAATGTAATGTTTAGAACACGTGTGATTTCAAGAGGACAAATTTAGTATTTTTTAAAGAACAACGAATGGAAATTCAATTTTGCCTGAAAAATCATGCTGAATTGACTCATTTTATCAGAATCGGTAGTCGGTAATCGGTAATCGGTAATCGGTAATCGGTGGTCGGTAGTCGGTGGTCGGTAGTCGGGACGATGACACACTTAAATGAACATTCCCCATTCCCTGAACATTCCTGTTTTGTTTCTTTTCTTCCAATTTCCAACTTCCAACTTACCGACCACCGATTACCGACCACCGATTACCGACCACCGACCACCGACCACCGACCACCGACCACCGACCACCGACCACCGATTCCACCGACCACCGATTACCGACTCATATCCTTGTCCGAAGTGTATTTTAAATTTATTCTGAATAAACCACACTCCAGCCTGCCTGCAACGGATCCAGGCTTTCCCGGGGATGTTTCTCAGGGGGTGTTGAATAAAAATCACAACCCTCAGGTTACGCGTCTTCCGTGTTCATTACCTTTGTATAAAGGTCAGACCGGCAGGAAGAAGGTTGAGGGAACGAAGATGGAGCCGGGATCATTTGCCTCTTTATCCGGACAAATCCGACAGAAAGTGATAAAACCGATGATGATGAAAAAACTCGTGACGTTGTTCTTTCTGTTCCTGCCCCTCATGGCTTCCGGACAGTTTGAACGCATTTCCGGCGGACTTGCGTTTTCTTCCGGGGTGCAGTACAATAACCACCGGACAGGGAACCCCGGGATCTGGATCAGACCTTGTTTCCGCATCATGCCCAAAACGTATTTCGTCCCTTCGATCACGGTTTTCAACCGGTTCAAGAAAGCCTCTTTCACTGAGGAAATCCGGAATTACATGTTCCATGGTGATGCCGACATCATGTACCGCGTCTTCAAACAGGATGAGATCGGGATCGTTCTTCAGGCCGGGCTCAACGCCACCGGTCTGATCTCGCGCTACAAGATGCTCGTCGACGTTGGAGAAGGTCTCGACAACCGTTCCGATCTTGGCCTCGGGGCCAACCTGGGCGTCGGCCTGGAGATGGTCATTAACGACTGGTATGATGCCGTGCTGACGACCAAATACATCGCCGGCACTTACAGCCAGTTTGTCATCGACCTCGGTGTGACTTACTATCTCAATCCCAAAAAACACCGGAGAGGGCGTTAGTCTTTTCTGCACAGAATCTGTTCATAACATCCGGCATTGCCGGGATAACGGGATGGATTTTTTTTTACTTTTATCACTCCAATGTGTCGGTCATGAACTATCTCGACATTCTCCTTGCCATTCCTTTGATCTGGGCATTATACAAGGGTTTCACCAAAGGGCTCATTTTCGCCGTGGCCTCTCTTCTTGCCCTGATCCTGGGTATTTACGGGGCCATTCATTTCTCCTTTGTGACCGAAACTTACATCCGGGCCTGGTTTCATCCGGATGACAAATACCTCGCCTTCCTTTCCTTCACCATCACCTTTG
The DNA here is from genome assembly GCA_963763215.1 of uncultured Bacteroidales bacterium. Lineage (GTDB taxonomy): Bacteria > Bacteroidota > Bacteroidia > Bacteroidales > DASQZK01. Next base: position 309,441 of record CAVXNX010000023.1, read on the forward strand.
TCCTGATCGTGATCATCGTCCACATGGTGGCCTGGGCCATCGACCGGCTGGTTAAAGCCATTGCCCTGGGCATTGTCAACCGCCTCGCCGGCGTGGTGTTCAATGTCATCAAGATGGCTTTCATCCTCAGCGTTATACTCAGCCTGGTAAATTACCTGAACAGCTTCAGCCATTTCCTGCCGGAGAAGGACCAGGAAGAATCCCTGCTCTACAAGCCGGTTTCATCCTTTGCCCCTGCCGTCTTCCCGTACCTCAAATTTGATGAGGTGAAGAAAAAGCTGGAGAACCTGGAAAAAGAGGATAGCCTGACCGGTTTGAAGCGTGTACAATCTTCGCTATGAAGGCAATAATCCCGGACGATCCGAGTTTTTATAACTTAACTAGTGCTTGCAAGAAAACGCCAATAGCTGCGTTATGCTCGACTTTAAAACAGTCATTTACGAATAGTAAACTCCTGTTTTTCAGTCATCGCAAGCCTTGCTCTTGACGTTTTCTTATCAAGCACGGATAAAAAACATGAGTTTTCTTTCTGACACTAACTATATGCAGCCATCGTGATATTATTATCTTTGGAAAAATTTTTCAGAAATGAATTTTGTTGAGGAACTGAAATGGCGGGGGATGATACACGATATCATGCCCGGAACCGAAGAACAGCTTGCAAAAGGCATGACGGTGGCTTATGTGGGAATTGATCCGACAGCCGATTCGCTGCATATCGGTCACCTGGTCAGTATCATGATGCTGAAGCATTTCCAGGAGGCGGGACATAAGCCCGTCGCCCTTGTAGGGGGCGCTACCGGGATGATCGGCGATCCGTCGGGCAAATCCCAGGAGAGGAACCTTCTGGATGAAGCCACGCTTCGTCACAACCAGGAATGCCTGAAGAGCCAGCTGACCCGTTTTCTGGATTTCGATCCGGAAAGACCCAATGGCGCCGTGATGGTCAATAACTACGACTGGATGAGGTCGTTCACTTTTCTCGGGTTCATCCGCGACATAGGCAAGCATATCACGGTCAACTACATGATGTCCAAGGATTCGGTGAGAAAGCGCCTGGATGCCGGCTCCAACGAGGGCATGTCTTTTACCGAATTCACGTACCAGCTCGTCCAGGGATACGATTTCCTTCATCTCTTCCGGACCATGGGTTGCCGTCTGCAGATGGGCGGCTCCGACCAATGGGGCAACATCACCACCGGCACCGAGATGATCCGGCGGATCGAGGGCGGCGAGGCTTTTGCCCTGACCTGCCCGCTGATCACCAAGTCGGATGGCGGAAAATTCGGAAAAACCGAAGAAGGCAATATCTGGCTCGATGCCGGCCGGACGTCTCCTTATAAATTCTACCAGTTCTGGCTCAATGTCTCCGACGAGGATGCTGCAAAATACACCCGGATCTTCACCATGCTCACCCGTGAAGAAATCGACGAACTCATCGCCCGGCACGCTGAAGCGCCGCATTTGCGGATACTTCAGAAGAAACTCGCCGAAGAGGTGACCGTCATGGTCCATTCACGTGAAGAATACGAGATGGCCGTCAGGGCCAGTTCCATTCTTTTCGGCGAAGCGACGACAGAAATGCTGGCCGGCATCCGTGAAGATGTCTTCCTGTCGGTTTTCGAAGGGGTCCCGGTGTACGATGTTTCCCCGGCTGATGTGACGGCCGATCTGCTCACCCTGCTGGTCGATACGGCCGCGGTCTTCCCCTCAAAAGGTGAACTCAGACGGCTGATCTCCGGCGGCGGGGTGAGCCTCAACCGCCATAAAATTACCGATCCAGCCTACATGGTCACTGAAAAGGATCTCATCAATGGTAAATACCTGCTCGTGCAGAAAGGGAAAAAAAACTATTTCCTGATCCGAATCACCGAAACCCGTTAAATATATTCATCCCAATGGCCAAAAATAACCTTCAGCGTTACAACTTCAGTTCTGTGGATCTGCTGATCTACATGTGGGAGAAGAAATGGATCCTGATCTCCGTCAGTGTCGTCGCTGCCGTGATCTCCATCATCGCCTCGTTCCAGATCACTCCCAAATTCAGGTCGACGGTTGTGATGTTTCCGACGACGAATGCTTCGGTCTCGAAGTCCCTTCTGTCTACGAATTATTCGGGCCGCCAGACGGTCTATGATTTTGGTGAGGAGGAGCAGGCCGAACAGCTTCTCCAGGTACTGAATTCCGAGCCTGTTAAAAACCGGATCATCGAGAAGTATGATCTGATGAAGCACTATGACATCGAACCCGATTCGAAATATCCCTTCACCCGGTTGTACGCTGAATACAATTCCAATATCTCATTCCGGATGACACAGTACATGTCGGTAATGATCGAAGTCATGGACAAAGATCCCCAGATGGCTGCCGACATTGCCAATGACATATCGGCCCTCGTTGACACGGTGTTCAACGGCATGGTCAAGAGCCGGGCTGTGGACGCTCTGGCCCTTGTGGAGAGGGAGTACCATGAAGCACAGTTAAATGTGGAAGGCATCCAGGATTCACTCCAGGCGCTGGGGAAGAAGGGCGTCAACAACTTCGGAGCCCAGGCTGAACGTTATTATCAAGCTTACGCCAATGCGCTTGCCAACGGGAAGCTGGACGGTGCAGAACGGATCAAGAAGGAGATGCATGTCTTGTCACAGTATGGCGGGACCTACCTGTTGCTGGTCAGCAGGCTGAATTACGAAACTCAGCGTCTTGCCGACCTGCGTCAGCGGTACCGTGAAGCCAGGGTGGAAGTGGACCAGAACCTGCCCTACAAGTTCATCGTTGATCCGGCCTTCAAGGCTGAGAAGAAGACCTATCCGCGGAAATCGATCATTGTGATCGTCTCCACCGTTTCGGCTTTTCTGCTCGCCCTTATCCTGCTCATCATCACTGACAGCATCCGTGAACGGCTCGAACGCAGAAAAGAAGAATGACCGAGATCCTGGCGAAATACCGAAGTCTGATCACCATCTGGGCTGTGTCACTGTTTTTTGTGGCCCTGAACGGGATACTTATCTATAAGGAGATCTTTTATCTTCCGCTTCTGCCTTTCGTCCTTCTCTTTATTCTTGTCGCCTTTACCTCGCTCGATAAGCTGCTGCTGATGATCGTCTTTTTCGTGCCGATCTCCATTCCCCTCAGCTTCCTGGTGAAAGGGCTGCCGGTGGATCTCTATCTTCCCACCGAACCCCTGCTTGCCGGAACCATGCTGCTTTTCTTCATAAAATATTTACGGGGTGAGAGAGCCGATCTGAAGATTCTCCGTCATCCGGTAACTCTGGCCATTTATTTCAACCTTGCCTGGATGTTCGTCACCACCCTGACCAGTAGCGATTTCCTGGTGTCGGCCAAATTTCTCCTCGCGCGGATCTGGTTCGTGATCAGTTTCTATATTCTGGCATCGTTGGTCTTCCAGGAAACGGAAAAACATGAGCCGTTATGTGTGGTTGTACATTGCCTCCTTCACGGCGGTGATTATCTATACGCTGGTCAGGCATTCTTTCTACGGGTTGAATAACCAGATGATGGCCCACAGCATGATGCAGCCATTCTACAAGGACCACACCTCTTACGGGGCTACGCTGGCCATGCTGCTGCCGGTTCTGATCGCCCTGGCCTCCAATCTCAGGCGGGAAGCTGTGAACCCCAGGTTCCTGATGCTCCTGCTGATCATTTTATATGCCTTTGCCACTGTTTTTTCCTATACCCGCGCGGCCTGGCTCAGCCTGGCGGTAGGCTTTTTCATCTGGCTGCTGATCAGACTGAGGATCCGGTTCATGTTCGTGCTCATTGCCGCCGGGGCTCTGGTGGCTATCTTTTTCATGTTTGAAACACAGATCATGCTCAAGGCGGAAAGGAACCGGCAGCAAAGCTCGGGAAAATTCAGCGAGCACATCGAGTCGATGTCGAATGTCTCGACCGACCAGTCGAACCTCGAACGCATCAACCGGTGGAGCTGTGCCCTGAGGATGTGGGAAGAAAAGCCGGTGTTCGGTTTCGGCCCGGGGACCTACCAGTTTGAATATGCACGGTTCCAGCGCTCCTACGAGAAAACGGAGATCAGCACCGATTTCGGCAACCGGGGAACGGCACACAGCGAGTACCTCGGTCCGCTGTCCGAATCGGGACTTCTGGGGATGATCAGTTTCATCATCGTGATCGTGAGCATCATCCTGACGGGCATCCGTGTTTATTACACGTCACGGGATGTCTACATCCGGCGGCTGGCGCTCGGGATCCTGATCGGCTTTATCACCTATTGTGTGCATGGTTTCCTGAACAATTTCCTCGATACCGACAAGTCATCCGCCCTGTTCTGGGGGTTTGCCGCCATGCTTGTGGCTATGGATATTTACCATCGTGGGACCGTTGAGGCCGGGGCAGCAGATTAATGGTCGGCTTTATGGGAAAAGGAAAATGGCGGATTATTCTCCGGAGAGGCTGATCCCCAGGATGGAAATATCGTCAAAGATCCTGTCGCTTCCTTCATCGATCTTCTGGAGTTTGATGATCTCATGGATATTCTCATCGATGGTGCCGTCGTTGGAGATCTCCTGTTCGATAAAGGTTGTGCCGAATTCGACCCCGTCACCTTCGATAAGTTCCACCAGACCATCGGTATAGCAAAGGATCTTTGTCGGGTCCTTCCACCACCAGTATCTTCCTGGTTGACAAACGGCAGACTGTCGAGCATGCCCATACCCACGCAGCCGCTTTTCAGCTGGATGAGTTTTTTTCGCTGATATCGTAGAAAAACGGCGGGTTATGGCCGGCATTGATGTACTCGAGTTTCCGCGATGAATAATGGTATTTGGCCAGGAAGAGGGTGATGAATTTTTCACCCTTGGCGCTCTGCAGCACCCTTTCGTTGAGCTTCACGACGATATCCTCGAGGTCCCTGGCACCGGTGAAGAGGGCCCGCAGATTGGCCTGGAAATTGGACATCAGGATGGCGGCGGAAATCCCTTTACCCGACACATCGGCGATACAGAAGCCCACCTGGTCATCGGAGAGCCGGATCACATCGTAGTAATCACCGCCCACCTCGAAATGCGGGTGATAAAAGGCTTTGAACCGGACATGAACATTGCTGGGGAGCTTATCGGCCTCGGGGATCAGCATGGTCTGCATCCTGGAGGCGAGTTCAAGTTCACGCTTGATGGCTACCTGGCGGAGGTTTTCATTGTAGAGCCGGATATTCTCAATGGCCACGATGAGGATGTTCGAAATGGTCTGGATGAACCGCAGATGTTTGATGATGGGGCTCATCCCTTCGCTTTCCTCATCGATATCGCCGATCAGTACGTAGGCCATGGGCTCGTCCTTGTGGAAGACCGGAATGACAATGTCGACTCTCTTCATTGATCTTTTCGGGAAGGACGCTGGCCGGTGAGATCTCCCTGATATCCAGAGCCTGTCGGCAATCCCGTTATCTTCGGCAACTTCAGGGGAAAAGCCTGAATTGAGGATGCAGTTCCCAGGTTTCTTCAGCTTGAAAATGAGGATCTTCCCAATCTGGAGTTCCGTTTTAAGAATGTTTTCATATTTACCGATGAGTTCGGGAACCGGCAGGTTTTCATTGATGGCAAGGGTGATCTCAAGCAGGGCATTCAGCTTGAAAGTGGTCATCTGCAGGCGGCGGTTCCTTGATGTTGACTGATCCGGCATAAAAAAAATTTCCTTATCCAGGTAAAGATAAGGAAATTTCTGTTTTTAGGACAGGCGAATGGCAGTCCTATTCTTTTACTCGTTCGGAGTAGGACCTGTCGCGTGTATCCACCTTGATTTTATCGCCGGTGTTGACGAAAATGGGAACCATAATTTCCGCCCCGGTTTCAAGTGTTGCCGGTTTCAGGGCGGTACTTGAAGAGGTGTCACCTTTGACGCCGGGTTCGGAATAGGTGATCTCGAGTACTACAAAAGGCGGGAGCTCAACGGACAGCGGGGTTTCGGTATCGGCATGGATACACAATTTCCACTTCCTGTCCTTCCTTGTAAAGATCGGCATTTTCGACCATTTCCTTTTCGATGGAAAGTTGTTCAAAGGTTTCCAGGTGCATAAAATGAAATCCCAGTTCATCGGAATAAAGAAACTGGTAGGGCCGTCTTTCAACCCTGGCGGTATTCACTTTGACCCCGGCGTTGAATGTATTTTCAATGACTTTTCCCGTGGTCAGGCTTTTTAGTTTGGTTCTGACAAAAGCACCCCCCTTGCCTGGTTTGACATGCTGAAACTGGACAATCGTGTACAGATCATTATTGAATTCAATGCATAATCCATTTTTGAAATCAGCGGTCGTTGCCATAATTTGTTTTTTTTGAGAAACTTAGCTTTTTAAAAGTGAGCGTAAAATAAACAAAATTATTTCTGCCTGTGCAAGCCTCTTTTGCGGTCAATACTTCAACCCGGAATATTCGATCAGGTCGCATTTGATGGACCCCACTTTGAGATCGAAGGTCACGCGGACCGGCACGCGGTTCCTGTCGTCCGACAGCCAGATGGTCATGTCATCCTCATTGTTGAAGATCCGGCCGGGTTCGACATAGGGAACCAGTTTGATGCAGTCGGAATTTTCCCATCCGTGTTTTGATGACTTCCCGCCCGCGGTATCGCATGTCGAAGGGGAAGATCTCATTGTCGAAAAACGTGTTGATGTGAATGATGTCGCCGTTTTTCAGGGTGTCGAAATCCCGGTTCCGGATATAATAAAAGACCGAAACCATATCCCGGATATCGGGCGGGACCTCGAAGGTCTTGTCGTCGCTGTTGGTGACTTTGAGATTCGGATGGTCATAACGGACCTTGTTGTACCTGGTGTATTTTCCTTCGTGGATATCGCGGATGGATTTATAGGGGAGAAGGGTATAAGGGTCGAAGTACGACTGGTACTCGTCTCTCACCTTGTAAAACTTATCGGCCAGACCTGCGGAGTGGGCCATCATCACGCTGTGGTAAACACGTTTACCCTCGAAGGTCATTTCTTTCAGCTCCGAATCGACGTATCCTCCGTCGAAAGGGCCGAAATAGATAACGAAGCGCAGTTTTTCACCCGACGTGAAATTATTATGTATCCGGTTGTGCCGAAAGGGTGAGGGAGAGGAAAAAAATTGAAATGGATATGATGAATGATCTCATAGGCTGTTGGTTGCTTGGAAAAACCGGTGAACTGGCCGGTTCAGATGACTTTGTTCCTGGGGACGGTGGCGATGAAATCCTTCAGGTAAAAAGGTTCAAAATAGGCGACATCCTCGAACGCGTTCTGCCGGAATTTCTCCAGGGTGAGGGCGGTCATGTGGGCAGCGGAGAGTTCGTAATCCCCGTCGATCTGCGCATGGTCATGACTGAGCACCGGCCGGCATTTGACTGGCTCCGTCGCCAAAAAAGATCAACCGGTGGCCGGCGAGCAGGTCGAGATAGGAGTTCCCGTCGACGATGTCGGCACGGACTTCCCTGACCATGTTCAGTTCAGGATCGAAAAAGGCCGAATAGACTTCCATCCGCCGGGCATCGATCATGGGGCAGAGCAAAACGTGATCTCCCATGACGTTTTCCGGGAACATGGTCCGGTATCCGTTGGCCATCACTTTCAGGGTTCCGGCTGATATGAGGGGGACCGACAGTCCGTAGGCCAGTCCCTTGGCGGTGGATACCCCGATACGCAGCCCGGTGTAAGATCCGGGGCCCTTACTGACGGCCACGGCATCGAGGGCATCCGGTTCAACGCCGGCTTCACTGAGCACCTCCCCGATAAACGTGGTGAGCAGGGCGGCATGATTCCTCCCCCCGCGTTCCGTCCGCTGCGCGATCACATCCCCGTCACGGGCCAGCGCAACCGAACAGACGGCGGTGGCTGTATCCAGATTCAGTATCAGGCTCATTGTGTCTCTCCTGCTGCGTTACTTCTTCGATTCAGTTTTAAACAATTCCTTCATGTCAACAACTTCAATGAGGCTGTTGTTTTTCAGCTTCCTGGATATGGCGGAATACGGGGCCACGATCACCGGCTCGTCTTTATCGAGTCCCGATTTGATCTCAATATACGAATCATCCTGGATCCCGGTCTGGACCACCTTCATCTTTGCCGTATCACTTTTGGCTACAAATACAACGACCAGTTCTTTCTTTTTGGTATTCTCACCGGTATTTTCTGCCAGCAATGTGGTGTCGGCTGAAGTCGCACTGGTGTCGGGCCGGGTGGTGACCGCCTGGATGGGCACGGAAAAGACGCCGGTTTTCCTGGCCGTCTGGATATCGGCCGTGGCCGACATCCCCGGGCGGAAGGGGATGGGGTTTTGCGGGGTGATCAGGTCCTGATAGGAATCCGGCAACAGGAGGATCTTCACATTGAAATTGGTGACCTGGTCGGTGGCCAGGCCGGTGGTATTGGCGGAAACGGGCAGTTCGGTGACCAGGGCCTTGAATTTCCGCCCAATGTAGGCATCCACTTCAATCAGAGCCGTGTCGCCGAGCTGGACACGGACGATATCGTTTTCGTTGACCTCCACTTCAACTTCCATCCTGCTCAGATCGGCGATGCGCAGGATCTCTGTCCCGGTCATCAGCGAGGTGCCGACCACACGTTCGCCGAGTTCTACGTTCAGCATGGAAACGGTTCCGCTCATGGGGGCATAGATGGAGGTTTTTTTCAGGTCTTCTTCGGCTTCTTTAAGGGAAGCGGCCGCACTGGCCACGGAAAATTCGGCGGCATTCTTCTCGGCAAGGGCGGAATTGTAGGCCGTCTCCGCCTGTTCATACTCCGAATCGGAGATGGCTTTTTGCTGCCACAGCTTTTTCTTTCTCTCAAATTCCTGTTTAGCCTGTTCCAGTTGGGCTTCGGCCTGGGTCTGGCGTGCACGGGTGGAATTCAGGGTCGCTTCGGCACGGTTACGGACGGAAATGTAGTTGTCGGGCTTGATTTTCAACAGAAATTGGCCCTTCTGGACCTTATCGCCTTCCTTCACGTCGAGTTCAACGATCTCTCCCGAGACATCGGGCGTGATCTTCACTTCCGTTTCAGGCTGGATCTTTCCGTTGGCGGTGATGATCTCGGTGATATCGCGGTCTGTCTCCCTTTTCCGTGGCCACCTTGATCTTGAATTCACTGCCCAGCCATCCTTTCTTCTTCCCCACGATAAGGACGATGACGGCCAGGATCACCAGGATGATAATATATCTGAAGATTTTTTTTGATTTCATGGTTATGGTTTGATTTCAGGTATGTCGTTTTTCGGTTTTTTCATAGTGTGTGTCACCGTCCGCGCTCCAAGGGAGCCCGGTGCCCGCTTTTTCAGGGATTGAATTTCAGTTCAATCGGTCTTCCCATATAAAAATTCAGAATATTCGTTTTAAAAATGTAATCGTATTTTGACTGGGCCAGGTCGGATTGGGATGTGATGAGCTGGCTCTGGGCAACATTGAAATCAACGGCATTGACCAGTCCGACTTCGTATTTTTCCCGGGTGTATTTGAATGATTCCTGCATCGAGGCGACGGCCTTTTCCGAGGATCTGAATTTTTTCAGGGCGGCATTCGCATCGGCATAGGACTGCTGGATATCCTTAAAAAGGAGCTTTTTTCTGATTTTCCAGATCGAGGCGGCTATTTTCCACCATCAGTTTCGCGTTGCTGATGTTGTTGCTGATCCGGAAATTGCTGAAGATCGGCACCGACAGGTTAAGAAAGATGCTGGTGCTGGCATTGTCTTTCAGCTGGTTTGAGAAGGGATAGGGCCCGGTCATCGTATGGGGGGCGAGGGCATAGACATCCTGTCCGGTCCCGGTGAATCCGATGCGCGCCGTGTCGATGCGTGTCCCGGTGATCATCTGGCGGATGTCGGAATACCCCGTTCCGTAAGAGGCTGAGAGACCAAGCCTCGGGCTCCGTGTTCCGCGGGCGATATCGAGGCCTTTCTCCGAACTCTGAAGCTGATACTGGGAACTTTTGATCTCCGGCATATTGGCGAGGGCCTGGTGGTAGATCTCGTCGACAGAAAGCAGGAGCGCGCTTTCGTCGATCGTTTTGATCTCCGGGATGACGATGGAGAAATTCTGTGCCGAGTCGAGCTCCAGCAGCTGGGTCAGGGTGAGGTAGGAAATGTTGAGGTTATTTTCAGCAGTAACCACCCGGACCTCATCGGCAGCTTCCTGCGACTGTATTTCAAGGAGGTTGCCCTGGGCCACGCTCCCGGCTTCGACCAGGGCCTTTGTTCTTTCGACCTGCTGACTGGTCACCGTCTTCTGGTCATTGGCCACCTTGAGAAGCTCTTCATTGAGAAGGATCTGGAGGTAAGCCGCAGCGATGTTGAGGGAAATGTCGTTCTTGAGTTTCTCGAGGTCCTGCAGGCTGGCTTGCAGGTTCATCTCATTCTGCCGGATGGTGTTTACTTTCTGAAACCCGCTGAACAGGGTTACCGACGAGCTGATCCCCAGGTTGACCGACTGTATCGTCTGGTTCTGGGTGAACTGGTAGGTGGTCTGGTCCAGCGCACGGCCAAAGGATGCCCCGTACGAACCGTTGGCAGTCAGATCGGGATAGAGGTCGGCCTTCGACTGGTAGAGAAGATTATCATTGTATTGGGTGTTGATCTCCTGTTGCCGGATTCGGATGTTGTGGTCGAGGGCATACATGATACACTTTTCCAGGTTCCATGACTGCTGCGCTGAGACATTATCGGCAATCAGGGGGGCAACAAGAAGAAAAGTGGCAAACCAGAATTTTTGGATCATAGATGACAGGTCGTTTGGTCAGAAAATTCAATGCATTGACGAAGATAAGCAGTCAAAACCGTAAATTTGAACCCTGAAGGAAGATTTTTTCAACGGTGAGGGTTTTTTCTGTTCGTTTTTAACAGTCACAAATATAAGACTTTAAGCTCAGGTAAACACAGAAATGGATTCAGAAAGAATAATTATTTTCAAGGGGGTGGGCGAGGTCACTTTACGCAAACGTCGCCATATTAAGCGGTTAAGTATCCGGATCGACCGGAAGGGTGAGGTGAGGATGGCGGTTCCCTACCTGGTGAGTTTCCGCGATGCCGAGCGTTTTTTGGAAGAGAAGAAGGGCTGGATCGTGAAAACACGCGAAAAAATCCTGTCGTCGGGTCCACAGATGACGGTTTTCGGGGAAGGGGAGATCATGGTGACACGGTTCCACCGGATCGTGGTCGAGCAAAACGGTTTTGACAGGAGCTGGTTCAGGGTGACCGGGGATTTGACAACGGTATATGTTGAACGGGAGAGGGATCTCGAGGGTGAAGAGATCCAGGCGTTTATCCGGAAAGCGATCGCCGAAACGCTCCGCGCAGAAGCCAGGATTGTATTGGTCCCGAGGGTGAGGATGCTCGCCCAGACGCATGGTTTTGTGGTTAACCGGGTGACGGTGAAAAACCTCAAATCGCGGTGGGGCAGCTGCTCCTCGAAGAACAACATCAATCTGAATCTATACCTGATGCGCCTGCCCGATCATCTGATCGATTACGTCATCCTCCATGAGCTGGTTCACACCATTCACCACAACCATTCCGGTGCCTTCTGGGATGAACTGGCCCGGCATGCGCCCAACCCCAGGGCTCTGGCCCGTGAACTGAGAAAATTCCACCCGGAGATCCCCTGAACCATCAGATGATCAGGGGTGGCTCAATATAGCGGGTCAGGATACTGTCGAGGGTAACAATGTATTCGTCGGCTTTCTGACGGCCAAAGATCTTGATGAATTCCTTCGATATGAATTCCCGCCCTTTCTCTTCCCAGTCAATGAAATGAACAGTGGGGATCAGGCCTTTTTCAACCTTGCCCATATACCGTTTCAGATAATTCTCACGGGCATGGAATGCCATCAGGGCCTTGATCTGAATTTTCAGATCGTCGCTCAGGTGATTTTCAATATATTTTATTTCACTGGGGAGCATTTCATAGGTCATCTCATAGAAATCACAAAAAGGATTATCCCAGTTCATGAAATGAATGAAATAGTTGGTCAGTTTGAAGAGCTTACGGTCTTCCTCCGAGTTGGATGTTTCCCTGAAGATCCTGTTGAGCTCAGCGAGGTAGCTTTGCCGGATGGCATAATCCAGCACTTCATCGATATTCCGGAGGTACCTTTCAAAATGACTGGCGAAATGGAGCAGGGTGAAGTGCTTGTTGCTGAAGGGTTGCCATGAATTCAGGACTTCGGTGGCCAGGCGGAGTTCATCATTCAGAATGGTTGAGAACGGAAAGACCTTTTGCCTCAGGAACTTTTCATACTGGTCTTCGGTGAAGTACAGGTCTTCTAAAAGAGATACCTGCTTTTTATCGGTCACATCATTTTTGATATATCCCAGGTATGGGAAGAGATATTCCTGAATTTTGCTCCGCAGTTGTGCTTTGTGACCGGCAACGATTATCTGAATGTAGAGTGGATAGTATTTTTTTCCGTCATGAATTTTTGGTTTACCCCTGGTATTAAGATAGTGTTTGACGGTAACTTTACGTATTTTGGGCATGCTCAGGAAACTTTCTCTTAAAATTAACAAATGATTGATCATTTATCAAACTTCAGGGTATATTTATGAGCTTCAGGTTATATGTTTTTGATGAAGGAAAAAAATTTGCGGCATGGGAATCCGGAAACAGGTTATCGCTGCATAACCCGATGGCGTTTAGAACCGCTCGTTCTCTCCTGTATCATTTCCTATTTTTGGAAGAGGCATTTTGTGTCCGGAGCATTGCCGAACCGCTTGAAAAAAATGTATGCAACCAAAGGACTTCAGCAGTGTTAATTGAACATTGGCATCCTAATAAAAATTTCTGAAGTGAGCCATCGCTGCTTGTTTCCCGAACAAATCTCTAAAAAGGAATAATGGCCGGAAGTCTGGATGGCGCTGCAGGATCCGGCTGTCACTGTAAAATGAGAATACATGAGTAACCAGAATTCGACCGCCGTGCTGTTATTATCGTGTCCGGACCGCAAAGGGCTGGTCTCGGGGATTTCGTCGTTCATTTCCAGTCATTCAGGAAACATCATCAACCTGAATGAGCATGTCGATACTGATGGAAAGATTTTCTTTCTCAGGGTTTCCTGGGATCTGTCAGATTTTACCATTCCGCGGCACGAGATCGGCAAAGCCATTGATAACCTGGTTACAGATCCCGCGGACCTATTACTCGCTCCGTTTCTCGGATGTCAAACCCCGGGCGGCCATCTTTGTTTCGAAGTATGATCATTGCATCCGGGACATCCTGTGGAGGAACAGCATGGGGGAATTCGACCTGGAAATACCCCTGATCATTTCCAACGCCTCAGAGCTGGCACCCATTGGCCAACGGTACGGCATCCCGTTCCATGTGTTTCCCATCACCGCCGAAAACAAGACCGGGCAGGAGGCGAAAGAGCTGGCACTGCTCAGGGAAAACAGCATTGACTTCATCATCCTGGCCCGGTACATGCAGATCCTCTCGCCGGCGATGGTCGGTGAATATCCCAACAATATCATTAACATCCACCATTCCTTCCTGCCGGCCTTTATTGGCAAGAGTCCTTACCGACAGGCGTATGAGCGGGGGGTCAAGATCATCGGCGCCACCAGTCATTATGTCACCAGGGATCTCGACCAGGGTCCGATCATCGAGCAGGATATTGCAAGGATCTCGCACAAGGACACTGTCGAGGACCTGATCCGGAAGGGCCGCGATCTTGAACGGCTGGTCCTGGCGCGGGCGGTCCGGTTCCACGCCGGTCACCGCATCCTTGTCCATGGTACGAAAACCATTGTTTTTGAATGAGGGAGCACGCGGTGAAGGGGCAGGAAAATGGTTGTGGATCGCGCAATCTGGCAAAAAAATCCTATCTTGAAAACCTGTTTTCATCACTTAAATTCATTGCTATGGACCGTCGTAAATTCATCATGAATTCAGCCGTTGGCACTGCCGGCGTCATCATGGCCCCCTCGGCCTCCTCCTCCGTTTTTGCCCCGGCAGACGGAAAGATGCTCGACAACCGGCATGTGCTTTTCGTCTTCGGAGGCTGGCCGGGTCATGAGCCGGAACAATGCCGCGACCTGTTCGTACCCTGGATGCGCAGCGAAGGAGCCACAGTGACGGTTTCCGGATACGCTCGACAGTTACACGGACAAAGATCTCATGACATCCACAGATCTCATCGTCCAGATCTGGACGATGGGAAAGATCACCAGGGAACAGGAAGAAGGGCTGCTCTCGGCGGTCAGGCAGGGCACCGGTCTTGCCGGTTGGCATGGCGGCACCGGCGATTCGTTCCGTGAGAATACCGAGTACCAGTTTATGACCGGGGGTCAGTGGGTTGCGCATCCCGGGGGCGTAATCGACTATGAGGTGAAGATCACCAATCATAAAGATGAAGTGACAAAGGGACTTACGGACTTCCACATGCATTCCGAACAGTATTATATGCATGTCGACCCCAATGTCAAGGTTCTGGCCACCACCACCTTCAACGGGGATCATGCCCCCTGGATCGACGGTGCCGTGATGCCCGTGGCATGGAAAAAATATTACGGCAAAGGCCGGATCTTCTACACTTCGCTCGGACATGTCGCAGCCGACTTTAACGTTCCCCAAGCCCTGTCCATCATGCAAAGAGGTATATGCTGGGCTGCCGGGAGCAAATACGAACCTTTTGAAAAATGGATAACCCCGGCATACCGGCACGGGATGTGAGCCCCGATCCGCGGCAGCTGAGCGGTATAGGGATTTCTACCCTAACAGTACCCCTTCTACCATCCCGACCCGGATGCCGCACCCTCTAAAACATTCACCATGACCATACCCGATTCCAGAGTCCGGCCGTCATTTAAGCGCTCTATGAAGAATTACCGGTTGATTCCCGTCGAAAAAGTTCTCATCGTCTATCTTGTCCTGACCTTTATTTTCATCGTCGTTTTCAATTCCCGGCTAATGGGCGAAGCACCGCATATCGCGTTCAGGGTGCTGATGCTCGCAGCCATCATCAGCCTGCCGGCGCTCGAAAACTTTTACTGTCATTCGCCACGCGTCAGGTCCTTCAGGATCTTCCTGCCTTTCCTGTTCCTCGCCTTCCTCTACAATGAAACCGATTACCTCAATAACCTTCTGTTCAGTACTAATCTCGACCCGTTCTTCAGCCGGATCGAACAATACCTTTTCGGAATCCAGCCTTCACTTGTCTTTGCCGGCAGAGTGCACAGCGATGCTTTCGCCGAGCTGATGTACTTTGGTTATTTTTCCTACTATTGTCTGAGCATCGGCATTCCTTTATATATTTATTTCCGGGTGAACCGCAAGGCAGGCGAACGTTTTGCTTTCGTGATCATCACCTCCTTTTTGTTGTATTACCTGTTTTTTATCCTGGTTCCGGTAGCCGGTCCACAGTTTTATTTCGCCGGCTTTCCCGAAAAAATACCCGGAGGATACTTTTTCGGAAAGCTCATCCGGTTGATCCAGACTTGAAGGGGAAGGGCAAACGGCAGCCTTTCCGAGTTCACACGTGAGCATTTGCCTCATGCTCCTGTGGGGATGTTTCCGCTATGCGAAAAAGCTTCTGCCTTTTGTCATTCCTGTGGCAATTCTCCTGATGCTTTCCACCGTATACCTCAGGGCCCATTATGTCATCGACATCATCGCCGCCGTACTGACAACCCCCCTCGTTTTTTTGGCCTCTTCCGCCCTCTATAAAAAAATAACAAAAAAACCCGGCCCCGAAATCCGTCCGGTGACGCATGTCCAGGTGTCTAAATAGTGGATTGACAGGATAATATGTGCCGGAAAGGGTTTTACAGGAGAGATATACGACCGTCCATTGCCGCCGGGATTTCTCAAAAAACCTTTCCCGAAAATGCATACATATTAAATTAATCTTAAATTTGGTGGTTGTATGGTTATTCAACATGCTGTTTACTTAATATCCTTAAGATGAGCCTTGATATCAGAGAGGTAAGAAGTGGTAAGGAACTGAAGCAGTTTATATATCTTCCCGCAAAGATCCACAGGAACCACGAAAACTGGGTGCCCCCGGTATATACTGACGAATGGACGTTTTTCAATCCCAAGAAGAATAAGGCTTTCGATCATTCCACGACGGTCCTTTTCCTGGCCTACCGGGAAGGGAGAGTTGTGGGACGCATCATGGGGGTGATCAATCATAAGTACAACAAGGCGCACAATGAGAAAGACGGAAGGTTCTGTTTCCTGGAGACCTTCGATGAATATATGGTGGCGGAAGCGTTGCTTCAGGCCGTCGAGAAATGGTCGTTAAGCCATGGGATGAAACGCGTTGTGGGCCCGCTCGCGTTCTCCGACAAAGATCCGCAGGGCCTGCTCATCGAAGGTTATGATGAGCCGGTGGTGATCGCTTCAAACTGCAACTTCCCCTATCTGGTCGATTTCATGCAGCGTGCAGGCTACGACAAGAAGGTCGACCTGGTGGTCTACTCGCTGAAAATTCCGGAAACCATTCCGGAATTTTACAAAAGGATCAGTGAACGGGCACTCCGGAACCATCCCGAGCTAAAGCTCATCGAGGTTCACTCCCGGGCACAGCTGAAAAAATACGTTCGTCCGGTATTCCAGCTGGTGAATGAGACATTCCGGGATATTTATGGCTTTTCGGCCATGGAGGAGCAGGAAATGGATGAATTTGCCAAACGGTATATCATGATCCTCGATCCGCGTTTCCTGAAACTCATCGAGAATGAAGACGGCAAGGTCATCGCCTTCGTCCTGGCCATGCCCGATATCAGCAAAGGGATCATCAGGAGTGGCGGGAAAGTTTTTCCTTTCGGTTTCATCCACATCCTCCGCTCACAAAAGCGCACCCGGCAGTTGAACTTACTTTTGGGGGCCATCAGTCCTGCATACAGGAACAGCGGCCTCGACACCATCATGGGCGTGAGCATGCTGCAGGAGGCCCGTAAAGCCGGATTCGAATGCATCGACAGCCATCTTGAGCTCGAAACCAACGTAAAGGTCCGGGCAGAGATGGAAAAGATGCAGGGAAAAGTCTACAAAAGATTCCGGATCTTTAAACGCGACCTGGTCAATTCGATCGACCACGTCGGGAAGGAACGCGTGGCTTTTAATAACTGATCCTCCGTCTGTTACGGTTCTCCCGGTCGTTGAGAGGAGTCGAAACGACTTCCCACGATCTTATAATCGTCGAAAACACAGGTCCCTGAGCGCAGCCGAAGGGATTTCCATTCTATCCACTTTCCCCCGGTCCCTGAGTGCAGCCGAAGGGCCATCGGGTTCAAAAAGTTGATATGTTTACAGTCCCTGATGCAGCCAAAGGGCCGATAATTCAAAAAGCTGATATGTTTACGGCCACTGATAAAGCCGAAGGGATGATCGTCCGTTTCCATTCTCTGGCAGTGGTTGCTCATTCAATCTACCTCTGTATCCATTAATTTAATCTTTCTACGAAAAAAAGCCATGTATCATTGGCCCTTCGGCTGCATCTTCAAATTCACCCGGGAATGCTCCGGCTTCGGTGAATTTCCATTGGTTTGTTCCTTAACTTACCTGACGATTTTTATGCTCTGGATGACGGCCCTTCGGCTCCGCTCAGGGACCTGAATCCGGGCTTTACGGGGGGGGTAAAATGTCGTTTCGGCTCCGCTCAACGACCGGCGATTATTGATGATCTGGGGGTGCGATGTGAGAATTAAGAAATCAAAGTCCCTTTGATGGAATAGACAGAAAATAGTTTACTGTCTTGAAAATTTAGTCGGACAATAGAGATATTTTATGTATGTTTAAACACTCGAAAAGACAACTCACTACTAACTAGTGCTTGCAAGAAAACGCCAATAGCTGCGTTATGCTCGACTTCAAAACAGTCATTTACGAATAGTAAACTCCTGTTTTTCAGTCATCGCAAGCCTTGCTCTTGACGTTTTCTTATCAAGCACGGCTAAAAAACATGAGTTTTCTTTCTGACACTAACTAAACGAATCAACATCATGAGACAAATTCACTTCCTCCCACCTGGACTTTCTCCACCAAGCCTGCATTTTATACCTCTATATTTTCGATGAACGGTTTTATCCACCGAGTCAAGGGATCCGTTGATCTGTGACGTGAGTCCTCCATCGGGAATTCTCCTTTCCAGACCGGAGTCCGTATGAAACGTTGTTCAGCTCATTAATGATCAGAATGAACTTTATAAAAAATCACCCGAAAATGAAACGATGGCTTTTACCGGCATTTATGGCAACGGTGTTTTTCCCTGCCCATGCTGCCGACCTTATCCGCGTCGCCCCGGTCACCAATAAGATCATCATGCTCCAGTTTGACGACGGCTACATAAAAAAACACGGTTACCACGAGTCGTCATCCGCTGACGTCGCTTTCCTCTGGCCGCTAAACACCGAACTGGCCGATAACATCCGGACCTATTCCATATCCAGCTCCGATGATGAGGCCTATACCGAAGCCCAGTCTCCACTGGCCATCGGGCGTAAAAGCAAAGGCCACGATTTTTCCGAACTGTGTAAAAACTGGACGGCTGAACCATGGCCCGGTGCAGCCTGCAAAAATGACTACGCTTCTTACCATTACATCTATCTGGAACTTCCGGCGCCGATGGTCAGCGGAAAACACTACACCATCCGTTTTGGGGATCTGGCCGGCAACATGGAGGAATTTACCCTTCTCTTTGATGAGAAAGCCACACGATCGGATGCCATTCATGTCAATGAGATGGGATATGCGCCCCAATCGCAAAAGAAGTTCGCCTATATTTCCCAGTGGATGGGAACACTCGGTCCTTTCACCGATGATGCCCTTGCCGGGAGACGCTTCGACCTTTACAAGCTCGGTGGCGACGGCCTCCCGGCCAATTCCGTTTACAATGGTACGGTAACCTTGCAGCATGCCTTCAATCAGCCTGACAATAACCGGTCGAACGAGACCCCCTTTGGCAATTACGTGGTTTCGGATGTCTACCAGTGCGATTTTTCGGATTTCAGCGATCCCGGAGAATATATGGTCTCGGTCGAAGGGGTCGGTTGTTCCTTCCCGTTCCGGATCGATGCCGACGCTTACCAGGAAGCTTTTTATGCTGCCATGAAGGGGCTTATATCTTGAGCGCGGACTGATCGCGGAGCCCGAACAATATGCGGGCCGGTGGGCTCATCCGGCCATGGATGCCGCCAGTTTCGTATACACCTCCGTGCGGACCATGGATCTGACCGATGAGAGCGGAGCGAACCAGAAGAAAAATATCTTCGACAGCTTCGACTGGTCTGTCGATCTCTCCAATATGCGCGGCTGGTACCACGATGCCGGCGACTGGGACGGGTATTTCTCGCATTTCAGGATCCCCCGGACGTTAATGCTCGCCTATGAGATGGCGCCGGGGAATTTCCGTGATGGTGAACTCAACATTCCCGAAACCCAGAGTGAGTATAACGGATATTCCGGCACGCATATCCCCGATATTCTCGACGAAGCTGTCTGGCTTGTCGACTATTTCAAACACAATGTCGGCCCCACAGGCGGCATTTTCGGTTCGAGGATCGATCCTGACATTTCAACGACCGATGCCGGAGAGGGGATCACGGAAGCAGGGTATCCCGAATTTGTCTTTGCCGACAAATGCCGTGTGGATGGGATGCCCTCCTGGGAAGACTGCTGCACCTGGATCGTGCATGGGGAAGATCCCCGCGATTCATATGCTTTTGCCAGCATTTCGGCCCAGTATGCCTACGATCTGGGCCTTGCCGCCGCAAAAACCGGCGAGGATTATTCAGCCATAATTGCCGATTACCTGGCCGCCGCTGTTCAGGCTTATACCTGGGCCGCTAATAATACCCTTCAGGGTGACGAAGCCCAAAGTGGCTTCATTGAGAACCGTGCCGCCGCCGCCGCCTGGCTTTATAAAAACACGGGTGAGCAGGCATACCTCGATCAGCTCAAATCAGACCTCGCGGCAAAGAATATCACGGCTTCCTCGTCCAACCTCGGAGAATGCCAGTGGGCCGTTTGGGCTTATGTAACGACCAACAGCGACCTGCCCCTCTACAGTGGGACCTTTGATCAGACCCTTTACGATAACCTGGTGTCGGCCACCATGAATACGGCAAAGGTCAGTGTCACGGATGCCATCGACAATAACCGTTCGATGCGGATGGGTGGAAACTGGTCGCAGCCGGTCTGGAACGGGCAGGCCACAACACCATGGATCGAACCCGCCATGGTGGCCTCAGTCGTGGCCCGGCAAAATGGCAATGCCGATGCCCAAAAGTTCCTTGATGCCTGTTATACCACCTCCGATTATTTCCTCGGCGGGAACCAGATGAATATGGTGTGGCTGACGGAGCTCGGACATATCCGGCCCGAGCAGATCATGCATCTCGACTCGGAGTTCAATCCTGCCGAACCCGGCTATATCCCAGGCATCCCGCCCTACGGGCCGAGACCCCGCTGCGACTGGTTCGCCCCCGGGCCGCCGCATCCTTATGCCGGCGACAACTGCTATTACAACAATTCGCACGATGCCGACTTTGCCCTTCTCGATGGCCGCATCTATCCGGCATACACCGACAGTAAGGCCAGCCTGGTGTGGCCGGTCCATGAACTCTATTTCGACAATTACGGGAGTCCACCGACCAACGAGTTTACGACCCATCAGAACGTCGCTCCGGCCTCGGCAGCCTATGGGTTCCTCACTGCTGACGGCGGAAATGCAGAACCGAACAAGGAGCCGGACGTGACCATTTCAACCCCGGCCGCCGGATATAACCTGGGAGAAGACGTGCCGATCCAGGTTGCAGCTACCGATCCTGACGGGTGGATCTACCAGGTCGACCTTTACCGCGATCACCACCTCATTGCATCGCTCGGCCCGGGGCAGACCTCCTTCGACTGGAAAGCCGGTACAAGCGGGACCGTGAGCCTTTATGCCATTGCCAGCGATAATCTCGGCGCCAGGAAGAAATCCGGGGTGATCACCGTCGAGATCGCTCCCGCCGCTGATGCACCTTCGGTGACGCTGACCGGTTTGAAAACCACAGGCCTCTATCGCGAGGGCACTTCGCTCGAATTGTCTGCCAATGCCACCGGCCCCGGCGTGAAGGTTCAGTTCTACCTGTATAACAAGCTCATCGGGGAAGACACGGAAGCTCCTTTCACCATGCCGTGGACACCAACCGAAGAAGGCCCTGCCGTCCTTCGCGCTGTCGCCATCGATAACCGCGGACTCACCGCAAAGAGTTCCAAAACCATCACCGTCACATCCGATTGCCTGGCCATGGTCAAACCTGCCGATAGTGCGGTCTTTGCCAGCGGTGACAATATCGTGCTGAAGGCTCTCGGAAGCTCATGTGCCGGGGAGATCTCCAGTGTCTCCTTCTACATCACCGGTTCAACTGTCCTCGAGGACCAGACGGCCTCGCCTGCCGACGGGACCTACGGCGTTTCCTTCCAGGGGGCGGAAGACGGACCGTATGCCGTGTATGCTATCGCCGTAACCAGCCAGGGCAACATCATTTCGGATACCATCCATTTCCGGGTCGGCACTTCCGGCACCGATGGAATCTCTCCAGGCGGGATGATCAGCCAGGCGATCGTGTACCCGAACCCTTCCAGCACCGGGTTTCATTTCAGACTCAACGTGAATGCCACTTCCAACGTCACGGTGAGCATTTATAATGTTTATGGTCAGCTCGTTCATTCCATGGAATCACAAATGCGCGCCGGGACCTTCGGGGAGCTCTTCTGGGATGCCGGGGGTGAAAATGCCGGTGTCTATGTCTACCGGATTGATGCCGGCCGTGAAGTGCGAAACGGAATGATCGTCATAAACTGAAAAAAAGATACATTTAATACAAATAGATATGAAAAGACTTCTCTTCTTTCTCGGCGGACTGGCATTCACGCTTGTGCTGCCTGCCCAGATCACACTCATGAACGAAGATTTCGGACCCTCATCGACAGCCGCCCAGAACCAGGCTGCCGGGCTTTACGACCTGGATCCCGCGGCGACCTATCTCCCGGGGGAAGTGGTGACCATCAATAATTACGGTAGCAGCAATACATCGGAAGGAAAATACGAGGGGGCTTCAGGAGAGAACTTTTTCCTGCTGACCAACAACTGGAGTGATGCCGGCACCGTACTGACCTGGGCCAACATTAAGGTCACCGGGTATTCGGCGCTTACCCGCATATCCTTCGGCTGTGCCTTTTCCGGGGGAGCCAATGATGCCTGGCTGGGGGCATGGATGTTCTCGATGCAATACAGTCTCGACGATGTGGCTGCAGACCCAGAAAATGCCACATGGAACAACATCGATCTGTCGGGAGCAACGGGCTGGCCCGACCCGACTGTGGCCGGCGCCGACAACTGGTCACTGGTCAGCGTCCCTGTCACCGGTGTCAACCTGAATGGTGCGGATAAGCTTTCTTTCCGCATCAAATCCAATGCAGCTGCCGATTACCATTTCGACGACCTGAAACTCGAAGTGAAGACACCGTCATCCGGACAGGAACGGGTCGACATCGCCAGGGAAACATTTGGCCCCTCGGGGTATTTCAAAGGTCCGGCCAATGCTTACGAACATTTCACCAATGGCGGCACCATGACATTTAATGCCTATGCCGCCCATTTCCAGAACTACGGCAACACGTTCCCGAATTCTTACACCGGTAATACCAACACCGGCAACTGGTGGATCACAGACAAGAATGCCGGCGAAGACACCCTCGTCTTCACCGTAAACACGGAACAGTATGCCGATGTCAATCTGGAATTCGGCTTTACATACTGGGGCGGCACTCCGGGATCGATGATGGGGGTGGCTTATACCACCGACAGCCTCGAGTGGTTCCCCATCAACACCGTCAGCGCATCGACACCCTACCCGGGAATCAACGTGGAAACCCTCAATGAGGGGTACTTTCATCTCATCCGGTATGACAACCTCCTCCCCCGGGCCCCTAAATTGACAATAAAAATCTGGCAGGCCACAGATGCCCAGGCCATTATCGACGATATCGCCCTGACCGGGGTTTACAGCCCGGTGAGTGATGATGCCACCCTTTCAGCCATCACCTTCCCCGGTGACGCCTCACTGGAACTGTCGCCGGCTTTCAGCAGTGATGTCACAGCTTATACGTGTACCCTCGCCGCCGGGACAAAACTTCCACCCGAACTCAGTGCCGCGACCACCGACCCGGATGCCAACTATAGTTGTCGAGGATGCCCTCGATGTAACCTCCAATGATGCCGCCGACAGGATGACCTTTATCACCGTCACCGCCGCCGACGGTTCGACACAGAAGATATATTCGGTGGAATTCCATGTGCCGGGTGATGTCGCAACACTGTCCGATCTGTATTTTACGCTTCCCTCCGGCCGTCTGACGCTCAGCCCGGCATTCAGCAGCGAAGTGACATCCTACACCTGCGAACTTGATGCAGGGACATCATTGACCCCGGATATAAATTGGACCCGGACGGATGAAAATGCTGCCATAGAGGTTTCGGAGGCTACCGATGTGACCTCAGCCAATGACGCCGACCGCACCACCACCATCACCGTGACGGCTGAAGATGGCACAACACAGGTCATCTACCGGGTTGTGTTCAATGTAACCGGCGACGGCACCGGAGGACTTCGACATGCATTTATCCGGGTCTTCCCCAACCCGGTGACCGAACATCTGACACTGACATCGGACAGGGTTATACACCAGTGCCAGCATATACAATGCCCTGGGCAGGGAGGTAGCGACGTTCACCATCGACCAGTCAACCGGTACCATCGATATGCGTTCAATGGACCGTGGCGCATATTTTATCCGGGTCACCATGCGAGACGGTGAAACGGACATTGTCAGGGTCATCCGGTAGACGGGTGCCGGCGTTTTCGCAAACCATGCCGCAGTCAACGGACAGGCCGCATCATGGTTTGTGTCTTCATATTCGTGGCAGCAGGCCTAAACATATCCCCCGACGGATTGTTACTTCGTAAAGTGAAGTACGCATGTCTCATCATAAACCATTATATTCACCTAACCATTTCAATCGGGCAGGGGAATCTGTCATAATTGGAAACGTTCTGCCTTTAAAGCTGTTTGCCGGGATTTCCCGGATATTATTCATCTTCATCACTCTCCTTTTCCTACCCGGGACGGTTACCGCTGTCCCACCGGGGGGGATGACCGTGGCCACCGGTCAGCAACCCGTGGTGGCTGTCGATCATTCCGGGACCATCCGTATTGTTTATGGTGAAAATGACCGGATTTACTGTGTCACCTCCACGGATGACGGAGGAAGTTTTTCTAACCCGGAATTCATCGGTAAAGTCAGCCAGATGGCACTTGGTATGCAAAGGGGCCCGCAGATAGCCAGTTCGCGACATTTCACCATGGTGACTGCCCAGGATAAGGAGGGAGAAATTCATACCTATCTGCTGAACCATAAGACCGGGGTATGGACAGAGACTTCCCGGATCAATGACATCAAAGGCTCAGCACCCGAAGGACTGATGGGTATTGCCGCCGATGATCACGACCGGTTTTACGCCGTTTGGCTCGATATCAGGCAAAACAAGCGGAACAATATCTGTTTTGCCAGTTCCGGCGACCAGGGAAAGACATGGTCAGCAAACAAAATGGTTTATATTTCACCCGATGAGCATGTTTGTCCCTGCTGCAAACCCAACATTGCCGTCTCCGGTAAGCGTGTCTTCATCATGTTCAGGAACTGGCTCAACGGCTCCAGGGACCTTTATCTTTTAACCTCTCATGACGGGGGAGATACATTTGGCCCGGCGGAAAAACTCGGCGAGGGCACCTGGAAGATCAATGCCTGCCCCATGGATGGCGGTGGACTCACGGTCACCAAGGCAAACAATGTCTATACCGTGTGGCAGCGAAAGGGTGAAATTTTTTATGCCCGTCCCGGGAAGCCGGAGAATCAGGTGGGAATGGGCAGAAATTGCAGCATCAGCGGAAAAGATAAACCGGTGATCACCTGGCAGGATGGCCGGCAGCTTAAAATGTTGGTCCTTATGTCCGGTAAATATTATGATGTGGGCGAAGGCGGCTTTCTGAAATCGGTTTGGACGCACGATGGAAAAATACTGTGCACCTGGGAAAATAATTCAAAAATCGAGATCAGTAAAATCTGACCGGAGAATCGATGGCATGAGCGTAAAAATCTGTCATGTAAAAGGGTAAAATGTTTAAATTTTTTCATGCCAGGATCGAAAATTTGTATTTTTTGTCAGCTTTTCGTGAGATTACAGGATGCATTTTTCTTCTTTTTGGGTGAAGTATGCCCTTTACCGTGTTCCAAATCGTGCATTTGTTCCGGGACACAGGACCGGCCAAATTATTTATGTTAAATATTTGTAATATTAACATTATTTGGCCAATTTCCCCCCGTTTTACAATTTATGACAGATGAACATATATGTTCTGACCCTTGCGATGATGCTCGGACTGGTTTCGTGCAACATTCAGGGGTCAAGAAATGGGAAATCCATAAAGGAAACTTCGGCTTCCGAAGTGCCGTTTTTGGGTGTGAAGGGTAGGGTTCATGATGCTGAGACGGGAAAAGTGCTATCTGCGCGAATTGTCATTGCCGGCAAGGACAGCAATGTCGTCCGTTCCTATTACACGATGTTACCCGGTTTTTTCACGAAGGATGACGGAACATTCGAAGAAAAGCTCGAACCGGGAACCTATCATGTTTCTGTGTTCCATGGTTTCGATTATGAATCTCAGGAATCGAACCTCGAAATCACTCCTGAACACGGGTACGACCTCGACATATACCTGAAACCCTGGGTAAGGCTTAAAGACGCCGGTTGGGTGAATGGGGGCGGGCATTGCCATCTTTATACCGAGAAAAAGCCGGATAATGAGATGCTGGCCCTTGTACGTCAGATCTGTCTGGCGCAGGGTGTCGACTTTCTGTGTGCAGCCCAGGGCTGGGGGGGTTACAACGACTCAACCTGGCGCGAGGGCTATGCCCGTTTTTCCGACGACCGGTTTATCCTCTCCTATGGATCGGAGATGCCGAAGTACCGTACAGGACATACCTGGTGGCTGGGTCAGAAAAGCACCAGGGGGTATTTCTGGAGCACCATGGATACCACGTATGAGAACAACTATTACCAGGCCGGTACCGGCACGAAATGGACCTTCCGGGATCTGAAATTCCCGTTCATTCCGTGTCCTGACGTGGTCAGCCGGATCAGGAAAGCTGACGATGCCGTGGCGATCATGCCCCATCCCACCTCATGGTGGTGGCAGCCGCGGGGCAAGGTCACCAAATACACCACCAACGTCGCTGCCTACCTTTCGTTCGGACTTCTTTCCGGCAAGATCTGGGACGGCGAAGTGGTTATGGGATATGATCACGACCATTACATGTATCAGAACCTGTGGTTCCATGTATTGAACGAAGGGTACCGGATGCCTGCCATGGCCGAGCTCGACGGGGGCCTGGGTAAAAATGACAGGTTTTACTATGGTTCCATGCGAACCTATTATCATCTCAACGGGGATTTCAGCATCAGCAATGTCGCAGACGCCGTGCGCCGTGGAGAGACCTTCGTCACTTCCGGCCCGCTCATCATGACCGACATCGACGGGAAGTACCACATCGGAGATGTGATCCCGGTAGCTAATACCGGTCATGATCTCCATATCCGGGCCTGGGCTTCCGGCGATACCCGGGACTATCTGTCTTATGTTGTCGTTTACCGGAACGGGGAAATTTACAAACTGTGGGATATCCGCGACAGGAAAGAGAGAACCTTTGAACAAACCATGAAGATCCGGGAGCCCGAACCTTCATGGTATGTGGTCAAGGTTTACGGAAGGAGGGCATGGAAAGATCCCCAATATCTCGACATCCTGAAAACATCGGAAAAAATGCTTTTTGATAGTATACCCTCTTCAGAAGCCGGGCCTCACGACGTCTGCATTACCAGTCCTATTTATTTCAGGCAGGAAGGGAAAGATGAACCCAAGCCCCTGGTTTCCAATGTGAAATTGTCGCTGGTGTCACCCCGGGGAGAAGAAATTCCTGAAGCCACCATCGATATCCTGGTGAACGGCACGAGTATCCGTACGGAAAAAGTTCACAACGGAAAGGCCCGTTTCACCATGCCGGTAAACGGTTTGCTAAAGATCACAGCGAGAGACAGAAAAACCATATACAGAGGATTGTTCCTGGATTATGAGCCACATCTGATGCTGCTCGAGAAGCTCGCATCGGGAAGATGGATGAAGGACTACAACCCGGTAGTGCCTTTTTCTCCGGGCGAAGTTCCGTGGGAAGCTTATAATTTCGATGAAACCAGGAAAGTGCTGTCGAATGTCAATTGGAGAATTGAATTTGCTCCCAATGAAAGAGATGGCTTGTGGGAAGGATTTGAAGCGTTGTTTAATTCCGAGAGATAACTTAGTGATTATCCACTCTTACTTCTGTGCTTGTGCCGTTGTCTGAGCATCAGAATGTTTTTTCATGGGATTTTGAAAAACCAGTTTACAATCTTACTAATTCAAAATAATCAGATATGGGTAAAACTCATCTTACGAACTGCAAAAAACAGTTTGGGTTCCTGGGGACATTCAGCAGAGTGTTCATTGCCGGGTTAATCTTTTTATCCGTCGGATTTACACTGAATGCGCGGCCTGTGACTGAGCCTGCACTTCAGGGAATCACCGTCACCGGTACCATTACCGATGCGAAAACCGGCGAGCCCATCCCGGGGGCTAACATCGTGGAACAGGGAACCACCAATGGTACCATTTCGGATGTCAAAGGGAGTTATTCCATTACGGTTTCCGGCCCTGATGCGGTCCTTCAGTACTCCTTTGTGGGGTATCTGAAGAAGGAAATTCCCCTCTCCGGAAAGACCCAGATTGATGTTGCTCTTGAAACCGACACCCAGAGCCTCGATGAGGTGGTCGTTATCGGGTACGGTACACAGAGAGCCAAAGATCTCACGGGGGCCATCTCCATGGTATCGGTTGAAGAAATGAAGAAATCTTCTTACCCGACCATCGAACGGGCACTCCAGGGGAGGGCTCCGGGCGTTTTGGTCACCCAGACTTCCGGTGAACCGGGTGCCGAGCTTTCGGTGAAGATCAGGGGCATCGGTTCCATCAACAGGTCATCCGAACCGCTGTATATTGTCGACGGAATACCCGCCGGCGGACTGAGCGGGATTAACCCGGAAGACATCGAATCGTTGCAGATCCTGAAGGATGCTTCAGCCACGGCCATTTACGGTGCCCGCGGTGCCAACGGGGTTGTCATCATCACCACCAAGAGAGGGAAGAAAAATGAAAAGCTCCAAACTGAATTTTCCGCCTATACCAAGCTCTCCGATTTCCCGCAGTCGCGCCGATACGATGTCATGAACGCCGACGAATATGTGGCGCTGACGAACAAAGCCTATGATCTGACCGATCCGGCCAGCAAACCGGCCATTATCGCCAGTGACTCTCTCCGGCAGGCCTATGGGAATACCGATACCAACTGGCAGGATCAGCTTTTCAGGACCGGCATTGGGCAGAACTATTACCTCGGCATCTCCGGTGGAAATGAGTCGGGCAACTTCAACGTTTCGGGGAACTACTACTCTGAAGACGGAACAATGATCAACACCAATTTTGAACGCCTGAACCTGAGAGCCAATTCGGACTTCAGTCTTTTTAAAGATAAACTGAAGGTCGGCGAATCCTTCCTGATCGGACGCACCCGGGGCCATGGCAGCCAGGGCGGACAGGGTAACAAGTGGGTCGTCGCTACCCTCTCCAGTCCGCTGATGCCCGTCTACGAACCCAAAAACATCGGGGGATATGCCGGGCCGACCGACTCCATCAACGGGAGAAACGAACAGACCAACCCTGTGGCTGAACAGATGCTGCGTAACCAGGATAACCAGGACCTGAGAGTCCTGACAAACGTCTACGGCGAACTGCAGATCATCAAGGGGCTCAAATACAAACTGAACGCCGGACTCACATACGGGAACGGCAGGAACAGTACCTGGATCCCCGTATACCAGCTCGGCGACGTCGGTAACCGGTCGAATTCCGTTTCCCAGGCCTCGGAATACAGCAACAATTACCGTCAGGTCCTGGTCGAAAACACACTGACCTATGACAAGTCGCTGGGGAATCACAACTTCACCCTCCTCGCGGGCCAGAGCCGGCAGTACGACTTTACCAACTCATTCACCGCGAACGGTCAGAACTTCAGGGATCCCAACCACCATACCCTGGCACAGGCCGAAATCGCCTCCAGCCTCGATTCATACCAGAGCGAGAGTATCCTCGATTCATACCTCGCCCGGTTGATTTACGATTATAAAGGCAAATACCTCCTCACCGCAAGTATCCGGCGCGACGGATCGTCGCGTTTCGGTCCGGAAGGCCAACGTTACGGAAACTTCCCTTCATTTTCCGTGGGGTGGAAACTCAATGAGGATTTCCTGAGGAATGTCCAGGATATTAACCTTCTGAAGGTGCGCTTTGGCTGGGGACATACCGGAAACATGAATATTGGCGATTATGTCTTCGATACCTATCTGCTCCGTCCCGACGCCTCACGGTATCTCTTCGGCGTCGATGAAACCCTGCATCTCGGAGCCACCGACCTCAGAAGCACGGGTAACCCCAAAATCCAGTGGGAACACAGTATCATCACGAACTTTGGGATCGACCTGAGTGCCTTCAACAACAAACTGGAATTCAACGGCGATTATTATATCAAGAACCAGGACAAGATGCTCACCACGATCGAATTGTCCATGGTGTACGGTAAAGACTGGGACGATCCCGCTTCCAACCCATGGTACAACCTGGGTGATGTACAGAACAGGGGCTTCGAAATGAACCTGTTATACCGGAATACGATCGGGAAATTCAGCTACAGCCTGGGCGGCAACCTGACCACCATTAAGAACATCGTCAAGCACCTGCCCAACCACACGCCGATCTATACCGACTTCACCATCACTGAGGAAAATCATGCCATCGGGAGCTTCTTTGGGTATGTTGCCGACGGGATCTTCCAGAGCGAGGAGGAAGTGGCTAACCATGCCGCCCAGCCTAACGCCCAGCCCGGTGATATCCGCTTTGTCGATATCAACCACGATGGTCAGATCAACAACCTTGACAGGACGATCATCGGTAAACCGATCCCCGATTTCACTTACGGGATTAATATCGATCTCGGTTATAGCGGATTTGACTTTCGTTGTCTTCATGAACGGGATGCAGAACATGGATGTCTACAACGAGCATTATACCTATATCGGACTGGCTACCGACAGGGAGTCGAAAGACTTTAACAAACTGAGGAGTGTGGCCACGGATTACTGGTCGGAGGATAACCCCACCAACACCCAGACCCGTTTGAGTATAAAGGACCCCAACTACAACGCCCGGCATTCGAGCTGGTTTGTGGAAAATGCGTCCTTTCTCAGGCTTCAGTCTGTCCAGTTTGGGATATACCCTTCCTGAAAACCTGACCAACCGCATTGGCGTCGGTCGCGCCAGGGTCTACATCAACGGTCAGAACCTGCACGTATTCACCAAATATCGCGGCTATGACCCGGAAATTGGAAGTACGAATGTACTGACTATGGGCATAGACGGCGGTTTCTATCCTATGCCCAGGAGCTTCCTGTTTGGTATCCAACTTGATCTTTAAACACGATGAGGAAACGTGCTGTGAGAAATTCATCCGAGAAAACCTCCATGGAAGGAGTTAAAAATTTAAAGAATATGAAAACGAACAAAATATTTATTCTGGCCCTGGTCATTTCGTTGTTTTCCGCAAGTTGTTCAGAAGATGTTCTGAATGTGGAAAACCCCAATGCGATCACCCAGTACAGCTATTACAAAACCCTCGATCACGCTAACCAGGCTATCGTCGCCTGCTATGACGCGCTGAAAGGCAACGGACTCTATGGTCTGCGGCTTCCTTTTGTTTCCATCGCACTGGGTGATTTCGGTGTTTTCGAAAAACCGATTTATGAGGATTTCATCTACACTCCCGACGATGAAGACATCAAGTTCATCTGGGGCTATGCTTACAGGGGCGTGGCCAAATGTAACCTGGCGCTGGAAAAAATCCCCCAGATCCAGGATCCTGCCCTCACCGACGAACTGAGGAGCCGCCTGCTCGCCGAAGCCAGGTTCCTCAGGGCCATGTATAATTTCATTCTGCATACCCGCTTCAATGAGCCGCCATTGATCACCAGCGTGATCACCGATATGCAGGCTGAATTCGGGAATTCGACATGGGATGAATACCTGACCCAGATCGAGAAGGATCTTCTCGGGTACGACGACGGGGGCAAGCACATCCCCGGAGCCATCGAAGTTCTTCCCGTCACCTACGACGACGCGAACATCGGCCGTGCCACCAAAGGCGCTGCGATGTTCCTTCTGGCAAAAACGTATCTCTATCATGAACAGTGGGACAAGGCAAAGGAATATCTGCAGAAGATCATCGACCTGAACGTTTATGGGCTGATGCAGGCTCAGGGGACAGACTCTACCGATTATATCGATGCTTTCCTCTGTAATTCATCATCGGTCGATCTGACCTATAAAGGACGGACCTACAAGGCGGAGAATAACAAGGAATCCATTTTCTCGATCGAGTTTGCCGCCGGCGATTTCGTCAGGAACAACTACCTGCCGGGATGGATGATTGACGGCAGCGTTTACAATGCCTATAATGGCATCAACGGCTGGAAAAACACCTCATGCTCCGTTGCCTATGCCAATGAATTTGAGAAGACACCGGACCATGTCTCGGGAATCAAGTATGACCCGAGGAAATACGGGACCATTTACGTTCCCGGCGATACCATTACCAATGACAAGACCAGTAAAAATTACGTTCCATTCGACCCCGATATCCATTTGCTGTCGAATATCCGCACCGGTTACGGGATCAAGAAATACCTCTATCCCCTGCATGAAGGCACGGCTGCTCCGTTCAACTCGCCGAACGACTGGAGGCTGTTCCGCTATTCGGAAGTTCTCCTGATGCTGGCCGAAGTGGAGTACCATATCAACGGAAGTACGCCCCTGGCACTGGATGCTATAAATCAGGTCAGGGAAAGGGCTGGTCTCGATCCCCTCACCGTAGTCACCCCAATGGCCATTGCCCATGAGAGAGCCGTCGAGTTCGGGTTCGAAGGCGAACGCTACTGGGATCTTGTCCGGTGGGAAAGGGTCGGTGGCGATTGGCCGCAACCTACCGATTACCTGCCGCATTACACCGTCGGGCGTGATGAATTCTTCCCCATTCCGACTGGTGAAGTCACAAAAATGCACGGAAAACTCAATCAAAATCCCGGCTGGTAAAACGGGACATGAATAGGAGATATTTATGAGCCTGCAGGCCGGCGAGACGAAAGCATCACCGGTTTGCAGGCTTCTTTTTTTGCCCCGCCCGGGTGAATCTATACCCCTGACATCCGGCTCTCTTTTCGCCATCCCCGTAAAACGTGGCCATTACTCAAACCGGCCTGCATGCCGGGGACCTAATCCTGTTTGCGGGATCCGTGACATGCGGCGATCAAACATCTTTTGCCTGAAGATGTTATAAATTTTAAATTTGGATACCTATCCATCATCTAAAACCTTCAGTATCATGGAGCATTATCTCAACAAGTCATTCTGGGAGGCCTTTTACACAAAGGCTTCGACGTGGGTGGTCAGCGAAGTTCCGGCCATTATCGTCCTGATTATCGTTCTGTTCATCGCCCTCCGGCTGGTTCGACTACTGGTCAACCGGACAAGAAAGATCATTCTCAAGCGTTCGCAGGATGAAGAGGGCAGTGGAAACCCGGAAACCGAAAAGCGGATCAACACCCTGATGAACATCGTTCACGGCTTACTGCAGATAATTATCTGGGCCATGTTCATCATGATCTTCCTGAAAAAGATCGGACTCGATATCGGACCCATCATCGCCAGTGCCGGCATCATCGGCCTGGCCGTAGGCTTCGGTGCCCAGGAACTGGTGAGTGACTTTATTTCCGGTTTTTTCATGCTCCTGGAGAACCAGGTCAGGACCGGTGATGTGGCGATCATCAATGGGACAGGCGGACTGGTGGAGCGAATCGAGATGCGGACTATCACGCTCCGTGATCTCTCCGGCGTGGTCCATGTCTTCCAGAATGGCAAGATCAACTCACTCTCCAATATGACCAAGGAGTGGTCGGCCATGGTCTTTGATGTCGGTGTGGCTTATAAGGAAGATGTGGATACCGTAATGAAGACCATCAAGGAAGTGGGTGAAGAACTGCAAAACGATCCGGATTTCACACCCAAAATCCTGGAGCCCATCGAAGTTCTGGGTCTGGATCAGTTCGGCGACAGCGCCGTTGTGGTCAAAGCCCGTTTTAAGACCAGGCCCGGAGAACAGTGGACCGTTGGCCGTGAATACCGGAAACGCCTGAAAAAGGTCTTCGATGAACGGAGCATCGAGATCCCCTTCCCCCATATCTCACTCTACTGGGGAGAGGATATCAAACCGCTTAAGATCGATAAGCCACTGGCATCCAAATGATGCAAGGCGGTTAGGGCGGCCACAGGTTAATCGGTTCCCGACAGGTAAATACCGGCGGAAAAGTTTAAGAAAAAGGCGGTTACGCATTTTGACCAGTGGATCATAAGCGGTGGTGAACGTTTTGATGTTTTCCAAACCTTGTTTTACTTTTACAGTATAAATGATGACCTGCATCTCCCACCTTATGGAAGGGCAGAACTCATAAAATGCCGTTTTTTGAAACCGTTTACTCAACAACAGCTGAATAATGAAAAAAACCGATCGCTTTTTAACCATCATGGTGATGATCTTTGCTTTTACGCCGGGATTGTTCGCCGTGGTTGGAAACCAGACAACTGGTGTCCCGCTTGATGGCGGTCTGCTGGCGATCCTCGCCGGTGCAGGCATTACCTATTTTGCCGCACGGAAAAGGAAGAAAAACTCGCTCTGATCCCTCTAAAAAAAGTTCATATGCTCTGAAATGCCCGGGTATACTGTTTCTGACAGTATCCGGGCTTTCCTTTTTTCGTACCCGGAAGGGTGGAATGCAAACCGCACATTTTGAAAGCCGGCCGGTATACAAAACGCAGGTCTTAGATGAGGCTGATTTACTCCGCTTCGCCGTAATGACCGAGAGTGGCTTTCAGCTCACTGATCATTTCTTTCCTGAGGCGTTCGGGCGACAGGATGCGTGCCTCGCTTCCCAGTGCCCGGACCATCGATTTAAATTCCCACGTCGGATGGACGTGGAAGGAAAAGACGATATAATCGTCAGTTTCTTCATGGATCAGCTGGCTTTCGTGCCAGGGGCCGGAGATCATGTATTGTGCCTGGGGTTTTTTCACTTCGAGGAGAATTTTGCCCGGTTCACCGGGTGGAACGATGACACCAACCGAATGCCTGAAATATTCACGGGCATGGAAGTTCGCCGGGATATAGGGATGATCCGAGACCTCAATCTCCCAGATCCTGTCGAGGGCGTACGTGCGCAGGGATTTTCGTTGTTCATTAAGCCCAAGGAGGTACCAACGGTACCGGTATTCTTTGAGCAGGTAAGGATGGACATAGGTAAAATACGGCTTATCTTCTTCGTAGGGTTTGTAGAATAACTTCACGACCTTTCCTGCCGTAATGGCTTCAATTACGGGTTTCAGAAACCGGCTCCCGGTGAATGACGGCACCCGGTCGAATTCAATAAAGTCCCACACATTTTTCCCCGCTTTCAGAGCATTGATGCTGGCCGCATCGACGAGTTTCTGCACATGACCTCCCAGTCCGACGAGAAGACCGTGGGATCCGAGCTGATCGAGAAGTTCAGCTGCCGACGACAGCCGTTCGAGTTCCTCCTCGTTGAGGGGGATCCGTTCAATGGAATATTCCGGGTCAGCGTACCTGTAGGTGCCTTTTTCCACGTCCTGTACCACCGGGGCAAAGTATCCGAGTGAAGCATCGTTTCGCATCGCCTCGAGATCGGCCTCGATGGCGGTTACACTGACAGGTTTGCCGTCAAGGGCCTCACTGCACGCGGCGGCAAGCTCCCGGGCACCGGCCTCCCTGTTACCGCTCAGGCAGCGGTTGATGACACGGTATCGGATTTGTTCTTCCCTGGTTTTAAGCATGTCGGTCGGATGAATCGTTTCCGCAAAGATACGAATTTCAGTCTGTAATCGGGCATCGGCAACACCTGTTCGTGGCGAAGCATCTCATACGCTAAAGCGCTGAAGCAGATCCCCGGGATAGGATCGTTACGGGATGTTCGCCGGCACACTTCAACATTATGGCATTGATATTGTTGATCTTATCAGAATGGCCATCAGAATTGACCGGAGAGTGAGAATGGCATGGAGGGATATGTACAGTCAGAACAATATAAATAGCATTCTTGATCATCGTCATAACAGGGGACGTCTTTTGAATTTCCATCATGTCTACCTGCTGAGCATACGAATGGATTTTTTTAGACACTTTCCTCCCGAAAGCATACTGAAAATGCTGGCCATTGTTCCGGTCCGTTTTAACACGAACATTGGGGTTTTTTCATCTTCGGCCAAAAAAGAGATCACCGGCTATGCCGCCTACCTTCACCGTCAGTTCGGGCTTGAACCAGGCATTGATATCATCTGTGCCGACTGTTCGAACCTGATGTTCAATGAGATCTTTCTTGCGTGTCTTGTCGAATCGGTGCCGTGGATAGCCCTTCTCACCGACCGGAAGATGAATTATGTTTCGTTCATCCCGGAAGAGAAATACAACCAGATTGATTTCGTCATCAGTCAATACCGGATGATCAATCCTGATTCAAGGATCAAGATTCACACGGAAGGCGAGAAGAGCGGATTATTAGCCTCATTTAGCGAAAGGGGAAGGGACGTGGATACGTGGATACGTGGATACGTGGGTACGTGGGTACGGGGAGGCATAAGGCCAAGGATAGTCGTCAGTACCGTATCAGGAGAATCAGATTGAAATCGGGAATACGGTTTTTCCAGCGTCCCTCCATCAACGCCATTAAAAATACATTCGCCATTATTCACGAAGTAAAATCTAAGCAGAGTGCGATGGAAACCCGCGATTGGTGCGAACCTGAACGAGCCCGGCCCCAGTGATGTTGGCCTGTGCGACAAGGGCGAGAGAGGGTTGTCAATCGCGGAGGGTTTCTTTGTTTACTTTCTTTTGCCCTTGAAGGGGAGGTGGGTATGTGAATACGTGGGTACGTGGATACGTCGGTAGTGGGTACGGGGTATGGTACGGGGAGGCATACAAGGATAGTGTCAGTACCGTATCAGGAGAATCAGATTGAAATCGGGAATACGGTTTTTCCGAGCGAATGCCCTCCATCAACGCCATTAAAAATACATTCGCCATTATTCACGAAGTAAAACCTTAGCAGAGCGCGATGGCAACCCGCGATTGGTGCGAACCTGAACGAGCCCGGCCCCAGTGATGTTGGCCTGTGCGACAAGGGCGAGAGAGGGTTGTCAATCGCGGAGGGTTTCTTTGTTTACTTTCTTTTGCCCTTGAAAAGAAAGTAAAGAAAACAAAGAAGTGATGGGTGATGAGGTGATTGGGATTGATGGGCGAAATGACAAATTGATGATAAAAGACCGTTTTTTCAAGGTGCTTTACCGGATTATTTTTAATTTGCCCGATGTACTAACTGTTGCTGGAAAGGTTTCCGGACCGTTTTTTCAAACGGGTAAATACGTTAATTCCCTGATCCCCATGAAAAATGTTTTAAGGTCGTTGACCTTCTGCGTGTGCTACCTGTGCCTGTTTTTCTGTCTGATCCCGTTACGCGGTTTTGCACAGGAAACCCGGACGCGGGATCAACCGGTCATCCAGACTTCCCGGGGCTGGACTCTCAAAACCGTCCCCAGCCAGGGCTTGATGACCATCTCCTTCGACAGTCTCGGCACCCTCCTTGACGGTGTGCGGCTTTCGGTTCGAACCGGTGCAGAGCCTGTCACATTCACCGCCTGGACAGCGAAAGCGGAAGGTGAAAGCGGACTCACCGTGCAGACGGTCAACCCGGCAAGCACCTGGAAATTCACCATCATTGGCAACCTCCTGGAGATCTCATGCACTTCGGATGACGCCTTCATCACGGGTGTCGCTCTGTCAACCGACGATCGTATCGTCGCCCGCTTACTCGATCCCGGAGGAATCCCTGTGAAAGGGCAGGAAGAGAGTTGCCAGGACGGCGGGAAGGAAACGGGAACCCTGCTTATTCCACAGAATATCCTGATGTAATGACATTGGCGCTCGCGAGTCCCGGCGTCCGGACTGCAGCCGTTCGACCGGAATTCGGATAAGGCCATCGATTTCCCGTGTCAAACGGACATCGCGGAATCGTGGGCCGGGAATCCTGGAGGTGACTGTTCCGGTACCGGGAAATGCCATTGTCCGCATCATTCATGACTATTACACCCAAACCCTTGGTGTGCCTTACTATGCCCGTTTTGACGATTCCGTATTCCCTTCCGCGCCGGAAGTATGGTGCAGCTGGACAGCCTATTATTCAGATGCCACAGAGAAAGACATCGTGAGAAATACCGACTGGCTCGCTCAAAAGCTCAGGCCCTATGGATTTAAATATGTTCAGATCGATGACGGGTACGATCGCGGAAAAGACGGGATGATGCATACCTGGATCACCAACTGGGACAAAAATTTATACCCCCACGGTCCTGCATGGCTCGCCCGTTATATCAAATCCAGCGGCCTCCATCCCGGCCTGTGGCTCGTCCCGAATGCGTACGCCGGGGCTGTCAGTGACCACCCGGACTGGTACCTGTATGATACATCGGGGAACCTCGTGCGCGACTACCACACCCCGGCGCTCGACTGCACGAATCCCGGGGTTAACGAGTGGCTCCGGGAACTCTTCTCTACCCTGAAAGGATGGGGATTTGAATACTATAAATTCGACGGCGAATACGCGATCCCCCGCTATGCCGGCCATGTCGATACCTCCAAGCTTTATGACCGGTCGATTGACCCCCTGGAGGCATACAGGAACCGGCTGAAACTGATCCGGGATGTCGTTGGCCCGGAAACCTATATTGAAGGTTGTCCTGCGGGCACTCCACTGAACGGCATCGGGTATTTCAACTCGTACTTCAATGGTCATGATGTGTACAACAGCTGGCAGGGGTCTTATGCGCTGTTCAGTTCCATCAATGCCAATGTCTTCCTCAACACATGGTCGTTTACTGATGCCGGGCGAAGCCATTGAGGTGATGCCGGCAGAGCTGGAAGAAGCGGAGCGGACCATGGTCCCTGAATTTGTCGACGTCGCAAAGACGCGCGAAGATCCACTCCGCGGTTTCGGAGTGACCGACGCTGAGGCCCGGACCCTGGTATCCTGGGTGTCGCTGACGGGAGTGGTCTACCCCCTGGCCGGCATCATGCCTGGTTTGCCCCCGGATAGAGCCCGGCTCCTGAAAATGACCATGCCAACCATGCCGATTCTCCCGGTCGACCTGTACAGCCGGGGAACCGACATGACCTGGGACAAGTTCATGCACACCACGACCGACACCTATATCCATCATTATCCCGGGATCCTGGATCTGAAAGTCAATGCTGCCGCGGGAGCCTATGATGTCGTCGGGATGACCAACTGGCGAAGCGCGAAGGTGACCCGGCGACTCGTCTTCAGTGACAAACTCGGACTGGAGGCCGGCAAACCTTATGTGGTTTTCGATTTCTGGAAGCAGGAATTGCTTGGCATTTTCACCGACAGCACACAAATCGGTATTGAGCCCCATGATACGCGTGTCCTTCTGGTTCATCCGCTGTGCGATCATCCGCAGCTGGTCGGAACGTCGCGTCATATTTCAGGGGCTTATTCCGTCAGTGATCTCGCATGGGAAGGGCAAAAGCATATTCTCCGCGGGTCTTCCAATACAGTCGAAAATGATCCTTACTCCTGGTTCATCATATTCCTGATATTTACCATAAGGGCCGTTCAGCAAGCCTCCCTGGAAAGAAAGTCCATGTGAAAGCTGAAATAAAAGACAGCCTGCTGAAAGACCATTGACGGACAGGATAGCCGGTTTAATGGGAAGTGGCATTCCGGTATGGTTCGAATAGTTATCTTCAGGGGCAGGATTTTTACCCCTTTTGCCACGATCCTGTCTTGACTGGGAAAACATCCAGTTAATGATGTCCATATCGGTGTAAGCCTGTATCCAGCCATCGCCGTGTCCGCCTCCTTTCACAGTCTTAAGATGGCAGTTCGTGGCACCTGCGGCGCGAAGCATGGGAATCAGTGTGCCTTCACCGACAACCCCTTCGGGGGAACCCGGCATCTGGCCGGTGAAAGGTACAGCCGGATCGGCGGTTCCATGACAGGCCCATACCGGGGTATGAACCAGGGACGCCATCATGTCGCGTTCACCGGCTCCCGAACAGGGAACAGCAGCAGCGAAAAGATTGGGATGGCGGGCGATGAGATACCAGGTGCCGAGACCCCCAAGGGAGAGTCCCGTTAGGTAGATCCTCTGCCCGTCGATACTGTAGCGTTGCCGGAGGGAACTCAGAAGACCGGTCAGCGCACTGGCAGGCCATCGTTCACCAATCCAGTTTCCCCATTGGCAGCCATCCGGACACTGCGGGCAAACCACAAAAGACGGATGTGCATTTTGGACCCTGTCGGGGTCGGAAAGAACTCCCGGTCCGTCATTTTTCAGCTGGCTGATGTTGTCGGTACCTCTCTCACCCGATCCGTGAAGAAACAACGTCAGGGGATATTTCTTACGGGCATCATAATTCTCCGGGACATATAAACGGTAGAGGAGCGTATGGCCCGAACTGTCGGTGTAGGAGCCGGCCAGGAACCTTAAAGCCAGTATGGTGTCGGAAGGGTCGGAATAAGGCGCCATGGCATGAACAGTGAGTTGACAGGTTCCGGAAATTTCGGGAGAAGTCGCGGAAGAGGCTTTGATCATCGCCGTCCCCGGAGAAAGAGCCTTCACCTTTCCTGTTGAATCGACCGTGGCGACCCCCGGATTCGATGAGGACCAGATCAGGGCCGCATTAACAGCGCGGCTGGGACGGATTTCAACCGAGTGGGGCGACACGACCGACGCCGGGAACGACGTCTCTGAACCGGTGGCCAGGGAAAGGGTGGAAGGTTTGAGGGTAATATGCCTGACTTGCGGTGCGGTAGATCCGCAAAGCAAAGGAACAATGGCAATCCACATCGGTGAACGGAATTTTTTCATCTTGTATCGGTTTTTTCAACGCTGTGTCACTGGATGTAAAATTAAACTTTTATCGGTTACCCTAACCGGATTATCCTTGACGTGGCTTTTTATATGACGTAAATTTGTTTGGCGAGGACGGTGGGAAAAAAACCTCAAAGACCTTGAAAACGCCGTGTGTGTCTGACGGCCCCTTTGGTGTGATCCATCAAATGTTACTGCAATGCTACGAAAATATTCAATCTTCACCGCATCAGCACTTCTGACCCTTACCGGCCTGTTCAGAGGGGCAGGAGGGATTTCTTTGCTTGTCAGGGGCAACCGGCTGGATACTGGAATTCCCCTGACCGCCTCCCCCCTGGAGGTCAGACTGGTCGCAGCAGGCTTACTGGCCGTATGCGCCCTGCTCATCTATGCATCGGTGCGCCTGGTTTTCAGAAGGACAGCCGTGAGCCGGGACATTTGCCTTGTCTCCCTGCTTCTTTTCCTGGCTGACGGGGTACTAAACGGCTACCTGTTATTCGGCCATCCTCTGGCCACCGGGCAAACGATCAATATTGCGGCGGCCCTTCTCATCAGCCTCTTCCTCTTCCTGGGGATCCCCGCCATGAAGAAACCAAAAATTGCCTCCTGAGCGGATCTTAACGGTATTTGTCATCATGCACATGCAAAATCGCTTCAATGCGAAGTGCCGTTTTAGCGGTCATGTTAACTTCCGGCAACAGAAAAATAAAAAAACACAGATATGACAAAGGAAAACAGTAAGGAGTTGTCTCCCGAACAGCGCCAGGAACTGGTCGGTATTCTAAGGACCCGTTTCAGGAAGAACATGGAACGTCACGAAGGTCTTGAATGGGACGAGGTACAAGCGAAGCTCGAAGCGCATCCCGAAAAACTCCGTTCGCTTCATGAAATGGAAGTGACCGGTGGTGAACCCGATGTGGTCGGACGTGATCAACAGACGGGTGAATTCGTTTTTTATGATTGTTCACCGGAAAGTCCCAAAGGACGGCGAAATGTCTGTTATGACCCGGAAGCGCTGGAATCGCGGAAAGAACACAAGCCCAAAGACAGTGCGATCCATATGGCGGCCGATATGGGCATTGAAGTCCTGACGGAGGAACAATACAGGGCGCTGCAGAAACTCGGAACTTTTGATTTAAAAACCTCCAGCTGGGTGGTAACCCCTCCAAAAATCCGGAAACTCGGAGGCGCCCTCTTTTGCGACCGGCGTTTCGATACGGTTTTTGTCTACCATAACGGGGCAGAATCCTATTATGGTGGGAGGGGATTCCGCGGTTCGCTGAACGTGTGAATCCCACATTTCCGGCTTGGCAGAAGAAAGGAAATGACAAGGTAGTCTTTACACCATTCATTTGTGGTTATTCAGGTTTATTGGGATCCTAACTGGTCAGCATGGGAAATTTACGTCATCCAGCTGAAGAAATTTAAGCCGTCGTACCTGTCCTTTCCATTTTTGAACGTTACCGGCGGCTAACCCCTGCCGGTGCCGGTCAATGTCGCCGGCAGGTCCTGGCTATGATGCCCGGTTCCTTTCGCCTTTGTTCCTTCCACCTCATATTCAGCAGAACTTCTATATACATGTAAATCAGTCTGATGAAAAACGTTTATTTCTCGATTAATTTTTTTTATGAGGGAATAATTCTCTAAATTTCGTCTAGCTATCAACTAAATGCCCTCTACCCATGAAAATTGCAAGATAGGACATCCTTCTGGTTGTTTTCCTTTGCTCATTGTTCCTTCCCCGACAGAGCCTTTTTGCCCAGGCGCAGATCATCACCGGCAAGGTCACCGATGCACAGACCGGAGAAGTGGTTATCGGGGCGAATATTGTCGTGAAGGGAACAACACGAGGCACGATCTCGGATCTGAACGGTACGTACACGATCAGTGCAAAACCAGGTGAAATACTCCTCTTTTCCTATGTGGGTTATCTCCCACAGGAAGTAACTGTTGGGGAGAAAACGGTCATCAACGTCTCCCTCGAGACCGACAGGACGGAAATCAAAGAACTCGTAGTGATCGGGTATGGCACCCAGAAGAAGGAGGATCTCACCGGTTCGGTCACGGTGGTTGATGCCGATGAGATGCGGCAATCCAACTATACGACTTTTGATAAGGCTCTCCAGGGAAGGGCCGCAGGTGTCCAGGTTTCGGCCATCTCCGGCCGACCGGGTGAAAACTCTGTCATCCTTATACGCGGGATCGGATCCATAAGCCGAAGCGCCGAACCACTGATCATCATTGATGGTATGCCCGTTAGTACCGAGTTTATGAATTCACTCAACCCTGAAGATGTTGAGTCGGCGCAGATTCTGAAAGATGCATCGGCCACGGCCATCTATGGGGCCAGAGGTGCCAACGGGGTCATTTTGATCACGACCAGGAAGGGGCAAAATGGCCGGGCCAGGATCGATTTCAGCGCCCGCCTGGGCACCAGCATTATCCCCAGGACGTATGATGTGATGAATGCATGCCCAGTATGCGGAATATAACCGTGCCGCATATGCCGGGATGGCCAGCAATGATCCGCAGAATATGTATTATCGCGTCTATTCGGATTCGGCACGGAACGCCAACAATAACGGTCATACCGATACAGACTGGCAGGATGAGGTGGCCCGGATCGCCAAATCACAGAACTATAACCTGAGTACCTCCGGTGGGAACGAATACAGTAATTATTATGTCGCCGGGAACTACTCAGACGAAGAAGGGATCCTGATCAATACGGGCATGACCAGGCTGGGACTGACCGCCAATTCCAATTTCAATGTCGGGAAGCGTTTCAAATTCGGTGAAGCCATCTCCTTTTCAACCGTGGATATCACCGACGTGACCAATTACGGCAATGGGAACGCCTTTCAGGTTGCCCTGGTGACTTCCCCCTTCATGCCGCTAATGGATGAGAATGCCATCGGGGGATATGGCGGCCCGACTGACTCACTTACCGGGATTAATGAACGAACAAACCCCGTCGCCGAACAAATGCTGAACAGCGTCAAGAGAAACCGGAATAAATTGCTGTCGACCGCTTATATGAGCGTTGAGATCCTCAAGGGTTTAGAGTACACCATTCATGTGGGGGCGAATTTCAACACAACCCATAACAAATTATACAACCCGGTTTATACACTGGGAAATATGAGACTCAGGGATAATGACCTGTCAAAACTGGAAGAGTCAAATTACTATTACCGTGAACTCCAGATGAACCACCAGCTTTCCTTTTCCCGGTCGTTCGGAAATCACAACATCAGCGCTGTCGCGGTCTGGGAGAGGTTCGCTGCAACAGAAACGTTCAATACCGCGATCGGTACGGATCTCACCGATCCTACCCTGGTGAGCCTCAACCTGGCCAATACGCCAATGGATGTTGACGGCGGGATAACGGAACACAGGCTGGAATCATACCTGGCCAGGATCCAGTATAATTTTGCAGAAAAATACCTTGTCACGGTCAGTCACCGGATTGACGGATCCACCCGGTTTGGACCCAAGGGGGGACGCTATGGGCAGTTTCCCTCGTTCTCTCTTGGCTGGAAGTTGAATGAAGACCTGTTGCAAAACGTTGAAAAGATCAATATGCTGAAACTCCGTTTTGGCTGGGGTGTGACCGGGAATGAAAACCTTGAGGATTACCAGTACCTCGCTTTGCTCGATCCCCCGAAAAACAGCCGGTATATCTTTGGTGTCAACCAGGACCTTTGGCTCGGCGTGGCGCCGACATCGTACCAGCCCAACCCCCTGATTCGCTGGGAATCGGCTAGAATGACCAATTTCGGTATGGACTTCAACGCCTTTAGGAACCGGCTGCAAATCACGGCTGAGTATTACGTCAAGAATCAAAATTCCATGCTCGTCAGTAAACCCATTTCGGTGATATTCGGAAAGAAGACCTATGAAAGCGAGACGCCAAAGGTCGGCGCCTGGGTCAATCTTTCCAAAATACAGAACCGAGGATTTGAATTTACGGGTTCCTGGAGGAAACTGGAAGGGGATTTCAACTATTCCA
Source organism: uncultured Bacteroidales bacterium (assembly GCA_963763215.1). Classification (GTDB taxonomy): domain Bacteria; phylum Bacteroidota; class Bacteroidia; order Bacteroidales; genus DASQZK01. The sequence continues at coordinate 353,707 of CAVXNX010000023.1, forward strand.
TATCGGCGAATATCTCGACCATCAAAAATGAAGTCGTCGATCTCGTGGTGGATGATATCATCACCGATTATACGATCACCTCCACCGGCCATACCATCGGGAGCTTTTACGGATTCGTGGCGGAGCGGATCATCCAGGAAAGTGATTTCGACGAGAACGGTAAATACCTGTTCGCTAAACAGGAATCGGGAACCTCACCGGGAGATATCAAATTCAAGGACCTGAACCATGACGGGATCATCAATGATATCGACAGGACCATCATCGGTAAACCCTTACCCGATATGATCTACGGACTCAATCTCACCGCCGGCTTCCGGGGCTTTGACGTGGTGCTGTTCTTCCAGGGAATGCAGAATCTCCAGGTATACGACAATGTCATGTCGCAGATCGACATCGCTTCAGGAGACATAACCGGAAAGGATCAGAACCGGCTGGTCGATTGCATGAATTTCTGGACACCCGACAATCCCTCGACCTCGATGACGCGGATAAGCATCCTGGATGAAAACAGGAATTCCAGGATTTCAAGCTGGTTCGTTTATGAGGCCTCCTTTATCCGCCTCAAGACATTGCAGATCGGATACAATGTCCCGGAAAAGATCATCAACAGGTTGAATATGGATAACCTCAGAGTCTTTGTCAGCAGCAACAATCTGTATACCCTCACCCGGTACCCGGGCTATGATCCTGAGATCAGCGACGATGATCCGCTGAATATGGGAATTGACGAGGGCAACTACCCCGTACCCCGCTCGTTTACGGTTGGCGTTAATCTGAAATTCTAATTAAAAAATCATCCCGATGAAATCATTCACCAGATATATCTTTTTGTCCATTGTGTTCACGGCTATGGGCTCATGTGATGGTTTTCTTGACATCAAGCCGAAGGACAGGGTCACAGAAGAAAGCTTTTATAAGGATGCTTCGGATGCGATCCAGACGGTTACCTCATGCTATGATCCCCTTAAAATGCACTCCATCAATACGAAGTTCTTCTACCTGTTTACAGCCTTCTCGGACCATGCCGTCAACGAAGCGGCGGCGATCAATTCCTTCTCCTTCACCACATCCAACAGCGATGTCTCGGACATCTACACTTATTTGTTCAAAGGCAATTTCAGGTGCAACCTGGCCCTGGCGAAGATACCACCGATCGACATGGACGGGGCCCAAAAGAAAGAATTGCTCGCCCAGGTCTATTTCCTCAGGGCATTGTATAATTTCTACCTGACCACCATTTATAACGAGCCTCCTTTGATCCTGAAGCTGATCGACGATCTCGACATTCAGCTGACCAATTCCACCCGGCAGGAATTTAAAAATTCCATTGTCAGCGACCTGAAAATGGCGATCGACGGATTACCCGAAAAATGGGATGATGCCAACCTGGGCCGGGCGACCCGGGGAGCCGCACTGGCCTATATGGGCAAGACCTATCTCTATTTCCAGCAATACGACAGTGCAGCCTATTATTTCCAGCAGGTCCTCGACCTGGAAGGCAAAGGGATTTATAGCCTCATCCAGCCCCAGGGAAAAGACTCGCTCGATTATTGCTATGCCTACCAGGCCAATTTCTCAGCCCTCGACCTGACGACCCCCAGCGGACACGTCTACGATTCCGAAAATAACAAGGAATCCATCTTCGAAATCCAGTTTAACTATGGTGGATGGCAGATCTGGGATGGCGGATGGCAGGCCGACGGTTCATTGACCGACCTGTACTTTGGCCCTGAAGGATACAAAAACCTGGCCCCCACGCGCGAATACCGCGATAAATTCGAGATTACCTCAACACACCCTGCCGGATTACATTGCGATCCGCGGCGTTACGTGATGTTCTATGAACCCGGAGACACCATCCATTATATCGATCCTTCGGTGCCCCCTGTGCCATGGAACGAGGGAGCAAATATGAACGCCGGGATCAGCCAGGGCTTTGGATGGGCAAAATATTTCGACCCCGCCCACCAGAGCAATAACGGCCCGACGAATTTGAAACTGATGCGCTACGCGGATGTCCTGCTGATGATGGCTGAAGCCGATTTCATGGCTCATGGCGAGACCGGCAGTCCTCTCGGCGTGGAATGCATCAATAAGGTCAGAAGAAGGGCGGGTCTTGAGGAGATCACCCAGGTGACCCGGGAGGCGATCATGCATGAGCGGGAAGTTGAACTGGGTTTTGAATGGCTGCGTTTCTTCGATCTTGTTCGCTGGAGCCTGCTGAAAGACCCCTGGGTCGATATTGAAGCGATCATTCCCCCCTTCAAAAAAGGGAAAAATGAATACCTCCCCATCCCGCTGTCGGAAATCAACTTGTCCAGGGGATCCCTCAAACAGAATCCGGGGTGGTAGTTGTCCCGCCAGGGCTCGAACCTGGACTCTTCTGAACCAAAATCAGACGTGTTGCCAATTACACCACGGGACAGATCACAAAGGGTAAACCGTGATTCGGGATTTGTTATAAAATGTTCTAACTGCGGCAAAGATAGAAAAAATTCAGAAATGCCCGGAATGATTCCACTCCGGCGGATGAAAAAATTTTCACAGGCCTGAATGCTGGTCATTTCCTGAGGTTGTTCTTCCCGCGGCAGAGTAGCACTGCTGCCATTAAACTGTTGATGCAAAGATGGCCGGGAGCCGTGATCCCGTTAAAATGTCACGACAATGGCATTTTTCAGGCTGAGATCCTCTTTTTTGAGGGTGCCGGGAGGGCGGGAATCGAACCGGTAGATAAATCCTGTTTCGAAGGAGAGGTGTTTCTGGATGGTAAAATGAATGGTGAAGTCGTTATACAGCCGGAAATCGGAAAATTCGCGAACGAGGGGTTGGTAATACATGACGTCGACAATGCGAAAGTTACTCCGCACATACCGGAACGAGAGGAAGTCGGCCATCCGGAAATAGCCTTGTGCCGTACCTCCGGCAGTGACCTCAGGTGAGTCTTTCAGGAGCTCATTCTCATACATCCCGCCAATGCCCGCATCCAGGCGGATCCGGGAGCTGTCTTTCTGCACCAGGGCGATCCGCAAGCCGGCACCGGCCAGCTCGCGCCGTTTTACCAGCAGGATCTCATTCTTCTGGATCTGGTAGAAGGTGAAACTCTGCAAACGGGAAGTGAAAATGTGGTTGTACCGCAGCTGGGAGAAAATATCGCTGGTGATCGTCTCTCCTGAACTGTTCAGGTAATTGAAGCCCCCCACCACCCGGATGATGTGATTCCCTGTGTGATACATTGAGAACAGCTCCAGGTCGGCCTTGTTCAGGTTCGTGTTTCCGCGGGCGCCTTCATAGCCGAAGGTGGCGGAGAGGGAATAACGGTTTTTTCAGGTTCTGGTCGTATTTCTCGGTATTGAGAATTCCCTGACCCGATGCCTGACCCGATATCATCAGAGAAGCGATGAAGAGAAGGAAACGCAAAGGAAGATTTTTGAACATGGGTGCGAATTTATAAAGAGTTCCCTTCATATCAATAAATTTAAGGGGGCGAAGGTTCACGACCGGTTGAATTTTGTTTTCGGATGCGATGGAGGATTGTTCACCTGGCTCGGACTTTCTCCAGGCCTCCACCATTGTCCATGCTCCGGCAGTGATCCGACGATGGCGGGACCGGCCATGCGCCGAATGTGCCGAAGACAAAACATTGCCCCGTGTGAAAAAGCGCTTCGCACGGCGTTCCTTCCTCATTTAGAGGAATGAAGTCGCATCGGTGATGGAACGGTTGTCCGGCGTGATATCGGCCAGAGGATCGCCGGCTGTCAGCGGGTGAAGAATGGAAAAAAGGAGAGGAGACGACGTTTCATACATATCATGCTGATCGGGCATTGCCCGGTTCCACGGCGCCAGTGCCGCTGAGGAAGTTTTTCCCCAATTTATTGACAAGCTGCACAGATCCGAAGAGGCTCATCCTCAGGCAGAAAATCGCTATGAGGGTCACGACAGCGACCATAGCCGGATCAGGGCAGTTTCCTGGCCGGTTCCGGCATACAATATGGTAAGTTGTTTAGAGAGAATTTATAAGAACGGCATATGTATCTGACAGGTCTCATCTATTTTTTGGCGATTGCACTGATCATCTCGGCCATTTTTTCCTTTGGCTTCAGGCGCAGGGGACCATGGGGGAGATTTTGGGTATTCTTCATCATCCTCTTTCTGGCCATCTGGGCGTCCGATATCTGGCTTCCTCCCACCGGCCCTTACTGGGGAGGGATTCACTGGTTTCCTCCCCTGGCCGTGGGAATTCTCCTCGCGCTGATCCTGGCTGCAGCCACTCCCCCGGAAATGAGGGAAAATGAACGGCCGGAACGCGCTTCAGGAAGCGCACCTCCAAATCCTGAACCGCCGGGATATGTCGCTCTCGGGGTGTTTTTCTGGATATTCCTCATCATTCTCATTGTAGGGGTGATTATCGGATTGTTTAACCATGTTTAATTAAAAAGTACCGTGATCATGAAAAACAAGCATAGCAAATGGCTCAAAACAGTGTTTATCCTCTCGTTATTTATGCTCTTCATACCTTTTAAGAATTTCGCTCAGGAATATAAGGATCAGCCGTACCACAACATCGAAGAACTGGAGGACCAGAACGAAGGTCTTTACAACCAGATCTACAAAATCGTACGGCACTATCCTGATTTTTCCTATAAGTACGATTTTAATAATGGCAGAGTCACCGACGTCGACGTTGAAGGCGTTCCCAATAATGTCGATAAGAAACGACTCGAGCTGCTTATTTTGGACTGGAAGCAGAACACGGAAAAAATCATGAATGTTCCCAACCGGACAGGGGTGTACTATTCTGTCGAGAATGCTGCCGAACCGGTTATGGGATATGTCGATTTTCATAAGGCGATCCTGCAGCATATCACCTATCCCAACGATGCGAAGTCGGCCGGGGTCGGAGGCATGATCTACCTTAAATTCATCGTCGATGCGGATGGCAATGTGCAATACCTGACTGCCTCCGAAGATATCAAGTCGCCGTATGTCAACCTCGTGCAGGAACTCAGGAAGCAGGCGATCGACGCCTTCAAAGCCGTCAATGCCAGGTGGAAACCCGCCACAATCGATGGCGTTCCCGTGGCTTCCTATGTCGTCGAACCGGTTGATTTTAATTTTGAAACGAATCCTTCTATCCCCGGCCTTATCCGGTAGTGGTGAGAAAGGTTCGAAACCTGGAACAACGGGATGCCGATGGCCCGGTGACCGGAGAAAATGCTCCGTAAGCCCGGTCATCCAAACACCCGTTAACAGCATAAAGCCGCAACCCGTGGTGGGTGCGGCTTTTTCATGGCATTTGTTAAAGATTTATCCCTTCTTGGGAGCTTGTTTGACTTCATGTCTGGCTTCAGGAGGACTGAAGCGTTTCAGTTTTGACTGAATTTTTTCCAGGTGTTTCCTGTACTTCTTTTCATTCATTGGACCCGATGTTTTTGTTGTGTTACGATTGAATTCATAGTTAGAGAAGAGGTTGAGAAGTATTCCGGGAAACAGGGCCGGTACGATACCGGTCGGATGACATTTCGTTTCCCTGCGGTGAGGGGTGTCTTTTAAGGCAACCCGCCGGGAAACAGGTTATGTCCCCGATTTAAGATGATCATGATCATAAAATCCTGGTTCGAGGTTAACGTTTTGCAAGCCTCTTTAACTGTATAACAGAAGTTTCCCATTTGCAGTTCAATGGAAAGTTGTTAAAAAAGCCTCAAATCGTAGTGCCGGTCGCAGGGTTCTGGCCGGAGCCCTTGTCGCCGTTGCGTCCGGGGCTTAAAAATTTTCTTCATACACCTCAAAATAGCCTTTTGGATGAAGGCATGCCGGGCAGGACTGAGGCGGTTCTTCACCCTCGACAATGTAGCCGCACTTGAGACATTCCCAACGGACCTTCTTCCCCTTTTTGAAAACGGTGCCATTTTCAATGTTTGCCAAAAGTTTCCGGAAACGTTCCTCATGGACATTTTCGACCGAGGCGATGAGACGGAAGACCGCGGCAATCTCGTTGAAACCTTCCTGCTTCGCAATTTCGGCAAAAGCGGGGTACAGACCGGTCCATTCTTCATGCTCTCCGCCTGCTGCCCGGCCGAGGTTTTCCCGGGTCGACGCGAGCTCCGGCGCCGAAAAGGTGACGGTAATTTCGACTTCACAGCCTTCAAGATACCTGTAGAAACGCTTGGCGTGCGCTCTTTCCTGCAGGGCCGTTTTCAAGAAAATATTGCTGATCTGGATATAGCCTTCTTTGCCGGCGATCTTGGCGAAATACTCGTACCTCGATGCGGCCTGGGATTCCCCGGCAAACGCTTTCATCAGGTTTTTTTCTGTCTGGGTTCCTTTTACGCTTTTACTCATGGTGCAGGGATTTATGGATGATACACTGGTTTTATGGTGCATCCGGAAAGCCCGGCTGGGCTCCTGTTTTCAATTCATTCCGCGCGCTCTCCGGATGATCTCATTCCTGTTTAAAAAAATCTTCTTTCGGTGTGCCGCAAACCGGGCAGATCCAGTCGTCGGGCAGCTCTTCGAAGGCCGTGCCGGGAGCGATTCCTGCATCCGGGTCACCCTTCGCCGGATCGTAAATATACCCGCAATTCGGACAGACGTACCGGTCGCTGTTGAATTTTTCCTTCCGCCGGCCCAGCTTTTTCGGATCGATATACGTCGGGGCATTCTTAGGCGCCAGTCCTTTTTTAACATCCCGGTAATACGAATAGGTGAGGGGTTCCAGGAATTCATCGATCAGTTCACCCCCGGTTACCTCGCCCACATAGATCATGTGTGTTCCGGCATCGAGCTGCTGACCGACGCGGCATTCAAACCAGGCAACGGTGTCCTCTTTCAGGTAAGGAACTCCGGAGGGGGAAGTCCCGAACAGGAACTCACCGAATTTATCTTTTTTCTTGCCCGAGCTAAACCCGAATGTTCCGATGATCTTTGGGTTGGCATCCTTCTTCAGCACCGATACAGTGAAGATCCTGCTGTCAGCGATGAAATCATTGGTAAGATTGTCTTTGTTACAGGCAATGGCAAACTGCGGTGGCTCGGCCGTGACCTGGAAAACCGAATTGGAAATGTAACCGTTGACCCGCTTGTCCTTCCTGGAACAAACGACGAACAGGCCATAGGTCATTTTGAGAAAAGCTTCAGGCTCGATATTCATTATCAGAAGTTTAGGATTAGTTTCATAAAAGTAGTCGGTAATCGGTAATCGGTAATCGGTAATCGTAATCACTTTCTAACTTCTCACTTTCTCACTTTCTCACTTCCTCATCCGAAATATAACACTTTTCAACGTGAAATGTGCAATATGGGTGGCTTAAGTAGGTTGCTGGTTTGTCGGCGGGATTTTGTATTTTTGAGAGACAAATCGTACGTTTTTTAGTCCGACATGCCTTTCAGATGAGTTATACCTTTGTCAAGATCACCAGTTTTTACCGGAATTTTTTGCGGGAATACTACAGGGAGAATCCCCGGGTGACAGCCTTGTCTTATGAGGACCAGTTTTCACACCTGATGTCCCAGCAGTACGGGTATTCTGATTATTTCGCCCGCCGTTTCCGGGAATCGGGCGTCAGGGCTTACGAGATCATCTACAATGCGGAACCAATGCAGAAAGCCTGGGCTGTTGAAAATGGAAGCCTGAAGGAAGGTACGGCCCTGCTTATCGACCAGCTGAAGGTCCTGAAGCCGGAAGTGGTGATGTTCCAGGATAGCACAGGATTTACCGCCGAATTCATCCGGAAGATCAGGGAAGAAGTGAAGTCGGTGAAGCTTATCACCGGTCTTTACTGTTCGCCGTTTACCTCCGAAACGCTGCGCAGCTACCGGGAATATGATTTTCTGCTTTGTTGCTCTCCCCGGTTCGTGGATCTCATCCGGCAGGAGGGAGGAAAGCCCTACCTTTTCTACCATTCGTTTGAACCCCGGGTGGCTGAGCAACGGCAACCCGCTGCTAAAATCTACGACCTGATGTTCGTGGGCTCTTTTGTGACCCAGAAAGATTTCCATTCCGGGCGCCTGGCCTTTCTTGAAGGATTGCTGGCCGAAGGATTGCCGGTGAGTATTGTGGGAGATATCCGTCAGGATTCGGCTCTTCAGCTTTTTCCCAAACAGGCGGTTTATGTGACGGCGAAATTCCTGAAAACGCTCGGGTTCAACCGCCTCCTCGGAAAAATGCCGCTGTTCAAAAAGTTCTTATTGCTGAATGAAATGCCGGTGAAAACCGATGTTTCCGGGCTGATGCTGTCTCATCTTGTCTCCGGTCCTGTTTTCGGGAGGAAGATGTATGACTATATCTCCGGGAGCCGGATCGGGCTGAATGTGCATGCCGGTGTTGCCGGGGATTACGCGGCCAATATCCGGATGTTCGAGACCACGGGAGTGGGGAGCCTGCTGCTCACCGATCACAAAAAGAACATCGCCGACCTCTTCGAGCCCGGGGAGGAAATCGTAGTTTACGACTCGGTCGAAGATTGCGCCGGAAAGATCCGCTGGTTGCTGAGTCATGAAAAGGAACTTATGGATATCGCACGGAAGGGACAACAACGCACACTACGGGACCATACCGTCGCAAAACGGGTCGATTACCTGAATGGTATCATCACCGGTCTCCTCCAGGGATGACGGATGACTGACATCCTCTCCCGTCTGTGAATGACAACCTTCAGCCCTGTTCAGTCGCCCGATTCAAGCCAGATCATCACCGTCTTTTTCAACGTTTCCGATTTGATATTGTAATAGATGCTCCAGAGAACGATCCAGCTGATGGAAATCATATAGGCCATGAGCAGGTAAAACTGGCTGATATGGCTGCTTTCAACAATGAAGAAGACGCCGAGGACCACCAGCACGAGGAAATTGGAGATCACCGCCTGGTTCAGTTTCATCTCTATGATGCCGGTCAGAAAATTTCCGCGTAGCAGCCGGTCGGAAATAAGGATCTTTTCGAAGAGGTTGAAATCCACATCCACTACCAGCGAATGCCCTACCTGGATGGTCACCACATTGTTGAAATCCGAAAAGGTGAAATCGTACTTTTTAAGCCGATCTTTGAATTTTTCTTTATCCATGAGCTAAATCATTAAGGCTGCGGCCACAGGATGACCAATATACGAAATCTATCCCCACGTCGACCAGTGGACACCGATTTTTTGATCCGTTGCAGAGGATTGTCGATCAGGAGTTACATTCAAGTGAGGAAATATCCACGAAATTTTATTAGGGACCCCGGATGGTAAATGAAGAAAATTGCCGAGCGGCATGGTTCATAACTTCCCCGGTACCCGGAATTATATCCGGTGACGCGAATATTGACGAGAGGCATCATGTCAGTCTGCATCCCGCGGGCTCCGTCATTCGTTCACGTGTTTTTCCACCAGCCGCTTCAGGAATCGTTCGGCCGATGCCGGGTCGTAACCGTGCCCGGCGATGAAGGTGTTCAGCAGCAGCGCGATGTCAGCGGGATCCATGACCGGCCGGCTGTCGATGAACTCCTCCTGGAGCAGGTACCCTTCCAGCTTATCGGTCTTGTTCTGCCTGAACCCGGCGACGCCGCCGTCCCGAAGCCTTTGGATGAGTGCTTGCGGGTCATGCGACACCTCGTCGAGAAGCCGGGTGACTTCATCGATATAATTGGCGGACACTGCTCCTGAATCTTCCAGTATTTGCCGGTCGATGGGTTTTGACCTGCCCGTTCTGATGAGTTCGAGATACCGGGCGAGAATGGTCACTTTTTCATTCATGTCACGCAAGGCGTCAGGAGTAAGCTCCCGGATGGGCTCTCCCCTGGAAGAGAGGCTTTCCACCTGACCGTAACAGCTGATGCCCATCGTGAGCATCCGGTGCAGCAGGCGGGTATCCTCCACCAGGTACCAGAGATGAAGGGCAGAGGGCTCACTGGTCAGGATGTCGAAGGGGGGAATGTGCAAAATCCGGCCATATCCGGCATGTCCGGCATCGCCAGGGTCGGGAACTTCGTGGATAAAAGCGGGGACGGGAGGAATAGGACTTTCCCGGGAAGAAGGGGAGGCGTTCCCTTCCAGGCGAATGACGTTGAATTCGACGTCTGGTTCTCCCTGGAGGTGTTTTTTCCACCGGGCCACCTCATCGTCCTGGGCCGTAAAATAGAAGATCTGGCGGCCTTCCCTGCTGATGCCCGTGAGGGCTTCCATGATCGCAGCAGCCCTGATATCATCGCTATTGGCCAGGAGTTCATCGGCGAGGATGGGCAGCCGGAGTGCCGGCTCCTGTGTCTCGATGAACGCCAGGCGGACGGCGAGAAGCAACTGGATACGGGTGCCGGTCGATAATTCACCGAGGGTCAGTCCGATCCTGTCGCGCGTGTCGAAAGCCCTGAAAGCCGGTTCGCCCTTTTCCTCCAGCCGCAGTTCATACCGGCCCCGGGTGATGCGGCCCAGGAGGACAGAGGCCTTCCTGAATACTGCCGGGCGGTTCTGCTCCGTGGTGACCTTGCGGAGCCGGTCCACGATGAGATGGCCCGTCACCGATGAAAGGTTTTCCTCATACAACCCGGCCAGGCTGTCCAGTGCAGACTCCCTTGCCGTAATGGCATCCTCCAGGTTATGTCCCTTCCTGTGATCACCCACCCGGGTTTCGATCTCCGTGATGTCTTTTTCAATCGTGGTCAGCCCGCTGGCTTCCCGCTCATAAAGGTCCAGCTTCTCTTTTGCCCGTGGGGGACTCATCTCCTCAATATCGCTTGCATACCGGTTATATAGCGGATGTTCTTCCAGTTTTCGCCTCCTGTCTTCGAAGGTGCCCTGAGCCTGATCGTATACTTTACGTGCTGCCTTATAATCCCCGAGCTTCTCCACCAGGTCCAGAACAGCCCGTTCATCTCCCCCCGCGATCCCGAGTTTTTCGTAAACCGCATTGCAGTTGAGGCGGTTCCGGCGGAGCTGTTCTTCCCTGGCCCGGTTCTCACGCACCAGGCGTTCGTTCTCTTTCACCAGGTCACGACGCGTTTTTTCCTCCTTCTCCAATTGCTTAAATGCCGACCTGGCCCCGGTGGCATCGTTCACAGCGGCGACATTCGTCTCCACCAAAAGGACGTTGACCCTGCGGAGTTCATCCGCATACTGCTCATCGAGAGCCCGGCGTGCTGAGACCAGTCCTTCGGCCTCGCGGTGCCTTTCCGTCCATTCGGCGGCCTGGATCAGGAACCAGTACATGCCGGGATAATCGTCGGGGATGGCCCGGAGTTTCTGACGCCACTTTCCACGTTCTTTTTCCAGCCCTTCGAGCTTTGGCGCCAGATCGTCGAGCTGCTTCCGGTATTCAGTGATGGCGGCAGTGACCCGTTCCTTCATTTTCGCCCGGTCGAGTTCTGCAACCAGTTCCTCCAGCCGCCGGGTGACTCCTTCGATGCTCCAGCTGACGGGCTCCCTGAGCCCCGAATTTCTGAAGTCATTTTCCCTGATGACGGCTTTACCATCCTTCTCGGGGCGCGAGGCGATCCATACGGCAATCAGCGCGGCGACGGGACCGGCGACCCAGTACCAGCCGGCAAACAGGGCAAGAAGGCCGGTGAGCACGGTGATGATGATCATCGCCGGAACAAGCCAGGATGGTTGCTGCTTCCGCTGGTCCTTGTTCTCCTGAAGCCATCGGGCCAGGGTTTTGATATTTTCACTCACCACATCAGGCGGTAATGCAGGTTCTCCCGCGAGATCCTTCTCGAGTTCCCCAATGCGGGTTTCCCATTGCTGTTTTTGGCTGTGCACCTGGAGCGCAGACTGGAGGAAGGCATCCAGGCCCGATACTTCCCCGGGATCCAGACCCTCCCATCCCTCCGGGACGACTCCGCCGCCCAGGCTTTTCAGGGCCTCATTCTCACGGGTCCGCACATTCCGTGTTTTTTCTTCCTGATCGTGGATACGCCGCTCGAGTTCGGCAAGCGTAGTGATCCGTTTTTCAAGTTCATCGAGGATCTCATCACTGATGCCCTCGCCCGGGATCTTCAGCCGGCCGAGTGAAACTTCATTGACACGGATGGAAGCTCCGGCCTCTTCCATCTCCCTGGCCATCTGTTCCGTTTCCTCTTTCAGGTTCCGGATGATCGTATATTCATCACCCGAAGCCTTTTCGATGCCCGGCGGAAATATCTCCAGGGCAGCCGCCTTTGTTCCCAGTCCGGAATGGGCTTCGTGGTATTCAGCCACCTTCCGGAATAGGTCCGCGAGGTCGCGGGATTCTTCGGCACTTTTTCGCAGCTCCCGGAGTTCATCGAGCCGGCGCTCTTCATCCTTTAAATGATGATGCTCTTCACGGATCGATTTGAAGGTGGCGTCAGCCGTTTCATAATCCTGGTACTGCCGGATGATTTTTTTCCTGGCCAGGGGTGAATAGCCCAGGTTTTTCTGTGCCTCGTCGAGATCGTAACCACCAATCGATTCCCTGACGATCTGGCGGGCGAGATCCTCTTCATTTTCCGTCACCAGTTCGGGGAGGGCCAGCATATAGCGGCTACTGCTTTCGGCGGGGGGGAGGAGGACATTCAGGTCTTCATCGTGGCCATCGTGCTGAACGATGATTTTTCCGGAATCGATTTTGAGTTCCCAGGGTTCACCAGCAACGGAAACCGACGCTTCCGCCTGTAAGCCGGTGGTCTTTTTTCGCCAGATGAGCTGTTGAATGATCCGTGCCGACGAACTCTTGCCGGAAGCATTCGGTCCGGCGATCACATTGATACCGGGGGCCAGGGTGCCGAAACCATCGAGGCCCTTTGGGAAGCCGGGCATTTTGTCAATGCTGAGATTTTTAAGGATGAAGGGTGCTTTGCGGGTCATCGTCGGATCATTTTGACTGTTTCATAAATTCACCCAGCAACCGGTTACATTCCGTCAGAAGGTACCGGTCGGCTTCCTCATCGCTTCGTGGGAGAGCCCTCCCGGCTTCCAGCAGGGGCTGGTATGTGCCGGACTTGCTCAGGGAGTTCCGTTCCGCGTGCCAGCTTTCCCTTAAACGCTGCAGAAATTCTGAGTCGTTACCATTATGGATGTCGATGATGGCCCTGTGCCACGATTCCGGCAGGAGTGGGCTGAGTGGCAAGTTCCTCAAGGTTATCGACCGAAGCGGAAGCCCTGTTCACCACTTTCCGTGGAATGACCAGGGTGCCGGTTTCAGTCTCGGGCCGGTATTCGCCAATGCCCGAAGTCCATTCTGTCAGCTCGTTCACCTGTGGATGCTGCCCTTCCAGGATGATGTCGAAAACGAGAAATTTTACATTTTCAAGTTCAGGACGTCATGTTCAGGGCCTGTTCACTGAGTTCCGAAGTGACCCTGTCGCGAACTGCAGATTCGTCCTTCGCTCCTGAGATGTTGATCGTTATCGTTTCATAGCGCACCGGTGAAAGGGGAACCTGTTTCAATGTGATCTCATGCGGGTTCTGTACCGTCAGCAGAAGGGGGCCGTGGCGCCCTGTCTCCCTGGAACTCAGGGCATGCGGCGAGCCGGGGTACCAGATCGCCGGGCCGGTCTTTCTCAGTTCGGAAGGTTTGTGGATATGGCCGACGATCCAGGCATCGGTGTGCAGATTAATCAGGCTGCCCGTATCGAACGGACCGTAAGGACTTTCCCGGCTCAGGGCATCGCCGTGAAAAAGTCCGATGGTCGTCAGGTTCGGATCCAGGTCCCCGGCATTGAAATGCATCAGGGGACTTTCCTTCACAAACTGCCCGGGGAAGGACCAGCCGGTAAACTGGACCGTTTGTCCGCCCAGCTCTAGCCTTTTTATTTCCCACGTGCCGTTTTCACCCATAAAATGGACCTTTCGGAATGTCGATCCCTTCACGATGGAGGGGAGGACGTCGAAGTCATGATTGCCGCCGACGATCATGACGGCGATCCCGGCGTCATCCAGGCGTTTGAGGCCCGACTGGAGAGGTCCGATCGCCTCAAAATACCGGTTGTCACGGTCGACGATATCGCCGGCCAGCAGCACGGCGTCGATTTGATGGCGGAGACTCCAGTCGATCATCTTTTCCCAGGTATGTCTCGTGGAAGCTTCCCCGGCCGATAACGGGACTTCCGAAGATTTCCTGCCCAGGTGAAGGTCGGATGTGGCGAGAATATGGATTGGCATAGAATGTCTGTTTTTGTCGGGTGAAGGGGAAGGAGGGCGAACCTCAAAGCCCTTCCGGAATAAAGCGTTTATAAAAAGCGTCGATCACCTCCCGGAATGGATAAATATAGGGATAATTCCGCGAAACCGGAAGAAGTGTCAGGGGAATTGCCTTAAGAAAGTGCCCCTGCGGGGAGAAGAAAAATCAATGCCGCCGCCGTGTTCATGAAGAACCTCTCGCATTTTTCGGAAAAATAGTGTAATTTCGGTAACTAGTGCTTGCAAGAAAACGCCAATAGCTGCGTTATGCTCGACTTCAAAACAGTCATTTACGAATAGTAAACTCCTGTTTTTCAGTCATCGCAAGCCTTGCTCTTGACGTTTTCTTATCAAGCACGGCTAAAAAACATGAGTTTTCTTTCTGACACTAACTAAAGCAGAATTTAAACATTCCGCCTAAATCCTATGTTTCACCAGAATCACGGATCGTCATCATTACCGCACTTCATTCAAAAATGAATACAAATTATGAATCTTAAACATCTTCTTTTCGTCCTGGCCCTGGCCTTGACCGGTTTTACCACAGCCCGGTGCCAGGAAGTCAAGATCAACTTTCAGGAGTATGATCTGCCAAATGGCTTGCATGTCATCCTGAGCCCCGACAACAGTACCCCGATCGTCGCCGTCACGGTGATGTACCATGTGGGATCAAAAAACGAAAAGCCCGGGCGCACCGGCTTTGCGCATTTCTTCGAACACCTCATGTTTGAAGGGTCGAAGTATATCCCCAGGGAAGGATACAGTAAGTACGTCGAAAACGCCGGCGGCACGCTCAATGCCAACACCTCGAACGACCGGACCTATTTTTACGAGGTCCTACCCTCAAACCAGCTGGCCCTGGGCCTGTGGCTGGAATCGGAGAGGATGCTGCATCTCAAAGTCGATTCAATTGGCATTGAAACCCAGCGTGGTGTTGTTAAAGAGGAGAAAAAGCAGCGGATCGACAATGCACCGTATGGCACCTTTCTCCAGGAAATGCTGAGTCATGCCTACACGCAATCGCCTTACCGGTGGCCGACCATCGGGAAAGTTGAGGATCTGAACGCCGCCAGCTATGACGAGTTCATGAAATTTTACAAGACCTATTACGTGCCTGAAAATGCCGTATTGACCATTGTGGGGGATATCAACCCAGACAGTACCCGGGTGCTGGTCGATAAGTATTTTGGCGGCATTCCTCACGGGAAGTACGAAATTGTCAGACCCAATACCGATGAACCTGTGAAGCACAAAGAGATTGTGGATACGGTGTATGACAATGTCCAACTACCGGCCGTGTTTGAGGGATACCACATCCCGGCCATGGGCACCCCCGACTACTATGCGGTCGACATGCTCAACCAGCTGCTTTCTTACGGACAAAGTTCGCGACTTTACACCTCCCTGGTGGATCAGCAGCAGCTGGCCCTTCAGGTGGCCGCCATCCCGCTTCCTTTTGAAGGCCCCGGACTGTCCATCATCATCGCCATTCCCAATGCAGGCGTCGATCCCGGGGAACTGGAACAGGCCATCGATAACCAGTTGACCAGGGTGAAAGATACCTTGATCACCGAATGGGAATTCGAGAAACTGAGAAACCAGATCAAAAGCAATTTTGTGAACAGCAATGCCACCATCGAGAGCCGGGCCGAAAACCTGGCCACGGACTACACCTTCTTCAAAAACACCAACCTGATCAACACCGAAATTCAAAAGTATATGGCCGTTACCCGGGAGGACCTGAAACGGGTGGCCAATGAATACTACCGGGACGGAAACAGGGTCATCCTTTTATACCTCCCCAAAGGACAGGAAAAAAAATAACCGATCAGTAAAAATACACCATACCCATGAAAAGGATCATTTTCAATATATTTCTCATTCTGCTTTTCGCCGGAAACCTTCAGGCGCAGCAGGTGGACAGGAGTCAACCTCCCAAGCCGGGACCTGCTCCGAAAATCAACCTTGGACATTACCAGATGTTTACCCTCGACAACGGGTTGAAGGTCATTGTCGTGGAAAACCACAAGCTGCCGCGGGTTTCCTTTCAGCTTACGCTGGATATCGACCCTGTTAAGGAAGGGGACAAGGCAGGTTACGTCTCCATGGCCGGGGACCTTCTCCGCAGCGGGACAGAGACACGCAATAAGCAGGAGATCGACAGGGCCATCGATTTCATCGGCGGCTCCCTGAGGACCTATGCAACAGGGATTTCCGCCTCTTCACTCACCGAACATGAAGACACCCTTCTGACCCTGATGTCGGATGTGTTGCTTCATCCGGTCTTCCCAAAAGAAGAGCTTGAAAAAAACCGGAAGCAGACCCTTACGGCTCTGAAATCGGTCAAAGATGATCCCGATGCCATGGCAGCGAATGTCGCCGAAGTCCTGAATTACGGAGCCGACAATCCCTATGGCGAACAGGTGACGGAAAAGACGGTGGAAAACATCAACCGGCAGGACCTGGTGAATTATTACGACACTTATTTTAAGCCCAATGTGGCATACCTCGTTGTTGTCGGCGACATTACCGAGGACCGGGCCAGGGATCTGGCAGGTGAATATTTCGGTGGCTGGCAGCAGGGCGATGTGCCGAAGCATCATTATACCTTCCCCCCGCCGCCCAATGGCGACAAGGTTGCCTTTGTCGACAAGGCCGGGGCCGTTCAGTCGGTGATTTCCATAACCTATCCCATCAAGCTCAAGCCGGGGAGCCCGGATGCCATCCCTGCCGGGGTGACGAATGCCATTCTCGGCGGCGGGGTGTTTTCCGGTCGCCTGATGCAGAATCTCCGAGAAAAACATGCATATACCTACGGGGCAAGGTCCAGCATATCCACCGACCGGCTCATGGGATCCTTTGATGCTTCGGCCTCGGTGCGCAATTCGGTCACCGACAGCTCCATCACCCAGATCCTTTACGAGATGAAGCGTATGCGGGATGAAGAGGTCGATACGACTCATCTGAGTCTCGTCAAGAACGTCCTGTCGGGGAGCTTCGCCCGATCGCTCCAGAGTCCCCAGACCATTGCCTCCTTTGCCCTGAACACCCAGCTTTACAACCTGCCCGATGATTATTATGCCACCTACCTCAAGAGAATCGATGCGGTCACCGCTGCGGAAGTGGAGGACATGGCAAAGAAATACATCCTTCCCGGTCACGCCTACATCGTGGTTGTCGGTAACAAGGATGAGGTGGCACCCACCCTGGCAGGGTTCGCTTCCGACGGAAAGGTCGAGTATTACAATTATTACGGCCAGCCGGTCAAACAGGCAAAAGCGGTCCCGGAAGGACTGACTGCAAAGGATGTCATTCAGAACTACCTCAAGGCCATTGGCGGGGAAAAACGGATCGAAAAGGTTAAGAACCTCACGGTCCATGCCGCGGCCACCGTACAGGGCATGGAATTAAAAGTCGTCACTTATCACAAAGCCCCCGATAAGTTCATGATGGAGATGTCGGTGAACGGCAATACCCTGGTCAAGCAGGTCTATGATGGCGAACACGGGTATATGAAATCGATGATGGGTTCCTCAGAGGTCACGGGCGATACGCTGATCAGAATGAAGGAACAGGCGCTGATGCATCCTGAAATGCGGTACCTCAAGGACAATTACAAGCTTGAACTGGACGGCATTGAAGATGTTGATGGAAAGGACGCCTATAAGGTGAATATTACCAGTCCCGGCGGGTTCCAATCATCCGACTATTTTTCGACCGACACCGGTCTGTTGGTTCGCACGGTGACCTCCACCGGCGGGATGACCCAGCAGAGCGATCTCTCCGATTACAAGGATGTCAATGGCGTGAAATATCCTTTCACCCGGACCACCACGGTGGGTCCGCAACAGATTGAAATCAAGGTAAAAGACATCGATAACAAGAGTAAGATAAAAGATGATGTTTTTCAGTTGGGGGAATAGAATATAGATTTCCCTTCTGGTAATAACCATCAGCAGTTTTTATTTCAATAATGATTAGGAGTACCCGTGAGAACGGGTATTTCTCTTCAAGGTAAAAATTGTGAGAGTTTAAGAATATATCTGATGTTCAGTAGAACCCTATTTGTATGAAGGCCATTATTTTTGCAGGCCATTTTGAGTTCCTTTGTAATTAGACGTCTATTTTTAAGAGTTTTTTGATTGCTAATTCCTCCATCACGCATTTTAACAATGGTTTGTGGGAAATATTTATAGGAAATTTTATTTTTCCACAATAACCGTACAAGAAATTCATAATCTGCGGCTATTTTATAATCGGTCAAATAATATCCGAATTTTTGGAAAATTTCTCTCTTTATATAGACTGAAGGATGAGGGGGCATCATACCAAATTTAAACAATTGGGGAGAAAAGTTCTTTGCCGAATATCTGCGTTTTACTTTAGAAAGGCTTTCTTGGTCGCATATTTCAACATCAGCAAAAAGGCAATCTGGCTTATGTTCTTTTAGATAGGCAGCAACTTTACCTAGCGTGTCTTTATTTTTGAAGATGTCATCAGAGTGCAAAATGCCGATATAATCGCCGGTAGCAAGTTTGATGCCTTTGTTTAAAGCATCGTAAAGGCCTTTATCAGGTTCTGAGATGATTTTAGAAATTCGGTTATGGGTTGAATTAATAATTTCTAAGGTATTATCCTTTGACTTGCCGTCAATGACTAAATATTCAATATTCGTATAATTCTGAATCGAGACTGAATGAATACAACTGGTTATCGTGGCAGAACTATTATAAGTTGTCGTAATTAACGTAATTTTCATAATCTGAAAAGTTCATCTAAAGTTTTTATTCATAGCCTTTTGCTTCAGAACAAAATTTAGGCATAGAAATATTCTTGTTCTTGAAGCACTCTTCGAGCGAAATGTCTATGTATACGGATCGATTTTGATTTGGTTCGTATATTTATTTACTTTTTCTTCTTAATGGATACAAATGAAAATAATAATGCTGTGTTTAAAAAAGCAAGTGCCTGTATATCATGAAGGAAAGAAATTATTATGTATGAAATATTAAGCTTTTCTATATAGCTAATTGTATCTAGCATATCTCATCATTGTCATTTTATAACCGGACACCAGGAGTTATTGGAAGAAGGATAGACGGGCATTGTGCTAGAAAGGGATACAATTTCGTGATTTTTCATTCTGAAATTATTCTATCCTTTATTTTAACCGCTGGATTGCCCTGATAGATAGAATATGCTTCTAAATCTTTTGTAGCAACAGAGGCAACGGTCAATATCGAATGGCTTTTACAGGTTATGCCCGGGCAAACTACTGACTGTGCGCCAATCCAAACTCCATCTTCCATTTTAATCTCATCAACAATCAAATCAAAGGTGCTTTTTTTATAATTGTGATTGCCACATAATAACATAGCTCCTTGCGAAATACAAACATTATTACCAATTTCAACTTTTGCAAGATTATCAATCCACACATTTTCTCCGATCCATACATAATCACCAATTGAAAGAAACCATGGGTATTTGATGTTAATATATGGTTTGATCAGTACATTCTTTCCTAAGGTAGTACCGAACAATTTCAACACGATGCATTTTAATGCATTTGGAAAAGGAATTTTTGTATTGAACATTATATGATCAATAAAATACCAGATAGAAATTTTTAATATATTGCCTGGTCTATACCAATCATTTGAAAATGTTTGGAAATTAACGTTATTTAACATATTATCATAATTAAATTTAAAAGAAACGAAATACTCATATTAATTTCTTTTGATCGAGTCAAGGATATTTGTTGCTCCTTTTTCCACGGACCATAGATTAGCAAGATTCTTTGAAGCAGCTTTGAGTTCTTTTGAATTTGATTTCAAATCTTCTTTAAGGCATTGAATTTTTTGTGCAAGATCCTGAATGTCCCCACAGTTAAATATATAGCCATTTGAAATACATAAATCCTTTGCGGTGCCAACTTTATCTGAAACTATAATAGGAAGACCAAAATTCAAAGCTTCATTCAAGACTTTTGGGGAAGGATCATAATCTGAAGTAAGAACTAAAACATCAGCATTTTGATAATATGTAATAATTTCAGTTTGATTTTTAAAGCCGGGAAAAAAGACACGGTCTTTTAAATTCTCATTTTTTACAAGTTCTTTAAGGATATTAAATAAGGGCCCATTTCCTACTAAATCAAGTGTTATGGACTTGTCAGGAATATATTTCATTGCTTCAATCAAATCATTCCATCTCTTTCTTTCGACAAAGCGGCCAGCTCCAAGTAGTTTGAATACATCCTTCTTTTTATCTTGTATTAAAATATGCGACGAGAAAAAGGAATTATCAACTGCTGAAGGAACAAATAGAAGCTTTTTTTCCGGAACTTTTAAACTAATGAAGTATTCTTTATTCGTTGAGCAACTATAACAAATAGAATCATAAATTTTGAAATAGTTTCTGAGAAACAATCGTTTCATCCACTGAAATAAATATCTTTGATTACTTGTATTATATGCTTCCCCTCTAAATATTAATTTTTTATTATGTTTTTTTGCCCATAGTGATATTAATATGTTGTTAATATTATTATAACCTTCAATAATAATAACATCAAAATCTTTTTTTCGTATTGTTTTAAGGAGGTCCATACTAATAAGACCCAGAAAAGATCTAATAAAGAAGAATAGATTTCCAATGAGAGGTATATTTTCCGATCCTACCTTATCTGCTCCGCTATATTTTGTCTTAAAAAATTTCTGGTTTTACTAAATGAATGTTTAAAATTCAGTAAATCTTGACTATCCCATTTTATTTTTTCTCCAAATGTTGGATCAAATGTATCATCTGCACCCCAAGAATCGATAAAAATTACTTCAAAATCATCTTTATGCTGGCGTGCAATTTCTCTATAAAGAGCACATCTGTAAGGCATTACGTTAGCGGTAACTAATAAAATCCTATCTCTCATCTTTCATTTCTTTAATTATATTTTTAATATCAACCACGATAGTTTGTCTTTTACCATTAAAGGCATTATCAAAGCAAACTAGCCCATTTTCTGACCATCTTGGATGTAGGTCACATCTATAATCCGATGAAGGTTTCTGATTTGGAGAAAATATTTTAGCAATGATCACTGATTTTCCCGAATCCAGATCGTAAAGAATTAACTTTCTAATGTCATTATGATCAGGATAGGAATCAGTTATGATAATGTTTTTATAAGATGGATGCTGTGAGGGATGACCATCTCGATACATATTCTCATTTTCTATAGTAAAATATTCCTCAGATGTGGTCTCGAAGAGAATATATCTTTCTTTCACTACGGTGTTTCTGAATTTTTTTACGAAACGAAGGGAATTCAATTGCCGATAAAAAGGAAGAAGAAATTTCTTTAGTATGCTTATCCCTTTTTCATTTGTTTGGCGTGCTTGCAACCGGCAGCTAATAATAAACTTATTGGGTGAAAGCCAATAGGCATGGGAATAGTTTCCCAAATCGGCATATCCTTTTAAGTTTTTTCCATCCGAAGAAATAGTCAATATTTTGGTACAGAGCGATTCTTTTGAATCATACCACCGCAGCATAAATAAAATTGACTTACCGTCAGGGGCAAAAAGAGGATGGTCGATCCAGCATGAATCCTGGTTAAGTGATTTATCATTTAAATAATCCAGTATCTGATCTAAGGTTATGAGTACATGTATAGACATGGATTTCAAATCAAATACTGATAAGTATGGTTTTTCCTTTTTCTCAGGTAAAATCGTATATGAATATCCTCTCCTGAATTTTTTAAGAGAAAAAAAGCTGATGGTACAAAAGCAAGTTCCAGAGGGTGCAAGATCATAGATCGGATAAGGAATAATTAGCTCCTTTTTTGAGGTCAAGTCGAATATTATACTTTTAAGACCTGAATTTTCATATCTGTTAAATATAATTTTAGGCGATAATCTATCAAGCCATTGTAGTTTACTACCTTGTTGATAATTATACGTGTTTGTCCAGCTAAGCTGGATGAAATGATTTCCGTTCCAGAGTCCTATTAATGCTTTAGGTTGTACGGATTCAGGTGGAGATATTACCTGATGTAATAATATATTGTTTTCAGTACTATCTAATGGATTTATTCCATAATAACCAAAAAAATAATTATTAAAAGGGGTAATATTTTTTATATATACTTTAGGATGAAGTTCTAGATTATCCATTTCTCATTTAAACTTGTATGGTTTCCTCCTTAAATAGGTATAGTCTCCGTGAATAAGATGATAAGAGATTTTATATGCTGTGCCAAAATGCTGCCCGATCTTCAAAGGAATTAAAGATGTTAAAAGGGACTTTTGTTTATATTCCTTTTTTACACGAGACATTTCTGCTTTGGAAACATCAGCAAGATTTGAAGTTTTACTATCCTCATGATGTCTAAGAGCCCCAAGAAAATTATTAATAAAATAAGGTTTATATCCATGAAATAAAATCCTGGTAAAAAATTCGTAATCAAGATCGAATCTGTATGATTCATCCAAAAAGCCGATTTTCTGAAATATCTCCCTTTTCCAAAAGCAGGCCTGATTATGTATGAGCGGACCTTTATAAATCTGAAGAAACAAGTTTACAGGCATTAATTTTTGTATATCTAGCACAGTATCTTCTTTGTCAACATGCTTAAAATTTCCATAAAAAATGTCTTTGTTTGGATTATTAATCATCGCTTTAGCAAACGCATGAAATGCTCCTGGAAGAAAGATATCGTCAGAATTCTGAAAACATATATAATCTCCAGTTGCGATGACAAATCCTTTGTTGATAGCATGAGTTTGCCCCTCATCTTTTTCGCTTACCCAATGGGAAATGAACTTCTTGTATTTTTTGATTATATCAATAGTTCCATCAGTACTACCTCCGTCTATAATGATCAATTCATAATTTATATAACCCTGGTTAATAATTGATAAAATTGTTCTTTCAAGAAACTGATGCTGATTGTAAGACGGCGTCACTATCGTAAGTTTCGGGTAATGTACTTTTATTATCTGTCGCATAAAAGATTAAGTAAATTAATAATATATAGATAGGTTGATGTATATAAGGCCTTTGAAGAAGATTTACAATAATAATAAAAAGAAATTTAAAATAATAGATATTTTCATTCCTTTTCCATGCTGCCTGAAATATAATATTAAGATATATTATTATGCCAATGATCCCAAGATAAACTAAAGGTCCCATAAAGGAATTTTGATCGAATTTTATGTTGTTGCTTTCAAAAAATTCGGGTTTTATGCCAAAAGGATTTTGAGAGAAATAATACTTGCCATCATCAAAGGATACCTGCCTGTTGTCAAGACCCTTGTTTCCACTTATAAATTTTTCTAATCTACCAATGGATTTGGAATAAACTAATTCGGTAATTTGATTATTATTTTTTACATTAGACAATAATGTGAAAGTGGAAAATATTATTATAAAAAAGAGAAATAAATATTTTGGCCTTTTTGGTGGATAGAATATCATCAAATATAATAGCGAAGTGATTATATGGGCCAAAGAAAAAGTTATCAAAGTTCCTATCAACAGGAATAATTCATATTTTTTATTATCAAAATATTTTTTATTGAGTAATAGACATAACATAGAAATGAAAGCAAATGTTCCTGGCTCATCATAAATTCCGCTTGGTCTAACAAAATTCAAACCTGAAGGTAAAACTAGATTCACTTTAGTTGCGAATAATCCATAGAAATATATTAATCGATGGTCTAATGAAGTAATTGAAAATAAAGGATGTAAAATATCTGCAAAAACTAAAACAACACCAATGATTGAAAATCCCAATAAAACAATATTTAGCTTGATGAAGAACTTGGCAAGACTTTCTATTTTAAAATATGTTAATAGTATTAGGAGAATTAACAGACCCTTGAAAAATCCAATGGCCCATGAAAGAATAGTGAAAGAATCACTAAATATAAAATAAATTAATAAATAGGTTATGGTTATAACGATTGATATGAGGAAGATTCCGCTAACTTGTTTAATTTTAGGATTTGCAATAAAAATAAATAATAGTAAAATGAAACTCAGGTGAGATATGTATGTGGATAAAAATGCATCTTTAAGTATTAATGGTAATATTTGAAGTGGATGCAATCCTCCAATTGCCAAAACAGTAAAAAATGTAATAAATAATTGAAACAATTTAGTTTTAGAAAGTCTCATATAATTCTAGATATTTTTTTCCAACTTCATAAAAGGAATTTCGTGATGTTGTTTTTGCAATATCATCTGCATTTAGGACTTTTAAAGAATCTATGCAAGAAAGAATTGCATCGGCATATGAGGCAGAATTATTATATTCGGCAGCAAGCATCCCATTAGTTCCTGATATTACCATTTCAGGAATGCCACCTGTTTTAAAAGCAACCACAGGAATACCGCATGCCAGACTTTCCAAAACTGTATTTGGGTAATTATCTTCAAGGGAAGGAGTCAAAAAGATGTCAAGTGCATTATAAATGAAAGGCAACAGGTTTTCATTTTGAACGTTTCCTATAAATTTAACATCAAGAGGTAGGTCTTGCCAATCTTTAGAATAATAAGAACCAAAGACCACAAGTTGGATTTTGTTTTTAAGTTCAGGATATTTTCCTACTAGAATGATTATTGCCTCTTGCAACAGGTAGAAACCTTTATAAGCAGCTGCTGAGGCATTTATTGAAGTAAAGCCCAATAAGATTTTATCGGAGTTAAGATTCAGTGCTTTTCGCAGAAAAACTTTTGAATCAATGGGTTTAAAAGCTTCTCGATTTATTGGATTCGGAATATGTACATTATGACCCTCTTTAAATAGTGCACTTTCCTCTATTCGATTTTTCATCCATTGACTTGGGGATATAGTAATAAAATTAATATCTGAAAACTTTCTGAGCTTACACTTTAAAGTTTGGTATGAGATATCCTTTTGTTTTTCTGAATGAAGAATTTTACATTTACCACATGCATTCCTATACCTTTGACAGTCGAAAGAAATATGGCATCCTCCTGTAAATGCCCAAGAATCATGCATGGTCCAGAAGATAGTTCTGCCTTTCAATTTTGAAAAGGATTGTATGGATGAAAAACCTTGTGACAACCAATGTAGATTAACAATATTTGTGCTGTCTAATAGATTATCATTAAATGCAGATTGTGAAAGTATTCCGGGGGTAAATAAAATTCTTTCTTTTTTCTTGTATTTATAAATAAATAGCTGATCCACTTTGAACAATAGTTTACTATATAAACTTTGAATAGGACCATAATCAGATTCTATATAATTTAAATTTAGGCTTTGATTTAATACATATAAGTAGGCATTATACTCATTATATCTTTGAGATTCGACAATACGTCTTGCAGCAATTGCAGCACCTCCTATATTGTCATTGGTGTTAATATGTATTATTTTCATTTGCTTTAAGACTTGTTAATTTGTAAAAATTCATATTCTATTGACAAAATATGCCAAATTACAATATTTATTTAACTAAACTAATGGAGATATATTTTTAATGTTTTTTATAATACTATCATATATACTTATAAGCCTGTCATTATATTTAAAAAGTTATCATATATCTTATAATAGTTTATAAATTTTCTATCTTTTCTCGAGGTAAATTTATTTTGAATATATAATCCTTTTTAATAAAACTAATAGCATCATCTATATCTTCGCGTTTAATAACATTTAAATTTGTATCCTTGCCAATCTCTAGTGCTCTATTATCTATGGCTAATATTAAAGTTCGTACATTTTTTTGTAACGCACGAATTCCTGCGGGAAGTCGAGTTTCCCTATACTGCGTTTCATTAAAATATTATCAAATGCTTCAATTGATGGAGGTATAATTTCGATGTTTTTTAATGTATTGTTTATTTGATTATAATAATGAAAAACATCAATCCCCTGAATCCATAGAAAAACTTGCTTAAAATTCTCTGATGACATTTTTAACATTTGATAATCTAAATTTTGATCCCGATGATAAAATGTTAGAGTAGTAACTACGTATTCCCCTTTATAATGATGTTTTTTTTTATTTTTTCAGGAGTTAAACACCATAAAGTGGGGCATGTAGTATCGACAACGTTCTTTATTCCAATACTATTTAATTTGTCAACTGTATATTGATCTCTTGCAGAATGTAATAAGTCATTATTTAAAACCGATGTATATATATCACTTTTATACCTATCCACATTTCCGTGATATTTCAACCATCCACAACCAAATAATACAACTCGATATTTAATGAATATTTTGTTAGCTTTATGAATTTTCCACTTATTTATTGTTTCGAGATTTGATGATAATAGATTTGTTCCTGTAATAGAGATTAAATCCATTTTTCTCATTAAAACCAAAGCATCAAAGAGAGTATATATTTGAGTAGGGAAATTGGTAATTAAATCCTGCATATATATTTCTCGAAGATATTTATAAAGGCTTTCATAAATAATTTGATCACCTAAATATTTTGACCGAATTGTAGGATTTAAAATACCAATATTTTTATATAGAGCATCCAAATATTCACGGAGGGGTTTAAACTGTGCCTTTAAATAACCCTTATAATAATTTTTCAAAAATCTTATGTAATTCATTTATTCCAAATTCCTCTTGCTTTGTTATTAATTAATTTATAATATTGAATTGGACTAAGTATAACAGTATAAAATAAGCAAAAACAAGTAGCTAATATGACACCTGTTGGGCCCCATCCTAGATATTTACCAATGAAAATGCTTAATGGAATGTTAATAATCATAGAAATGATTGATGTAACTAATTGTAACTTTATTTTACCAATACCATTTATAAAATTCACATAAATCATGTTAAATGTAAATAGAAGTACATAAATTGACATTGAAATTGAAAGGTTTGCAGGTATGACTATGTCAGGGCCTACCCATATTTTATAAAACCAATTGGAAATAAAAATCATAAATAGTAAAACAATCGGTATTAATATCCAAATTTTTTGAATAGACTTAACAGAATATTTTATCCATTTTATATCATTACTTGTATAAGCCTCTGTAAATGCAGACCAATATGGTGTAATTAAAATAGAATACCCAATAATAATTACAGAAAAATATTTATATGAGACATTATATGGAACAACTTTTTCCGGACCAAAGAGATTACTAATTATAAAATTATCTGAAGTAAATAAGATGACAGCAGCAATCTGAATAACAAAAAAATTTAATCCTAAACCAGCAATTTCCTTAAAATAAACTTTTTGCCATAGGTGATAATTTGGTTTAAATATTTTATACTTACCATTAAATGCAAAGATATTCAGGCCAATTAAAATAATTACAGGTATAGCAGAGAAGATGCTTCCATAAATAAGAAGAGAATTAGTATCGCTTTTAGTCAATAGCCATATTGCTAATAATGATATTATTTGGGTAATAAACTGAAGTAAATTTTGAATTGAATGATATTGATCTGCTAAATATATGGAGGTGATTAATTTTGCTACTAATTGAAGACAAAAAAAACTGAATATTATTGGTAATAGAAATCTTAAGTCATTTAGTAAATTTGAATTCGTATTAAATACTTTAGCCCAGTTTACAAAATGATTAATAATTAAAAATGCTATTACAAGAATAGTACTTATAGCAGTAACAGTATAATAAGCTGTACTTACAAATGCCTTCGCTTTTTTAATAGTTCGCAAAGTTTTAGCCTCTGCAAACTTGTTTCGCAATCCATTACCAAGCCCAACATCAAATATAGAAAACCAAGCCACAAATGAACTCAACGTTAACCAAATACCATAATTTTCTTTATTTAAATAATGCAAGGTTAATGGGACCAATAGAAAATTAGCAATTATATTTCCAACTTTTAGAAATAAAGACCAACTGACATGTCTAATAATTTTTTTTGTCCGAGAACTTTTAATTCCGAAATAAAGAAGAATTTTATTTGATACTTTTTTCAAATTAAGAAATTTTAATAAAAAAAAGAATGGTTATTACATACTCTAGCATTAAAAAACAATAAGTGTTATAAATTATTTTTAAAAATGTTTCTTTATTTTTTGTTGTAGATCTTTAAAAAATAAAAATAAAATAGTAAATACGAACCCTAACAAAAACCATAGAATTATAATGAACAATCTCTTTGGTTTACTCTTTTCCACCGGCACCTGAACCGGATTCAGGACCTTAAATACCGGTGTTTCTTCCTGGACTTTTATTTTTGCCTGTTCCAGCTGCTGGGAAAGGCTGTTGTAAACATTGAAAGTTAAATTATACTGGGCATGAAGGCGGTCTTCTTCACTTTGTATCCGGGCAGAGACAATGTTTTTATTCCGATCACGGAAATTTGCCAGGGATTCCTGGGCATTGATAAATTCTTTTTTGGATTTTGCATGTTGTTCCTGGATAAAGTCCAGATTTTGTCTGACTTTTTCTATCCGGTATTCAGTAATATATGAGGTTAAATAATGCACGGTTTTTTCTGTAAGCTGGGCGGCTAACACAGGATCAGGGAATTCAGCGCTGATGGTGATCACACCGCTCTTGTCATCCACGTCTGCCACAATTTTTTCCTTCAAAATTTTAATGGCGTCACTTTGTTTTTTTGTGATTTTAACAGGCCCAGATGCTGGATGGGAGCGATGACTGCATCATCCGAACTCCTGAAAAGTTTCAGAATGGTAAAAGGTAATCCAATCGTAAATTTCTTAATATAACCGATAAGGGATGTTCTTTTAAGGTCAGTCATATAGGCATACATCGTGGCGGTGGTATCGAGGGAAGGAATATCAACCCTGGTATCCAGCAGATGCAGCATAAAGGGGGTGCTGTGGATAATGTCTGGATAAAGCTGGGGACCAAAGGCATCTAGCCTCCGCTAAGGCTGCTCATGTCAATCCCTGCCAGTGCACCCAGACCGCCAAACTGCTTGAGCAGGCTGCTGGCACCACCTTCCTTGCCGGTTACTTCAGGCAGGAGCTTGGCTTCCGACTTGTATTCCTTCGTGCTGCCAAAAGCAATGAGCAGTCCCAGTGCGAAAAAGATCGCGACAGTCTTGTAGATCAGCCTGCGTTCGTCCCAATTTTGCGGGCAATTTCGATCAGATCGATTTCGTCTGATGATGTGGTACTGGTATTATTTTTTTCTGACATTTTTAAATATAATGATTGAATGTTTTTTATAATTAATATGTTATTGCTTTTTTCCATTTAGGAGCTTCGTATACTACTTTCTCACTACACAACACATTCCTCATTCTTAAAATTTCCCAATTAAAGTTACCAACACCAACGCCATCGATGCCACTGCCGAACTTATACTTATCGCCTGCTGTGCTGAAATTTTTTCCTCTCTGGTTTCTTTGGTACGATGATCTCAGCTCCCGGCTCAATTTTAGGATAACTCTTGAATAAAATGAAATTATGTGTTCTGTCTACGGAACCATTGGCATATAGTACATAAGTTTTCGAACATCTGGCTTCTTCGGCAAAACCTCCCGCATCAGAAATATAATTTCGAAAACTCTGGTTACTTTTATATTTCACCGTGACGGATAGAACAGAGCTCCGCTTAAACGTACGGTTTGAAGCTGTTGTGGTATCTGCAGGCGATCACCCTCCATCAGGGTCAGATCGTAAGCGGAATGTGGATGCTGAATAATTTTGGTAAGATCAATGCCAATGGCTTGTTCCTTTAAATCGGTGAATTCTAATGTATCATTGGAACCGGACCGGAGAGCTTCCAATGCCTGGATACGCTGTTTTTCATTCGATTCTATCTTTCGAACTAGAGTAGCCCCTGCCAGATAAGCCTGATCTGTCATCCCGCCTGCCCGATTGATCAGGTCTGATATACACTCATCCTTGGATGCGATGGTATAGTCCCCGGAAACGCCACTTCTCCTTCAACTTTAATGAGCTTTTGAGACGCATAACCGGGGGAATGACGGATAAATACCATATCATAAGGTTGAAGAATAAATGAGGAAGCACTATCCGATAGTATTAAATCATGATTAAGTCTAAAGGTGAATAAATCAGCCAGCTCGGCTTTTGGCTTGTCGCGGATCCGTCCTTCACCCTCCTTGCCACTTCTACCCTCGCAAGAGATGCAGATTCGAGTAGTCCGCCTGAGTTCCGAATGAGTTCCCAAGGGTCATATTATTCACCCAAGGGTATTCTCCTGGTTGTTTGACGTCGCCTTTGATGCTTACATTAAAAGATTCTTCCAGATCAAAAATTGAACTGATGTTGATGATATCTTCGCGTTGTAATAAAATATCATTTGCCGGACCGGCGTTTAGCGAATTCAGGTTAACAGGGATGAGTTCAGTCCTTAAACTTGGTGATAATCTGTAAATGGATGCTCTTGGTAAGAATGCATCCTCTCTTAAACCATCAGCCAATTGAATCAAATCGTTCAGTGTCATTCCCGGAGTCAATTCATATTCGCCTTCACGGTATACGGCACCTTTGATGATTACACGATTTTCATACCTTGATAAGATCTTTCCTACTATAATATCATCACCATCTTGCAGAACTGTGGTCTCATATCGTTCCGAGGGTATATCCAGTATTCTCTTTTCTTTTAGGCTATTTCTGAGAATTTTAATGCGATTTTTGTAGGCATTTTCATTAAATCCTCCGGCAAATCTAAGGACATCTGCGATCGTTTCAGAACCTACCGCTTCATATATTGCCGGACGTTTTACTTCACCCTCAACCCTGATTCTTTCCTGATATGGGTTGACAAAAATGATATCCTGATCCTGTAACCTGATATTTTGTTCAGGTAAACCATGAAGAAGAAAATCATAAAGATCCAATTTGGCAACACGTTTATTTTCCCGAATGACACTTATGTTCCGGTAACTACCTTTTTCCCCGGGTCCCCCTGCCAGATAAAGTGCATTGAATGCACTCGCAAGCGAAGGAAGTGTATAGGTCCCAGGCATCTTGATTTCACCAGCAATATTTATTTTAATACTGCGAACGTTGCCGATGGTCACCTCTGCAAAGGTATTGGGATTAAGACCTTTCATCCCGGAGTAAATATTAGCAAGCCTGCTTTTTATGATTTCACCGGCTTTCTCCATAGTTAGACCGCTGACCTGAATGGGAGCAAGATTGCTGATGTTGATATAACCTTCGGGAGAAACCTGTAAACGATAATCTTCCTGAGATGCGCCCCAGATATTAATGACTAATTCATCGCCCGGGCCAAGCTGGTAATTTTGGGGGGTAGGAATATTTAAACTGGGCTCAAAAGAAAGCTTCTTGTTGTTGAACAGATCCTTTCCAAATATATCTAGTTCTGTTTCTCTGGATTTATTATCCAAACTATCATATAATTTATCAGGAACGATATTGTGAAACACATCATCTTTTTTTGAGAGCTCGCTACCCCTCTGGAGATTTAAGTTCCTCATTTCTGAGGGATTTAAAAGATCTTCTGATTGTCCGCTTTTTATTTTTTCTATTCTTTTTTGAAGATTAACGATCTCAGTATAAGGCATACCCTGGATATTGCAGCGGATTCCAACTGTTCCATGGTCATGCCGCTTTCTTTAGCTCTGGAAATAAATTGTTTTACCTGTTCATCGGAGAGTTCGTTGACTTTAACTTTACTTAGATCATTTATGTTGAGGACTGGGGATTGGCCATGAACGACAGAACTAATTGAAATGGAAATAAAAAATAAGGCGATTCTTAAGATTGTCGAAGTTTCTGCGGGAAAAGGACGTTTTAATATCATAATTATTTTTTTGAATAACAGTTCCTTCATTTATTGGCGTTCAATGAAGCTGCATGATTAAGGACCAGTTCAAATCCATACACAGTACAAACGTAGCTTTTTACCTGGGATATTTGTGACAGAATTCTCATATCCTCTTTCTGTGATGCCAGAATCACATTGGCAAATTTTTTTAACAATCGGATAATTCAATAATAATTTAGACCGTGCAATTTTACATAATAATTCTTGTTTTCAATGCGATGAATCTAACAATGAATTTTAATTTTGAACGATTCAAAATAAACATTGATCCTGATTAGAAATTACTGTGCAAATCAAATTATATACTGATAACCAGTAGTATATATGTGGTATAAATTCTAAATATTGATTTTGGAAATCAAAGTCACCATCAATAATTCTTTCTGCTCGATCCCCTGAAAAAAAGATACTAAATTTAGTTTTATTAATATTTTTAGGAAATTTTTTTGGCAAGGTTATTTCCCGTTTGGAATGAAAAGGCCATTAAATCAAGGGAATATCTGGTTTCTCACCCTTCCTTTCTATACCAGTTAATCCCCTTTTCAGTACCATCCAGAAAATATTGCATAATGCTGTATCTTCAGTATGTTGAAGAGAAAGATGTAGAATTATTTACTGAATAATGTACATTTGTTCAGGCCCAAGTATAGTTGCGGTTCAGATGGTTGACCTATCTGAACTGGCAAAAGGCAGTACCTTCCCCTCACCGCCAATATAGTGAGAAAAATGCTTATACACCTCGCTAAGGCGATATGCCCATTGTCCTGACCCATACTAACTGCCAAAATCCTGTTTTTTCAGAGGTCACCGACTATCGATTCCCGAAGTATGCGAATTCTGTTAATCCTGAACAACGGCATCATCGTCCATTGGAACTGAAAGTGTCCTACCACCACATCCATTTTGACGGCGTCACCAAGTATTAGTTGATAATAAACCTGAGCCGGGAAAAAAACCCCTAAGAAGAGGCATTGCCGCCCCTCTGATTTTTTACCACCTCTTCCTTCGTGCCTTCGCGCCTTTGTGTTTATCTCCCCTCCGTGCCCTTCTCATTCCTTCGTGTACTTCAAGTCCTCCTCCCTGTACCAGTTAATCTTCCTCGTCAACACCATGAACAATCCCAGTACCATAAATAATCCAACACTCCCGAAAAGCAACGCATAGTCCTGCATCCTGAGGATGATGTACAGGAAAATGTAAAGGGCGGATAATACACCTCCGGTGAACAAAGCATATTTGAACGATCCCAGGGAAGAATGGATGTAATAGGAGATCAGAAGGATCACGACGATCGACGAGATCAGATAGGCCAAACTGAAACCCAGATGCTCTGAGAGACTCACGAGAAGACTGTAAAAAATGACCAGGGCAATTCCTGTCAGGACATATTGCACGGGATGCAGCCTCTTGCTGTTCAGGATCTCCACCAGCATGAACAAAAGGAAGGTCAGTCCGATGAACATCAGGGCGTATTTCACCGAACGGTACGACTGCTGGTAATGGCCGACAGGATTGATCAGCTCGACGCCGAAATCCGAATCCGATATGGAATAATGACTGTCCGACCAGATTTGAGGGTAATTCCTGTTGAGCTGCGTGATCATCCAACTGGCGGTGAATCCGTTTTCACCGATCTGGCTGTCGGCAGGTAGAAAGGCGCCTGTAAATCCCGGGTCGGGCCATTTCGATTGCATATCCACATGGGTTTTCCGGCCAAGGGGAAAGGTTGTGAAGGTCTTTGTGCCGTTCAGATCCAGGTGTGTGGTAAATGTGACCGGATCGGGTAACCCATTTTCCACCGGAACGTAACAATGAAATCCGCTTTTTACCAGGTCGTCATCCTGGATTCCCGGAATGATGGCGGGCGAGGTCCCCTGCCAGTGCAGTTCCACATCGTTCCTTATCCCCCTCATGTCCGTGATCCCCATGGTGAGATAGGCCTTATCCCACAGAATATCTCCGGGATTCAAACCGAAGGACGAGATATCCGGCTTTTCAAAACGGCCTGTTATGTTCACCGAAGCCTGGTAAACAATGACCTTGAAAATCCCACGATGCCTCTCCTCCGGGAGGAGCTTCGTTTCAATATCGAGTTCCGTGGGTAAGACATGTAAACGGTGAATCGTGACGATATGCTTACCTTCATCTTCGGAGTATACCTTGTAAGGCAGGGTCAGCCATGGCCCGGCCACTTTCTGCTCATTGCCCCATCGTGAACTGATCTCTGCGAGGACTTCCGACCCTCTTTGTTCCCGTTCCTTTATCAGGCTTTTGACCCATTGGGCGGGAATTAGCAGTAATAAACTGATCACCCCGACAAGGCAAAATTTAAAGGTGATGCTCCGGAAAAATCGTTGTACATAAGTGGTTGTTTCCATGATAAGTTTAGTTTAAAAGAACTTTGAAATACAAAGTGAATAGACAAAAAAAATTAGCGTGACTTTTTGATCAGTTTTTCCAGTGCCGTGAGATGGCGCTCAAATTCCATCCGGCCGGATTTTGTGGCTTTGTAACTGGTACGCGGTTTTCGTCCGACGAACTCCTTCCGAACCTCGATCATTTCCGCTTTCTCGAGCGCTTTGAGATGGCTCGCCAGATTTCCGTCGGTGATCTCCAGTGTCTCTTTCAGGGTGTTAAAATCCACCAGGTCATTCACCATCAACACCGACATGATGCCCAGGCGGATCCTGCTCTCAAAGGCTTTGTTCAGGTTGTTGACCGGATCTTTCATGTTGCAGTTAATTGACCATCCTCCTTTACCCTGTCATATTTATAATACAGGATGGTGCCGTATATCAGGTGCAGCACTCCAAATCCAATGGTCCAGAATAGAAGGCCATGATTGATAAATACGAAGGACAATATTCCAAGCAGGATTTCCAAAAGCCCGAGATAGTTGATATCTGAATATGAATATTTCCCGGCGCTGATCAATCCGAGACCGTAAAAGATCAGCATGAATGGTGCGATGTCACTGACCTGCGAACGGACCAGCAGAATGATGATGACCAGCCCGCCTGTGATCAGCGGAATGAACAGATTGAGGATCATTCTTCTGGCCGCCAAATTCCAAAATTTTACCCCCATCCGCCTGGCTTTGCGCGCTGAAAAATAATAGCCGGCAACCAGGGTCAGCCCCAGAACCAGTCCGGCATCCACGATGAAAAAGGAAACCGGCTTGATCCCGGAATTCAAACCGGCAGACCGATAAAGTTCATCAGCGTGAATACCGCCCATATTGATGTGCCAATACGCGATGCCGGCTCCCAGAAGAGCAAAAATGCCTGCAAAAATTCCCGACAGACCGCTCAGTGAAAGAAAACGGCTCGATTTTTCCATCAGGCGCCTGATTTCGCGGAGATCCTCCAGCCGGGTTGTATGCGTTTCCATTGGAATGGTTTGAATTAATTTAAAAGTACTTTGAAAGGCAAAGTAAAATAAAAATTCAATACCATGCAAATGAAATAACAGAATTTTTTATTCTGAAGCTGAAACCGTCATCAAGGGGGGACGTTGTACCCACGTATCCACCTGGACGGGCGGGTCGCGACCCGCCCCAACAGCCGGCCTCAACAGACCTTATAAATATAACGGTATGACTAACTGTCAGACGTTCTCACGGCCCTCATAACCTCATCACTTTGTTTTCCTTACTTTCTTTTCAAGGGCAAAAGAAAGTAACAAAGAAACCCTCCGCGATTGACAACCCTCTCTCGCCCTTGTCGCACAGGCCAACATCACTGGGGCCGGGCTCGTTCAGGTTCGCACCAATCGCGGGTTGCCATCGCGCTCTGCTAAGGTTTTTTTCGTGGAGAACGGAGAACGTATTACAAACGGTGTTAATGGAGAAGCATTCACCCGGTATGATCGTATGCACGTTTTCAATCGGATTCCCCTATCAAGGGACTGATGTTAATCTTCGTCTAAAACATGACGGTAACTTTCTCACTTTCTCACGTCCTTCATCACCCCATCACCCCATCACCCATCACCTCATAACCTCATCACTTTGTTTTCCTTACTTTCTTTTCAAGGGCAAAAGAAAGTAACAAAGAAACCCTCCGCGATTGACAACCCTCTCTCGCCCTTGTCGCACAGGCCAACATCACTGGGGCCGGGCTCGTTCAGGTTCGCACCAATCGCGGGTTGCCATCGCGCTCTGCTAAGGTTTTTTTCGTGGAGAACGGAGAACGTATTACAAACGGTGTTAATGGAGAAGCATTCACCCGGTATGATCGTATGCACGTTTTCAATCGGATTCCCCTATCAAGGGACTGATGTTAATCTTCGTCTAAAACATGACGGTGACTTTCTCACTTTCTCACTTTCTCACTTTCTCACTTTCTTCATCACCCCATCACCCCATCACCCATCACTCCATCACTTTTCCTCACTTTCTTTTCAAGGGCAAAAGAAAGTAACAAAGAAACCCTCCGCGATTGACAACCCTCTCTCGCCCTTGTCGCACAGGCCAACATCACTGGGGCCGGGCTCGTTCAGGTTCGCACCAATCGCGGGTTGCCATCGCGCTCTGCTAATATTTTAATCGTAAGATGGAGAATATATTTTAAACGGCGTTGGTGGAGGAGCATTTCCGCCAGGTATGATCGCATGCACGATTTCAATCTGACTCGTGGTACATAACTGACAACTATCCTTGTCACTACGCTTCCCGTACCAATGTACTGTCCTCCTCCGTACCCGCGTATCTACGTAACCCCCGCCCTTCGGCTGCGCTCAGGGACCGAAAAAAATACTACATTTTTTGAGCAGGCGGGATCAGCAGGCGGGTGAGGAGCCGCGCGCGGCTCCACACCCGCCTGCTGATCCCTCCTGCTCAGACACCTCAAAAAACGCGTATTCTTTTTCGGTCCCTGAGCGCAGCCGAAGGGCGGTCCATGTATAGGATCTTCTTTTTCATTTTTAAAAAGTTTCGGCGTTTTCATTTGAATCTTTCAAAGTAGGATTAAATGATTTTGGTGGAGGAAGGCGCTGGAAAATCGTATTCCCTATTTCAATCTATTCGTCTTAGGGAATTTGACGCCAATCGGCGTTGGTCACCATGCCGGCCCGTATTCCACTGTGTCGCCTGACACCGTTCTCCACGTACCTCCATACTCACAACCCCATCACCCCATCACCCCATCACTCCATCACTTTCTTTTCAAGGGCAAAAGAAAGTAACAAAGAAACCCTCCGCGATTGACAACCCTCTCTCGCCCTTGTCGCACAGGCCTACATCACCGGGGCCGGGCTCGTTCAGGTTCGCACCAATCGCGGGTTGCCATCGCACTCTGCTAAGGTTTTTTTCGTGTAAATCGGAGAAGAATTATAAATGGTGTTAATGGAGATGCATTCCCCCGGTATGATCGTATGCACGATTTTATTCGGATTTCCCTGACAAGGGACTGGCAACGATCCTTGTCCATACGTCTTATTCGTACTCCACCTACCCACGTTTTCACATAACCACATCCCCTTCAAGGGCAAAAGAAAGTAACAAAGAAACCCTCCGCGATTGACAACCCTCTCTCGCCCTTGTCGCACAGGCCTACATCACCGGGGCCGGGTTCGTTCAGGTTCGCACCAATCGCGGGTTGCCATCGCGCTCTGCTAATATTTTAAATCGTGTAAATCGGAGAATGAATTTTAAATGGTGTTGGTGGAGGAGCTTCCGCAGGGATGATCGTATGCACAATTTCATTCTGATTCGCCTGTCAAGGTATTGACGACGATTATCGTCCATACGTCGTCCCGTACCCCCGTACCCCCGTACCCCCGTACCCCCGTACCCACGTCCCAACGTCCCCACGTCCCACCCGTACCCACGTTTCCCTCAAGTCCCCAATTTCTTCACATCATTTTTTCATTATCTTTGTCTCCCGCAATACGAATTTTAATGAAGGAGATGTCATGAAAAGAAATTTTGTGTGGGATTACTGTTGTTTTTAGGATCACTCTTCCTTGAGAATTCTCTTATCGCCCAGGACAGTGCGAAGGTTGATCCGGCCGTTTTGAAGGAGGCGGCTGCCTTCAGATCGAAAATCGAAAAGGAAAAAACAGGAAAGGACATCGACCGGGATCTATGGATCACATTCCGGGTCGATACCTTCACCATTCAGAAAGCGCTGGAGGCCAGGCTGAAGGAAGTTTCGGAAAGATACGACGCCAGTTTCGCCTGGTCGGATGCCGTTTCTGCCTATAACAGGATGATCGGGCAATATTACGATAGCCTGATGGAAAAAATGATTGAGGTTGATAAACAATATCTTCAACATTCACAACAAAACTGGCTCGAATACAAGCAGGCCGAACAGGTTCTGAACGAGATCATCGGCCGGAAGGAATACAATAAGTCGGGTCTGATCAACGAGACGTACGAATACCGCAGGATGCTGCCATAAATAAGCATCGTGCAACAGAACTGGTGGATTACCTGCTGAGGATAAATAACCGCTGATCCATTTATGCCGGCGCCTTCCTGCTTTTCACGCCGAAACCCTTTGCGGACATCATATTTCTTACACCTGCTTGTTTATAATCTGTTTAAATTATTAGTGAAGGTCGTATACGAATGCCATTGGATGGACAAACATTGTAAATTTATACACGACTAACACTAAACTGACAAATTATGAAACGTACCGGCACTTTGGCCATTTTTTTCCTGAGGGTCCTGATTGGCTGGCATTTTCTGTACGAAGGTATTTCGAAACTGGCTAACCCGGAATGGTCTTCTGAACCCTACCTCAGGGGGTCTTTCGGATTTCTTTCACCGTTTTTTCACTCCCTTGCAGCTAACCACACGGCCCTTGCCGCAGTTGATTTTCTGAACGTCTGGGGGCTGATCCTCATCGGCGCCGGACTTTTCCTGGGACTTTTCATACGGATTTCAGCCATTTCAGGGATTGTCCTTCTCATGCTGTATTACTTTGCTTACCCACCGTTTGGTTACTCCCTGATGGCTGGTGCAATCGAAGGACATTATTGGGTCGTCAACCGGAATCTCATTGAAGCGCTTGCATTGGTTGTGGTTTTCCTCATCCCCGGACTTGATTATAGTCTCCAGGGCATGATCAGGTATTTCAGGAAGAAGGAAGCTGGACGGGACCCCGGGCCGGTGTCTGAACCTTTGGGCAACAGTTCTGTGAAACGCCGCGAGCTCCTGAAGGGCCTGGTCACTCTCCCGTTCCTGGGAGGTGTTGTCTATGCCGCTGCCGCCCGCGAGTCAAACCCGGATCCGGATATATTGTCGGGTGCAACCATTGCCCTTAAAAAATTCGACCTTAGCGACCTGAAAGGCGAACTGCCGAAAGGAAAGATCGGGGATTTGGAAATGAGCCGGCTGATCATGGGCTGCAACCTAATTGGGGGATGGTCGCATTCGCGCGACCTGGAATATGTCGGTACCCTGTTCCGCCATTACAATACGGAGAAAAAGATCTTTGAAACCTTCTCCCTGTGCGAACAGGCGGGCATCGATACCACCAATATGGTCACCAGTTACTTCCCTCTTTTCAATAAATACCAGCAAATAACCGGCAGTAAGATGAAAACGATCTGCCAGGCTCACATTCTCTTCGATGAAAAAGATCCGTTGCTCGAATTTAAACAAGCCAGGGATTTTGGGACTACAACCATGTACGTTCAGGGTGCCAGCGGCGACATTGTCGTAAAGAACCAAAAGATGGATCTGATGCACCAGGCTGTTGAATTCATGAAAAGCCAGGGGATGCTTGCCGGGATCGGTGCCCATTCCATCCAGGTGCCCATCGTTTGTGAAGACTTGGGTATCAAACCGGATTATTACTTTAAAACCATGCACCACGACCGTTACTGGTCTGCACATCCGAGGGAGTTCAGGGAAGAATTCAGCGTCGATACCCAGAGATCTCGATCACAATAAATTCCACGATAACCTGTTCGATATGTTCCCCGAACAGACTGTTGAGGTTTTTTCAACCCTGGATGTTCCGCTGATCGGCTTCAAGGTGCTTGCGGCAGGAGCCATTAAACCGGAGGACGGCTTCAGATACGCGTTCGAAAACGGTGCCGACTTCATCTGCGTCGGGATGTTCGATTTCCAGGTGGTTGAGAATGTCAATACAACCATCGATGTATTGGCTTCTAAACTGAACCGCACCAGGAAATGGCATGCCTGATATAAGGTCGCACCCTGATTTCGTCAGATATATATTGCCGTCCTGGAACGGCATATATATTTTTTTTCCCGCAGATCGCGCGGATTTCCGCAGAAAGAATCGAAAACTTCAGCGTAAATCAGCGGTATCAGCGGGAATTTTTTTCCTGGTAGTGCTTCGATAAATGTATTCCCGCAGATCGCGCGGATTTCCGCAGAAAGAATCGAAAACTTCAGCGTAAATCAGCGGTATCAGCGGGAATTTTTTTCCTGGTAGTGCTTCGATAAATGTATTCCCGCAGATCGCGCGGATTACCGCAGAAAGAATCGAAAACTTCAGCGTAAATCAGCGGTATCAGCGGGAATTTTTTTCCTGGTAGTGCTTCGATAAATGTATTCCCGCAGATCGCGCGGATTACCGCAGAAAGAATCGAAAACCTCAGCGTAAATCAGCGGTATCAGCGGGAAATTTTTTCCTGGTAATGCTTCGATAAATGTATTCCCGCAGATCGCGCGGATTTCCGCAGAAAGAATCGAAAACTTCAGCGTAAATCGGCGGTATCAGCGGGAATTTTTTTCCTGGTAGTGCTTCGATAAATGTATTCCCGCAGATCGCGCGGATTTCCGCAGAAAGAATCGAAAACGTCAGCGTAAATCGGCGGTATCAGCGGGAATTTTTTTCCTGGTAGTGCTTCGATAAATGTATTCCCGCAGATCGCGCGGATTTCCGCAGAAAGAATCGAAAACTTCAGCGTAAATCAGCGGTATCAGCGGGAATTTTTTTCCTGGTAGTGCTTCGATAAATGTTTTCCCGCAGATCGCGCGGATTTCCGCAGAAAGAATCGAAAACTTCAGCGTAAATCGGCGGTATCAGCGGGAATTTTTTTCCTGGTAGTGCTTCGATAAATGTATTCCCGCAGATCGCGCGGATTTCCGCAGAAAGAATCGAAAACGTCAGCGTAAATCGGCGGTATCAGCGGGAAATTTTTTCCTGGTAATGCTTCGATAAATGTATTCCCGCAGATCGCGCGGATTTCCGCAGAAAGAATCGAAAACTTCAGCGTAAATCAGCGGTATCAGCGGGAATTTTTTTCCTGGTAGTGCTTCGATAAATGTATTCCCGCAGATCGCGCGGATTTCCGCAGAAAGAATCGAAAACTTCAGCGTAAATCAGCGGTATCAGCGGGAATTTTTTTCCTGGTAATGCTTCGATAAATGTATTCCCGCAGATCGCGCGGATTACCGCAGAAAGAATCGAAAACTTCAGCGTAAATCAGCGGTATCAGCGGGAATTTTTTTCCTGGTAGTGCTTCGGTTAATGTATTCCCGCAGATCGCGCGGATTACCGCAGAAAGAATCGAAAACTTCAGCGTAAATCAGCGATATCTGCGGGAATTTTTTTCCTGGTAGTGCTTCGGTTAATGTTTTCCCGCAGATCGCGCGGATTTCCGCAGAAACAATCGAAAACGTCAGCGTAAATCAGCGGTATCTGCGGGAATTTTTTTCCTGGTCGTGCTTCGATAAATGTATTCCCGCAGATCGCGCGGATTTCCGCAGAAAGAATCGAAAACGTCAGCGTAAATCAGCGATATCTGCGGGAATTTTTTTCCTGGTCGTGCTTCGTTTAATATTTTTCCCGCAGATCGCGCGGATTTCCGCAGAAACAAGCGAAAACTTCAGCGTAAATCAGCGGTATCAGCGGGAATTTTATTCCTGGTGGTGCTTCGATAAATGTATTCCCGCAGATCGCGCGGATTTCCGCAGAAAGAATCGAAAACGTCAGCGTAAATCGGCGGTATCAGCGGGAATTTTTTTCCTGGTGGTGCTTCGATAAATGTATTCCCGCAGATCGCGCGGATTTCCGCAGAAAGAATCGAAAACTTCAGCGTAAATCAGCGATATCAGCGGGAATTTTTTTCCTGGACCTTGAACTTAAACTCGTCCGAATAAACTTTTACTTTTCGTTTCATAGTCCTGTTTTTTGTTTACATTTTTTGTGAACCTATATCAGGACGAGTCATTGTCCCCACGTCTTCCCGTACCCGCGTACCCCCTTACCTCCGTCCCCCTCATTTCCTCAGACTGGCCTTGGAAAAGATATAATCCGGGATCTCCTTGTTGAATTGGATATCCTCCATGATGAACTCAGTGCCGTCGCCGGTGCTGAGCATATCCTTGAAAACAACACGCGTCGGGAACCACCGGCCTTCGATTTTTTTGACATCGGAAAGGGTCGTCTTTTTCAGCAACTGGCCACTCTTGGCGTAAAGCTCCTCCCTGACGGGAATGTCATGTTTCTTATCCACCCAAAGTTTCCTTTTATAATAGGCGACGCTCTCATCGAAAGCCGTGAGTTCAAGGACCCAGACATCAACTCCGGCAATGGTCTCTTCGGCTACGACCTTTGGCGTGTAATGATGGCTAAGCACGGGATCTTCCATCATGTCTTCATACGACATATCCGATCCCATCACCGACTGGCGGAGCATATGCCCTGCGATTTTGATCGTCCTGTCGGTGGAAGGGGAATAGATCCACAGCTGGTCACCGAGCATGAGCATCTTTGTGCCTTCTTCCCGGGCGGGGCTCAGGTATTCGGTGAA
Source organism: uncultured Bacteroidales bacterium (assembly GCA_963763215.1). Classification (GTDB taxonomy): domain Bacteria; phylum Bacteroidota; class Bacteroidia; order Bacteroidales; genus DASQZK01. The sequence goes on from CAVXNX010000023.1 coordinate 396,360, forward strand.
GGATTTGTCTTCGCCTTCGCTCCAGGATTTCGATTCGATGGTCCGGTCACCCCGCCGGCCGTGAATGATCATTTTCGAAGTGAAGATGCGCGTGCGTGCCGTCATGTTCTGACTGATCCTGTCCAGGATCATTTTCCCGTCGGGGTATTGGGCAAAAAGGCCCGAAACCATGAAGAGCAATACTGAAATAATCACTGTCTTTTTCATCTGAATTTTCTTTTTCCTGTTCCTGAAATTCTATCCCTTGCGGGTTTCAAAGGTCGAGTTCCCGGAAAAGGCTGGCGGTCTTCCGTTTATATATCCCGACACCGGAGAGCATTGTCCCGAGTACGGTCGAAAACACGCCGGGGATAAATCCGAGATAATAATCGGCCGGGGTGATGCGGGCATGGAACGTTGAAGGCAGCATCATCGCCGCATTCTGCATGGCCGATCCGATATTGAGGCCATAGTGCTGCAGGAGCCAGGCAAAACCCAATCCGACCAGCGTTCCTGCAAAAGTACCCGCAATACCGATCATCACCGATTCCAGGATGAGTGATCGGTAAATGTGTCCTTTTTCTTCGCCCATGGCCAGGCGGAGCCCGACCTCGCCATATCTCCGGATCCCGGAGAGAAGTCCGGCATTCCACAAAACGATCGACATCGCCAGAACGAAGATGGCCACGATGATGAAGGTGACTTTTTCCATGTACCCCATCATCATATCCATATTGCCCTGGTCACGCAGGGTGACCATGACCGGGGAGAACTCATCGCCATTAGCCGGATGTTCGGCATTGAATTCCGTCATCACGGTCATGCGCCTGTTCATCATCATAGTACCCGCTTTTAAAGTATCCAAGCATTTCCCCGGTAGCGTCGTTCATATTCAGGGCATCTCTCACATCGCTGATATCAGCAATAAGGGTTCCCCGGTCGAGAGCGCTGGTGCCAAAGTTAAGTGTTCCTGACACGGTGAAATTGGAGATGGCCATGCTGCCATACATGGTGGAAGAGATCAGGGTGATCTCGTCACCGGGTTTAACCTTCAGATTCCGGGCAAACTGATCACTCAGAAGGACCTGTGTATGGGAGGAGGGAAGGCGTCCCCTTAACCAGGGAAGACTGAAGTTTCAGCCGTGAAATTTCCCCGGTGCTGTCGGAAAGAAGATCGATGCCCATCCCCATTGCCGGGCCCTGCGCCCGGGTTTCGCCGGTGCTGTCGGGAACATCCACGAGTCCGCCGAAACGGATCCGCGATACCCAGAGCATCCCGGGGAATTGTTGCTGAAGCTGGATCAACAGATCATGGGTTCCGGTGAGCGCGAGGTCATTGGGGATCTGGCTTTCATTTTCCGCATAGGCCCGGCTCATGACTTTGACATGGCCGCTGGTGAACCGGGCATTCATATCGACACTTTCGCCAATGACACCTTTGAACCAGCTGTGAAAGAAAATGGTGAGCATGACGCCCAGGGCGACCACAAGGAAGGGCAGAAAGCTGCGGTTCCTGTCGCGGAAGAGTCCTTTTAACAGAAATTTTACCATTGTAGTTTTCCTTTAATCGCTTCAGTGGGATTCATTTTCGCAATTTTCCTGGCGGGAAGGTAGCTCACAACCGTCGTGGTGATGGTCACGATCAGGACTGTAGCGAGCACCAGGCCGAGGCTGTAGACCGGGTAGAGTTTTTGCGCCATGGCCAGGCCGAAATCACTCGAAGTGGCCGGGATGGCAAAGCCCTTCACCGACTGGATGATGAACAGTGGAATTCCGTATACCGCCCCGGCGAGAATGGCCAGGATGGCATACATGGAACCTTCGGCGGTAAAAAGCCCGACCACCTGCCGTCGTGTCATTCCCATGGCAATGTACGTCCCGATCTCCTTTTGACGGCGGAAAATGGAAAGGACCTGGGTGTCGAAAATCGCCAGCATGGCCAGCAGCAGGAGGATGAGATAGAGGATTGAACTGCTGGCCGATTTGGCTTTGATGACCCGGTCGATATCGCTAAGAAGAAATGTATTGTTCCTGAAAGTCCAGCCGGGACCTATGGAAACGGGTGTAAAACCTGGAGCGGTAACCAGGATGGTTGCCTCCGACGGCTGATCCATCATCTCCCGGAGACGGTCAAGGGAAATCCATAGCTGACCCCCGTCGACCGAAGGAACATTGGTCGTGAAGATCTTCACGATCCGGACTTCGTCTGCGTCAAAGGTTCCGTTGGTATCCCTCCACCGGATCATCATCACATCGCCCGTTTTCAGATGATTGTTTTTGGCCATATTGCTGCCGATCACCGCAGGGATTTCGGAAATGGCCGTATCGAGTGCAGAGGAGGGGAGCTCGAGGATCTTTTGTTGGGGATCGATGCCTTTGATGACAGCCGTCTGGATCCTGCCTTCCGGGTAAATCGAACCCTGGGTGACGAGAATGGGCGTGGCGAGATGATGGTCGACAAGCTCCCGGCCGGCAGGTGAGAGTTTCTCATGACTGTCGGTGAGGGTGAAGGGATCGTAAGGGTCGTAATTTTTCTGCCAGTACTGTCCCCCGCCGGTCTCCCAGGCGATGGAATCGGTTTTGGCCTGACGGTCCCAGCCATCGAGCAATCCCTTGAAAAAAATGATGACCACGAAGGAGAACGACAGCACGATCACATTCAGCCAGGTTCGCAAACCTGCGCCGATGAGATTCCTGAAGGCAAGCTTAAAGGCGAGCATGGTTGTGTCCCTTTCCAATTTTTGGTTGATATGTTTCATCACCGGCGACCTTGCCGTCGGCGAGTCTGATTATTCGCCGGAGGTACCCGATGACCTTTTCGTCATGGGTGGCGAAAATAAAAGTGGTTTGCAGGTCTTCATTGAGTTTGACCATGGTCTGAAGAATGTGGTGGGAATTTTCCGCATCCAGGTTCGCCGTCGGCTCATCAGCCAGGACGATACCCGGACGTTTGACCATGGCCCGGGCTATAGCCACCCGCTGGCATTCGCCGCCCGAAAGCTGAGCGGGTTTTGAATTTCGTTTCGAATCCAGTCCGACCCAGCTAAGGGCTTCATCAACGGCCTTTTTGCGCTCCGCTGAGCTCATGTTGAGCAGGAGCAAGGGAAATTCGACATTCTCAAAGACATTATAGACCGGGAGGAGGTTATATGACTGAAAAATGAATCCGAGCTCCTGTTTCCTGAGTTTCGCGGCTTCCTTCACCCCGATTTTCCCGATCGACCTGCCAAGGACGATCGCTTCGCCGCTGGTGGGATCATCGAGAGATCCGAGGATGTTCAGGAGGGTTGTCTTGCCCGATCCGCTGGGACCGACGATGCCGGCAAACTCTCCTTTACCGAAACTCAGGTTAATGTCCTCGAGAGCCGTGAACAGACCGCCGCCCATGGGGAATTTTTTCGTCAGTCCGTTTACCGTGATCAGGGTGGGTGTTTCCATAAGGTTCTGAATTTATCAATGGTTAAATACGATCATCAGTTGCAGTCCTTTACCGGCGAACAGGCTGGTTCCTTCCGGGTCCCTGTAAATGGCAATGGTGCCGGGATTCCAATACCCCATCAGGTAGAAGACCCATTTATCATAGCTGCGCTGCCAGCTCAGGAACCGGTAAAATGAGGCGTCTTCCCAGTTATAATACAGAATGACCGAGAACCGGTCGATCAGGCTGGTGGGATAGGTGAGGTTCAGCGCCGAAAACGTGGTGTTCGCTGCCCTGAGGCCAGGCATGCCGGATTCGCTCAGTATGAACTGTTCAAAGGTTGAAGTCAGGCCGTTGCCCACTCCGAAGGTGTAATCGAGGCCGAGGGTGAGATAGTTTTCCCATTCGGGAAGGATATCTTTTTCGCCACGGTGTTTGATCACTTCCTCAAACCAGACACCCGGACCGATATCCCACTTGCCATCGAGCCCGAGCCGGTCCTCATCAAACCGGGGATAAGCGCCATCCAGGCCTGTTTCTCCGGGTCCTGCCTGGCGGTGGTGATAACTGAGTGCGATTTCTCCCGTGGACACGGGGACCTGCACCCGGCCACCGTATTCCGGACGTTTTTTCGAGGTGGGAAGAATCTCCCATCCCTTGGGCTCCTCATTGCCATACAGGAACCACAGCCAGATGTTGGCATTGTTAAGAAAATAATACCTGGCAAGAGCCGCATATACCCCATCGGTCAGTTGCAGGGGATCACGGGGATCGATACGGTCGAACCACATCAGGGGCCGGAGCATGGATGCCGAACCGAAATTTATTTTCTGAAGTCCGGTGCGGAACTCGAATTGTTCCGTGCTCAGCCGTACCCAAAGTCGGTAAGGTTTCAGCCTGGCATTACCTTTCCAGTCGCCGCTTTGCAAGGTGCTGCTTGCCCAGGCGTTCGCCGATACCTCGGCATCAAGACGCCAGGTGCCGTTTAGTTTAAAGCCTCCTGAGAATGAAGGAATATACCTGATTCCCCAGTTATTGCTCACCGGTTTGACCAGGTTGATGTTCGTCCAGCCGATGAGCTGACCGCTCAGCCGGGGTTGCATCGACTCCTCCTGCGACATCAGCCTAACCGGCTGAAACAGGATAAACAGAAAGATGAATGCAGCGGTCGTTTTCATGATCTTATTTCTCCGTTCGGGGAAGGATCCCGTAGAAAAAGAAATTGGTTATCTCGTAGATCAGATCGCCTCCGGTTTCGTAGAGAACGGTGAGCTTCTCGTCCTGAAGCATGACGATCATCTGATCGATCAGGTAGAGCAGGAATTCAATCTTCAGATCCTTCCGGATCTCTCCCTTTGCCTGTGCCTTCCGGTAGTAACTGGTTATCAATTCGAGGCTTTCCCTGGTCATTTTTTCAATCAGCGAAGACAGTGCGGGGTAATCACCACTGTAGAGATCAGCGAGAAATTCCTTGCTGACACTGCCGCCAGCATCCATTTTTAATTTCATCGTTCCCCTGACCTTCTCTTCAAAAGGGATATCACTGTCCATCATCTGAATAAAATTCATTTTGGTTTCGTTGATCATCGTGTTCATGATCTCCAGGGCCAAAGTATCCTTGTTCCTGAAGTATTTGTAGAACGTCATCTTGCTGACCCCGGCTTCCGTGCAAATCTCCTCCACGGTGACCCGTCGGAGGCCGAATTTCCAGAAAAGACTTTTTCCGGTGGAAAAGATGTCCTGGTATTTTTTGCTTACTTCAGTCATTTTATTATACGAATAGAGTACAAATATACGAAAAATATAAAATAAAACTAAATTCGTAAGATATATTTTAAAATGTAAGCTGAAAAAGGATGAAAAATCATTGAGGCCGACGGCATTCAGGATGAAAATTGCCGGCAAGATGGAAAAGCCAGGACAGAATGCGTCTGTCGGCCCGGGACGGACAGGGGAATGAATTCCCGGGCTAACGGGACATGCCGGTGCCAGGTGTCATTTTTTAGCATGGCATAACTATCACGTCGGTCAGGTCCGGGAAAATGCGCGGAAAATGGTCAACCTTCCATCATTTTGAGGGATATTTCGATGGCTGAGGCAAGAAACTCACTGGTATGGGTGAATTGTGTGCCGGGGTCGCTATGGGCCCAGATTTCCGCCACAGGAAGGTAGGCGCCCCTCCACTGACCTTCATGCCAGTGTCCGGCTGCGCGAAGTTCCGGCATGGGATCCGGGTAGGTGAAATCGTCATCCATGGAAAGGTTGACATAGAAGTGAGGCTCATCGATGATCCTGTTTTGGGGTGAAAAGCCGAATTCGACGGCATGATGGGGCACATTATCACTGTCAAAAGCCCCGAAGATCCGTGAAGATGTACAGAAGTTACCTGGCCAAATGCGGATTTCGGAAGTATGTTTGAAAACCCGGTTAAAGAACTGCAGCAGAAATTTTGCATTTGCGCGGTACTTGACGGTTTCTTCACCGATATTGGGATATTCAACCGCAAAGCTGTGTTCTTTTTTCACCGGCCCGGTTGAAAGTTCAGTTTCCAGTATCAGATCGAATTGCGAAACATCGACGCCATAGGCTCCAAGGTGTTTCTTAAAAAAATTATAACCCTCCGTTGTCGTATGACCGGTCAGATCGCCCATCTGAAGCACGTCCATTCTCGTTGAGAGGATATAGATGGTAAGGTCTTTAATATTCAACCCGACCCTGAGCGGTTTTTCGGCCGGGATTTTATCGCTGATCAGCATTTTCCGGGAAACGGAGAATTCCATTGCCGTATGGCTGTGATCTTTCCGGGGGGGAATGAGATGTTCCCCCGTGACGGCAATGAGCTGGGCAGCATAATGCTGGGTGGATAAAACCTGCCGCAGGCCGCTGAGCAGGACGGGCTCCAGGGGCATCCATTTTTCCGAAAGTTTTTGAATATCCATTTTGCAGATATTTAAATTAATGCTGTATTCTTGAGTACTGTATTGTCAAATATTATTCGGTGACTTCAACCCCTCTCCAGAACGCAATGTGGTCCCTGATCTCCGCGGCCTCGCTGCTTGGGTCGGGATAATACCAGGCCGCATCCTTATTTGTTTTCCCATCGACCACCAGGTCGTAATATGATGCTATCCCTTTCCAGTGACAATCTGTATGTTTGTCACTCTCCTTCAGGTATTCCCTGTTCACCTTTTCGCGCGGAAAATAGTGATTACCTTCGATCAATTTCGTTTTATCACTTTCAGCGATAATCCTGTTGTTCCATATGGCTTTCATAATCTCTGTTTTTGAATAGTTCAGCGTCATTATGCGAGACAGAGCTATATTTTCTCCCACAGAGCGTTGAGGTACCAGTGTTTTTTATCGGTGAAGTCCCGGATCGTCTTAAAACCGGCCTCACCGGCAAGGGTGTGGATCTGGGCGGGCGTAAATTTCCGGCTGATTTCCGTCAGGACACCTTCCCATTCCCTGAAATGAAACGATTGGTTAAGGGCGCCAAAGTAAACGTCCTGGTCGCAGATGCTGACGAGGTAGGATTTTGCACTGCATTCGGCCGGATCGTATAGCGGGTGATGGAGAAAACGGGAGAGGTCGAAATTTGCCTCCAGTTCTTCATTCATTCTCGAAAGGAGGTTGAGGTTAAAGTCGCGGGTATACCCATAAGGATCGTCGTAGGCACGCAGGATAACCCCGGGGTCTTTGACGAGGTCAAAGCCCGTCAGGATCAGATCGCCGGGACTGAGTGCGGAGGAAATTTGCCGTAAAAAACCGAGTGCTCCCGCAGGGGTGAAATTTCCGATGTTGGACCCGAGAAAGAGACTGACTTTCCTGCAATCATCGCCAAAACGGAGGTTTTTGAGTACGTCGGCGTAATCGCCGGCAATTCCCGAAACGGGAAGCCCGGGAAAGGCAAGACGCAGCTTCTCGACAAGACCGGAAAGGGCATCGGATGAGATATCGACGGGGAGGTACCGGAAATGCGATTCTTCACGGATCAGTCGGGCAATCAGCAGACTCGTTTTCAGCCCATCGCCGGCTCCGAGTTCGATCAGGTTAAACCGGGTTTTTCCAGGATCGATCAGGGAGGAAATTTCTCCGGCATAATCCCTGAAGATCTCATATTCGCAATCGGTCAGGTAGTATTCCGGCATGCGCATGATGTCCTGGAAGATCCGGCTCCCGGTTTCATTGTAAAAATATTTCGAGGGGATGAACTTATATGCTGATGAGAGACCTGTTTTGATATCTTCAGAAAAGGTCGTCTGAATCTGAATGGTATCCATTTTTATATATTTATCGTTTCACGTTTTCGACCCTGCACCGGCCGCCATGTTTAGTTGGTAAAGAAATGATGTTGGCCGAACTTCATATCCGGTTATCAGGGCCGTCATAATCTGATCAAACCTGTGCAAAATACAGAAGAATCATTCCTGGCTTTGATTCTTCCCATGGTCAAGAAACAATCCCTTCATTTAGATAGTTCAAAAAATGGCTCTGCTTTTCAATGCCCGTCAGGGTTACCGGGAAATTCGGGATGAGGGGAAGGGGAGATGTTCCTCCATATTCCATAGAATGGTCGGCCAGGGATGAGGATATATTGTCGGGATGCTCCTTCACCTGTTCAGAAAACGGCATTTATGATGGCGTTATAGAGATAAAGATCAAAATCACAGGCACTTATTTAGATCGATTTTACAGGTTAAATTGATATATTTGCCGGGAGAAGATCGATGAAAAAAATGTTCCGGCATATACTTAACTCTCTGACAAACACAATATCAGAAATGAAGCTTTGAAATGGGGAATGGGGTATTTTTGATTTCTAATTTCAACCTAACTATTTGAACCCTTGAGGCCTATCTTGTTTTTTATCAGTCTGTATGTTTTGTTGGCTTGTGGACCCGTCTGGTCCCAGGATCTGGCCGATTCGGTGACCCTCGAAGCAGGCAGTGTTGTGTCGCATGGCCGGAATGTTCCGTTCTGGCTGATGTCGGACAGGTACGGACTTATTGACAATACCCCTTTCAATGGATGGCTCAGGGCTTCGTTTTATAAAAACCCCAGGACTGGCAGGAACCTGGATTATGACTATGGATTAGACATTTACAGTTTATATTCCGACCGTGCATCCATCATCCTGCACCAGGCTTATGCGGGGGTCCGGGCTGGTTTCTTCGAGTTCGAAGCCGGTAAAAGGGAAGAAGTATATGGGAACCAGGACAGCCTGCTAAGCAGCGGCGGCCTGTTATGGTCGGGCAATGCACCGACGATCCCGGAGATCACCTTCCGTACAAACGGGTACATCCCTGTTCCATTTACTGCAAAATACCTTTATGTCAAAGGGGGGATCTCGCACGGATGGTTCAGTGAAGATCCCTTCTCAGAGCATGTCTGGTTGCATCATAAATATATCTATTTCAAAACCACGAGCCGTTTCCCGGTTATTCTCTCCGCCGGGCTGCACCACTTTGTTCAATGGGGAGGGGTGTCGCGTGACACGCTCATCGGCCACTTGCCTTCCGGCCTGGAAGCGTTCCGGGATATATTCTTCGCCCGTTCAGGGTCAGCAGATTCACCAAGTAACGAACGGCTCAATGCACTCGGGAACCACCTTGGATCCTACAATGTCAGGGTGGATTTCAGGATCGGCAAAACACACACCGGCATCTACTGGCAATCACTTTTTGAGGATAACAGCGGAAGAAAATTGATGAACAAAAAGGATGGATTGTGGGGCATTGCTTTCAGATATGCGCATTCCGGTCCCTGGCCGTCAGCCCTGGTGCTGGAATACATCAATACGACCGATCAAAGTGGTTGGATCATTGATCATCCTAATCCCAATACCTTTCCCCGGGGCGCCGACAATTATTTCAATAACTCCATATACCGCGCCGGTTGGTCGGCAGAGGGAAGAACCATCGGCACGCCCCTGATCACTTCCCCTCTTTATGGGGTCAGCAGTCATGGGGAGTATTTCAGGAACAACCGGCTTAGAGCCTATCACATCGGGGTCAGCGGCAAGATGGCCGGAGCAGGGATCGGATACCGGTTGTTCTTTTCCCATTCCAATAATTATGGAACCTATGCCTATCCCTTTACCGAAACCCGGCTTCTGAATGCCATGTTATTTGAAATTTATTTAGATCAAATCGAACATTCATTATATGGAATTACTTTCACCGCAGCCGCGGATAGGGGAGATTTCTTGGGAAACAATACGGGATTTCAGATTATTCTCCGAAGAAAATTGAGATAAATTCCAGGTAAATTCAGAAATATATCACAGTAACTCCATCATTCACAAATCGTTAAAATTTTATCCTGGCCTTTATCACCGGATCATATCTTTTTTGTATCCGGAAGATACTTTATCAAATTTATTCTTTTTTTCATGGAAAAAGAGAAAATTCGTGTAACTTCATATTACGAATGGATGTAGAAGTTATTTAAAACTTGATTTTATTGGTGACGAACGAATTGATAAATTAACGACAATGGTATTTAATGAATTTTATTTTAATCTGGTTCTCGATGAGTTTATTATAAGTCTGACGGGATTTTTTTCAACCTTATTACTTATCCCTGTTATTGTTACCCTGGCATGGAAATATAACCTTGTATACGTTCCAAATAACAGAACATCGCATGTGAAACCTGTTCCCGCAATCGGCGGGATCGCCATCTTTGCCGGATTCCTCATATCGGGGGTCTTTCTGGCCGGATTTCATTCCAACGACTTTTACGTCATTGTGGCGGGTATCATTTCGATTTTCCTGATCGGGATTGTGGATGATATCATCTCCCTGTCTGCCAGCCGTAAACTTTTCCTGTTTTTTCTCATCGCTCTGCTGATCACGACTGTGGGGGGCATCAGATTGACGTCGCTGCATCATTTTCTTGGGATCGGCACCCTGCCGACCTGGCTGAGCGTGATCATTTCGATGGTGCTCATGACGTACGTGATCAATTCAATTAACCTGATCGACGGCATCGACGGGCATGCGGCCATCACGGGTATTTATGCATTACTGGTATTCAATTTCCTGTTCCTCCGGCTGGGTCACATGGGCATCATCACCATTACCTTTCCGGTCACTCTCAGCCTCCTGGCCTTCCTGGTGTTCAACGTGTGGGGACGGCAGTTTAAAATTTTCATGGGCGATACCGGATCGCTGATGCTCGGCTTCGTTCTGGCCGTTACCATCATAAAATTCTGCAATCTCAATGCCGGTCCGTCTTATTACAGCAGGCTCTATTCCCCGTTGACGGTCCTGTCACTGATGATCGTCCCGCTCTTCGACCAGCTGCACGTTTTCATCAAGCGCATCCTGATGGGGAAATCACCTTTTTACCCCGACCGGAACCATTTGCACCATACCTGGCTAAAGCTTGGATTTTCACACCGGAAGGCAGCCCTGATCTTGCTGGGATACGGTGTATTCTTTTTCCTGGTCAACACATTCGTCCTGATGCATCTTCCCGTTGCGCTGCACATCGTTTCCCTCATCGGCCTCGCCCTGCTGTTCTGGCACGGGCCCGAGCAGTACCTCAAAAAGCACTCCCGGGAATTTGTCGACCGCCGATTCAATTACCGGAAGAAACAGATGCAGCCGTCGGTGAAAGAGACCCGGAAAGTGACATTCCGGCGTTCCGTAGCCTGATCTAACAGTCCGATTTTTTCCGGGTTTTCTGAGATTTTTCCAGCGCAATGATGAAGGCGGGTGATTCATAATGGTGTGGTTTTTTCATACATTTACAGGAACGCTGAATCAACCGCCATGAAATCCATCAAGCATCTTATCTTTTTCCTGATCTGTCTTACACTTCACCATCTTACGGGAGCACAGCCGCAGGTGAAAGACGGATGGACACCCGAAATGAGTTATTCCCTGAAACAAATCACCGATACCCGGATTTCACCCCGTGCACGGTATATCGCGTACGTTGTCCGGGAGGCGGTCATGGAAAAGGAAAAGTCCGCGTATCTGACCCAGATCCATGTGGCAGCGGTCGACGGGAGTTTTGACCGCCAGTTTACGTTCGGCGATCAATCCTGCACGTCGCCCGGATTCTCGCCCGATGGCGACAGGCTGGCCTTTCTCAGCAACCGGTCGGGGACCTCGCAGGTTTATGTCATGTGGATGAACGGGGGAGAGGCCCGCCGGCTCACCTTCGCCCCCGGGGAGGTTTCGGGCTTCAAATGGTCACCCGATGGCTCTCAGATCGCCTACCGGATGACCGATCCGGAAACGGAGGAAGAAAAATCCATGCAGACGGAAAAGACGGACATCCGGATCGTTGATCAGGACTTTAAATACCGGCGACTCTATGTCACCTCTTCTGAACCGGCAGGAAAAAAGCAATACCGGGCCGTGCTCCTCACCCCGGGAAATATCAGCGTCAATGATTTTGACTGGTCACCCGACGGGTCAAGGATCGTTTTCTCCCACCAAACGGATCCAACCGTCAATACGGGTATGACAACATCGGATATCTCCATCGTCCCAGCCGATTCGGGGAAGATCGAAACCCTGGTCGACTGGCCGGGAGTGGACGACAGCCCTCTCTTTTCGCCCAACGGCCGGCAGATCGCCTTTTCTTCACAGGGAGGCCAGCCGGAACCTGTCGGACTGCGGGATCTGTATACCATATCATCCAAAGGCGGCCGGCCGGTGCGTCTTACCCTGACCCCCGACCGGAATGCCAGCCTTGTCAGCTGGGCGCCGGACGGGAAGTCGGTTTATGCCTTTGAAATGATCGGGACCTCGGGTCATCTGCTGGCCATAAAAGCCAAGGGTGACGATATGGTCGTGGCTTCTCTTGGCAACCGTCCGTGGGTGCCTTCTTCGCCTTTGAAAACCCCTGAGGGAAGCCATGGAACATGGAGCCATTTCAGCCTGTCAGCTCAACGGTGGGCGGTTTCTTTTACCTATGAAGAAACAGGAAAGCCGGCGGAGGTCTATTATTCTGAACTGATCAATTATCAACCGGTCCGGGTGACCTCCGTGAACAACAATGCCTTGATGCCTGAAACGGCGCCCACCGAACTTATCCACTGGACCTCTTCCGGCGGTACAGCCGTTGAAGGATTGTTGACCTACCCGGCACACTACCAAAAGGGGAAAAAGTTATCCATTGATCCTTTGCGTTCACGGCGGTCCGGCTGGCACGTTCGAACAGCATTTCACGGGTTCCCCGTCGTTGTATCTGGTCCAGGATATGGCCCGCGAGGGATATGCTGTGCTGAGACCCAATCCGCGGGGCAGTGATGGTTACGGAAATGCGTTCCGGCATGCCAATGTCAGGGATTGGGGCTATGGCGATTATGACGACCTGATGTCGGGCGTCGATACCGTGATCAATAGGGGACTGGCTGACCCTGATCACCTTTTTGTTGCCGGCTGGAGCTATGGGGGCTATCTTACCTCTTTCATCGTCACCCGCACCGGACGCTTCAAGGCAGCCAGCATGGGAGCCGGACTTCCCGACCTGGTTAGCATGGCTTACACCACCGATATCCCTGACTATCTTGTTGCCCATATGGGGGGTGAACTATGGAAGGATTACGACATGTATATGAAACATTCAGCCATTTTTCATCTCGACAAAATTACCACGCCCCTGCAAATCCTTCACGGAGAGAATGACCTCAGGGTTCCGCTCACGCAATCTGAAGAGCTTTACACCGCCCTGAAGCGCAAAGGGATTCCCACGGAATTGATCCTTTACCCGAGGTCGGGGCATGTCCCCTCGGAGCCGAAACTCATGATGGATGTGACTCCGAGGGTTCTCGGATGGTTCGACAGGTTTAACGGTGACCGGACCGGGAAAACCGGGGAGGAAAAGAAATAGGCTTAAGAAGCCGCGTTTTTCCTGTTCCGGATCTCTGTCCGGCTGAGCGTAAAAATCACGATCGTAAACATGATGACGGCGACCAGGGCGCCGCCCCAGAAGGCGTAGCTGATCCCGCCGATGGAGAAAAACAGGGCGGCCACAAGGGGTCCGATCGTCTGACCGATCCTCAGGACCATGCCGTTGAGCGACATAAACGCTGCCCGGTATTTCATCGGGGCCAGGCTGACCAGCAGTGTCTGGATGTTGGGGATATTTATCCCCTGGGCGGCACCGAAAATGACCGCCGGAAGAATCATCAGCCATTCACTGTGAATGAATGGGATGAGCACCAGGGAAATGAAGTAGAGGGTATATGAGGCTTTCAGCAGTGTGGATGGCCTGAATTTGCGCATCAGCCAGCCCGTCTGTGCCGAAGTCAGCGCCGTGGTGATCGATGAGGATGACATGATGACCCCGATGATCAGCGATGAAGCCGCAAAACGGTGCTCCATGATAAAGGGGAAATACGTCAGATAGGAACCATAAAGGATAATGAAGGTCAGGACGTTGAGGACAAACAGCGCCAGAACCTCTTTTTTCAGCACACTCTGAAAGGTGTTGATGAGATAATCTCTGATCGACTGGTCCTGCCTGGGTTCCTCGTTCTTCAACGCAAAGAGGACGAGAAAACCTGCCGGGATGGCCAGGAGGGGAAAATAGAACGGGAAGTTCCAGCCCAGCATGGCCAGTCCGCCGCCAAGAGCGGGATAAGCGGCAGTTCCGATGCTCAGCACACTTGCATTGTAGCCCATCGCCGCAGGACGGTCATCCTTTGAGAAAATATCACCAATCAGCGTGACATTTAAGGAGCCGAGGGAAGCCCCGCCGATGCCCTGCAAAAACCGGAAGAGAAGAAGCATGTTGTAATCATGGGTAAGGCTGCAGGCGAAACCCGCCAGGGCAAAGAGAAACAGAGCCGGGACCAGGACCGTTTTCCTTCCGAAGCGATCGGCCAGGATCCCCAAAACCGGGGTCAGGAAAATTCCCGGTAGCGTAAAGACGGTGATCAGGTACCCGATTTTCTTGTAAGGAATATTGAAATGCTGAGATATCGCCGGGAATGCCGGCGTGATGCTCGCCACCCCCATAACCGCCAGCAGGGTAATGAAAAAGATGATTTGCAGATTCTTGTTTCGTAAGAGTGACTTTCCCGGCATGGCTTATTAAAATGAAGTGTTGTGCTAAATAGTGCTTGCAAGAAAACGCCAATAGCTGCGTTATGCTCGACTTCAAAACAGTCATTTACGAATAGTAAACTCCTGTTTTTCAGTCATCGCAAGCCTTGCTCTTGACGTTTTCTTATCAAGCACGGCTAAAAAACATGAGTTTTCTTTCTGACACTAAATAATGAAAATTTCCCCGGGTAGCCAAATGTAAATTCCCCCGGAAAATAACATAAGGATTCATACCGGGGATTTGTTGCTTTTGGCACTCATTTTTCTTTTCTTGCGCTAAAATGACCGGCATGACCATCGAAGGAAACCTGCATAAAATGCAAACCGAACTCCGGGCAAAAGTGCAATACTTCCTGGAACTGGGCAACGGCATCGATCCGGTACCTGTCAATGACCTGATCGGCCGGGAGATCAGACTGGAATATCAGCATCAGATCCATTGCATCCGGTGCGGAAAGCTCACCCGCACTTCCTTTGCCCAGGGATATTGTTACCCATGCTTTGTTTCGGCTCCGGAAACCGAGGATTGTGTTCTCCGGCCCGAATTGTGCCGCGCTCATCTCGGCCAGGCCCGCGACCTGGTCTATGCGCAGGAGCATTGCCTGATTGATCATTTTGTCTACCTGGCGGTATCGGGCGGGCTGAAGGTGGGCGTGACACGGAATACCCAGGTGCCCACGCGCTGGATCGACCAGGGCGCGAGTGAGGCCATCAGGCTCGCGCGCACGCCGAACCGGTATATTGCCGGGACCATCGAAGTCGCCCTGAAAAACCACTTTCGCGATAAAACCAACTGGCGCGACATGCTGACCAACAAGGAACGGGTAGCCATTCTGCTCAAGGAAGAGAAACAGCATGCACTTTCCGTCCTCCATCCCGATTTTCAAATCTATGCCTGTGATGACGATGATGTGATCAGCATCACGTATCCCGTGGAAGTCTACCCCCAAAAAGTCAGGTCCGTCAACCTGGATAAGGATCCCGTCGTTCGGGGGACACTGGCCGGCATCCGGGGCCAGTACCTGTTGTTCAGCGACGGCCGGGTACTCAATATCCGGAAACACGGCGGCTATGATGTGATCCTGGGCTGGTAGATCCTTCTGTTCTGCCATCTTTCCTTTTACAGCTGCAGCACCCAATAAGGTGATTGCCGGTTATCGTGTACTTCCATCTGGTAAATGAACGGGGAGCTCTCCCTTTTTTATGGTCCCGGCGTACTGATTCATCCCCCGTTTCCACTTTTCCAAAAAAAATCCAAAAAATTTCATTCTTGTAAAGCTCAGAAATACAACAAGATAAAAAATAATATGAAAAAAAATTAGTACTATGTATTGCATGGTAATGCAAAAAATATATATCTTTGTATAGAAATTAAGTATGCAATAAACAGTATTAAAAAATGAAAACAACTTTGACATACGTCGCCTTGGGGATATTTGGACTGGCACTGGTGTCGGCAGGGCAAATATGTCCATCCGGTAAGGCAGATTCAGAAACCAACCGGCCGGTCGCGATTGAGATTTTTCAATCGTCGATTGACGGTTCATGGGTTGATGAGCAGCCAGTCGGAAAAGAATCCAATGAACGTGAATCCTGGAAGACTGAAGAAGACACCCTTGAGTTTGAATCCTGGATGACAGATCTCTCACAGTGGACCGTAAAGAACAATTAAAATAGGAAAAAATGAATGTTGAAAATTCAAAAGCGCAAATGCGGAAAGGTATTCTGGAGTATTGCATCCTACTGATCCTGTCGCGGGAAGATGCTTATACAACGGACATCATCAATTTGCTGAAGGAAAGTAAGCTGATTGTTGTTGAAGGTACCCTCTATCCACTTCTGACGCGGCAGAAAAATGCCGGGTTGCTTGGTTACCGCTGGGAAGAATCGACTCAGGGACCTCCCAGGAAATACTACACGATTACCGAGCTCGGGAAGAAATACCTGAAAGAACTTGATAAATCATGGACCGAACTGGTTGAATCTATTGACTCCATTAAAAAAGGGAAATAAATTTAAAGTTTTAATACGATGAAAAAAGCATTAAAAATCAATTTAAGCGGACAGATCTTTCACATAGACGAAGACGCCTATGAGAAGCTTAAAATCTACCTTGACCGGATCAGCAGCCATTTTTCCAATGTTGAAGAAACCCGGGAGATCATTGCCGATATCGAAGCACGGATTGCTGAACTTTTCCGTGAAAAATTCAGGGATGATTCGCAGGTCATCACGGTGGCCGATGTGGATCAAGTGATCAACATCATGGGGAAACCGGAAGATTTCGCCGGCGAGGAAGAGGAAGAGGCCAAAAAGGGACCGTCGGGTTCCCGGCATTACCGCCGTCTTTACCGCGATCCTGATAATGCAGTGATCGGTGGTGTGGCAGCCGGGCTGAGTGCCTACTTCAACATTGATCCCGTCGTACTGCGGATTCTCTTCGTGGTGCTTATCCTGGTCGGTTGGGGACTTCCCATCATCATTTATCTTGTTTTATGGATTGCCGTTCCCAAAGCGGAGACGGCTGCCCAGAAGCTCGAAATGCGGGGGGAGAAAGTGACCGTTTCAAACCTGGAAAAAAAAATCCGGGAGGAATATGAAGATGTGAAGGAGAATCTGCGCAAAGCCCGCAGGTCGGATACAGGACGGAAAACAGAAGATATTTTCACGCAATTTTTTCACATCGTCGGCGTTATTTTTGTTGCTTTTCTGAAAGTTATCGCGGTGATCATTGCCCTGGTGTTCGTCGTGGCCGGGATCAGCATCATTGTCAGTGTGATCGGTTTTGCCTTCTTCGGCGCCAGCCTGATTCCCTTTGGCGTCATTCACGGTCTCGACATTGATCTGAACAATACCGTTTTACCCTTCCTCAACCCGACGAATGCCAGTGTGATTGTCATTGCCGGCGCCCTGGTTATCCTTATCCCAATCCTGGCGATAATTTACGGACTTTTCAAGGCACTCTTCCGTTTCAAAGCACATGACAAGTCGCTTGGGGCAAGCGCCTTCGCCTTATGGATTCTGGCCCTGATCACCACGGTCGCCATGATCGCCTACGAATCGGGCAACTTTTCGAAGATGGAGGAAACCCGTTCAACCTACCCATTGAAAACGGTGACCAGCGATACCCTTTATGTCGCAGTCAATCCTGAAATGCTTTCCACGTTTAAATCCCTGAAGCATGTCGGGGTGAACAACCACTGGTACATTGTCAGGGGTGATGAATTTTACGGTGAAGTGAACATCGATGTGGAGCGGAGCGATGACAATGTGTTTAAATTAAGAGTGGTCAAGAGTTCACGGGGTTCAGATGAAAAATCGGCTGAGGAGATGGCGAACAGCATCGGCTACAACTATACCGTTAACGATTCGCTGCTGACGGTCGATCCGTATTTCCGGAACGCCTCCGGCGACCGGTACCATTCACAGAGCCTGGATCTCACCGTTTTCGTCCCGGAAGGCAAGGCGGTGAGCCTGAATAAAAACACAGCCGACTTTCTTGGTCACATCAATAACCTTGACCAGGTAACCAGTTACCGGATGGCGGGAAAAACCTGGGTGATGCACCAGGACGGACTGGAAAGTGTCAGGTAAAAAATGGACGTATTTCCCTTTCGAAAAGGAATTTTTACAGAGACGGCGAGGGAACGGAGCTTGCCGAGGCAAGAAAAAAGATGGTGAGGTTTAAAGGGTCAGAATCGTTCGGTCAGTTCGATCTCTTTCTTAACCAGGTCATCGAGGGTCACAGACTTGAAATAATCGATGATCTGTTGGTTCAGATCGCCCCAGAACCCTTTGACTGAGCATCCTTCCATGCGATCACAATGAATGTGGGATGAAAGGCAGTCGATGATACAGATTCCCGGTTCGAAGGCGTTATGAATGTCGTACATCGAAATTTCGGATGGTTCGCGGGTAAGCACATACCCGCTTTTTTTTCCTTTAAGATTACTGATCAGGTCGGAGGCTTTGAGCTCTGCGATGATGTGATCGAGGTATTTAAGGGAAATTCCCTGTTTTTCGGAAATATCTTTCTGAAGAACGCCATTTCCGGTAGTGTCTAAGGCAATTTCCATCATGGCGCGAAGCCCGTAACGTATTTTCGTGCTGAATTTCATTTTGTGACGAGAGAAGTTTCGTTCATGAGCTCTAAATCGAAACCAAAGTTAATAATAACTTCATTTTTCACACGGATCAGGCCCATCGATTTTACGGGAGGTTGGATATCGAAATCGGTTAGTTTCAATTCCTTTTCTCCCCTGAGGAAGAGATCATGATTGCTGCAGCTGTTCACACTGCAGATGATATGGTAACGGCGGGTTATCCCTGCCAGGGTAATGCTGATTTCCGGATCGATGCTGTCGGACCCGTAATCGACATTTTCCAGTTGTTTCCTGGGTATCCGGATGATGATTTCCGGATGTTCATCGGCTTTGAGAAGGTCAAGGAAATCATGGTAAAGAAAAGGATTTCCGGTGGAGAATTGTTTGACGGGGATATGAATTTCCGTCATGGATGAAGAATCCGTATTCCGTGCCCAGTGCGTGTCGTTTACGGAAAGGTAAAGCTGGTGATCGAGAGTTTGGCTGAGATGGAAATTACTCAGGTTGGTTTCGCCGTTGATATCAATGTATCCGGTGCAATTATTGGGAAAATACGAGATACGCCCGGCTGTCTGCGAGAATACCGAGGCAGGAATAAAAAAAAGTAATATGAAAAGTGCCGTCTTCATGTTACAGATCCTGGTTTAAATTTTTTTGTGATCTGCAGCCTCAACTGCAGGTCTGAAGAACGAGGCGGAGGGTAAAAATCCGGGCCCGGCCACACTGCCGGGCCCGGACAAAACAACTAACCACGAATTAGAATGAAATTCCTGCCTCTACCATGACGCCCTTGAAGCCGGCGTCACTTCCGTACATCGAAATGAAATTATTGTAAGTCTGATTAACGTATTCAAGTTTCGCAATGATGTTCTTGGTCATATCCCAGCCGGCTGCGATCTCGTAGCGGCTGACATTCATATCGGCATCGTTTTTCACGTAATTGTACCGTGCGCCGCCATAGAACTGGGCATCTTTCCCGAAGTGGTAAAGCGCTTCAGCTGCATACTGGTTGTATTTGAAATCGTTGGTGCCCTTCGATCCCTTAGCCTGTTCGAGCGTACCGAAAAATTCCAGGCCATAGTAACGGGTGAACAGGTTCAGCATAATGGAGTTGTCATCACTGACGGAACCCGGTCCCCAGCGACCCGTGGTGTGATTGGATGTAATGTCGACGTCACTTGCACTGAAGGTCTGCGGTTTCATCACCAGATAAAACCGGGAACCGGTACGGTCGCCGTTGTAAAGCGTAAAACCGTGGTTGTTCTTGGTGTGAATGGCCGAAACCGTGGCACGGACCCGGAGGTTGTCGTTGATCTGTTTGTCAATCCCGATCTTCCCGTAGGGACCCAGTTCTTTGGCCATATTGTAAGTAACGTATTCGTTGTTGCTGAAATTGACGAGAGAAGGTTTCAGATCTCCGGTGGTCAGACCGCCCATGATAATGAGCCCGGAGGGGTTCCTGAACATCAGTTCGGCGGCAGGAGCCGTCGTGAAAGCATCCATGATGTAATTGCCGACAAAACGGTTATTGACCACCTCTCCATTGTCGGAACGCCTGAAATGTTCATCACCATAGTTGATCTCCGTGACACCAACTTTCAGGGTGAGGTAGTCCATCGCGTGATCAATGGCTGCGGAATGAAGGAAGGGCAGTTGATCCAGAACGAGATAACCCCCTTTTACCCATGCCTCATTGTGATGCCTTGAGGAGAGATATGTGGTCAGATGTACCCTGACACCCTTGGCGAGATCACCCGTGATGGTAAAGTTGGCTGTCGGGAGGTTAAGACCTTTACCCAGGGGAACGAGCGCCGTATCGGCATGATTCTGTAGTGCCTGATATTGTAGGGCAAAATCTGCACCGACTTTTGCCTGGACATGCTCAAAGGGCATGTCATCGATTTGTGGCTGCTCAAAAGTCGTCTGCCCAAAAACCGAGATGGATAGGAGAAGCCCTATCGCCAAAATCTGAAATTTTCTCATAATTAATCTTTTAAAATGGTTTCTAAGTTTTACGTGTTAATGAATCATTGTTATTAATCTGTAAACTCCAGTTTGAAATTGATCTTTATTTCATTCCCGGTTTTCAATGTGCCGAGCATTGCGGTGGGAGGGGTGATGTTAAAATCACTCATTTTGAGATCCTTCGAACCGCTGACTTTAATCGTGCTCCCGCTCAGGGTTCCTTCGAATGGCAGGGTGATGTTTTTGGTTACCCCGGCAATGGTGACGTCTCCGGTGAGGGAACCATTGATCTTTCCGCCGTTTGAAACAAGATTGCTGACCGATTTCATCCGGAAGGTGATTGTGGGATATTTTTTGGCTCTCAGGGCATCATGGGCCTTACCGTCCATGATGGAGCTTTCTCCGACAATGTTATCGGATTTAACGGCGAAGTAAACATTGTCGATCTGATTGATCGAGCTGCCATTTTTGTCCACCGTCAGGTTGGCGGTAATGTCCTTTGCTTCCATCTCCCAGTCATGAAGGGTGGATGTCCCCTGAACGACAACGGAACTGTTTGCCTGTTCCAACCGGTATGACTGCTGCGCCAGAAGATCAGCTGTCCCGCCAAGTGCAATGATTAATGTGAATAAGATAAACCTTCTCATAATGTGTAAATTTAAAAACTATAAATCCTATAGAAATGGTAGGACAAAATTAGATTGTTTTTTCAAAAACAGAAACTTTTTTAACATTTAACCACTAACCATTTTACCATACCCAACCTTTTCAGCGACTGAAAGCCTGACCGTTAAATACCAGTTAAACAGATATATATCCATACATCCTGATATATTTATATGTTATATTAGACTGATTCTAAATTAGTTTCGCATTCTGTTTCCTGTCAGGAACAACAGGATGCAAGAGGAACGGTTCGTTAATGAATGTTAATAAACCTTAATATCGGGAAGAAAAGAAAGGGCGCATACGTTTACCGGAGTTTGGGTGAAAAGGGGACCTTATCCCCGAACCGTGGGCAGATCCTTTTTTGCACGGAGAGAGAAGGACATACACCCGGGAAGGGCGTTCTGAAGCTGAAGGGTCAGTGACCTGAAGGTGAGGAGGCGGATTTCGCGGCGGATGTTTTCCCAGGTGGATTCCTGCATCTTGGCACCGACCACTTCGATGACGTTAGAGGCGAGGAGGGTTCCGATCTCACCACATGTTTTCAGGGGAAGGTCCAACGAAAGACCGTAAAGGAAACCTGATGCATAGAGGTCCCCTGCGCCCGTGGTGTCGACAGGCTGAACCTCGCGGGCCGGTACGGCAATCCGCTCCCGCCCTTTTGCGATAAGGGATCCTTCGGGCCCGGTTTTGATAACGGCGATGTCGCACAGGCCGGACAGGATCTCAAGGGCTCCTTCCGGATCCAGGCCGGTGAAAGCCCTGGCCTCTTCTTCATTGGCAAAGACAATGTTGACGTTTTCTTCAATTTCCTTTTGCAGCGAATCCTTGTATTGTTCCACGATATTGAAACTGGCCAGGTCAAGACAGGTGATCAGTCCGTTGATCCGGGCAATACGGAGAGCCTTATGGAGAAGGGCGGGGTTGTTGATCAGGTAGCCTTCGACATAAAAGACGTTAAAGCCGTCGAAAATGTCGGCCGTGATGTCTTCTTCGGACAGTTCGACAGCCGCTCCGAGGTATGTGGCGAAGGTCCGCTCGGAATCCGGGCTGACGAGAGCAACAGCCCTCCCGGTATCGGTGATCGATGAATACAGGATCGGGTTGACCTTATTCACTTCCATGTCGCGTTTGAAGAAATGTCCCATCTCATCATGTCCCACTTTGCCGATAAACGACACCCCAATTCCGAGGTGGGCGAGACCATGTATCGTATTGGCTGCCGAACCGCCGGAAGCTTTTGTTTTCTTCAGTCCGGCCGTTTCGACATGGATGTAATTGGAAAGTTCCCTGTCCACCAGGGTCATGCTGCCTTTGGGTAATCTGAATTTCTCCAGGATCGAATCGTCGGTCAGCCGTGTCATGATATCAACCAGGGCATTGCCCATTCCAAGGATTTTCATCATTTTGAAATGATCTTATTTGCTGGCGGCCACCCCGGAGATTTTCTCGTATTGCCGGCCCAAGGTTCCTGGAGAGGGATTCCCCAAAGGATGGAAGCCGTATCAACCTGTTTTACCTAAAACAAAAAAGCCGGCGAAACCGGCTTTGGAGCTCCCCAGGTAGGACTCGAACCTACGACCTACGGATTAACAGTCCGCCGCTCTAACCAGCTGAGCTACTGAGGAATTTTCCTGGCACTGCAGGGAAGGCTTGTCTCTTCCCGTAAATGCTCCGCAAAACTAATAGCTTTTGGTTAATAAACCAATAATTTAAAAAAAAAAATTAAACAATGGCCCCTGCCATTCGCGCCGCTGGCGCTTCACGGGATTGAGCCGGAATATGTCGCGCCGGTTGCGTGGTAAACCATTAAAACAGGCCATGCAGTTCGGCGTTGATTTTATCGATGACTTTGCTCAGATCTTCGGAGTTATCCGGGAAGTTATAATTATCCGCATTAATGATGAGCAGGCGGCCAAGGTTATAGGATTCGATCCAGGCTTCATAACGTTCATTGAGGCGTTTCAGGTAGTCAAGCCGGATATTGTTTTCATATTTTCTCCCGCGTTTATTGATCTGGTTGACCAGCGTGGGAATCGATGCCCTCAGGTAGATCAGCAGATCGGGCGGTTCAATGAGAGAAGACATCAGGTTGAAGAGGGCAAAATAGTTTTCAAAGTCACGTGTTCCCATCAGCCCCATGGAATGCAGGTTGGGCGCAAAAATATAGGCGTCTTCATAGATGGTCCGGTCCTGGATCACCGTCTTGTTGGATTGCCTGATCTTGACGATCTGGCTGAACCGGCTGTTCAGGAAATAGATCTGAAGGTTGAAGGACCATCGCTGCATATCTTCATAAAAATCATTGAGGTAGGGATTATCATCCACATCCTCATACTGGGCTTCCCATAAGTAGTGTTTCGCAAGAAGACCGGCCAGGGTTGTTTTTCCCGATCCGATATTACCGGCCACAGCGATATGCATGCCTTTGGCGTTCTGTTTCCCTGTCATGAAATTGTCTAATGGTTTTAGAACTTAAAGATAATGGATGCCCGTTTAATATGGTAATATATTTCCACTTAAATCTCCTCGACCTGCAAAAGACAGATAGACAAGTCGTTGAGTCTGGGCGGCATCTTGCTTAACTTCCCTTTTGCCGGCGATAAACGATGATGTGATTGAGGGTTTGCAGAATCAGGAAGTCCGGGTGATAATGGGCATTGATAACACCCGGTTCGGGAGGGAGCTGGATGGCCCGGGTCTTCAGACTGGTCATGTTCATTTCCATGAGCAGATTATCCCGGTAATAATATATGGCATGGTCAAGGACCTGGAAGTCGGGGATTCCCTCCACATTGAACGCTGTTTTGAAACCGCCTTCCTTATTCAGCACGAGGATGCCTGTACTGGGAACATCGATGTAAAGGTCATTCTGGTAGGCCGTAAAGAATGAAGGGAGGCGGGGGCTGGTGAAATACGGGTTCAGATCCACATTTCTCACCTCAGGGATGAAATTCTTACTGAGTTTGACCAGGCTGTTGGTGTAGATATTGTAAAACCACAGGCTCATATCGCCGGTCGAAACGATGGAAAAGATGTCATACATCCCGAGCTCATCGAGGTAAAACGGGCGCAGGACTGGTTTAAGGGCTGAGTCGAGCACAATGACCTGTTGCTGGTTCCGGAAGAGGCAAACCGGTTGGGCCGGGTTGGAAACATCGATGAGGTCGGGCATCGTATTGCCGGAAAACCGGAAACTGTAGAAATGGTGATAGGGAGGCACGAGTTTGACCAGGCTGTCATGATCGGTATAATAAAGGTTTCCCTGGTAGTCGGTTGTAAAAAACGTTGTCCGGACATCGATGACAACGGTCCTGTCGTATTGTGAATACAGGGGGACCGCCGAAAAAGTGGCCAGTAAACAGATGAGAAACCGGCTTAAGGTCATGCTCAGTTCCCGTTGAGAATGGCCATCAGCTCGTCGATGTATTTGCGATCATTCGAGAGCCGTGGCATTTTATTCTGTCCTCCGAGTTTTCCTTTTTTCTGGAACCATTTATAGAACGTACCCTTTGGCATGATCCGTACGGTCGGAAGGACGAGGGTGATACTTTTGTATCTCTTGGCCTCGTAGTCGGAATTGATCGATTGAAGCGTCGCATCGAGCGTAATGGTGAATTGATGAAGGTCGTCGGGTTCTTTTTCAAATTCAATCAGCCACTCATGAGATCCCTGGGCGCTTGCATCCATGTAGACGGGTGCGGCGGTGAATTCGCTGATCTGGGCCCCGGTTTTTTCACAGGCGGCCAACAGGGCTTTTTCCGCATTGTCGATGATCACTTCCTCACCGAAGGCATTGATGAAATGCCGGGTCCGGCCCGAAATTTTAAATTTATGCGGGGAGAGTGAAGTGAAAAAGATGGTGTCGCCGATGACGTACCGCCATAATCCGGAATTGGTGGAGATCACGATGGCGTAATTGACCCCCGTTTCCACGTCCTTGACGGTGAACACGGGGGGATTTTCATCATGGAGGTTTTCGAGGGGAATGAACTCGTAAAAAATTCCGTAATCGAGCATCAGCAGCATATCGTCGCGGGAAGGATCATCCTGGATGCCGAAAAACCCTTCCGAGGCATTATACGTTTCGAGGTAATGCATCGAAGGAGAGGGAATGATCTGCCGGAACTGTTCCCGGTAAGGGGCAAAACTGACACCCCCGTGGGTGAAGAGTTCGAGGTTGGGCCAGACATCGAGAATACTGGTTTTTCCGGTGTATTCCAGGATATATTTGATGAGAACAAGAACCCAGGAGGGGACGCCGGCAATGTTTGTGACATTTTCATTAACCGTATGGTGGGCCAGCTTTTCCAGCTTCTCTTCCCATTCCGGAAGAAGGGCAATTTTGGAAGAAGGGGTCCGGATGAAGGTCGACCAAAAGGGAAGATTCTCAATCAGGATGGCCGATAAATCGCCGTAATACGACTGGTTGCTGAAATTGTTGATCTGGTGGCTCCCGCCGAGAGTCAGGACCTTTCCTTTCAGGACATTGGTATCCGGGTAATTGTTTGTATAGATCGCCATCACATCTTTCCCTCCCCTGAAATGGCAGTCTTCCAGGGCTTCAGTGCTGACGGGTATAAATTTGCTTTTATCGTTGGTCGTCCCCGACGATTTGGCGAACCACCTGATTTCGGTGGGCCAGAGCAGGTTTTGTTCCCCTTCCCGCAGGCGTTGCACGTAGGGTTTGATATCTTCATAGCTCTGAAGCTGCACCCTGGCCTGGTACTCTTCAATGGTCATATCGTCATAATAGCCGTGCTGTTTACCCCATTCGGTGTTCTTTGCAAAACCAATAAGACGGGTGAACATTTCATTCTGAACGTTATACGGGTATTTTCGGAACAGGTCGATATTGTAATTCCGCTTAACGTTCAGCCAGCTGACAATGGAATTGATGATCGGCATCCGGTTGGTATTAGAGAATTAACATGGCATCGCCGTAGGTGCCAAAGCGGTATTTTTCTTTGATGGCAATTTTGTAAGCTTTCATCAGAAAATCGTATCCGGCAAAGGCGGAGACCATCATCAGCAAGGTGGACAGGGGAAGGTGGAAATTGGACACCATGCTGGTGGGAACGCTGAATTCGTAAGGCGGAAAGATAAACTTATTGGTCCATCCGTCGTAGGGTTTCAGATATCCATCGGTTGACACCGAACTTTCCAGGGTGCGCAGCACGGTGGTGCCGACGGCGCAAATCTGCCTCCTGGCTTCCCTGGCTGAATTCACCATGTTTGCAGCCTCTTCGGTGATGACGATGCGTTCGGAATCCATCTTATGCTTGGTGAGGTCTTCCACATCAACGGTCCGGAAGTTCCCCAGTCCCACATGAAGGGTGATAAAAGAAAAATCGACGCCCTTGATCTCCAGCCTTTTCATCAGCTCCCGGCTGAAATGCATCCCGGCCGTAGGTGCTGCCACGGCGCCTTCATGACTGGCAAAAATGGTCTGGTAACGCTCCCGGTCCTCGGGTTCGACATTACGTTTGATAAATTTCGGCAGTGGCGTTTCACCGAGGCTGTAGAGCGTTTTTTTGAAATCTTCATAATCGCCGTCATAAAGAAACCGGAGTGTCCTCCCCCGGGAAGTGGTGTTGTCGATCACTTCGGCAACCAGGAGATCATTTTCGCCGAAATACAATTTATTTCCGATCCGGATCTTTCGTGCAGGATCCACCAGGACATCCCAAAGACGTTGCTCACGGTTGAGTTCACGGAGAAGGAAAACCTCGATCTCTGCCCCTGTCTTTTCCTTATTTCCATAGAGCCGGGCGGGAAAAACTTTGGTGTTGTTAAAGACCATGACATCTTCATTCTGATAAAAGTCGATGATATCCTTGAAGATGCGGTGCTCAATATCTCCTGTTTCCCTGTTCAGAATCATAAGTCTCGACTCATCCCGGTTTTCAGCGGGGTACTTGGCGATCAATTCGACGGGAAGGTTAAACTTATACTGTGATAATTTCATTTTATCTAAACGTTATTAATATGATTTTCAGATGGTCATTATTGACCCGGGCTGATGGTTTCAGTTTTTTTGATAAACTGGTCGATGGTCAAAGCGTTGTCCACTTCATATCGGCCGATCCGGGTTCGTCTCAGGCCGGTGAGATGAGCGCCGCTGTTGAGTGCGTCGCCGAGATCACGGGCGAAAGAACGGATGTAAGTCCCTTTACTGCATACAATCCGGACAATGATCGTTGGCAGTTCAAAATGGATAAGTTCGAGACCGTGGAATTCAACCTTATTCGGTTTCAGGGTAATATCCTTGCCTTTCCTGGCGTATTCGTACGCTCTTTTTCCATTCAGGTTCTTGGCTGAAAACAACGGAGGCACCTGATCCTGAATTCCTTTAAACGATTCCAGCACAGATAAAACAGAGCCTGTGGTGATATGTTCAAACGGAAAGGTCTTATCGATCCCGGTTTCAAGGTCGAACGACGGTGTCGTTTCGCCGAGCCGGATGGTGGCCACATATTCCTTCTCCTCAGCCTGGTAGGCCTGGATGGTTTTTGTTTGTTTTCCGCTGCAAACGACCATCAGGCCTGTCGCCAGCGGGTCGAGCGTGCCGGCATGCCCAACTTTTAATTTTTTCAATCCGTAATGACCGCAAAGAACGTTTTTTACTTTCCGGACGACATCAAAGGACGTCCAGTTCAGATCCTTGTCAATGAGAATAAGTTCTCCTTCTTCAGGATAGCTATGCACATGTTTTTCCTCCATCAATTTTATGCAAATATAATAGCGATCAGACCCAAAACGGCACAATACACAGCAAAATAGATGAGTTTACCTCTCTTGACAATATTTATCATCCATCGGCAGGCGATCAGTCCGGCGATGAAAGCGGCAAGGAAACCGGCGATGAGGACGCCGGCGCTTATGCCTGGTCCGGGCGTTTTTTCCATCTCAAGGAAGTCGAGCAGGTTTGCCCCGATGATCGGAAGGAGTACCATGAGAAAGGAAAACCGGGCGACTTCTTCCCGTTTGTTCCCCAGGATGACACCGGTGGAAATCGTCGCCCCCGAACGGGAGATTCCCGGGATTACCGCCAGGGCCTGGGCGATGCCGATGATCAGGGCATCGACAAATGGAATGTGTTTTTGACCTTCTTTTCGTTTGAGAGACGCCAATCCCAGCATAACGGCCGTAATCAGCAGCATACTTCCGATAAACACCAGGTTTCCGCTGAAAAGTGTCTTCGACCTGGTCCTTAAACAGAAGGCCGACGATGAGAACAGGTACCATCGATAACAGGATCTTCAGGATATAACGGGTCGAATCGTTGTACCGGAAGGTCAGTCCTTCTTTCAGGAGTTTAACGATCTCAGAGAAGAAAATGACAATAGTGCTGAGAACGGTTGCCCCGTGCACCACCACTGTGAATGTCAGGCTCTGGTTAATGTCAGTACCGAGCAAAACCTGGCCGATTTCCAGGTGCCCGCTGCTGCTGACCGGCAGGAATTCGGTCAATCCCTGGACGATTCCAAGGATTATCGCTTCTATCCAGTTCATGCTGGTATTATTCTACGGATTTATCTTTGGGTTTTTTCATGATGGCCCAGATCTCGAAAATGAATCCGAAAAGCACGACCATGGGAGCCAGGGTGATACGTCTGAAACTGAAAAGTTCTTTCCCGTTAAAAACGTTGGGATCGCTAGAACCACCACCGATCATGAAAATAAATCCGATAATGATGATGAGAAATCCAATGATCAGAAGAACATAATTTTCCTGCTGCAGCGGGAATCCAGGTTTGTTATCTGAGAGATTTTTGCTCATGAGGTATTTGTATGATTAATATTGATGGAATATTCGTGTTTATCAAACGTACAAATTATGAAATTGTTTCAGGCCCCGGCTTCATCATTTGGCTCCTTTGGGGCCCATGCCAACACGCCCTTCGGCACTTTTCAATAATAAAGGTCATCTCTTTTCAGGTTCAGGTACCGGTTAACCGCGAAAAAGGTGGAAACCATACTGATCACAACGCCCGTCAGGATGACAGAAAGAAACAGAAGCCCGATGATATCGGGATCCAGGATATACAGGATATCGCTGACCTGTTTCTGGGCGAGAACAATCAGACCCATCAGCAGGGCAATGGCGATCAGTGAAGCGACAAATCCATGGTAGATGCCCTTCCAGATAAAAGGTCTGCGGATGAAGGCCCGGGTGGCCCCGACCAGCTTCATCGTATGAATGATGAAACGTTTGGAATAGACGCTGAGGCGAATGGTATTGTTGATCAGGGTAAGGGCGATAAGCAGGAGAAGAAACGAGAACGAGATGAGGACCATGCTGATCTTTTTGACATTGGCATTGATCTCATGGATCAGGGTTTTCCGGTAGTAGATATCGTTGATCTGGGGATAGGTTTTCAATTCCTTTTCAATATACAGGATGCTGTCGGGGTTTGCCCATGGAGCTTTAAGCCGGACTTTGATCACCGCAGGCAGAGGATTGTAGCCCAGGAATTCGATGAAATCCTCACCGAGGGCTTTCCGGGTCTCCACTGCCGCTTCTTCCTTGGAGATATAATCCGTGCTCCTGACGTATGTCTTGGCATCGAGGATCTTTTTGAGCTGCTGCATATCGGCCTCACGGAGGTTATCCTTCAATTCGATATTGAACCCGATGTTTTCCTTTACGTAGTTCCGGATGCTCCGCGCATTGAGCAGCAGAAAACCCACTATTCCCAGGAGGAAGAGGACCAGCGAGATACTGATCACTGTGGTCAGTGAGGAGCTCCTGAGCTGCCTGCGGGAGATCTGGTTTTCTTTAGTGGCCATCGGTCAATAAACGATTGAGTGGCAAATTTATAAATATTTGGTTCCAAAATAAAAAAAAAGCCACTTAAGATGCCTGTCCGTCCTTAAGCAGTATTCTGAAAGAATTCAGAATCGATAAGTTCCTGGTAATTAGAAATATATATCAATACCACCGGAGAGCCGCAGCCGGCAGGGGACCCATGTAAAACGGCAGGTTCAGGCCCGGTGGTATTTCGGACCGGATGAATTTACCGGAGATTCCGGTTCGGGGAAGCCCTTCAGTATGAGACTGACCCATTGCCGGGCAATCGGAAAGAAGGGGAACGCTCAGGTTCAGGAGATGATTTCAATCCAGCCGAACGGATCGGGAATGTCGCCATTCTGAATTCCGGTGAGCTTCTCATAAAGTTTGGTGCAGACCGGGCCCGGATTGCCGTCTTTGCTGATCTGGTAAATTTTATTCATGTCGGGGTCGACAATCTTACCAATCGGGCTGATGACGGCGGCAGTGCCGCATGCGCCGGCCTCGTCGAATTCTGCGAGCTCTTCGACCGGTACCGGTCTTTTTTCGACCTGCATCCCCATGCTCGCGGGCAATATCCTGTAAACTCTTGTTGGTCACGGAAGGAAGGATGGACCTGGAATCGGGAGTGACGTAAGTGTTTCCTTTGATGGCGAAGAAATTGGCCGGACCTGCCTCGTCGATGAATTTCTTTTCACAGGCATCAAGATAAAGAGCGGTGCCGTAACCTTCCTCGTGGGCCTTATCGAGGGAAGAGAGGCTTGCGGCATAATTTCCCCCGACTTTAATATGACCGGTTCCCCGTGGGGCCGCACGGTCAAAATCCCGGCAGATCATGATATTTACGGGTTTGAAACCTTCCTTAAAATACGGTCCGACAGGCATGACGAATACCATGAACATGTATTCTTTCGCAGGCTTAACGCCGATTTCAGGACTGGTACCAATGAGAAGGGGTCTGATATACAGCGATGCTCCCTGCCCATAGGGGGGGACAAATTTTTTATTCAGCTGGATGGCTTTGATAATGGCTGAATGGAAGAGATCCTCGGGAACAACAGCCAGTTTAATTCCTTCTGCAGAAGACTTCATCCTTTTGGCATTCTCCGGCCATCTGAAGATCCTTATTTTGCCGTCTTTTCCCATGAAAGCCTTCATGCCTTCAAAGGCTTCCTGTCCATAATGCAGGCAGGTGGCTGAGATGTGAATGTTCATGTATTGGGAAGAGGAGACTTCCAGCTCGCCCCATTTCCCGTCCCGGTAATAGCATCTGACATTATATTCGGTCGGTCTGTAACCGAAGCCCAGGTTCTTCCAGTCTAATTCCATAGTCGTATAAAAATTGATTAACAAACGGAACTTCAAAAGTACTGAAAAGCCTTCAGTACGGCAAGTTTCAGGGAGATGTTTTAGAATGGTTTATTACCAGTTGTCCTCCTGGATTTTTTTGATCTGTTCATCGGCACTGATTTCCCTCAGGCGCTTTGCCCCGGCCGTGAAGTAGTCATGATGGCCAAGGATGGAGATCTGAAGTTCCTTCCATTCGCGGATTTCCATGGGTTTGTGGTATTCGTTGTATTCCAGGAAAAGCAGTTTGTAGAGATTGATATAATCGACCCTGCCAAGGTACTCCAGGCTGGTGTCGGCCATGATCTCTTCCAGGAGATTGCGGGGCGCATGCGGCCATTTTGATGAGAGGATGAGATTGGAGATCAGATTGGTCTGCTTTTCCGAATAGAAATAGTCCTGCAGCACCTCCATGGCGATCGCCGCGGCCTGCTTTTCCGGGTTTTCAACTGAACTGATATAGCCCAGCGGGGCGAGCAGGCTTGCTGTCCGGATCATGAGCGTCTCCTCGAGGTCCAGATCTTCCGCTTTGCATAACAGACCTGCATGACTGTAAACCTGGCGGGCCTGGGCGGCATTGTGGAAGTACATGCCACGCGGAAGCTCCGCCTCGAGCCTGTCGAAGGTATATTCTTCCAGGTCGGTGAGCCTCAGCAACTGAAGCCGGAGGAAAAATTTGCGGTTAGGGATACCTGCCAGATTGATCGACAGTTCGGGCCTCAGCCCTTTCACGAAATACATGTCGATATTTCCTTTGTATTTGACAGGAAGTTTGCCCCGGTATTCACAGATGAAATAATCCCGGATGAGATTGTAGGTGGTTCCGGAAACGTTGACCTTCCCGGCCTTGCCCGACGATTCCATCCGGCTCGCCGTATTGACCGTATCACCCCAGATATCGTACGACCGCTTCTTCTGGCCGATGGTCCCGGCGATCACCGGACCGGAATGAATGCCGATCCGCAGATCCCAGATATCGACATTGGTCTTCCTCAGATGCTTCATGTACTGCTGCATCTCAAGGGCCGCGAGCACAACCTCGATCGGATTGGTGCTGTTTTTCCTGGGAATGCCTCCGGCAGCCATATAGGCATCTCCGATGGTCTTGATCTTTTCAATGTTGTATTTTTCCACCACGGAATCAAAATGAAAGAAAAATTTATCAAGCTCGTCGATCAGCTTTTCCGGGTTCATCTGTTCGGCAATT
This sequence comes from uncultured Bacteroidales bacterium, assembly GCA_963763215.1. GTDB lineage: Bacteria > Bacteroidota > Bacteroidia > Bacteroidales > DASQZK01. The sequence continues at coordinate 428,908 of CAVXNX010000023.1, forward strand.
TGGGTGAAGCCCTGAATATCCGAAAACAAGACGGTCGCCATTTCGTATTTGTCCCATTTTGTTTTTTTGACCTTTTTATCCTCATCAAGGGTGGTCACAAATTCATAAGGTTTATTTCCGGGATAGACGTCTCCGGAAGTTTGCGGTTCCGGAATGGGTTCCGCGCTGATCGCGGCTTCTTTATGGAGATTCAGGCGGTAAGACTTATAAAAGATGAACAGGACGATGAATCCGGCTGCCGAATAGATGATCCAGGCATACCATGCCCGGTAGAACGGGAGGTTTTATGGTGAACCGGATGTCGGCAGGAGCGGACAGAACCCCACTGCTGTTGATAAACCGTGTTTTTAGCCGGAAATTCCCTTCTTTGAGGCCGGTCAACCGTAGGACGTTCCCGCTATCGCCAGCCCGACCACCCGGATGCACGTCACCGATCTGAAACTGGTGCTTTTTCATTCCGGGGATAAAATCCGTCGTGCTGTAAATCAGGGTGAGGTCGTGGTTTTTAAAAGGGATGTTGTCCAGCCGTTCACGGATCATCGACCGGGCCATATCGTAGGGCATCGCGTTCAGGAGGGTATCCTGACCGGCGATGATCCCCGTCAGGACCGGAGAATAGGTTCTCTCCCGGGATGAGGGGGATAAACTGACTGAACATAACCGGCCGTTGCCGGAAAGAAGAAAGACCTTATTATCCCAGGCCTTCATCCGGATGGCCGACGGAATGATTCCTCCGGGAATGGCCAACAGAATAAGCGAATCATTCCTGTCATCATAGAGATAGATGGCGGCATCCTCCCAGTCGTTCCCTGCGGCCAGGACCAGGTGGTCGCGGTCGGTTGCCAGCACGGCAGTGACCGGACTGTGCAACAGGTCGATATGGGCCTCCGGGATAAGGGTGTCATGCTGCACATTGAAGCCCAGGATCGTATTCCCGGCCAGAAGGTGCGGCTTCCTCTTCCACAGGAACACCGACGCGACTTCCCGTCCTGTGGGTAAAGGGATCCTGGAACTGGCGCGCCATGCCCGTTGAAGTATCGAGGATGCTCAGCGTATTCCCCGAAACGGAATAGACCCTGTCGTTGTCGGGAAGGAAAAGCCCGGGGGCCGCCGGGGTTTTAAAAAACCGGGAGGAGGAAAAACCGCTTTCATGGGTGAGGACCCAGAATCCGCTATCGGCGGCTGAGACGAGATTGCCACTGACCGGGTCGGCCTGGATGTCCCCTCCGGGAGTGAACGGGATGGTAGCCGGCTTATGATTTCCGGTCCTGTAGATCATATTGTCGGTGCAGGCGAGTAAGTCATCTTTGGCGGTGATCAGCCTGACCACCGGATCCGGGGTCAGGAGAAGACGCCCGGAAGAGGTAAAGAGCCCGTGGCCGGTGGCAAGGAACAGGGTGTCGTTGAAGATGGCAAAATCGTCCAGGTCATTGCTGAAACGGTCAACCGGAACATCAGTGACGGCTGCGGGATAATCGAACGTATGAATGGAATGATCCTGTACAAGCCAGACCTGTCCGTAGGGCGACCGCACAAGCTTGGTCTCCGAATTTTTCCGGAAGGGCAGTCCATTTATCCGGGCCAGGACCCGTCCGTTAAGATCGGTGAGATAAACCGACAGGTCGCTGTCAAGGATATAGACGTGTCCGTGCCCGTCACAGATAAAGTCGGTGACATCACCGGAAAGGTCTGTGCCCCATGTCGCTGGGCTGTCCATCCCGGAGGAAAGGGAGATGAAACGGTGTTCCCGGGTCATGAAAGCGAGGTATCCACCAGGAATGCTCCGGTAGATGACCTTTTCAGGCAATCCGGGATGAAAGATCAGGGAATCGGGAGCACCGGCAGGGGTCCCGGACCCATCAGAAGTAAGAATCAGCAGGTTCTGCCCGTTGCCTTCAAGGCGCGACCCCATAGGCAAAGGTTTAAATCCGGTTCCCGGGTCATTGGTTAAAACGAAAATTTTTTCACCGGCATTGATGAAAATAAAGTCACCATGGCTCCGGAGCTGGCTGATGCCGGCACTTGCGGGTAAAGTTGCGACACGCAGCGTTTTGTACTCAAGAGAGGAATCCGTCGTCACCGTCCCAAAACCTTCCCCGTCGGCATAACAGATCCGGTGGTCGAGGGTGGCGGTCAGAAAGGTTTTGCCGTGGGTTGAAACATAATTCCACGATGTTCCGTTAAACACGGATATCCGGTGATCTGAGGAGAGGTAGAGAATGCCCTTGTCATCGAAAGCGATATCCTGGATTTTATGGTATTTGAAATAGTCGGGAAGAACGATCCTGCCGGTTCCCGGGTCTTCACCCTGAAAAACCGTATCCATCGGAGCTGCCTGGCCGGCGTGCAATACGAAAAAGCACGCCAAAATAATGCCCCTCAAACTGGATAAAGCGTTCATTTAATTTATACCTTGTACGGTGATTCGGATGTGAGCCAAATTTAGTCAAATAATTATAATATTAACACTAACCCATAAATCCCCGGTCAAATGGAAAAGATAAATAAACCCCTTATCGTACCCTGGGATTTTACTGAAGTAGCTGAGAATGCCTATGCCCATGCCGTCAAGATTGCACGGTTGATCTCACACGAGATCATCCTGTTGCATATTGTTGAACGCAAAAAGGATATTGAACCTGCGCTTGAAAAGCTGAAAACCCGGGCCGGTGAGATGATGGCGGCCTCGGGAATCACGACGCTGCCAATGATCAGGTCAGGGAATATTTTTAACGCGATCCGGGAAGTGGCCCACGAAAATAAGGCGGAGATGGTCGTGATGGGTACTCATGGACGAAAGGGCATGCAGAAACTCACCGGCAGCTGGGCGCTCAAAGTGATCGCCAAATCCAAAGTTCCCTTCGTGGTTGTCCAGGATAAGCCAAAAGACGACCAGATCAGGAAAATTCTCTTTCCGATTGACTTCAAAAGTTCAACAAAAGAAAAGGTGAACTGGATTTACTATTTGTCGAAGCACTTCAATTCCCGATTCATTCTTCTCAAACGCAAGGCTTCAGACCGGGGCTTCAGGCGAAAAATTGTCTCCAATCTCGTCTACACGGAGACCTTCCTTAAAAACAACGATATCGAGTACGAAATTCATACGGCCGTAGGAAAGAAATCCTTTGAGAAGGAAACCGTTGAATTTGCCCGGGAAGCCGGGGTGAATATGATTCTGGTGCTGGTCACGAGAGATATCGGATTTTTTGATTATATCATTGCCGCTAAAGAACAGTATATCATTGCCAATCCCGAAGGCATTCCCGTGATGTGCCTGAATCCGAAACCGGCCAAACTGTCTTCAGGTTTCAGGGCTTCCGGCGGATAAATACAGCATTAGCCAGGCCTTTTATGTACCCAGTGAACCGCAAAGGTTCATCTCCAACCGGGTCTGAACCGCAAAGTTTTTTAAATTTTGCAGGCGCTTTCCCGGGAAATGATGATCTTTGCGGTTCATTCGTTAATACACCAATACACCATTTGATGGAACTGGTTTTTGCAACAAACAATCTGCATAAATTGCAGGAAATAAGGAATCTTGTGAGTGAAGGCTGCCTCATTAAAAGCCTTTCCGATGTCGGGATCTCGACCTCCATACCCGAAGATTATCCGACTCTTGAAGAGAATGCAGCACAAAAAGCCTGGTATATCTACAATCAATCGGGACTGAACTGTTTTGCCGATGATACCGGCCTCGAAGTGGATGCCCTTGGTGGCGAGCCGGGCGTGTATTCGGCCAGGTATTCACGCATAGGAGACCTTGTCTTTCCCGAAATGGACGTGGTGGCGGGAAACATTCATAAACTCGTGCTCAGATTGAAGGAAAAAACGGACCGGACTGCGCGGTTCAGGACGGTGATCTCACTGATTATCAATGGGGAAGAATTTGCTTTTGAAGGAAGGGTGGAGGGAAGGATCATCGATACGCCACGGGGAAAACTCGGCTTTGGATATGATCCGGTTTTCGTTCCCGACGGATATCAGCAAACCTTTGCCGAAATGGATCTTTCAGAGAAAAACCGGATCAGCCACCGGGCAAGGGCAATGAAGAAACTCGTCGGTTTCCTGGAGGAACGGACGTCACACTGATTTCCGGTTACCCTGCTGCGGGCCGTTCCCGTTCAGCTTTCATTTTTCCAGGTATGGCCGGGCCGACGAGAGATAATTGGATGACATGGATAATATCTGAATGAATTTTCCGTAATTAGTGTCAGAAAGAAAACTCGATGACCCTTCGGCTTCGCTCAGGGACAGGTCAATTCGATGAACGAAGAACTTTTCGGATGGTGGTAAGGCAGGCAAAAGGCCCTTATTGCGAAAGTCACTGAATATTAAATTTATACATAGGGGCCTTTTGCCTGCCTTACCACCATCCGAAAAGTTCACCCTCTTGAATGAAGTCATCGGTCCCTGAGCGGAGCCGAAGGGTCATCGAGTTTTCTTGCAAGCACTAATTAGTTAATAAAACTGCTGACCGTGAATAAAATCCTTCTAAGCCTGGCAGGTCTGCTGCTTATGCTCAAGGTCAGTTCACAGGGCCCGTTGGGAACGTGGACGAGCTATCTGCCATATAACAAGGGGCTTTCACTCGCCATCACCGAAAATCGTATCTTCTGCTCCACCACCGGCGGATTGTTTTATTATGATAAAGCTGACAACAGCATCCAGAAATTTTCCAAGGAAGACGGCCTGTCGGATTTCGAGATCTCCACACTTGGGTATTGTGTTGCAACGGGCACACTCATCGTCGCCTATTCTGATGCCAATCTGGATTTGATCACTGGAAACCAGATCTTTAACCTTCCGGATATCAAACGCAAGCAAATCCTGGGAGATAAACAGATCAATGATATCCATTTCATTGGCTCCGATGCCTATCTTGCCTGTGGATTTGGCATCGTGAAACTGGATGTGGCCAGGAGGGAAATCCGCGAGACTTACCTGATCGGCAGCGAGGGCATGCCGGTTAAGGTCAATTCCATAACCCACCTGAACGATGAACTTTACGCGGCCACCGACCAGGGTTTGTATGTGGCCAGCCTGAACTCGCCTAACCTGATCGACTTCAGGAACTGGCAGAGGATCACGGAGATTCCTGAAAGCGGGTACCGGGTCACCAGTCTTGCCGCGGCAGGAAGTCATCTCTTCGCAAACCTGGTTGAGGACCAGTCTTCGCGCGATGTGGTTTACGTCTACGATGGGCAGAACTGGCAGATGTTCCAGGACTATGAAGGAGTGATCGTGAACCATTTGTCGTCGCACGGGAAAAAGTCTCGTGGTTTGCGTGGGAAAATCCGTGCAGATCATCGATGAATCCGGGAACATGGTCCGTGAAGTGAATAGCGGCAATCCCCAATTCGCTGAGCTCGCCACCGACGAAACCCTCTGGATTGCCGATAAAGGTCTCGGGCTGGTGAGGAGCCGCCCTGGTGAAGATCTTTTCTCCGTTCATCCAAACGGTCCATACGATCTGAATGTCGTTTCTCTTGAAGATGTCAACAGCACGCTTATCGGTGTTGGGGGAGGGTTCAGCGCCTCTCTGAACAACCTTTACCGGACGGCTTTTGTGTACCGGTTCCGGGATAAATCGTGGAATAACTGGATCTCTAACGAATACAGGGATCCTGTAGCCATCGCCATCGACCCCGATGATGCTTCTCACTATTTCATCGGTACATGGGGATATGGCCTGCTCGAATTTAAGGATAATAGCTTCTCGACCTCCTACAACGAGAATAACAGCTCCCTGCAAACGATCATCCCCAATGATAAGTTTATCCGCATTGGCGGACTTGCCTTCGACAGCCGGAAAAATCTCTGGGTGCCGAACTCCGGGGTCAACAGCCCCGTTTCCGTTCTCAAAAACGACGGAACGTGGAAGAGCTTTGCCATTGGAAAAGCGGTGAATTCAAACAATATCGGAAAGATCATCGTAACCCGCGATGACGTTATCTGGATGCTCCTGCCAGGGGGCAACGGGATTTTTGTCTATGACTATAACGGGACGATCGACAACATGGATGATGACCAGTACCGGCGGTTGTCGGTCGTGGATAAGAACGGGAAACTCATCACCAACGACGTGGAATCGATCGCTGAGGACCGACAGGGAAATATCTGGCTCGGAACCAACCAGGGGGTTCTGGTTTATTACAGTCCTTCACGTGTCTTCACTGATAACCTTTTCTATGCCAGCCAGGTTTATGTTCCCCGGAACGACGGTACCTCCAATGCGGATCTCCTCCTGGTGACAGAAACCGTCACGTCCATTAAGGTCGACGGGGCTGACCGGAAATGGTTCGGCACGAAAAACGGGGGGGTGTTCCTCGTTTCCGAAGACGGGACAAAACAAATCCATTCCTTCAACACCGATAACAGTCCCCTTCTTTCAAATTCCATTACCGATATGGCCATCGATGACAAGACAGGGGAAGTGTTTTTCGGCACCTACAACGGGATCATCTCTTACATCAGCGATGCCACCGGGCCCAACCAGACATTCAGTGATGTCTATGTTTACCCCAATCCCGTGAGGCCCGGGTATCAGGGGGATATCGTGATCAACGGACTGGTTGAAAGTACCTACGTGAAAATTACCGACCTGAACGGCAACCTTGTTTATGAAACCATGTCCCAGGGTGGAACAGCCGTCTGGAACGGAAAAAACCTTCGCGGCGACAGGGTCAGCACCGGCGTTTACCTGGTGTTTTGCACCAACGAGGACGGATCCCTGACCCATGTCACTAAATTGATGTTCATTCATTGATCTATGCTTGAAAAGACAAGGGCTATCGTTCTGCACCACATCAAATTTGGTGAGTCAAGCCTGATCACGCACATGTTTACCGAACGGTTCGGCCGGAAATCCTTCATCATGAAGGGCGTTAGGGGAAGGAAAACCCGGATGAAAGCCAACCTTGTGCAGCCCCTGTTTATTCTTAACATTGAGTTTTACGACAAAGAAAAGCAGGAACTACAACTGGTGAAGGAATTTTCACTTGCCGAAAATTTCAGTCATTTTCCTTATGATGTCCATAAAAGCGCCCAGGCCATGTTTATGGCCGAGGTCCTGTACAAATCCCTTCGGCAGGAAGAACCTGACCAGGCCATGTTCGATTTTCTGCAGAATTCTTTCAGGTATTTTGACCTGCAAACGGAAGGTGCTGCAAATTTTCACCTTCTTTTCCTGATCAAGCTCACCCGGTTTTTAGGCATCCTTCCACTGAACGACAATTCATCCGATCGGTCCATTTTCGATATCCGTGAAGGAACCTTCCATGAAGATATGCCCTTTCATTTTCATTTTCTGGAGAGAGAAAGCGCCAGGAGACTTGCTAAGTTACTGGAAATGAACTATGAGGAAGGGTCTGCGGTCCGGTTTTCACATCATGAACGCAATGCGTTGCTCGATGAAATATTGAGCTTTTATTCTTATCATCATTTTAAGCTCGATAACCTGAATTCACTCAGCGTATTAAAAGATTTGTTCCACTAGCCGATTAACCATCCAAAGGCAGAACCCCGAGGGGAAAACGCCGTATAAGATCAAAGAATTGTCTATTTTAGAAGCGCTTTATACCGAAAAAGGAGTGAAGTAACCCATTCCGGAGTGTAAAGGCCAATGCAAGAAACCGTTAAGATCGGTTCAGAGTAAAATTGTTTTATGATCCTACCTCAGGGAAATAGAAAAGCTGGTCTTGTAAGGTTTATAAGGCTTTCAGGGATGGTATGCCTGATGGGTTTGGTATTTATAGGGGAGGAGGTAAAAGCCTCGCCACCCCCAACATTGGATTATAGTATAGATAAGATAACTGCTTGTGTTGGTGATACGGTGACTTTTACCGCTAGCGGTGTACCGGGGCCTAGTGACTCCTTAAAATGGATATTTGGTCCGGGAGCTGATCCTGTGACCATTACGGTCGTTTCAGGCATTTTATCGGTGAAGGTAGTTTATAATTCCCCGGGACCCTATTCGGATACACTTATAAACTATGAACATGGATCAGCTAAACAACCCGTAGTTCATAATCATACCATATATGCATTACCTTCCCCTGAGATAACCGGTATTGCAATGATCTGCCCAAATTCTGCTGGTATTTCTTATTCCACGAATGATCCGGGAGGTACTTCTTTCAGCTGGAATATTTCAGGTGGGGTCATTAATAGCGGATCTTCTTCAAATGAAGTTAATGTCAATTGGGGTCCCGGGCCTTTGGGTATTCTGACTGTGAAAGATTCTTTAACTGCCACGGGATGTGCGCTTACGGATACCTTGCTGGTGGATATTGATGTAACGGATCCGGTGATCACTGCCTCGCCTGCCGACACGACAGGCTACCTGGATACCAACTGCCAGTTTGTGGTTCCGGACTACCGGGGAGAATTTACGGTTACGGATAACTGCGATGCACCAACCATCAGTCAGAGTCCTCTGGGCACGATCTTAAGCGGAGACGGGACCACCCAACAGATCGACTTTACCATCGATGACGGGAATGGCAATATCATAACTCGAGAGATCCTTCTGACCTTAAGGGATACGATCGACCCGGTGATCACTGCCTCGCCTGCCGACACGACAGGCTACCTGGATACCAACTGCCAGTTTGTGGTTCCGGACTACCGGGGAGAATTTACGGTTACGGATAACTGCGATGCACCAACCATCAGTCAGAGTCCTCTGGGCACGATCTTAAGCGGAGACGGGACCACCCAACAGATCGACTTTACCATCGATGACGGGAATGGCAATATCATAACTCGAGAGATCCTTCTGACCTTAAGGGATACGATCGACCCGGTGATCACTGCCTCGCCTGCCGACACGACAGGCTACCTGGATATCAACTGCCAGTTTGTGGTTCCGGACTACCGGGGAGAATTTACGGTTACGGATAACTGCGATGCACCAACCATCAGTCAGAGTCCTCTGGGCACGATCTTAAGCGGAGACGGGACCACCCAACAGATCGACTTTACCATCGATGACGGGAATGGCAATATCATAACTCGAGAGATCCTTCTGACCTTAAGGGATACGATCGACCCTACAATGATTTCTAAAAATATAATTATAAATCTTGAGGAGCTTTCAGGAACGTATTCAATTACTGCTAATGACATTGATAATGGTACATTCGATAATTGCAGCCCGGTAAATCTGAGTATAAGTAAATCAAGCTTTAACTGCAGTAATGTCGGAAATAATAATGTTTGGTTATATGCTGAAGATGCTTCCGGTAATATTGATAGTTGCCAAGCTACTGTCGAAGTAAAGTACGCAGTAAATCCGGCTCCATTTGCAAATGCAGCTGATACTATTCTTTGCAACGATCATCAAATACAAATCACACTTGGTAATTCGTTTTCCAATATGAATTTTGCCTGGGATATTACCATTCCTACAGGCATTTCAGGAATGACTCCGGATTCGGTTTTACTTCCTTTTACAATTACCGATTTGCTTCATAATTCGACTGATGAGGTTCAGATGGTTAATTATAAAATTCGACCATATTCCTATGGATTGTGCCCTCAGAATGAAATAGAAATACCGATCTATGTGAACCCCATACCACGATTCACAGTCAGTGTCCCCGATACGATCGTCTGCGACTCGACGGAGATCACACTGGATGTGGTAGACGGATTGGGAGGGGTCCAGGGAGCAAAGGTCTATGAGCTGACCACCACAACCTCGGGTGGTATTAGCGGCATCCAGCCGGGCGGTGAATATGACATTACAGACGACATCACCAACCAGCTGATCAACACGACAAACCAGGTACAGACGGTCACCTATAACCTGACCTACCGGATCAACGATACCCGCGCGGGCAGTCCCTATGGCTTCTGCGATCATGGGATCGATACGAGTATCACGATCTACGTCAACCCGACGCCACGCTTTAGTGTCAGCGTTCCGGACACGATCGTCTGCGACTCGACGCAGGTGACTTTGGATGTGGTTGACGGATTGGGAGGGGTCCAGGGAGCGAAGGTCTATGAGCTGACGACTTCGCAGTCAGGAGGAATAACCGGCATTGAGCCAGACAACGAATATGGCATTGACCATGACATCACCGATCAGCTGATCAACACCACAAGCCAGGTTCAGACGGTGACCTACCACCTGTCCTACCAGATCCGTGATGACAGGTCGGGGATGAATTTCGGCTACTGCGATCACGGGGTCGATACAAGTATCACGATCTACGTGAACCCCACACCGAGATTCACAGTCAGCGTCCCCGATACGATCGTCTGCGACTCGACGGAGATCACACTGGATGTGGTTGACGGATTGGGAGCGGTTGAAGGAGCAAAGGTTTATGAACTTTCCACCACAACCTCCGGTGGTATCGACGGCATACAGCCCGGCGGAGAGTATCCAATCGATACAGACATCGCCGATCAGCTGATCAACACGACAAGCCAGGTTCAAACGGTAACCTACCACCTGACCTACCAGATCCGCGATGACCGGTCAGGCACGAACTTTGGCTACTGCGATCACGGAATCGACACCTCAATCACGATCTACGTGAACCCGACACCGAGATTTACAGTCAGCGTTCCGGACACGATCGTCTGCGACTCGACGCAGGTGACTTTGGATGTGGTTGACGGGTTGGGAGCGGTCGAAGGAGCAAAGGTTTATGAACTGACGACTTCGCAGTCAGGAGGAATAACCGGCATTGAGCCAGACAACGAATATGGCATTGACCATGACATCACCGATCAGCTGATCAACACCACAAGCCAGGTTCAAACGGTGACCTACCACCTGTCCTACCAGATCCGCGATGACCGGTCAGGCACGAATTTCGGCGACTGCGATCACGGTATCGATACGAGTATCACCATCTACGTGAACCCCACGCCGAGATTTACAGTCAGCGTCCCCGATACGATCGTCTGCGACTCAACCGAGATTACTCTGGATGTGGTTGACGGGTTGGGAGCGGTTGAAGGAGCGAAGGTCTATGAACTGACGACTTCGCAGTCAGGAGGAATAACCGGCATTGAGCCAGACAACGAATATGGCATTGACCATGACATCACCGATCAGCTGATCAACACGACAAGCCAGGTTCAGACAGTGACCTACCACCTGTCCTACCAGATCCGCGATGACAGGTCGGGCACGAACTTCGGCTACTGCGATCACGGGGTCGATACGAGTATCACCATCTACGTGAACCCCACACCACGATTCACAGTCAGCGTTCCCGATACGATCCTCTGCGACTCAACGGAGATTACACTGGATGTGGTAGACGGATTGGGAGGGGTCGAAGGAGCAAAGGTTTATGAACTGACGACTTCGCAGTCAGGAGGAATAACCGGCATTGAGCCAGACAACCAATATGGCATTGACCATGATATCACCGATCAGCTGATCAACACCACCAACCAGGTTCAAACGGTAACCTACCACCTTTCCTACCAGATCCGCGATGACCGGTCGGGCACGAACTTCGGCGACTGCGATCACGGTATCGATACGAGTATCACCATCTACGTGAACCCGACACCGCGCTTTACGGTAAGCGTCCCCGATACGATCGTCTGCGACTCAACCGAGATTACTCTGGATGTGGTTGACGGGTTGGGAGCGGTTGAAGGAGCAAAGGTTTATGAACTGACGACTTCGCAGTCAGGAGGAATAACCGGCATCGAGCCAGACAACGAATATGGCATTGACCATGATATCACCGATCAGCTGATCAACACCACCAACCAGGTTCAAACGGTAACCTACCACCTGTCCTACCAGATCCGCGATGACAGGTCGGGCACGAACTTCGGCTACTGCGATCATGGGATCGATACGAGTATCACCATCTACGTGAACCCGACACCGCGATTTACGGTAAGCGTCCCCGATACGATCGTCTGCGACTCAACGGAGATTACTCTGGATGTGGTTGACGGGTTGGGAGCGGTTGAAGGAGCGAAGGTCTATGAGCTGACGACTACGCAGTCAGGAGGAATAACCGGCATTGAGCCAGACAACGAATATGGCATTGACCATGATATCACCGATCAACTGAGCAACACTACAAACCAGGTTCAGACGGTAACCTACCACCTGACCTACCAGATCCGTGATGACAGGTCAGGGATGAACTTCGGCTACTGCGATCATGGGATCGATACAAGTATCACGATCTACGTCAATCCCACACCACGATTTACGGTCAGCGTTCCCGATACGATCGTCTGCGACTCAACGGAGATCACACTGGATGTGGTAGACGGATTGGGAGGGGTTGAAGGGGCGAAGGTCTATGAGCTGACGACTTCGCAGTCAGGAGGAATAACCGGCATTGAGCCAGACAACGAATATGGCATTGACCATGACATCACCGATCAGCTGATCAACACCACAAGCCAGGTTCAAACGGTGACCTACCACCTGTCCTACCAGATCCGCGATGACCGGTCAGGCACGAATTTCGGCGACTGCGATCACGGGATCGATACGAGTATCACCATCTACGTGAACCCCACGCCGAGATTTACAGTCAGCGTCCCCGATACGATCGTCTGCGACTCAACCGAGATTACTCTGGATGTGGTTGACGGGTTGGGAGCGGTTGAAGGAGCGAAGGTCTATGAACTGACGACTTCGCAGTCAGGAGGAATAACCGGCATTGAGCCAGACAACGAATATGGCATTGACCATGACATCACCGATCAGCTGATCAACACGACAAGCCAGGTTCAGACAGTGACCTACCACCTGTCCTACCAGATCCGCGATGACAGGTCGGGCACGAACTTCGGCTACTGCGATCACGGGGTCGATACGAGTATCACCATCTACGTGAACCCCACACCACGATTCACAGTCAGTGTCCCGGATACGATCGTCTGCGACTCAACGGAGATTACACTGGATGTAGTTGACGGGTTGGGAGGGGTTGAAGGAGCGAAGGTCTATGAACTGACGACTTCGCAGTCAGGAGGAATAACCGGCATTGAGCCAGACAACGAATATGGCATTGACCATGACATCACCGATCAGCTGATCAACACGACAAGCCAGGTCCAGACGGCGACCTACCATCTGTCCTACCAGATCCGCGATGACCGGTCGGGCACGAATTTCGGCTACTGCGATCACGGGATCGACACCTCAATCACGATCTACGTCAATCCGACGCCGCGCTTTACGGTCAGCGTCCCCGATACGATCGTCTGCGACTCGACGGAGATTACACTGGATGTGGTTGACGGGTTGGGAGCGGTTGAAGGAGCAAAGGTTTATGAACTGACGACTTCGCAGTCAGGAGGAATAACCGGCATTGAGCCAGACAACGAATATGGCATTGACCATGATATTACCGATCAGCTGATCAACACCACAAGCCAGGTCCAGACGGTAACCTACCACCTGTCCTACCAGATACGCGATGACCGGTCAGGGATGAATTTCGGCTACTGCGATCACGGGATCGATACGAGTATCACCATCTATGTCAACCCGACACCGCGATTTACAGTCAGCGTCCCCGATACGATCGTGTGCGATTCGACGGAGATCACACTGGATGTGGTAGACGGATTGGGAGCGGTCGAAGGAGCGAAGGTCTATGAACTTTCCACCACAACCTCCGGTGGTATTACCGGCATTGAGCCAGACAACGAATATGGCATTGACCATGATATCACCGATCAGCTGATCAACACCACAAACCAGGTTCAAACGGTAACCTACCACCTGTCCTACCAGATCCGTGATGACAGGTCGGGCACGAACTTTGGCTACTGCGATCACGGAATCGATACGAGTATCACGATCTACGTGAACCCCACACCGCGATTTACAGTCAGTGTCCCGGATACGATCGTCTGCGACTCAACGGAGATCACACTTGATGTGGTAGACGGGTTGGGAGGGGTTGAAGGGGCGAAGGTTTATGAACTTTCCACCACAACCTCCGGTGGTATTACCGGCATCGAGCCAGACAACGAATATGGCATTGACCATGACATCACCGATCAGCTGATCAACACCACAAGCCAGGTTCAGACGGTAACCTACCACCTGACCTACCAGATCCGCGATGACCGGTCGGGCACGAACTTCGGCTACTGCGATCATGGGATCGATACGAGTATCACCATCTACGTGAACCCCACACCGCGATTTACAGTCAGCGTCCCCGATACGATCGTCTGCGACTCAACGGAGATTACACTGGATGTGATAGACGGATTGGGAGCGGTTGAAGGAGCAAAGGTTTATGAACTGACGACTTCGCAGTCAGGAGGAATAACCGGCATTGAGCCAGACAACCAATATGGCATTGAACATGACATCACCGATCAGCTGATCAACACCACAAACCAGGTCCAGACGGTAACCTATCACCTGTCCTACCAGATCCGCGATGACAGGTCAGGTACGAACTTCGGCTACTGCGATCACGGGGTCGATACAAGTATCACGATCTACGTCAATCCCACACCGCGATTTACAGTCAGCGTTCCCGATACGATCGTCTGCGACTCAACGGAGATTACACTGGATGTGGTAGACGGATTGGGAGGGGTCGAAGGAGCAAAGGTTTATGAACTGACGACTTCGCAGTCAGGAGGAATAACCGGCATTGAGCCAGACAACGAATATGGCATTGACCATGATATTACCGATCAGCTGATCAACACCACAAGCCAGGTTCAGACGGTGACCTACCACCTGTCCTGCCAGATCCGTGATGACCGGTCGGGCACGAACTTCGGCTACTGCGATCACGGTATCGATACGAGTATCACGATCTACGTGAACCCCACACCGCGATTTACAGTCAGCGTCCCGGATACGATCGTCTGCGACTCAACGGAGATCACACTTGATGTAGTAGACGGGTTGGGAGCGGTAGAAGGAGCAAAGGTTTATGAACTGACGACTACGCAGACTGGAGGAATCACTGGCATTGAAACGAACGGCGAATACGCCATTGACCATGACATTACTGATCAATTGATCAACACCACAAGCCAGGTTCAAACGGTAACCTACCACCTGTCCTACCAGATCCGCGATGACCGGTCAGGCACGAATTTCGGCGACTGCGATCACGGTATCGATACGAGTATCACCATCTACGTGAACCCCACGCCGAGATTTACAGTCAGCGTCCCCGATACGATCGTCTGCGACTCAACCGAGATTAC